>NZ_JAKZAJ010000009.1 GCF_023156285.1 Marinobacter koreensis | reverse complement strand
GGCCCCATCGTGATCGGACAGGCGTGCGAGTTTGATTACTCCGGGGCCCAGGCCTGCAAGGCGCTGAGGGAAGAGGGCTACCGGGTGATCCTGGTGAACTCCAACCCGGCGACCATCATGACCGACCCGGTGATGGCGGATGCCACCTACATCGAGCCGATCACCTGGAAGACGGTGGAGAAGATCATCGAGAAGGAGCAGCCGGACGCGCTGCTGCCGACCATGGGTGGCCAGACCGCGCTGAACTGCGCCCTCGATCTGGAGCGCCACGGCATCCTCGAGAAACACGGCGTGGAAATGATCGGCGCCAACGCCGACACCATCGACAAGGCCGAAGACCGGGACCGCTTCGACAAGGCCATGAAGAAGATCGGCCTGGAATGCCCCCGGGCGACCATCGCCCATTCCATGGAGGAAGCCTGGAAAGTGGCCGATGACATCGGCTTCCCGTGCATCATCCGCCCGTCCTTCACCATGGGCGGCTCCGGCGGCGGCATCGCCTACAACCGGGACGAGTTCGAAGAGATCTGCACCCGCGGCCTGGACCTCTCGCCCACCAACGAACTGCTGATCGACGAGTCCCTGATCGGCTGGAAAGAGTACGAGATGGAAGTTGTCCGCGACAAAAACGACAACTGCATCATCGTCTGCGCCATCGAGAACTTCGACGCCATGGGCGTGCACACCGGTGACTCCATCACCGTGGCCCCGGCCCAGACCCTCACCGACAAGGAATACCAGATCATGCGCAACGCCTCCCTGGCGGTGCTGCGTGAGATCGGTGTGGAAACCGGCGGCTCCAACGTCCAGTTCGGCATCAACCCGGACACCGGCCGCATGGTCGTCATCGAGATGAACCCCCGGGTGTCCCGCTCCTCGGCGCTGGCCTCCAAGGCCACCGGCTTCCCGATCGCCAAGGTCGCGGCCAAACTCGCCATTGGCTACACCCTGGACGAACTGCAGAATGAAATCACCGGCGGCGTCACCCCGGCCTCGTTCGAACCGTCCATCGACTACGTGGTCACCAAGATCCCCCGGTTCACCTTCGAGAAATTCCCCCAGGCCGACGCCCGCCTGACCACCCAGATGAAATCCGTGGGTGAGGTCATGGCCATCGGCCGCACCTTCCAGGAATCCCTGCAGAAAGCCCTGCGCGGCCTGGAAGTGGGCTCCGAAGGCTTCGACGAGAAACTCGAAGACCTGGATTCCGAGAATTCCCGGGAAATCCTCACCCAGGAACTGAACGTCCCCGGCGCCGACCGCATCTGGTACATCGGTGACGCCTTCCGCGCCGGCCTGAGTGTCGAAGACGTGTTCGCCCACACCAGGGTGGACCCCTGGTACCTGGTGCAGATCGAAGACCTGATCAAAGAGGAGGAGGCCCTGAAGAGCGCCGGCAAGGCCGACATCGACCAGGCCACCCTGTTCCGCCTCAAGCGCAAGGGCTTCTCCGACGCACGACTGGCCAAGCTGCTGGGCATCTCCGAAGTCAGCCTGCGCAAGCTGCGCCACGACCTGGGCATCCGCCCGGTGTACAAGCGGGTGGACACCTGTGCCGCGGAATTCGCCTCTGACACCGCCTACATGTACTCCACCTATGAGGAAGAGTGCGAGGCGGACGCCTCCGACCGGGACAAGATCGTCGTCATCGG
>NZ_JAKZAJ010000008.1 GCF_023156285.1 Marinobacter koreensis | reverse complement strand
TTTGGGTTAGGAGCCTGACGATGACCTACTCTCGCATGGGCCATGCCACACTACCATCGGCGCTGGTCTGTTTCACGTCTGAGTTCGGGATGGGATCAGGTGGTTCCAGACCGCTATGGTCGTCAGGCAAAACGGTTGATCACTGGGGGACGGGATAGAACGGTCAGATGGCTCTGACAGTGATGATCGATTTCTTTGTTATCCGCAATTGTCTTGGGTGTTATATAGTCAAGCCGCACGAGCAATTAGTATCGGTTAGCTCAACGCCTCGCAGCGCTTACACACCCGACCTATCAACGTCCTGGTCTTGAACGGCTCTTCAGGGACCTCGAGGGTCCAGGGAGATCTCATCTTGGAAGGGGCTTCCCGCTTAGATGCTTTCAGCGGTTATCCTGTCCGAACATAGCTACCGGGCAGTGCGTCTGGCGACACAACCCGAACACCAGAGGTTCGTCCACTCCGGTCCTCTCGTACTAGGAGCAGCTTTCCTCAAATCTCCAACGTCCACGGCAGATAGGGACCGAACTGTCTCACGACGTTCTAAACCCAGCTCGCGTACCACTTTAAATGGCGAACAGCCATACCCTTGGGACCGGCTTCAGCCCCAGGATGTGATGAGCCGACATCGAGGTGCCAAACACCGCCGTCGATGTGAACTCTTGGGCGGTATCAGCCTGTTATCCCCGGAGTACCTTTTATCCGTTGAGCGATGGCCCTTCCATACAGAACCACCGGATCACTATGACCTGCTTTCGCACCTGCTCGACGTGTCTGTCTCGCAGTTAAGCGGGCTTGTGCCATTACACTAACCGCATGATGTCCGACCATGCTTAGCCCACCTTTGTGCTCCTCCGTTACGCTTTGGGAGGAGACCGCCCCAGTCAAACTACCCACCACACAGTGTCCTCATCCCCGATCAGGGGACCAAGTTAGAACCTCAAACATGCCAGGCTGGTATTTCAAGGTTGGCTCCACCGGAACTGGCGTCCCGGTTTCAAAGCCTCCCAGCTATCCTACACAAGCATGCTCAAAGTTCACTGTGAAGCTATAGTAAAGGTTCACGGGGTCTTTCCGTCTAGCCGCGGATACACCGCATCTTCACGGCGATTTCAATTTCACTGAGTCTCGGGTAGAGACAGCGCCCCCATCGTTACGCCATTCGTGCAGGTCGGAACTTACCCGACAAGGAATTTCGCTACCTTAGGACCGTTATAGTTACGGCCGCCGTTTACCGGGGCTTCGATCAAGAGCTTCGTCCGAGGACTAACCCCATCAATTAACCTTCCGGCACCGGGCAGGCGTCACACCCTATACGTCCACTTTCGTGTTTGCAGAGTGCTGTGTTTTTAATAAACAGTCGCAGGGGCCTGGTATCTTCGACTGGCTTCGGCTCCACCCGCAGGGGCTTCACCTACAACCAGCGTGCCTTCTCCCGAAGTTACGGCACCATTTTGCCTAGTTCCTTTACCCGAGTTCTCTCAAGCGCCTTGGTATTCTCTACCTGACCACCTGTGTCGGTTTGGGGTACGGTCTCGAATAGCCTGAAGCTTAGAAGATTTTCCTGGAAGCAGGGCATCAATGACTTCCCGCCCGTGGGCAGTCGTCGTCGCATCTCAGGATTGTGGAACCGGATTTGCCTAATCCCACTCCCTACTTGCTTAAACCGGGACAACCGTCGCCCGGCTCACCTAGCCTTCTCCGTCTCTCCATCGCAGCTATCCAAGGTACGGGAATATTAACCCGTTTCCCATCGACTACACCTTTCGGTCTCGCCTTAGGGGCCGACTCACCCTGCGCCGATTAGCGTTGCGCAGGAACCCTTGGTCTTCCGGCGTGCGGGTTTTTCACCCGCATTGTCGTTACTCATGTCAGCATTCGCACTTCTGATACCTCCAGCATGCCTCTCGACACACCTTCGCAGGCTTACAGAACGCTCCCCTACCCCGCATACAAAGTATGCAGCCGCAGCTTCGGTGACCAGTTTGAGCCCCGTTACATCTTCCGCGCAGGCCGACTCGACTAGTGAGCTATTACGCTTTCTTTAAAGGATGGCTGCTTCTAAGCCAACCTCCTAGCTGTCTGAGCCTTCCCACATCGTTTCCCACTTAACTGGTACTTGGGGACCTTAGCTGGCGGTCTGGGTTGTTTCCCTCTTCACGACGGACGTTAGCACCCGCCGTGTGTCTCCCGGATAGTACTCACAGGTATTCGGAGTTTGCATCGGGTTGGTAAGTCGGGATGACCCCCTAGCCGAAACAGTGCTCTACCCCCTGTGGTATTCGTCCGAGGCGCTACCTAAATAGCTTTCGGGGAGAACCAGCTATCTCCGGGCTTGATTAGCCTTTCACTCCGATCCACAAGTCATCCCCTGGCTTTTCAACGACAGTGGGTTCGGTCCTCCAGTGCCTGTTACGGCACCTTCAACCTGCTCATGGATAGATCGCCCGGTTTCGGGTCTATGCCCAGCGACTAAATCGCCCTATTCAGACTCGGTTTCCCTACGGCTCCCCTAAACGGTTAACCTCGCCACTGAACATAAGTCGCTGACCCATTATACAAAAGGTACGCCGTCACACCCGAAGGTGCTCCGACTGCTTGTACGCATACGGTTTCAGGATCTATTTCACTCCCCTCACAGGGGTTCTTTTCGCCTTTCCCTCACGGTACTGGTTCACTATCGGTCAGTCAGGAGTATTTAGCCTTGGAGGATGGTCCCCCCATGTTCAGTCAACGTTTCTCGTGCGCCGACCTACTCGATTTCACTGAACTCAGGTTTCGGATACGGGGCTATCACCCACTATGGCGGCACTTTCCAGAGCCTTCTCCTACCAGTTGTTCAGCTTAAGGGCTGGTCCCCGTTCGCTCGCCGCTACTGAGGGAATCTCGGTTGATTTCTTTTCCTCGGGGTACTTAGATGTTTCAGTTCCCCCGGTTCGCCCCGTACAGCTATGGATTCACTGTACGGTACCTGGCCGAAACCAGGTGGGTTTCCCCATTCAGAGATCTCCGGATCAAAGGTTGTTTGCCACCTCCCCGAAGCTTATCGCAGGCTTCCACGTCTTTCATCGCCTCTGACTGCCAAGGCATCCACCGTATGCGCTTAGTTGCTTGACTATATAACCCCAAGACAACTGTGTTCCATCTATCGATCCCTGGTAAACCAGGAAACCAACAACTGGAGACAGTTCCTTGAAGCGATATAACAACCACCTCAACGACAACACCGGATAACGCTTGAAATCGCTATCACTTTGAACATCTTCCCTCGGAGATAATGAGAGAAGAATATTCGTGTTCTATCTCGTCCAATTTGTTAAAGAGCAAATCTGACCCAGTGATCAGAAAGAAGAGCTTCGCTTGATACCTTCATCAAACCGAAACACTTGTTTCTGCACACTGCTAACAATGCTAGCCAGTTATGTTTGGTGGAGCCGAGGAGGATCGAACTCCTGACCTCCTGCGTGCAAGGCAGGCGCTCTCCCAGCTGAGCTACGGCCCCAGAACTTGTCCAGCTTCCGTTACCCGTCGTTTCAGCATTCGTTCGCTGCAGTCACGACCCATCGAGGGTCACTCCCTTACTCACTCAAGCTGCGCCTAGGTTAACGAAACCTGTCCTGCGCCCTGCTATCGTCGACGACCAGGATTTTACTGATCTAGGCGCGTTCGGGCGCCGCATAGCCTGCTATGCAAGTCCGGACGCAACGACGAGCAGTGAAATTCTGGTGGGTCTGGGTGGACTTGAACCACCGACCTCACCCTTATCAGGGGTGCGCTCTAACCACCTGAGCTACAGACCCAATGGTACGGGCCTGCTAGACCCTTTTGCTCTCTTTATTAGCCAACCAAGTAATTCGTGTGGACTCTGACCGAAGCATTCGGCTTCGTTTAAGGAGGTGATCCAGCCGCAGGTTCCCCTACGGCTACCTTGTTACGACTTCACCCCAGTCATGAACCACACCGTGGTGATCGTCCTCCCGAAGGTTAGACTAACCACTTCTGGTGCAATCCACTCCCATGGTGTGACGGGCGGTGTGTACAAGGCCCGGGAACGTATTCACCGCGACATTCTGATTCGCGATTACTAGCGATTCCGACTTCACGCAGTCGAGTTGCAGACTGCGATCCGGACTACGACGCGTTTTAAGAGATTGGCTTGCCCTCGCGGGTTTGCAGCCCTCTGTGCGCGCCATTGTAGCACGTGTGTAGCCCTGGCCGTAAGGGCCATGATGACCTGACGTCATCCCCACCTTCCTCCGGTTTGTCACCGGCAGTCTCCCTAGAGTTCTCAGCCGAACTGCTAGCAACTAGGGATAGGGGTTGCGCTCGTTACGGGACTTAACCCAACATCTCACGACACGAGCTGACGACGGCCATGCAGCACCTGTCACTGCGTTCCCGAAGGCACCAATCTATCTCTAGAAAGTTCGCAGGATGTCAAGGCCAGGTAAGGTTCTTCGCGTTGCGTCGAATTAAACCACATGCTCCACCGCTTGTGCGGGCCCCCGTCAATTCATTTGAGTTTTAACCTTGCGGCCGTACTCCCCAGGCGGTCAACTTAGTGCGTTAGCTGCGCCACTAAGACTTCAAGAGTCCCAACGGCTAGTTGACATCGTTTACGGCGTGGACTACCAGGGTATCTAATCCTGTTTGCTCCCCACGCTTTCGCACCTCAGTGTCAGTATTGGTCCAGGTAGCCGCCTTCGCCACTGGTGTTCCTTCCTATATCTACGCATTTCACCGCTACACAGGAAATTCCACTACCCTCTACCATACTCTAGTCAGACAGTTCGAAATGCCGTTCCCAGGTTAAGCCCGGGGCTTTCACATCTCGCTTACCTAACCACCTACGCGCGCTTTACGCCCAGTAATTCCGATTAACGCTTGCACCCTCCGTATTACCGCGGCTGCTGGCACGGAGTTAGCCGGTGCTTCTTCTGTGAGTAACGTCAAGCCTCATGGGTATTAACCATAAGGTTTTCCTCCTCACTGAAAGTGCTTTACAACCCGAAAGCCTTCTTCACACACGCGGCATGGCTGGATCAGGGTTGCCCCCATTGTCCAATATTCCCCACTGCTGCCTCCCGTAGGAGTTCGGGCCGTGTCTCAGTCCCGATGTGGCTGATCATCCTCTCAGACCAGCTACGGATCGTCGCCTTGGTAGGCCTTTACCCCACCAACTAGCTAATCCGACATAGGCACATCCAATAGCGCAAGGTCCGAAGATCCCCTGCTTTCCCCCGAAGGGCGTACGCGGTATTAATCCGGGTTTCCCCGGGCTATCCCCCACTACTGGGCAGTTTCCTATGCATTACTCACCCGTCCGCCGCTCGTCAGCATCCAGCAAGCTGGATCTGTTACCGCTCGACTTGCATGTGTTAAGCCTGCCGCCAGCGTTCAATCTGAGCCATGATCAAACTCTTCAGTTTAAATCATACAAGAATCCGAAGATTCTCTATTCTTGCTCAAGACAAAACTCAATTTCGACGAGTCACTGTCCTGATATTTCGTGTCCGAAATACCTCGGCCAGCGCCCACACGAATTACTTGGTTAACTTTTTAAAGAGCGTTGAGCCTCTGCTCAATCAAGGCCGCGTATTCTACATCGAATCCCGACCTTGTCAACCG
>NZ_JAKZAJ010000007.1 GCF_023156285.1 Marinobacter koreensis | reverse complement strand
GCATTCTACAGCCCTCAGCCAAACTGTCAACGACCAATTTTCCTTTATTTCAAAACCCTTCGGTTTCCACCTATTCGGCTGCTCAAAAACCATTCAAATCCGCCGGTAAACCATCAGGCGCGGCGGATGGGAACCAGCGTTCGCCAACCGAACCAGTAGACGCGAACGCCCAACAGGACAAAGGCAATTACGGCGTACGCCATCATCTCTCCCACGTCACTTCGCGCCTGCCAAAGGAAATGGAGCCAGGCAAACACGAGCGCCAGATAGATCAGACGGTGTAACGGCTTCCAGCTCCGCCCCAATCGCTTCATCATCCCCCGGGTAGACGTGATGGCCAACGGGCACATGAGCAAAAGGGCAATGGTGCCGAAGACAATATAGGGACGCTTGGTAAACGCAACCCAAAGGTCTTCCCAGCCAATGACGAACTGGAGAAAGGCCAGCAGGTGCAACACAGCATAGAAGAACGCAAACAACCCGAGCATTCTGCGAACACGGATCCAGATTGGCGATCCTGTCCAACGCGAAAGCGGCGTCATGAACAGGGTCACCAGCAAACACTGAAAAGCCAACAGGCCCAGCCTTTCCGTTAGTCGCTCACCGGGGTCCGGACCAAGCCGTCCACCGAATGCATCCATTACCAGTAACGCAAACGGGAGCAAGGCCCCGACAAACACTAGCAACCGGAACAACGGCATCCGCAGCCTTGACATCAAGCGTCCCTCAACGGATCAGTAATACTTCTTCAGGTCCATCCCCTTGTACAGGTGCGCCACCTGCTCCCCGTACCCGTTGAATTTACGGGTATCGATCCAGTTGGTAGAGAGAAGACTGGAAGGCAACCGACGCTCCCGCTTCTGACTCCAACGCGGATGGTCTACCTCTGGATTCACGTTGGAGTAGAAGCCGTACTCCTGCGGCGCAATCATATTCCAGCTCGTTTCCGGCTGGGTCTCCTGAAAACGGATTCGAACAATAGACTTGATACTCTTGAAACCATACTTCCAGGGAACCACCAGACGCATGGGTGCACCATTCTGCTTGGGCAGGGCCTTCCCGTAGAGCCCGAAGGCCATGAAGCTCAGCTCGTTCATAGCCTCATCCATGCGCAACCCCTCTCTATAGGGCCAGTCGATGGTGCTGAAAACGGACCGCTGCCCACGCATATGCTCAGGATCCTGAAGCGTCTCGAAATAGACGTACTTCGCACGACTGTTAGGCTCGAAACGCTTGATCAGGTCAGCAAGGGGAATCCCGATCCAGGGAATCACCATGGACCAGGCCTCAACACAGCGAAGACGATAGATGCGCTCTTCGTAGTCAAGGGGCTTGACCAGATCGTCAATGGAATAGGTACCGGGCCTGTCACATTCGCCTTCCACCGTGACCGACCAGGGATCGACAACCATTTCCCCGGCGTAGCGGGAAGGGTCTTCCTTTCCGGTGCCGAATTCGTAGAAGTTGTTGTAGTGAGTCACGTCCCTGAAGGGCGTCTTTTCCTCGTCGGTGGAAAAGTCCGGCATGGGCGTAAACGGGAGGGATTGCCCCTGGACCGGGGCGGGCGCTGCTACACCAAAGCGAGGCAGGAGCGACCCTGCGACCGCCGTTGCAGCGAGCCCGGCCATGAACCGACGACGACTTCGGAAGACCGACTCCGGCGTAACCTCGGAATGGTTCAAAGCCCATGAAGGGCGTTTCTTGATCAACATTGGAAAGCCTCCGATCACCAGATCTCAAAGGTGTTGACCGGACACTCCCGAAAACGTGCCCGGGCCCGACCGAATCGGGCCCGACCGGGTGGGACCCTCAGGTGCGACGGGGCTTGCCCCGGAAAAGCGCCCTGACAGGGCCGGACAACGCGTACAGAAGGAACACAGTAAACAATACGGTAGCCGGGTCCAGGGCGATCACCACAAACATCAGGACCACCAGCAGAATGGCCGCGAATGGCACCCTTCCCCGAAGATCGAGATCCTTGAAGCTTCGGTAAAAGATGTTACTGACCATCAGCACGCCGGTACCTCCGACAACCACAACCGTGAGCATGGTCAGCCAGGTTGAAGGCTCAAAAAGGTGGAAGCACCAGACCAGACCTGCGACACAGGCGGCGGCAGAGGGGCTGGGAAGGCCCACGAAGAACTTCTTGTCCACGGAGCCGATCTGCGTGTTGAACCGCGCGAGGCGCAATGCCGCCCCGGCCACATAGATAAACGTAATGGCCCAGCCAAATTTCCCGAGACCATTGAGCGACCAGAAAAAGGCAACAAGGCCCGGCGCCACACCAAAGGCCACCATGTCCGCCAGGCTGTCGTATTCTTCACCAAATTTGCTCTGGGTATTGGTCATCCGTGCAACCCGGCCATCCAGACCATCGAGGATCATGGAGACGAACACCGCTATGGCAGCGTTATCGAACACGCCGTTTGCCGCCGAGACAATGGCGTAGAACCCGGAAAACAGGGAAGCGGTGGTAAGCGCATTGGGCAGAAGGTAGATCCCCTTGCGCCGAACCGGCGCACCCTCGACCAGCTCTTCTTCGACAACTTCGCCGGAATCGACCTCGGATTCCGTTGCCCTCACCTCTTCTTCCTGGGCTTTCGCTTCCGTCCCAGTGGATTTTTTCTGTTCAGTCATTCCTCATTCACTCCGGAAAGCATATGGGCGGAGTATATACGAAAAACGCGGCCACCCGGGCCGCGTTTTCAGAACTGTGCCGGGAACCCGGATCAGTTCTTGTCCTTATCCACGATCTTGTTGGCTGTGATCCACGGCATCATGGAACGCAGCTTCTCACCAACCACTTCGATCTGGTGAGCCGCATTGTCACGACGGCGCGCCGTCATGGACGGGTAGTTCAGGCTGCCTTCCGAGATGAACATCTTCGCGTATTCACCGCTCTGGATGCGCTTCAGTGCGTTGCGCATGGCTTCGCGGGACTGCTCGTTGATGATCTCCGGACCAGTCACATACTCACCATACTCCGCGTTGTTGGAGATGGAGTAGTTCATGTTGGCGATGCCGCCCTCGTACATCAGGTCCACGATCAGCTTGAGCTCGTGCAGACACTCGAAGTAGGCCATTTCCGGCGCATAACCGGCCTCTACCAAGGTCTCGAAGCCGGCCTTGACCAGCTCAACGGTACCGCCACACAGCACGGCCTGCTCGCCGAACAGATCGGTTTCGGTCTCATCCTTGAAGCTGGTTTCGATAATGCCGGTACGGCCGCCGCCGATACCGCTGGCGTAGGACAGAGCCAGGTTCTTGGCGTTACCGGAAGCGTCCTGGAAGATGGCGATCAGATCCGGGATACCACCGCCGTTCGCGAACTCGGTGCGAACGGTGTGGCCCGGCGCCTTCGGAGCGACCATGATCACGTCCAGATCCTTGCGCGGAACGATCTGGTTGTAGTGGATGGCGAAACCGTGGGCGAATGCCAGGGTGGCACCCTGCTTCAGGTTCGGCTCGATCTCGGCCTTGTACAACTGGGCCTGGTACTCGTCCGGAGTCAGAACCATGACCACGTCGGCAGCGGCAACCGCAGACGGTACGTCGCTGGTCTTCAGGCCGTAGGCTTCGGCCTTGGCGATGGAGGACGAGCCCGGACGCAGACCGACGGTCACGTCGACACCGGATTCTTTCAGGTTGCACGCGTGGGCGTGGCCCTGGGATCCGAAACCGATGATGGCAACTTTCTTGCCCTGGATGATGGAAAGATCGCAATCCTTATCGTAATAAACCTGCATGAGAAACCTCTTTTATTGGTAATGGCCCCTCAGGGCCATGATGTTCAAAGTATTGATGGGAGCCGTTACAGACTGAGCACCTTTTCACCACGGGCAATACCGGAGACGCCGGTACGAACAACTTCCAGGACACCCGCCGTACCCACGGCCTGAATAAAGCCGTCCAGCTTATCGCTGTCGCCCGCCAGCTGAACGGTATAAACCGAGCTGGTGACATCCACGATCTGGCCCCGGAAAATATCCACCGTACGCTTGATCTCGGCGCGCTGGGAACCGGTTGCCTTCAATTTCACCAGCATCAGTTCCCGTTCGATGTGCGCGCCTTCGGTCAGATCCACCAGCTTCACCACCTCGATCAGCTTGTTGAGCTGTTTGGTGATCTGCTCGATGACCTTGTCAGACCCGGTGGTCGTTACCGTCAGACGGGACAGGGTCTCGTCTTCAGTCGGCGCCACTGTCAGTGTCTCGATGTTGTAGTTGCGCTGTGAGAAAAGACCAACGACCCGCGACAATGCCCCCGGCTCGTTTTCCAGCAAAACAGAAATGATTCGACGCATGATCACACCCTCTCCGTCTTGCTGAGCCACATATCCTTCATGGAGCCGCGGGCGACCTGCATCGGATACACATGCTCGAAACGATCAACGAGGATATCGACAAACACCAGCTTGTCTTTCATTGCCAGCACTTCCTTGAGCTTGGGTTCAAGATCCTCTTTCTTTTCGATGCGCACGCCGACGTGCCCGTACGCCTCCGCCAGCTTGATGAAGTCCGGCAGGGATTCCATGTAAGACTGGGAGTGACGGGACTCGTAGTTCATATCCTGCCACTGTTTCACCATGCCCAGAGCCTGGTTGTTCAGGTTGATGATCTTGACCGGCAGATTGTACTGCTTGCAGGTAGACAGCTCCTGAATGTTCATCTGGATACTGCCCTCGCCGGTAATGCACAAAACCTCGTCGTCCGGGTGGGTCAGCTTGATCCCCATCGCAGCAGGCAAACCGAAACCCATGGTGCCCAGACCGCCGGAATTGATCCAGCGATTGGGCTTGTCGAACTTGTAGTATTGAGCGGCAAACATCTGGTGCTGACCGACATCGGAGCTGACGAACGCCTCGCCATTGGTCAGCTTGCACAGCAACTCGATGACTTCCTGAGGCTTGATGACGTCGGGGCTGGTCTCGTAGCGCATGCCATGGAATGCCCGCCATTCGTCAATCTGTTTCCACCAGGATCCCAGGGCATCGGCATCCGGCCGGGCCTTGCTCTCCTTCACCAGCGAAAGCATCTCCTTGAGGACCGCATCAACAGGACCAACAATCGGCACGTCGGCTTCAACCGTCTTGGAGATCGAGGCCGGATCAATGTCGATATGGATGATCCGGGCGCCCGGACAGAATTTCTCGGTCGCATTGGTCACACGATCATCAAACCGGGCGCCCACACAGAGAATCAGATCCGAGTGGTGCATGGCCATATTTGCTTCGTAGGTCCCGTGCATACCCAGCCAACCCAGATGCTGCTTGTCGGAAGCCGGATAGCAGCCAATTCCCATCAGGGTGTTGGTGATCGGGTATCCCAACATCCGGGTCAGTTCGGTGAGCTGATCGGAGGCCTTGCCAAGAATGACGCCACCCCCGGCATAAATCACCGGACGCTTGGCGGCAAGCATCATGTCGACCGCTTTCTTGATCTGGCCTGCGTGGCCACGAATGGCCGGATTGTAGGAGCGCAGCTTGACCTTCTTGGGATACGAATATTCGTAGCGCTCGTTGGGCGTGGTCATATCCTTCGGGATATCCACCACCACGGGGCCCGGCCGGCCGGTAGCGGCAATATAGTAGGCCTTGCGAATGATCTCGGGGATCTCTTCGGGATGCCGCACGGAGAGGTTATGCTTCACGACCGGGCGGGACACGCCGATCATATCGGTTTCCTGGAAGGCATCCTCACCAATGAGATGAGACGCAACCTGACCGCACAAGACCACCATGGGGATGGAATCCATGAACGCGGTGGCAATGCCGGTGATGGTGTTGGTGGCTCCAGGACCCGAGGTCACCAGTACGGTACCTGGTTTTCCGGTTGCCCGGGCATAACCGTCGGCCATGTGGACCGCGGCCTGCTCGTGCCGAACCAGAATATGCTTGACTTTGTCCTGCCTGAACAGCGCATCGTATATGTGCAGCGCTGCACCACCCGGATAGCCGTATATGTATTCGATGCCTTCATCCTGAAGGGACCGGATCAGCATATCGGCGCCAGACAATAACTCCACGATTTTCTACCCTCTTCTACGAGTGAATGAGCCGGGTTTCGCCCCGGGTGCCTGGATTCACGGTCTCCCTGCTTCTTGTGAAAGCGGAACCGGCTTGCTCCTCCACACCTGCAAAATAAGAGGTTGTCTCCTGGCCAGCCGCTCTCCTGAGGGTTGCGGAGAACGGCCAATCAACGGGTTGCACGTAAGCAACAACCAGCACACGTCGGGACCCGACGCGTTTAGTGTGGTGATTAACGGGGGATACTCGTTCGGGATTGCCTGCCGAATTAACCCCAGTTTCAGGCAATCGCCAATTCTGACAGCGCGAAACTCCCTGTCAATAGGCGCCAGACGTAAATCTGCCCATAATCGCCGAGCTTTGCCATACTGGAGGAATCCGATGTCGGAGATTTGAACCAGACGAAGGAAAATCCGACTCGGAGATGGCATGATAGCCAAGAGACATTACCCGAATCACCGGTGCCAGCGTCTGGACCGGGAGTTGTATAAGGCGACGGATATATCCATGAACAGAAAAATCCTGATGTTGACCCTGTTAATGGCCGCAGTACCGGGCATCTCCCATGGCGGCTCCGTGTACAAATGGACCGACGAAAACGGCGTCACGCACTTTGGCGACCAACAGCCCAATGGCAGAAAGTCCGAACAGGTCAACGTCCGCGTGGGAACCGGCTCGGCCAAGCCGGCCGATCAGGCAACGCCACAGGAAAAGATGAAGGATCTTGAGGACAAGCAGAAAACCCGAACGCTGACTCAAAAGGAAAAGGCACAAGAGGAAGCCCGCCGGAAGCAGCGGGAGGCCAATTGTGCGACCGCGCGCAGCAACCTGGACATCATCGACAGCAAGGCGCGGATCCGGGTCGAGGAAAACGGCGAGTCCCGCTATCTCTCGCCTGAGGAAATTGCCCAGCAGCGGCAGAAGTATGAGGAAATCGCCGCTGAAAATTGCGGCCCGGAAAAAGCCCAGTAAAAAGAAAATGGGGTCAGATGAACGTTTCATCTGACCCCGGATTCAAGCTCAGGCTTTGTCGAAAACCAGGGTATGATCCTTCACCGTACCCCGGATTGTGTCGCCCGGCGCGAACTCACCCTGCAACAGTTTCTGCGCCAGCGGGTTCTCGATGTTTCTCTGAATTGCCCGCTTCAGGGGGCGCGCACCGTAAACCGGGTCGTACCCGACTTCCGCCAGCAGATCCATCGCGGCATCATCCAGCTCCAGCTTCATATCCTGTTCCTTCAACCGCTTGCTGAGGGACTCGATCTGGATACTCGCGATGCCACGAATCTGGTCCTCGGCCAGCGGGTGGAAGACCACCACTTCGTCCACACGGTTGATGAACTCCGGACGGAAGTGTGTACCGACCACTTCCATAACGGCGTTCTTCATGGACTCGTAGTTCTCTTCACCAGCCTTCTGCTGGATGATGTCTGACCCCAGGTTCGAGGTCATGACAATTACGGTGTTCCGGAAGTCGACTGTCCGCCCCTGCCCGTCGGTCAGGCGACCGTCCTCGAGCACCTGAAGCAGAATATTGAAGACATCCGGATGCGCCTTCTCGACCTCGTCCAGCAGGAGCACGGAATAGGGGCGACGGCGCACCGCCTCGGTCAGGTAACCACCCTCTTCATACCCGACATAGCCGGGAGGCGCCCCGATGAGCCGGGCCACGGAATGCTTCTCCATGAACTCCGACATATCGATGCGGACCATGGCTTCCTCGGTGTCGAACAGGAACGACGCCAGGGACTTACAGAGCTCGGTTTTACCCACACCCGTCGGGCCGAGGAACAGGAAGGAACCGTTGGGCCGGTTCGGATCCGACAGCCCCGCGCGAGAGCGGCGCACCGCATTGGAAACCGCTTCCACCGCCTCGTCCTGGCCAATAACCCGATCATGGAGTGCCTCTTCCATGCGCATGAGCTTGTCGCGCTCGCCCTCCAGCATCTTGGACACGGGGATACCGGTCCACTTGGAGACGATCTCGGCAATCTCCTCATCGGTCACCCGGTTGCGCAGGAGTTTCATTTCCATCATCTCGGCCTGGCTGGCCATATCCAGCTGACGCTCCAGCTCCGGAATCTTGCCGTACTGCAGCTCGGACATCTTGCCCAGATCACCGGAGCGACGGGCGTTTTCCAGATCGATCCGGGCCTGCTCCAGCTGACTCTTGATCTTCTGGGAGCCGTGGAGAGCCGCTTTCTCGGTGTTCCAGACCTCCTCCAGATCGGCGTATTCCCGCTCAACGCCAGCAATGACACCGGACAGCTCTTCCAGTCGCTTCTTGGAGGCCGCGTCGGTTTCCTTCTTCAGCGCTTCCCGTTCAATCTTCAGCTGGATCAGACGCCGCTCCAGACGATCAAGTGCCTCCGGCTTGGAGTCCATCTCCATGCGAATCTGACTGGCGGCCTCATCAACCAGATCAATGGCCTTGTCCGGCAGTTGCCGGTCGGCGATGTAACGGTGCGACAGTTTGGCAGCAGCAATGATGGCGCCGTCGGTGACTTCCACCCCGTGGTGAACTTCGTAGCGCTCTTTCAGGCCCCGGAGGATGGCAATCGTGTCTTCCTCACTGGGTTCACTGACCAGGACTTTCTGGAACCGACGCTCCAGCGCCGCATCCTTCTCGATATTCTCCCGGTACTCGTCGAGCGTGGTCGCACCCACACAATGCAACTCGCCTCGGGCCAGGGCCGGCTTGAGCATATTCCCGGCATCCATCGAACCTTCGGCCTTTCCGGCACCCACCATGGTGTGAATCTCGTCGATGAACAGGATGATCTGCCCTTCCTGCTTCGACAGCTCATTGAGCACCGCTTTCAGGCGCTCCTCGAATTCACCCCGAAATTTGGCACCGGCAATCAAAGCGCCCATGTCCAGGGACAGTACCTTTTTGTCTTTCAGACCATCCGGCACTTCCCCATTCACAATCCGCTGGGCCAGACCCTCTACGATGGCGGTCTTGCCCACGCCCGGCTCACCGATCAGTACCGGATTGTTCTTGCGACGGCGCTGCAGCACCTGGATCGTACGACGGATTTCGTCATCACGGCCGATAACCGGGTCCAGCTTGCCTTCCTCGGCCCGCTCAGTCAGGTCGATCGTATACTTGGACAGGGCCTGGCGGTTTTCCTCTGCTCCGGCGTCGTCCACGGTCTCACCACCACGGATCTCTTCGATGGCCTTTTCGAGGGCCGCCTTATCCACGCCCTGCTCCCGAAGGACTCGACCGAGGGTTCCGCGATCCTCCAAAGCCGCCAGCAGCATCAGTTCGCTGGAGACAAACTGGTCCTTGCGCTTCTGTGCCAACTTGTCAGCAATATTGAATAGCCGGCCCATGTCGTTGGACATTGACACGTCACCGGCTGACCCCTGCACTTCCGGCAGATTTTCGATCTCGCGGGCAATGGCCTGGCGAACCCGACCGGGCTCTGCCCCTGCCTGCTTCAGCAGGGGTTTGATGGAACTGCCCTGCTGGTCCAGCAAAGCCTGCATCAGGTGCACCGGCTCAATGAAATTGTGATCCTTGCCGACCGCAAGCGACTGTGCGTCGGCCAGAGCCGCCTGCAATTTGCTCGTGAGCTTGTCGATTCTCATAGATTCTTGTCCCCGATTCGTAACTGGATACCTGGCGAACCCGCTCCGGGTTCAACGTATCCGAATTGCTTTGACTTTAAATGTAGGGGCTAAGAAGGGGACTTCAAGAAGGGTGGCAACGATTTCGTCAGAAATTTGACGGTGATCAGTTCATTCCATCCAGATCAACGTTGCCATACGACCGGTCTGCCCATCCCGACGATACGAAAAGAACCAGTCCCGATCACGGACTGTACAAAGGCTGCCGCCGGAAATAATCTCGACGCCCCGCCGCTGCAGTCGTCGACGGGCCAACTCATAGAGGTCTGCCAGATAGTGGCCGGGACGCGCGCCCGTCCCGGAAAATGCCGCTTCGTCGTCGCCGTGCCGGGCCAAAAAGGCATCGCGAACGTCTGGCCCGACCTCGAAGCGTTTGGGCCCGATAGCCGGCCCCATCCAGGCCCGGAGGTCAGAAGGCGCGACTGCCATCGCGTCAACGAGGTTCTCCAGGACGCCACTGCAGAGACTTCGCCAGCCCCCGTGAGCGGCGCCCACAACGCTTCCCTTCCGGTCCGTGAGCAGCACCGGGAGACAATCGGCCGTGAGAATGACGCACGCAACTCCGGGCACGCGCGTAAAGCTGGCATCCGCATCCGGACACTCCGCCAGGTTGGCTGGCGTCAACTCCACCACCCGATTCCCATGGACCTGGTTCAACCAACCGAACTGATCACACCCGAGCCCGGTAAACCGGGCCAGAAGCTGCCGGTTCTCGTTCACATGCTCGGGATTGTCGCCCACATGGACTCCCAGATTCAGGGAATTCCACGGTGGCTGACTGACGCCACCCTGGCGGGTCGTGCAGAGAGCGTGCACGTTCTCCGGGCCCGACCAGTCCGGACGCAGAACCGTCTGTTCAGAAATCATGACTTTCCAGTTCCCGTCGGTGCTGTCGCAGGGCCTCCATCAGGTGTTCCATATCATCAGGCAGAGGCACTTCCCAGGTCAGGATCTCGCCGGTTTCAGGATGTTCCAGGGTCAACTGCCGGGCATGGAGCGCCTGACGCTGGAATCCGGCGAGCACCTCGCGCAAGGACTCGGTGGTTCCTTTGGGCAGTCGCATACGGCCCCCGTAGAGCGGATCCCCCACCAGTGGATGCTTGACGTGCGCCATGTGTACACGGATCTGGTGAGTGCGGCCGCTCTCAAGTTTGCAACGAATGTGGGTGTGGGCGGCAAACCGTTCAACCAGCCGGTAATGCGTGACCGCGGGCTTGCCACTGGACACCACCGCCATTTTCTTTCGCTCTCTCGGATGACGCCCGATCGGGGCATCCACGGTAGCCCCGCCAGTGAGGGTGCCGACCACGACGGCATCGTACTCCCGGCCCATGGTACGGGTCTGCAACTGATCCACCAGTGAGGTGTGGGCGATCAGACTACGGGCGACAACCATGATACCGGAGGTGTCCTTGTCCAGCCGGTGAACAATGCCGGCCCTTGGAAGGTTTTCAACCTCGGGCGCGTAATTGAGCACGGCATTGACCAGGGTTCCGGCGGCATGACCGGCGGCCGGATGGACCACCAGCCCGGCCGGTTTGTTGATCACCAGGAGGTGTTCATCCTCGTAGACCAGATCCAGTTCGATATCCTGGGCTTCCCAGCTCACCTGAACCTCGGGCTCCGCTTCCAGCTCGATGACATCATCCATCATGACTTTGTCGCGGGGTTTGCGTTTCTGGCCGTTGACGATGAGCGCTCCCTCCTTGATCCAGGTCTGCAGCCGCGAGCGCGAATGCTCCGGCATCAGCTCAGCCACAGCCTGATCGAGGCGGCGATCACTGAGTTCGGGAGGAACGACAAATCGGGCGGTAATTCGGTTCTCGGATGACATCAAGCCCCCAGGGCCGGTGTGTTACGTTTCGGTCAGATTTCGGCAATCGATTGAGACTGCCTCTGCACATGCGGTGTCTTCCCCGCTACAATGGCGGTCCTCGACACATTTTTCGACATTATACGGGATTCCGGCATGAGATCAGTTGTTCGTTTGCTGCTGCTGTCCACCCTGGTGGTGATGATCAGCGCCTGCGCCACCAACAAGCAGGAGGAGGTGCTGCCGGAAAAGACCTATTATGATAATGCCCGGGAGGCCATGAACTCGGGTAACTTCAACGAGGCCGAAAAAAATCTCGACGCCCTGGAAACCTATTACCCCTTCGGCCGCTACGCCGAACAGGCGCAACTGGACGTGATCTATGCCCGGTACCAGAATCTGGATCTTGAGGGCGCCCGCGCTGCAGCCGACCGGTTCCTCCGCCTGAACCCACAGAGCGAGCATGCCGACTATGCGCTCTACATGCGAGGCCTCGCCTCCTACAACCTCGACATCGGACTGGCCCAACGCTACTTCCCGATCGACGTGGCGGCGCGAGATCCGGGCGAGCAAAACCAGGCCTTCCGCGATTTTTCCGAGCTGCTGAACCGCTACCCGGACAGTGAATACGCCGCCGATGCCCGTCAGCGTATGGTCGCAATCCGCAACCGGCTGGCCAAACTCGAAATTTTTGCCGCCCGCTATTACATCAAGCGGCAGGCCTACCTCGCGGCGAACAACCGGGCACGCTATGTGGTCGAGAACTATCCGACGTCACCGTCCGTGAAGGAAGCGCTGATCATCATGGCCGATACCTACCGGTTCCTCGGTCTGAAAAAAGGCGCCAGTGATGCCATCGCCCTGCTCAGGAAAAATTACCCGGACAGCGATGCGTTCAACGACAAGGGCGAGTTCGTAGCCGACGTCCTAAAGCGGGAGAACCGCTCCCTCACCAACGTTGTCACCTTCGGCCTGATGGGCGACGAGTCGCAGTAGGCTCACGCCCGAATTCATACCGGGCACCCGCCGGGGTCAGAGGAAGATTTCATCTGACCCCGAACATCAGCTACTTCCCACTCTTCCAGGCGTTGGTGATCGGATACCGCCGATCCTTGCCAAATCCACGCTCGGTGATTCTCACGCCGATCGGCGCCTGGCGTCGCTTGTACTCGTTGAGATCAACCAGCCGGACCGCCCTCTCCACATCGGCCCGATCAAACCCTTCTGCGATGATCGCTTCGGCGCTAAAATCCCGCTCCACGTATAGATTCAGGATCTGGTCGAGCACATCGTAGCCCGGCAGGCTGTCCTCGTCTTTCTGGTCCGGCGCCAGCTCAGCCGAAGGCGGACGGGTGATCACCCGCTCGGGGATGACGGGAGACTGGCTGTTGCGATAGTTTGCCAACCGGAAGACCAATGTTTTGGGCACATCCTTGAGCACATCAAAGCCACCGGCCATGTCCCCGTATAGCGTAGAGTAGCCCACTGCCATCTCGCTCTTGTTGCCGGTGGTCAGCACCAGGGAGCCAAATTTGTTCGACAGGGACATCAGCAGGACTCCCCTCAAACGTGCCTGAAGATTCTCTTCGGTGGTGTCCGGCCGGGTACCTTCAAAGGGTTCGGCGAGCGCTTCCATGAACGCATCGTACATGGGCTCGATCGAGAAGACGTCGTATTGTACGTCCAGCTGTTTTGCTTCGGCTTCGGCGTCTTCCAGGCTCATACTGGAGGTGTACCGGAATGGCATCATGACCGCACGTACCCGTTCCTTGCCAAGGGCGTCCACCGCCACCGCAAGGGTCACGGCCGAGTCAATCCCTCCGGAAAGACCCAGCACCACTGACCGGAACCCGTTCTTGTTGACGTAGTCCCGGACCCCCATCACCAGCGCCCGATAGACATTCTCTTCCAGGGAGGGTTCCGCGGGCAGCGGCTGGGACACTGGCTGACAGTGGTGCTCCCAGAGGAATTCCACTGGGTACAGGCCCTCGGAGAACTGGGGAGCCTCGACCGCCAGCACACCGGAATGATCGTAGACCATGGAACCGCCGTCGAAGACCAGTTCGTCCTGCCCACCCACCAGGTTGACGTAGACGATACTGACCGAATTTTCCCGGGCCTTGCGCTCCAGCAGGGCCTTGCGACGGGCCTGTTTGTCGATGTCGTAGGGCGAGGCATTGAGGTTGAGAACGAGACGCGCGCCGGCCGCCGCACAATCCTCCACCGGCCCGTCCTTCCAGATATCCTCGCACACGGTAATGCCGACAGGCACGCCGCGAATGTCCAGCATCAGGACCTCGGAACCTTCCGCGAAATAGCGTTTTTCGTCGAAGACCTGGTAATTGGGCGGAAAACGCTTGAAATACCGACCGATGATCTCGCCACCCTCGATCACCACCGCACTGTTGAACAACAATCCGTTATGGCGCAGAGGCACGCCGATCACAATAGCCGCTCCCAGCCGGGCCTCCTTCAGGGATTCCATCGCTTCGGCGACGCGCACGTCCAGACTCGGGCGGAGCAACAGATCCTCCGGCGGATAGCCGGTGATACAGAGTTCGGGAAACACCACGATGTCAGCCTGATGCTCACGGATCGCGCGCTGCGTCGACTCTATGACCAATTGGGTGTTGCCGGGAATATCGCCAACGAGGAAATCCAGTTGGGCCATGATGACCCGCAATTTGCGAGCGGTCGACGGGGAAACGGAAGAGCTCCCGGAGGAGGGCATAGATCGGCTCCTGTAACTCATTGCCATGAAAAGGCTATTATAACCACGGGACAGGGGGATTTCCTCTGGTCAACCAACGATGAAAGGCAAACATGACAGTCCACAATCCCGTCAACACCGGCGCATTTCCTTCCCCCGCGCTGCTGCAACAGGCCAAGCTGTTCCGAATCTACAATCACTACCGGCTGGTTATCAGCCTGATGTTGGCCGGCCTGCTCTTTGTCGACCCGGGCACGTTTGACGCCCGGTTCCGCTGGCAGGATTACTATCAGGCCGGTGTCGTTTCCTACCTGGCCCTGAACGGATTCTTTGCACTAATTCTGATGGCCGGCTTTCAGGTCAGCCAGCGCCACATTACCCTGTCCATCCTGCTCGACATCCTGATCATTCATGGCCTCCTGCTTACCAGCACCGGTATCACCAACGGCCTTGCCAACCTGGTGATTGTGTCCGTGGCGGCGGGCAACATCCTGACGCCAAGCCGCCTCGGCATCTTTTACGCTGCGCTCGCCGCCATCTGCTCCCTGGGAATTTCCGGGTGGGCGGTCCTCTCTCTGAACGGCCATGCGGATGACATTGTCCGGGCTGGCTCCCTTGGCATCCTTTACTTCGCCGCCGCCTTCGTACTCCAGAACATTTCCCGGCGCATGATTCGAAGCGAAGCCCTGGCGAATTCCCGCGCCCGAAGCATTGCAGAGCTCGAACAGATCAATCGTCAGATCATCCAGCGGATGAGAACCGGTATCCTGGTGCTGGACCGTTACGGCCAGGTTCGCCTGGCCAACGCCGCTGCGGAAGAACTTCTGTTCGGCACCACCAGTGCGGATACGGACCTGCCCCGCTCACGTACCCTGCCCCAACCGCTCAAACTGGGCCTTGATGCCTGGCTGAAAGATCCACGAATGCGGGTAGCGCCGTTCCAGTCTGCGCCCACCTCTCCACTCCTGCAGGCGAACTTCACACAGCTGGACCAGGAACGGGGCGATCACATTCTGGTGTTTATCGAGGACATGAGCAAAGTAACCCAGCAGGCACAGCAGATGAAACTGGCCTCACTGGGACGCCTCACCGCCGGCATTGCCCATGAGATCCGCAATCCACTCGGGGCCATCAGCCATGCAGCACAACTGATGGAGGAGTCCCCACACCTTGATGACGGTGACAAGCAGATGCTGGATATTATCCGGCGCCATTCAAAACGGGTGAACGGCATTATCGAGAATGTCCTGGACCTCTCCAGGCGCAAGACCGCCGACGCCGAACTGGTGGATCTGCCCATCTGGCTACAGGAGTTTCGCAGGGATTATCTGCAGACCCAGGACGAGCAGGCCGGCCCCTCGTCCATCGAACTGGAAATCGACCCGGACCTGCCTGCCGCGCGCTTTGACAAGAGCCAGATCGAGCAGGTGCTGGTCAACCTTTGCGACAATGGTCTGAGGTACAGTGAACAGCAGACCGGCTCGCGGAAGCTGTCGCTGCATGCCGGGTCCACCGAGGACCGCCAAAGGGCCTACCTGGATGTCCGCGACTTCGGGCCGGGCATTGCCCCCGAAGACCGGAGTTCGGTATTCGAGCCGTTTTTTACCACGGACAAAAGCGGGACCGGACTCGGCCTTTATCTGGCCAGGGAACTGTGCGAGGCTAATCAGGCCCACCTGTCCCTGGTCGAGGATGGACACCAAGGCTGCTGTTTCCGAATTACGTTTGCACATCCCGGGCGGATGATCTGATTTTCGGGCCCGAACACGGGCGGGCGTCTGAAACACGACATGGAACCGATTAGAGACAATGACAACCCACACTGCACTGATCGTTGATGACGAACCGGATATCCGGGATCTTCTGGAAATCACCCTGACCCGCATGGGCATCGAGACATTGACGGCGCCGGACCTCGCCTCCGCCCGCGTTCTGCTCGAAAAACACCGGCCTCATCTCTGCCTGACCGACATGAACCTGCCGGACGGCAACGGCATCGACCTGGTGGGCTGGATACAGCAACACCTGCCCGCAACGCCGGTTGCGGTGATCACGGCTTACGGCAACATGGACACGGCCATCGAATCCCTGAAGGCGGGCGCCTTCGACTTCGTCTCCAAGCCAGTCGAACTGCCTCGTTTGCGGGAATTGGTAAACAGTGCACTCAGACTTTCCGAGCCACAAAAAGAAGATGAAGAATCCCGGGACGAACCCGGCCTGTTGCTGGGCAACTCTCCCGAGATCCGGAAACTCCGTAACCAGACCCGGAAACTGGCCCGCAGCCAGGCGCCGGTGTTCATCAGCGGCGAGTCGGGGAGCGGTAAGGAACTGGTTGCCCGCATGATCCATTTGCAGGGGCCTCGCCGGGGTGGGCCTTTCATTGCGGTTAACTGTGGCGCCATCCCCTCGGAGCTGATGGAGAGTGAGTTCTTCGGTCACAAGAAGGGCAGCTTCACCGGTGCAGTCGAGAACAAGGCCGGGCTGTTCCGCTCGGCTGACGGCGGCACCCTGTTCCTTGACGAAGTGGCCGATCTGCCACTGGCTATGCAAGTGAAACTGCTCCGCGCCATTCAGGAGAAAGCCGTTCGACCGGTGGGCGACACAAAGGAAGTTCCGGTGGACATCCGGGTCCTGAGTGCCACCCACAAGAATCTTCCCGAACTGGTTCAGGAGGGCAGTTTTCGACAGGACCTCTTCTACCGGATCAACGTTATCGAACTCGCCGTTCCGCCCTTACGGGCGCGCCCGGACGACATTCCCCTGTTGGCGGATCACATCCTGGGGCGTATCGCCCGGGAATACGAGTGCGATCCGGCCACCCTGACCGCCGCGGCTATTGAACGCCTCAAACACTACGACTTCCCGGGCAACGTCCGGGAACTGGAGAATATCCTCGAACGGGCATTCACCCTGTGTGACGATGACCGTATCGATGCGGAAGACCTGCATCTTGGCAACGGAGTAGTGCCCACTCCCTCAGGCCAGCCCACAGTCGCGCCTGGCGATGCCGGAGAGCCCGACGGCGCGCCGGTACCAGAGGGTGAGATTGACCTCGAAGGCTATCTGGAATCCATCGAACGACAGGCCATCGAGAAGGCACTGGAGGCTACACGGTGGAACAAGACAGCCGCAGCCAAGCGCTTGGGCATCAGTTTCCGGGCACTACGATATAGGCTGAAGAAGCTGGGGATGGAGTAAGCATTCCCTCGCCGGGATTGAGAAACCGGTTCCGGAGTAGGGTTCCGCAATAATGTAGGATGATCCGCGGTCTGTGGCAGGAAGCCAAGACTAACCGATGCAGAATTGACAAGGACCGTTCGTATGACTGCTTCAAAATCGAAGGCAGGTTTTACCCTGCTTGAATTATTGATTGTTATTTGTATTGTCGCCTTGCTGGCAGGCTTTGCCTCACCTTTATGGACTGAACTCTCCGAATCTAGCTCTCACCGACAAGTCGTCAACAGCACGCACAGAATGTTTGCAACGGCTCGTTCGTACGCGGTAACTCACCATACTCTTATTACCATTTGCCCACTATCTCCGAAACAAACTTGCACCGATCAATGGAACAACCTCATTTCAATCTTCCCGGACCAAGACAACGATAAACAACCGGACGACTCGAGAGTACTTCATGTATTTGATCTGAGCAGTCAAAACACGAGCGTGACCTCCAGAACAGCCGGCAGGGGATATTTTCAGATCGCGCCCAGCGGCATGAGCCATGGAACGATGGGAAGCCTTATTGTTTGTACTACCGCTGACAAACAGTCTTTTTTAATGACGTACTTGGCGCTGAATATTGGGGGGCGCCTACGAAGTATCAGAGATGACGACGACAATGGCGTCATCCGCTTGCCTTGGGGAACAAAGATCCACTGCCCCAAAACGTGAACGGAGTCACAGCCTGAAAGACTAGATACCGTTCATTCCCTCTCTTCTACCGCTTATCTATAACCACATGCTCGGGGTTGCAGCATTTGATTAAATACCATTAAGTTTGCGGGCGAGAGACAGTATGTTCAGAAAAAATTCCGGATTCACCATTATTGAGCTTCTTATTACGCTCGTGGTTTTAGCGATCGTTGCTGCAGTAGCTATTCCTGGATTCGGGAGGCTTATCGATGGCAATCGATTGGTGACCAGCACCAACCTTTTGATGTCATCCATCAGGTTTGCCAGGACCGAAGCGATCAAGCGAGGCACCACAGTCACATTCAGCACCGACGGTGGACTAGCGACTGGCTGGTGCGTTCACTCTGGAGATGCTTCAGGCGACTGTACCAACAACCAGATTCGATCATTTTCTTCTCCGTCAAATGTAACCTTTACCTCTTCGACAACAGACCTCGTCTTTGATCGTCGCGGTTTTCTGGTGCCACAAACTTCGCAAAATTTCACCATTGCCCCCAACAATTGCGCATCCGGAGAACCCAACCTTCGGAGAATACGCGTCAGTCCTGTTGGACGAACTGAAATAGACGATGAGGCCTGCCCATGATTCTGCAGAAGCCCGAGGCCGTCCGGATGGCCTCAATTTTCCATAAACAAGGTGGACTGGGCCTTATTGAAATCCTGGTAACCGTACTTGTACTCGGCATTGGCATCCTTGGCGTGGCATCAACCCAAGTTGTTTCGCTCAAGATGAATGCGCAATCCCAGAGCCGCAGCCAAGCAGTGCTTTTGGCAGATGACATGCTGGATCGTATCAGAGCCAACCCTTCCAATGTCGGTAGCTATGCGCTAACAAATGGTTCAGCTCAGGGCGCCGATAATGGGCAATGTGATACGTCATTTTCTCCAAACAACGGAAGTGTTGCCGCAGATGACATTGCAGCCTGGGACAATAGTCTTGCATGCCTGTTACCCGCAGCTGAACGGACGATTGCGGTCAACGGAAACACAATAACCATTACCATAGACTGGGATCAGGATGATCAATCAATGAATCCGGTCGTCGTAACGACTCAGATATAGGGGGCAGGATTTTGAATATTTTTAAGAAGTTATCAATGCCCACTATGTCGAAGCAACATGGCCTCTCACTAATAGAGCTGATAATAGCGCTTGCTCTGGGATTGTTGTTGACACTAGGTGTTACCCAAATCTATCTCAGCGGGAACCAGACGTACAGACAAACCGAGAGTCTGGCGCGTGCTCAGGAGAGCGCTCGTTTCGTCTCCGCAATTATTCAACCAGATCTTCGATCCGCAGGGAGCTTTGGCTGTTTGGCCCAAATGGGACGTCCATTTGACCAAGTGGTAGACAACAGGCTCAACGGTGGTCTTCCGATCCCCATAACCCAGGCGGTCCAAGGCTGGGAATTTAACAACACGGGCCCCGGAGATACGCTTGCCTTATCTTCGACGCCGTCCACACCGGCGGCCAACAAATGGTCCTCTGGAACCGTGGGCACAGCATTGCCTGCATCACTGACCGGCTCGGTCTTATCCAACTCCGACGTACTGATCATTAACTCCCTTGCCCCGATCAGTGTTCCAGTGAACGCTACCAATCCTCAAAATGGCAATAGCATTAATCTTTCAAGTAACTCAGGCCTGCCGGCGAATCGAGTAGTATTAGCGACTCTCGGAGATTGTTCGGAAGGAGAGCTGTTCCAGAAAAGCAACAACGCAAACTCCAGCTCCATTACTATGGCCGGAGGCAATATTTCTCCCGGTAACAATGGCAACAATTTTAACCTCAACTACGACGCTCAAACTCGCGTTTATGAATTCACGTCGACCGCCTTCTACATTGGCACTGGGACGAATGGCGAGCCAGCCCTTTTTCGACGACTGATGGTCCCTCTGCAAACTCCTCAAGAACTGGTTTCCGGGGTGGAGTCACTGCAGTTTCTTTACGGAGTCAACACATCGGGAAATGAAGCCGCAGATAGCTATCTGCCAGCCGACCAGGTTCAAAATTGGGACAGAGTAGTAAGCGTGAGGTTTTCGGTTATGACCAGAGGTCGTGATGAGGTACTTGAGGCCGCGAATAGCCGGAGCTTTGACATGCTCGGAAGTGAGGTATCTCAAGGCAACAACGGCGATCGCAGGGTTCGCCTTGTGACCGTGGGAACGACCGCAATAAGAGGGAGAATGCAGTGAAAAAGCATCAACTCACATCACCGCGTTTACCTGAATCCAATCCGCCTGCCCGCCAACACGGAGCTACGCTAATCGTCGCTCTGGTTATGCTGCTCCTGATTTCTCTGCTTGCTGTTGGCGGAATGCAAGGCTCTATTCTTCAAGAACGAATGGCTAGCAACACACAGGATGGCGCCATGTCATTTCAGGCGGCTGAAGCAGGTTTGCGCCAGGCCGAAGCCGACCTAATCAACACTCTTGCAACCAGACAGACTGCTTTTAACACCACACTCATTACCCAGCCGTGGAATTGGGATGGTAGCTCACCAACGCCCTCAGGCACCGGAAGCGCTGGAACACATGTAAGTGCTCAGCCAGTCTATCATCAGGCGAGATTGGCAGATGTATGCCCCATTGAACCCGGACAGCCCTGCTTCGAGCGTTTCGAAGTAACTTCTCGCGGCCAGGGCGGCAGCACAACCGCTGTGAGCATCCTTCAGTCAACTGTCCTGTTACCGCCCGAGTAATCGATGGTTACCGTATTCAGTATTCAGCATTCTGATGTTAAAGAATTGAGACTCCGCCGGGAGATATGGTCATGAATAAACTGCTCAGAAAAACCTATAAAAATATCAAAATGTCAAAGCTCGCAGCTTTTACAGTAGGCCTCGCCTTGTCACTCGGCACGAGCCAAGCGGCTTTTGCTCAAGTTAATATCGCTTCTGTTCCACTTTTCCTGAAGGAATCGGTCGACCCGAACCTAATGTTTGTATTCGATGACTCAGGGTCAATGGCGTGGCGATTCATGCCTGACAGTCTCAACGGAGAATCTTACGGGTATTGGTACTACTCCAGTTACGTTAATAAAATTTACTACGACCCGACTGTGACCTATCTCCCCCCGTATAAGCCCGACGGAAGCGGACGGTACCCCAACTCTGATTATTATGATGCCTGGGTCAACGGCTTCGATCACTCTGATGGTAAGGATAACCTAAGCACTTATATTCGATTCGACTCGATTGGCTCTATTGAGGAAGGCTTTTATATGGACTTCAAGGGCACCTCAGGCTGTATCGCCAATCCCAAACAAAACAGTTGCTACACGACGGTACTGCTGAACAATGCGAGCGCAGCGGTCAAGCAGAATTACGCCAACTGGTTTTCTTACTACAGCACTCGGGACAAGGCCGCCAAGTCCGGCATAACGGAGGCTTTTTTCGATCTTCCGGAAAATATACGGCTGGGATACGGTGCAATTAACGTCAACAACAATACCATCGATGGTGTATCAAACACCGATACGATTGTCAGTGGAGTCCGTCCCTACACAAGCTCTAGGCGCCAGCAGTTCCTCAATTGGTTACAAACCAAATATATCAACGGCGGCACGCCCTTGAGAACGGCACTCAAAGATGTAGGGAAATATTACTCCCGGTCAGATAATCGGGGACCTTGGGGCGAAACGCCAGGTACAAACGACACTACTGCGCACATAGAGTGTCGCCAAAGCTTCTCCATTCTCATGACTGACGGCATCTGGAATGGAAGCAACCCAAATGTCGGAAATGTTGACAGCGTATCAGGGCCATCCCACACAAATCCTGATCCGAATGGACAAGACTTCCGCTATTCGGCAGTTTCGCCATTTTCAGACAAACACTCGAACACACTCGCAGATGTCGCCATGCAATATTGGAAAAACGATCTGCGGACCGACTTGGCGGATAAGGTTCCAACCGATGGTAGCGACCCCGCATTCTGGCAGCATATGACAACCTTCACTATCGGTCTCGGAGTTCAGGGTAGCGTCTCGCCAACTGATGCGCTTAATGCAATAAAAACAGGTGACCAGATTAACTGGCCGGAACCCGACGATGATCGCAGTCCTGAGAACATCGACGATCTTCTGCACGCCGCAATAAATGGTCGGGGAGGATTCGCAAGCGCTCAAAACCCGCAGGATTTTTCACAACAAATCCAAGGCTTTTTGGGCGATGTCATCGCTCGCTCCCAAACGTCCGCATCCTCAGCAGCAGTTAGTTCCGCCGTTTTGAGGACCGAGTCACTTGGATTTTTCGCTGGCTTTAGAAGTGAAGACTGGTCGGGAACATTAATGGGATACAGTTTTGATCAAGGAAAAGAGATCTGGAATGCGGAAACGAAACTGGCCAATACGGCTCCCGCCGATCGTACTTTAATCACCTTTAATCAATCGGAAGGCGTAAAGCTTAAGTTCGCAAGTAGTGGCTCTCTTTCAAACCTTTCCACTGCACAACAAGATGCGTTGAATGCAGATCCGACACTATCCTCTTCCCAGGATAACCTCGGGTATCAGAGGCTGGCATGGCTCCATGGCGACACGAACGCCAATACAGCGTTCCGTTCCCGGAAAACCAAAGACAAGTCCGGTGCGTCAGTGACGCGGTTGCTTGGCGACATTATCAATGCGAATCCCCAGTTCGTTGGCAAAACGAACTATGGCTTCGCAAGATTACCCGGTACCGAGGGCAGCTCTTATGGCTCATTCAGGTCCACGACAGATTACCAAAACCGCATTGACGCTCTCTACGTTCCAGCCAACGATGGAATTCTTCACGTCTTCAATAGCGAAACCGGTTCGGAACTTTTCGGCTACATACCTGGTGAGCTTTTGCTTCCCAGAGGGTCCAACACTTATGCCAGAATCTCTGAACTGATGAAACCATCCTACAGTCACAAGTACTTTATGGACGGAACACCGCGAGTTCAGGACGCTTACATTGATAAAGACGGCAATGGTTCCCCAGAATGGCGAACCATTCTGGTCGGCACTATGGGTGCTGGAGGAAGGACCGTTTTTGCACTTGACGTGACAGACCCCGGTTCCTTCTCACCCGCAGATGATGTTCTCTGGGAGTTCACAAACAATAACCTTGGCTATGGAGTTTCCGAACCTCAGATCGCCCGACTGGAAAACGGCCAGTGGGTCGCGATTTTCGGAAATGGCTACAACGGAGCAAGCAATCAATCCAGTCTGTTTGTAGTTGATCTTGCTGACGGATCCCTGGTTAAAGAGATCCAGACCGGCACCGGATCGTCGACCAGTCCTAATGGACTGGCTGCTCCAACGATTACTAGCTTTCCAGAAACTGATGCAATCACCCGGTATGCCTATGCAGGTGATTTACTGGGTAATGTCTGGCGTTTCGATCTGACGGGAACGAAAAATAATAATAACTGGTCCGCAACAAAAGTATTTTCTGCAACCTCACCAAACGGAGACACCCAGCCCATAACGGTAGCCCCACGCGTAGCCCTGAACCCTTCGGCGAATGATGAACTTGTAATAGCCTTCGGCACAGGCAGCTTTATGCGAAGTGGAGACGAGGGAGACTACGGAATTCAGAGTCTCTATGCTATTCAGGATGACCTCTCGGCATCCAATCTCGACAGAGGCGACCTGTTAGAGCAGACAATCACCAAACAAGAAGATATTACTGTCAACAAAGCCTCGGGCAATGGAACCAATAGTTTTACAGTGAGACAAACTTCAAGTAACAAACTCACCAAGGAATCCGGCTGGTATCTGGATCTTGTCTACAGCAACTACAAAGAAGGGGAGCGGGTCATTAGCCGAGCAACCTTCCCCTTCGGAGTCAATCCAGACCGGGTACGTTTTACAAGCGTCATTCCGGACGATGATCCCTGTGGCAGTGGCAGGACTGGTTTCATCATGGATTTGAAGCTGTCGTCTGGGGAACCATCAGACACACCTACCTTCGATTTAAATAGTGACGGAATTTTCAACTCGGGAGATATTACTGGAGGTTACGCTCCAAGCGGGATTCAACAAGGCTATGGCGGCGAAAATCGAACAATCGCGACCGGCAACGGGGACGCAGAAGTTCTGATCCCAGGCCTGGATCCAACCAAATTGAATGGTGGAAATCCATGTGAAGATGGACTTTGCACCCGGTCACTGGATTCCAATATTGGCCGACAGACATGGGAGCAGCTCCGCTAAGGAGCTGCTTCAGTGCAATTATAAGCGATCGTTATTTTCATATTGGAGTTGCATTATGGCGTTATTCTCTATGATCCATCGATATTCAGTTGCACATATTGCCTTCTCAGCACTGCTATTGATCTCGATATTAAATACGCCTTCACTGCGTGCTGAGGAACGCCCTGACTCGGAGATCACCTCGCTAACGCCGGGACAGACTTACGTGGGAACCGTTAACTCCGTGAACCAGGATCAATCTTTACTGATCATAGATGATCAGGCATTTGTTCTGAACAGAGTTGTCCATTTTGAGGGTAGCAGCTGGTCCAGAGAGCAAGTTTTATTGCGCCTGAAACCTGGCAGCACGGTCAGTATCGTGGTAGGTGAAATTGTTGATGAGAGCCGTGGAGCGCGTTCCGTCAGCAGCATTAAGGTTAAAAAGGACTAACTATGGCCGTACGAACAAATAGCTTGAAAATGGCCGAGAGCCAATGCATCAATTATGGGCACAAAATGGAACGTAAAGATGTAAAAGACACCCAGAACGGGTTTACTCTAATTGAATTAATAATTGCGGTTGCGATTATCGGCATCCTAACTGCGATCGCAATTCCAATCTACCAAAATCAGATTGAACAAACTCGAAGAACGACCGCCCAGTCGGATCTGCTTGAACTGGCTCAGTGGATGGAGCGTCAGTACTCCAACGGCTTCGACTATCGAGACAGCGGGAACGACCCGACACTGCCATATACGCAGTCTCCTCAAAATGGCACTGCATTTTACAACATAAGCTTTTCGGGCAACGTGACGCGAGACACCTTCACTTTGCAAGCCATACCGACAGGTGGTCAGGCAAACGATGATTGTGGAACACTGACACTCGACGAACAGGGAAACCGCGGCGCCGCTCAAGCGAACTGTTGGTAATCAACTTAAAAGATCAATTCACCTCGACCACGTCGATCCGCAGCTCCCGGGGCATGGAGAAAACAATATTCTCTTCCCGGCCTGCGATCTCCCGAGGCTCTTCGCCGCCGAGGGCCTTGAGCCTGGCCACCACGTCGTTGACCAGAACCTCTGGCGCCGATGCCCCGGCAGTCACGCCAATCACTCCGACACCCTTTAGCCAGGCCGGGTCGATTTGTGATGCCTCATCGATCAGGTAGGCAGGGGTACCCATTCTCTCGGCAAGCTCCCGCAAGCGGTTGGAATTGGAGCTGTTGGGTGAGCCTACCACCAGCATCAGATCACAGTCGTCTGCCAATTGCTTGACTGCATCCTGACGATTCTGCGTGGCGTAACAGATGTCGTCCTTGCGCGGCCCCTCTATGCTCGGGAAACGCGCGCGAAGGGCATCGATCACACGGGCGGTATCGTCCATCGACAGCGTGGTCTGGGTGACGTAGGACAGACGCTCCGGATCCTTCACCTGCAGTCGCTCGACGTCCTGCTCGTCCTCGACGAGGTAGATATCGCCGCCGTTACTCCGGTCATACTGTCCCATGGTCCCTTCCACTTCCGGATGGCCATGGTGCCCGATCAGGATGCACTCGCGCCCGCCACGGGAATAGCGCATGACTTCCATGTGCACTTTGGTCACCAGGGGACAGGTCGCGTCGAATACCTTGAGGCCACGACGCTCAGCCTCATTCTGCACCGCCTGGGAAACGCCGTGGGCGCTGAATATCACCAGGGTATCATCGGGAACTTCGTCGAGTTCATCGACGAACACGGCACCCCGGTTCCGGAGGTTGTCGACCACAAATTTGTTGTGCACGACCTCGTGTCGTACATAGATCGGGGCGCCAAATACGTCCAGCGCACGGTTGACGATTTCAATGGCGCGGTCCACGCCTGCACAGAAGCCACGGGGGTTAGCGAGTCGAATTTGCATAGTCAGTGCGCCGGTCCAACAGGTTCCACATCCAGAATTTCCACATCGAATTCCAGTGTACGCCCCGCCAGCGGATGGTTGAAGTCCACTTCGACTTCGTCGCCTTCCACCCGACTGATAACACCGGGCAATTCCTGCTGACGCGCATCCGCAAACGACACCACCACGCCCTGCTCCAGCACCATATCGGCACTGAACTCATGACGTTTGAACGTCTGGAGGTTGCTCGGGTTGTGCTGACCAAAGCCTTTTTCCGGAGGCACCTCATAGGTTCTCCGATCTCCGGCTTTCATTCCCATCAGGTAGGCTTCGAAGTTTTCCGGCAGATTGTCATCACCGATTTCCAGCGTGGCCGGCTCCTTTTCGAAGGTGGAGTCCACCACATCGCCATCCTTGATCTTCAGGGCGAAATGAAGAGTGACACGCGTCCCTTTGTCTACGGGCAAGTCTTTCATCGGGTTACTCACTCCTGTCGGCATCCTCGGCCTTATGGGCAGAGTTGCGGAACATGTCGAGAATCATGATACCGGCGCCAATGGTGATGGCGGTATCGGCAAGGTTGAACGCGGGAAAATGCCAGTCATGCCAGTAAAAGTGCAGGAAATCGACCACATAGCCGTGCACCACACGATCATAGACATTGCCAAGCGCCCCTCCGAGAATCAGCGCAATCGCCACGGCCGTCCAGGTTTCATGGCGCTCCAGCTTGCGTAACCAGCCAATCAGAACAACGCTGACCGCCAGCGCAAGGGCGACAAAAAACCACCGTTGCCAGCCATCCGCTTCGGCAAGGAAGCTGAACGCCGCACCGGTATTATGAAGCAGCGTCAGATTGAATACGGGCAGAATCGGCACCGGATCGCCGTAGGACAGCATTGAAGAGGCCAGCGCCTTGGTGCCCAGATCCACCGCGATGACCAGCAGCGCCAGCCAGAGCCATTTCAGATTGGATGCCGGCGCTTTTTCCATCATCGCTGCATCCATCAGGCGAAGGCCCGGCTTTCGCCAGCGCCATCAACGTTGGTAACGCAACGCCCGCACAGATCTGGGTAGTGTTCGTTGGCTCCCACATCTTCCCGATGATGCCAGCAACGTTCGCACTTCGGATTGGCCGCTGGCGTCACCTTTACGAGCAGCCCCTCGTGTGCCGTCTGCTCTGCGCCGTCGGCTTGCGACACCGGCCGAACGGAAGCTTCAGAGGTAATCAGCACAAAGCGCAGCTCCTCACCCAACTGCTTCAGGCGGCTTGCCAGTTCACCCTCGCAGTACAGGGTGACTTCGGCACTCAGGGAGCCCTTGATTTCACCACGCCCGCGGGCTTCTTCCAGACACTTGTTCACCGCTTCCTTGACGCTGTACAACTCGCGCCAGTAATCGCGACCCAGTTCGAAATCCTGCGGCAGCTCAGCCAGCCCCTGGTACCAGGTTTCGTAGAACACGGTGTCACCACGCTCGCCCGGCAGATGCTGCCAGATTTCGTCAGCGGTGAAGCTCAGGATCGGTGCAATCCAGCGAACCAGCGCCTCGGCAACATGGTACAGCGCGGTCTGGCAGGAACGCCGGGCCAGGCTGTCAGCCTGGGTGGTGTACTGCCGGTCCTTGATGATGTCGAGGTAGAAACCACCCAGCGTCGCCTCACAGAAGTTGTACACCTTCTGATAAATCCGCAGGAAGGCGTAGTTCTGGTAGTCCTCGTTGAGCTCATTCTGCAGTTGCAGTGCCCGATCCACCATCCAGCGGTCCAGGGCAATCATATCCGCCGGTTCAACCATGTGTTGGGCTGGATCAAAACCGTTCAGGTTGCTGAGCAGGAACCTTGCGGTATTCCGGATACGGCGGTACCCGTCGGCGGTCTGCCTAAGGATGTCCTTGGAGACGGTCATCTCGCCGCTGTAATCGGTGGCGGCCACCCACAGACGCAGGATATCGGCACCGAGCTCGTTCATGACCTCCTGGGGCGCAATCACGTTGCCCAGGGACTTGGACATCTTCCGGCCTTTGCCGTCCACCGTGAAACCGTGGGTCAGCACCTGCCTGTAGGGCGCCACGCCATTCATGGCGATGGAGGTCTTGAGCGACGACTGGAACCAGCCACGATGCTGGTCCGAGCCCTCAAGGTACATGTCGGCCGGGAACTGGCCCAACTCCTCACGGACGCGCAAAACGGATTCGTGCGTGACGCCGGAATCGAACCAGACATCGAGGGTGTCGAGCACCTTTTCATACTGGTCGGCATCATCACCCAGCAGTTCGTTCTGATTGAGTTCGTACCAAGCATCGATACCACCGACTTCGATCGCCTGGGCGACCTTCTCGATGAGTCCCTGGGTGTCCGGATGCAGCTCCTGGGTTTCCTTGTGGATAAACAGGGTGATGGGCACCCCCCAGGTGCGCTGGCGGGAGATACACCAGTCCGGGCTCTGCTCGAACATCGCTTCGATCCGGTTCTGGCCCCAGGCCGGAATCCAACGAACACCTTTGATGGCTTCCAGCGCATTCGCCCGGAGGTGGTGCTTGTCCATGCTGATGAACCACTGGGGCGTGGCCCGATAGATCAACGGAGTCTTGGTCCGCCAGCAGTGCGGATAACTGTGGCTGAACTTCTCGGAGCGCACCAGCTTACCCTCGCGCTCGAGGGCGGCGCAGACCGGCTCGTCCGCCTTGTACACATGGACTCCGGCAAATTCTCCGGCCGCTTCGGTATAGGTGCCGTCGGCCTTGACCAGATTCAGGGTGCCGATGCCGTATTCCTTGCCTACCTCAAAGTCTTCCATACCATGATCAGGCGCGGTATGAACCGCACCGGTACCAGCGTCGGTGGATACGTGGTCGCCCAGGATCAGCGGCACCTGCTTGTCGTAGATCGGGTGGTTCAGCTGCAGATTTTCCAGCGCTGAACCGGCAACATTCGCCAGGACTTCGTAATGCTCCACGCCCCAGCGGGCCATGATGCCTTCGACCATATCGGTCGCCAGGATCAGCCGCTCCGGGCCCTGCCCCACATCCACCTGGACCAGGGCATATTCCAGATCCGCACCAAGCGATACCGCCTGGTTGGCCGGGATGGTCCAGGGGGTGGTGGTCCAGATCACGACAGACACATCGCCCTCACCCTGGTCGGTGCCGAACAGCGACAGCGCTTTTGCCTGATCAACCGCCGTAAACCGGACATCGATCTGGGTAGACGTCTTGTCCTGGTACTCGACCTCTGCCTCGGCGAGTGCAGACTGACCTACCACACTCCAGTAGACAGGCTTGTAACCGCGAACCAGGTGACCCTTGGCGACAATCTTGCCGAGAGCACGAACGATGCCAGCCTCTACCTTCGGATCCATGGTGAGATAGGGCTTGTCCCACTCGCCCATCACACCCAGGCGGATGAAATCGGCCTTCTGGCCCTCGATCTGCTTGGCGGCGTAGTCGCGACAGGCCTGACGGAAGGTCTTGTAGTCCACTTTGAGCCCGGCCTTGCCAATCTCCTGTTCAACCTTGTGCTCAATAGGCAGACCGTGGCAGTCCCAACCCGGCACGTAGGGTGCGTCGTAACCCATGAAGCTGTGGGATTTGACGATCATGTCCTTGAGGATCTTGTTGACCGCATGACCAATATGAATGCTGCCGTTGGCATAGGGAGGGCCGTCGTGCAGGATGAACTTGTCCCGACCGTCACGCTGCTTGCGCAGGGTGCCGTAGACGTCGAGATCCTGCCAGCGCTTGAGCATGTCAGGCTCGCGCTTGGCCAGGTTACCGCGCATGGGGAAGGCGGTTTCCGGCAGATTCAGGGTATGCTTGTAGTCGCTCATGGTCTCTGTGCGTACTCTCTGGTCAGTGTTGGTCAGTAACTGTGTCTTGGGGGTTCCGACCGGGGCTTTCAACGGGCCCCGGCGGCCGACCCATGGGTACGGAGCCAGGCCCTGGCGTTCTCCATATCCCGTGCGATCTGTGCCTTGAGGGCATCAACCGATTCAAATTTTTCTTCATCCCGGAGGCCATGGCGGAACACCACCTCCAGATGCTGGCCATAAAGTGTGCCAGCAAAGTCAAACAGGTGCACTTCCAGCGACGGCCGCTTGCCATCCACGGTGGGCCGCACACCGATATTGGCGACGCCGTCGAAGGCCCGGCCATCATCCAGCACCGCCTTGACCACGTATACGCCCCGCAAGGCCGGCATGCGATGGAGCAGGAGATTTGCCGTGGGCGCGCCGATCTGGCGACCCAGTTGCCGACCGTAGACCACCCGTCCACGAATACGATAGGGATGGCCAAGAAGCGCTTCCGCCTGTTCCAGACCGTTGACGTTCAACAGATCCCGTACTCGCGTACTGCTCACCCGCTCGCCATCCACCGTCACCGTGCGCGTGTTCTCGACGGTATAGCCCGCGGTTTCACCGACCGTACGAAGCAATGAAAAATCACCGGCCCGGTCACAACCGAAACGGAAATCGTCTCCCACCACCAGATGCCGAATGCGCAGGCCGCGGATCAGAACATCCTCTATAAAACCCATGGCGGAATAGCTCCGGAAGGCCTGATCAAAGCGCAGGCAGAGCACGATGTCGACGCCCTCCGCCAGCAGGGCCTCGAATTTCTGCCGGAATCCCATGAGTCGTGGCGGTGCGTCCGTGCCCTGGAAAAATTCACGGGGCTGGGGTTCAAACACCATCACGAGGGAGGGAACTCCCAGCTGCCGGGCCTTGGTTCTCACCTGATCGATAATGGTTTTGTGCCCGAGATGCACACCATCGAAATTACCAATGGTCGCCACGCACCCCTGCGCAAGCGGAGAATCGGCTTGGCGCGAGAGCCGCTTCAGGTTGGTCAGGCCTCGAATCAGACGCATGCAATGCGAACCTTGTGTTGCCAGCTGGCTTTCAACGCTCCTGCGCCGCAGGAGCACTGGTGAGAAAACGCGCGATTATACCTTACCTCTGCCGGAAATGTCTTATCCGGACCCCGGCCAGCGCGAGCGCGGAAAAATAGACGGCCACTCCCACGCCAACCAGAATCGCCATATCCATCGCCCGGTCCACACCGCTGGCAGCCAGCCATTCCGTCGCCGGCGCTCGTAGCCAGAGGATGGCGGCGGCCAGCGCACCGTTTGCAATCAACAACCGCACCAGGAAGAGAGGCCAGCCAGGCTGGCTGACCCAGGCACCCTCTTTTTTCAGCCCGCGCCAGAGCAGGAAACCGTTCAGCCAGGCCGAAAGAGACGTCGCAAGTGCCAGACCCGCGTGTGCCAGGGGAAGAATCAGCGCCAGATTGAAGACCATATTGGCCACCATCGCGATCACACCGATCTTGACCGGAGTTGATGTATCCTCGCGGGCAAAGAAGCCGGGAGCGAGCACCTTGATCAGCATGAACGCGAGCAATCCCAACGAATAGGCCCGCAGGCTTTGGGCCGACATGGAGACATCGCGCCCGGTCACCTCGCCATAGCCGAACAGGGTGGCGATCAACGGCTCGGCCAGCAGCAATAACGCAAGCGCCGCTGGAAGCCCGATGAGCAGCACGGCCCGGACGGCCCAGTCCAGGGTCGCTGCGAACTGATCGGCCGAGGCCGCAGCGTGTTTGCGGGACAGGCTCGGCAGAATCACGGTGGCGATGGCAATACCGAACACGCCCAGGGGCAGTTCCGATAGCCGGTCCGAGTAATACAGCCAGGACACACTTCCCGTCTGGAGGAACGATGCCAATACTGTGTCCAGCAACAGATTGATCTGACTGACGGACACCCCGAACAACGCCGGCGTCATCAGCTTCAGGATCCGGATCACGCCCTCATGCCGGTAATCGACCTTCGGCCGGGGCAACAGACCAAGCCGCATGAGAAACGGCAACTGGAAAAACAGCTGCAATGCTCCGGCAATCAACACCCCCCAGGCCAGGGCCATTACCTTTTCTGTCATCAGCGGTGCCAGCCAGATCGCGGCAGCAATCATGGAGAGATTGAGCAATACCGGTGTAAAGGCGGGAACGGCAAACCGGTCGTAACTGTTGAGGATGCCCCCGGCGAACGCCGTCAGCGAGATCAGCAACAGATAGGGAAAGGTGATGCGAAGCATCTCGCTGGTCAGCGCAAACTTCACATCGTTGTCCAGAAAGCCCGGGGCAAACACCGCTGTCAGCAGGGGCGACCCAAGGATCGCAGCCAGGGTGACCCCGAGCAGCACAAGCCCCAGTGAGCCCGACACGGCATTGACCAGACGCCGCACTTCCGAGATGTCCTGCCCTTCTCGGTAGGATGACAGCACCGGCACGAAGGCCTGGGAGAAAGCGCCCTCGGCGAAAAGTCGCCGGAGAAAATTCGGAATCTTGAAGGCAACGAAGAAGGCATCCGCTCCGGTTCCGGCGCCGAAATAGCGGGCAATGACCATATCCCGAACCAGGCCCAGCACCCGGGAGAGCATGGTCATCATGCCGACAACGCCGGATGAACGGAGCAGGCCCGGCGCTTGGGCGCGTGGCGTTTTCGGGTTGGAGGAATCCGGTTCCGACGACATTCTGGCTCTGGTCTTTGACTTGGGATATGGACACCGGAATTTACCCACACACGCGGGAGGCGGTGGGGTTCCGGCCGGCGAGCGGCGAGTTTAGCACAGGCCCGCTGTACGGGCGCATGAAATGGGTTTTAGTCTTGACATTTCGGGCGTTGAGCGGCATAGTTCCGCGTCATTTATTTCGACGCGCTGGTGTTTGGCGCGCCCGCGATGTACGAATTCACCAGAATTCATTCAGTAACGAATTTCAGATTTTCAGGAGTTTTACGGTGGCAAATTCCCCGCAAGCCAAAAAGCGCGCTCGTCAGAACGAGAAGAACCGCAAGCACAACGCAAGCCTGCGCTCCATGGCGCGCACCTACGTGAAAAAAGTTCAGGCCAAAATCGAGGCTGGCAACTACGAAGAAGCCCAGGCCGCTTTCCAGAAGGCCCAGCCGGTCATGGACAGCATGGTCAACAAAGGCATCTTCGCGAAAAACAAGGTTGCTCGCCAGAAGAGCCGCCTGAGCGCCAAGATCAAGGCTCTGAAAAGCGCATAAGCGTTTTCCAGAATCAGAAAAACCGGCTTTCGAGCCGGTTTTTTTGTATCTTCGCAAAAGGTAGCGGCGAGCAAGGAAAAAGTTCGCCCGCTCAGATGATGACCAGATTATCCCGGTGAATCATTTCCTCGTCGGAAATGTAGCCAAGCACCTCGGTAATCCGGTGACTGGATCGACCGGCAATGGCTCGGGCCTCGTCGGCGTCGTAATTCACCAATCCCCTGGCAATCTCGCGGCCACTCTCATCGATACAGGAGACCATTTCTCCGCGACGGAACTGTCCTGCCACACTCTTCACCCCAACCGGAAGCAAACTTCGCCCACCAAGGCAAAGCACCTTTACGGCCCCGGCATCCAGGGTCAGCGTGCCTCGCGTCTGAAGATGCCCGGCAATCCACTGCTTGCGCGCAGCCACCCGACCCTGCTCGGGGAGCAGCAACGTACCGATCACCTCCCCCTGACGCAGACGTGTTATCGCTCGCTCTACCCGTCCACCGACGATCACGGTAAAGGCGCCTGACCGGGCGGCCAGACGGGCCGCTCTCACCTTGGTCTGCATGCCACCACGCCCGAGAACACCGGCACCACCTCCGGCCATGGCGTCGAGCTCCCGATCGCTCGCCTTACGCTCGGTGACAAGCCTGGCATCAGCGTGCTTTCTCGGATCCCGGTCAAACAACCCCAGCTGGTCAGTGAGAATGATCAGTCCATCTGCCTCGATCAGGTTGGCCACCAGAGCGCCGAGGGTATCGTTATCACCAAAGCGGATTTCGTCGGTGACCACCGTATCGTTTTCATTGACGATGGGAACCACGCCGACATCCAATAGCGCCCGTAACGTACTACGGCCATTCAGGTAACGCTTGCGATCGGACAAGTCGTCATGGGTCAGGAGAATCTGTGCAGTGTGAACATCGTGGCGCTTGAACTGGGCTTCCCAGGACTGCACCAGCCCCATCTGCCCTACAGCTGCCGCAGCCTGCAGCTCGTGCAGCTGATCCGGCCGACTTACCCAGCCCAGCCGACTCATCCCCACCGCCACGGCACCGGACGAGACAACGACCACCTCGACGCCTTCATCAATGAGCCCGGCAATCTGGTCCACCCACAAGCTCAGGGCGGCCTCATCCAGACCTTTGCCATCATTGGTCAGCAGGGCGCTTCCGATCTTGATGACCAGACGGCGGGCCTGGCGCAACTGGCTGCGTGTACTCATGATTCCGGAATCAATCCATCAGTGGCGTTATCGGTTTATTCGGGGGCGTAAACGACTTCCACGTCCCCGTCGTCATCATCATCAAAATCGTCATCGTCATCGTCAGTCCGGGCCGCCCGGCGAGCCTGGCGATCGGCCTCGATCTTCGCGCGAGCCTCTTCATCCATGCGCTGGCGACGAACGGCTTCCTCCTCGGCAAACTCCGGATTCTGCGCTTCCTCTTCCGCCTGCTCTTCAATCCAGCGCATGACCGCCTGGGTCAGAGCCTTGGTACCTTCACCACTGAGGGCCGATATGCGGAACACAGGCCCATCCCAGCCAAGCTCATCCACAATGGCCTGACAGTGGGCATCACGATCCTGCTCGGGAATCATATCCACCTTGTTCAGTATCAGCCAGCGCGGACGATTGGCCAGCGTCTCACTGAACTTTTCCAGCTCGTGCACGATGGAACGGACGGACTCAGCGGGAGACGAGCCGTCAAAGGGCGCCACGTCCACCAGGTGCAACAACAGCCGGGTGCGGACGAGGTGCTTCAGGAAGCGGATACCCAGGCCAGCTCCCTCTGCCGCCCCCTCAATCAGGCCGGGGATGTCGGCGATCACGAAACTCTGGTGCGCCTGGACACTGACCACCCCGAGATTGGGCACCAGCGTGGTAAAGGGATAATCGGCGACTTTGGGCCGGGCCGCCGACACCGAACGGATGAACGTGGACTTGCCCGCATTGGGCAACCCTAACAACCCCACATCCGCCAGAACCTTGAGCTCCAGCCGCAGGTTACGGGCCTCACCCACCGATCCTTTGGTGGTCTGGCGTGGCGCACGATTCACCGACGACTTGAAACGGGTATTGCCGAGGCCGTGAAAGCCGCCCTGAGCCACTTTCAGGCGCTGACCCGGATGGGTCAGATCCCCCAGCACCTCGTGGGTGTCCATGTCTACGACCGTGGTACCCACAGGCACGGGCAGAGCCAGATCCTCACCCTTGGTGCCGGTACAGTTGCGGCCGGAGCCCGGCTCGCCGTTCTGAGCCTTGAATTTACGCTGGAAGCGATAATCGATCAGCGTGTTCAGCGATTCATCCGCCTCCAGATAGACGGAGCCACCGTCCCCGCCGTCACCGCCGTCGGGGCCACCTTTGGGGACGTATTTTTCACGACGGAAGCTCAGACAGCCGTGACCGCCCTTGCCGGCTTCCACAATGATGGTGGCTTCATCCACAAATTTCATGATTCAACCCTTTGCGCCTTGCGCATAAACTAAAAAGCCCCGCAGCCTCGAGGAAGCTTTGCGGGGCTCTGGATGCTCCGGCACTGAGCCTGTCAGCAACCGGACAACATCCGAGGTTCGAAAGAACCGGCTCGCCGCTGCTTACGCAGCCGGAACGATGCTCACGAACTTGCGATTCTGCGGGCCTTTGGTTTCGAACTTCACCTGGCCGTCCGCTTTCGCAAACAGAGTGTGGTCCTTGCCAATACCAACGTTGGAACCGGCGTGGAAACGGGTGCCACGCTGGCGAACGATGATGCTGCCTGCAGATACGGTCTGACCGCCGAAGCGCTTCACACCAAGTCGTTTCGACTCGGAATCGCGACCGTTACGGGTACTACCTGCTGCCTTTTTATGAGCCATTACAAGCCTCCTTAACTAAGGGGTTACTCAGGGGCTTAGCCCTTGATACCCGTGATCTTGACTTCAGTAAACCACTGACGGTGGCCCTGACGCTTCATGTGGTGCTTACGACGACGGAACTTGATGATCTGAACCTTGTCGTGACGACCGTGGCTGACCACTTCGGCAGTGACCTTGGCACCGTCTACAACCGGAGCACCGACCTTCACGTCGTCGCCATCAGCAACCAGCAGGACGCGATCGAACTCGACGGCACCGCCGGTCTCGACTTCCAGCTTTTCCAGCTTCAGGGTTTCGCCTTCTTTTACGCGGTGCTGCTTGCCACCGCTCACAATTACTGCGTACATTCTCTTGTCTCCGCGATTGACCCATCCCTGCTCTTATCCACCTGGTTCTAAGGGAAGCGCTCTGGCAACCCTATAGCAGGGAGCGCAGGTTGGGATGAGTTGGGCGCGTGATTGTACGAAAAGCCGCCGTATAACACAAGCCAAGTTGACACTGTCTGCGGCAATACCTAGCATTGCCGCGACCTGCCCGAATTATCAACAGAAACAGCAACGAAACCACCAGCAAGGGATCCTTGAGCCGCATGACAGCCCAGCGAATCTACGACACCGTGGCGGACGACTTCAGCCGCGTTAATGACCTGATCGTCCAGCGGCTCGCCTCGGACGTTCCCCTGGTGGAAAAGATCGCCCACTACATCATTGAAAGTGGGGGCAAACGCCTTCGCCCCCTGCTGGTTCTTCTGGCCAGCCGGGCGGTGGGCTACGACCGGCAGGACCACCTGAAACTCGCAGCGGTCATTGAGTTTTTGCACACAGCCACCCTGCTCCACGATGATGTGGTCGACACCTCGGACCTTCGCCGCGGGCGCAGTACCGCCAATGCCAAGTGGGGCAACGCACCCAGTGTGCTGGTAGGGGATTTCCTCTACGCAAGGGCCTTCGAGATGATGGTCGAGCTTGAAAGCCTGCCGATCATGAACGTGCTCTCCCACGCCACGGCGGTCATCGCCGAAGGCGAGGTCATGCAGCTGATGAACGTGAAGAACCCGGACCTGACCGAAGAGCAGTACATGACGGTCATCCACAACAAGACCGCCATGCTGTTCGAAGCCGCTTCACACACCGGAGCCCAGCTGGCGGGCGCCAGCGCTGTCCAGGAGCAGGGTCTGAAGGACTATGGCAAACACCTCGGCCTGGCCTTCCAGCTGGTGGACGACGTACTGGATTACCGGGGCGATGCAGAGGCCATGGGCAAAAACGTGGGCGACGATCTCGCCGAAGGCAAAACTACCCTCCCCCTGATTCACGCCATGGCACACAGCTCAGACGAAGAAAGCCAGCTGATCCGCCAGGCCATCCGCAAGGGCGGCCTGGACGACCTGGACCCGATTCTTGAGATTGTGGAACGCTCCGGAGCAATTGAATACACCATGACCAGGGCCCGGGAGCAGGCGGAAAAGGCCAGATCGTGCCTGGAAGCCCTGCCCGCCTCGGATCACAAAGAGGCCATGGAACTGCTGACCGAGGTCGCTGTCGCCCGGGTCAGCTGAGGGTTTCGCGTCCGTGAGGGGCGCTGAAGTCCAGCTCCGGGCCCACCGGTACAATCTGGGTGGGATTCACCGTCCTCTGGCTGACGTAGTAGTGACGCTTGATCTGAGCAATATCGACAGTGCCTGAGACCCCGGGCACCTGATAGAGATCCCGCAGGTACGCGGACAACGCGGGAAAATCACCGATTCGCTGCCGATTGCACTTGAAGTGACTGAAATAGACGGCGTCGAACCGAATCAGCGTGGTAAACAGACGCCAGTCCGCCTCCGTCAAATGACCACCCACCAGATACCGCTGTCCCGACAAACGCTCCTCAAGCCAGTCGAGCGATTCGAACAACGCCTCATAGGCCTGCTCATACTTATCCTGGGCGGTGGCGAAACCGGCCTTGTAGACCCCATTGTTGACCGTGTTGTAGACCCGCTCGTTCACCTCATCAATCTCGCCCTGCAGGGCGTCCGGATAAAAATCCAGATCCTCACGAACACCGTCGAGCCCGTTGAAGGCGGAGTTGAACATCCGGATGATTTCAGCAGACTCGTTGCTGACAATGGTCTCCCGCTGCTTGTCCCAGAGCGTCGGAACCGTCACCCGCCCGGAATAATCCGGGGCCGCCTTGGTGTAGATCTGGTGCATGAACTGGAAACCATAGAGGTGATCCCGGTGCTGCTCACTGTCCGGACGAAACTCCCAGCCATTTTCCACCATGTCCGGGTGCACCACGGACACAGAGATATGCTTTTCCAGCCCCTTGAGCTTCCGGAAAATCAACGTGCGATGCGCCCAGGGACAGGCCATGGATACATAGAGATGATAACGCCCGGACTCCGCCTTGAAACCGCCCTCGCCGGCGGGTCCCGCCGAGCCGTCGGCCGTCACCCAGTTCCGGAAACGCGCCGCCTCCCGCTCAAACTTGCCACCGGTCTTGTCGGTGTCATACCACTGGTCATGCCATTTGCCGTCGATTAAAAGACCCATAGAAAGCTCCTCAGAAAATCTGAATCATGAAAATCCTGCCCTCAAGGGTATTACGCAAAGGTAGGCGTGGAGGTCGGGGCAACCCTCTGCAAACCGTGCATTGCCAGGGATGGCAATGCCGAGCCCCCATGGATGGGTCCACGGCGTGTTTGCAGAGGGTTGCCCCGAACTCCACCTCCCCCAGGACAAACTAATTAACAGGCAGAATACCGGCGACCCTGCTACCCTCTCAAACAAGCATTTCTGGCCAACAACCTCAGATATTTCGAACATGCACACTGCCATCACCATCGACGCCCTTAAGGTTCTTGACGCTATCGATCGAAAGGGAAGCTTTGCCGGAGCCGCCGCTGAGCTGTTCCGGGTACCCTCTGCCATCAGCTACACCGTCCAGAAACTAGAAGAGGACCTGGATGTCGAGCTCTACGATCGGTCCGGGCATCGGGCGTCCCTGACCCCGGCAGGACGTTATCTGCTTGAAGAGGGACGCGCCCTGCTGGAGGCGGCGGAAAACCTCGCCCACACAACCAAACAGGTAGCCCAGGGCTGGGAAACCCGCCTTCGGATCGGCTTTAACTCCCTGCTACCGGCGGAGTGTTTGTTCCCGGCAATCCGGGACTTTTACGAACTCGGTGTACCGGTCGACGTTCAAGTGGTGGAGGAAGTCTTTGCAGGTGCCTGGGATGCGCTCCAGAGCCGGCGGGTGGACCTGATTATCGGCGCCGACCAGTCAAGCAAACCCGCCGGGCAGTTCACAACCCACGCCCTGGGGGACATCGCCTTCGTGTTCGCAGTATCGCCGGACCATCCCCTGGCGGCGACAGAGGCCCCGCTATCGGAGTCCGATATCTCCCGCTATCCGGCAGCCGTAGCCGCCGACACGTCACGATCCCTGCCCCCGGGGCACGCGGGGATCTTCAGGCGCCAACGGACATTGACGGTCACCAACATCGACCAGAAAATTGCCCTCCAGGCCGCCGGTCTTGGTGTAGGCTGGCTGCCGCGGTCGCGGATACGGGACCACCTGGCACAGGGCACCCTCATCGAAAAGCCGGTGCATGAACCCCGCCCCCCCATCATTCTTCACCTGGCCCGCCACGCCGAGGACCAGGGCAAGGCATTGACCTGGTTCTGGGATCGACTGAAACAGGATAGTGCCATCCAGTCCTGGCTAAGCGATTGAGAAAGCGAGAAAACATCATGCCCCATCGACGGCGGCCCTGGTGACAAATGGGTCAACCCGCTGCAGACCGGGTTCGTATATACTGCAGAAAATCCCGCGCAATGGAGTTCAATGATGCGGCAGCTGTCGGAACTGGATGCCTCGTTCCTGTACCTCGAATCGGACACCAGCCCCATGCACATCGGGGGAATCTACCTTTTCGACGCGAGCAAACGGGAAAAGCCTCTGGCTTTCAGCACCTTCGTCGCCTATCTCCGCTCCCGACTGCATGTGGTGCCTGTTTTCCGGCAGCGGCTCAAGGAAATCCCGCTCCGGCTGGGCCGGCCGTACTGGATCGACGATCCGGATTTCAGTATCGAACGCCATCTCGCCTACGTCAGCCTGGGTGAGCAAGGCACCCAGTCCGGGCTCATGTCCCTGGCCTCCAGAATCCTCGAAGAGCCTCTGAAACGGGACCGGCCTCTCTGGCACATTACCTTTGTCGACGGATTCACACTGGATGAAGACGGGGAGTCTGGCAAAAATGCCTTTGCCCTGATTGTGAAATTGCACCACGCTGCCATTGATGCGTTCAGCGGCGAGGAAATCATGGGGAAACTGCTGGAGTATACTCCGGAGCCCAGACCCATTACCGCGCCCAGGCCCTGGCAACCCTGTCCGGAACCGTCCGAGGAGCGGGTGATGCTGCAGGCAGGCGCCAACCTGCTCCGAACACCGCTGCAGTTTACTTCTCTGGCGGTCAATGCCGCCGAGGCAACGGCACGGGGCCTGATTCACAAGCAGCTGAGAAAGCTGCCACTGCCTTTTCCGCTCTTTTCGGCGCCCAACAGCCCTCTCAACCGACAAATCACGGCGAATCGACAGATCGTTGCCAAGACCGTGGATCTGTCTCGTCTGAAAGCGATCAAGGCGACACTCGGGGACGTCACGCTTAACGATGTGGTGCTGGGGGTATGCGCCGAGACCCTGAGGCGCTACCTGGCATCGCAGGGCACCAATATGGACCGCTCTCTGGTGGCCATGACGCCAATTTCGGTGCGATCAAACAGCCTGCGCCTCGCGACCGGCAATCAGATGTCTGCCATGCTGCTGGATCTGGCGACCAATGAGCCCGATCCAGCCATGCGGATTCGCCGGATCCATCGCAACGCCGTGGCCTCTGAGCCTTACCGGGAGGCGATTGCAGCAGATCGCCTGACCGAGCTTCTGCCATCGACCATGCTTGCCCTGTCGGCAAGACTGTATTCCGAATTACAGATCGCCCAGCGCTATCAGCCAGTGTTCAACCTGCCAATCACCAACGTGCCGGGGCCCCAGGTACCGCTTTACCTGCAAGGCGCGCGACTGGTGCGCCAATACAACACGGCACCGCTGTTCGACACCATGGGACTGGTGATTGTGGCAGTCAGCTACCAGGGACGGCTAACCCTGAACTTTACCCTTTGCCCGGATGTGGCCGCCAACGGTGACTCTCTGACCGAGCTTGTGGAAAGCAGTCTGGCCAGTATTGAGGAATGCGCCTTGAAGCTCCCGGCCTGCGAACCGGATGAGCTGCCCGAAGCGACGTCCGGGCACACGCTGGGTGACGAGCTGCTGACAGCCCTGGAGGGAATCATGCAGAAGACCCTGAAGCGCTTCCGGCACTGATCAGGGCCTTATCGGTGTAGGGCTTAGCTTACTCGAACGCCCAGCGAAGGAAGGCCCGCTTCTCTTCCTCGGTTGCAGTCGGCCAGATGGCCTTCAGACGGTCCAGGGCTGAACCTGATTCTGCATCAGCGGCGTTTCCGGTCGCAGAAGGCACCGGCGTTCTGGCCGCCTGCGCCTGCTTCTCCGTCCAGACCTGGGAACGGGCAACTTCCTGACCGGTATCGGAAACAATCGCAGCGGAGAAATTTTCCATCTGTGCCTGAGCTTCGGTTCGGGAGGCCGGTTTCTCGAATGCGAATCGATAAACGGAATCGGGCTTCACCTCAAAGCGCACCACCTGGGGCTTGCTCTCGACCACGTGTACCTTGGACTCCCCATTATCCACGACGCCCTTCTTGGCCCAGATAGTCTTATAGGTAAATACCACCTGGTTCTCGCCCGGCAGCAGCGCGTAGTCGAGTGCAATATCGTCCATCAGGAAATTGGTCATGGATCGGCCATTCACCTTCAACACGCGAATTGCTCCCGGTGCTTTCAGGGTTGCAGCCTGCGCAGCCTCGTCAGGATTGCCCTCCCAGGTCGTCACCCTGCTCATGGTCGAAGCACAGCCGGTAATGGCAAGGGCCATTACACACGCGAGCGCGAACTTGAAAATGGCAACTACGCGACAGTCACTCATGTCATCTCCTCTGGCACAAACAGAAAAAAGGGTAGGCATTCCTTATGAGGTCCCGGCATTCTGACCGGCACCCGTTACAAGCGCAAGACACACCAATCCCACGGATTCGGAGCGTCGTAGACTATATTCTGCGACTCACCACAAATAAATGTAAAAAAATGTTGAATTTGTTGGCAGTTGGATTAGTTTTAAACCTATCGGCTGAATGAACTTGGCGCCCAAGAACGAAAACCATAATCGGGCTCAGGAGAATCCCATGGATACCCATCGCAGGTACGGAGAAGAAGGCCCCATACCCTTTCGCAGCAGTCGCTTTTTCTGCGTCGGCAGCAAATGGTATTTCACCACGCGTGAAGGCTTTGACAGCGGCCCGTTCGATTCAAAAGCGCGGGCGGAAGTCGGACTGAAGCGATTCCTGCACGTGGTTCGCTTGCTACCGGAAGAGCAACGGGTCCACTGATCCAGAAAGCCGGATGAGTCAGACAATGACCGGCATCAGCCAGGCATCAATGACGTAAAGACTCGCCAGGGCAAGGAAGCCCGCCACCACATCATCCACCATGATGCCCAGCCCACCCGGCAAGTGCTGGTCAAGCCAGCCAATCGGCCAGGGCTTTGCGATATCAAACAGTCGAAAGAGCGCGAACGCCATCAGAACACCGTAGATCTGATCCGGAAACAGCCCCAACGCGATCCACATCCCGACGAACTCATCCCAGACAATGCCACCGTGGTCATGCACCTTCAGGTCGCGAGCCGTTTTGCCGCACAGCCAGACCCCCACCAGGAAAGCCAGTCCCACGACCAGCCAGTAGGCCGCCCCGGGCAACCACGCAAAGGCGTACCAGATCGGGATAGCCGCCAGACTTCCCCAGGTTCCCGGTGCGCGGGCCGCGGCGCCACTGCCAAACCCGAAGGCCAGTAAATGAACGGGATTGCGCAGAAAACCCGGAGGCAGGATGGCCCGCGGGATCTCAGGTTCATCGGTGTCCTGATCGTGGTTCATAGATCCTTTCCAAAGTGATCGTATCCCTGCGAGGCGCCATCCTCGCGACCGTTGCCATCACTCAGGCGCAATCCGGCGCCCTCTTCTATGCAACCGATGGCTGTCAGCTGGTCCCGAACGGATCCGGGAAGATCCTGCCAGCGTTGCCTGGGGATCGTCACACACAACTCGTAATCGTCACCTGCATGCAGCGCCAGCTGGACGGCATTCGCGCCCTTGAGCTGTTTGAGAGCACCAGACAGAGGAATCCGGTCAAGATCGATAGACGCGCCCACGCCAGACGCTTCGAGGATGTGCCCCAGATCGCTCGTCAGACCATCGGAGATATCGATGGCACTGGACGCAACTCCAGCCAGCGCCTGACCCAGCTCAAGACGGGGTGCCGGATAATGATAGCGGGCCAGCAAGGCGTCCTCCAAAGGACCCGGCGACGGGACATCAAGATAGTCCAGTGCCGCGCCGGCATCCCCCAGCGTACCGGAGACCGCCACGATGTCGCCGGGCCTGGCCCCGGACCGACGCAGCGCCCTGTCCCTCGCCACGGTTCCGTGCACCTGAATCGTAATCGACAGCGGCCCCCGGGTTGTATCCCCGCCGGCAAGAGCCAGCTCGAAACGGTTGGCGGTCTCCGCGAGGCCCTTGGCAAATTCCGATAGCCAGGTGGACTCAGCCTGAGGCAACGTCAGAGCCAGGGTAAAACATACCGGGGTTGCCCCCATCGCTGCCAGGTCACTGGTAGCGGCCGCCAGGGCACGCCCGGCGATCCGCCGGGGCGCATAGTGATGCGGAAAATGGACACCTTCGATCTGGGTGTCGATCGAGAACACCAGGTCTCGATCGTGAGGCACCCGTTCGATCGCACAGTCATCGCCAATCGCCAGCAGCAGGTCGGGGTGGCCCCGACGCTGCGACAAGGGCGCAAAGAAACGACGGATCAGATCGAACTCGCCCATTCCTTAGCGGGAACGTGTCTCGGCCAGGCGCAGCCGGCCACTGAGCTTGTCGAGGATGCTGTTCACGAACTTGTGACCCTCGGTGCCGCCAAAGCGCTTCGCCAACTCGATACCTTCATTGATAACGACCCGATAGGGCACGTCCAGGCGATTCTTGAGCTCATAGGCCCCGAGACGGACAATCGCAAGCTCAATTGGATCCACTTCATCGAGAGGACGGTCGAGATACGGTTCCAGCAACGCGTCAAGCTCGCCCTGTTCCCGATGGATACCGCGTAGCAGGTCGCGGAAGTACAGCACATCTACCTTGGTCATGTCGTTATCGACCATGAACTCGGCTTCAATGTCGGAAACAGCGCTTCGACTGAAATGCCGCTGATACAGAGCCTGCATCACCAGAACCCGGGCCCGGCGACGATCACCGGCCTTGGGCTGACCGGAGGAAGGAGGCTGCGGGGATGTGTCGTCAGTTGATGTCATCACTCACCCAGTTTCTTGAACAAACTGACCATTTCCAGGGCAGTGATGGCGGCTTCCGCGCCCTTGTTGCCAGCCTTTGTGCCGGAACGCTCGATGGCCTGCTCAATGGAGTCCACTGTCAGCACCCCAAAGGTGACAGGAACATCTGTCTCCAGGCTGACGGCACCAAGGCCACTGGACGCTTCGCCTGCCACATATTCGAAGTGTGGCGTCCCACCGCGAATAACGGCGCCCAGAGCAATAATCGCGTCGTAATTGCTGGTCTCTGCGACGCGCTTGACCGCCAGCGGCATCTCATAGGCGCCCGGTACCCGGATAATGACAATGTCATCGTCGGAAATGCCATGCCGACGCAGGGTATCGACCGCGCCTTCAACGAGGCTCTCTACCACGAAACCGTTAAACCGCCCCACAACAAGCGCGTATCGACCGCTGCACTGGGTAAAATCACCTTCAATCACTTTAATCTCTGCCATTGGTGGCTCCTTCGCTGGCCGCCTGATTATGGGCGACCGGGGTTCTCATTCAGGGGTATAGGGTACGTACTCCACCACTTCCAGGTTGAAACCCGAAATGGCGGAAAACTTGATGGGCGGGCTCAACAGGCGCATTTTGCAGACGCCGATGTCCCGAAGGATCTGGGAGCCGGTTCCAACCGTGAAGTACACGCCAGAGCTGCCTTTGCCCGCCGAGGCCTGACCCTGGTCGAAGAACTCGTGAATCCGGTCTTCCAGGTTGTAGCTGTCTTCGGCGCTGTTCAGCAACACCACCACGCCGCGACCTTCCTCGGCCACCTTCTCCAGCGCATGGTGCAATGGCCAGCTGCGGGAGTCCTTGCGCCGCGCACCCAGCAGGTCACGCAGGGTGTCTGTGATGTGCACGCGCACATAGACGGGATCATCCGGAGTAATATCCCCCATCACCATGGCTAGATGGGTTGCGCCCTGGATGTTGTCCCGATAGGTCCGCAAATTGAAGACGCCGTATTCGGTGTCCAGTTCGTTTTCTTCCACACACTCGATGGTGCGCTCATTCATGGTGCGGTAGTGAATAAGATCGGCGATTGTACCGATCTTCAGATCATGCTCCTGCGCAAACCGCTCCAGGTCCTCCCGGCGCGCCATGGACCCGTCATCATTCATGATTTCACAGATCACACCCGCCGGTTCACAACCGGCCAGCGCGGCAAGGTCGCAGGACGCTTCGGTATGACCGGCACGACTGAGAACACCGCCCGGATCCGCCATCAATGGAAAGATGTGGCCAGGCTGGACCAGGTCCGATGCCGTGGCATTGCGGGCAACGGCCGCCTGAACGGTGCGGGCGCGATCCGCCGCTGAAATGCCGGTGGTTACACCCTCCCTGGCCTCGATGGACAGGGTGAACTTGGTACCGAATCCGGACGCATTCTGCTGAACCATCAGAGGCAGACCGAGCTGCTCGCAGCGGTCGCGGGTCATCGGCATACAGATCAGACCGCGACCGAACCGCGCCATGAAGTTGATTGCCTCAGGCGTGCAGTGTTCCGCTGCCATGACAAGATCGCCCTCGTTTTCGCGATCCTCGTCATCCATGAGGATGACCATCTTGCCCTGCCGGATATCTTCGATAATGTCTTCAATACTGTTCAGTGCCATACGGTATCGCACCCTTTTGGCCGGCACAGAGACGGGTCGTGTGCGGGCCGTGAATTTAAACGTCAGCGGCGAGCCAGAATCAGGCGCTGGTCCTCACCCACCTGACGCCGATCCAGCACTTTCCATTGCACTTTGTCCGCCATGGTTTCCAGAGGCAGCTTGGCAGTCGGCCGGCCGGTACTGCCCAGAAAAACCGGCGCCTGGTACAGCCACAATTCGTCCACAAGGTCTTCGCTGATAAACGTGCCCGCCAGTGTCGGCCCGGCTTCCACCAGCAATTCGTTGATTCCCAGTTCTCCGAGGGAATCCAGAAGTTCGGCAACATCCACACCGTTATCTTTCCACGCGACCCCGGTCAGACTGATGCCGAGTGCCGCCAGGTCCTGTGCCGGAGCGGACGCGAGTGTCGACGAGGCACAGAAAATCTGGACGTTGCCGCCCTGCAAAATCTGCGAGTCGGCCGGCGTGCGGGCGTCCCGGTCAGCAATCACCTTCAGGGGCTGACGGGACGGTTCCGTCGCATCTCCGATATCGCCGAGTTCCTCCCGGCGAACGGTCAGCGACGGATTGTCCGCCAACACTGTCCCAACCCCCGTCAGAATGGCATCGCTCATCGCCCTGAGGCGCTGGACATCCCGCCGCGCCTCGGCTCCGGTGATCCACTGGCTCTCGCCGGAAGCCATGGCCGTGCGCCCGTCCAGGCTCGCGGCCATCTTGAGACGTACCCAGGGACGCCCTGTTTTCATTCGTTTCATGAAGCCGGGATTCAGACGGGCCGCCTCGTCCGCGAGCAGCCCCTCTGTGACGCGGATACCGGCCTCCCGAAGGAGGTCGAGCCCCCGTCCGGAGACGGAAGGATTGGGATCCTTGGTCGCGGCAAACACATGGGCCACGCCCGCCTCGATCAGCGCCCGTGCACAAGGGGGCGTCCGTCCGAAGTGACTGCAGGGCTCCAGGGTGACATAGGCTGTCGCATCCCGGGCATCTGCGCCGGCCTGACTTAACGCCCGCACTTCCGCGTGGGCTTCTCCGGCGCGCTCGTGCCAGCCCTCGCCCACAATCCGGTTACCCCGGGCGATGACACAACCCACCCTTGGATTTGGGTGCGTGGAGTAACGCCCGCGCCAGGCCAGCTGCACTGCCCTGGCCATCATCGCTCGGTCCCGCGCTTCGCTCATGACCGGTCTTTCTCGGAGTGGTTATCGGCAAGCGCCTTGGCAACATCGACTGCGTTTTCGCCATTGGTGGCCGAAAGCCGCTCGATCTCTTCCTTGAACTCGTTGATATCCTGAAAACTGCGATATACAGAGGCGAAACGCACGTACGCCACTTTATCCAGCTGGCGTAATTCCGTCATCACCTCTTCGCCCAGCTGCATCGACTTTACTTCCCGCTCCCCGGTGGCACGAAGGCGGTACTTGATCCGATTCAGTGCCGCATCGATTTCCTCGATGCTGACCGGGCGTTTCTCAAGCGCTTTCATCAGACCGGCCCGGAGCTTGTCCTCATCGAAGGGCTGACGCGTTCCGTCCTGTTTTACGACCCGGGGCATGACCAGTTCGGCCGTCTCGAACGTCGTAAAACGCTCGTGGCAGGACAGACACTCCCTGCGGCGACGGACCTGATCACCCTCGGCGACCAGCCGTGAATCGATCACTTTGGTATCGGCTTCACCACAGAAAGGACAGTGCATAATCGGAGACTCCGGAAAGGCACCGGGCCGGCGTTATTCACCGGCCCGGCAGGGTCTGTTGCCTGATATTCAGCCGTAGACGGGGAAGCGGGCACACAGGCTTTCGACCTGCTCGCGCACGCGGCTGTTGACCGCCTCGTCATCAAGATTGTCGAGGATGTCACACATCCAGCCAGCCAGATCGCGACACTCGGCTTCGCCGAAACCCCGCGTGGTGACCGCCGGCGTACCGATCCGCAGACCGGAGGTCACGAACGGTGAACGCGGGTCGTTCGGAACGGCGTTCTTGTTGACGGTGATATGGGCGCGCCCCAGAGCCGCATCCGCGTCCTTACCGGTAATATCCTGTTTGATCAGGCTGACCAGGAAAAGATGGTTCTTGGTGCCACCGGAAACCACGTCGTAGCCGCGATCGACAAATACCTCAGCCATGGCTGCGGCATTCTTGATCACCTGCTGCTGGTAGGCCTTGAACTCATCGCTCATGGCTTCCTTGAAGCAGACCGCCTTGGCAGCAATGACATGCATCAACGGACCACCCTGACCACCCGGGAAGACCGCCGAGTTCAGTTTCTTCTGCAGGTCCGCGTCGTCACAGGCCAGGATCAGGCCGCCGCGAGGACCGCGCAGGGTCTTGTGTGTGGTAGTTGCCACCACGTGGGCATGAGGCACCGGATCCGGGTAAACACCGGCCGCAACCAGGCCCGCCACGTGAGCCATATCGACGAACAGGTACGCACCCACCTTGTCGGCAATCTCGCGGAAACGGGCAAAATCCAGCTCCTGGGAATAGGCCGAGAAGCCGGCGATGATCATCTTCGGCTTGTGCTCAAGGGCCAGGGACTCCACTTCGTCGTAGTCGATGAGACCGGTTTCCGGGTTCAGGCCATACTGGACGGCGTGATAGATCTTGCCGGAAAAATTGACGCTGGCACCATGAGTCAGGTGGCCGCCGTGGGCCAGGCTCATACCAAGCACGGTATCGCCCGGCTTGAGCAGCGCCATGAATACCGCGGAGTTAGCCTGTGAGCCCGAGTGCGGCTGCACGTTGGCGTAGGCGGCTCCGAACAGTTCTTTTGCGCGATCAATCGCCAGGGTTTCCGCCTTGTCGACGAATTCACAACCACCGTAATAACGCTTGCCGGGATAACCTTCGGCGTACTTGTTGGTCAGCACACTGCCCTGCGCTTCCATGACCCGCGGGCTGGTATAGTTCTCGGAAGCGATCAGCTCGATATGGACTTCCTGACGGTTCCGCTCCGCTTCCATGGCGGTCCAGAGTTCGTCGTCGTAGCCGGCGATTTTCATATCACGATTAAACATGGATGTGCTGCCTCTGTGTGCTTGGCTGGCTCCGGAGCACCCGAACAATGCGCCCGCTCCGAAGACCCTGAAAAATTGGGCCGCTATTCTATCTCGAAATCGGGTGAAAAATCATCCTTTAAACGGTCCGCAGATACCGTCACACCGCGATCTGAGGATGGCACTCAATTGCTATCGCCCCCTTGTTTCGATACCTTACCCGATCAAAACGACTGAGCCAGATTCCGCATTCACGAACCTGTTTTCATACGAGGTCTATCCGACATGGCCCAATACGTATATACCATGAACCGCGTGGGCAAGGTGGTTCCGCCCAAGCGGGAGATTCTGAAAGACATTTCCCTGAGCTTTTTCCCCGGCGCCAAGATCGGCGTACTCGGCCTGAATGGCGCAGGTAAGTCCACCCTGCTCCGTATTATGGCGGGCGTAGACCAGGATTACATCGGCGAAGCCCGCCCCCAGCCGGGCATCAATGTCGGCTACCTGCCACAGGAGCCGGAACTGGACGAGACCAAGACCGTCAAGGAAATCGTCGACGAGGCGGTTTCCGGCGTTCACGACGCACTGGCGGAACTCGACCAGGTCTATGCCGCCTATGCCGAGCCGGATGCAGACTTTGACGCGCTGGCCAAGAAGCAGGGCGAACTGGAAGCCTATATCCAGGCGACGGACGGCCACGATATCGAGCGAAAGATGGAAGTCGCCGCCGATGCACTGCGCCTGCCACCCTGGGACCAGAAAGTGAACGTACTGTCCGGTGGTGAGCGCCGCCGTGTGGCCCTGTGCCGTCTTCTGCTGTCGGGTCCGGACATGCTGCTGCTGGACGAGCCCACCAACCACCTGGACGCCGAATCCGTGGCCTGGCTCGAACGCTTCCTGCACGACTACGAAGGCACCGTGGTCGCCATCACCCACGACCGTTATTTCCTGGACAACGTGGCTGGCTGGATCCTGGAACTGGACCGCGGCCACGGCATCCCGTTCGAAGGCAACTACAGCCAGTGGCTGGAAGCCAAGGAGAAGCGCCTGGAAATGGAGGCCAAGCAGGAAGCCTCTCACCAGAAGGCCATCAAGCAGGAACTCGAATGGGTTCGCAGCAACGCCAAGGGGCGCCAGTCCAAGAGCAAGGCCCGTCTCGCCCGTTTCGAGGAGATGAGCTCCCAGGAATTCCAGAAGCGTAACGAAACCAACGAGCTGTATATCCCACCCGGACCACGCCTGGGCAACAAGGTGATCGAGGTGGACGGTATCAGCAAGTCCTTCGAAGACCGGCTGCTCTACGAAGACGTATCCTTCAGCGTTCCGCCGGGCGCCATTGTGGGCATCATCGGTGGTAACGGGGCCGGTAAATCCACCCTGTTCCGCATGATCGCCGGCAAGGACCAGCCCGACTCCGGGACCATTACCGTGGGTGAAACCGTTGAGCTGGCCTATGTGGATCAGATGCGCGATCTCGATGGTGACAAGACGGTCTGGGAGGAACTGTCAGACGGCCAGGACATCATCAAGGTCGGCAACTACGAAACCCCGTCCCGCGCTTACGTCGGCCGGTTCAACTTCAAAGGCACGGATCAGCAGAAGCGTGTGGGCGACCTGTCCGGCGGCGAACGCAACCGGCTTCATCTTGCGAAGCTGCTGAAGGAAGGTGGCAACGTACTGCTGCTGGATGAGCCGACCAACGACCTCGACGTGGAAACCCTCCGGGCCCTGGAAGAAGCCCTTCTTAACTTCCCGGGCTCCGCGCTGGTCATCTCGCACGACCGCTGGTTCCTGGACCGGGTCGCGACCCACATTCTGGCGTTTGAGGATGACGGGGACGTGGTCTACTTCGAAGGCAACTTCAGCGAATACGACGAAGACTTCAAGAAGCGCAAGGGCGATTCCGCCATGCAGCCCAAACGGATGAAATACAAGAAACTCGCGTAAGCAGAAGGGCAGCTCTGCATGAGCTGCCCTTCTCCCGCCCCTCACTGCACAACAGAAGATCTGACGGATTATGGCCAAAGCGAAGACCGCCTTTGTCTGCACCGAATGCGGGGCGGACTACTCGAAATGGCAGGGGCAATGCTCCGCCTGCCAGGCCTGGAATACCATCACGGAAGTCCGTGGCGCCGGATCTTCGGCCAAAGGGGCCAGGGGCGCAAGGTTCGAAGGCTTCGCGGGGAGCCTCTCCGAGGTCCAGAGCCTGGATTCGGTCAGCCTCGCCGAACAGCCCCGCATCGGCACCGGCATGCAGGAATTTGACCGGGTACTGGGCGGAGGCCTGGTGGAGGGCTCCGCCGTTCTGATGGGTGGCCATCCGGGCGCAGGCAAGAGCACCCTGCTTCTGCAAGCGGTCTGCCACCTGGCGGCCAGCGTACCGGCCCTGTACGTGACCGGCGAGGAGTCACTCCAGCAGGTTGCCATGCGCGCGAAACGCCTTGGCCTGCCAACGGGCGATCTGAACATGCTGTCGGAAACCAGCGTGGAGCGCATTCTCCAGGTCGCTGAAGCAGAAAAGCCCCGAATTCTGGTGGTGGACAGTATCCAGGTCATGCATGTAGCCGACATTGAATCCGCCCCTGGCAGCGTCTCTCAGGTTCGCGAGAGCGCCGCCTTCCTGACCCGTTTTGCCAAGCAGACCGGGACCATTCTGTTCCTGGTCGGGCATGTGACCAAGGACGGCAGCCTGGCGGGCCCCAAGGTGCTGGAGCACATGATCGACTGCTCCATTCTGCTGGAAGGCTCCAGTGACAGCCGATACCGCACTCTCCGGGGCATCAAGAACCGCTTTGGTGCTGTCAACGAACTGGGCGTATTCGCAATGCTCGAACAGGGCCTGAAAGAAGTGAAGAACCCCAGCGCAATTTTTCTCAACCGTGGCGAGGATGCTGCACCGGGAAGCGTGGTGATGGTGGTCTGGGAAGGAACCCGCCCCATGCTGGTCGAGATCCAGGCGCTGGTGGATATGGCCCAGGGCGGCTATCCGCGGCGAGTGGCGGTGGGCCTGGACCAGAATCGCCTGGCGATGTTACTGGCTGTACTTCACCGCCATGGCGGCCTGCACGTGTCAGATCAGGATGTCTTTGTGAATGTGGTGGGCGGCGTCAAAGTGAACGAGACCAGTGCCGATCTGGCCCTGCTGGCAGCCATTGTCTCGTCATTTCGGGATCGTGCCCTGCCACAGGACCTGGTGATCTTCGGGGAGGTGGGACTTTCCGGAGAAATCCGGCCGGTACCCAGCGGCCAGGAACGCATCTACGAGGCGGCCAAGCATGGGTTTACCCGCGCCCTGGTACCGAAAGCCAACGTGCCACGCAAACCAGTGGAGGGCATGACGATTATTCCGGTCAACAAGCTCAGCGATGCCCTGACGGCGCTGGAAGATCTCTAGACTGGTGGTCAGTCGATCAGGTGAGCGAACTCGCGCTCAAGCAAGGCCTGGTCGCCGAGGTTGAGCTCCACCAGCCGCTTGAGGTGGGTGACGCTCTCCAGGTCGATATACTGGCATTTGAAGCCAAGCCGGTGCGTTTCCACGTGCTTCAATTCCACGGCCATGACAATCGCCGTCATCTGATCATCCAGGTGGATCACCACCTCACACGGATCATTCAGCGATGCTGTCCAATGATCGGGACGCCTGACCAGAACCCCCTTCAGGGAAATATCCAGTACCTCGGTAGTCCAGACATTGTCCCGACAATGCAGTTCGCAGGGCGCATCGAATTCGATTCGGTGAAAACGGCGTTTCTCTGGCGCTTGTGATGACAAAAGGTAACTCCTGCTGACCGGTCCGACTCACTGTGACTATAGCGGGGACCGGCCAACTCGGCCAGTGGCAGTGCGCAGGGGCGCCTACCGGTGGTACTCGGGACTGAGCTCGACAACCGCTTCGATGAACGCTTTGGCGTGCTCAGGGTCCACATCCGGCGTAATACCATGCCCCAGGTTGAATATGTGCCCGGTCCCGCTTCCAAAGCGGCGCAAAATATCGGCAACCTCCTGGCGGATCCGCGCCGGCGGCGCATACAGCATCGCCGGATCCATATTGCCCTGCAGGGCCACCCGATCCCCGATCCTGGCCCGGGCATTGCCAATGTCCGTGGTCCAGTCGAGACCAACCGCATCGCACCCGGAATCGGCAATCGATTCCAGCCACTGACCACCGTTCTTGGTGAACAGGATGACCGGAATGCGGCGTCCGTCCCGTTCACGGATCAGGCCATCCACGATCTTGGTCATGTAGCGGAGCGAAAACTCTTCGTACGCCCAGCTGCTGAGTACGCCGCCCCAGGTATCAAAAATCTGCACAGCCTGTGCGCCGGCGCGAATCTGACCGTTGAGATAGTCGACAACCGCGTCCGCGAGGTGGTCCAGGAGACGATGCATGACCTCTGGCTGGCCGTACATCAGCTTTTTGGCTTCCCGGAAATCCTTCGATGAGCCCCCTTCGATCATGTAGGTCGCGAGTGTCCAGGGGCTGCCCGAGAAACCGATCAGGGGTACCCGACCACCCAGCGCATCGCGGATGGTCGATACGGCGTTCATCACATAATCCAGATCGGCTTCCGCCTTGAGCTTCGGCAGCGCAGCGACATCCGCCTCAGAGCGGATCGTATGCCGGAACTTCGGGCCTTCGCCGGTTTCAAAATACAACCCCAGACCGAGCGCATCCGGAATCGTCAGGATATCCGAGAACAAGATGGCGGCATCAAGGGGAAAACGCTCCAGCGGCTGCAGCGTGACCTCACAGGCCAGTTCCGTATTTTTGCACAGGCTGAGAAAATCCCCGGCCTTGGCACGTGTCGCCCGGTATTCCGGCAGATAGCGGCCAGCCTGGCGCATCATCCATACCGGTGTGCGATCGACGGGTTGACGCATCAGGGCACGCAGGAATCGGTCGTTTTTCAGCTCTGTCATAGCAAGTCCGGCCTTCAGGTCTGATAGAGAATTCGATGGCGGCAATGATACCCGGATCAACGGAATAAAAAAGGGCGGCTTCCACCTAGAAAGCCGCCCTTCTGATCCGTATCAACCGGACATCAGACGTCCAGGTAGTCGAGGATACCCTCGGCAGCCTGGCGACCCTCCCAGATGGCCGTTACGACCAGATCGGAGCCACGGACCATGTCACCACCGGCAAAAATCTTGGGGTTGCTGGTCTGGAAGGCATACTCCGATTCCTCCGGCGCGTGAACCCGGCCCGAATCGTCGGTGCTGACACTCAGCTCATCGAACCAGTCCGCGGGGCTGGGGCGGAAACCAAAGGCCACCAGCACGGCATCGGCGGGAATCACCTCTTCGCTGCCGGGAACCACCTCGGGACGACGGCGACCGTTCTCGTCCGGCTCGCCCAGCTGGGTCTGGACCACCTTGACGCCCTCGACGCGGTCTTCGCCAATGATGGCGATAGGCTGACGGTTGAACAGGAACTTCACACCCTCTTCTTTGGCATTGGCGACTTCACGGCGGGAACCCGGCATGTTCGCTTCATCCCGGCGATAGGCACAGGTCACACTCTCCGCCTGCTGTCGGATCGAGGTACGGTTACAGTCCATAGCGGTATCGCCACCGCCGAGTACCACGACACGCTGACCTTTCATATCGATAAAGTCGTCGGCATCCTTTTCAAAGCCCAGGCGGCGATTGACGTTGGACACCAGGAACGGCAGAGCATCGTAGACGCCCGGAAGGTTTTCGCCCGGGAAGCCACCCTTCATGTAGGTGTAGGTCCCCATGCCCATGAACACGGCATCAAACTCATCGATGATGTCCTGGAGCATCACATCCTTGCCCACTTCGGTTTCCAGACGAAATTCAACGCCCATCTCCTCGAAGACCTGGCGACGGCGGCTCATCACGCTCTTCTCCAGCTTGAACTCCGGGATACCGAAGGTGAGCAGGCCGCCAATCTCGGGATAGCGGTCGAACACAACCGGCTTGACGCCGTTGCGCACCAGGATGTCGGCGCATCCCAGACCGGCAGGCCCGGCACCGATCACTGCGACCTTCTTATCCGTCCAAGTCACCTGGGACATATCAGGCTTCCAACCCAGAGCAAAGGCGGTATCGGTGATGTATTTTTCCACCGAACCGATGGTTACGGCGCCATAGCCGTCGTTCAGGGTACAGGCACCTTCACAGAGCCGATCCTGGGGGCAAACACGGCCACAGACCTCGGGCAGGGAGTTAGTCTGGTGACACAACTCCACCGCTTTCATGATGTTGCCTTCCGATACCAGCTTCAGCCAGTTCGGAATGTAATTGTGTACCGGACACTTCCACTCACAATAGGGATTGCCGCAAGCCAGGCAGCGATGGGCCTGGGAACCGGCGGCATCGGCGGTGAAGGGTTGGTAGATTTCACCAAACTCTTTCTTCCGTTTCCTGGCCGGTACCTTCTTCGGGTCGACCCGCCCAACTTCAACAAACTGGAAGTCGTTATTCAGTCGTTCTTTCATCATGGTGCTCTCATCAGCTCAATTTCGACACGGAGAAGCGAGCTGTTCAGACGTCGCTTCCCGAACCCATTCCGGCCCGACGCTTATTCCGGACGCGCGCGGGTGCTGGCCAGCAGACTGCGCAAGCTGGCGGCCTTGGGTTTCACCAGCCAGAAACGGCCGATGTAATCGTCGAAATTCTCAAGAATGTGCTCTGCCCACTCACTACCGGTTTCCGCGATATGCTCGCGGATCACGCCGCGCAGGTGGTTTCGGTAAGACTCCATGTCCTCGCTGGAGATACGCTGGATTTCCACCAGTTCATGGTTGTACTTGTCCACGAACGTGTTGTGTTGGTCCAGTACGTAGGCAAAACCACCGGTCATACCGGCGCCGAAGTTGTGTCCGGTATTGCCCAGAACCGTCACCAGGCCCCCGGTCATGTACTCACAGCAGTGATCACCGGCACCTTCCACGACGGCGGACGCACCGGAGTTGCGAACGGCAAAACGCTCTCCGGCTGTTCCCGCGGCAAACAGCTTGCCGCCGGTGGCGCCGTACAGACACGTGTTACCCATGATCGAGGTTTCCTGGGTCTTGAACTCACTACCACGTGGCGGCTTGATCACCAGCTTGCCACCGGTCATCCCCTTGCCCACGTAATCGTTGGCATCACCCTCGAGGATCAGGTTCAGACCACCGACGTTCCAGACCCCGAAGCTCTGGCCGGCCGTTCCGGTCAGATCCAGGGTGATAGGCGCATCGACCATCCCCTGGTTGCCATGCTTCTCGGCGATTTCACCCGACAGTCTCGCACCGATGGAGCGGTCACAGTTGGTTACCCGGTAAGACCAGGCACCGCCGGACTTGTTGTCGATTGCCGATGCGATGTCCTTGACCATTTGCTCCGCCAGGGTGCCGCGGTCGAACGGATGGTTGCGCTCTACCTGGCAGGTCTGGGGCTTGTCCGCCGGAATGCTGTCGTTCTGCAGCAGGCGTGTCAGATCCAGCTTCTTCTGACGTTCGGTATCACCGGGAAGGCGCTCAAGCAAATCTACGCGACCGACCAGTTCCTCCAGGCTGCGCACACCCAGCTTCGCCATCCACTCACGGGTTTCTTCCGCCACGAAACGGAAGAAGTTCATGGCCATCTCAACGGTACCCTTGAAATGCTCTTCCCGCAGATGGTCATTCTGGGTGGCTACGCCGGTCGCACAGTTGTTCAGGTGGCAGATACGCAGGTATTTGCACCCCAGCGCAACCATAGGTGTGGTCCCGAACCCGAAACTTTCCGCGCCGAGAATGGCACCCTTGACCACATCGAGGCCGGTCTTGATCCCACCGTCTGTCTGCAGCCGGATCTTGCCACGAAGATCGTTCGCCCGCAGCGCCTGCTGGGTCTCGGTCAGACCCAGCTCCCAGGGGGAGCCTGCGTAACGGATCGACGTCAGCGGACTGGCCGCGGTACCGCCATCGTAACCGGAGACGGTAATCAGATCGGCATAGGCCTTGGCAACACCGGCGGCGATCGTACCCACGCCGGGCTCGGACACCAGCTTGACCGAGACCAGTGCCTTCGGGTTGACCTGTTTGAGGTCAAAGATCAGCTGCGCCAGATCCTCGATGGAGTAGATATCATGGTGCGGCGGCGGAGAAATCAGCGTCACGCCCGGCACGGAATACCGCAGACGCGCGATCAGCTCATTGACCTTGCCACCCGGCAGCTGGCCACCCTCGCCCGGCTTGGCACCCTGGGCAACCTTGATCTGCATGACGTCCGCACTGCGCAGGTACTCTGCCGTCACGCCGAAGCGTCCTGAGGCCACCTGCTTGATCTTGGAACGTTTCTCGGTGCCGTAACGCGCCGGATCCTCACCGCCTTCACCAGAGTTGGAGCGACCGCCAAGGGTATTCATGGCAACCGCCAGCGCCTCGTGTGCCTCCGGAGAAAGCGCCCCCAGGGACATGGCGGCGGAATCGAAACGCGGGAATATGTTCTCCACCGGCTCGACTTCCGAGACATCAATCGACTTCAGATCCTTACGGAAGGTCAGAAGGTCGCGAAGCGTCGCTACCGGGCGCTCGTTCACCAGCCCGGCATATTCCCTGTATTGCCCATAGTCACCACTGGTCACGGCTTCCTGGAGTTTACCGACGACATCCGGGTTGAAGGCGTGGTACTCCTGACCGTGGACATACTTCAACAGGCCACCCTGGGAAATAGGCTTGCGAGCTTTCCACGCGACGCTCGCCAGCTTTTCCTGGTCTTCCTGGAAGTCAATGAACCCGGCACCCTGGATGCGGCTGGGAACGCCCTTGAAGCACAGGTCGACCACATCGTCTGCCAGACCGATCGCCTCAAAAAGCTGGGCGCCCCGGTAAGAGGTGATGGTGGAAATGCCCATTTTGGACAGGATCTTCAACAGACCTTTGTTGATACCTTTCCGGTAGTTGTTCTTGGCGTCGATCGGATCAATCAGGACCTCACCGGTGCGGATCAGATCATTGAGGATCTGATAGGCAAGATAAGGGTAAACGGCGGTCGCGCCAAACCCGAACAGCACGGCAAAGTGATGCGGATCCCGCGCCCAGCCGGTCTCGACCACAAGGTTCGAATCGCACCGCAGCCCCTGCTTGACCAGGTGATGGTGAACCGCACCGGTCGCCATCAGGGCGTTGACCGGCAGCTCTCCCTCACTGAGATCCTTGTCGGTGAGAATCAGGATGACCTTGCCATCCCGCACGGCCTGCTCGGCCCGGTCACAGACATTCCTGATCGCCTGCTCCAGCCCCTGCTCCGGGCGATAGCTCATGGAGATTCGCGCAACCTCGAATCCCGGACGGGTGTTGTTGGAGATCTTGAGGAACTTCGCCGGCGACAGGACAGGCGTAGTCAGGATGATCCGATCCGCGTGTTCCGCGGTTTCCTCGAACACATTGCGCTCGGCGCCGATACAGGTTTCCAGCGACATGACGATCGACTCCCTCAAGGGGTCGATCGGCGGGTTGGTTACCTGGGCAAATTTCTGACGGAAGTATTCAGCAACGTGCCGCACCTTGCTGGACAATACGGCCATGGGCGTATCATCACCCATCGAGCCAACCGCCTCCTGACCGTTCTCCGCCAGAGGCCGGAGGACCTGGTCCCGCTCTTCAAAAGACACATTGAACATCTTCTGGTGAACGAGAAGCTCATCACCAGACATTAATTTGAATTCAGGTGTGTCCTGATTCAGCGTGGTTTCCACACGCAGGGCGTTTTCTCTCAGCCACCGCTTGTAGGGCTGCGCCGTCTTGAGACGCTGATCCACATCGCTGGTATGCAGGACTTCGCCGGATTCCGTGTCAATCGCGAGGATCTGTCCCGGACCGACCCGGCCCTTGGCGACAACGTCGTCAGGCTGATAACCGTAGGTGCCGATCTCGGAAGCCAGAGTGATGAAGTCATCCTTCGTGATGACCCACCGGGCAGGACGCAGGCCGTTGCGGTCGAGCATGCAGACGGCGTAGCGACCATCCGACATGACCAGGCCCGCTGGCCCATCCCACGGCTCCATGTGCATGGAGTTGTACTCGTAGAAGGCGCGAAGCTCGGAATCCATGGTATCGACGTTCTGCCATGCGGGCGGAATCATCATGCGAACCGCACGGAACAGATCCACCCCACCGGCAAGAAGGACCTCCAGCATGTTGTCCATGCTGGAAGAATCTGATCCCGTCAGGTTTACCAGCGGCTGCAGTGTCTGAAGATCCGGCAGATCCGGCGAGCTGAACTTTGCCGCCCGGGCAATGGCCCAGTTCCGGTTGCCGTCAATGGTATTGATCTCGCCGTTGTGGGCAAGGTAACGGAAAGGCTGTGCCAGCGGCCATTTGGGCATGGTGTTGGTGGAAAATCGCTGGTGGAACACACAAATGGCCGTCTGGAGATCCGGATCGCCCAGATCCTTATAGAAGTTGGCCAGATCCGCCGGCATCATCAGGCCCTTGTAGGCAAGAGTCCGGTGCGAAAGGCTGCAAATGTAGAATTCCGAGTCTTCTTCCATGTCGCGTTCGGCATGCCGACGGCCAACGAACAGACTGATTCCGAATTCTTTCTCCGACTTGCCTGCTGGCACAACGAAAACCTGCTCAATGCGCGGCAGGCAGTCCAGGGCCATGGGCCCCAGGCAACTGTCGTCAACCGGGACTTCACGCCAGCCCATGATTTCCAGGCCTTGCTCTGTCAGGCGCTTTTCGACGGCCGCACGTCCGGCCGCTGCCTTGTTATCGTCCGGGCTCAAGAAAACCTGACCGACAGCGAACAGGTCGCCAGGTTCACGGCCGAAGGCCGTCTTGGCTGCCTTTTTCAGGAACGCATCCGGGCTCTGAATCAGAAGGCCACAGCCATCGCCGGTCTTGCCGTCTGCAGCGATACCACCTCGGTGGGTCATGCAGGTCAGGGACTCGATGGCAGTTTGCAACAACTTGTGGCTGGCCTCGCCCTTCATGTGGGCGATCAGACCAAATCCGCAGTTGTCCCTGAATTCTTCGGGATGATACAAACCTGTCATCATAAGCGTTCTCTCGCGTAGAAATGCTTTTCAATCAGAGGGTTAGCAATAAAGCAGCCTGAAGGGCACCCTCTGACACTGAAAATGGGGGCTGGCCATTTTACACACGTAGAAATACGTACTCAAATCAGAGTTGAATTATTGTTAGGGTCTGCCACCGTTGAGGACCGGGCTGCCAACAGGCCTGACGGGCTGCCGGCATAACGATGGTGGTCAGAGATCTGCGCTGCGACGGACCCAGGGCGATTGTTTCCGGAGGGCCTCTGGCAGCGACTGGACAGCCTCGTGAGCAGCACCGCTACTCACAAAATCGCCATATACTACCATAAACCAGGGCTTGTCATTCAGCTTTGACCGGGTGTAAGCCAAACCGTCCAGGTCGGGATATTGGCGAATCAGATTCAACGCCGTCGATTCCAGGTGGCCCGCAATCAACTGTACCGTCCATCCCTTACGATCACGAAGCCGATCCAGATCGACAAAACGTGCCGGCAAGGCTGGAGTAAAGGCCGGCTCAGCGGGTTCAGGTTCGGACTCAGGCTTGATCCTGTCCTGCTCCGGAACCGAAGCCGGCTCAGTCACACCACCATTGTCAGTCACCGCATCCGCCGTCTCTACCGGCACGGAATCCGCCGGGCCATCCGTCGTTTCTGGTGCCTCCGGCTCGCTGGCCCGTGCTTCCCCGCTCAGGGGCTCAGCACGTGCGGAAGCACTCGATTCGGACACCACCGGGGGCGGTTCGGTACTGATCGTGGGTTCAGGCTTGTCCGCTGCTGGCAATGGAGCCGGCTCAACAGCTTCCTTTTCAGGCTCGGGCTCTGGCGCCGACTCTGCATCAGGCCCGACCGTTACGCTTTTCCGCACCGGCTCTGGCTTTGTCTTGGGCACAGACTGGTCAGCGACGGAATAATCGTACTGCAGAGACACCAGCCACCAGGAACCCGCCAGAATGATCAGGGCAAGCGCCGGCCAGGCAAATTGGCGCCAGGATAAGGCCGTCCGTTTTCGGGAGCCGGGTTTCTCCGCCACCATGTCCAGCCAGACGCCGGGGGTGATCCGTTTCAGCCTTCCAAAACTGCCCTGGCTCAGCGTATGCAATCGCTCCAGTTTCGAGTTACTGAGCAGTTCAGGGACCGGACCACCGGCGCGCTGGATTCGTGGCTCAAGATAGGCATAGATGTCCGATTTTCCCAGGGGACGAAGATGCAGGTGATGAACCGAAAGCGTGTCCTCATCAACATCCAGAAGCGGCAGCAAAGCCTCGGTGCCCGAAAAAACCGGGACCGCAGCCATTGCCCGCTCGGACGAGAGAAAGCCCGACAAAATCAACCGGGAGACCTCAGGCGGCACCTTGTCGGCGTCGTCAATCAGCAGCACCATCCGCTGCCCCTTACGAACTTTTGCCTGCGTCCACCGGAAAAATTTGAACACGGCCTCTCTCGGGCCATCGTCCGGAGCAATCGCCGAACGGGCCACGCTCCGCAGGTCCCGGGCCAGCGCCTGCGGGCTGGTGAGCGCCGCCGTCGGAAGCCGGTGAAAATCCAATCTGGCGGCCTCACTACGGATGAGCTCGCCAAGCAGACGGGTTTTCCCGGAACCCACGGCTCCGGTCAGGACAAGAGCCATGTCACCGAAGCCGCAGAGGTGTCTCAGCGTCTCAAGAGCGTGCTGCCGGGAAGCATCCGGGAAAAATGGCGTATCCATATCCAACGGATCGGCCCTGAGACCATAGCGATGCTGCAACCGTGGAAACAGCCCGCCGTCCTCAACACTGTTCAATCCATCGACCATCGTCGCTTCCAGGCCTCCGACCCTGACTATTGCTGGCCACAGAATGCCAAAAGGGTTGCCGCCAGGTGCTCTTTCGAGGCGTCTGCGGTTACCTCAGCCTCACCAACCGACCGAAGCAGGACCAGTCGGAGCTGACCATCCACATTCTTCTTATCGACCGCCATCAAAGACATGAAATCATCCGGAGTCATATTCCCTGGTGGCAACTGGGGCAGACCGGCTGACTGAATGATCCGAATCACGCGCTGGTAATCAGCCGGAGTGATCATTCCTTCCCTGACCGAGAGATCGGCAGCCATTATCATACCGGTGCCAACCGCCTCACCGTGCAACCAGTGTCCATAACCGGCGAAGGTTTCGATGGCATGTCCAAAGGTATGACCAAGGTTCAGAATAGCTCGCAGCCCACCCTCTTTCTCGTCCTGAGCCACCACATCCGCTTTACAGGCGCAGGAACGATAGACCGCTTCGGCCACCGCATCGGTGTCCAGTCGGGTCAACCGGTCCATATTGGCTTCAAGCCAGCTGAGGAACACCGGCTCACGGATCAGACCGTACTTTATGATTTCCGCAAGGCCTGCAGAGACCTCCCTGGGAGGCAGCGTCTTGAGGGTATCCGTGTCGATAAGAACCACGCTCGGCTGGTGAAACGCGCCAATCATGTTCTTGCCCAGAGGGTGATTGATGCCCGTCTTCCCCCCTACTGAAGAGTCAACCTGGGAAAGCAGGGTCGTCGGAATCTGGATAAAGGAAACGCCGCGCTGGTAGCAGGCTGCAGCGAAACCTGTCATATCGCCGACGACCCCGCCACCCAAAGCGACCAGGGTAGTCTTGCGGCTATGGCGCTCCTCGAGTAGCGCATCAAACACCCGGTTCAGAGTTTGCCAGTCTTTGTATTTTTCGCCATCCGGCAGAACAACCGAACTGACCGATTTGCCCGGGAAGCTGGCCTCCGCGTGCTTCAGATACAACGGCGCAACCGTGTCATTGGTCACGATCATGACCTGAGAACCTTCCACCCAGGGCGACAGATCCACGGAACCCAGCAGGCCCGCGCCGATCAGGATGGGGTAACTCCGCTCACCCAGATCAACCGATAGCCGATGCAGAATTTCAGACATGATGGCGCCCCTCCTTACGAACCTGGCGGCGATGGCGTGGAGTTCTTGGATTAATTCGGTTAACCAGTTGCCGGACGACAAGACGGGGACTTTTACGGTCCGTATGCATCACGATATCGGCCAGCTCGCGATAGATAGGGTCGCGAATGGCAAACAGGTTCCGAAGGATCGACTCCGGGTCGTCGTTTTGCAGTAGTGGACGATTACGGTCCTTCCTGGTCCTCTCAACCTGCTGCTCTATTGAGGTTTTCAGATAGACAACCACCGAATCCTGCTTCAGCAAAGGGTGGTTTTCCGGGCGCATTACGGCTCCGCCTCCCGTCGCCAGAACCGTCTGGGGCTCGGAGGCCAGCTCGGTCAGCATCGCAGTCTCTCGCTGCCGGAACCCGTCTTCACCCTCAACATCAAAGATCCAGGGAATGTTGGCCCCGCAGCGCTCTTCAATAATCCGGTCGGTGTCGAGGAAGCGATAGCCCAGCTCGCGGGCCAGCATCCGACCGATAGTACTTTTTCCCGCCCCCATGGGGCCCACCAGAACGATTCGCTTGGGCAAAGACATAAGACACGCTCAAAAGCTTTCAGGCGGGTGAGAATAGCACAAAAAAAGCCGCCGGTTTTACGCGGCGGCTTTCGTTACACCCGACGATTACTGGATCAGATCGTTCTTGATGATTTTTGGTGTGATGAAGATCAGCAACTCGCTGCGCTCATCGACATTTTCGGTCCGCTTGAACAGGGCTCCCAGGTAAGGAATATCCCCGAGGAACGGCGTTTTAGTGGTCTGGGTAGAGACCTGGGACTGGAAGATACCACCCAGGACCACAGTTTCGCCGTTACCAACGAGCACCTGCGTGGTGACCTGGTTGGTGTTGATCGACGGAATGCCGGCAGTTACTTCACCCCGGGAATCCTGATTCACCACCAGATCCATGATGATCTTGTCATCCGGCGTGATCTGGGGAGTGACTTCCAGAGAGAGCACCGCTTCCTTGAAGGAAACCGAGGTCGCACCAGAGGATGACGCCTCCTGATACGGAATTTCTTCACCAGACTTGATCGATGCGGTCTGGCGATCCGCCGTCACAACGCGAGGCTGAGACACGATCTCGGCCTGGCCGTCACTCTCAAGCGCTGACAGTTCGAGATCGACGAGGAAGTCATCGCTGCCCCAGCCGATGGCCAGCGAAGAAGTCCCCTCACCTGAGACCCCAAGATCAACCGCAAGCGCGCCAGGGAAAGTGATCGTATTATCATTGCCCGCTGCCGCGTCCCTGGCTTCTTGCAGGGTTCCCTGAGATCCACCAACGGTAAATACATTGTTGCCGCTGACATCGTAGGCTGCACCACCCCAGCGAATACCCAGGTTCTCGGCCACGTTGGTCTGCGCCCGCACAATGCGTGCCTCAATCGAAACCTGACGGACGGGAACGTCCCAAGTGGACACCAGTCTGCGGATTTCTTCGAGCTTGGCAGAAGTTTCTCGGACACTGATCGTGTTGGTGCGCGCATCGGAAGACACGAAGCCCCGATCAGAGATCAATTCCTTGTCGGCCTTGATCAGATCAACGATGTCAGATGCCTTGGCATAGTTGACCTGGATGATATCCAGCCGAACCGGTGCCAGTTCTGCGATCTGCTTGTTGGTTTCAAGTTCCAGCTTCTCCCGGGCTGCAATCTCGTCAGCCGGGGCCACCAGCAATACGTTACCGATCTGGCGCTTGTCGAGGCCCTTGGTCTTCAGGATGAGATCCAGAGCCTGATCCCAGGGCACGTTTTGCAGTCGCAGGGTAATGCTACCGGTGACCGTGTCACTGGCGACAAGGTTCAGGCCGGTAAAGTCGGCAATCAACTGCAGAACCGACCGCACTTCGATGTCCTGGAAATTCAGCGACAGCTTCTCACCCGTGTACGGGAATTTTTCTTCCTTACGGGCCTGAGCTTCCTGCTCAGTCAGCTTCTCGACGCTGACAGTAAACTGACTGCCCGACTGGTAGGCAATATAGTCGTAGTTACCTTCGGGGCGGATCTCAACCACCGCGTTGCCATCGGAAACGTAGGTATCGATTCGGCTGACCGGTGTCGCAAAGTCAGTGACATCAAGCCGACGACGGAGGTTTTCGGGCACCGAAAGCTCCGGCATGGTCAGTCGGATCTTGCCACCCAGTTCGGAGAGGTCGACCGGCGTGCTGCTGGAACCCAGATCGACAATGACTTTGCCCTCGCCATTCTTGCCGCGGCGGAAATCGACACCTGCCAGCGTATTCGGCGCGTTCGTCGTGGTTGAGGAGGCACTGCCGGAAGACGAACTGGACATCGCGGCGGCACTTGCAGGCTCGCCGTCACCGCCGATGGTCATTACCAGGGCATTCCCGTTCCGGACCGTCGTGTAAGGCACCAGGTCCACCAGGTTGAAAATGAGGCGCGTCCGGTCAGGCGTCTCGACAACCGTCATGCTCTGGGCATTACCACCACCCAGAGGAATACTGCGACTGTCCAGACCGCTTTTGGTGTCGCGCAGATCCACCGCAATGCGGGCAGGACGCTCGATCGTATAGCCCGTAGGCTCCGGGGGCTGCCCGTCAAACTGGAGTTTAACCTCGAGCCGATCCCCCGGTAGCGAGGAAAACGACACGTCGTCCAGCGTGACCGCGTTGGCCAGGCCGGAGAACAACCCAAAAGCAATCACGCCGACGTACACTGTGAGTTTTCTGAACATCGCTAGCCTCGACCCTAAAACTTTTTGTTCGTGCATGTTTCTTTCAATCTTCATTGTGCCGCTCCTTAGCCCTGTCCCTCATTCAATGTCAGGGAACGAGGACGCTCGACCCAGCCGCCCCGGCCATTGGGAACGATTTCAATCAACTCGATTCGCGTTTCACTGACTCCGACAATGCGGCCATAGTTCTGCCCCATGTAATTGCCGGTTTTAACCCGGTGAATACCGCCTGTACTGTCTTTCACCAGGGCATACAGATCGCCGGAGGGCCCTTGCAGGGTTCCGACCATACTGAGCGCCTTGATATCGAAATTCTCCAGTACTTCACGGGGCCTATCCAGGTCCGGTTCGACCTCACTCACCGGCTGTTGCTCTACCATGGTGAGCTGAACATCGATGGGCGGCTCGAACGGAGACCTCCGGTCCGCGGCCGAATAACTGAAGGCTTCATAGGCCTTGAACTCCGGCAAGGGCTCGACATGCCCCCTCGGCTTCGCCCGGGCCTCCGCCATGAACTTGTCCAGATCCGAAAAACCACCGCCCTGGGAACACGCCGTCAACAGCGACACCAGACACACTCCCAGCCAGGCCTTACCTGCATGATATCCCGCCATGCTCACTCTCCAGCCCGGTAGCGGTAGGTACGAGCGACAACCTGCATATCAAGCTGCTCTCCGTCTCCGCTGGTTGGTTTGATGGTGAAATCGTGCAGTGTCACGATCCGTGGAAGGCTGGCCACACTGCTCACGAACGACGCCAGCTCGTGATAGGAACCCGACACCTCGATATTGATGGGCAGCTCGGCATAGAAATCACGCCGCTGCTCCTGCTGGAGCTTGATCTGCTTCAGGGACAGGCCACTGCCCAGGGCCGTATTGGTGATATCTTCGAGCAGGCCGGGCACCTCAGTTTCGCTGGGGAGCTGCCGTACGAGTGCGCCGAAAGTCTCTTCCATCTCGGCCATCTGCGCCTTGAACACGTCCAGATTGGCCACCTGATAGGCCTTCTTTTCATATTCCTTGCGCTTTTCCTGCTCCTGTTTGGTCACTCGATCCAGCTGTGTGTACTGGTCCTTGATGAAGAACCAATAACCACCACCCAGAATCAGGCCGAACACGATCAGCACCACGATAGCTTTGATCGGAGCGGGCCAGATGCCAGCGTTATTGACATCCAGATCGTTTATATCGAATTCATTCAGGCTTTTGAGAGAGTCCGCGAGGCTCATTACTTATCCTCCCCTTCGGGCTCGGGGGTTTTCTGTTTAACCGTCAGATTGAACTGGCTGTACCCAGCACGACGGCTATCGGCTGCCGATACGTTGGAAAGATTGGGATCGGCAAACCAGTCGGACTCGTCAAACGAGCGCATCAGGGTGGAAATCCGGTTGTTGGATTCCGCCATACCCACGATTTGCAGGGTGTCACCGGTTCTCTTCAGATCCGTGTAGAAAAGACCGTCCGGCAAGGTTCGCACCAACTCGTCGAATATCCGCACGATGACCGGACGCTTGCCTTGAAGATCCTGGATGACCTTCATCCGGGCCAGAAGCTCGTCGCGCTTGCGCTTGAGATTCTCGATCTCCTTGATCTGGGCATCCAGTTTCTTTGCGGCGGTTTCGATGTAGGCATTCCGGGATTGCTGGTAGGCGATCCGGCTATCCATATCGGACTTCCACAGAAATACAAGGCCGGCTGCGATGATCATGGCGCCAAGCAACATCACAACAAATTGCTTCTGCTTCTCCGCGCGAAGTTCTTCACGCCAGGGTCTGAGGTTAATCTTTGCCATCAGTCGAAGCTCCTCATCGCCAGGCCACATGCAATCATCAGTGAGGGGGCATCGTTACCCAGGGCCGAAGCATTGACCCTGGATCCTACCGACATGTCCGCAAATGGGTTCGCAACCAGCGTGGGCGTCCCGGTCTTCTCCTCCACCATTTCCGTAAGACCCTGGATTGAAGCGGTTCCACCGGCAAGGACAACATAATCAACCGCGTTGTACTGGCTCGCACCGAAGAAGAACTGGAGCGCCCGGGCCACCTGCTGGACCACGGCTTCCCGGAACGGCATCAACACTTCGGTTTCATAGTCGTCCGGCAGGCCACCCTGCTTTTTCGCAAGCCCTGCCTCTTCGAGGGAGAGCCCGTAACGACGCTGAATTTCCTCGGTAAGCTGTTTGCCACCGAAGATCTGCTCACGGGTGTAAACCGTCTTGCCGTCGGCCAGAACGCTCAGGGTGGTCATCGTCGCCCCGATATCCACGATGGCAACGACCAGCTCCTCACCCTGCGATTCCAGTTGCGGCTCGATGAGCGAATAGGCACGTTCAAGCGCATAGGCCTCGACATCGACGATCCTGGTCGTCAGCCCGGCAATCTCGAGTGCATCTTCCCGGATATCGACGTTCTCTTTCCGGCAGGCGGCCAGCAAAACATCCACCTGATCCGGATTCGATTCGGAAGGACCCTGAACCTCGAAGTCAATGGCAACCTCGTCCAGGGGATATGGAATGTACTGATCTGCCTCGAGCGCGATCTGGTCTTCCATCTCGAACTCATTGAGACCGCTATCCATCTGGATCAGCTTGGTGATGACCGCAGAACCGGACACCGCCACTGCGACCTGCTTGACGCTGGTACGTGATTTGGACGCGACGCGTTTGAGGACTTCCCCGACCGCTTCGACATCCGTGATATTTTTCTCGACCACAGCGTTAGCTGGCAATGGCTCTACCGCATAGCTCTCGACCTTGTACCGGCTGCCCTGTTTCGACAGCTCCAGAAGCTTGACGGAGCTTGAGCTGACATCCACGCCCAACACTGCACTGGATTTCTTTCCAAACAATCCGAACACGCGCTCACCCTATACCTGGTTACATGCACCCGGTTAAATAACTTAGTGTTTTTTATGTAAGAGAATTTCTTTGTCTTTCCGTCTACAATGCCATTTCTTGTTTTACCGAGAAGCATTGCTTAACAGACGAGTGCCTCATTCTTCCTAAAGCAATTTCTCAAATGATAGACCTATATCCAACAGTTGTCAGAAAAAAATGTCTCATTTGTTGCGCACATCTCGCCTTTTCGCCTGGTTCTTTCTTACCGGACTGAGTGTCGCTGTTATCACAGTCTCAGGATTTTACCTTTATCTTCGCCCGGGCCTTCCGCCCGTACAACAGCTGCTGGACGTCAAGCTACAGACGCCCCTCAGGGTGTTTAGCGAAGACAACAGATTAATAGCAGAATTCGGTGAAAAGAGAAGGACCCCAATCACAATCGAACAGATCCCTACAATTCAGTTACAAGCCTTCATGGCGGCTGAAGACTCCCGCTTTTACGAGCACTTCGGGATCGACATCAAAGGCCTGGCGCGGGCTGCCGTGCAACTGGTATCCACCGGAGAAATCCAGTCCGGGGGCAGTACCATCACGATGCAGGTTGCAAAAAATTACTTTTTGTCACGCGACAGGACCTTCATCCGCAAGTTCAACGAGATACTGCTCGCTCTTCAGATCGAGCGTGAACTCGACAAAAACAAGATTCTTGAGCTCTATCTGAACAAGATCTACCTGGGCAACCGGGCCTACGGGCTTGCCGCCGCAGCGAGCGTCTATTACGACAAGCCAGTCAATGAACTGTCGCTGGCGCAGATGGCCATGCTGGCCGGATTGCCCAAAGCACCCTCAGCCTACAATCCGCTTGCAGATCCCGAACGCGCCATGAGCCGCCGTAACTGGATACTGGGCCGGATGCGCGACCTTGGATACATCACGGACGATGCCTACAGCCTGGCCGTCAAAGCGCCCCTTACCGCCAGCTATCACAGCATCGAGCCAGAAGTGGATGCCGATTACGTTGCAGAAATGGCACGCGCGGATATCGTCCGGCGTTTCGGTGACGGCGCTTACAGCGACGGCTATACCGTCACCCTCACCGTGAACAGCGAGAAGCAGCAGGCAGCAACGGAGTCCCTGCGGGACGGCCTTGAGGCCTATGATCGGCGACACGGTTTCCGGGGACCGATCGGCCATCTGGACAAGGCAACGCTGGACAGCCGCGGCGCCGACACACTGGTCAAGAATTACCCGACCGTCGAGGCACTTCGCCCTGCAATTACCACCGCCGTAAACGACGAGACCGGCCAGGTAAGCCTGTTCGCACGGGGGCTTGGCAACGTGGTGATGCCCTTCGAGACGATGACCTGGGCCAGACGTTACAAGACCGAGGACCTGAAAGGCGCCGCACCGAAGGCACCGTCGGACGTTCTGACTGTCGGCGATGTGGTCTACGTGAAAGCATTGGGCGACCAGCCATCCGAAGTGGATCAGCCAACACGAGTTGGCCTTAGCCAGGTGCCGCAGGTCGAGGGCGCCCTGATTTCACTCAAGGCGAAAAACGGAGCCATAGAGGCACTCAGTGGCGGCTACAGCTTCAACCAGAGCAAGTACAACCGGGCCACTCAGGCGGCCCGCCAGCCCGGATCGAACTTCAAGCCATTCCTCTATCTTATGGCGCTTACCAAGGGCAAGACCCCGGCCACCATCTACAACGACGCCCCCATCGTTTTCGATGACTCCAAGCTGGAGACGTCCTGGCGGCCCCAGAACTCTTCAGGCCAGTTCTATGGCCCGACCCGGCTGCGGGAAGCGCTCTACACATCAAGGAACATCGTTTCGATCCGGCTTCTGAGGGATCTGGGTATCGAGAATGCCCTGGACTTCCTCAAACAGCTCAAAATCCCCACAGACAAGATGCCTGACGATCTCTCCCTGGCACTGGGAAGCGGCCTGCTGTCCCCGATGGACGAGGCCCGGGGCATGGCCGTGATTGCCAATGGAGGTTATGACGTTCAGCCCTACCTGATCAAAACGATCCAGGATGTAAACGGCAAGGTCGTCTACCAGGCACCGGAGACCATTCTCTGTGACGAGGAGTGTGAGGCTAAAGAGCGTAACCCGGAGACACCCTTGCCGGAAGAAGCCGGCACCGAGGATGCCGCACAACCGGCGCCCCGGATCATGCATCGTCTGGTCGACAAGCGTTCGGTCTATATTCTCCACTCGATGATGAAAGACGTCATAAGAAAGGGAACCGGGCGGCGGGCCCTGAAACTGGATCGCTCTGATATCGCCGGGAAAACGGGAACCACCAACGATCAGCGCGACACCTGGTTCTCAGGGTTCAATCATCAGCTTGCAACCACGGTATGGGTCGGGTTCGATCAGCCTGCGCCCCTGGGCCGTGGCGAGTACGGGGCGAGCACGGCGCTTCCGATCTGGATTGACTACATGCGGGTTGCTCTGAAGGACACCCCCCTATCCAACATGCCGCGCCCCAACGGCATCGTTAACATCCGGATCGACCCGGAGACTGGTCAACGGGCGCGCCCCGGAGAAGACGGCGTGTTCGAAGTCTTCAAGGAAGAGGACGCACCCGCCCCTCTCGCGCCCGAGAAAGAGAGCCAGAAGAACGAGGAGCAGGAAGACAGCGGGCTCTCCCGACAGATTTTCTGACAACAGCTCAGATCCTCAGACACAAAAAAACCGGCGGAATCACCGCCGGTTTTTTTGTTGCACTTTTCGCCGCTCAGATAATGTCCTCCATGGACTTGAGCGGATAGTGCGCCGGGTACGGATTGCGGGCAACACCTGAATCCACGGCAGCACGGGCGACCGCAGCTGGAACGACCTCCAGCAGACGGACATCCATCGGCTTGGGAATAATGTATTCCCGACCGAATTCGAATTTGTCTACACCATACGCCTCGCAGATCTCCTGCGGCACCGGCTCCTTCGCCAGCTCACGAATGGCATGCACTGCAGCCACCTTCATTTCTTCGTTGATTGCTGTTGCCCGCACGTCCAGGGCCCCACGGAAGATGAACGGGAAGCCAAGAACATTGTTCACCTGGTTCGGATAGTCCGAGCGCCCCGTTGCCATAATCAAGTCATCGCGAACCGAGTTGGCCAGCTCCGGGCTGATTTCCGGATCCGGATTGGAACAGGCAAACACGATCGGGTTCGGCGCCATTTTCTTCAGCTGCTCGCCGGACAGCAGATCCGGACCGGAAAGACCAACAAACACATCGGCGCCGTCAATGGCATCATCGAGGGTGCGCTTGTCAGTGTCATTGGCAAACATGGCCTTGTACTGATTCAGGTCGTCACGCCCTGAATGGATGACACCCTTGCGGTCCAGCATGAAGATGTTTTCGGAGCGGACGCCACAGCTGATCAGCAGCTTCATGCAGGCATTCGCGGCAGCACCAGCGCCCAGGCAGACCACGGTCGCTTCCTCGATCTTCTTACCCTGCAACTCCAGGGCGTTGATCATCCCGGCTGCAGTTACGATCGCAGTACCATGCTGGTCATCGTGGAACACCGGAACACTGCATTTTTCGATCAGCGCACGCTCGATCTCAAAACATTCAGGCGCCTTGATATCCTCGAGATTGATTCCGCCAAAGGTATCCGCGATACGCTCGACCGTTTCGATAAAGGCCTGCGGACTCTCCGAGTCGACTTCAATATCGAACACATCGATCCCGGCGAAGCGCTTGAACAGCACGCCCTTTCCTTCCATGACCGGCTTGCTGGCCAGCGGTCCAAGATTACCCAGACCCAAAATCGCAGAGCCATTGGAAATCACAGCGACAAGGTTGCCCTTCCCTGTGTATTTGTAAGCATTCTCCGGGTCTTTCGCGATCTCGCGGACCGGCTCGGCAACCCCGGGACTGTACGCCAAAGAAAGGTCGCGGGAGGTTTTGGTCGGCTTGGTGATTTCAACACTCAGCTTTCCCGGCCGCGGTTTGGCGTGATATTCAAGGGCTGCTGCTTTCAGATCTTGAGACATTGCCACTGTTCCGTTTGTCACGTTTAAAGGTAATGATCCACCGATGCTCCGGCAGAGCGCGCCATTATGGCCCGCCGGACCCAAAACGACAAGTAGCCCATGCACAACTTTCGTGCCGTCAATACGTCCATTTGCTTATATCGCACCACGCTACATACTTTCAGCGAGCCACAAAAAAAGCGCCTGAAGGCGCTTTTTTCAATAACATCTCGACTGGATTACGACTTTTTGCCGCCGATCCGACCGCCGAAACGCTTGTTGAACCGGTCAATACGACCACCGGTATCCATCACTTTCTGCTTGCCAGTGTAGAACGGGTGGCACTGGGAGCATACGTCCAGCTGCAGATCGTGACCAACGGTTGAGCGGGTCTGGATAACATTACCGCAAGAGCAGGTCGCGGTAATTTCTTCGTACTTCGGGTGGATACCTTCTTTCATGACGAACCTCTATCGGTCATGCCGCTACCCGGTCACGGGCACTCAGCCCGGCGCCAGGCACCGCATGTTTGAATCAAAGTAAAAGGCAAGGCAAAATCAGCCCTCGCCCAAAATCAGACCGCGAATCATACTTGCAAAGCCGAATCCAGGCAAGCCTTCAGGGTGTCCCGAAACCCGATGGTAGGTAAAATCCGCAGGCCTGACACCAATGGAGTTCCAGTGCCCAAAACTGTGCGAATTGCCTTGAACAGGCCACTCCGTCGACTGTTCGACTACACGGTACCGGAAGGACTGGCACTCACCCGGGGACAACGGGTCCAGATCCCGTTCGGTCGTCAGCAGTTGACCGGACTGGTGGCCGAAACCGATTCTCCCCCTCCGGAAGGCATTCCCCTGAAACCGGTTACCGGCGCTCTTGAGAGCTGGCCAGCCTTACCCCCCGAAACAGTCGACCTACTCACGTGGGCCAGCACCTATTATCAGCACCCCCTCGGAGAATGCCTGTTTACGGCCCTACCGCCGGCTTTGCGTAAAGGTCGGAGCGCCGAAGTCGCCGAGGAACGCTTCTGGACATCAGCCCAGTCCGGCGAGCCGTTGCCGGCCAACGCCCATCGTCAGAGGGCGTTACTGGACTGGCTCTCAGATCAGCCGGCCCCTGTCAGCGAGCGCGCGATCCGGGATGCCGGCTTCACCCTGAATCAGATCAAGGCATTGGCGGATAAGGGCCGGATCAGCCATGCAGTTCCGGCGGCAAAACATGCTATCGAGCCATCGCCTGTCGCTCCGCCGCGCCTGACCCCGGTACAACAGCACGCAGCCGAACAATTGCAACAGGTTCGAACGGGCTTTGACGCCTGCCTTCTCTACGGCATCACCGGCAGCGGGAAGACCGAACTGTATCTTCATTACCTGAAACATCAGTTGGCGTCATCCGATCAAGCCCTGGTGCTGGTGCCGGAGATCAACCTTACCCCCCAGACCGTGGCCCGGTTCCGTCACTATTTCGGCGACCGGGTCGTTGTCTGGCATTCGGCCCTGAACGACGGCGAACGCCTGGCAACCTGGCTGAAAGTCCGGAACGGGGACCCCATTGTCCTGATCGGGACGCGTTCGGCGGTGCTGCTCCCGTTCGCGAGACTGAAAACCATCATTGTCGACGAAGAGCACGACACATCCTACAAACAGGGAGAAGGCTTTCGTTATTCTGGCCGGGACCTTGCCGTGTACCGTGCCCACCTCAATGAATGCCCGGTCATCCTCGGCTCGGCGACACCATCGCTGGAGTCCTACAACAATGCCCTTCAGGGCAAATACCGGTTAGTCAAACTGGAACAGCGAGCCAAAAAGGCGTCACCGCCCACCCTGAAGCTGCTCGATATACGAAGCCGCCCCCTCGAGGGCGGACTGTCCCGACCGGCACTTAAGGCAATCCGAGAGACTCTGGACCGCGGCGAACAGGCCCTGGTGTTCGTGAACCGGCGCGGTTTTGCACCAATCATGATGTGCTTCGACTGCGGACACATCGTCGAATGCCCGCGGTGCGATACCCGACTCACCTACCACCGAAGGGATCGGGCCATGCGCTGCCATCACTGCGATTACCAGACCGCAGCAACCAGCCACTGCCCCCAATGCCAGAGCGAAGCGTTCAAACCCGTCGGACAAGGCACCGAACGCACCGAAGATGTCCTGACGCAGTCACTGCCGGACATCCCCATCGTTCGGGTCGACCGTGACAGCACTCAACGCAAGGGGAGCATCCAGTCGATCCTTGATCGGGTAAACAGCGGCGCACCCTGCGTGCTGGTGGGCACCCAGATGCTTGCCAAGGGGCACGATTTTCCGAAAGTCACCCTGGTGGTCGTGGTCAATGCCGATGGCGGACTCTTCAGCGTCGATTTCCGGGCCCCCGAACAGCTGATCCAGACACTGCTTCAGGTCAGCGGGCGAGCCGGCCGCGCCGAAAGACCCGGAACCGTGCTGATCCAGACCTGCCACAGCGATCACCCGTTGCTCAAATCCCTGTGCAACGACCACTATCTAAAAATCGCTGATCAACTGCTCGCGGAACGGGAGGCCAACCGATTCCCTCCCTTCAGGCACATGGCGATCTTCAGGGCCGAAGCCGATACCATGCAGGCCAGCCTGGAACTGCTGGACTCCATCAAACCCCTGGCGCTGCGCCCCGGCATCGAAACCTGGGGGCCGCTGCCGGCCATGATTGCACGTCGGGCCGATCGCCACCGGGCCCAGCTGATCCTTCTTTCGGAACATCGAGGGCGCCTTAACACGACGCTATCGACAATCTGCCAGGCACTGGATCAGCGCAAGCTCTCCGCCCGGCTCCGATGGATGATCGACGTCGACCCACAGGAAACGGGCTAAGTGCAAGAAAAGACAAAGCTCACAGTCTTTCAATCTATAACATTCTTTTGCAGAAAAAGCTGGCCGCAATCATTGCAGTTTTTTCATTTGTGCTATTATTTTCAGCAAACTAACCAACCTACTTAGGAAAACACCTGAGCTTGCGTATCTCATGCAGGGATTGCGCAGTGAAAAGGCTTTTGCTGTAAACAAAACTGGAGACGAAAAATGTCAGGGAAAATCATTGCGCGTGCGACTGCGTTAACACTAACGGCGTTATTGGCGGCTTGCGGAGGGGACAGTGGCTCTTCCTCACTTGCAGATACTGGGACCAGCAGCTCATCTGGAGGAACAACTTCAACAAATGCAGGAGACACAACCCAGGAAGTGACTGTTGGCCTCGGAACAGGTTCGGGCGATTCTTTCGTTGAAGGACAAATCGAATCCGATATAACTAGCCTGGCAGCCGGGGGCCAAACCAAGCTCAGAGTCTATGTAGTAAACAAATCCGACGGGAACTCGCTAATCACCGGAAGCGATAGCGAGGTTCGTTTTTCATCCACGTGCATTTCGCTAAATACAGCAATAATTAACTCCCCGATTACCACTTCTGATGGCATTGCTGAAACCACATACACTGCTGCAGGGTGCAGTCCAACCGACCTGATTGAAGCAACATATGGATCCGCAACAGCCAGCGTAAAGCTCAATATCGCAGCTCCCAGCGCTGATCGAATTGTTTCAGTGCCACTCACCACCAACTCGATTGCTCCGAGCGGGTCAGGCTCGACTTCTCGACCATCCGAAGCACGAGTCACTTTCAATGTTGTTGACCAAAATGGTGACGGGGTAAAAGGCGTCGATGTCAGCTTCAGCTTGTCAGGTGACGATCCAAATGCAACGACTCCTGTGACTCTCGGTACCAACAAAGCAGTCTCATCAACTGGCGGGGAAGTTTCCACACTTGTTGTAGCAGGATCGTCATCAACAGTCGTTCGAGTAATTGCTTCCATCGAGACAGATTCAGGTACTCGAAATACAGAATCTCAGCCAATAGCTATAAATTCATTAATCCCAGTAGATACGGGCTTTACGATATCTGCAGACAATTTCATTCCGGACGCGCAATTTACCGCCGGAGTGCCAGTATCCTTATCTGTATATGCAACCGACAAAAATGGTCAAAATATTAGGGGGAACACCATTGTAAATTTCACTACAGATGGGGGATCCGTAATACCTGAATGCACCTTGGACGATCAAGGAACCTGCACAGTTCAATGGCGAAGCCAGGCTCCATGGCTAACCAAACCAACGATTACAGCATCGACAATTGGCGAGAAAAAAAGCACTGGCGAAGTGGCAACAATATCTCAAAATTTAACTTTGTTTGTATCAAGTTCGCGTGACCCGATTGTATCTCTTAATCCAGGTCCAGAGGCAAATCAGTACTGCGCCAATGCATCGGTTGCCGCTCAAGACGGTAGCCGGATATATCCGGCTGATGGCACGACAATATCTTTCAGCGGCGATGGTGTCACAATCCTGTCTGCCAAATCCACTTTGGAAATCAAGGGAGCCAACGGCACACCTTCAAATGAAAGCGCGTTCCAAGGCTGCATCTTCGCTAAACAAGAGGTATCAGGCACCCCCGGCTCGCTGAACGTGACCGTAACTACACCTGGCGGAGAGATCGCTGAGGACATCATAGACATTTAAAGCCCTTACCCGCTTAGCAAAACGCCCGGCTCCTGCCGGGCGTTTTGCTTGCAGGGGCACTTTCCGCGATAATACGCGTCTTTATTCCTCCGGCGATCTCCGCCGCGCTCAAACTTTCATTTAATCCGAGTCGTCCGACAGCATGAAAGAGACCGTTTCCGAGCTGCTACAATCCGCACTGGCCGCCCTTCAATCCGAGGGCACCTTACCCGCAGACCAGACCTTCACGCCCCAGATCGGCAACACCAAGGACAAGGCACACGGCGATTACGCCTGCAACATTGCCCTGGTCGCCTCCAAGGCTGCGGGATGCCCACCGCGACAGCTGGCGGAAGCCCTGGTCAGACATCTGCCGGACAGCAATGCGGTCGCCAAGGTGGAGATTGCGGGTCCCGGGTTCATCAACTTTTTCATGAGCACCGAGAGTGCATTCGAAATCGTCAACACGATTCTCGCCGATGGCGAACAGTTTGGCCGAAATGATCATGGTCAGGGCCAGAAAGTTCAGGTTGAGTTCGTTTCGGCCAACCCGACTGGCCCACTGCATGTCGGGCATGGCCGGGGAGCCGCCATCGGCGACTGTCTCAGCCGCCTGCTGGAAGCCAACGGTTTTGATGTCACCCGCGAGTTCTACTACAACGACGCCGGCGCGCAGATCAATAACCTGGCATTGTCTGTTCAGGCAAGAACCAAAGGACTGACACCGGACGATGCCAGCTGGCCGGCGGATGGTTACCGCGGAAACTACATCCTCGATGTAGCGAACGCCTACCTGGCCGGCGAAACCGTGACAGCCGATGACCGTGAGGTGACCGGCAAGGGCGACCCGGACGACCTGGATGCGATCCGCGAGTTCGCCGTCGCCTACCTGCGCCGGGAACAGGATCTTGACCTGAAAGCCTTCGGGGTCGAGTTTGACGTATATTTCCTTGAATCATCGCTCTACGAAAACGGCAAAGTAGAGGCCACCGTCGAGCGGCTGAAGGAAAATGGCTACACCTATGAAAAAGACGGAGCCATGTGGCTGCGGACCACGGAATTCGGCGATGACAAAGACCGGGTCATGCGCAAGAAGGACGGCGGTTACACCTATTTCCTGCCAGACGTTGCCTACCACCTGAACAAGTGGGAACGTGGCTTCACCACCGTCATCAATGAGCAGGGTGCTGACCACCACTCGACCATTACCCGGGTTCGCGCCGGACTTCAGGCCTTGAACGCTGGAATTCCGAAAGGCTGGCCGGACTACGTTCTGCATCAGATGGTCATGGTGACGCGCTCGGGCCAGGAAGTGAAAATTTCAAAACGGGCCGGTAGTTACGTGACCGTTCGCGACCTGATCGATGAAGTGGGCCGGGATGCAACCCGGTTTTTCCTGGCCGCCCGCCGGGTGGACTCCCAATTGACCTTCGATATCGACCTGGCCCGCTCCCAGACCAATGAAAACCCGGTCTACTACATTCAGTATGCCCATGCCCGTATTTGCAGCGTCCTGCGCAAGCTGGCAGACGAAGGCATCAAGCGGGATCGCAATGAATGCGTGGGCGACCTGTCGCTACTCACCCTGGACGAGGAGAAGGATCTGGCAAACCAGCTCGCGAAATACCCTGAACTGATTGCCAACGCAGCGGCCCAGCGTGAACCGCACCATGTAGCGCACTATCTCCGGGAGCTGGCCGGGCAATTCCACACCTACTACAACGCCCGCAAGGTGTTGATTGAAGATGCAGCTGTCAGGGATGCCAGAGTGAGCCTTTACCTGGCGATCCGTCAGGTGCTGGCAAATGGCCTGGACATTCTGGGCGTCGGCGCACCGGAAGAGATGTAAAACGACACAATGTCCCGAGATTACGCCCGAAAAGAGCGGCCAACCCGCTCGTCTGCTACCCCCCGGAAATCCTCATCCGGGGGAAGCCGCGCCAAAGCCCGCCCGCGGACACCGGCACCTGCAAGGCGACAGGGCGGCGGTCTGTCACTAAAATGGATTCTCTCCCTCGCGGCGGTGGGCGGTTTCATCGGGTTCATCGTTTACCTGAATTCACTGCCGGCCGGATCTCCCGGGCCTGCCGCCACGACGGTCGTCGAAAAAACCGCGCCGAAGGCCCCGGAAGCAAAGAAAGAACCTGAGAAAAAGCAGGAATTCCGTTTCTACGAAATGCTGCCGGATTCAGAAGTGGTGCCACCGAAGGTGGATGAATACAGTCCACCGAAATCCATGACCGAATACGACTATGTCGTCCAGTCCGGTTCCTTCAGGCACCGTGAGGATGCGGAACGACAGCGCGCCCAGATTGCCTTCCAGGGGTTGCGGGCAAGCATCCAGAGAATCGACCTTGAAAGCGGTTCCGTCTGGTACCGGGTCAACGTTGGCCCCTTCACCTCGAGAAGCGAGATGAATGCCGCCGTCGACAAACTGGTCTCATTGAACATATCTCCGCTGATACGGAAAATCCCCAAGAAAGAAGGGTGAGCGCCGTTTTTTCCTGCGCCGCCACCCTTGAAAATGCCTCCGAAGCCTCCATAAAACCCGAATACCGATTCTATTCAGGCAATTGGAGCCCACATGACTACCATTCTTTCCGTCAGACGAGACGACGAAGTCGCCATGGGTGGCGACGGCCAGGTTTCTCTCGGCAATACGGTGATGAAGGGCAATGCACGGAAAGTGCGCCGGCTCTACAACGGCAAAGTTATTGCCGGTTTCGCCGGCGGTACGGCGGACGCTTTTACGCTCTTTGAGCGATTCGAGGCCCAACTCGAGAAACACCAGGGCAACCTGACCCGGGCTGCGGTCGAGCTGGCGAAAGACTGGCGAACGGACAGGGCCCTGAGAAAACTCGAAGCGCTTCTGGCCGTCGCGGATAAGACAGCCTCCCTGATCATCACCGGCAATGGCGACGTGATTGAGCCGGAACAGGGGTTGATCGCCATCGGGTCCGGCGGTCCCTTTGCCCAGGCATCAGCAAGAGCCCTGCTCGAAAACACCGAACTGTCCGCCCATGAGATCGTGGAGAAAGGCCTCGATATCGCGGCCGACATCTGCATCTACACCAACCACAATCGCACCGTCGAAGTGCTGCCCATCCAAGACTGATCAACGATCCGGAGCGACCATGTCTGCAATGACACCCCGTGAAATTGTCCACGAACTCAACAAACACATCGTGGGCCAGGAAGACGCCAAACGGGCTGTAGCCATTGCCCTGCGCAACCGCTGGCGTCGGATGCAGCTGGACACCGGGCTACGGGAAGAAATAACCCCGAAAAACATTCTCATGATCGGCCCGACCGGTGTTGGCAAAACAGAGATCGCGCGGCGCCTGGCAAAGCTCGCGGATGCGCCCTTCCTGAAGGTAGAGGCAACCAAGTTCACCGAAGTTGGCTACGTCGGCCGTGATGTCGAATCCATCATCCGTGATCTGGCCGATATGGCCATCAAAATGCTTCGGGAACAGGAAATGAAGCGCCACGGAAATCGGGCGCTTGATGCTGCCGAAGAACGGATTCTGGACGCACTCCTGCCCCCGCCCCGCGACTTTCAGGAAGACAGCCAGCGAACCGGCAATGATTCCAGTACCCGCCAGCTGTTCCGGAAAAAACTGCGTGAGGGCGAGCTCGACGACAAGGAAATCGAGATCGATCTCAGCAACGCCGGGCCCGGCGTTGAAATCATGGCGCCTCCCGGCATGGAGGAAATGACCAGCCAGCTGCAGAGCATGTTCTCCAACCTGTCCTCCGACAAGCGCAAGACCCGCAAGATGAAGGTTTCGGAGGCACTGAAGCGCGTGAAGGACGAGGAAGCGGCCAAACTGGTCAACGAGGAAGAGATCAAACAGAAGGCCATCCAGGCGGTCGAGCAGAACGGCATCGTATTCATCGACGAGATCGACAAGGTCGCCAAGCGTTCCGAGAACACCTCATCGGACGTTTCCCGCGAAGGGGTTCAGCGGGACCTGCTTCCTCTGATTGAGGGCAGCACCGTCAGCACCAAGTACGGGGCTGTCCGGACCGACCACATCCTGTTCATCGCGTCCGGGGCATTCCACCTTTCAAAGCCTTCCGACCTTATCCCGGAACTGCAGGGTCGACTGCCCATACGGGTGGAGCTGCAGGCCCTGACACCAGAGGATTTCAAACGCATCCTGACGGAGCCGGATGCCTCACTGGTGCAGCAATACGAAGCGTTGATGGCTACCGAGGGTGTCAAGCTGACCTTTGCCGAGGACGCCATCGCCCGTATCGCCGAAGTGGCATGGAAGGTGAACGAAACCACCGAGAACATCGGTGCTCGCCGCCTGCACACGGTACTGGAAAGGCTGCTGGAAAGCCTCTCCTACGATGCCGGTGACAAGGTCACCGAGACCTTTGAGGTCACGGCAGCGTATGTAGACGAGAAGCTGGGCGAACTGGCGGAAGACGAAGATCTGAGCCGCTATATTCTCTGAGGCGAAGTCGGGGTCAGATGAAAGAACCATCTGACCCTTTTTTGCTCAGCAGACCTTATTGGGCACGGGAAAAAAGGTGGGTGACGTTGTCCAGGCTCGCCGCCAGCCTGCCCTTCTGGGCCTGCTTCTTGCGCCCTTTGGCCACGTAAAGCGGCAGCATTTCTCCGTAGAGACTCGTGCTGATGGTGCGCTGCTCATCTTCCAGCCGATCCCGACGGAGCCGAATCCCATATTTGGCCAGTCTTGGCTCCAATTCATCAGCCCGATTCAGAAGATCCCGGCGGGTCATCTGATAGGCATGTTCGCAGACCATTCGCCGGCTCTGGAAACTGAACACATTCGAGAAAAACAGCTTGGCGTCATCCCGGGTGGGCTCGAACAGGAGAATGTCCTTGTCCGGATAATCCCTGGCGTACTGGGCAATGCCGGACTGCATCCGCGAATACACCATGGTGCGGAACATCTGTGACAACAGGTTGGGCAATCCGGACCGCGTCAGCTCACCCGGCTGCATCGATCCGGCGCGAACCGCGGCACTGGCGTCAATCGGCACCTGGGGATTCACCGCAAAGACCAGATCGGCACCGTCCTCAAACGCCACCGACGCGTGCAGGCCCTTGCGGAGGGTTCCGTCCACGTAGTAACGCCCGTCGATCTCCACCGGCACATACAGACCCGGGGACGCTGTGCTCGCCTGGATCGCCTTTGAAATAGGCACATGATCGAATCCCGGGGCACCAAAGCACACCGCCTCGGTACTTTCCACATCAGCGGCAACCACATACAGGCTATGCTTCAGCTGTCGGAAATCGTTACTGCGTCCGAGCATCGTAAATGCCCGCTTCAGATATTCATGCAGGCCTTCATTATCAAACAGACCAGCCGGAGCCGCCTGTGCCAGAATCGTCAGCGCCTCCAGGAAGCTTTGATCGTAAGGGTTGTTGATAAATCGGCTCAGGGCCGTCGCCATCAACCCGGGCACGGCCATCAGCCGGCTGCCGATTTCCCCGAAAGCCGGGCGATAGAAGACTTCCGGATGAAAGGGATGGACCTCGGCCTCGTTACGGACAAAGATGCGACAGAGTTGCGCTGTGGTCATCTGATTCGCCAGATTGGCCGCCGCAAAGGACCCTGCGTTGACGCCTACATAGACATCCAGGTTGTTGAAATCCAGGCCATCCAGCGCCTCGTCCAGAGCCCGCAGAGCACCGATTTCGTAAATACCGCCCAGCGGACCACCGCCGCCCAGGGCCAGACCGATCCTCGGCCCGGATGTTCGCTCCGTAGAAGATGCCATTCTCTGCTCCTTAGACCGCCTGTTCCGCAAATGCGGCAGATGAGGTTTTACCCGGACGCAGGTAGCGACCGAATCCGGCGTTTCTGAGGGCAAGATCGACGCAACTCTTGATCACATGCGGCGAGTCCAGCAGGAGAACGTCTTCCAACAACTGCATGGCCCATTCCCGCCCGACGCTGCGAATGACCGACTTGACCTTTGGCAGACTCGCTGCGTTCATCGAGAGCGAGTCGTAACCCATCGCCATCAGCAACAACGCGCCTCCCGGATCACCGGCCAGCTCACCACAGATCCCCACGGGCTTGCCAACGGCATGGGCATCCTGTGCAACCCGTACCAACGCCTGCAGCACCGCGGGATGGTAGGAATGATAGAGTTGCGCGACCCGGGGGTTGTTTCGGTCCACCGCCAGCAGATACTGGGTCAGATCGTTGGACCCCACGGACAGGAAGTCGACGCGATCGGCCAGTTCACGAATCTGGTAGACCGCGGCAGGCACCTCCACCATAACGCCGACCTTTGGCATATGGATATCGTAGCCCTCTTCCCGCACCTCGTGATACACCCGGTAAATCAGGTGCAGCGACTCTTCCACTTCCGAAATATTGCTGATCATGGGCAACATGATCTGCAGGTTGTTGAGCCCTTCGCTGGCCTTGAGCATCGCCCTAACCTGCACCAGGAAAATCTCGGGATGATCCAGGGTTACCCTAATGCCGCGCCAGCCAAGAAACGGGTTTTCTTCCTGGATGGGGAAATAGGTCAGCGCCTTGTCGCCGCCGACATCCAGCGTCCGCATGGTAACCGGACTGGGCGCAAAGGCTTCGAGCTGTTCCCGGTAGTATTCCCGCTGCTCCTGCTCTGACGGAAACCGGTCCTTGATCATGAACGGCACTTCCGTGCGGTACAGACCAATGCCCTCCGCCCCGTGGGAAAGGGATCGCACCACATCGGTCATCAGTCCGGTGTTGACCAGCAGGGAGACACGGTGACCATCGGTGGTCTCGCAGGGCTTGTCCCGAAGCACCTCGAGCCCCTTGATAAGCTCGTCTTCCTCATCACAGATGGCCTGATAGAAGGCTCGCAGATCCGAGGACGGTGAGGCAAAGATCTGCCCTTCGAATCCGTCGACAATCAACTCCTTGCCATCGAGCTGATTCACCGGGATATCCACCAGCCCCATGACCGTGGGCACGCCCATGGCCCGGGCAAGGATCGCCACGTGGGAGTTGCTCGAGCCCTTGACCGACACCAGTCCGACCAGTTGACCCTTGGGCACTTCACCCAGCATGGCTGGCGTGAGTTCCTCGCTCACGAGGACGGTTCTTTCGGGATAAATCAGATGCTTCTGCTCACCTTCCTGCAGGTGGGACAAAACCCGGCGACCGAGGTCACGAACATCCACCGCCCGCTCCTGCAGGTAGTGGTCATCCATCCGCTCGAAATGCCGGACGTACTGTTGAACCACCTGTTTCAGCGCACCCTGGGCCCAGATCCCTTCGCGAATGCGGTTTGCGACCTCTCCGGGTAATGCCTCATCGCCCAGCATACGCAGGTAGACGTCGAATAACGCCTGCTCTTCCGGGCGGAGTTGACTGGCCAGACGATTGGCGACCCGCTCGATATCCTCTCGCACAGCTTTCACCGCCGCCTGGAACAGGGCCAGCTCACCGTCAATGTCTTCAGTGGGCTTCTCGGGGACCACATCAAGGTCCGCAGCCGGATAAACCACCACGCCACTTCCGATCGCCACGCCGGGTGCACCAGGAACACCGTTGAAGCTGACATCCCGTGCCTCCTCACCGGTCAGGGACATCCCACTGATGGCGCCAGTCGCCTCACTATGGGCTATCACTCCTGCCAGCTGGGCAGAAACGGTGACCAGAAAAGCCTCTTCGCCTTCGTCAAAGCAGCGTGAACTCTCGCGCTGCTGGACGACCAGAACGCCGAGAACCCGGCGGTGGTGAATAATGGGCACGCCCAGAAAGGAGCGGAAACGTTCTTCACCCGTTTCCGGGAAGTAGCGGTAGCGAGGATGGGAAGGGGCATCTTCCAGATTGATGGGCTCTTCGCGGGAGCCCACCAGACCGACGAGCCCCTCCGAGTAACCCAGGCTGACCTGACCGACGGCCTTGCGATAGAGCCCCTCGGTCGCCATCAGGATGTAGCGATTGGTGGCCGGATCCAGCAGGTAGACGGAACACACCTCGGTGCCCATGGCTTTTTGCACCCGCGATACGATGATATCCAACGCCTCCTGCAGGTCGCGGGCGCCGTTTACCTCTTGTACAAGACTTCGCAGTATGCTCAGCATGGCCGGGTCATTCCGTCATTTCGAGTGATCCTTCAGGCGCCGGCTCTGCTCGGCTTTCCGCCACTGTTCCATGTGGTAAAACAGCCGGGGAGCCAACTCCCGTAACGCACGTCTGTATACTTCTCTCTTGAATGAAACCACCTGTCCCAACGGATACCAGTAGCTGACCCACTGCCACCCATCGAATTCCGGTGAATCGGTGCCGTCCACACACACTTGTGCGTCCGGCGATAACATCCTCAGCAGGAACCATTTCTGTTTTTGGCCCACACACACAGGGTGCGAGTTCTGGCGCACCATCCTCCTCGGAAGACGGTACCTCAGCCAGCCCCGGGTACAGCTGATGATTTCCACATCGCTGGCTGTGAGGCCGATTTCCTCTCCAAGCTCCCGGTACAACGCTTCCTCAGGTGATTCGTCAGTTTTAATGCCACCCTGAGGAAACTGCCAGGAATCCTGCCCTATTCGCCTTGCCCACAGGACTTCACCCCTGTGATTGGCCAGAATGATTCCGACATTGGGTCTGAAACCGTCTGAATCGATCACGGCACAGTCCTCGCAAAAGTCGGTCGCCGCTCAAATTTTGATCGGCGAAAATTGTCCAAGTTGCTCTCATTCTTACAGAATCCCAAGGGTTCGGCAAACGGAGCCGATGCCGACAGGTCATGGTAAACTGAGACCCTCTCACAACGCCCCGAAACCCTGGAGGACACTTTGACGCTCGCACTTTTTGATCTGGACAACACTCTGCTGGCCGGCGACAGCGATCACGCCTGGGGCGAGTTTCTGGTGGAAGAGGGACTGGTGGACGCCGAAGAGTATCGCCGGGCGAACGATCGCTTCTACCAGGAATACCTGAACGGTGAGCTCGATATTTTCCATTACCTTCGCTTTGCCCTTCAGCCACTGGCACGTCACGACATGGAGGAGCTTCTGGGCTGGCGCAGAACCTTCATGAGCAAGAAAGTCATGCCCATGATGCAGGACAAGGCGCGGGAGCTGATTGAGCGGCACCGCCAACAGGGCCATACCCTGATGATCATTACCGCCACCAATCGCTTCGTGACCGAGCCAATTGCCGAATACCTCGGCATCGAGCACCTGATCGCGACCGAACCAGAGCTGGTGAATGGACGCTTCACGGGCGAGGTAGCCGGGGTTCCCAGCTTCCAGGATGGCAAGGTCACTCGCCTCAACGACTGGCTGCAATCCTGCGATCAATCGCTTGAGGGAGCCTGGTTCTACAGCGACTCCCACAACGACGTGCCACTGCTCAGAAACGTGGCCCACCCGGTGGCTGTCGATCCGGATCCGACGCTCGAGCAACTTGCCCGAGACGCCGGCTGGCCGGTGATTTCACTGAGAGCGTAAGCAGGGTTGGCTAGAAGAATCCGGTCAACGACCGGACGAAGCACGCCTTGATGTAGTCCGTCTCCGGGATGCCGGGAACGACCGGATGATCCGGCGCCTGGTGCCCCTGTTCCAAAAGCTGAACGAAACGGTCGATCTTCCGACCGCTGGCGCGGATGATGTCGGTCAGCCGTTCCTGGGACAGATGCATCGAACAGGAAGCGGATACCAGCAGCCCATCCCGCTCGAGGAGCCGGAGTCCGAGCTGATTCAGCCGCGCATAAGCCTGTTCGCCAGCCTTCTGGTCCCGACGGCGCGGAATCAGGGCCGGCGGATCCAGCACCACAATGTCGAACTTCTCTTTCTCATCCGCCAAAGCCTTGAGCGCCTCGAAGGCATCGCCTTCAATGGTCTCCACGTTATCGAGGCCGTTGAGGCCGGCGTTGTGGTGCACCGAATCGATCGCAGCGGCGGACGCGTCCACACAGGTCACCTGCGACGCACCCGCACAGCCCGCCTGAAGCCCCCAACCACCGGCATAACTGAACACATCCAGCACGCGTTTACCCGGCGCATAGGCCTGCAGGCGCTGCCGGTTCATCCGGTGATCGTAGAACCACCCGGTTTTTTGCCCGCCTGTAATCGGCACCTCAAACCGGACGCCATTTTCTTCCACGCGCAGGCGATCGGTCTCCGGGCCGTGAGCCTGTTCAACGTAGGCTTCAAGCCCCTCGATCCGGCGCATCTTGCCATCGTTCTTGAGAACGATCGCGCGGGGCTGCACAAGGCGCTGGACGGCCCGTACGACGGCGTCTTTCAGTTGCTCCATACCTGCCGTGGAAATCTGGATCACCACGGTGTCGTCGAAACGGTCGACAACCAGCCCCGAAAGACCGTCACTGTCGCCGAAAACCCAGCGATAAAACGGACGATCAAACAGACGATCACGAAGCGCCAGGGCTGCTTCCATCCTCTGGGTCAGCCGCTGCGGAGTCATTCCATGGCCCGGATCCCGGCTGATCAGGCGCCCACAGATCAGGGCATGCGGGTTAACGAACAGAGTACCGAGGGGCTTGTCGTTGGCCGCACGAAGTTCGGCCTGGTCGCCGGGTTCGAAATCGGTCAGAGTCGTACGGCGGGAATCCACTTCGTTGCTGTAGACCCAGAGATGTCCGGAACGAAGCCGACGCTCCGCTCCTTTTCGAAGGTACAGAGGGGGAAGATTCATCCGGGTTACTCTTCCGCCGCCACATGCTCCGCATAGGAGGTCGCATCCATCAGTCCGTCCAGCTCCCCGGCGTCAGAGAGCCTGACGCGGAACATCCAGCCCTCGCCGTAGGGATCTTCGTTGACCAACTCGGGTTCGTCCTCAAGCGCGTCATTGATCGCAATGACTTCACCGGTGACCGGACTGAATACATCCGATGCGGATTTCACCGATTCGGCGACGCCCGCCTCTTCACCGCCGTTCACGGTCACGCCAAGGTCTGGCACCCCGATGTAGACAACATCGCCCAGTTGCTCCTGGGCAAAATCGGTAATGCCGACGGTAGCGGTACCGTCATCGGCCACACGCACCCACTGGTGGGTCTCGATGTATTTGAGGTCTGAGGGAATCTCACTCATGTCGTTTGCTTCCTGTGGAATTTTTCGCGCAGTTTAACGCAAGAGCCTACCGCCAGCGAACCTCGCGAGCGAGGTTCATGAACGAAGTCAGGTAATCCACACGTCGATCCCGTTCACGAAGGCCTAAAAAGATCTGTTTGTGAATTCCCTCGACCCCCAACCGGACCGGCACCACGGGAAGCCGATGGCCATATTCGGCGACCATCCAGCCCGGCAAGGCAGACACGCCCCGACCGGAGGCCACCATCTGCAAAAGGATATCCGTGGTCTCGATGGTCTTGTGCCGCGCCGGTGCACGCTGGGCCGGCAGAAAGAACCGAGTATAGATATCCAGGCGTTCAAGCTCGACGGGATAGGTGATCAGGGTTTCCCGTTCGAGCTCTTCCGGCAGGACAAAATCCTGATCCGCCAGTTTGTGCCCCCGAGAAACCACCAGCACCTGTTCGTAATCGAATACCGGCTCGAAGATCAGGCCCGGTCGCCGCAAGGGGTCGGGGGTTACCAGCAGATCGATATCATGCCCGAACAAGGCCCCGATACCGCCAAACTGGAATTCCTGTTTGACGTCTACATCCACATCCGGCCACGCTTCCAGATACGGGCCCACCACTTTCAGCAGCCACTGATAACAGGGATGGCACTCCATACCAATCCTCAGCATCCCGCGCTTACCCTTCGCAAACTGCGCCAGCACTGCCTCGGCGTGCTCCATCTGCGGCAGGATGCGATTGGCCAGCGACAGTAAATACTCGCCGGCCTGGGTCAGCCGCAACTGCCGCCCCTCCCGCGTCCACAATGCCGTTCCGCTCAGGCGCTCCAGCTTTTTAACCGAATGGCTGAGCGCCGACTGGGTGAGATGAAGCGCCGCCGCAGCGGCCGTGAGAGAGCCCTCCCGATCAACTGCCCGGAGAATTTCAAGATGATGTCGATCCAGCATAGGTCCCGCTATTCGTGAATCTTATTCATGGATTAGTGAAATAATACCATTATTTTTCATCATCAGGCCTCGCTATCCTGCCTCGACTCATCAAACAACGGACATGCAGGAGAGACAGGATGGTTACCACACATACATTGGGCTACCCCCGAATCGGTGCTGACCGGGAGCTCAAATTCGCCCTTGAAGCCTACTGGGCAGGATCGATCAGCACCGAGGCACTGGAAACGACGGCTGCAGAGCTGCGCCGCCAGAACTGGCAGGACCAACAGGACCTGACCCTCGTACCTGTGGGAGATTTTTCTCTGTACGATCAGGTCCTCGACATGAGCGCCACCCTCGGCAATCTCCCGCCGCGCACAGAGGTGAAGGACGGAGGGGAGCTGGAGCAGTACTTCCGCGCCGCCCGCGGCCAGGGAGGCCCGGACACGGCCTGCTGCGGAACCCAGGCGGGAGAAATGACCAAGTGGTTTGACACCAACTATCACTATATTGTCCCGGAGCTGACCAGCGACACACGCTTTGAACTCAATGCCCGGCGGCTGCTGTCCCAACTGGAAGAAGCGCGGCAGAATGGTCACCCAGCCAAACCGGTCGTCATCGGACCCGTTACCTATCTCTGGCTGGGCAAAGCCAGGGACGGCATCGACAAACTCGAGTTACTGGAGTCCCTGCTCCCGGTCTATGGGGAACTTCTCAACCAACTGGCCACCGCAGGCGCCGACTGGGTACAGATCGACGAACCGGCCCTTGTTACGGAACTCGACGAGGGGTGGCAGCATGCATTCCGGGTTGCCTACCACCACCTCAAGGCGGCCCGTCCGAAACTGCTGCTGACAACCTACTTCGGCCAGCTTCGTGACAACCTGCAGCTCGCCTGCGACCTGCCTGTCGCCGGCATACACCTGGATGCGGTCAGCGCTCAACCCGAAGCCAGTCGACTCGCAGACTGGCTACCAACGCACAAGGTGCTCTCGCTGGGCGTCATCAGCGGCCGAAACGTGTGGAAATCAGACCTGAGCGGAACACTCGACTGGCTGGAGCCCCTGTATGGGAGACTCGGTGAACGGCTCTGGCTCGCGCCTTCGTGTTCATTGCTTCACGTCCCCCTCGATCTGGACAGGGAAACTGAACTGGACCCGGAAGTTGGACAATGGCTGTCCTTTGCCAGACAGAAACTGGAAGAAATTGGTGTCCTCGCTCGCGCCCTGACCACAGGACGCGAGTCAGTCAGCCACGAACTGGACGAAAACCGATCCTCTACCGAGGCACGACGACGTTCGCCAAAGACCCGCAATCCGGCGGTTCGCCGGGCCCTTTCCCGGGTGACGCCGCAGCTCGGACAACGACGCAGCTCCTTCACCCATCGGCGCCGGCTTCAACACCAACGCCTGGAACTGCCTCCTCTGCCTACCACCACGATTGGCTCCTTTCCGCAGACACAGGATATCCGGACCACACGGCGACAGTATCGTAATGGTCTCCTCAGCGATCAGGCGTACCGGCAACACATGCGTGAGGCCATTGCCCACTGCATCCGGGAGCAGGAAACGCTGGGGCTGGACGTGCTGGTTCATGGCGAAGCCGAACGCAACGACATGGTTGAGTACTTTGGTGAACAGCTGGAGGGCTATCTCTTCAGCCGGTTCGGTTGGGTGCAGTCGTACGGGTCCCGATGCGTAAAACCTCCCATCCTGTATGGCGATATCCATCGGCCCAGGGCCATGACCGTCGAATGGATCCGGTACGCCCAGTCGCTGACCCGCAAACCCGTGAAGGGCATGCTCACCGGACCGGTAACCCTGTTGAACTGGTCCTTCGTCCGCGACGACCAGCCGCGCTCCGAGACCGCCTTCCAGTTAGCCCTTGCCGTCAGGGAGGAGGTTCTGGATCTTGAGCAGGCAGGAATTCCTGTCATCCAGGTGGATGAAGCAGCACTGCGAGAAGGTCTGCCACTGCGCCCGTCGGATTGGCGCAACTACCTGGACTGGGCCATCGAAGCGTTCCGGATTGCGGCAAACGGTGTCAGGGACGACACCCAGATTCATACTCACATGTGCTATTCCGAATTCAACGATATTCTCGCTGCCATTGCACACATGGACGCGGACGTCATCACCATTGAAGCGTCCCGATCGGACCTCGAGCTCCTGGATGGCTTTCGGGATTACGAGTACCCCAATGACATCGGGCCGGGTGTCTACGACATCCATTCGCCGAATATCCCGAAAACCAACGAAATTCTGGAAACACTTGAGAAGGCATCCCGGCGCATACCAATGGACCGACTCTGGGTAAACCCGGACTGCGGCCTCAAAACCCGACAGTGGCCGGAAGTACGGGAGGCCCTCAGATCAATGGTGGATGCAGCGAAACAGTTACGTCAGGCGCGAGGAGAAAGAGCGCCACTACGCGATACTGAAGTATCTCAATAGCCAGAGCTGTTCTCATCCAGTTCGAATTCAAACGCGGAGGCACGACGAATTTCCGTCGTGAACTCCCCGTTGCTTTTGAATTCGAACCAGCGATAGCCAGGGGCCAGGGGCTCAACGGAAAACCCACTGGAACCGGCAGTAAACTGGATACAGGTTGAGGGAGTAGCGAACAGCTGTATGCCGTTACGTGTCCGCTCATACTCCTGATGAACATGCCCCCAGAGCACGACACGGACCTGGGGATGCCGATCGACAATACGCCAGAACGCGTCCCGGTTCTTCAGACCGATTTTTTCCATCCAGTCAGAACCGATATCAACCGGGTGATGGTGCAATGCCACCAGCGTGGGGGTATCCGGATACTCGGAAAGGGCAGACTCCAGGAAATCCAGCTCGGTCTCAGCCAACTCGCCGAAGACCTTACCAGGCACCGACGAATCCAGAAGCACAAAATGCCAACCGGACTGCAAAATCTGCCGCCTGTCGGCCTGATACTCCCCGGCGATTTCCCTGAGAACCGGCGCATTATCATGATTCCCCGACATCCATGCGGAATCACCACCGAGGCGAGACAGACTCTCGCCGAATACGCGATACGCGGTCTCGGAACCGTCCTGGGCCAGGTCGCCCGTGGCCAGAACAAGATCTGGCTGACCGTGAACAGAAAGAACCTCATCGATGACCGCTGACAGGCTGTCCCGGGTAACGACGCCCAGCAAGGCTCCATCCTTGTGGGCCATAAGATGCGGATCTGTAATCTGGAGCACCCGCAGGGGGCGGGCCTCTTCCGGACTAGTCATGGCGTACCTGTTATGCCTTTTTCGAACACCTGGAAACAGGAACAAGTGTACGACGGGCACCAGCAGATTGATCGTCCACAAATGCCACCGGAGTCACATTCTGGCGAGCCACCGGGGACATATTGCATTTTTTGACAACTATGGCACAAACAGAAGGCCCAGTCAGTCGATGCCTTCCTTTGCAGACCACGCCGCGTGCTCCATTGGCAGGTGACCAAAGCGCAGGCAGTAATCGAGCCAGTCGGCCAGGAAGCCGTTGACCTGGGCCTTTTCGTCCGGGTGATGCATAAAGCGGTTGGGATAGTCGTTGACCGGGGCGATCTGGCGATCACGGTAGCAACTGATGACCTCGGCCATCGCCGCGTCATGATAGACCCGCACGGTCATCTGAGGATTGTTGAGCCACCGGCCAGAATTATGGATCTGCTCAAGCAGGATGGTTTCAGTAAACTTGGCGGTCTGGAGTACCGTGATCCGGACCCGTCCCAGATACTGGTTCTCCCGGTGCAATTCGAATTCGCACACAGGCTGACCGTCCGCTTCAAGTTGGCGAAGCTTGCCCAGGCGCTGATAGTTACCGTCACACAAAGCCCCCAACTTGCGAAGGTCCGGGACGTAACGCCGGGGTTTCATGGTCCACTGGGTCATTCTGACAGTCCCTCAAGCAGCCTCGGCCGGTTCAGCTCCAGCCATTGGAGCGCAATAATAGCGGCCGCATTATTGATGGTGCCATCGTGGATCATGGCTATTGCCTCAGCTGCGGGCATTACATGGGCACGAATATCCTCGTGCTCATGCTCCACCCCGAACAGCCCTCCTGCGTTGCGGGTGCTGATATGGCCACAATACAGGTGGATCATTTCGGTGCTGCCACCCGGTGAGACGAGGTAGTCACAGATCTTGTCGAGCCGGCTGAACGTCAGGCCAGCTTCCTCCTGCCCCTCTCGCTGGGCCACTTCTTCCGGTGTTTCACCGTCCTCGTTCATACCCGCGACCAGCTCGAGCAGCCAGGGCGACTGCGTGCGGCCCAATGCGCCCAGCCGAAACTGTTCCAGCAGAACCACTTCGTCGCGCTCGACATCGTATGGCAATACGCAGGTGGCATCACCGCGGATGAAGAGTTCGCGGGTGAAGACCGGCATCTCACGGCCATCAAAACGAGCGTGGGTCAGCCAGAGCTTGTCCATGCGGAAAAAGCCCTGGAAGACGGTTTCGCGTTTTTCGATGGTTACATCGCTTTCGGTAAACTGAAACGGTTTCGGCATGAACACTTCCGGTTAAACGTCGATTTTGAACGATAGCCGGAACTCGGTCGGGACTGCAAGTTACGCTCCCGAGATGGCGGAGCCCAAGCCGCACAGGGACGTCCTGAGGCGTCTCCTGAACAGGGGCTCCAACCTGCTTCCTGCACCCAAGTGAGGGACAGACAGCGACTCAAGCAGCGTCAGACCTTGTCGTAGAGCTTCCCTCCGGACTCGACGAATTCCCGGGATTTCTCCTCCATGCCCGCATCAATCGCCGACACCTCGTCAAGACCATGCTCTGCGGCGTAATCCCTCACCTCCTGGGAGATCTTCATGGAGCAGAACTTCGGCCCGCACATGGAGCAGAAATGCGCCACCTTGGCCGATTCCTTGGGCAGGGTCTCGTCGTGGTAGGCACGTGCCGTGTCCGGATCAAGCCCCAGGTTGAACTGGTCTTCCCAACGGAACTCGAAACGGGCCTTGGACAAGGCATTGTCCCGAATTTGCGCGCCGGGATGACCTTTGGCCAGGTCGGCGGCATGGGCTGCGATCTTGTAGGTGATGATGCCAGTCTTCACATCGTCCTTGTTGGGCAGACCGAGGTGCTCTTTGGGTGTCACGTAGCAGAGCATGGCGCAGCCGTACCAGCCGATCATTGCGGCGCCAATGCCCGAGGTAATGTGATCGTAGCCCGGCGCGATGTCAGTGATCAGCGGCCCCAGGGTGTAGAACGGCGCCTCGTCGCAGCATTCCAGCTGCTTGTCCATGTTCTCCTTAACCAGGTGCATAGGCACGTGGCCGGGCCCCTCGATCATGCACTGGACATCGTGCTTCCAGGCAATCTTGGTGAGTTCGCCCAGGGTTTCCAGTTCGCCAAACTGGGCCGCGTCGTTGGCGTCGGCAATCGACCCCGGACGCAAGCCGTCACCGAGACTGAAGGACACATCGTAGGCCTTCATGATCTCGCAGATGTCCTCAAAGTGTTCGTACAGGAAGCTTTCCTTATGGTGGGCCAGGCACCACTTGGCCATGATGGATCCACCGCGGGACACAATCCCGGTGGTTCGCTTGGCGGTCAGCGGTACGTGGTGCAGACGAACACCAGCGTGGATGGTGAAGTAGTCCACACCCTGCTCGGCCTGCTCAATCAGCGTGTCCCGGAAGATTTCCCAGGTCAGGTCCTCGGCCACACCGCCGACTTTCTCCAACGCCTGATAGATGGGCACGGTGCCGATGGGCACCGGCGAGTTGCGGATTATCCACTCACGGGTCTCGTGGATGTTCTTGCCGGTGGACAGATCCATCACCGTGTCCGACCCCCAGCGGATGCCCCAGGTGAGTTTCTCCACTTCCTCTTCAATCGAAGAACTGACTGCCGAGTTTCCGATGTTGCCGTTGATCTTCACCAGGAAGTTGCGGCCAATGATCATCGGCTCGGTTTCCGGGTGGTTGATGTTGGCGGGGATGATGGCGCGGCCCCGGGCCACTTCGTCACGCACGAACTCCGGGGTGATTTCCGGCGGCAGGTTGGCACCGAACGACTGCCCCGGGTGCTGCTCGTCCAGCAGGCCGTTTTGCCGGGCCTCCTGCAGTTTCATGTTTTCCCGGATCGCGATAAATTCCATCTCCGGGGTAATGATGCCCTGGCGGGCGTAGTGCATCTGGCTGACATTCTTACCCGGCTTGGCGCGCAGCGGTTTGCGCTCATCCATGAACCGGAGCGGGTCCAGAACCGGATCTTTCATGCGACGCCGGGTAAACTCCGAGGTGTAGCCGTCCAGTTGTTCGGTGTCGTCGCGCTCGGCAATCCAGGCAGCCCGGAGAGGCTTAAGCCCCTTACGCAGGTCGATGGTGGCGTCCGGATCGGTGTAGGGGCCGGAGGTATCGTATACCACGACCGGCGGATTGGTTTCGCCTCCCATCTCCGTGGGCGTATCCCCCACGGTAATTTCCCTCATAGGCACCCGCAGATCGGGCCGGCTACCCTGTACGTATATTTTTCGTGAGCTTGGTAACGGTTTTATGGCGGCAGAATCCACCTTGGCGGAATCGCTGAGGTAGGACGGAAAATCGTTCATCATTCGCTCCCGGATCTGAAGAAGGGTTCGGGTCGCGTATGACGGAGCGTCGGGACGATAGACGAGGCCGAAAACCATGGCGCCTGTTATCGTCGTGTCTTAATCCCTACGCCGGCATTATCCGGATCAGGTTGCGGGTTCTGCTTTGCAATCTCAGCCGGTTTCCCGTGATTCAAGGAAACCAGCACCCCGTCAAGACGCGAGTGAATTCTCGTTTGCACACTGAATGTGTGACCTTTGCAAGTGTAGAGCCAGGGGCAATTATTGTCCATAATGGCCAACCAAACGCACACTGACAGCCGCTCCGGCAGCGAACAGCCGTCATCAAGCGTCCCGGATCGACGCCCTTGAGCACAGGTATTCAGGAGAACCAATGAAAAAACGACTGCTTTCCGGATTGATCGGCCTCATGGCGGCGCAGCCCGTGCTGGCCATGGACCTGATGGGAACCTACAAGAAGGCCCTGTCCTACGATTCCGGCATTGCCGCTGCACAGGCCAGCTACGAGGCCCAGAAGGCCGCAAGTGACGTCAGCAAGAGTGCGCTGCTGCCACAGATCGGCGCCTCGGCAGATGCCAAGCACACCGATATTGACGGCGAGATTCAGGACGAGAGCTACAAGTCGACCAGTTACGGTGTCCAGCTGACGCAGCCCCTGTTCCGGGCCGATTCCTGGTTCAGCTACGATGCGAGCAAGTTCCAGACCGAATCCGCCCGCGCCCAGTACAACCTTGCCCAGCAGCAGCTCATCCTCGACGTTGCCACTGCTTACTTCAATGTGCTTCGGGCCCAGGATACCGTCACCACTGCGCGGGCTACAGAAGCCGCCATCCAGCGCCAGTACGAGCAGGCGCAGGAACGTTTTGACGTGGGGCTGATTGCCATCACCGCCGTCTACGAGGCGCGGGCCAGTTATGATGACAGCAAAAGCCAGCGTATTGCCGCCGAAAACCAGTTGAACGTGGCCCGTGAACGGCTGGCGCGACTGACCGGTGAGTACCCGGAAGGCCTGGAGAATCTCCAGCGCACGTTCCCGCTGGATCGGCCGGAACCCATGGATCCGTCAGCCTGGGAAACCACCGCACTGGCGCAGAACTGGTCCATTCAGTCCTCCCTCTACCAATTGAATGCCAGTGAAGCAAATCTCAAAGTGGCCAAGGCCGGACACTACCCGACGGTCAACCTGACGGCCTCTTACGGCGATACCCAGATATATGGGGGCAGCCCGCAACAGTTTGACGGCACCCAGGGCGTCATCGGCGTGGAACTGAAGGTTCCCCTCTACACCGGCGGTGGAACACAGGCCGGCGTCCGCCAGCAGCGCTCCCTCGTCAACGTGGCCGAACAACAGTTGAACACGGTGCGGCGGGACGTTCGCGTCAATACCCGCAGCCTGTTCCTCACCGTTAACAACAACATCGAAACCGCGTCGGCGCTGGCACAGACGATTATTTCCCGTCGGAGCGCCCTGGATGCAACCCGCGCGGGTTACGAAGTAGGGACACGCAACATCGTCGAAGTCCTGGACGCCGAGCGGGCCTACTACGTAGCGCTGCGCGACTATGCCAATGCGCGTTACGACTATGTGATCAACAGCCTTCAGCTGAAACAGGCGGCAGGCACCCTCAGCCCACAGGATCTGGTAGACCTGAACAACTGGTTGAGCGAAACCGCACCGGGCATCGAGGCACTCGCCAACGAGCAGAAAACGCTTCAGGACCCCACGCAGTAGCGGTTGGCTGGCATCGGCGACCACCCGGTTGCCGATGCCAGTCACAGCCGATCGATAATTCCGTCTACGACCCGCTCCAACGCCCCACGATTCTGGTTTACCACATTCAGCGCCCTCCGCCCCGTTTCAAGACGCGCCGCAGGCTGACTGAAAAGATGAACAAGGGACGTCGCCAGTTCTTCCGCGCTGGACACAAAGCAGACACCAGCCCCTTCAAGCAATCGATCGTAGATCGTCTCAAAATTGAAAACGTGCTTGCCTGAAAACACCGGAATGCCCCAGCCGGCAGGCTCCAAAGGATTGTGCCCACCGCGCTCGATCAGAGAACCGCCCACAAAGGCGATATCGCTGGCACCATAGAGCATCATCAGCTCCCCCATCGTATCCCCCAGATATACCTGGGCCGGCGCCGGATCCTCATCGGAGGACCGACGAGCCAGGGCAAGCCCACGGGCGTGGACTTTGGCGGCGACGGGATCAAACCGCTCCGGATGACGGGGAACCAGTATCAACATGGCGTCGGGATGCACGGCCAGCACCTGTTCATGAGCCGTCAGCAACTGGGCATCCTCGCCCGCATGAGTACTCCCGCCGATCCAGATCGGCCGCTCCCCCAGGCGCTTTTTCAGTTCCCGCGCCTGCCGACGGATGTCCTCCGGAATATCCACATCAAATTTCACGCTGCCTGTCACTTCCACACTGTCGGGCGCCACACCAATACGGCGAAACCGCTCGGCATCCGGCTCTGCCTGGGCCGCAACCCAGCTGATGCTTTTGACAACAGGTGCGACCAGCCGACTCACCCGCTCATACCCTCGTGCAGAACGCTCCGACAGACGCGCATTGATCAGAAATACAGGAATATCCCTCGAGCGACTCTGACGAATCATGTTGGGCCAGATCTCGGTTTCCATAATAACGAGAATGCTGGGACGGACCCGGTCCAGGAAGCGGCGGATTGACCCCGGGGTGTCGTAGGGTGCATAGGCGTACTGGATCCGGTTTCCGAACATTTTCCGCGCCTGGGAAAGGCCGGTTTCCGTCATCGCAGTCATGAGGATGGCAGCTTGAGGATCACGCTCCAGCAACTTTCCGATCACAGGCCCTGCAGCAATTGCCTCGCCAACCGAAACGGCATGTACCCATACAACCCGACCTTCCATCTGTGGCACAATTCCCAGCCTGTGCCGCCAGTCCAGCCGCAATGCGGGATTGCTTCGCCCACGCCACCACAACCGAAAAAAAATAAGTGGTAGAAACAATCTTATGAGTTGGGAATAAATGAACATCAACACGCGGGACTCCCTGCGAAACGATGCGTTATTATGCGCAATTAATTTTTACGACGGCATCTTGCCCTCGGATAAACAATTTGTCGATCCAGGACCGCGATTTTGAAGAAGACAGACCACAAACATCCGAGAAACACTGACTACTCGGCTTATCTTTCTCCCAGATGGTGGGCAACTTGGCTGGTTATCGCGCTAATGTGGCTGGTTGCACAACTACCTATTCGCTGCCAATGGGTGCTGGGGAAATCTATCGGCCTATTGGCCTGGAAACTGCTCAATAGACGCCGCCATATTACCGAAACCAACATTCGCCTGTGTTTTCCGGAATTATCGGATGAGCAGAAAGCCTCCCTGGTACGGAAAACCTTTATAGCTAACGGGATTGGTCTGATGGAGCTTGGAATAGCTTGGTTTCGCGACCCCGCCAAACTTACCAACATCACTTACATTCATGGTTTGAACCACTTCAAAAAGGCCTTGGAAGGAGGTAACGGAGTCATTCTGCTAGGGGGCCATTACAGCACTCTGGACCTCGGCGGAAGCCTTGTTACCGAGTTTATTGAAGCCGACGTTATGCAGCGCGACCATAATAACCCATTGCTGAATGCAGTGATGACGAGAGCTCGCGAGCGCCGTTACGGAACGGTTCTGGGGGCACGGGATTTGCGAGGCCTGTTTCGTAGCCTGCAACAAAATCACGCTGTCTGGTATGCTACAGATCAGGACTATGGCAGAAAGGACATTGTATTTGCACCATTCTTCGGAATTGAGGCAGGCACTATCACAGCGACCTCACGTATTGCAGAAAGAAGCAAGTGCGCCATAGTCCCCTTTAGCCATTTCCGACGAAAAGGCAAACCAGGCTACGATATCTATTTCCATCCACCACTGGAAAACTTTCCCAGTGGCGACGACCTCGAAGATGCCACTCGCATCAACACCATTATCGAGAAAGAAATTCGCAAGGCTCCAGAGCAATACTTATGGATGCACCGGCGTTTCAAAACTCGGCCCGATCCTGAGGACTCCGGCTTCTATGCGGGAACGCCAACCAAAGATGCCTGAACAGCAACATTTAGTAGGCCGTGCAAATCACCTCCCGCAATCGTTTTACTATTGAACTAGAATAGTGCCACTCAAATATCCTGAATCAGTTCCCAAAATGAATCGATCAAACACTTTTCATACCATTAATTCGCTCAACTTATTAATACTGATTTTCGGCGCGTGCTCTCTTATATTTCTATACGCACCCTTCTCTTTGAGTAGTGGCGCCGCTCTTCTGGCATTGGCACTGATTTTTCGTTCCGATTTTAACTTTCCAGGTCGACTATGTAGCCAGTATAAAGCCCCAATAATTCTACTTTTTACAACTTTCTTCATAGCAATCGTCTTTTCAACTTTACCATCAAAAGGCCTCAAACCCCTTTACGACCTTTTGAGAGCTTTTACTCTTCTTCTGACTTTTTCTTATTTAGGAAAAAATTTCCATTCCGCATCAATATTACGTGGCACTAGCATGGTCTCCGTAATTTTTTTAACCGCTATTTTTTTATACCTATTATGGAACTCAAAGTCCGTTGACTTTGCCGTCCAATCAAATAATTGGCCAAAAATTTTCGGACTATCTTACAGCAGAAATATTATTGCTACGGAAATCGCTATTGCATCCATTCCGTTAATTTGCATTTTATTAGATCGAAAAATTTATTTAACAAAAACTGAAACCTACATTTATAGCACAGGCCTTACAATATATTGCATTATCTTAATCCTATCCCTTTCTCGAGGAACCTTGCTAGCGATCGCCGTGACTGCATTTTCAGCAGGCATGATATTTCAGAGAAAAAAACTAATAACATTAATTTTTTTGTTTATATTCCTTTTACTTTTCGCCGGAAACCTGATTTCTGATAATTTCATACTTCATAGCATTTTTTCAGGAATCTATAGAGGAGGTGATATTCTGAGTGGTCGGAATGCAATTTATTCAGCCACACTGGATTTCATTGCTCAGAAGCCTTGGTTTGGCTATGGGCCAGGCACCTTTAAGCATCTCAATGTAGTAGATCACTTTTTGCATCCACACTCAATGTACCTTGAGTTAGTCTTTTCGTTCGGACTTCTAGGCAGCGCAGCTCTAATATCGAGCATTTTATGGATTTACATTAGAGCCTCAAGAACTTTGGAAAAAGATGATCCATTAGTTAAATTTTCAATACTTCTACTCATTTTTTTCACAACGAGAGGAATCTTCGATATTCATCTTTTTGTATACGAGCCTTGGGCAATAGTTTTTATAGCGTTAGGAGCCTTTTGCGGGAAAAATGCCCCCCAAAATCGTCCACATAAAGAGCGCACGCCTTATTATTGAATGAAAGCCATCTTCTATCAAAAGGAAATCCTGCTTATGGCGGCAATCTTATTAAATACTCGGGTAGCGCGCTTTTTTTACAGCATCAGGCCCGTTTAACCACAAGCGGAGTTATGGATACGCCATCTTGTTCCAACTGCTTATATATCAGACGGCAAATATCCTTTCGCTTTGGGGGAATCCAGTCATCTGGAACTCGGAATGCCGTCATAGGAATGTCGTAAATTAAACCGAGGTTTACTAGAGCTGAGGAAAACAACGAAACGGCAACTCTCGGCTTAAAGCCATCCAAAGCAAATTGAAGCTCCACTAGCGTTGAACAACGAATAACTTCGAAGTTCAACCCTTTTAGCAAACGACGCAAATAATCGACATTTTCATATCGGTGCGCTAAATAGCGAATTCTCTGCCCGCAAAAATGTTTTGACACCTGCGTCATCACCGCCAAAAACTGAGACTCCGTAGATACAAGTGCTCCAATCACAGGACTTCCTATAAAAGCTACTCCTTCAGCTTGACGCACTTCTTGAAGAGTAGCCTTTATGCCCCTAAAGTCATTGCAAATAACTTCATGACTCTTTTTCTCCAGCAACGGATAAGCAGTGAAGAATCCCGCACGTTTCAAGTATTCCGTACTAACTCGCCGCCTGAGCAGACGATCCATAAGTGAAGGAGCACGCCAAATTTCGCTTTTTTGTTTATCGAGTTGCTCAAACAGCCACACCGAATAATTACCATCATCCACAATCCAAACCCGAGCATCGAGACTGTTTGCAAAATGCGCACGAATATTATAGGGATATCCGAGGTAAAGACTTTCTGCTGTTCTAAAGCGCTTCAAATATGAACGCAAGGTGAACCCATACAACAGACGTGAAAATTTAGTCCACTTAAAAAATGCTTTCGACGCCCAGCGATCATCAAGCAAAGGGCGAGCCTGCTCAAGATCAATCGTCTTCTTATATACAAATAATAAATGGTTATCTTGATTCTGGTGAAATCGATTCCTCGCTTCAACGCAATTGAATAATTGCAGTGGTGAACTGGCAATAAAAACGTTCACATATCACCTAAAGTTTTGTTTGATTTCTCTAGTACTGCCCGGAACATATTTGGAGATCATGTTCCAGAAACTCGGTAATCTGCCAATACCGGCAACAATTGTTCAAGTTCGCAAAGAAAGTGATCTTTGATGTCCCGCAGGTGTACTGGAGAGATAGAGCACGGCCGTGGATCAATCAAATCAGATTTGACAGCCAACTTTGCATTAAAAAACTTGTCAAGAGCCTCTTGATAACGTTCCGTCGGGCACGCTCTTTCCGGCACAAGCACAACGGAGGGCTTTTCGCTCGCAATGGCTTCCGCAATCATAGACATGCTGTCTGCTGTAATAAAAACCTGATCTGCGGCGCCCAAGTAGGCTGACATGGCTTTACGGGGGTTTTCTGACCACCATACACTGTCTGCTAAGATAGTAGGCGGTATAGATTGTCTGAGCTGCTTCTCTAAGTCTGCTCCCGTCCTCCGAGAAGTGGTTAATAACCAGCGCTTGCCAGTACGCTCATGCTCCCAGATCAATAACTGGGCTAACTGCTGTACGGCTTTACTGTCATACTGATACCCGGCACCATCGCCGCCGACTGCCAGCATATTGAGTTTTTCATCGGCCGAGAGATTCAAAGCAAGGCGGAGGTCTCGGCCTTTTTGTCTCAGATCCTCAGGGTTAACGAGTGTAGGAGCCAACATCATCACAATGTTGTTTGGCTCTCCGGTCGGCTCTAGCGTTAAATGCGCAGCGAAATCGTCTGACCGCAACCGTCGCTTGGAGCCTAGGAACACGTTTGGAACTCGCCACTTCCGGCCTAAAGCGACATTCAAAAAGGAGGTATTTCCACCAGCGGATACAATAAGCTGTGACCTGGGCAATGGAGCCTTAAAGGACTTGTAAAGTCCCACAATTAGTCCAGACGCCCATCGTACATTTCGCAAGAGGGACGGAAAAGACAATCTCGCTATAGCCCGAAAACGCAAACGTACATCAACCTCAACACACTCGATAGCATACCGTTCTGATAACCACGCTACGAGCCCACGAGCCTGATTTACATGTCCATCCAGTCCGTCGGATAATAGCAATACGTGCAAGCGCCTCATGCTATTCCCAAGACCTCCCGATAGATCCGTTCCGTTGCGGAAACCATATGCTCAACAGTGAGGGTCTCAGCGGCCCAGCGAAAAAGTTCCGCTTGCGATTTTTGGGCTGCTGGCAGATCGGCGATTGTATCCGACAGAGCTTGTTTCAAGGCGGCGATATCGTTTGTGGGAACCAAGTATTGATCTGGCAAGACCTCCTCAGCTCCAGGCACACGGGTTGAGAGGACAGGCAGACGACAGAGTAACGCCTCAGCCAAAGCATAGCTGAAACCTTCACGGTGAGATGCAAATATCAACAGATCTGCTCCACTCATCATACCACGGACATCAGGGCAAAACCCCGCTAAAACAACACGCCCATCCAGTCGCTCGTACCGAATCTGCTCTTGCAACCGACCTCTTTGCGGGCCCTCACCCACTATAATGAGCTGCCCATGTTGGGGCTCCCAAGCACTTACGAGGTTATCGAACGCCTTGGTGGGCACGAGGCGCCCTACAGACAAACTGATTGGTAGCTCAGGGTCCAACGCGAAATGCTTCGCCAAGGCATCCTTGTTCCATGGTTTTCCCGAGTAGGCTTGAACTCCATTGTATACTACTCGTACATGGGGGTGATCGAGGTTGGCCACTACCCCCTTACTCACACCGATAACGGTATGCATCGCCGCATACATGCCTATCGTTTTTTTTCTACTATGAAGCGTGCCGATGCGATAACCCGGCACGAACGCGCTTATGCGAGCCAGCATATCCACAGCCTTGTTAGCCTGGGCATGGACAATGTCCGGGGACTCACGCCTCAAAATAGTGATCAAGCGTGCCAGCTGTAGCAGATTCCGACGACCTCGACTCAAATCAAGAGCAATAAATTTCACTCCCGGGGCGAAACGAGACCTGTATTTCTCATGTCCAATTGCGACAACTGAATCCACGTGATCAAGCAGGCCATTACTGAGTTCGACAAAGTGGTTTTCCAGACCACCCTCTTCGTCACCGGCCATTATCTGACATACTTTCATGTCTTACCCTCTTCTGCCGATGCGCATCCGTATACGAAACGCCAATTTATTATCCTTGCCCGAGATCTTTATGCGTCGCAACTCAAAACGATTCAGGGCGTAGTCAGTCGTTATGCCCTCTATCGTAGTCACGGCGTTCAGAAAGCCAGATTCTTCAGCCACTGAAAGATCAGCTTTGTCATAAATGCCAAATGGGTACGCAAAGCTCGATATGGGAACACCGAATCGAGCCTCAAGCTGCTCTCGGCACCCCTTTACCTCAGCCATTTTTTGCTCCGTATCCAGACGCGAGAGATTGACATGTGTCAGTGTGTGCCCCCCCAGTTCCCAGCACCCACTGGCAAGCATTTCGGCCACTTGCTCATCAGTCACCTTGGGCTCATACATCAATTCACCACTGTTATGGTGAGCTTTCTTTTCCGTGGACCAGTCACGATCAAAGCGATCCACTACAAGATAAAGAGTCGCCCTGGCGCCATACTTTTTTAAGACAGGATGGGCATTGTCAAAGTTGTCAGCAAAGCCATCGTCAAACGTCAAGAATACCGTTTTCGTTGGCAGCTTTTTCGCATCTGACAACTCTGACATTAATGCGAAATACCAACCGTTGTTTCTGAGCCAACGTATCTGCCACTCAAATGCCTCTGGTCTTACCCGCAACTTGTTAAATTTTGCCCCCGCCCGATGCTCGCTCACCATATGATACATGAGGATACGAGGATACTTCTCATCAACAGCATGACGCCACCACGCATAGCGCCTGCTCAGTATCAAGGCACACACCACTAACACCGCAGCAGTCCAGATCACCTTAATAACTCCTGGTAGCACTCCAATGTATCCTGGACCATACGGCTCAAAAAAAAGCGATCATTGCATGGACTTTGCGTCTTATCCTGAAGGACCCCTATTACGGCGTTTCTGAGAGCGTCCTTGTCCCCTAGAGGTACCCGCCCTTGAGGATACAGAGCGGCAAGAACCTCACCCACCCCTCCGTGATCATAGCCCACAACCGGAACCCCCAGACCAAGCGCCTCCACAACCGTACGGCCAAAGGATTCGGGCTTTGTCGAGAGAGACAGCACCAGATCAGAGACTGAAAATACCTCCCGGATGTCCTGCCTTGCGCCAGTTAAAAAAACTCTGTCGCTCAACTGCTCCCGTTCAATCCTTTCCCGGATTTCTGCCGCATAGGCCTTACGCTTTGGATCTTCGCCACCAACGATCAAACCGCACACCGGCTCGCCCTGTTGAGACAGTTGCTTGATAAGATCAATAAAATCGTGATGCCCCTTCAGGCGAGTAAGCCGCCCAGGCAAAGTCAGCACCATCCGCTCGGCCAATTGAGGGTATTGCCTGTACCATTGCGTCAACCATTCCTCGGACGGACGGTATTGAGGGGGAAACTCTTCGGGGTCGATCCCTCTGGGAATAACACGCACCTTGCCCATGTCGGTTCCCGGATAGTTACATCGAATATATTCACGGACGGTATCCGACACTGCAATAACACGCTCACCACGACACATAATCGAGCTATAACTGCTGACCGAGTATAGACCGTGTACCGTCGTGACCAAATGGGGGCGATTATCTACAGGCAACCCTTTCCACGCAAACCAGCAAACCCATGCAGGCATCCGCGAACGAAGATGCAAGATATCCGGCTTCTCACTCACCAACCAACGTCTGAGAGCCCTGACGTGGCGAAACGTAAGAGGAGATTTCTTACCAAGGTCCCATAAAACATGCCGGCTTCCCTCTTTCTCAAGCTTGAGAGTCATTCCCCCACCGGCCGAAATAACAACTGACTCATGCCCGGCCTTAACCAATCCCCGGGCTATTTCCAAGGTTCCCCTCTCTACGCCTCCCCCTTCAAGGGCTGGCAATACCTGAACAACTTTCATAAGAAAATACCGAAGTCAGTCACAAATGAAGGTCTACACAAATAGCTGAAAGCGGATTCTTGAATTCGTGGGCTTCCTGCTTTTCTATGCATGAAATCGGAATTACCGGAGCACCGGAGGCGTAAGAATCATAACCAGCCTCTTTCAATAATCAGTTGAGCGCAACGCTTCGATTCATTCAGCCTCTCGCAAGATCGAGCCAAAGCTCCGCCAGACCAGCTCGAAAAAGAGGTAACCATATGGCGTTTTTTCAGCTCAACTATACCTTGCAATAATCGGGACTTGCCCCTCGTCCAGGGAACCTCAAAAACTCCTACGGCGCAGCCAGCGGATAAGGCCTCGTATATCATCGAGACGCTGTCTTCCGTAACCCAACACTGCTCCGTGATAGCCAATTGCCGTGGCAGCCAGTCCTGAGCCGTCTCACCAACGGGAACGACCTCCACGCCTGCGAGGGACTTCAGCTTCTCGAGGGTTGAATCCGGCGTTCGCCTGGAGGTCGTCAACTGCCAGCGGCGAGGATCTGAATGGACCAGTTCCTTAATGCCTCCCAATAGTAGTTCCTCGTCCCAGCCACTATCCTGGGACGGCCCCCCGACCAGGATCATTCCGGTTCCCGGTTTTTTTGCCCCGGGCTGCATCCGATTGAGTGCACCGCGAGTAGCTATTACATTCGATCTACTAGGTGGACTATCGTGCTCCGGAACAAGACACAGATCAAACAACCTCAGGGGCAAACTCGGCTTCATGACTACCACGGCGGGAACATTCAAGCATCGACGGAAGGCCAGCAGCGTTAAATGGGTACCATGGCCTGCGCCAATTATAACAGCGGGCCTTCGTTTACAGGGCATCTGCCCACCCATAACCAACATTGCCAACGCCTTGGCCAGCGATAGCGGCTCCATTTTCTCAACAACCGTTCCAGGGCGCAGCCTTACGAGAGCGTCGGCAAGCCCTAGTGACTGATTCAAATGGCCCGCCTTGCCGTCGCTGATAATAAGAATGCTACCCAAATCTGGCCCAACCTCTTTTGTATTTCCATCGGCACGACACCCAAAGGCGACCGTAGTTTCGTTTCGACGAAGCAATGATATCAGCAAGCAATGGGACACCATAATCGGGCAAAGCCTCAGAGTCGCACCAGGCCTTGTGCGCCTGTTATGACAGTGGTAGGTTTTGGGCCCTCCTTTGCCCCTAGTGGAAGTTATCGTGACAAGCAAACTCATCAAGCTGACTCTTCACCTGCTGTCATTCCTAAGCCTTGGGAGAGCTCAGCGCCTAGGTCGATTGCTAGGTAAGATCTACTGGCAATTCGGAGGGCGCGCCGTTGAAACAACCCGAAAAAATCTGCGTGCGTGCTACCCGAACCTCGGCACAGAGGAAATCGAAAATCTCGGTCGTCTGAGCCTTCAAGAGACAGGCGCTACCGCGTTCGAAATTCCGCTGATGTGGGAATGGCCTGTAGAACGATGTCTGGGTCTAATTCGCGAAGTTGAGGGTGAACATCTTTTAGAAGACTACCAGAACGGTCATAAAGGACTACTTCTCCTCGCACCGCACCTCGGAAACTGGGAACTGGCAGGGCTTTTCTTTGCTTCCCGCTACAAAATGGCGGCACTTTATAGCCCCCCGAACCAACCGGGGCTGGAAGACTATATGAAGGAGGTTCGAGGCCGAAGCGGCTCCGAACTGGTAGCCACCAACAGGCGAGGCATAATGCGTCTGTTTACCATTCTACGAGAAGGTGGCGTCGTCGGCATCCTTCCGGACCAAACGCCAATACGCGAAGGCGGCGAATTTGCACCGTTTTTTGGCATCCCAGCGCTAACCATGACACTTGCCTCGAAGCTCATACTGAAGACCGGAGCAAAGCCACTTATAACTTACGCAAAAAGGCTACCAGATGGGCAAGGATTTAAGATTGTTATTCGGGAGGCGGAGGCAGGGATGTCTTCAAGTGATCTCACGCTATCGTTGGCGGCCCTGAATCAATCTGTAGAAAAGTGCATTGCCGATATTCCCACTCAATACCAGTGGGAATACAAGCGGTTCAGACGTACAGCTCCGGGGGAGAAGCCTATCTATTGAACGGCATTCCCCCGGAGCCGAGAGCTAAAATCGTCCTATTAAACCTTTACTTCACCGGTGTGAGCCAGTTAGCGTGCTTCGCTGATTTGCCTTTGACCGCATCGAAGTACATGGCCTGAAGCTTTTCGGTAACCGGTCCACGCTTGCCAGCACCAATCACCCGGCCATCAAGCTCCCGGATAGGCAGGACTTCAGCGGCGGTCCCGGTAAAGAAGGCCTCTTCCGCGATGTAAACTTCATCCCGCGTAATACGGCGCTCACGCACCTCCAGACCCAGTTCTTTTGCAAAGGTGATGATGGTCGCCCGGGTAATACCTTCCAGGCAGGAGGTCAGCTCGGGGGTGTGGAGCACACCGTCCCGCACAATGAAAATATTTTCCCCGGAACCTTCGGCGACATAGCCCTCATTATCGAGCAACAGGGCCTCCTCTGCGCCACCGGATATCGCCTCGTTCAGGGCCAGCATCGAGTTGATGTAGTTACCATTGGCCTTGGCCTTACACATCGTGATGTTCACGTGGTGGCGGGTATAGGACGAGGTGCGAACCTTGATACCCAGTTCCTTGGCTTCCGGAGACATGTAGGACGGCCAGCTCCAGGCTGCGACCATCACGTGTACCTTCAGGTTATCGGCGCGCAGCCCCATACCCTCGGAGCCCAGAAAAACCATTGGACGCAGGTAGGCTTCATCCAGGTTATTCTCCCGGACAGACGCCCTCTGAGCCTCATTGAGTTCTTCTTTGCTGAACGGCATCTTCATGTTCAGGATATGCGCGGAGCGGAACAGCCGATCAGTGTGTTCATTGAGACGAAAAATGGCGGGGCCGTTGTCTGTGCTATAGGCTCGCACACCTTCAAAACAGCCAAGACCGTAATGCAGGGTGTGGGTCAACACGTGGGTTTTGGCATCCCGCCAGGGAACCATTTCACCATCGAGCCAGATAAGGCCATCACGATCAGCCATCGACATTCTTCATTGCTCCTAAAAAAGCGGTTTTCGGGGAATCGGCATTCTAGCAGGAAAGCTCTCTGAAAATAAATTTAGGTTACTAACCAATCATCACTTTCTTCCACATCGACCGGATGTAGTGACGCTCTTCGGGGAATGCATCGCCACTCACCTGGCTGTTGAGATTCTGCAGGGCCCGGCGATGTATGGTCGACCTGAGCGTAATAAAAGCTTCCCGCAGACCTTCCGCATCTTCCGTCGATAACACACCAACCTGCCCCAGGGCCTCCATCTGGCGAATGTTATCCGACCACTGGGTCAATTCAGGGTATTCGGAACACCAGGCCAGCATCAGGTATTGAACCAGGAACTCGATATCGACGATGCCGCCGGCATCATGCTTGATATGAAACGTTTCCGATCTCCGATTTTCAGGCGTCCCCAAACTGGCCCGCATCTTTTCCCGCATCTCGACGACGGCCTGCCGAAGAGCCTGCCGATCCCTGGGTTCGCACAGAATAGCGTGCCGAATATCTTCAAACGCGCGCAGTGCGTCGGCACAACCTGCGACACCGCGGGCACGGGCCAGGGCCTGATGCTCCCACGTCCAGGCGTCGTTTCGTTGATACTTTTCGAACGCTCTCAACGTTGTCACCAGCAACCCGGAGTTGCCCGACGGGCGCAGGCGCATATCCACCTCGTACAACTGGCCCGAAGGTGTCTGGGTACTGAGAATGTGGACAATCCTCTGGCCCAGCCGGGTGTAGAACACCGCGTTGTCGATCGGTTTGTCACCGTCGGTCGACAACTCGGGGTCCGCATTGTGAATGAACACAAGGTCGAGATCCGAGGTGTAACCCAATTCGATACCACCGAGCTTGCCATAACCGATGATGCCAAAATCCGTCTCACAGGCGGAGCCGTCCTCACGGCGCGGGTAACCGTGCCGGCTGACCAGATTTGCAAACGCGACATCCACGACATGATCCAGCACCACCTCGGCGATCCAGGTAAGGTAATCGCTCACTTTCATCAGAGGCAGGGTGCCCTTTAGCTCGGACGCGGCGACCCGCAGGATATGCGCCTTCTTGAAATGCCGCAGGGATTCCATCTGCTCTTCCAGGTCCTCAAAGGGAATCCTCAGCATCTGCTGCCGGAGGTCATCCTGTAGCTCTTCTTTGGCCGGCGGAGAATAGAGACTCTCGGCGTTGAGCAGTTCATCGAGCAACAGCGGCGTTTCTGCCAGCTGGCGAGCAATCCAGGGGCTCTCGCTACACAACCCGACCAGCTGAGTTCGCGCCCCGGGATTTTCCAGCAGGAGCACCATGTAGGCTGTCCGCCGGAGAATCGCATTGACAAGCTGGAGAACCCGCACCAGCGTCTCGGAGGGATTGTCGACCTGGGTCAATGCCTCGAGCAGAACAGGCATGAACTGGTTCAAGCGCTTGCGTCCCTGGGTCTGCAGGGTCTCAACCGTCCGGCTGTCGCGCAGATCGGCCAATGCCTGGAGCGAGCCCTCAGGGTCCTCATATCCCTGAGAGGACAGCCAGGCTCTGCCCGAATCGGCGTCAGCTTCAGCCAGCCAGATTTCATGCCACTCTTCGTCGAAATCGGCGTCGCTTCCTACGTCATCCTCTTCCGTCGCGATGATGTTGGCAAAGTGCGTTGCCACTTTTTCACGGTGCCCTTCCAGTTCCGTCAGACACGCCTCCCAATCAGCAAACCCCATGATGCTTGCCACCCGGGCACGATTCAGCGCATCGTCCGGAAGAGTCTGTGTCTGTTTGTCCTCGATCCCCTGCAGGGCGTGCTCGAGATTGCGCAGAAACACGTAGGCCTCTCGCAATTCGGAAACCACGTCCGGAGGAAGGAGTTCCAGAGTCTCAAGCTCACCAAGGATGACCAGAAGCTCCCGCTGCTGCAGCTCGCGATCCCGCCCTCCGCGGATAAGCTGGAATGCCTGGACCACAAACTCGATTTCCCGAATACCCCCGCTACCCAACTTGATGTTGTTTTCCAGCCCCTTGCGCCGGACTTCCCGGCTTATCATCGCCTTCATACTGCGTAGCGATTCAAACGCGCTGAAATCAATGTACTTGCGATAGACGAACGGACGCAGGGTCTCCATGAGAACCTCACCGGCCGCCTGATCACCAGCTACGACACGGGCCTTGACCATGGCATAGCGCTCCCAGTCCCGCCCCTGGTCCTGGTAATAGGTTTCGAGCGCCGAAAAGCTCAGCGCAAGCGCGCCACTCTGACCATACGGCCGCAAGCGCATATCCACTCGAAACACAAAACCGTCTGCGGTGATCTGATCGAGCGCCTGAATCAGACGCTGACCCAGACGGATAAAAAACTGCTGATTGTCCAGGGAGCGGCGCCCTCCCCGGGTCTCGCCTTTTTCCGGGAATGCGAAGATCAGGTCAATGTCCGACGATACGTTCAGTTCGTGACCACCCAGTTTCCCCATGCCCAGAACAACCAGCGGCTGCGGCACATCGTCTCCGGAGACAGGGTCGGTTCCGTAAGGGGTGCCAAACTGTTCGCATGCGTCCTGATAGAGCCATGCCAGCGCTCCATCAATACAGATGTCGGCAAAAGCACTGGCCGATGCCATCGTCTCTCGCAGATCCGCCCACCGAAGCAGATCGCGCCAGATAATACGAAACTGGGTTTCCCGCCGGAACTGGCGAAGGGCCTTGTGGAGATCGGGCTCAGCGTTCACACGGGCCCGGAACTCCTGCCAACGCTCAGCCAGATAGGCCGTCGTAGTAGGCTCAGCCAGCGAGCGAGACGCCATCAGTTCCTGGACCTGCTCCGGATGACGCTCCAGGGTTTGCCGGATAAACAGACTGCGCCCGATCGCGTCAGCGATCGTCTGCTCCGAAAGATGCTTGTCTGCCACTAGCCAGCCCGGCACGCCGTCCGGAAAGACGCTTCCCCAGCAACTCGATACATCGTCAGCGATCAGCGACGGCAATGCACTCCATGGCTCGGACATAAATCAGCCCCCTGCAACGGCGAAATAGTGTTTTCTCAAATATGGAACAACATCCAAAAGAGCGGCGATCTCACGCACGGGCCAGAGCCAGTTGCAACTGCCCCAGATCCGGAGCGGACGCAAGCGAGCGGATCGGTGTACCGGACTTGATCGCGTCGAAGACCGAATCAGGATTCGAAGGGGTCTGAAACGTGTGACTGATACTCCTGAGCCCCTTGAGTTCATCTTCCCTGACTTCGGGCGACGCTCCGGTCAACCATGCCAGGCTCAATCGCCGGAGAAATCCCTCAACCGTCAGAGGCCCTGTCCCCGTCTCAACCCGCGGGTGATACAGTCCCGCCAGATGGTAGCCCTGCTCCGCTTTGCTGACGAGGTTCAGGAAAACCGGGACCGTGGCCGCCAGGATCTGAGCATAGGACATCAGGGCCCCCGGATCTCCGGCTTTCAGCTCGAACTCAACCTCGTGCAACGGCAATATGTGATCACCATTGACGACCTGACCGGAATCCAGCGCTACTTCAATTTCAGCGTCATCAGTGACGATCCACCAGGTACGACGCTGAAAATTGGTCTCAAAAATGGCTGACAGCTCCGCCAGGTTAACGCGTTCCGCCAGCGGCGAATCCGCAAGTAGTCCCAGTTGCAGATTCGGCCCCGGCAATGGCCACTCCCACTCCTGTCGACGGTGTGCACCGGCAACGAAATCGCCCCGGGTTTTCAAAGTCTGGATAAAGTGATCGCCTGCCTGCCGTACTCTCAGGGCAGCCTTTTCGCGATTCAGATCGGCCGTTGGCGTATCGAAATAGCGGTTGACCAGGCGTTTCTCCTCACCGAAACGAGCCTCCGGGAGCGTCGATACCCACTGCGCCACCGCGGGAACGTTTTCTTGCGATATAGTCAGTTTGATTTCAAGCTCTTCTGCCACACGGCCTTCTCCTGAGGGGTTTGCCTGAGAATACATAAAAAAACCGGTGACCCGAAAGTCACCGGTTTTTCTGGTACTACTTTGATTAGCTGTTCAGAGAATCAGCGGATCAGAAGTAGTAAACAGCGCCTACAGCAGCGATAGAACGCTGGTCGGTGTAATCGAAGGTATCGTTGAAGCCATTACCGGTAGTGTCACGACCATTGTACGCGTAAACACTGTCACCACCGTACATGTAACCTTCAACCCAGACATACATGTAGTCGGACAGGTTGTGAAGGGCCTGAAGAGCCCAGACATCACTCTTCAAGCTTTCAGACGTATCATAGTCTTCTACTTGATAAGAAGCTGAGAAATTATTCGCACCCATTGTGTAAACACCCATTACTCCGTAGACGTCTGAGACGTCCTTGCGAGTTTGGTATTCACCGGTTACACGGAGATTTTCCAAGCTATAGCTAGCACGCAAGCCATAGGTATTCTCGTTGTTTATGCTACGTTCGCTAGCTTTTTTGAGAGGATCATCGTTTTTCCCATCTTGGGAATAGGCGAGAGAACCGTCGTTGGAGTCCATAGCGAATGCCAGCTCCAAACCGCCCATCTGGTATATGGCCGCCAACTGATACGGGTAGCTTTTGCCACCAGTAGTGCTATCACCATTGATCTGAACGGCTGCACCAACAGTCAGACCGCCAAAAGACGGAGACCGGTACTGAACCAGGTCACCCTCACCGGTGTCATAGCTGCCACCGATAAAAGAACCGTACTCATAATGGTTGTAGATTTCGTCAATGGCAGTTTCGTAGGTGGAGTCGTCAGAGCCCGCCCAAACTTGACCGAAACGGTCGCCTTTCACACCAATGTAGGCTTCATCAAAACCGTTCAGGCCGCCGTTGCCAGCTTTCTGGTCAGCGTCAAATTCCAGTTCGGCCTTGAAGAAACCGGTGATACCCGGAGCGATTTCGTGGTCGTGCTTGAAACCAATAGTGGAACCATTATCGGCAAAGTCCAGAGAAGACGGACCATTGTCGAAGTTGTCGTGAACAATCGCCAGCTGGATGTTACCGTAGACAGTCGGCATAGAATCCATGCGCGCTGCCAGATCGTCGGCAGTCATCGTGGCGGTATTCTGGGCCAGCGCGGCTCCAGAGAACGTTGCGGCTGCAATAGCAGATGCGATGAGCGTCTTTTTCATGTTGCGCCTTCCTTTTTGAGTTAACTCAGGTTTTAGCGACGGGTTCTAATCCCGATTTTTAGGGCGTCACCAGCCAGGCTGGATGAGCCGGATTCTGCATTATCTGCATGTCATTTTTGTGACAATTCGATAACTTTTCTTCTTTTTCTGAAAAATCTACGCATCGGCAGATCTTTATAGTTCAATCACTTACAAGATCTTCTTAAAGCCTTTCGTGATGAAACTGTTTTAATACAAAGCCGCCGATTTTGCAAATTTCAAACCGCGCCTTTTTAGCTTGTTTGGCACCTGAAACGCAATCTTTTATAGCGTTTCATTTCAAAGGTCTTGATGGACCTCTCATTACAAGTATGAGGCCAGCCCTTTAATTTTTCTTTGGTATCAGTCAATTACAAAAATATCACTGGCTTTGATGCTCAGAACGAACCGCCAGAGCCTGTAATCTCACGCACCAATGTGCAGCATGCTGGCCGAGCCCGCCTGATTTGGGTGCAGGAAAGCTCAGGTCTCCGTACCGGACACCTCCAGAAGAAACGTAACAGGGCCATCGTTAATCAGCGCGACGTTCATATCGGCACCAAAGCGCCCTGTGGCTACCCGGCCCGCATCCATCGCACCTTTGGCACTGTCAACAAAGCGGAGGAAAAGGGTATTGGCAAGGTCGGGGCTGGCCGCCGACGAAAAACCCGGGCGAGTACCGGAGCGGGTATCGGCAGCCAGAGTGAACTGGGGAACCACCAGCAGCTCGCCGTTAATGTCCAGGAGACTGCGGTTCATTCGCCCCTGGTCATCAGGAAAAATTCGGTAGGAAAGGATCTTCCGGCACAGCTCTCCTGCGCACCGGACATCATCGCCTCGCTCAACGCCAAGCAACAGAAGGATACCACTCTGGATGGAGGCAATCTCTGCACCGTCAACAGTGACACTGGCTTCGGATACTCTCTGGATCAGCCCTTTCATTCGCTTCCTGCAAACTGGCTCGAGTCATAAACGCGCGAAAGTTTATAGAGGCCTGTCACTGACCGCAACCCATCCCGGGCCACTTTAATCCGAGATCTGTTCCGCCCTCGCGGCTACTTCCTCAACACCGCGGATCAGAGCATCCACGATCGCCGGTTCCGACGCCGAATGACCGGCGTCCCGAATGATACGAAGCTCGGCCTCTGGCCAGGCCTTGCTCAATGCCAGGGCATTATCCAGAGGACAAACCATGTCGTATCGACCGTGCACAATAACGCCCGGGATGGCGGCCAGTTTATGGGCATCCCGGACAATCTGGTCTGGCTCCAGAAAAGCGTTATTCATGAAGTAGTGACATTCGATTCTCGCCAGGGCAATGGCAACATGGGGATGGCCGAAATGCTCAACGACCCGTGAATTCGGATGCAACGTTGCACAACGCCCCTCCCAGACAGACCACGCCTTGGCCGCCTGAATCTGCTCAAGTTCGTTGCTGCTGGTTAGCCGGCGATAGTAGGCAGAGACCATCTCGCCCCTCTCATCCAGGGGGATCGGGGCCAGGAAGTCGTCCCAGTAGTCCGGGAACACACGGCTGGCACCCTCCTGATAAAACCAGTGGATATCCCGGGGCCGGCACAGGAATATTCCTCGCAAAACCAGGCCAAGCACCCTTTCCGGATGGGTCTGAGCGTACACAAGACTAAGTGTGGACCCCCAACTGCCACCAAAAAGCATCCACCGGTCAATCCCGAGAAACTGGCGAACGGCTTCCAGATCCTCAACCAGTTTATCGGTGCTGTTACCCTCGAGCTCAGCCAGAGGCGTCGAACGACCGGCCCCACGCTGGTCAAGCAGGATGATGCGGAACCGCTCCGCGTCAAAGAAACGCCGGTGATAATCCTCACAACCACCTCCCGGCCCGCCATGCACAACGATGACCGGAATGCCGTCGGGATTACCACTTTCCTCGACATAGAGTTCGTGAGGAGGATCCACGGCGAGTCGATGCTGGGCATTTGGCAGGATTTCAGGGTAGAGGTTGAGCATGGGCGAGACTCCGGCGCAAGGACTTTACCGGAGTTTGGCTGAACATCGGGCGAGAAGAAAGTTCTCTGCCAGGTCAGAAAAATAAAAAAGGGCAGATGAAACCTCATCTGCCCTTTTTTGCGATCATTAGTGCTTACTTCTTGGCGCGCTTCCGCTCGTTCTCGGTCAGCAGCTTCTTACGCAGCCGGATCGATTTGGGGGTCACTTCCACCAGTTCATCATCGTCAATGAACTCCAGCGCCTGCTCCAGGGTGTGCTTGATGGGCGGCACCAGGCCAATCACTTCGTCTTTACCGGAGGCCCGCATGTTATCGAGCTTCTTGGCCTTGGTGGGGTTGATCACGATGTCATTCTCACGACTGTGAATACCGCACAGCTGTCCTTCGTAGATCTCGTCACCGGGCGCGAGGAAAAGCTTTCCACGACTTTGCAGGGTTTCCAGCGAGTATGTCATCGCCGTACCTTTGGCCATGGAGATCAGCACGCCATTCTGACGACCCGCCATGGCCCCTTCTTTCACAGGACCATAGTGACTGAATGTCGACGTCAGGATGCCGGTACCGGACGTCATCGTCAGGAAGGCATTCCGGAAGCCGATCAGGCCGCGGGCCGGAATGATGTATTCCACACGCATGCGACCTTTACCGTCCGGAATCATGTTGGTCATTTCACCCTTGCGAAGACCAAGCTGTTCCATGACCGGGCCCTGGTGCTGCTCTTCGATATCCACGATGACGTTTTCGTACGGCTCCTGCTTGACCCCGTCAATTTCGCGGATCACGACTTCCGGGCGACCTACCGCCAGCTCGAAGTTCTCACGACGCATGTTCTCGATCAGCACCGACAAGTGAAGCTCACCACGACCGGAAACCTTGAACTTGTCGGCAGAGTCACCCTCTTCGACCCGCAGCGCCACGTTATGCAGAAGCTCCTTTTCAAGGCGCTCCCTGATGTTTCGGCTGGTGACGTACTTGCCTTCTTTACCGGCGAACGGGGAATCGTTTACCTGGAAGGTCATGGAAACGGTCGGCTCATCCACAGTCAGTGCCGGCAGAGCTTCAACATTGTTCGGATCGCACAGGGTGTCGGAGATGTACAGCGGATCCAGACCACTGACACAGACAATGTCGCCCGCCTGCGCTTCGTCCACTTCAACACGCTGCAGACCGGAGTGCCCCATGATTTTAAGAATCCGTCCATTTCGCTTTTTGCCGTCCCGGCCGATGGCGACTACGGGCGTATTGGTCTTGACCGCACCGCGCATGATGCGACCGATACCGATGACGCCGAGGAAACTGTTGTAGTCCAGCTGGGAGATCTGCATCTGGAACGGGCCATCCATATCGACGGCCGGCGCGGGCACGTGGTCGACAATCGCCTGGAACACGGCGTCCATATTGTCGTCCAGATCCTCGTGCTCCATACCGGCAATGCCGTTCAGTGCGCTGGCGTATACGATGGGAAAGTCCAGCTGTTCGTCAGTGGCACCCAGGTTATCGAACAGGTCGAAAACCTGATCCACGACCCAATCCGGGCGAGCGCCGGGACGGTCAATCTTGTTCACCACCACAATCGGCCGAAGACCCGCCGCGAACGCTTTCTGGGTTACAAATCGGGTTTGTGGCATGGGGCCGTCAATAGAATCTACTACCAGCAGCACACTGTCGACCATGCTCATTACGCGCTCGACCTCACCGCCGAAGTCAGCGTGCCCCGGTGTGTCCACGATATTGATGTCGTAGTCGTTCCACTTCAGGGCGGTATTCTTGGCCAGGATGGTGATGCCCCGCTCCTTTTCCTGGTCGTTGGAATCCATAACGCGCTCGCTTTCAAGCTCCTTGCGATCCAGGGTTCCGGACTGACGGAGCAGCTGGTCAACCAGGGTCGTCTTGCCGTGGTCAACGTGAGCAATAATGGCGACGTTTCTTAACTTGCTGATATCATTGGACATAAAAAAGATTTCACTTCATTGGAAAAGAGCTTTTCTGGCTTGAATGCACAAAGCTCGGAATACGCGTCCAGCCTGCCGGGGCTGGAGCCTGCAAATAAGGGGTGCGAAATTGTACATGGTTTAACCTCTCAGTTATATGTATTTCTTTCTTCAGCCCATGGCCACCAGAGCCCGGTGGACCTTCTGGCCAACCGGGCGAGGCTGGCGGACGTATTCGAGCGGGAAAAGCGCAGGAGTCTCAGACAGGGAACACCATTGACGGTAATGATTCTGGACCTGGATCATTTCAAAGCTGTGAATGACCGGTTTGGCCATGAGATGGGCGACAAGGCGCTGCAGCATGTCTCCCGGATATTGCAAAAATCCCTTCGCCGGACTGACCTTGCGGCACGGTTGGGCGGGGAGGAATTTGTACTGCTACTGACCGAAACGTCTGAAACACAGGCCAAGGCGGCGGCTAACAAAATTCGCGAAACCATTGAACACTCTCCGCTGATGTACTCTGGTGAAACCATCAGCTTGACCATCAGCGGCGGTATCGCCGAATATGGCGCCCATGGTGACTCGCTTCAAGCCCTGATTCGCCAGGCAGACCGATGCCTCTACCATGCCAAACAGACGGGCAGGAATCAGATCATCCATCTTGAGGATGCGCCAGACGCCTCACCCGCTCATTCGCAGATGTCTGACGACGGCACAAAACATCGAGCGCACCACAAAAAGGCGTCAACGGCAATAATGCACTATTTTAGCGCACCCATATGCCGCCTTCTGGCCCATAAAGAAGGGGTGGAGCGCCCCGAACCCGCGCGGCTGCGCCTTTGTGGCGCAGAGAACCAAAACTGGCAAGCGCCTTGCTTTGGATCCCGCAGCCGCACAAATTGTCAGGTAACGGACCCGAGCTTCTGATAAGCTTCCGATACCCAAAACAATGATCGGACCTCAGACTCTCTGAACGATCCGGCATCGCGAACATGAAACAGGCCCGCGCAGCGGGATAACTTACGGAGCATGCACAATGTCCAAGACGATTGATTTGATCAAAGAACACGAAGTCAAATGGGTTGACCTGCGCTTCACCGACAGCCGCGGTAAAGAACAGCACGTCACCCTGCCCGCGACCGAAGTCGACGAAGATTTCTTCACCGAAGGTAAGATGTTCGACGGCTCCTCCATCGCTGGCTGGAAGGGCATCAACGAATCCGACATGATCCTGATGCCGGACGACCAAACTTCCGTCCTGGATCCGTTCACCGAAGAAACCACCGTCAACATCACCTGCGATATCGTGGAACCGTCCACCATGCAGGGCTATGAGCGCGATCCCCGCTCCGTTGCCAAGCGTGCTGAAGAGTATCTGAAGTCCACCGGCATGGCGGATGGCGCCCTGTTCGGTCCGGAGCCGGAATTCTTCGTATTTGATTCCGTCAAGTGGAAGACCGACATGCAGGGTTCCATGTACGAAATCTACTCCGAAGAAGCCGCGTGGGTTTCCGGCGAAGACTTCGACCGTAACAACATCGGTCACCGCCCGGGCGTAAAAGGCGGCTACTTCCCGGTTCCGCCGGTTGACAGCCTGCACGACCTGCGTGGCGCCATGTGTGCCGCCATGGAGTCCATGGGCCTGGAAATCGAGGTTCACCACCACGAAGTAGGTACTGCCGGCCAGTGTGAAATCGGCGTTGGTGCCAACACCCTGACCCGCAAGGCCGACGAAGTTCAGATCCTGAAGTACTGCATCCACAACGTGGCTCACGCCTACGGCAAGACCGCCACCTTCATGCCCAAGCCGGTTGTTGGTGATAACGGTTCCGGCATGCACGTTCACATGTCCCTGAACAAGGACGGCAAGAACCTGTTCGCCGGTGACGGCTATGCCGGCCTGAGCGAAATGGCGCTGTACTACATTGGCGGTATCATCAAGCACGCCAAGACCATCAACGCCTTCACCAACAGCTCCACCAACAGCTACAAGCGTCTGGTTCCGGGCTTCGAAGCACCGGTCATGCTGGCCTACTCCGCCCGTAACCGCTCCGCGTCAATCCGTATTCCGTACGTGAGCAGCCCGAAAGCACGTCGTATCGAGGTTCGTTTCCCGGATCCGTCCGCGAACCCGTACCTCGCATTCGCGGCATTGATGATGGCTGGCCTCGACGGCATTCAGAACAAGATCCACCCGGGCGATGCCATGGACAAGGATCTGTACGATCTGCCGAAGGAAGAAGCACTGAACATTCCGACCGTCGCCGAGACATTCCAGGAAGCCCTGGACTGCCTGGAAAACGACCACGAGTTCCTGACCCGTGGCGGCGTGTTCACCGAGGACATGATCGCTGGTTATATCGATCTGAAGCGTGCCGAGGTTGAGCGTCTGAACATGACCACTCATCCGGTCGAGTTCGATCTGTACTACTCCTGCTAATCCGGCACCTGCCGATTATCGGAGACCCCCGAAAGCCCCGCACCATGCGGGGCTTTTTTGTGCACAACCGCACACTCTCCCGCTCTTAACGATATGTAACGAATATCGCCGGGAACCGGCGTTGAAAACCCGACAAAGGCCGTTGATAATCAACCGGAAACAATATGACAGGTTGCACTTATGAACGCGATGCACGGAATAGCTGCGGCAATGTTGCTGGTGACTCTGACCACGCCGGCTCTTGGCGAAGTCTACAGGCATGTCGATGCCCAGGGTAACGTCACCTTCTCGGACGAGCCCATGGACGGAGGCGAAGCGATCAAGGTCAAGCCTGTCACCACGGTTACCCTGCCAAAGCCACAAACCGTGGAGGAGACCGACAAGCTTCGTGAGGAAGTGAAACGGGAAGGCGCCCTCTACGATTCCGTATCCATCGCCTCGCCCCGGGATGGACAGGCCTTCAACAGCGGCAGCGGAGACGTCCGGTTCGAAGTCACCAGCAATCCGGAACTCCAGTCGGGACACAAGTACGAGGTCACTCTGGATGGCCAGCCCGTTGGTCAGTCAACCTCCAGCTCCATCGTCGTCAACAACGTCTATCGCGGAACCCACGAAGCCCGGGTCTACATCATCGATGACAAAGGTGTGCAGGTAAAAGCCGGCTCACCCATCAGTTTCACGGTACACCGCCCCTCCGTTCTGAACTGATCCGCCGCCCCATCGTGGTGCATTCGCACCAGAAAGCAGCCATACTCTGATCAGCAAGAGGGCGAAAGCCCAGCGCTGTATCGGTTGGCCATCCCGCGTTGCACCAGTAAACGGCATGCCACAGAGCCGTTTGGGGCTCCTGCCCGGCTGTCGCCCACCGCCGTACCGATAATGGTGCAAGATGGTTCGCTTTTTGCAGCTTACCTCCCGTCACTTTCTGAACGACTCAACAGGATGGGTTCATGGCCGCATTACCCGCCACCGTCAACGGTTATAAAAGCATTCTCGACAGCCTGACTACGGCGGTCCTGGTGCTTCAGGACAACCTGAAAATCCAGTACCTGAATCCAGCCGCGGAAAGTCTTTTCGAAACCAGCATGACCCGCAGCCAGGGCCAACCGTTTGCAGACAGCCTGGTGGACTCCGAGGATGCCCTGAAGACCCTTTACGCTGCCTTGGAAAACGGCCAGTCCTACACCCGCAGGGAAGCCGAGTTCCTGCTCCCCAGCGGTGCACGACTCACCGTCGACTACTCAGTCACCCCCATCTCGCTGGACCCCACAGAGTTGTTGATTGAAATCCAGCCACGGGATCGCCTCCTGCGGATCAGCCGGGAAGAAGACATTATTTCCCAGCAGGAAACCACACGCATCCTCGTCCGGGGCATGGCTCACGAGATCAAGAACCCGCTCGGAGGAATACGTGGCGCAGCTCAGCTTCTGGACCGGGAACTCAACGACGAGGAGCAAAGGGAATATACCCGGGTGATCATTGATGAGGCGGATCGCCTCAGAAGCCTCGTCGATCGGATGCTTGGACCGCACAAGGCACTGCAGCTGGCCCCCACCAACGTCCACGAAGTTCTGGAGCGGGTACGAACGCTGCTGGAGGCGGAAAGTAAAGGTCGTGTGACCTTCTGCAGGGATTACGATCCCAGTCTGCCTGAACTGATCGGAGACAAGGAACAACTCATTCAGGCCTTTCTGAACATTGCCCGTAATGCCATGGAAGCGGCGTTCGAGAACCAGATCGACCAGACGAACAGCCAGCCTCCAACCATCACATTCCGGACTCGGGCCTTGCGACAGTTCACCATCGGCCACCGCCGATATCGCCTGGTATGTCGGGTGGACATCATCGACAACGGCCCCGGCATTCCACCCGACCTGCTGCAGAACATTTTCTATCCAATGATCAGCGGACGCGCCAGCGGAACCGGTCTCGGGCTGTCCATCACCCAGAGCATCATCGGACAGCACCATGGACTGGTCGAGTGTGAAAGCGAACCCGGACAAACCGACTTCATCATCTTCCTGCCCCTGGAGGAAAACTCATGAGCCAACCGGCAAACGTCTGGATCATAGACGACGATAAAAGTATTCGCTGGGTGCTGGAGCGCGCCCTCAGCCAGGCCGGTATGAATCCCCGCGTCTTCGACAGCGGCGACAGTATCATGACCCGACTGGAGCACGAACGGCCGGATGCCGTTATCAGTGACATCCGCATGCCGGGCGTGGACGGAATCACCCTGCTGTCACGCATTGTCGAAGGCTACCCCGACGTGCCCGTCATCATCATGACCGCCCATTCTGATCTTGAGAGTGCGGTGACCAGTTATCAGACCGGTGCGTTCGAGTATCTGCCCAAGCCCTTCGACGTGGACGATGCCGTTGCCCTGGTCAAACGCGCGGTCGCCCACGCCCACGAAAAGCGGGCCACGTCGGAACCTCCGGCCGAGAGCAATCAGCGCAACACGGAGATCATCGGTGAGGCGCCGGCCATGCAGGAGGTCTTCCGGGCGATCGGACGACTCTCACACTCCAACATCACGGTTCTGATCAACGGCGAAAGCGGGACCGGCAAGGAACTGGTCGCCCAGGCCCTGCACAATCACAGCCCCAGGGCCAAGCACCCGTTTATTGCGCTGAATATGGCGGCCATTCCCAAAGACCTGATCGAGTCCGAGCTGTTCGGTCATGAAAAGGGCGCCTTCACCGGGGCCGGGGCCGCGCGCCAGGGCCGTTTCGAGCAGGCTAATGGCGGCACGCTGTTCCTTGATGAAATCGGCGATATGCCAGCCGATACGCAGACCCGCCTGCTTCGGGTCCTCGCCGATGGCGAGTTTTACCGGGTGGGAGGAACCACGCCCATCAAGGTGGATGTCCGCATCATCGCCGCCACTCACCAGGATCTCGAGAAACTGGTCCAGGCCGGGAGCTTCCGGGAAGACCTTTTCCATCGCCTGAACGTCATCCGCGTACACCTGCCCAAGCTGGCCGAACGCCGGGAGGACATTCCACGGCTGATGCAGCACTTTCTCAAGCGGGCGGCCAAGGAACTCTCGGTTGAGCCCAAGATTCTCCGGCCGGAAGCGGAAGAATACCTGACCACACTGCCCTGGCCCGGAAACGTCCGCCAGCTGGAGAATACCTGCCGGTGGTTGACCGTCATGGCCAGTGGCCGCGAGATTCACATCGACGACCTGCCCCCAGAACTGCTGCACCAGGCCGAGTCAGAAATGGCGGCAACCGGGCTGACCTGGCAGGAAGGCCTGCGCAATTGGGCGGAGCAAGAGCTCAAACGGGGCAAAAAGGGCATCCTGGACACAGCGGTGCCGGAGTTCGAACGGATCATGATCGAAACCGCCCTTCGCCACACCGGGGGCCGCAGGCGGGATGCCTCCATCCTGCTCGGTTGGGGGCGCAATACCCTGACCCGCAAAATCAATGAACTGGGACTGGACCACCCCGAAAACGACGACGATTAACGAACCGCATGGTTCGTAAGCGGTTTGGCGGGGCCCTGGCCTCGCCTTTTTTATTGCTCCTGCCAGTAGATCACGCGGTCATGTCCCCGATAGACCCCGAACGTTGCCAATGCCGACGGGTCCTCGAGTGTGCCATCGCCATCCTGATCAAACTCCAGCCAGTCCGCCACATTCCAGACCAGGGAATCGGTGCCTTGTGTGCCATCCGGCACCAGGGTCAGCGGGCCTCCCTGCCCGGCACTCAGGGTGCCACTGGCCGCATCCAGTGAATGATAATTTTCGGTATCGGTGATGTCCGTGGTCGACCAGGCGGTGCAACTGTCTGCCGTGTTGGTGACAAAGCCCGAGCCATTCCAGTACTCCACTCGGAACGGCATCGGAAGCGCGGACAGGGTTTCCGGGCCATAGGCGTTTTCCAGGAAAAGGCGGCCGTAGCGGATGTCGAAGCCTGCGCCTGGGGTAAAACTGTAGGGCGTTGCACTTGCAGACACACCGTCGGAATCCGTCATGTCCGAAATCTGGAATGCAATATCCGGAACAAATGGCGATATCCTCTGCCCGACAGATTTATCGAATGCCATCTGATCTGCCATGGAGAACTGATAAGACATCAGTCCCGGCTGCACTACAGCCAGATTACCTATCGTGGGTGTGCTGGTCAGGGGCATCAATGATCCGGACGTATCAACTGCCGTCGAATCAGTGCTCGGGAAAACACGATCGACATCACTGGCAACCAGTTTTCTGAATCCCGGGGCGGTATAATTCAATGTTGGCACCCCCTGAACCGACACCGGCTCGATGCTCAAGGACGCGGGGACCTTCCAGCCAAACGGCTCGCCGGTATAGGTAAAGGGAGAACCGCCGGCGGTACACTCGGCCTGTAATTCGCCGGGATCTGTAGTCACCTCGAAACGGTCCGGATAGAAGCGACCAATCGGCGCACTGGTGCCCCCGGGAACCGTTCGTCCCAGATAACTTCCAGAAGCCGGTGTTGCCAGGAACCGGAATACGCCGACTTCGGAAACCCGAGTGGCCACCGTTTGCGTTGCCGTCGATGATGCACCATGTGAATAGGTGGCTGGCACAACCGTTCCCGGAGCCCCGCCAGACGGCGCTACCAGGTTGGCGGCTAACGGGATATCCGAAAGCGTGAAATTCGGCGTAGACGGATTGCCCTGGCAAAGATCGGTATCGCCACTGCCCTCCCAACCGACGGCCTGAATGTTCAGGTCAAAGGACTCCCCGGCTTTCCGGAACGTCGGGCAGGTTGAGTCGCCGGCCAGACATTCTCCTGCCGACCGGACGCACAGGCCGGCCGGAATGCTGACAAAACCGTCGGCACCGGGCATCTCCAGACCACTGTCGCCAGTTGCCGTGGACCCGAGGTAACGCGCATTCAGGTTCATCCGCCCCGCATCCGGATACATCACATCAATCTGTGCGACGCCACCAACACCGAAGTCCAGGTCCAGCGTTGTAGCAGCGGTCTGGCTTCCACCGATCGCCGTACCATTCACCGACAATGGACGGCTAGCCGGACGCCCTGTGGCACCGGGGTCGACGTAGGTGGACCAGAAGGAAACGGGCTTACGCACGTTCTCGAATGCCGGCACACAGGCATCCGTCTGGTTGTCCCGCCGGACAGCCCGGACCTGTATCGCGTTTTCCGGCTTGTGCGAGGTGAGGTCCGGCACATCAAAAGCCAAACCGGAATCATAGAATGGCAAAGTGCAGTTGCTACTCGAAAGTCCCCCGTTTCCGTTATCGCACAAAGTGACGGACTGAGGCCGGGTAGAGGGTTGCGAGCCCACAACGTTGAGCGAAACATTTCCAGCGGTGGTGTGCTGCAGTGACGCCAAGCCCGTTCCTCCGGTAATCGACAAGACATTGCCCCCGGACCACCCACTGCTCGGTGCCAGCGTCGCAGCCACCGGATCGGTGAACAGCTGGTCACAGGCCGCATTGGCACAGGCCCGCACGGTAACAGTCTCCGGCTGGCAGGTTAACGCGACGCCATCGTGAACAATTTCGAAGTGGTCGACCTGCTGACCGACCGGGTTCAGCTTCAGGGCGCACAACTGAACATTGTCCAGCTCATGGATGTTATTGGAGCCACCCGTCGATCCAGTCAGCGACAGCAACAGGTTTTCCGGAATGGCACTCTGGGAAGAAACCGCTCCAAGATCAATTCGCACCAGTTCGGAGAAATTATTGCCGGTTCCGCTGGTGTCCCTCTCGACGGTAGCAATGGGCCCGACACCAGCTCTGGAGTCCACGGTAATGCGGTAGCGGTGGGGACTGAACTGCCCCGTTGCGTCCACGCCGGGATTGAGCCGTCCAGAGTCGGCCAGATACTGATAACTAGGCGCAGAGCCTCTCAACGTAACTGCGTCTGGCACCGCGCCTTTTCGATTGCCTCCGGACCTTCCTTCACTTTCATTTGCAAAGTTTCCGAACTCATCAAGACCAACGCCAAGCCAGCCGCCCGCAAACCCACTGTCACCATTGTTTCTCTGAGCGTAACCAAGCGACCCACCGTAACTGCCGGGCTGAGGTGTGATCAGCGCATCCGACAAAACCACTGCGACACCATCTGCCCCGCTGCCACCGTATGCGTAATAGTCGAATTCCAGAACAATGAGGTTATCTGCACCAGGGATCTCGCGCTGTAAAGTGGCGGCCGTGGCCTGGTTACTGGCAGCTTCGGTCATTCTTAGCCGGCCATTGCTCGTAACGCCGGGCACAAAGTTTCCACGCGAAACGGAAGTCACCCAATCACTAGTACTTAAACCCCCAGCAGAAAAATCATCATCAAAACAAGTCAGGGCATTCGGATCCCGAACTTCAACGACAATGGAGTCAGACTGATCCGTTTGCCAACCGGAAAAACAAAGGCCAAACCGGTAGTTGCGACAGTATTCGGAAATATACTCCACCTTATATGAGCCAGGGGAAGCAAACGTTGTTTGCCGACCCAAAGAGGGTACGGTGCACGGACTTGAACCAAATATTTGACTTTCAGCTTGCCCACCGACCACCCAAGTGTCTCTCCAAGCACCACCGTATCCATTAATGTTCGAACAATTTGTAGCGCGAACTACAAAATCAACGGTATCACCAACATTTACTGTTACAGGACCCGCTACATCCCCGTTGGCTGACAAAACAACTGTTCCGAATGCTGTTTGTGTGAGCAGCCCCAGAAGAATGAAGCAGGAGAGCAACAACCTCATCGTACCCGTACCTCCACAACTCGACGGGCAGCCTCTTGCCCCATCCCGCAGCGACCTTCACTGAGGATGGTATAAAGCCTGTCGCCACCATTTCCATTCACGGCAGTGGCATCCTCCTGTGAACACTGGAGCCGGGCCTCACATCCGGAAAGCGCCTGTTTGGTAAAGGCTATAGTCCAGCTCGAGCCGCTCGCAGGACAGACGCGGCCCTCGTATAACACATCCGTCACACCCACCTGAGCGCCACTCTCAGCGGCAAAAAATGCCCGCTGGGACTGGATCTGGAGACTCAGCGATTCGCCGGACTGCTGCTGCAACTGGGCCATACCGAAGACCAGCAGCGACAGCACCGTGATAACAAATATCGCAATCGGCAAACCCGCACCATTCTGATACTTACCGGGAGATCTAGGGTACATTCCGGATCTGGACCTCCTGCCGTGTGGTGGTGGTTTCGTCACTACCGGTATCGAAATCCTTGAGGGTAAGCGCAAATTCGACAACGGCCGCTCTCTGATAGGTTGGCGGGGTAAACCGGAAATCGACTGGCCCTGAAAGGTTTGCCGACATCACTTCCCGCACACCGCCTGTCGGGGGCGATGGTTGAGAAGTTGCGCGTCCATATCCCGAATACCGGTAAAGCATACGTCCGTTCTGGCACACACTGACCGGGCTTCCGATGACATACAAACGGCGCACCGGGGACTGCTGACGAAACCGATGGGCACTGCTGAGGGTGATTGTTCCACCGGCTATACCGGCAATGGGCGTCGAGACCGGACCCGGATTGGCTGTTCCGTACAGCTCCGACGTTGTCGCACCATAGCCATAGATCAGAGCCCGGTTTCCCACCGCAGGCACCTGGCTGAAAGGCACGATGTCGATCTTGTCGAACCCCGGCCCCTGCGGCCGGTGAATGTAGTTGGTCGCCGCCAGCACTGGTAGCCACTCCAGGCACTGGCCACTGACCCGTATAGACAATGGAAAGGCTTCCCGCAACTGGCGTGAAAGCTGTTCGCTGATGACCACGCCCTGCAGTGCCCGTTGCTGCCGGGCACTAACATCCAGGGCACCCCGGGTGGACAGCGATACGAACTGGACCGAGATGGTGGCCACGATGGCGAGGATGACAATCACCATGACCAGTTCCACGAGCGTGAATCCCCTGGCGCGACGCATCAGAAATTGGCCCTGTAGAACGTAAAGGCGTACGTTGCATTGCCTGGATCCCGAATCGTGATATCGATCCGTTTGGCGTCGGCTGCGGGCAGACCAACCTCGCTACCGGCGCACTGTACGCTGACACTGACCTGAAACCCGCTGTACGAGGTCGGATCCAGAGCCGCTCCTGATGCATCACGGGGAGGATCGTTCGATATCGCATCGTAATCGTCCACGTCATCGTAGGAGGCGCGACCGGCTTCTTCCGTGTTGATACTGCACCCGGAATGCCGGGGGACTCCACCCGGCGGGGTATTTTCATCATACTTCCGCGACAGAATTTCATCCGCATAAAGCTGGGCCAGTGCCACCGCTCGGGTCTGGTTGAGCGGATCGGCGCTGCGACCGCTGATCAGGGCAAAGGCACCCACCACACCGGCCACAGCTACACTGATAATCACAATGGTGATGACCAGCTCCACCAGGGTCGCGCCGCGCTGCAATGCCTTCACTGACAGGCCCCCTGATACACGGCGCCCAGAGAACTGATGCAGGTTTGGAAGGTACTCTCACCGGTAAAGGTCAGAGCCACATCCGATCCGGACGCGAGCGCCCCCAATGACGTGAAGTTCAGGGTAAGAGGCAGTGATGCCCCGTTCAAAGAGGTACCGTTTCGATTGATTGAAAAGGTTCGAGATATGGAGGTGCCGCTGCCGACCGTAAACCGGAACTCATCGGATGTCTGATCGATCGTCAGACTCCCGGCGGGATTGCCTGCCAACGCTGCCTGCTGGGCAAGCAGCGTGGCGGAGGCAAGTTGCTGGGTAGCAACCAGAGGAGAGAAGGCGGAGCGGCTGGTGAATAGTCCAACACCAACCGCTGAAATAACGCCGATCAGAACGAGTACCATTACCAGCTCGACCAGAGTGAAACCGGACGAGCAAGGGGCATCTCGAATCATCATCCGCTCTCCCACTTCATTCAAATACCGCCCAAGCTATGCTTATATATGAGAAACCCTAGAGAACTCTGAGGGATATCCCCCAACAAACTTATTTGGTGCTAAACCGGAGCAGTATTTTTCGCTACGTTACGGACATCCTTTAGTGGCGCCTCCAAACTTAGGAGCGCCAGTTGCGGCGGAGGGTGACTGATAGGTCACGGTGCATGTGGAATCCTTGTCAATGGTGACCGTAAGGGTCTCACCTGCACCACTTGTGCCACCATCGCTTAGTGCAGTGTCAATTTGTGCAGCAGCAATGATTCCACTATCCGTCGCATCAGGATAGCCGTAAATCATGTCTACATCGGCTCCATCCAGAGCAGCCGTTTCGATAGTAGACGCAGACGTATTACAGGCGTTATCAGCAAGACACTTCGAATGTGCAATTGAAGAAGCAGATTTCATCGCACCGAGAATACCAGCTCTCGTTGCGCTCTTTGCATCAGTTCCCAGATCCGCAAACCTCGGCAACGCAAACGCCGCCAGAATGCCCAGAATTACAATCACCATGACCAGTTCGATCAGGGTGAAACCTTTTTCATTGCGCGCAGGAATTGCGTTCATCATTTTCATGGCTCTACTCCACGTTTTGCTTGGTTGATCAGTTAATGGTTGTGGTTACTTCACCGGTGTCGGCGTCATAGACGATGGTGCTGCCCTGGCCGTCCGGCTGGTAGGTGTAAACACAGTCAGGGCCCTGCCCCGCATCACCATCCGGCTGGACGCTGACTGCATAGTCGGGCGAGGCACTCGTTCCCGTGATTGTCGGCGCATTGGCCTGCAACAAACCCTGCCAGACTTCCTGACAACGAGTCACGGTCATATTGGTATCAATGGCACCGCCGGTGGCCGTGGGCCAACCGTCGCCGCTCACATCGATATTGTCGTTGCCAAACCCCTGAACGTTGGTGGTGGCTGCGGTAAACCCGTTCGAAACCCACTGGGTCTTGGCCAGGGCCACGCCGGCGGACAAGGCGCCTGCCGTCGCCCGAATACTGGACTGGTGGGCCTGTTCGGACAACTGAGCAAACCGTGGCAGAGCAAATGCCGCCAGAATGCCCAGTATGGCGATCACCACCACCAGTTCGATCAGGGTAAAACCCTGGCCGCGATTCAGTCTTGTCTGGCTTTTCATAGTAATGCGTTCCTTCTTTTTGTGTGGGGCCCTACATCAATTCTCTGTCACCGGTTCCAACATCAACCCGGTCGTTCTCTCTGATTCGTCCTGACGACCATCGCCGTTCCGGTCCGAAAACTGTGTCGTCACCATCCAGCCCAGCGTCGCGCCTGGCTCGGCCACCCGCTGGCCGATCTGGATTCGGTGTTCCGGCCGGTATAACAATCGGCCAGTCTTCGCGGTATCGCCTTTCACTTCCGGAGAAGGCCGAAAACACCATTTCCCTCTCGCTGGACCATCGTCCGTGCAGGCGCCTTCGAACGAATTCCAGTTCTGCTGCACCAACCCCACCGGGTTGATGCCTACGTAGCTTTCGAAACGAGCGCCCCGGTCCAGCATGATTTCTGCGCCCTTGACCACCAGGGCCGCCCTGAGCTGACTGAGCACAAGCCCGACACTCTGCCGCTCTACCTTGCTGGCCTGGCGTTCCAGTGCTCCCACCAAAAACCACCCGAGCACCGCCAGTATTACCAGCACCAGAGCCAGCCGAAATCGCCGGCTATTTGCGAGCTCACTGCTTCCCGTCAGCCTCGACACTGGCAATGGCTACCTCCCCAGCGCTGCGGCTCCCAGGTCCCAGATCGGCAGAAATACACCCAACGCCAGAATCAACACCAGTATGCCCATGGCTACGATCAGAATCGGCTCAATGGATTCGGCCAGGCGCTTCAGACCGAAATCGACGTCCTCGTCGTAGAAATCCGCTACATTGTTCAGCATTTCATCCACGGAACCGGTTTCCTCACCCACGGCGATCATCTGCAGGATCAGCGGCGGGAACATGCCACTCTGACGAGCCGTACGGAGCAGGCTTTCACCCCGCTCGATTCCGAATCGCATGTCCCGGATGTGGGTCGCAATCCACGCATTGTCGGTGGCGTCGGCCACCACGCTCAGGGCATGGGTCACCGGCATGCCAGCCGCCAGCATGGTCGCGAAATTACGGGCAAACCGGCTCAGGGTAATCAGTTCCAGGAGGTTACCAATCACCGGCAAACGCAACTTGTATCGATCCCAGGTCAAACGCCCCTGCTCTGTCTGCTTCCACTGCTGCACCAGCATTCCAAGCGCCACTCCTGCGAACAGGACGACGTACCAGTAGCCGAGCAGAAAATTGGAGGTCGCAACCAGTATCTGGGTGAGGAACGGCAGATCGGCACCCAGTTTGTTGAAAACCGCCGCAAATTTCGGGATCACCAGGAAGTTCACCACCATCAGCGCAGCCAGCAGGGCGACCATCACAAAGGTGGGATACCGCATGGCCTGTTTCAACCGTCGCTTGGTGTCCCGCTCGAGCTCCAGAATCTCCGAAAGTCGCTTGAACGCTTCATCCAGCCTGCCCGTGTTTTCGCCGACGTGGATCATGGCCACAAACAGATCAGAAAACACGCGGGGATGGGCCTGCATGGCGGTCGCCATGGTGGTACCGCCTTCCAACCGGGTAGTGACGTCCTCAAGAACCTTGGCCAGCACCGGTGACCGGGAGGTTTCCGCCAGCCCCCGCATGGTCCGGATCAGAGGAATCCCGGCGCGGGTCAGTGCATACATCTGACGACAGAAAACGATCAACTCATCGAGAGTCACATTCTGGCGGAACACGCCCATAGTCTGGATTCGGTCTGTTACCGAGACACGCGGCTGATGTTCGCGGATAGTCAGTGGTGTAATGCCCCGGCGCATCAATTCGGAGGCGGCGGCATCCACATTCGGCGCCGACAGCTCCCCCTGCTGGACACTGCCGGAAGCATCTTTCCCCCGATACCGGAAATCCATCAGGAAGAACCTCCCAGCGGACTATCGGGCATGGGAATCTCATCCTCGGGCGAGAACTCCCCTTCCGATGTCGCCGCCACCCGCGCCACTTCTTCCAGCGTCGTTACACCGCGTAATGCATAATCCATGGCACACCGGCCCAATGGCCTGTACCACGGACTGTTTCTGGCGGCCCGAGTGAAGCCGGATACGTCGCTGCGCCGCAGCGCGTCGAGCATGAATTCATTCATTTCCAGTAATTCGTAAACGCCCACCCGGCCCTTGTAACCGGTGTTGCTGCACTGATAGCAACCGCGCCCCTGGACAAAGCCGGCCTCAAGATCCAGCGGATCCAGGTCATAAGTTTCCAGCCAGACCCGTTCCTGATCCGTCGGCTCATAAGGAGACGAGCAGTTCTCACAAACCCGTCTGACGAGACGCTGCGCCACCACCCCCAACAGCGAACTGGCCACGAGGAAGGGCTCCGCGCCCATATCAATCAGGCGCATGGCGCTGCTGATTGAGTCGTTTGTGTGCAGGGTCGACAGGACAAGGTGACCGGTCATGGCCGCTCGCAAGCCGATCTCCACGGTTTCCCGGTCCCGCATTTCCCCCACCAGGATAACGTCCGGATCCTGTCGCAGTGCGGCTCGCAGCACGTTGGCAAATTCAAGACCGATTCTGGGATTGACCTGAACCTGGGTGATCCGTGGCAGGCGATACTCCACCGGGTCCTCGGCAGTGATCACCTTCACCTCAGGTCGGTTCAGTTCGGTGAGTGCACCGTAGAGGGTCGTGGTTTTACCGCTACCCGTCGGGCCCGTTACCAGGATCATGCCGTGGGGTTTGCGGATCATCCGGCGGAAACGGTCCAGGACATCCTCGGGCATGCCCGTGCTGTCCAGATTCAGAATGCCCTGACTCTGGTCGAGCAGACGCATGACCACCGATTCGCCGAACTGAACGGGCATGGTGGATACCCGCACATCAATGCTGCGGCCTTTGACGCGCACATTGAAGCGCCCGTCCTGGGGTAACCGCTTCTCGGAAATATTCAGGCCGGCCATGAGTTTCAAACGAAGAACGAGAGCAGCATTGACCCGTTTTTCCTTCATCACCTGTTCCTGGAGCACGCCATCCACCCGTTGGCGAATCCGGACGACGGACTCGTCCGGCTCGATATGGATATCCGAACTCCGCGCCTGCACGGCGTCCTCAAACAGCGTTTTCAGCAGCTTGACGACCGGCGCATCCTCGCTCTCCGACTCGGCTGACAAATCCGCGAGGTCGAAGGCGTCGTCGCCCAGTTCGTCTTCCAGCTCCTCCGCCAGGGAGGCAATCTCTTCGGTTCGACGGTAGACGAGATCCAGCGTGTTGAGCAGTTCGCTTTCCCGGACGACGGCCTGTTTGATGGGCTGCTTGAGCACCCGGACAAGTTCATCGTAGGCAAAGATGTCCAGTGGATCCGCCATGCCTACCAGCAGTTCGCCATGCTGTTCCGCCAGCACGATGGCCCGGAACCGACGTGCCATCGCCTCGGGAAGCTTTTTCACCAGCTCATTGTTGAACTGATAGTGACGCAATTGCACAAAGGGCACGTCGAGCTGGCGCGACAGAATGTTCAACAGACTGTCTTCGTCGACATAGCCGAGATCGATCAGCGTGCGCCCCAGTTTGCGCCCGGTATCTTTCTGCTCCCGCAGTGCCGTCATCAACTGGTCTTCGGTGATGACCTCATTCTGAACCAGCAGGTCACCAATGCGGATCTTCTTTTTCGGTTCGGTCGTCATCATCCAGCCTGCAAGGTTTTCAGACGTTTGCGTACATAATCAACAAGCGCCGGCGACAGCCCCGGCAGCGACGCTGCCTCGGCGTAGGCCCGCGTTGCGCTGTCCAGCTGGCCCTGAGACTCCAGGGCAATGCCAAGCCCCACCCACCAGGCCGGACGACTGTCATCGGAGGCCAGCAGTCGGGTCCACTGCTCCGCGGCCGCCTGGTTCTCTCCGGCCTGCTGCAACAGCGTGGCCAGTGTGACCAGGTACTCCGGATGGTTTTGCACCGGCGGAATATCATTACGCAACGTGGACAGGGCCGCCTCCAGATTTCCGCCGGCAAGCAATGCCCTGGCACGCAACACCCGAAGGTTCGGGTTCCCAGCCCCTGCATCCTCGGGCAACCAGTCCAGTGCTTTCTGGTAATCGCCCGACACGAGGAATCCCCGGGCGAGCGCCTCGCGGCTCTGCGGTGCCTGTTGTTGCTGCAGCAGGGAACGCAACCTTGCTTCGGCTTCGTCGGTCCGGCCAGACTGCAACAGTTCACCAATATCCCGGCTCAACTGCCGATCACGAAACTCCGGCGTCTCACGCACTCGTTTTACCGGCGGCGATGGCGGTTTGCTCTCCGTTGCCGCTTCGGAGGTTTCCGGCTTGTCGCTCGTCGGAACCGAAACGGTTGCTGCTTTTTCTACCGCCTGCGGATCGGATGCGACACCTGATGAGGCTTCAGGCCGGTCACCCGACACGGATTCGACATTATCCCTGACCGGATTACTCGGAGGCTTACTCCCTGACGTGGGTTCCGGATGCGTTTCTGCAGGGGGCTCGGCGACGGACTTCTGCTCGGTGGCTACCGGCGGGGCTTCCTTGTGCCCCGTCGCAAGGGATGAGGAAGCCTCCGCCGGCGGCATCACGGCAACGGACTCCTGCGTCTTTGAGGGAGAATCAGGCCACAGGTACCAGCCTCCCAACCCCGCGGCGATGACACCAAGGAGTGCGGCAAGAAGCGGGAATTGGCGCGATCGTGTTCCGGGGGCAGACGGTTGCCCCGTATAGGCACCCGATTGACCAGTGCGCTTCTGGCGCTGTTCCGCCGCCCGAAGGGCATCGTTCAGCAGACTCATAGCCACCTCCCGATCAGCCCGGGACGGATCGCGCTGTCGGTGTCCCGGATCGCACTCAACACATGAACTCGCCCGACCTGTCGGGCGCCCTGCCCCCAGGCCGCAAGCAGTCCCTTGTGCGCCAGGATATTGACCAGCCGGGGAATCCCTCCGGAGGAGCGGGCAATGAGCTTCAGGGCGCCGGGCGCAAACAGTTCACCGCCGTTATATCCGGCCTGGGCAAGCCGGTGGCGAAGATACTGGGCAACCGAGGCGCGATCCAGTGGCTTCAGGTGATACTGAAAGGTGATTCGCTGACGCAGCTGGCGCAGACTGTCCTTGCCGAGCAGCTGATCCAGTTCAGGCTGACCAAACAGCACGACCTGGAGCAGTTTCGTGCTCTCGGTTTCGAGGTTGGTCAGCAGTCTTAACGCCTCGATGGTGGGTTCCGGCATGGCCTGGGCTTCGTCAATCACCAGCACAACCGGCTGCTGGTCCATCGCCAGGTCGATCAGGCGCTGGTTAAGCGCCTTGAGCACCTGATGGGTGTTGGCACAGCCGGATATATCGACACCGAGCTCTTCCGCCACCGCCTCGTAAAGGGTATCCGCCGACAGGTGAGGATTGGGTATGTAGGCCGTACAGGCAATATCATCCAGCTCGTTAAGTAACAGTCGACACAGCAGGGTTTTTCCCGTGCCCACCTCGCCGGTGATCTTGATAAAACCCTCCCTTTCCCGGAGTGCCACCAGCAGGAGTTCCAGCGCATCAGCATGGCTGGGTGACCGCAGAAAGTAGCGGGTATTGGGCGTCAATGCGAACGGTGCTTCCTGCAGTCCGAAGTGGGTCTCGTACATATTACCGTGGCGCGCGCTCCGGTTCGGGCTTGACCGACTGGGAAGATTGCAGGAGTTCCCGCAACACCTTCATCCGTTGGTGGCTCGACGAGATATCCGAAGCCATGGTGCCCCTGCCGGCAACCACCGGCCGGAGCAGAATCACCAGCTCGCTCTTGCGTGAGTCAAACTTGCGCTGTTTGAACAGCTCACCCACCAGCGGAATATCGCTGAAAAACGGAACCGCGGAATTGTTGTCTTCACTGGTATTCTGAATCAGGCCACCGATCACGACAATCTGCCCGCTGTCAGCCCGAACGACGCTGTCCGTTTCCCGAACCGTGCTCTTCGCCAGCGGCAGCGTGACATCCCGATCACCCACCGTAATCACCTTTTCCTGATCGCTGACCTCACTGACGGACGGGTGAACGTGCAGCGTGATGGCCCCGTCATCCGCGATCTGGGGTGTTACATCCAGGGAAATACCCGAGAAAAATGGCGTCAGCTCAACCGAGGTGGTCGTACTGTCTGACCCGGTCAGGTTGGTGTTGTCCTTGTTGAAGTCAATATCGGTGACAAAGAACTCATCCGTACCAACCTTGATCACCGCTTTCTGGTTATTCACCGTGGAGACCCTCGGGCTGGACAGAATCTGAACATTGCCCTGGCTTCCAAGGAGCTGGATCAACGCTGAAAAGCTGCCCTCACGGAAAGAGGCGGAGAACAGGCCGCCAATATCCGAGGTGCTGATGGTCTGGCCAGCCAGGGATTGAGCGGTGAAGTCAGCGGGAAGGCCGTCGCTTGCGGTAATGGACGATGCGCGCTGCAGATCCGACCAGTTGATGCCCTGCTGATAGCCTTCATTGAGGGCCACTTCCAGAATCTTGGCTTCCAGCACCACCTGCCGCTGCATGATCAATTCCGTGCGCCGGAGATAATCCTCTACCAGCTTCAGGGTATCAGAGCGTCCCCGAACCATAACCAGGCCCGCACCGGCATTCACAATCACCTGATCGCCGGCCTCCGAATCAACCATCATATTCAGGGTGGCCTGCAGGTCATTCCAGAAATCCGACTCGGTTTTTGTGGAAATGGTGGTACCCACCAGGTTCCGGTCCTCGTTACCCGTGTTTGAGTTAGTGGTTCCATTGTTAGTACCCGACGAGCGTGACCCCGTCACCTGACCGGAACTGACCCGGGTTTCCGAACCACCCTTGCGCTTGAAATCGAGGTAATCGATCGAGAAGATGCGGGTCTGGAGCCTGTCGGCCTTGACCCGATAGAGGCGCCCATTGCGCTCGATATCGAGATTGTAGAGATCCGAGACGATGTCCATGACTTCCGGTACGGTGACATCGTGAAGGCGAAGGTCGATCGGCATCGACAGCCCCGGCTCTACCACCACGTTGAATCGGGTGCCGGCCACCAGAGATTCGAAGAAACTGCGGGCTTCCACCGCACGGGCGTTAACATCGAACCGGTCATCACGCGAGCCAGCCGGTTGCAGGGGCGGCAGCAGAGCCGCACTGACATCGGCCGGCAGGCTGTGCTGCGCCGTCTGCTTCGAGGCATCGGCCTGCTGGTTCTGACCAGCAGCATCAGCTTTGTCCAGGGTCTTAACAATCTCGTCGGCTGCATCGGTCGACGTGGCGGTGGACGTTCGCATGAGAGGATTGTTGCTGCACGCGGACAGTGCCAGCCCGACCATACAGGCCAGTGCCGGTCGGCAGATCTTTCTCATGATGCTTCTGGTTGCCTCCGTATTGTTCATCGACTCACCCGCACACCCGGCAACGGCTCAAGCCTTAGCACGCGTTTGTGCCCACGGTCGAGGACCTCAACCCGATCAGAATGAATGGCTTTCACGCGCACCCCGTTCACGGTCTCACCTTCGCGCATTGGGCGACCGTCAATCACGGCCACTCGCCGACCCTCGCCGTACACAATGGAATCCAGCGACAGCGTCCTGAGTGGCGCAGGGTTCGCTGTCGGTTCCCCAGCGTGCGGCGGACGCGTGGGGTCCTGCACCGCATTGGCCTGTCCCCAGACAAGCAAAAACACGATCAATCCAAAGCTACGGGCGATGTTCATATCAGATTCCCAGCCATGCCTTATCCAGGCTCAGAGTGCGCACGTCAATGACGGCCTCCCCTTTGGGCCAGTCACCAGCCGTGTATTCCAGCCGGACCCACCCAAGGCGATCATCAAGAGACTCGAGTTTTTTCAGATAGGCAAGCACCGCCGGGTAACTCCCGGAGATACGTAGCTCCACCTGATGCGCGTACAAAAGTGGTTCCGACTCACTGTCACTCTGTGCTTTATCGGGTGAGCCACTTTCGGCAAACACCGGTTCAGGTGTTTTGAGTTCGAGGGATTCAAGAACAAGATCGTCCTGGGCAGCCAGGATCTCACGAAGCAAGGCAACCATGGCTTGTGGCGCGATAAGCCGATCCGCGGTCTCGCCGATCTGCCGGTTCAAATCATCGAGCCGCTGGCGCCGCTGAGCGAGTGTTTCCCGCAACGCTTCAGAGGGATCCTCGGACAGCGTCTGCTCCAGGGTCTGCTGCTGGGCCAGCAACTGATCCTGTTGATTCCCGGCAGCATCCAACTGTTGTCCCAGTTCATCACGGGCCCGGTACTGAGGCTCCAGAATCAGAATCCAGACCAGGAAAAGAACCACCACTATGGCGGTAATCGTCATGAGGGTGCGTTCGCGAACAGGCCGCTCATCAAAGCGGTCTGCGCCTTGCTGATACAGATTTTTCAGGTGGCCGATCATGATCCACCCTCCTCACCGGGCCGCGTGGCCACGAAAAACTCGACCGGGCCGCCCTTTTCCGGACGACTCAGACGGAACGAACCAAAGGTGCGTCCGCGAAACTCCGCCGACTGCCCCAGCCGTTCCAGATAGACGGGCACCCGATGGCTGTCACGCGTCCGGCCACGAATTTCAGCATGAAGCGGATCCAGCTCCAGGGTAATTCCGGTAAGCCAGACCTGATCCGGTATCTGCTGTGCCAACGCGGACATCAGGGGGGAAAACGTACCGCTTTGTCCGACCGCAAGCCCGGAGACCCGATCCAGCAAGCGCTGCCGACGGGCCAAAGTGCGGTTGAGACCTTCCAGTTCCGCCTCCAACCCGGGATCGGGTTGGCGCTGTTTCACCGCTTCGGACATCGCAGTGACGGCAGCCTGCAACTGCTCATTACGATGCTGCGTCATTGCCAATTTCGCCTCCAGCTGCCGGCTCTGATAAGACGACCAGACGCTGATCGCAAGAACCCCGACAAACACCACCACCAGCGACAAGACAGCCGTAGTCGCTGTAAGCCGCTGATTCCGCGGGCGCAGTTCACTGGTGTAAAGATTGACTTGCTGAATCCTCATGCAACGCCCCCCACGAGAGCACTGCTCCATGCGGCGATGCACCGGCTATCGAGCGACCCGTCCAGGCCGAGGGACGCCCAGTCAGGTGTGGCAATCTCGGCGGCCACGTAGGAGGACAACATGGAGGACAAAGGCAGAACGCTGTCCCGGGCGACCAGGAAAATGGTATTCGGGGGAACCTGCCCCATCTGGCTCTCGTAATAATCGAGAGACCGCTGGATCTCCAGCGCCAGCGTCTGTACCGCACTCTCCTGACGGGCCGCATCACGCAGCTCATCGTAAGAGACATCGAGCCGACGGGACAGATAGAGGGTTTGGCCCCGACAGATAACAAGCTGACCGTAACCCTCACGCAAGTGGACCAACGCGGTGCTCCGGTCAGTACCGGACATCCGGGCCACGAGATTGCGCAAAGCCAACTCCGCGATATCCACGCGTTCCAGTTGCATGCCGCAGTCCAGTACCAGGGCCGCCAAATCGCTCACCAGCGCTTTTCGAGCCGCCACCACATTGGCCAGTTCTCCACGGCCTCTGGCGCCATCGCTGGGGAAAGGAAAAACGTCTGAGACAGCATCCGAAGGGCTGAAATCGAGCAGATCCTTGAGCTTCCACTTCAGGGCATCCGCCAATTCGTCTTCTTCGATACCCTCGGGCCGTTCCATCTGGAAGACCTGGTACTGATCCAGCGGCAGAACCAATGTGGCGACTGCACCTGCCCAGCCATTCTGTTCGACCAGGGACTTTAGGGTTTCCCCTCGTCTGGCCGGCAGACATTCGGAAAAACCGGAGCGGGGATCAGGGCCCTGAACATTCATCGCCCAGGCAATCCCGTCGGGACGCACTTCGAGGGAAACGCGTTGGGTGGCGCGCCCTGGCCGAAACATGTTTTTCAGTTTTTGAAACAAGGAAACGCTGCCCATGGATACAGACTGGAAGATGAAAGCACTCGCACGATCCGGTTTATTATTATTGGCCAAAAAACGGCCATTTACAGTGGGTTACATGATAGATCAAAAAATAACCCTAACTCTACGTTTTTTGATCGATTTCACGTCTTTTTGCAGCAGCGTTACAAAAAAGCCCCCGCAAACGCGAGGGCTTTTCAACAAGGCGATGAAATGAATACGTCAGAACGGAATGTCGTCATCGAAGTCGTCAATCGGTTCCGGCATACCACCGCTCTGTGACGGCTGGCCATATCCGCCCGCCGGGGCCTGCGAAGGTCCTGACTGGGGCGCCGCCGCAGGCTGACTGGTCTGCTGAGGACGTCCTGCCGGCGCGCCCTGGGACATACCACCTTCACCACCTCGACTATCCAGCATCTGCATCTGCCCATTGATATCGACAACCACTTCGGTGGTGTAACGATCCTGGCCATCCTGACCCTGCCATTTCCGGGTTTGCAGCTTACCTTCGATGTAGACTTTGGAGCCCTTCCGAAGGTACTGCCCGGCCACTTCCGCTACCTTGCCGAACAGAACGACCCGGTGCCATTCGGTTTTCGGAACCAGCTGCCCTGTCTGACGATCCTTGTAGCTCTCATCGGTGGCCAGGTTCAGATTAACCACCGCATTACCATTCGGGGTGTAGCGGGTATCCGGATCCTGTCCGAGATTGCCAATAAGAATGACCTTGTTTACGCCTCGTGCCATCGTATGCTCCTGACTGAAGTTTCTGGGGAGCCCGCACTCCTTGCGGGCTTCCGGATCTCAAAGACTGTTACCCTGCCGGACAAATGCCAGTTCAGCAAGCCGTCCTTCATCGAACTCCTGCCGGTCGATTTTGAGATAGGCAGTTGATGCCTCCTCGACAATGACCACATCCCGCACTCCCGGCAGTTCGCGGAGGCTCGCGTCCACATCGTCAAACCGGCCGGACACGGCTTGCTGCAACTGTACCATGAAACTGGTCGTGTAGCCCGGCGTCGGCATCGTGAGAGCTACCAAAAGCCAGACCAGAAGCACCGCAACCATCAGCCCCACCACGCCGGACACACCAATAGACTCCAGCATCATACCGCCAAGGGAACCGCCAATGAATGCTCCCAGGAACTGGGAGGTGGAATAAACCCCCATGGCCGTGCCCTTGCTCGCCGCCGGCGCTTCCTTACTGATCAGTGACGGCAGGCTGGCCTCAAGAAGGTTGAACGCCATGAAAAAGAAGAACAGGACCACCCAGGCAAATACCAGGCTGTGGCGAAGATTCGACAGCGCACCGGCGGCGGCCGTCAACAAGGCAATGGCGCCACACAGAATCGCTTTCATCTGCCTTTTTTTCTCGCCAATGATGATAAATGGAATCATCGCAAAGAACGACGTCACCATCACGGTGAGATAGAACCACCAGTGCGAGCTGCTGGCCAGCCCCAGCTTGTCCTCAAGCACGGTCGGGAACACAAGGAAGAGGGAAGTCAGCACCAGATGGAGGGAAAAAATTCCGAAGTCGAGACGCAGCAAGCGCCCTTCGCTCAGCACCCGCCCCAGCATCTCCCGTGCCGGCTGAGTATCCGCGCTGGCACGCTGCTGATGCGGCGTTGGCACCACCTGGTGGACAATCACCAGCGCAACGAGGGATAACACGCCGGTGGCGTAGAAAATGCCGGACAGCCCGAAGTGCGAGCCAATCAACGGCCCCAACACCAGCGACACCGAAAACGACAGGCCAATGGACATACCCACCGTCGCCATGGCCTTGGTACGCTCCTCCTCGCGGGTAAGGTCACTCAACAGTGCCATCAAAACACTGGCAATCGCACCCGACCCCTGTAAAACCCTTCCCGCAATCACCACGTATATTGAATCGGTGGACGCGGCAAGCAGGCTGCCGATCGCAAACAGGATCAACCCAATGTAGATCATCCGCTTACGACCAACTCGGTCAGATAGCATGCCGAAGGGAATCTGAAGGAGTGCCTGGCTCAAGCCGTAGGCACCGATGGCGAGACCAAGCAGCGCCGGTGTTGCGCCCTGGAGGTCCTTACCGAGCAGCATGAATACGGGCAGCACCATGAACAGGCCCAGCATGCGCATCGCGTAAACGGACGCCAGAGCAGAAACAGAACGTTTTTCCAGTGCATTCATCGCAGTGGGTACCTCAGCCGCGGAGTGAAAGCCAATGGCCAGGAAGCGTGGGGCTTCCCGCAGGGCGCGCATTGTAACAGAAGCCGCGTTGGCGAGGGACTGACGGCATGCCATGAGTCATTTGCGGTTTCACGACCACTATGATAACGCGGTATAATTTTCGTTTTTTTCGACCTGAGAGGTGTTATGGATCATATCCAGATCAAGGGAGCCCGTACCCATAATCTGAAAAACATCGACCTGGATATGCCGCGGGACAAACTCATCGTGATCACAGGCTTGTCCGGATCCGGCAAATCCTCTCTCGCCTTCGACACACTCTACGCCGAAGGCCAAAGGCGCTACGTCGAATCCCTGTCCACCTACGCGCGACAGTTTCTGTCGATGATGGAAAAGCCCGACGTGGACCACATCGAGGGGCTGTCGCCGGCCATCTCGATCGAGCAGAAGTCTACGTCTCATAACCCGCGGTCAACCGTCGGCACCATCACCGAAATCTACGACTACCTCCGTTTGCTGTTTGCCCGTGCCGGGGAACCGCGCTGCCCGGACCACGACCAGCCTCTGGAGGCCCAGACGGTCAGCCAGATGGTCGACCAGGTACTGGCCATGCCCGAAGGCAGCAAGCTGATGATCCTCGCACCGGTGATTCGGGACCGGAAAGGGGAACACCATCAGGTTATCGACAACATGCGGAGTCAGGGCTTTATCCGGCTACGAGTCGATGGAACCGTTTACGACATTGATGACGTTCCCGAGCTCGACAAAAAACGCAAACACCAGATCGATGTGGTGGTAGATCGGTTCAAGGTTAAGGAGGGCCTTGAACAACGCCTGGCAGAAAGTTTCGAGACCGCCCTGGAGCTGTCCGACGGCATCGCCCTGGTTGCGCCCATGAGCGGCGACGGCGAAGAGCACACCTTTTCCGCACGCTATGCCTGCACTCAATGCGGCTACTCCTTGAGCGAGCTGGAACCGCGACTGTTTTCATTCAACAACCCGGCCGGTGCATGCCCCACCTGCGACGGCCTGGGCGTGAAACAGTTCTTCGATCCCGAAAAGATCATTCAGCACCCGGAGGCAACCCTTGCTCAGGGCGCCATCAAGGGCTGGGATCGTCGAGCCGTCTATTACTTCCAGATGCTGAGCAGCGTTGCAGAGCACTACGGCATGGACCTGGACACGCCCTGGGAAGACCTCCCGGACAGCTTCCAGTCGGTTCTACTCCATGGCTCCGGCAAAGAGAATATCCCGTTCCGGTACGTCAACTCCCGTGGCCAGATCATGGAGAAGGCCCATCCGTTCGAGGGCATACTACCCAACCTTGAGCGTCGGTACCGTGAAACCGAATCCCAGAGCATGCGCGAGGAACTGGCCCGGAACCTGAGCACACAGCCCTGCAAGGACTGCCACGGTTCCCGCCTGCGCCGCGGCGCTCGCCACGTATTTATAGAAAACCGTAACCTGCCGGCCATCACGCATTTGCCAGTCGGTGAAGCCCATGATTACTTCGAGCAGCTCGCCCTGCCCGGTCGCAAAGGCGAAATTGCGGAGAAGATCCTCAAGGAAGTCCGGGAAAGGCTGCAGTTCCTCGTCAATGTCGGCCTCGAATACCTCACCCTGGAACGCAGCGCCGACACCCTCTCGGGGGGCGAAGCCCAGCGGATAAGGTTGGCGAGCCAAATCGGGGCAGGCCTCGTGGGCGTCATGTATATACTGGACGAGCCTTCCATTGGCCTCCACCAGAGGGACAACGATCGCCTGCTGGCGACACTCACCCACCTACGGGATCTCGGCAATACCGTGATCGTGGTTGAACACGACGAAGATGCCATCCGGGCGGCCGACTATGTCATCGACATCGGCCCCGGAGCTGGCGTCCATGGCGGTCATGTTGTGGCCCGAGGCGCACCCGGTGAAATCATCGCCAACCGGGAATCCCTCACTGGCCAGTATCTCAGTGGCGAAAAGGAAATCGCCGTTCCCGAAACCCGCAAGACGGGCTCCGGGAAGACCCTGACGCTGACCGGCGCAACCGGTAACAACCTCCAGGACATCACGCTGAATCTGCCCCTTGGCGTAATGACCTGCATTACCGGCGTATCTGGTTCCGGCAAGTCCACCCTGATCAACAGCACCCTTTACCCGGTCGCGGCGGCAAAGCTGAACAAAGCCACCAGCCTGACCCACTCACCCTATAAATCCCTGAAAGGACTGGACCACCTCGACAAGGTCATTGATATCGACCAGAGCCCGATCGGACGAACCCCGAGATCCAATCCTGCCACTTACACGGGCCTGTTCACCCCTATCCGGGAACTGTTTGCGGGCACCCAGGAAGCCCGTTCCCGGGGCTACAAGCCAGGACGCTTTTCCTTCAACGTGAAAGGCGGGCGATGCGAGGCCTGCCAGGGCGATGGCGTGATCAAGGTGGAAATGCACTTCCTGCCCGACATCTATGTACCGTGCGACGTCTGCAAGGGCAAGCGGTACAACCGGGAAACCCTGGAAGTCCGTTACAAGGGCAAGAACATCAACGAAGTGCTGGAAATGACGGTCGAGGAAGGCCGCGAATTCTTCGATGCGGTCCCCTTCCTGGCCCGGAAGCTCCAGACCCTCATTGACGTGGGCCTGTCCTACATCCGCCTGGGGCAAAGCGCAGTCACCCTGTCCGGTGGCGAAGCGCAGCGGGTGAAACTGGCCAAGGAACTGTCCAAACGCGACACTGGCAAGACCCTGTACATTCTGGACGAGCCCACTACCGGCCTCCACTTCTATGACATCCAGCAACTGCTCAATGTTCTGGAACGGCTACGCGATCATGGCAACACCATTGTGGTGATCGAACACAATCTGGACGTCATCAAGACGGCCGACTGGATTGTAGATCTCGGCCCCGAAGGCGGCTCTGGCGGCGGCCAGATCATTGCCGAGGGAACGCCGGAGGACGTTGCCAAAAGCCCCGCGTCCCACACCGGTCGTTACCTGAGGCCCATGCTGGAGAAGTAACCGACGGGCAAACCACAGCTCTGTCGGTGCGGGGGTGAGGGTGTATTTTCTGCCGGGAAAAGATGTCTGAGCGAAGCGAGTTGTTTTCCCAAAGAAAAGACACCCTCACCCCCGCACCAGCCACCCAAGCTCTCAGGCTACCAGCCATATAAAACCCAGACACAAAAAAACCGGGATCCTGACGGAACCCGGTCTTTTTGTCGTTGGCCAAAGCCGAGGCAATTAATCCTCGTCTTCGTCCACCTCTTCCGCTTCGACATCCAGAGGACGACCAACCAGCTCGACGAATGCCATCGGGGCATTGTCGCCAGCACGGAAGCCGCACTTCAGGATGCGGAGGTAACCCCCCGGACGGTCGCTGTAGCGCGGGCCCAGCTCATCAAAGAGCTTGGCAACCGCAGCATCGTCGCGCAGGCGGGCAAATGCCAGACGACGATTCGCAACCGAATCTTTCTTGGAAAGCGTGATCAAAGGTTCCGCTACCCGACGAAGCTCTTTGGCTTTCGGCAGCGTTGTTTTGATCAGCTCGTGTTCAACCAGTGACGCAGTCATGTTACGGAACATGGCCTTGCGATGCGCACTGGTCCTGCTGAACTTACGACCACTCTTACGATGACGCATTGCTCTGATTCCTTACCTTAAACTAATCGGCGATTAACCGCCCAGAACCCGGTCGTCGCCACGAAGGCTAGCCGGCGGCCAGTTATCAAGACGCATGCCCAGAGACAAACCACGGGACGCCAGAACGTCCTTGATCTCTGTCAGCGACTTTTTGCCAAGGTTAGGCGTCTTCAGCAGCTCCACTTCGGTACGCTGAATCAGATCGCCGATATAGTAAATGTTCTCAGCCTTCAAGCAGTTAGCTGAACGCACTGTCAATTCCAGATCGTCGACCGGGCGCAGGAGGATGGGATCTATTTCTTCCTCTTCCTCAACACGCTCGGGCTCTTTCTCGTGATCGAAATCAACAAACACCGCCAGTTGCTGCTGGAGAATGGTTGCCGCCCGACGAATCGCTTCTTCCGGGTCAATCGTGCCATTCGTTTCCAGGTCAATCACCAGCTTGTCCAGATCGGTCCGCTGCTCAACCCGCGCACTTTCTACGGCGTAGGCCACGCGACGAACCGGGCTGAAAGTAGCGTCCAGCTGCAGGCGTCCGATGGCGCGAGTCTCGTCCTCGTCAAGGCCACGCTGGTCTGCCGGCTCATAGCCGCGACCACGGGCGATACGCAGACGCATGTTCACTTCACCGTTTTCACTCAGGTGGCAGATCACATGATCCGGATTCGCGATCTCAACGTCGTGATCCAGCTTGATATCGCCGGCTGTTACAACACCCGGGCCTTTCTTGCTGAGCGTGAGCTCGGCTTCGTCCCGGCCGTTCATTTTCACGGCGACGCCCTTGAGATTCAGAAGAATCTCAATGACATCCTCCTGGACACCCTCGATGGCGCTGTATTCGTGCAGGACACCGTCGATCTGCGCTTCAGTAATGGCGCAGCCCGGCATCGATGACAAGAGAATACGGCGCAGTGCACTGCCCAGAGTGTGGCCGAAACCACGCTCCAGAGGCTCGAGAGTCACCTTCGCACGCGTTGCGCTGGATTCCTTCACGTCAATGGTACGAGGTGTCAATAACTCATGTACTGAACGCTGCATAGACGCCCCTATCTGCTATCGTTGCTTACTGGACTTTACTTGGAGTAAAGCTCGACGATGAGGTTCTCGTTGATGTCGGCCGGCAGTTCAGTACGCTCAGGCACTGACTTGTAAACGCCGGACATCTTGTTGGCGTCAACCTCTACCCAGCTTACCGGTGCACGACTTCCGGCCAGATCCAGGGCACCTTTAACGCGCAACTGGTTTTTGGCCTTCTCGCGCACGCTCACAACGTCACCTGGCTTAACCTGGTAGGACGGGATATTCACCGCCTTGTCATTTACCAGGATCGCCTTGTGAGAGACGAGCTGACGGGCTTCTGCACGGGTCGAACCAAAACCCATGCGGTATACAACATTGTCCAGACGACCTTCCAGAAGCTGAAGCAGGTTTTCACCTGTTGCGCCCTTGAGACGCGCAGCTTCCTTGTAGTAGTTGCGGAACTGCTTCTCCAGTACGCCGTAGATACGACGGACTTTCTGTTTTTCACGAAGCTGTACGCCGTACTCGGACAGACGACCGCGACGCGCGCCGTGCATACCCGGCGGAGTCTCGATGTTGCACTTCGAATCGAGCGCGCGAACGCCGCTCTTCAGAAAAAGATCTGTCCCTTCACGACGAGACAGCTTGCACTTCGGGCCTATATAACGAGCCATATTTCACTGTCTCCTGTGTTAGACGCGGCGCTTCTTGGGCGGACGACAGCCGTTGTGGGGAATCGGCGTCACATCAGTGATGTTGGTAATCTTGTAGCCACACGCATTCAGCGCGCGAACTGCAGATTCACGTCCGGGCCCAGGACCCTTAACCTCTACATCCAGGTTTTTAAGGCCGTATTCAGCAGCCGCGTTACCGGCTCTTTCAGCTGCTACCTGCGCAGCAAAAGGTGTACTCTTACGTGAGCCGCGGAAACCGGAACCACCTGAAGTGGCCCAGGACAGAACGTTGCCCTGGCGGTCCGAAATGGTCACGATAGTGTTGTTGAAGGACGCGTGGATGTGCGCGACGCCATCAACAACCGTCTTTTTCACCTTTTTACGGGTACGTGTACCTGGCTTTGCCATGTTTGCCTACCTGTTACTTGCGAATAGGTTTGCGAGGACCTTTACGGGTGCGGGCGTTGGTCTTGGTGCGCTGGCCACGGACCGGAAGGCCATGACGATGACGCAGACCACGGTGGCATCCGAGATCCTTCAAACGCTTGATGTTCATCTGTACTTCACGACGCAGATCGCCTTCGACAGACACCTTTCCGACTTCAGTACGAAGTGCTTCAAGCTGCTCGTCGGTAAGGTCCTTGACCTTGACGTCCGGCTTGACGCCGGTTGCATCGCAAAGCTTCTGGGCTGTTGTCTTGCCAACACCAAAGATGTAGGTGAGCGAGATAACAGCATGTTTGTTATCGGGTATATTGACACCGGCTATACGTGCCATCCAAATTACTCCGCGTTCAAAGCTTTGCTGTGTGAATTTTCCGCCACAAAAAGGGCGCGAAATAATAGCGCCTGACTCGCATCCGAGTCAAGCGCCACTATTCCGAACCCCATTTGCAATGTCAGAACGTTTCCCGAAGGAATCAGCCCTGGCGCTGCTTGTGACGAGGCTCCGTGCAGATGACTCGAACCGAGCCATTGCGACGAATTACTTTGCAGTTACGGCAAATTTTCTTTACCGAAGCGCGTACTTTCATTGTCGACTCCAGTTTTCAAGGGGAACGGGACTTTTACCCGTTCCGTCCATAGCCCTTGAGATTGGATTTCTTCATCAGCGATTCATACTGATGAGACATCAGGTGTGACTGCACCTGTGCCATAAAATCCATCACCACGACTACCACAATCAGCAGCGACGTACCGCCCAGATAGAAAGGTACATTCCCGGCCACCATCAGGAACTGAGGGAACAGGGATACTGCTGTAATGTACATTGCACCGAACAGCGTCAGGCGGGTCAGCACGCCATCAATATATTTGGCAGTCTGCTCGCCCGGACGAATGCCCGGAATAAAGGCGCCGGAACGCTTGAGGTTATCCGCAACTTCCTTCGAGTTGTACATCAGTGCCGTGTAGAAGTAGCAGAAGAAAATCACTGCTGCTGCAAACAGGATGATGTACAGGGGCTGACTCGGCGCCAAGGCCTGGGACAACTCGCCCAACCACTCCATTCCTTCGCCCTGACCAAACCATTGCCCCAGCGATGCCGGAAACAGGAGGATTGATGAGGCGAAGATCGGCGGGATCACGCCGGCCATGTTCACCTTCAGGGGAAGATGGCTGGATTGTTGAGCAAATACCCGACGGCCCTGCTGACGCTTGGCGTAATTGATAGTCAATCGGCGCTGACCGCGCTCCATGAAAACCACAAAGCCAATTACAGCCACAGCAAGAATCGCAATTCCCAAAACCACCAGGAGGCTCATCTCGCCATTGCGGGCCTGCTCAAGCGTCTGGCCGATCGCACCGGGCAACCCGGCGACAATACCGGCAAAAATCAACAGCGAGATGCCGTTGCCAACGCCCCGCTCGGTGATCTGCTCACCCAACCACATCATGAACACGGCACCACTTACAAAAGAGACAACCGCTACGAAGTGGAAACTGAAGCTATCGGTAAAGGTGACCCCCTGAGAGGCCAACCCCATGGAAATACCGGCGCCCTGAACAAGCGCCAGAATGACCGTACCGTACCGCGTATACTGACTGATCTTGCGACGACCAGCTTCGCCTTCCTTCTTCAGCTGCTCAAGCTGCGGACTGACCGCAGTCATGAGCTGCATGATAATAGAAGCCGAAATGTACGGCATGATACCGAGTGCGAAGATACTCATGCGCTCAAGCGCACCACCGGAAAACATGTTGAACATGCTCAGGATCGTACCCTGATTCTGCTCAAACAGTGCCGCCAGTCGATCGGGATTGATACCTGGCACCGGAATATGGGCACCGATCCGGTACACCAGCAATGCCAGAAAGACAAACCAGAGCCGCGAACGCAGCTCTGCAAGTCCTTTTCCCCCGCCCGCAGGCAATGATGCTGTCTTGGCCATTTAGTCCTCGACTCGCCTTAGTCTTCGACTTTACCGCCCGCGGCAGCAATTGCCTCGCGTGCGCCTTTGGTGACCCGCAGGCCCTTGACGGTTACCGGACGAGTCAGTTCGCCAGACAGGATAACCTTGGCTTCCCGAATCTCCTCACGGATCACGTCAGCCTTCTTCAGAGCCTCCAGATCAGCAACGTCGCCATCGACTTTCGCCAGTTCGTTCAGGCGAATTTCCGCGACATAGCGCTGCTGACGGGAAGTGAAACCAAATTTCGGCAGACGACGGGCCAACGGCTGCTGACCGCCCTCGAAACCGGGAGCTACGGAGCCACCGGAACGGGACTTCAGACCTTTGTGACCACGGCCGCCGGTCTTGCCGAGACCGCTACCGATACCACGACCAACGCGCTTGGCGTCGGGACGTGAACCGGGTTCCGGAGCAAGTTCGTTCAGACGCATCTTAGTTCTCCTCAACCCGTACCAGGTAATTTACCCGGTTGATCATGCCGCGAATGGAGGGGGTGTCCTCCAGCTCAACGGTCTGACCGATTTTACGAAGACCCAGGCCCTTCACACACAGCTTGTGCTTCGGCTGACAGCTGATCGGGCTGCGGGTCAGTGTTACCTTGATTGTTTTCGCGTTCGCCATGACTTCAACCCAGAATGTCTTCCACGGATTTACCGCGCTTGGCTGCAACGTCCTCAGGCGCCTTCATGGCCTGGAGACCCTTGATGGTGGAACGTACCACGTTCACCGGGTTGGTAGACCCATAACACTTGGACAGTACGTTCTGAACACCCGCTACTTCGAGTACCGCACGCATCGCACCGCCGGCGATGATACCAGTACCTTCAGAGGCCGGCTGCATGAAGACTTTGGAGCCCCCGTGCTGAGCCTTGACCGGGTATTGCAGAGTGGTGCCGTCCAGCGCCACGTCTACCATGTTCTTACGTGCAGCTTCCATCGCCTTCTGGATAGCCACGGGAACTTCCCGGGCCTTACCACGGCCGAAACCAACGCGACCTTTGCCGTCACCCACTACAGTCAGTGCGGTGAAGGCGAAAATCCGGCCACCTTTAACAACCTTGGCGACACGGTTAACCTGAACCAGCTTCTCCTGGAGCTCAGGCGCCTTCTGTTCGTTAACGCTCATCTTCTCCACCTCTTAGAATTGCAAGCCAGCTTCACGGGCCGCATCGGCCAGAGCCTGTACGCGACCGTGGTAGCGGAAACCGGAACGGTCAAACGCAACCTTCTCAATGCCCGCCGCCTTCGCACGCTCAGCAATCAGCTGACCGACTTTCTTGGCGGCTTCCACGTTACCGGTTGCACCCTGGCGCAGTTCCTTATCCAACGTGGAGGCAGATGCCAGCACCTTGCTGCCATCCGCAGTCGTGACCTGAGCGTACATGTGACGCGGCGTGCGATGAACGCACAGACGGTCAGTACCCAGCTCACGGATCTTCATGCGCACTTTGCGTGCGCGACGCAATCTTTCAGTATTCGCGCTCATAGTCCCGCCTTATTTCTTCTTGGCTTCTTTGCGTCTGACCTGCTCATCCGCATAACGAACACCCTTGCCCTTGTACGGCTCGGGCGGACGGAACGCGCGGATTTCTGCAGCGACCTGGCCAACCTGTTGCTTGTCGATCCCGCGAATCACGACTTCCGTGTTGGACGGAGTCTCGGCGGTGATCCCCTCGGGCAGCTCATACTCGACCGGGTGTGAAAAACCCAGAGTCAGATTGAGCTTCTTACCTTGCGCTTGGGCACGGTAACCTACGCCCGTCAGCGTGAGCCTGCGCTCCCAGCCTGTGGAAACACCGGTCACCATGTTGTTAATCAGAGCACGGGTGGTACCAGCAAGAGCGCGGGACTGTTTTGCACCATCGCGGGCAACAAAGCGCAGGACGTTTTCTTCCTGGCTCACTTCGACCGCCTGGTGAATGGTGAATTGAAGCGCTCCCTTGGAGCCCTTCACATTAATTTCCTGTCCGTTCAGCTTAACCTCAACACCGGAAGGCAGCACGACAGGATTATTGGCAACCCTGGACATGTGGTTCTCCTAAAATACGGTGCAGATGACTTCGCCACCCACGCCCGCAGCTCGTGCGGCGCGGTCTGTCATAACGCCCTTGGACGTTGAGACAATCGCGACTCCCAGACCGCCGGATACCTTCGGCAGTTCCCCGGCGCCTTTATACTGGCGCAGACTCGGACGGCTGACCCGCTTGATCTCCTCAATAACCGGCTTGCCGCCGAAGTATTTGAGGGTAATCGTCAGCTCGGGCTTCGCGTCAGCTGAAACAGAGAAATCTTCAACGTAACCTTCGTCCTTGAGGACCTGGGCTACGGAGACCTTCATTTTCGAAGATGGCATCGTCACATCAGCTTTTGATGCCATCTGTGCGTTACGGATACGCGTAAACATATCCGCAAGCGTGTCTTGCATACTCATTGGTATGAGGCTCCTGATCTTTTTAGTTGTGCAGCGGCTTGCCGCACCGCTTACCAACAGGCACCCGGCCGAGGCCAGGCCACCTATCTTACCAGCTTGCCTTGGTCAGGCCCGGAACGTCGCCGCGCATGCCGTATTCACGGAGCTTGATCCGTGACAGCTCGAACTTGCGCAGAACGCCGTGGGGACGACCAGTCACCTGGCAACGATTACGAAGACGTGCGGGACTGGCATTACGAGGAAGCTGCTGGAGCTTGATCTGCGCGTCCCAGCGTTCTTCATCGCTGGTATTCGGGTTCTTGATAATCGCCTTGAGCTCAGCGCGCTTGGCTGCGTATTTTGCAACCATCTTTTCGCGCTTCAGCTCACGCTGTTTCATGGATACCTTAGCCATGTCACTCGTTCCTTTATTTCTTGAACGGAAAGCCGAAGGCTTTCAGCAGTTCGCGACCTTCGTCGTCGGTATCAGCCGTGGTGGTGATGGTGATATCCAGCCCGCGAATCTTGTCGACCTTGTCGTACTCGATTTCCGGGAAGATGATCTGCTCACGAACACCCATGCTGTAGTTACCGCGTCCGTCGAAGGACTTCGGGTTCAGGCCACGGAAGTCACGAATGCGGGGAACCGCAATGTGAACCAGGCGATCAAAGAAGTCCCACATGCGCTCTCCGCGCAGCGTGACTTTACAACCGATCGGCCAACCTTCACGGATTTTGAAACCCGCTACGGATTTCCGGGCCTTGGTGACCACCGGCTTTTGACCGGCCAGACGCTCGAGATCGGCGACAGCGTTCTCGATCAGCTTCTTGTCACCTACTGCTTCACCCACACCCATGTTGAGGGTGATTTTTTCGATACGCGGCACCTGCATAACGTTCTTGTAGCCGAACTCCTTCTGCAGGGCGGGTACCACTTCCTTACTGTACTGCTCTTTACTGTTTAGCATCGTAACCACCACCGCTTACTGGTTATCGACGGCTTCATTCGTGGATCTGAAGATCCGCGTCTTGCTGCCGTCTTCCTTGGTCTGGAAGCCAACACGATCGGCTTTGCCGGTCTGCGGATTGAAGATAGCCACGTTGGAAACCTGGATAGGTGCTTCTTTCTCGACGATGCCACCCGGGGTGCCCAGCATCGGGTTCGGCTTGGTGTGCTTCTTGATCATGTTGATCCCGGAAACAATCACCTTACCATCGTCCTGAACTTTCAGGACTTTACCACGTTTGCCTTTGTCTTTGCCCGTTGTGACGATGACTTCGTCGTCTCGTTTGATCTTTTTCATAACCGGCCTCTGGTCCTTTAAAGTACTTCGGGTGCCAGTGAGATAATTTTCATGAACTTCTCATTACGCAGTTCACGGGTAACCGGTCCGAAGATACGGGTACCAATCGGTGCGTCCTGATTGTTCAGAAGTACTGCCGCGTTACCGTCAAAGCGGATCAAAGACCCGTCCGGACGACGAACACCCTTACGGGTGCGCACGACTACAGCTTTCAGGACCTGGCCTTTCTTCACCTTGCCGCGGGGAATGGCTTCCTTGACGGTCACCTTGATGATATCCCCGACGCTGGCATAACGCCGGTGTGACCCGCCCAGGACCTTGATGCACTGAACCTGACGTGCACCACTGTTGTCCGCGACTTCAAGCATTGTTTGAGTCTGAATCATGGTTGTTCTCCGGGCGAATTACACCTTCGATGCACGTTCGGTAACTTCAACCAGGGCCCAGCTTTTGGTCTTGGAGACCGGGCGGGTTTCCTGGATTGTTACACTGTCACCGATGTTGCACTGGTTGCTCTCATCATGAGCGTGGATCTTGGTAGAGCGCTTCATGTACTTTCCGTACAGCGGGTGCTTAACCTGACGCTCGACCAGAACCACGATGGACTTGTCCATCTTGTTGCTCACGACCTTCCCGCTCAGAGTTCTGGCAGTTTGGGTAGCTTCGGTCATGTCACTGTCCTGCCTTTTCGTTCAATACTGTTTTCACGCGAGCGACGTCGCGCTTCACCTTGCCGAGAAGGTGAGACTGATTCAGCTGACCTGTCGCCTTACGCATGCGCAGGTTGAACTGCTCCTTCAGGAGGTCGATCAGCTCTTTGTTCAGCTCCTCGACTGACTTTTCACGCAGCTCTGTTGCTTTCATCACATCACCGTCCTCGTTACAAAGGTGGTCTGTACCGGCAGTTTGGCCGCGGCGAGAGTGAAGGCTTCACGTGCCACATCTTCGGCAACGCCTTCCATCTCATAGAGCATACGGCCAGGCTGGATCTCAGCCACCCAATATTCGACAGAACCTTTACCTTTACCCATCCGTACTTCGAGCGGCTTGCTTGAGATCGGCTTGTCCGGGAACACCCGGATCCAGATCTTACCGCCCCGCTTGATTCGACGGGTCATGGTACGACGCGCTGCCTCAATCTGGCGCGCAGTTATACGTCCACGACTGGTCGCTTTCAATCCGTATTCACCGAAGCTCACCTTGTTGGCACGGTGAGCAAGACCGGTGTTACGGCCTTTCATTACCTTGCGGAATTTGGTGCGTTTTGGTTGCAGCATAAGAGTGCCCCTTTACTTAGAACCTTTCTTCCCAGAGGCTTTCTTGTCAGCACGGACCTGCTCCATACCACCAAGAATCTCACCTTTGAAGATCCATACCTTGACGCCGATGATGCCGTAGGTAGTTTTCGCTTCGTAGGTCGAGTAATCGATGTCTGCACGCAGTGTGTGCAGCGGAACGCGACCTTCGCGATACCACTCTGAACGGGCAATCTCAGCGCCCCCGAGACGACCGCCTACCTGAATCTTGATACCCTTGGCGCCTTGACGCATGGCGTTTTGAACCGCGCGCTTCATGGCGCGACGGAACATCACACGGCGCTCCAGCTGACCGGCAACGTTCTGCGCTACCAGGCGGGCATCCAGGTCCGGCTTGCGGACTTCCTCGATGTTGATGTGCACAGGCACACCCATCATGTCGCTGACTTCGCGACGCAGACGGTCAACATCTTCGCCCTTCTTACCGATAACAATACCGGGGCGGGCAGTATGGATCGTGATCCGGGCGTTCTGAGCCGGGCGCTCGATCACAATCTTGCTGACAGACGCCTTAACCAGACGCTTGTCCAGAAACTCGCGAACCTGAATATCATTCAGCAGGTTCTTGGAGTATTCCTTCTTGTCGGCATACCAGACTGAGTTGTGCTCTTTGATCACACCCAGGCGAATGCCGGTTGGATTTACTTTATGACCCATCTGAGCATCTCCTACTTGTCGGCGACCTTGACGGTGATATGACAGGTGCGCTTGAAAATACGGTCAGCGCGCCCCTTGGCTCGAGCTTTGATGCGCTTGAGCGTTGGGCCCTCATCCACCATAACGGTGGAAACCCGCAGATCATCTACGTCCAGACCTTCGTTGTGCTCAGCATTGGCAATCGCAGACTCAAGAGCTTTCTTGATGACTACGGCCGCCTTTTTTGGGCTGAAAGTCAGAATGTTCAGGGCGTCCTCAACCGCCTTGCCGCGTACCTGGTCAGCGACAAGACGTGCTTTCTGAGCTGAGAGGCGAGCGCCCTTGTACTTGGCTGCTACTTCCATTTCTATTACCTCAGAATCAGCGTTTAGCTTTCTTGTCGGCCGCATGACCACGATAAGTACGCGTTGCCGCGAACTCACCCAGCTTATGTCCAACCATATCTTCGGTGACATAAACCGGCACGTGCTGCTTGCCGTTGTGGACTGCAATGGTCAGGCCTACCATCTCCGGAAAGACTGTTGACCGGCGGGACCAGGTTTTAATGGGCCGCTTGTCGTTAGCTTCCAGAGCTGCCTCGACCTTCTTCAACAGATGCAGGTCTATAAAAGGACCTTTCTTCAAAGAACGTGGCACAGCAAATTACCTCTATGTAGTCGTTTACTTGGCCGAACGACGACGTACTATCATCTTGTCAGTACGCTTGTTCTTACGAGTCTTATGCCCTTTGGTCGGAACACCCCACGGAGTAACCGGGTGACGTCCGCCAGAGGTACGCCCTTCACCACCACCATGCGGGTGGTCAACTGGGTTCATAGCAACACCACGTACTGTTGGCCGTTTGCCGCGCCAACGTGATGCACCCGCTTTACCAAGTTGCTTGAGGCTATGCTCACTGTTGGACACTTCACCCAACGTGGCACGGCAATCTACAAGCACCTTTCGCATTTCACCTGAACGCAGGCGGATGGTGGCATATGCACCTTCACGCGCTACCAGCTGTACGGATGCGCCCGCGGAGCGAGCCAGCTGGGCACCTTTGCCAGGCTTGAGTTCGACGCAATGGATCACAGAACCGACCGGGATATTCCGGAGCGGCAGAGTGGAACCCACCTTGATCGGCGCGTCGATACCGGAGCGCACCGGGTCACCGATCTGCATTCCTTTGGGAGCGATAATGTAGCGACGCTCGCCATCGGCATACTTCAACAGTGCGATGTGCGCAGAGCGGTTCGGATCGTACTCCAGGCGCTCAATGATCGCCGGAATACCATCTTTGGTCCGCTTGAAATCGATAACACGGTAGTGCTTTTTATGACCACCACCAACGTGACGAGTGGTAATGCGACCAAAATGGTTACGACCACCCGACTTGCTCAGAGTTTCTACCAACGGCTCGTAGGGGCGCCCCTTGTGCAGATCCGGGTTGTAAAGCTTTACAACGTGGCGGCGTCCGGCAGATGTTGGTTTGGTTTTGACGATCGGCATATTACGACCCCTTTACCTTATTCCACATCCAGAAAATCGATGTCCTGACCTTCTGCCAGCTTGACGTAAGCCTTACGAATGTCATTACGCTTGCCGAATCCGCGGATAGTGCGCTTGAGCTTACCCTTGCGGTTCAGAACCTGAACACCTTCTACGGTGACGTTGAACAGCTGTTCAACGGCTTTCTTGATCTCCGGCTTGGTCGCGTCAGGTGCTACACGAAACACTACCTGACCACGCTCTGCTGCCAGAGACGCTTTCTCTGATACGTGCGGCCCAAGCAGGACCTTGTAAATACGTTCCTGATTCATCCCAGCATCTCCTCGATCTTCTTCAGAGCGGGAACAGTCACCACGACGTTCTCGAAGGCAACCAGGCTGACCGGATCAAGCCCTGCAACATCACGAACATCCACGTGGGGAATGTTGCGGGAAGCGAGATGCAGGTTCTGCTCGACATTTTCGGACAGGATCAGCGCATTGGAGACACCCAGATCCTTCAGCTTGGCGTTAAACGCCTTGGTCTTCGGGCTTTCGACATTCATGTCGTCGACCACCACGAGACGCTCCTGGCGAACCAGCTCAGAGAAAATTGAGCGCATCGCCGCACGATACATCTTGCGGTTGACCTTTTGCTCGAAATCGCGGGGCTTGGCCGCAAACGTAACACCACCTGAACGCCAGATCGGGCTACGGATAGTACCCGCACGGGCACGACCGGTACCCTTTTGACGCCAGGGCTTTTTGCCACCACCACTGACTTCGGAACGTGTCTTCTGAGCCTTGGTACCCTGACGACCAGCAGCCATGTAGGCAGTGACGACCTGATGAACCAGGGACTCGTTGAAATCTTTGGCGAACGTAGCGTCGGAAACAGAAATTCCCTTGCCGCTACCAGTAATTGTCAATTCCATCGCACCGCTCCTCAGGCTTTGACTGCAGGCTTGATGACAACGTCGCCGCCAGTTGCGCCAGGAACGGCACCACTTACCAGCAGCAGGCTGCGCTCGGCGTCAACACGGACGATCTTCAGGTTCTGCACGGTAACCTGCGCATTACCCATCTGGCCCGCCATCTTTTTGCCCTTGAACACCTTGCCCGGAGTCTGGTTCTGACCAATGGAACCCGGAGCACGGTGGGACAGGGAGTTACCGTGAGTCGCGTCTTGCATGGAGAAGTTCCAGCGCTTCACACCACCCTGAAAGCCCTTACCCTTGGACTGACCAATGGCATCGACCATCTGACCATCTTCAAAGATGGACGCGCCGATTTCGCCACCAGCAGCAAGCTCTTCACCTTCGCCGTCGGCAAGCCGGAATTCCCAGACACCGCGACCAGCTTCAACGCCTGCTTTGGCGAAATGACCGGCCTCAGCCTTGGTAACACGTGAGGAACGACGGGTGCCTACCGTGACCTGAACGGCCCGATAGCCATCGCTTTCGAGAGTCTTAAGCTGGGTAATCCGGTTGGGCTCAACCTCAATTACCGTTACGGGCAACGCTTGCCCGTCTTCCGTAAAAATACGGGTCATACCGGCCTTCCGGCCGACAACACCAATTGCCATGTTTCACCTCTTAAGTGTACGGGGCTCGCACCCTCTATGGCCTTATGACAGTTACACAGACTAATACCGGGCGGTATTAGCCGAGGCTGATCTGAACGTCGACACCTGCTGCCAGGTCCAACTTCATCAGAGCATCTACTGTCTTCTCCGTCGGCTCAACGATGTCGAGCAGACGCTTATGCGTACGAATTTCATACTGATCCCGCGCGTCTTTGTTGACGTGCGGAGAAATCAATACCGTGTACTTTTCCTTCCGCGTCGGCAGAGGGATTGGGCCACGCACCTGAGCGCCGGTCCGCTTGGCGGTATCGACGATCTCCTGCGTGGACTGGTCGATCAGGCGATAATCAAACGCCTTCAACCGAATTCGAATTTTTTGGCTTTGCATGATGCACCAAACTCCACTCGTAGCAGCTACTGTTTAGCCGACCTTCAAAAAAAGGAGCCGCATTGTATGCATAATACCCAACCCTGTCAACAGCCATGCTGATTGACCAGGTCAGGCAGACTTTGCGACTGAAACAGAAAAAGGGGCTGATCATTCAGCCCCTTTTTCCTGACCAACGAGCGTGATTACTCGATGATCTTGGAGACCACGCCGGCACCAACGGTACGGCCGCCTTCGCGAATCGCGAAGCGCAGACCATCTTCCATGGCGATCGGAGCGATCAGGGTAACACTCATCTTCACGTTGTCACCCGGCATTACCATCTCAACGCCTTCCGGCAGCTCGCAAGAGCCAGTCACGTCAGTGGTACGGAAGTAGAACTGCGGACGGTAACCCTTGAAGAACGGAGTATGACGACCGCCTTCTTCCTTGCTCAGTACGTACACTTCGCACTCGAACTTGGTGTGCGGAGTGATGGAGCCCGGAACCGCCAGAACCTGACCACGCTCAACGTCGTCACGCTTGGTACCACGCAGCAGAACACCAACGTTCTCACCAGCACGGCCTTCGTCCAGCAGCTTGCGGAACATCTCAACACCGGTACAAGTGGTCTTGACGGTATCCTTGATACCAACAATCTCCACTTCATCACCAACCTTGATGATGCCACGCTCAACACGACCGGTTACAACAGTACCACGACCGGAAATGGAGAAAACGTCCTCAATCGGCATCAGGAACGGCTGATCGATCGCACGCTCCGGCTCAGGGATGTAGTCGTCCAGGGCTTCTACCAGCTTCTTCACAGCGGTAGTACCCATTTCGTTGTCGTCCTTACCTTCCAGCGCCATCAGCGCAGAACCGGTAATGATCGGAGTGTCGTCACCCGGGAAGTCATACTGGCTCAGCAGGTCGCGAACTTCCATCTCGACCAGTTCCAGCAGCTCTTCGTCGTCGACCATGTCGGCCTTGTTCAGGAACACAACGATGTAAGGTACGCCAACCTGACGGGACAGCAGGATGTGCTCGCGAGTCTGCGGCATGGGGCCGTCAGCTGCGGAGCAAACCAGGATCGCGCCGTCCATCTGCGCCGCACCAGTGATCATGTTCTTCACATAGTCAGCGTGGCCCGGGCAGTCTACGTGGGCGTAGTGACGGGTCGGAGAATCGTACTCAACGTGGGAAGTCGCGATGGTGATACCACGCGCCTTCTCTTCCGGTGCGTTATCGATCTGGTCAAACGCACTCGCAGAACCCGTACCCCACACTTCGTGACATACACGGGTCAGTGCCGCCGTCAGAGTGGTCTTACCATGGTCAACGTGACCAATGGTGCCCACGTTTACGTGCGGTTTACTACGCTCAAATTTTTCTTTAGACACGGTTACACCTCTTCCTGTTTCTTAAGTCCTGGGATCAACCCTTTTTAATGATCGCTTCGGCAATGTTCGAAGGAGCTTCCATGTAGCGGGAGAACTCCATCGCATAAGACGCCCGGCCCTGTGTTGCAGAACGCAGGTCGGTGGCGTAACCGAACATCTCCGACAACGGAACTTCAGCACGGATGATTTTGCCCGACGGGCCTTCTTCCATACCCTGCACAAGGCCACGACGACGGTTCAGGTCGCCGACCACGTCACCCATGTACTCCTCGGGGGTGACAACCTCTACCTTCATGAGCGGCTCAAGAAGGGCAGGATTCGCTTCGAGGGCGCCTTTCTTCATCGCCATGGAACCGGCGATCTTGAAGGCCATCTCGTTGGAGTCAACATCGTGGTAGGAACCATCGTACAGTGTTGCCTTGATACCCAGCAGCGGATAGCCGGCCAGACAGCCGTTCTGCATCTGCTCCTCGATACCCTGCTGCACTGCAGGAATGTATTCCTTCGGAACCACACCACCAACGATCTCGTTCACGAAGATAAAGTTTTCGCCATCTTCATCATCCAGGGGCAGCGGCTCAAGCTTCACCTTGACGTGACCGTACTGACCGCGACCACCGGACTGGCGCACAAACTTGCCTTCGACGTCTACCGGCTTGCGGATACACTCACGGTACGCTACCTGCGGCTTACCGATGTTGGCCTCTACCTTGAACTCCCGCTTCATACGATCAACGATGATGTCCAGGTGCAGCTCACCCATACCGGAGATAATGGTCTGGCCGGACTCTTCGTCGGTACGAACCCGGAAGGACGGATCTTCCTGGGCCAGCTTGCCCAGAGCCACACCCATCTTTTCCTGGTCGGCCTTTGACTTCGGCTCAACCGCAACGGAAATAACCGGCTCGGGGAATTCCATGCGCTCGAGAACAATCTTGTGATTCTCGTCGCACAGAGTGTCACCAGTGGTCACACTCTTGAGGCCGATAGCCGCTGCAATGTCACCCGCCAGAACCTCTTTGATTTCCTGACGCTCTTTGGAGTGCATCTGAACCATACGGCCGACACGCTCTTTCTTGCCCTTCACGGAGTTGTACACCGCATTACCGGACTCAAGCTTACCGGAGTAAACCCGGAAGAAGGTCAGGGTGCCGACAAACGGGTCAGTTGCGATCTTGAAGGCCAGCGCCGCAAACGGTGCGTCATCGTCAACCGGACGAGTCTCTTCAGTACCCTCGTCGTCAACTTCACCGCGGATGGCTTTAACTTCATCCGGAGCAGGCAGGAATTCAACAACAGCGTCCAGAACCGCCTGAACACCCTTGTTCTTGAACGCAGAGCCGCAAGTTGCCACCACGATCTCGTTTGCCAGAGTGCGCATGCGCAACCCTTGCTTGATCTCATCGATGGACAGCTCACCTTCTTCGAGATACTTCTCCATGAGCTCTTCATTGGCTTCGGCAGCCGCCTCAACCATTTGCTCACGGTACATGGCCACTTCGTCGGCCATTTCAGCGGGCACGTCTTTCTGCTCGTAGGTTGCACCGGAATCGGCTTCGTTCCAGTAAATCGCCTTGTTACGAATCAGATCGACAATACCGGCGAACTCGTCCTCGGCACCAATCGGCAACTGAATGGGAACGCAGTTAGCACCCAGACGGTTCTTGATCTGGTCAACGACGCGCAGGAAGTTAGCACCAGCACGGTCCATCTTGTTGACGAACACCATGCGGGGCACTTCGTACTTGTTTGCCTGACGCCATACGGTTTCGGACTGAGGCTCAACACCGGAGGAGCCACAGAACACAACAACAGCACCGTCCAGTACACGCAGAGAACGCTCTACCTCAATGGTAAAGTCGACGTGTCCCGGGGTATCGATGATGTTGATGCGGTGTTCAGGGTACTGCTTGTCCATACCCTGCCAGAAAGTGGTGGTCGCAGCAGAGGTAATGGTGATACCACGCTCCTGCTCCTGCTCCATCCAGTCCATGGTGGCCGCACCATCATGAACTTCACCGATCTTGTGGGAAATACCTGTATAGAACAGGACCCGCTCGGTGGTAGTGGTTTTGCCCGCATCAACGTGCGCACAAATACCAATGTTTCTGTATCGCTTGATCGGAGTCTTGCGTGCCACGATATAAACCTCGGCTGATTAGAAACGGAAGTGAGAGAACGCCTTGTTGGCTTCTGCCATGCGGTGCACGTCTTCACGCTTCTTCACAGCGGCACCTTTGCTGTCTGCGGCGTCAAGGATTTCGCCTGCCAGACGCTGCGCCATGGACTTCTCACCGCGCTTCCGGGAAAATTCAACGAGCCAGCGCATAGCCAGCGCGTTCTGACGGGAAGGCCGCACCTCTACAGGCACCTGGTACGTAGCACCACCCACCCGACGGGATTTAACCTCGACCATCGGCTGAATGTTCTCCAGTGCCTTCTCGAACATCTCGAGCGGCTCTTCCTTGGATTTGTCGGCGACGATATCGAGCGCGCCATAAACAATGCGCTCTGCAACGGATTTCTTGCCGCTTTCCATCACGTGGTTGATGAACTTGGCAAGACGTGCACTGCCGAATTTGGGATCGGGAATAATTTCCCGTTTAGCTGCAACTCTTCTTCTAGGCATCGATAAGCCCTTAATATATCTAAAAGGTCTTCAGGAACCCCTGAGATAGCCATCTGCTACTCAGCCTTACTCTTACCGTTCTGACAAGCAACGATAAAAGACACCCGCGTGGGACATCAGGACTTGGGTCGTTTTGCACCGTACTTGGAGCGGCCCTGCTTACGGTTCTGCACACCCTGGGTGTCCAGCGTTCCGCGAACAGTGTGATAGCGCACACCCGGAAGGTCTTTTACTCGACCGCCACGGATCAGCACAACACTGTGCTCCTGAAGGTTGTGACCTTCACCACCAATGTATGAGGAAACCTCGTAGCCGTTGGTCAGACGAACACGGCACACTTTACGAAGTGCTGAGTTCGGCTTCTTCGGCGTTGTGGTGTACACACGAGTGCAGACACCACGGCGCTGAGGACAGGCCTGGAGCGCGGGAACGTCGCTCTTGGCTACCTTGCGCTTACGAGGCTTACGCACCAACTGATTAATCGTTGCCATGTAAGCAAACTCCAAAAAACCATACCAATGAAACTTACCCCCTAGACAGGGGGTAAAATTTAAGGGACGCAAGTGTAAGCCTGCACCCCATATCAGTCAAGGAGACTGATGTCTTTTTAACCACCCTCCGGGTACGTATCTACCCGGAGGGTGGTTACACGCTCAACTCAGCTTTCGCGGTTGAGCTCTGCGCTCAGAGCCTCTTCAACGTCTGCCGCAGTCACGCCCTGCTCTTCCAGTTCACGCTTGCGACGACGCTCGCTGTGATAGGCCAGGCCGGTACCGGCCGGAATCAGACGGCCCACCACCACGTTTTCTTTCAGACCGCGCAGGTAATCACGCTTACCGGTAACAGCACCCTCGGTGAGAACCCGGGTAGTCTCCTGGAAGGAGGCAGCCGAGATGAACGACTCAGTTGCAAGCGATGCTTTGGTAATACCCAGCAGCAAGCGCTCGAACTTCGCCGGCTCTTTGTCGGCGGCGTCGGCTTTCTCGTTCTCCTCCAGTACCTGGGTAATCTCAACCTGGTCGCCGGACAGAAGCGTGGTGTCGCCCGGATCCGTAATTTCAACCTTGCGCAGCATCTGGCGAACGATAACCTCGATATGTTTATCGTTGATGACAACACCCTGCAGACGATAGACGTCCTGAATCTCGTTGGTGATGTACTTCGCCAGTTCAACAACACCCAGCAAACGCAGAATGTCGTGCGGGTTGGACGGACCGTCGGAAATCACCTCGCCCTTCTCAACGGTTTCACCCTCGAAGACGTTGAGCTGACGGTGCTTCGGAATCAGCACTTCATAAGCATCGCCATCCTTCGGAGTGATCACCAGACGCTTCTTGCCCTTGGTCTCTTTACCAAAGGAAACCGTACCGCTGATTTCCGCAAGGATCGAAGACTCCTTCGGACGACGGGCTTCGAACAGGTCGGCAACCCGCGGCAGACCACCGGTAATATCCCGGGTCTTGGAGCTTTCCTGCGGAATCCGCGCAACCACATCACCCAGCTCGACCCTGGCACCGTTGGCCATGGTGACCAGGGCATTGGCCGGCATGAAGTACATTGCAGTCGCACCACCCGGCAGTTCGACATCATTGCCGGACTCATCCAGGAGCTGGATCGCCGGCCGGATGTCTTTACCAGCCGCAGGACGATCCTTCGGATCGATCACTTCCATGGTGGACAGACCGGTGAGCTCGTCGGTCTGGGTACGGACAGTAATGCCCTGCTCCATGTTGACGAACTTGGCCACACCTTCGGCTTCGGCGATGATCGGGTGGGTATGGGGATCCCACTTGGCCACCACGACGCCCGCCTCGACGGCATCACCGTTTTTAACGGACAGAACCGCGCCATAAGGCAGCTTGTACCACTCGCGCTCACGACCCTGATCATCTGCGATCGCCAGTGCAGACGAGCGTGATACCACAACCAGGGAGCCGTCGCTCTTCTCGATGGACTTCAGGTTGTGCAGACGGACCGTACCGCCATGCTTGACCTGAATATTGTCAACCGCAGATGCCCGGCTGGCCGCACCACCGATGTGGAAGGTCCGCATCGTCAGCTGGGTACCTGGCTCACCGATAGACTGGGCAGCGATAACACCCACCGCTTCGCCGACGTTCACCTGATGGCCTCGGGCGAGATCACGACCGTAACACTTGGAACAGATGCCGTAGCGGGTGTCACAGGTAATCGCAGAGCGAACCCAGACTTCGTCCACACCGGCCCGCTCGATCATCTCGATGGTCTTCTCATCCAGCAGAGTACCCTCGGGGACAACCGCGTTCTCTTTATCCGTCGGAGTAAAGACATCACGCGCGGTTACACGACCGAGAACACGGTCACCGAGCGGCACAACGACGTCACCACCCTCGATATGCGGCGTCATCAGCAGGCCTTCGTCGGTACCACAATCCTCTTCGGTCACGACCAGATCCTGGGAGACGTCCACCAGACGACGGGTCAGATAACCCGAGTTCGCCGTCTTCAGAGCCGTATCCGCCAGACCCTTACGAGCACCGTGGGTCGAGATGAAGTACTGGAGTACGTTCAGACCCTCGCGGAAGTTCGCGGTGATCGGCGTTTCGATGATAGAGCCATCCGGCTTGGCCATCAGGCCACGCATACCGGCCAGCTGACGAATCTGGGCAGCAGAACCCCGCGCTCCGGAGTCGGCCATCATGTAGACGGAGTTGAACGATTCCTGCATCAGGTCTTCGCCATCTTCGCCCTTCACCGGCTTACCATCAGGCCCGATCACCTGCTCTTTCGCCAGCCGCTCCATCATGGCCTTGGAGACCTTGTCGTTGGCCCGGGACCAGATATCGATCACCTTGTTGTACTTTTCGCCCTGGGTCAGCAGACCGGACGCGTACTGGTTCTCGATGTCCTTCACCTCTTCGGTGGCGGCATCGACCATCTCGTATTTTTCCGGCGGAATCTCGAAATCGTTGAAACCGATAGAGATGCCAGAGCGGGTCGCGTAGTGGTAACCCATGTACATCAGCTGGTCTGCAAAGATAACCGTATCCTTCAGACCGGCATCCCGATAACAGGTGTTGATCAGCGCCGAAATCGCCTTCTTCACCATCGGTTTGTTGACCAATTCGAACGGAAGGCCGTCCGGCACAATGTCGAACAACAGCGCACGGCCGACGGTCGTGTCGACGATGCTGTAGCTCTCCGTACGCGAGCCATCTTCCTCGATCACAACCTGCTTGACCCGGACCTTGACCTTGGCCTGCAGGTCCACTTTACCGGCGCCATAGGCACGATGGGCCTCTTTCACGTCGGAGAAGACCATGCCCTCACCCAGCGCGCTCTCACGCTCACGGGTCATGTAGTAAAGGCCAAGTACCACGTCCTGGGACGGCACAATGATCGGCTCGCCGTTGGCGGGCGACAGCACGTTGTTGGTGGACATCATCAACGCACGGGCTTCGAGCTGCGCTTCCAGGGTCAGCGGTACGTGAACCGCCATCTGGTCACCGTCGAAGTCGGCGTTGTAGGCCGCACACACCAACGGATGCAGCTGGATCGCCTTGCCTTCGATCAGAACCGGCTCAAACGCCTGGATACCCAGACGGTGCAGCGTCGGCGCACGGTTCAGCATGATCGGATGCTCACGGATGACTTCGTCCAGGATGTCCCAGACCACGCCTTCCTCACGCTCGACCATCTTCTTGGCGGCCTTGATGGTGGTCGCCAGGCCACGGTGCTCAAGCTTGGAGAAAATGAACGGTTTGAACAGTTCCAGCGCCATCTTCTTGGGCAGACCGCACTGGTGCAGACGCAGGTACGGACCAACCACGATCACCGAACGACCGGAATAGTCCACACGCTTACCAAGGAGATTCTGACGGAAACGACCCTGCTTACCCTTGATCATGTCAGCCAGGGACTTCAGCGGACGCTTGTTGGTGCCGGTGATGGCACGGCCACGACGACCGTTGTCCAGCAGCGCGTCGACTGCTTCCTGGAGCATCCGCTTCTCGTTGCGCACGATGATATCCGGAGCGTTCAGCTCCAGCAGGCGCTTGAGACGATTGTTCCGGTTGATCACACGGCGGTACAGATCGTTCAGGTCAGAAGTCGCGAAGCGGCCACCGTCCAGAGGCACCAGCGGACGCAGATCCGGCGGAAGTACCGGCAGCACGGTCATGACCATGTCGCCCGGCTTGTTGCCGGAGTACAGGAACGCCTCGAGAATCTTCAGTCGCTTGCTGAATTTCTTGATCTTGGTTTCAGAATTGGTCTGCGGAATCTCTTCACGCAGCGCATCTACTTCGGCCTGCAGATCAATATCTTCGAGGAGCTGTTTGACGGCCTCGGCACCCATACGGGCGTCGAATTCGTCGCCAAACTCTTCGAGGGCTTCGTAGTACTGCTCATCATTGAGCAGCTGACCCTTTTCAAGGGTGGTCATGCCCGGGTCGATCACAATAAAGGATTCGAAGTACAGGACCCGCTCGATATCACGCAGGGTCATGTCCAGCATCAGACCGATACGGGACGGCAGTGACTTCAGGAACCAGATGTGAGCAACGGGGCTGGCCAGCTCGATGTGACCCATGCGCTCACGGCGAACGCTCGCAAGGGCAACCTCAACACCACACTTTTCGCAGATTACACCGCGATGCTTGAGGCGCTTGTACTTGCCACAGAGACACTCATAGTCCTTGATCGGGCCGAAAATCTTGGCACAGAAAAGACCGTCACGCTCCGGCTTGAAGGTACGGTAATTGATGGTCTCAGGCTTTTTCACCTCGCCAAAAGACCATGAACGAATCATGTCAGGCGACGCCAGGCCGATACGGATGGCGTCAAATTCCTTGCTCTGATTCTGGCTCTTGAGAAGATTCAGCAAATCTTTCATCAGTAAAAGCTCCGGATGGCGTTAATCTCGGGCGGGCACACACGGTGCCCGCTCACGCTGCCAAAAACAATTCGGCTCACTCGGATTCCAGCTCGATGTCGATACCCAGCGAGCGGATCTCCTTGACAAGAACGTTGAAGGATTCGGGCATGCCCGGCTCCATGCGATGGTCGCCATCGACAATGTTCTTGTACATCTTGGTCCGACCGTTGACGTCGTCCGACTTGACGGTGAGCATTTCCTGAAGCGTATAGGCTGCGCCGTAGGCCTCGAGGGCCCACACTTCCATCTCACCGAACCGCTGACCACCAAACTGGGCCTTACCACCCAGCGGCTGCTGGGTAACCAGGCTGTAGGAGCCAGTGGAACGAGCGTGCATCTTGTCGTCGATCAGGTGGTTCAGCTTCAGAATGTACATGTAGCCGACAGTCACCGGACGATCGAATTTATCGCCAGTACGGCCATCGTACAGTGTCACCTGACCACTGGTATCCATGTCCGCCAATTCCAGCATCCGCTTCACCTCGGCTTCCTTGGCGCCGTCGAATACCGGCGTTGCCATCGGTACACCTGAGCGGAGGTTGTTGCAGAGCTCGAGGATTTCCTTGTCATTCAGGGAATCCAGATCGACCTTGAAGACCTCATCCGAGTGGTTGTAGATCTCATCCAGCAGCTGGCGCAGCTCCGCAATCTTGCGTTGCTCGTCCAGCATCCGGCTGATCTTCTCACCCAGACCCTTCGCAGCCGCACCGAGGTGCGTCTCCAGGACCTGACCAACGTTCATCCGCGACGGTACGCCCAGCGGGTTCAGGACGATATCCACGGTAGTGCCATGCTCGTCATAGGGCATATCCTCTATGGGCATGACCGCGGAGATAACACCTTTGTTCCCGTGACGGCCGGCCATCTTGTCACCCGGCTGAATACGACGCTTGATGGCGAGGTAAACCTTGACGATCTTCAACACGCCCGGCGCCAGGTCATCGCCCTGCTGAAGCTTGGACTTCTTGTCCTCAAAGCGAGCTTCGTGCTCCTTCTTCCGGTCTTCCAGACCCTGCTCGGACTTTTCGAGCAGCTCGTTCAGGGCTTCGTCCTTCATCCGCAGCTTGAACCAATCAGAGCGCGGCAGTTCCGCCAGATAAGCCTCTTCCAGGGCAGCGCCCTTTTTCAGTCCCGGACCGCTGATGACTTCCTGACCTTTCAGGGCGTTCATCAGACGCTCGAAGGTCGCGCCTTCGACGATGCGGTACTCATCCTTCAGATCCTTGCGGTACTGGTCCAGCTGCTCTTTCTCGATGGACTGGGCCCGCTGATCCTTCTCGATACCATCGCGGGTAAAGACCTGCACGTCGATAACGGTGCCACGGGTGCCAGTCGGGACACGGGAGGAGGTGTCCTTCACATCGGACGCCTTCTCACCAAAGATGGCCCTCAGCAGCTTCTCTTCCGGGGTCAGCTGGGTCTCGCCCTTCGGCGTTACCTTACCAACGAGGATATCGCCCGGGCCGACTTCAGCGCCGATATAGACGATACCGGACTCATCCAGTTTGGAGAGCGCGCTTTCACCGACGTTGGGGATATCCGCCGTGATTTCTTCGCTGCCCAGCTTGGTGTCCCGAGCCACACAGGTCAGTTCCTGAATGTGGATCGTGGTCAGCCGGTCTTCCTGAACCACTTTTTCGGAGATGAGGATCGAGTCCTCAAAGTTGTAACCGTTCCAGGGCATGAATGCGATGCGCATGTTCTGCCCCAGCGCCAGCTCACCCAGATCCACGGACGGACCGTCTGCCAGGACGTCACCCCGCGCGATCACGTCGCCCTGACGCACGATCGAACGCTGGTTGATGCAGGTATTCTGGTTCGAGCGGGTGTATTTGGTGAGGTTATAGATATCCACACCGGCGTCACCTGCCGCGGTTTCCTGATCGTTGACACGAACCACGATACGGGCCGCATCCACGCTCTCGATAACCCCGCCTCGACGCGCTGTCACACACACACCGGAGTCCTGTGCCACGGTACGCTCAACACCGGTACCGACCAGCGGTACCTGCGACTTCAGCGTCGGAACGGCCTGACGTTGCATGTTGGCGCCCATCAGGGCCCGGTTGGCGTCGTCGTGCTCAAGGAACGGAATCAGCGAAGCAGCAACCGACACCACCTGGCGCGGAGATACGTCCATGAAGTTCACCGACTCCGGCGGAGCCACGGTGAATTCGTTCTGGTGCCGAACGGTAACCAGCTCATCCGTCAGACGCTTGCTCTCGTCCGTGGCCGCACTGGCCTGGGCGATCACATAGTTGCTCTCTTCGATGGCGGAGAGGTACACCAGTTCGTCGGTCACGACGCCATCGACCACCTTCCGGTACGGGCTTTCAAGGAAGCCGTAGGAGTTGGAACGGGCATAGGTCGCCAGTGAGTTAATCAGACCGATGTTCGGGCCTTCCGGCGTCTCGATCGGACATACCCGGCCATAATGCGTCGGGTGTACGTCCCGTACCTCGAAGCCGGCACGCTCACGGGTCAGACCGCCTGGCCCCAAGGCCGAGATACGACGTTTGTGAGTGACCTCGGACAGCGGGTTGTTCTGGTCCATGAACTGTGACAGCTGACTGGAACCGAAAAACTCTTTGACCGCCGCTGCAACCGGCTTGGCATTGATCAGGTCCTGAGGCATCAGGCCTTCACTTTCGGCCAGGCTCAAGCGCTCACGCACAGCCCGCTCAACACGCACGAGACCGACACGGAACTGGTTTTCCGCCATTTCACCAACACAACGAACGCGACGGTTGCCCAGGTTATCGATATCGTCAACGTTACCCTGCCCGTTACGGATATTGATCAGGGTACGCAGTACGTCGATGATGTCCTCGTTGGTCAGAGTGCCCTCACCGGTGCTCTCCTCACGTCCGAGGCGCCGGTTGAGCTTCATCCGGCCAACCGCAGACAGATCGTAGCGTTCGTCAGAGAAGAACAGGTTGTGGAACAGATTCTCCGCAGATTCTTTCGTGGGCGGCTCGCCCGGGCGCATCATACGGTAGATCTCAACGAGCGCTTCCAGCGGCGTACGGGTCGGATCGATACGCAGGGTATCCGACATGAACGGACCGCAGTCGAGGTCGTTGGTATACAGGGTTTCAATTTCCTTCACACCGGCATCGAGGATCTTGGTAACCACTTCCTCGGTCAGCTCGGTGTTACACTCGACCAGCACTTCACCGGTCGATTCGTCAATCATATCCTTGGCCAGGACACGGCCGTACAGATACTCGGTCGGCACTTCCAGCTGGTTGATGCCGGCCTTTTCGAGCTGCTTGATATGACGCGCCGTGATCCGACGACCTTCCTCGACAATTACATTGCCATCCGGATCCTTGATATCGAAGGTGGCAATGTCACCCCGCAGTCGACTCGGAACCAGTTCCAGCTGACAGGTTTCCGCTCCGATGGCGAACTTACTGGTGTCGAAGAACATGTCCAGCATCTGCTCGGAGGTATAGCCGAGGCCACGCAGCAGAATAGACGCCGGCAACTTGCGTCGACGGTCGATACGGACGAAGACGCAGTCTTTCGGATCGAACTCGAAGTCCAGCCAGGAACCACGGTAGGGAATCACCCGAGCGGAATACAACAGTTTTCCGGATGAGTGGGTCTTGCCCTTGTCGTGATCGAAAAATACGCCGGGTGAACGATGGAGCTGGGAAACGATAACACGCTCGGTACCGTTGATAACGAAGGTACCGTTTTCAGTCATCAGGGGCATCTCGCCCATGTAGACTTCTTGCTCTTTGATGTCCTTGATCGCCTTGTTGGACGACTCCTTATCGTAAATGATAAGGCGGACTTTCACGCGCAGCGGCGCTGCATAGGTTACGCCCCTAAGCTGGCATTCCTTGACGTCAAATACCGGCTCACCAATACGATAGCTCACGTACTCGAGCGCGGCGTTGCCAGAGTAACTGACAATCGGGAATACGGATTTGAATGCTGCGTGAAGACCGGTTTCCCGGCGGTCTTCAGGAGCGGCTTCCATTTGAAGGAAGTCCCGGAACGAATCCAGCTGAATAGACAGCAAATAGGGGACGTCCATCACGGAAGGCAATTTACTAAAATCTTTGCGAATCCGCTTTTTCTCAGTGTAGGAGTAAGTCATCTGCATTCCCCAGCTTTAGACCTGATACCTGGTATCAAGAAGCAACCATTTTTCTGCTTCGGGGCCGAATTGCTCGGCTTATCGCGCCGTCTTGAACAAGACTCTGGCTGTAGGTTATAGAACTGACATCAACCTGTAATTGCACACCAGACTCTATAGCATATACAACAGAAAAAGGCCGGTGGCGCAAAGCCACCAGCCCGTCCATGCTTAATGCACGGTGTCGATCAACAGCCGACTCTTACTTAAGCTCAACAGAAGCGCCTGCTTCCTCGAGCTTCTTCTTGGCTTCTTCGGCGTCGTCCTTGGAAGCAGCTTCCTTAACGGTAGACGGAGCACCGTCAACCATTTCTTTCGCTTCTTTCAGACCCAGGCCGGTCAGTTCACGAACAGCCTTGATGACGTTAACTTTCTTCTCACCAGCGCCGGTCAGAACAACGTCAAATTCGGTCTTCTCTTCGGCAGCAGCAGCTTCACCGCCGGCAGCGGCCGGAGCAGCAGCAACGGCAGCTTCTGCAGAAACGCCGAACTTCTCTTCCATAGCTTCAACGAGCTCAACAACTTCCATTACGCTCATTTCAGCAATTGCATTCAAAATATCGTCTTTAGACAGAGCCATGACTTTCTCCCAAAAATATAAAAATGGTGTTCAACAGAATCAAGCAGCGTCCCGCTTCTGGTCGCGAACTGCCGCTACGACACGCGTAACCCGACCCGGAATATCGTTCAGGCTGCGTGCGAGCTTGGTAACTGGTGCCTGTGTAACCACGGCCAGCTTGGTCAACGCTTCGTGCAGCGTCGGCAGCGTGGCAAGGCGATCGATTTGATCTGCGCCCATCAGCTCACCGCCGACAGCCAGACCTTTGATTTCGAACGCTTCGTTTCCTTTGGCAAAATCCTTCAGCAGACGCGCTGCCGCACCGGGATCTTCCATAGAAAACGCGAGGATGGTCGGACCAACCAGAGCTTCGTCAATGCACTCGAACTCGGTACCGCGAATGGCGATCTTTGCCAGGTTGTTACGAACAACCTTCAGATGCACGTTCTCGGCACGAGCCTTGGCACGAAGCGCGGTCATATCACCGGAGGTGACACCGCGATAGTCAGCCAAAACCACAGACAGAGCAGTACCAGCAGTCTCGTTGACTTCAGCGACGATCGCTTTCTTGTCTTCGAGTCTAATTGCCACTGGTTTTCTCCTCGATTTCGCCAGCTTGTTGCCGGCAAACCCATCATTGCCCTTTCGGGCGCCTTAACGGTGTTTGGGTTCAGAGAGAACGTCGTCACACCGTCTGCGCAGGCGTTGCTTTAACCCTTGCAGCCTTCCCGACAAACAGGAAGGCTTCGGGGGCCTGCGGTCTTTGACAGCCTTGGCTTCCGCCCAGACTACAAAGTAACCACCGATCAAAGGATCAGATAGCGAGACCGCTCTGATCGATAGTCAGGCCAGGACCCATGGTCGAAGAAATGGTGATCTTCTTGAGATACACACCTTTCGATGACGCAGGCTTGGCCTTTTTCAGATCCGCAACTAGAGCTTCAAGGTTTTCCTTGATGTTCTGTGCAGAGAATTCAATGTTACCCAGCGGTGCGTGGATAATACCGTTCTTATCAGTCCGGTAGCGCACCTGACCCGCTTTCGCGTTTTTCACAGCGGTTTCGACATCCGGAGTCACCGTACCCACTTTCGGGTTAGGCATCAGGCCACGAGGACCAAGAATCTGACCCAGCTGACCAACGACTCGCATCGCGTCCGGAGTGGCGATAACCACATCGAAATCCATGTTGCCCTTTTTGACCTCGTCGGCGAGATCATCCATACCAACGATGTCCGCACCGGCCGCTGTGGCCTTCTCTGCGTTCGCACCCTGAGTAAAGACGGCGACACGAACGCTTTTACCAGTGCCGTGCGGCAGCACGGTGCTGCTCCGAACAACCTGATCGGATTTCCGGGCATCGACGCCCAGGTTCACGGCAACATCCACAGATTCCTTGAACTTCACGCTCTGGCCCAGTTCGGCCAACAGCGCAACCGCTTCGTCAACGGAATAGGCGCGAGTGGAGTCAACCTTTTCACGAATCAGCTTCTGACGCTTGCTCAACTTTGCCATTTCAGAGGCCCTCCACGTTCAGGCCCATACTGCGGGCAGTTCCGGCAATGGTACGAACAGCTGCATCCATATCGGCTGCAGTCAGATCCGGCTCCTTGGTCTTCGCGATCTCTTCCAGCTGCTCACGGGTGACCGTGCCAACCTTGTCGGTGTTCGGACGACCAGAACCGCTCTTGATACCGGCCGCTTTCTTCAGCAGAACCGGTGCAGGCGGAGTCTTGGTAATGAAGGTAAAGCTGCGATCACTGTACACAGTGATAACAGTCGGAATCGGCAGACCCGGCTCCATGCCCTGTGTCTGGGCATTGAACGCCTTGCAGAATTCCATGATATTAACACCACGCTGACCGAGGGCCGGACCAACGGGGGGACTCGGGTTGGCCTGTCCGGCAGCAACCTGAAGCTTGATATACGCTTCGATCTTCTTTGCCATGATATATCTCCTATGGGTTCGAACGCCTCTCGGCTCCCCAACTCAGACACAAAAAGCCCGCGTCGCCTGAGCGCGCGAGCTTTCCTGGTTTTGATGGCCCGTCAGTCTTTCTCGACCTGCCCGAACTCCAGCTCCACCGGAGTTGAGCGACCGAAAATCAGAACGGCCACCTTGACTCGACTCTTGTCGTAGTCGACTTCTTCCACGACGCCATTGAAGTCCGCGAACGGCCCTTCAACGACCCGAACAATCTCACCCGGCTCGAACAGGGTTTTCGGCTTGGGCTTATCGGCACCACTCTCAACACGACGGAGAATGGCCTCAGCCTCACGTTCGGTAATCGGCGCAGGCTTATCCTTGGTACCGCCGATAAAGCCAAGAACCCGCGGGGTATTCTTCACAAGGTGCCATGTACCATCGTCCATTTCCATCTGGACGAGTACGTATCCCGGATAGAACTTGCGCTCACTCTTGCGCTTTTTGCCATCGCGCATTTCGACAACTTCTTCGGTCGGGACCAGGATCTCGCCGAACTTGTCTTCCATGCCGTTGAGCGCAACGCGCTCCTTCAGAGTGCGCATTACGTGCTTCTCAAAGCCAGAATACGCATGAACCACGTACCAGCGCTTAGCCATTGCCCACTCCTGTTAACCAATAAACCCGGCGACCAACCAACTGATCAGGGAATCCATACCCCACAAAATCAGCGCAACCACGAGCACAAAAACCACGACAATCAACGTTGTCTGGACGAGCTCTGGCCGGGTGGGCCATACCACCTTCCGGATTTCGACCCGTGCCTCTTTCAGCAGTGTCGCAAATCGACGCCCACGGCCTGTCTGCAGTGCAACGAGAGCCGCCACAATACCGAGACCTACGAGAGCCAGAACACGATAAAGAAGAGATTCGGCACTGAAATACTGATTACCCACCACACCGGCGGCAATCAGAACAAAAACAACCAGCCACTTCGCAATATCGAAACGGCTGGCTGACTGAACGGCTTTTGACTCCATAGGAATCAGCTTATGTATCCGGATGTTAAAAAATGGCAGGCCAGGAGGGAATCGAACCCCCAACCTGCGGTTTTGGAGACCGCTGCTCTGCCAATTGAGCTACTGGCCTGCACCGAAACAACTCAGTGCAACTACAATCGAGTGACCCTGGGGTCACTCGATGATCTTGGAGACCACGCCGGCACCAACGGTACGGCCGCCTTCGCGAATCGCGAAGCGCAGACCATCTTCCATGGCGATCGGAGCGATCAGGGTAACACTCATCTTCACGTTGTCACCCGGCATTACCATCTCAACGCCTTCCGGCAGCTCGCAAGAGCCAGTCACGTCAGTGGTACGGAAGTAGAACTGCGGACGGTAGCCCTTGAAGAACGGAGTATGACGACCGCCTTCTTCCTTGCTCAGTACGTACACTTCGCACTCGAACTTGGTGTGCGGAGTGATGGAGCCCGGAACCGCCAGAACCTGACCACGCTCAACGTCGTCACGCTTGGTACCACGCAGCAGAACGCCAACGTTCTCACCAGCACGGCCTTCGTCCAGCAGCTTGCGGAACATCTCAACACCGGTACAAGTGGTCTTGACGGTATCCTTGATACCAACAATCTCCACTTCGTCACCAACCTTGATGATGCCACGCTCAACACGACCGGTTACAACCGTACCACGACCGGAAATGGAGAAAACGTCCTCAATCGGCATCAGGAACGGCTGATCGATCGCACGCTCCGGCTCAGGGATGTAGTCGTCCAGGGCTTCTACCAGCTTCTTCACAGCGGTAGTACCCATTTCGTTGTCGTCCTTACCTTCCAGCGCCATCAGCGCAGAACCGGTAATGATCGGAGTGTCGTCGCCCGGGAAGTCGTACTGGCTCAGCAGGTCGCGAACTTCCATCTCGACCAGTTCCAGCAGCTCTTCGTCGTCGACCATGTCGGCCTTGTTCAGGAACACAACGATGTAAGGTACGCCAACCTGACGGGACAGCAGGATGTGCTCGCGAGTCTGCGGCATGGGGCCGTCAGCTGCGGAGCAAACCAGGATCGCGCCGTCCATCTGCGCCGCACCAGTGATCATGTTCTTCACATAGTCAGCGTGGCCCGGGCAGTCTACGTGGGCGTAGTGACGGGTCGGAGAATCGTACTCAACGTGGGAAGTCGCGATGGTGATACCACGCGCCTTCTCTTCCGGTGCGTTATCGATCTGGTCAAACGCACTCGCAGAACCTGTACCCCACACTTCGTGACATACACGGGTCAGTGCCGCCGTCAGAGTGGTCTTACCATGGTCAACGTGACCAATGGTGCCCACGTTTACGTGCGGTTTACTACGCTCAAATTTTTCTTTGGACATTTGACCAACTCCCCTAATCAACCTGGACCGTAACGTTGACCGGATAAAAATGGAGCTCATGGGCGGATTTGAACCGCCGACCTCACCCTTACCAAGGGTGTGCTCTACCAACTGAGCTACATGAGCATTCAAACAAATTGGAGCGGGCAGCGGGAATCGAACCCGCGTCATCAGCTTGGAAGGCTGAGGTAATAGCCACTATACGATGCCCGCGAGCAATTAGTGGTGGAGGGGGCAGGATTCGAACCTGCGAAGGCGATGCCGTCAGATTTACAGTCTGATCCCTTTGGCCACTCGGGAACCCCTCCCGCACAAATCCGCAAACCGCGAATTTGCTCAAAACTAAAAGTGGAGCTGGCGGACGGAATCGAACCCCCGACCTGCTGATTACAAGTCAGCTGCTCTACCAACTGAGCTACGCCAGCTCACATTCGCCTCGTCAGCGAGGGCGGTATACTACGGATTTTTTTCTGGCGTTGCAACACCCTCGCAAGGGTGAATTTCGACGAAATCGAAATCGCGACCAGATTCCGAGGATACTGCCTGAACCGTCTCTTCTACGAGATCCGGATCCGCCTCAAAATCGAGCGCGTAGCTTATCTGATTTCGGTCGTAATTGGCTAGTACCGCATTGAGATTCTGACGTTTTTTTTCTTCAAGCACGGTTCTGGCGGACGCCAGAGACTCGAACAGCCCCAGTGAAATGGCATTCCGGTACTCGCCTTCGGTCACCAGATAGGAATCAATGCCACGACGCTGAATGTCCCGGAACTGCCGTAGAGCAATCTCCCTGGGCTGCGGAGGGATGATCACCCAGTGCAGCGGCGGCAGTTCCCGCACGACCTCCGACACCACTGGCTCCCAGTGCCGCAGAAGAGGGACCGCCGCAATCAGCGCCTCAGCCTTCTGCTGTGTATCAATCCAGCCAATACGCACACACCGGGGTTGGGCGGACTCAGGCACCGGATCGGCTTTGGAGGAAGGTTTCAGGCTGGCCACTCGCGGAAGCGTTCCGGTAACCGGCTCCGTCGAGCGCCGGGGTGGCTGCAAGGCACCGGACAGATACCAGACCAGCACAATAAGAGATAAAAGGAAGGCTGCAACCCATCTCACAGCGCCAGATCCTCGGCATCGATGGCCGCGAGGCCGTCAAGCACAAGGTCGGGGCGATAATCAGCCTTGAGCCCCAACTGGAGCAGAAAACCAGCATCACCGCCTGTCACGATGACACGCTGGATACCCATCTGTTCAGCATCGGTCAGCACGCGCTCTGTCGCCGACTGCAGCATCCAGGATACGCCATGATGGACGCATTCTCCGGTAGTCGTGCCAGGCGCTGAATCGGAGGCCGGCGTGCCATCAAACAGGATTCGGGCGGCATCGGTTTTCAGGCTACGCAGCATCATTTGAACCCCGGGCAGTATGTAGCCGCCAATATGGCGTCCGGCGTCATCGACAAAATCCACCGTGATGGCGCTGCCCGCATCCACCACAACAAACCCGCGACGTGTCTCGATCCACGCTGCGTACATCGCGTGCCATCGGTCGGCACCCATGCGCCGGGGATCCTCATAGGCGTTGACCAGCCCGCCACGACCGGACTCGGCCCAATGGTAGGCGACAGGTATCGAGAAACGCGCTTCAAGGTATTCGGTCAGAGCCTGGCGCCTGGGCTCAGCCGCCACAGTCGACACCGAAATCCGGCGAACCCGACTCGTCGCGGGAAACCCACTCAGGAGATCATCGTCAAATGCTCCCAGCCCCTCGGCAACCACCGCATCTCCGGTTGCCAGCCGCCACTTCAGCCGGGTATTTCCGGCATCGATCAGCAACCTCATTCCGTCACCCTTAGACTGATTTCGCCGGCCCGGACCGGGACGGTACCTTCGTTCGTCTTCAGGAGGTAATTGCCGGCCTCATCAATGCCCGCGCCAATCCCTTCAAGCTTCCCCTCACGAGCCCTGAGGAGTTGCCCCTCGAAGATGTCCCGGGCTTGCCAGGGAGCCCGAAAGACCTTGAACCCCTCTTCCGCGAACAGGGCCGCAACATCCATGACAGCGTTGATCAATGACGACGCCAGCCGGTTTCGGGCCCACACCTGTCCCGGGAATGTGCTATCCAGGCTTGCCCAGGGTTGATCCACACCTGGAGCCTGCGCCATGTGCACATTGATCCCGATGCCAACGATCACCTGAACTACGCCCTCTTGAAGCTCTCCCTGAAGTTCAACGAGGATACCGCCGAGTTTGCCGCCGGGGAGAAAGATGTCGTTTGGCCACTTGAGACCAATGTCCCGGGCGCCCAGCGTTTCGAGAGCATTGGCGACGCCCACACCCAGTACCAGGCTCAGGCCGTCCAGGACCGAAAAACCACCATGAAAGGTCAACCCCATGCTCAAATAGAGATTTTCACCCCGGGGACTCTGCCAGGCACGTCCCCGGCGCCCCCGACCGGCCGTCTGGCAATCTGCGATGCACACCGGCACTCCGGGCGAACCCGACTGCCACAGCCGCAAAACCTCGGCGTTAGTGGAGTCGACTTCATCCTGCACGGACAGGTGAACCGCCGATCGGACCTGGGCATCGAGCCCCTGCACGATCTCACCCTCATCCAGCAGGTCCACCGGGCTTAGCAGCTGATACCCTCGCCCCCGAATGGTCGCAATGTCGCAACCATCCTCCATCGCCTTGCGAACCTGCTTCCACACGGCAGTCCGACTGACGCCCAGCTGTTCGGCAAGGGACTCACCGGAATGGACCTCGCCATCCCTGAGAAGATTGAGCAACGCTTTGGATTTCATGAAGTAGTCACCGGCCTGAGAGGAAGGATCAGGCCGGATTAAACACCAGCGGGGCAGAAAATACAAAGTCACCGGGGCTGGGGTGGCGACCTCGATCAGGGGATCGGCGTCGCCGTCAGATTGGCTTTGATATCGAAATTCTGCATCTTGATGCCGTAAATTGCCGTCTGTGGCCCTCCCACCGGGTGCACCAGATCAACGCGGTTGATCGACAGCTCCTTGAACCGGGATTCCGCCTTGACGGCAAAGCCGAGTGGCCGATCAAGAATTTCATCCGGCGTCGGATTAGCCACATAGCGGTATCCCTGCGCAACGGACGAATCCATGATTTTTTCATCGCCGCGGTTACCGGTGACTCCGAGCGAGTCGGCACCGTCGGTTTTCTTGACGACCTTGGTCTGGTAAACGTCCACCGACAGATCTGTGCGGATACCGAAAGTGTTGTCGTCTCGACCATCGCCGTCAAAATCGCCGCCGTCACTGGTATAGATGTCATTCAGCACCAACTGGGTGCCGGTGCCGTTCACCGCGTTGCCCGATCCATCCGAAGAACGATTGGTTTCCCAGGCAATGGCATTCTTTCTGCCGGAACCATCGGCCGGTGCGAGCAATTGCTTCAGACGGATCGTGATACCCTCGTCGCCCCGCTGCTGCCAGATTCCTCCGGAGGCCGCGCACGCGGATGCACTCGATCCAACACCCCCGGCGCACACATCTCCCGCGCCACCCGGGACAATGGTCATGGTGCTGCCCTTTTCGAATTTCTGAAGCACCAGACGACCAAAACTGCCGCCACTGCTTTTATCACCAACCCGGACATTGCCAATGTCCATAGTGCTCCAGGATTCGCCCGTTCCCAGGATCAGGCCCTCATCCGTGACATCCAGCGTCATTTCCCGAACGTGGCCGTCGTATTCGACCTCCGTCAGCCAGAGCCCCTTCTGGGGGATGTCACCGCTGCCTTCATCGTATGGCGCAGCGATCACGGCAGCCTTGCCGTTGTGCAGCTGGATATCCGAATTCACGGTCAGCCCCTCTCCCGTTGCACCGCCCGGTGCCAGTGTGATGTGGCCGTCCATCTCGAACTCGTAAGCCGGATAGAAGCCCAGGGCCAGGAGCAGTTCGGTCCCGCCCTGCAAAGGTGCATTCTCATCGCCCACTTTCAGTCCGTTGATCCGATAGCCGGCTTTTACTCCATCAAAGCCAATTCTGAGCCCGTCATAGAACCGGGTGCCGTTTCGGGTTTCATCCCGGGTAACATTGACCGTAATGTCACCCTGTCCCCAGGACTGCAAACCACTGAAAATGACCCGGTTGCCATCCTCGGTATAACTCAGGTCCGCGAGGCTGAGACTCCACTCTGCGGCCATGCGCAAGCCTTGCGGACCAGCATCAGGATGCCCGCCGCCCTGCAGGTACACGGCGTTGGTATAGGTTCGACCGTTAAACACCTGATCCTTGAACAGGAAGCTGACGTTTACCTGCCCGACACTCTTTCCGTTGGCTCCCATTTCTATGGCGCCAATGTGCAGGTCGCCCTCCAGAGTACCCAACGTTAATGCCAGGGCCGGCCGCCCCTTCCAGTCATGGTCGACGTCCAGACGCAGGTCGCTGATCTGATAACGGCCACTCATGTCCCGCAATGCCAGGGTATGGGCATCGTCCCGATACAGAAAACTGGCCGAATGGATGGTGGTTTCATGATCGATACGGAGCCCTTCACCGCTACGGCCGCCGGCAGTCAGGTCGGTGCGGGACGAAAGATCGTAGTCCAGACTCAGCCCGCCATAACTGGGCAGCAGGGCACCGGTGGATGCGTCGGTGCTGCGCCCATGGTTAAGCGAATTCCCGCTGTAGCGAATTGCTCCCACATCCAGGCTCCCGACCACGCTCGGCGAGTTCAACGTCAACGTATTACCAACGACATCCAGCGTTGTACCGAGCGCCTCAACCGTCAGGGTAATATCGTCGAGGAAGACTTCGTTACCGTTGGTCCGGTATCCAAGACGACCACCGGTCATGGTGTAGGCGGTATCAAAGGTATAGCCATGCCCCGTCGCGCCACCGGACCTCATCGTCAGAGTACCCTGGAGGCTCTGATCCAGGAAAAGCCCCCCCATACTGACATCGGGGGCGCCAGCCAGCCGGACGTCACCGAACTCGATCCGGCGGTCTTCCACCAGATACTCGAGATTGAGGGACGCGTCCTGCCCCACATCAAGGGTGATCTCGTGATGCGCCGGAGCGTCCGGGGTCACGGAGGAACCAACCCTGAATCCTTCAAGGTGCACTCCCTGCCCATCATCGTAATAGGACACCCGATCGGCGCTTACCCCGACATCCATTTCAAGGGTAATCCCGCTTTGGCCCTGAATGTCTGCCATGGCGTTATCATCCAGCCGCTTGAGGTCTGCGGACACCGGCAGCGGCAACCAGAGCGTGATCAGACCTGCAACGATCGTTTGGCGCGTCATTCGTCCTCCAACTCCCCGGCTACTCATGGATTACCCGTCGGGAATACCAGAAGATTGCCTTCCATGACGACCTCCCCCCGCATCTCAACCGAGAAAATATCGGTCTGGAGGAATCCCGGATCGGTCGGGCGGGCCGTATTGCTGGCTGCAATCTTGAAACGGACATCGTTGAAACGAACGGTGTTCGGAAGCCCCAGCTCCAGGACATCCCGATTAAACAGCTCGCCGTCGCCACCAAACCCGGAATCAACATGCCGGACACGCAGGGTGAGTCCTTCAAAGGAAAAGTTCCCGCGTATATCATCAAGGACCATCCACCCGCCGGTCTCCTTCAGCCGCCAGGCGAACCGGGCACCACACTTTCTGGTGGCATCATCACAACGTCCGAAGTGAGAGTTTTCGACCGGACCACCCATCTCGTTGATGCTGACATCGCCGGACAGGTATATACCGCCCTGACCGGACACATCAGAGAGTGCCTGATCCCCGAGACTGGCCAACTCCGCCCGTACCGGAGATGGCAAGGCGATCAACATGGCGAGAGCCAAACCGTATTTTGCTGTCCCTGGGTGGCGAATCATTGTGCAAGGTCCTTCGTCTGGATATTCAGATGCTGAATCAGCATTCCCTGAACCCTGGCGGAACCAAAGTCACGGTCCGCCACACTGAAATTGCCGATGGACAGATTGCTGCGGTAATCCGGGTTGGTGTAGTACGAATTGTAGAAATCCCAGGTTTCCGCGTTGCTACTGCTTCGCAACCCATCCGCGCCGATCTCACCAGAGGCTGGCTGCCGAATGGCCGCAATCTCGACAACGAAATTGCCGGAACCATCCACATCAAACAGCATGGGCTGCAGCTCATTGCCGAGCGCCAGCTCCAGAGCAAAATTGGACAGAATGATTCGCGACCCGCACGAACTTCCGTCCTGAGCGCAGGCATTTATGGAAACTTCCGGCGAATAGAAGTTCAGCTTGAACTGCCCCACCATCTGGTGACGGTTATTGTCCCCCCACAGCCGGAGGTAGCTGCCATCGATAACCGCGCTCTTTGCATGGATATTGATGTTGGCAGAACGGTCGTCACCCACCGCGACGTTCATCTGGATACCCACATCCGCCCGCTCACCAATATAGTCCGCCGTGGCCGGACGACTGGAACAGGTACCCGTACCGGCGGATGCCGAGGCCCCGAAACAGTCATAACCCTCGGCCGCCGCCACCTGTGAAGGCGCAGAAAATTGAAGCACCGCCTTGTCGGGCACTCCGATGGTATTGCCGTCAACGACATCGATTTCCCATGGGTTCGCCAGGCGCCCGAGATTCACCGGGCTGAGATTCTCCCCGTAGTTGCTTCCGGTACCGGAAATGTAGAGGTGATTCACGGTGATATCGACGTCCCGCCCATCGGTACTCTTTATTCCCGAAATCCTGAAGATCCTGGCCTGTTCACCATTGGCATCAGGCTGGTCGGTTCCATGGGAAAACTTGAAATTCTCAAACACCAGGCCCAATCCGGCACCATCAATCCTGGCCATCTCTCCCTCTGAGAGCCCTTTGAGTTCGGCCACCGCTGGCACCGAAACCAGGACCAGAACACACGCGAGGAGGCGTGCAGGAATGACGGAAGCGACTATTGATCGTAAGCTCACCCTGACATTACTCACTAGAACAGCCCCTTGCCCCGATCAATATACTCGGTGCGATATCGCTGGGTTCCATAAAGCGCCTCGTTGAGGTTCACTTCGGTCGCTCCGTTCGGGATGTTAAAAAAGGCACCGGCGGTCGCCCGAACGAAATCTTCCGGCGTGATATCGGTTTTGCTGACATCCTTGAGCCAGTCAAGATCCTTGGTTTGGAAGGAGATAAACGCTCCGTCGGCAGGCCCGGTGATCGCACGGACACCGTTTTTCTCACCCACCGTACCAATGGGAAAACTGTTATAGATATCGAGGTCAAAACAGGAGTCGATACCCAGGACCAGGCAGTCCTTTGCGTACACATAGATGTCGCCACCAGGGCAACTGAGGAAGGAACACCCCGGAACTTCGATTTCCGAACTGGAGCCCCATCCGATGAGGTTTTTGACGGACCAACGGGTGAAAGCACTGGCATCCTTGAGCACGAACTTTTCGCCATCGGGTACGCCGATATATTCCGCCCGAACCGGATCCAGTGAGCCAATATTCGGATCACCGTCGGCCCCGTATACGAGTCTCGCCTTGGTCTCCAACGGACTGCCGCCCTCCAGAAGCGGGGTCAGGAGGACGATCAACTGGTCGAACAGGTTGCCGCTGGACTGCGCGCTGGAGAGCCCCTCACCGTGGTCAATGATGTCGACATTGACGTTACCCGTGAGAGTTTCGATTTTCCCTGACAGAACTCCCATAGACTTACCGAAGCCAAGGCGCACACCCACAATTTCCTGGGAGGTTTCGTCGTAGGCAAACTCGAAGAAAGGATTATCGATGTGGAAGGGCACAATTTCCCCTTCGCCATACGCACTGCCGTCAGGCTTGAAGGTGCGAGGAGCCTTGGGGTTGGCATCGTAATAGGCCCGGTTATTGATATACCCGAGGGCGAAATCCTTGATCAACACATCGGAGCTTCCAGGCTTTTCCCCGGCCCGATCGTATCGCCCCATTTCCAGAACATCCACGTTGGTCTGGATATCAATGTCCATCCCGAGGTTTACACGGGTATAGGCTGTCGAATTATTGGGATCGGGGTGATATTGCCGGTCCACCGAGACAAAGGCCTGCCCGGTGACCTCGGACATCTGATGATCGGTAATCGGACGCAAATCACCATAAGCGCCTGCGCTCGCGACAGCGAGGAAAAGACAAAAAAATCCATTTTTACTCATAGTCACGTCTCATAACGACCGCATTTCTTATTGATCTTGCGGTTTGTCTGAATGACTGATGAGTGTCTCTGAAGTGCCGGATTCGCCAATAAAGGGCCGTTTATCCGATCTTGTTTATATCTTCAAGGTTACCGTTCATTACAGAATGTCACTGTGCGGAGCGTCATGAAATTGGAAAAACTTTCTGACGGGCAATAAAAAACCCCAGCATCTGAGATGCTGGGGTTTGGGTTAGGAGCCTGACGATGACCTACTCTCGCATGGGCCATGCCACACTACCATCGGCGCTG
>NZ_JAKZAJ010000006.1 GCF_023156285.1 Marinobacter koreensis | reverse complement strand
AACTGCTGCAGCCGGCAAGCGACAGTGCCAGCAGAAGCGCTGAGACGCGATGCATGGAAACTCCATTTCCTGTTAACCGATATCCTTTTCGGCGACCAGTCTACCAAAAACCCGATTCGGCGTCCCGGTAGCACATTACGGTTGTCTCATCCTGAACAGGGTGGCAAACGGGCTTGTCTAGGCACTACACTGGCCGGTCTACCGGCAGAAGGGTAAGCATCATGGACGAACAGGAATCATCACGCTCATCGCAGGAAGCGGAAAACCGGCTGATCCCCGCTGACCTGTCCATGCCGATCTATGGACTGTTCGTTCTCGGCATCCTGTACACCCTCTATGTGGCCCACCAGATCATCCTGCCGATTGTGATCGGTGTCCTGACGAGCCTGCTGCTTGCCCCCGTGGTGAAAAAGCTTTACCTGAAGTGGCGGATTCCACGCATGGTCAGTTCGCTGGTGCTGGTGTCGACAGTCCTCGCTATCCTGGTGGGCGTGGGTATGGCGGTCGCCACGCCGGCCCTGGAATGGGCGCAGAAAGCACCGGAGGGCCTGTCCAGGCTCCTGGTGGGTGACAACGAAATCATGCAGCAGATCGACAAGGTCAACCGCTCGGCGCAGCAGGTCGAAAAGTCGGTCAAGAAGCTGTCCGAGGGGGAAGCGGCAGAGCCGAATACCGTTGTCCTGCAGACAGATTCCTGGCGTAGCCAGCTCATGTCCCAGGCCCGGAATGGCATCGCTGGCCTCGCGCTGACACTTGCGTTGACCTACTTTCTGCTGGTGAGTGGTGACTCGCTGATCCGTAACTTTGTCCGGCAGTTGCCCCGAAAGCATCGCAAGACGGTGTTGAGGATCACCCATGGTTCTCAGCGGGAAATCGCCCGTTACCTGGCCGTGGTCAGCCTCAGCAATGGTTCTGTGGGCGTGCTGACCGGCCTGATCTGCTGGGCCGTAGGGCTGCCTGATCCCTCTGTCTGGGGGCTCGTGGCCGGCCTGGCCCGGTTCATTCCCTACCTGGGCAACATGCTGACCATCGCCTTGCTGGCCACCGTCTCGGCCACGACGCTGGACGTTGCCTGGATGATGCTTCTGGCACCTGTGAGTTTCATTGTACTGACCACCATCGTCGGCTTTTTCCTGGAACCCTGGATTCACGGTTTCCGCATGGCCATTAATCCGGTCATTATCTTCGTCGCGATCTTCTTCTGGGGCTGGCTCTGGGGACCTCTGGGCGTGCTCCTGGCGGTGCCGCTGATGACGGTGATCCAGGTGGTTCTCAAGCAGATTCCATCGCTCCGTCCGGTTTACCGCGTGATCGCCCGCTGACGGCTTCCCGGGTGGACTAATGGATATCCGTAACACCCCCCTGACACTGACGGGCCGGTCACCTATGCTGATCAGAATATCCGACCGTCAACCAACAGAGGGAGGTTTCGTTCCCAATGATCCCGAACACCATGAAAGCCATGGTTCTGACCGGCCACGGTGGCATCGAAAAGCTTGAGTACCGGGACGTCGAGACACCTCGCCCGGGGCCCGGTGAGGTCCTGGTTCAGGTAACGGCAACGGCCAAGAACAACACCGACCGGAAGGCAAGGGAAGGGCTCTATCCCACCAAAAAAGGCGAAATGACGTCGTTCCAGATGGGCGGCAAACCGACCCTGACGTTTCCTCGCATTCAGGGTGCGGATATCGCCGGGCGGGTGGTCGCCGTGGGTGACGGCGTTGACGAGGGCCGGGTTGGACAGCGCGGGCTGCTCGATTTCAACATCTATGCCGATGGCCGTCGGGACATCAACCTGACGCCGGACTATTACGGCCACGGCGCCGATGGGGGCTACGCCGAGTATGTAGCCCTGCCATCGGATCAGTTTCATCACATTCCCAATCCGGAACTGCGCGATGCGGAAGTGGCCTCCATGGGCATGTGTTCCTACCAGACCGCCATGCACATGCTCACCTCGGCCAATGTCCGCGCCGGTGAGCGGGTCCTGGTGACCGGCGCCAGCGGTGGCGTCGGGACTGCTCTGATTCAGCTCTGCCGCATTATGGGGGCCATTCCCTACGCCCTCAGCAAGCAGGACAAGGCACAGGCTCTGCTGAACCTGGGGGCGGAGGCCGTGCTGGATCGCTCCGACATGGGCAGCTTTGTGGAACGGGTCAAGTCGGAAACCGGTGGCAAGCCGATCGACGCGGTCATGGATCTGGTGGGCGGTGAAATGACGGATATCTTCATCGACACCATGATCTTCGACATGAATGCCCGCGGAACCTATCCGCGGCTGAGCATCGCCGGCGCCAGTGGCGGCAACATCAGCGAAATCCTCTGGACGCGCATCTACCTGTATCAGGTGCAGATCTTTGGTGTCTCCCACGGCACCCGGGAAGAGGCGGAGCAACTGATGGCCTGGATTCGCGACGGCCATCTCAAGCCGGTACTTCATGGTGCGTTCCGACTGTCGGACCTGCATCACGCGGAGGAATACTTTGTGAACCGGGGCAGCAACTACCTCGGCAAGATTGTGATCGTTCCCGATGCCCAGTGGGACGAACACGGCCAACCCTTCGCCCTGGAGACCGCCTGATGAAACCGGAACTGACCATTCAGCTCATGGACACCCACGCCGGTGGCGATGTCAGCCGGATCGTGACGGGCGGTATTGACCTGCTGCCCGGCGACTCGGTTCGCGCGCAGATGGAATACCTGAGGGACGATGCCGACGGATTGCGCAAGCTGCTGCTGGAAGAGCCGTATGGCATTCCGGAAATGTCCGTGGACCTGCTGGTGCCGGCCACCGATCCCCGTGCTGCCGCGGGCTACATCATCATGGAGGTGATGGGGTATCCGATCTACTCGGGGTCGAACACCATCTGCACCGCAACTGCCGTGCTCGAAGCCGGCATTGTGCCCAAACAGGAGGGGCGACAGCAGTTCGTGCTGGAATCCCCCGCCGGCCTGGTGCAGATCGAGGCCACCGTGCACGACGGTGTTGTGGAAGCCATTACCTGTGAGGGCCTGCCCAGTTACATCCACACCTATCAGGCGCAGATCGATGTGCCTTCGATCGGTCGGGTGACCTACAGCGTGGCCTACAGTGGCGGATTCTACGCGCTGGTTGATGCCTCCGAACTGGGGTTTGATCTGACCCTGGACGAGGAGCGCCGGCTGGCGGAAACCGCTCATGCGATTGTTGAGGCCATCCAGGCGGAAAGGGGGTTCTCCCACTACACGCTGGGGGACGTCGGGCCACTGCCATTCCTGCATTTCATGGGGCCGGTGGAGCATGTGGCTGACGGCTATTACCGTTCCCGGTCGGCCACCTACGTTCATCCGGGGGTGATCTGTCGGAGCACCACCGGAACCGGGACGTCGGCGAGACTGGCGCTGATGAATTACCAGGGGTTGATCCGCCCTGGCGACAAGCTGGAGACGGTCTCGCTCCGCGAAACCGGATTCATCGGTGAATTCACGTCCATACAGGAAGAGGGTGAGTACCAGGTGGTGAACAACACCATTACCGGCAAGGGCTATGTGATTGCCCGGTCGGATATCGTGGTCAATTGTGACGATCCGATGGTCGACTGCGACGGCCTTCATCATATTCTGTCCAGCCGGAAAAAAGGAGACGTCGCGCCGAGCGGCTGATTTCAGGGCCCGTAGGCCGGAATAGACTCAGATTCCAGTCTACGGGTTTTCTCTTATTCTAAAGTTGACCTTTACGTAAAGTGAACCCTGTGCTAAATCTTCAACTCGTGAATCTGATGATAAAAACAACAGGAGTTGACGATGAGCCTTCCGCAATACACCGAGGTGTACAACAACTTTGATGCGGCCGCACTGGAAGCGGACATCCTGGACGGACGTCTTGATAGCGGTCTGAACGTGTGCCACGAGATCTGCGACAAGTGGGCCACAGATCCGAACAAAGTTGCACTCTATTACGAGAAGACCGATGGCGGCGACGGCACAATGACCTTTGCCGAGCTGAAAGCGGCTTCTGCGCGATTTGCCAACTATCTCGCCAGCCAGGGTGTCGGGAAAGGGGATCGGGTTGCCGGTCTGCTTCCCCGGGGGCCGGAGCTTCTCGTGGTCATTGCGGGGGCGCTGCGTCTGGGAGCCGTCTATCAACCCCTGTTCACAGCGTTCGGCTCCGGTGCCATCGAGTACCGGCTTGAACGAGCCGGCACAAAGCTGGTGGTGACCGATCCCGTAAACTATCCGAAACTGACCGAGGTCAAAGATTGTCCACCGGTCCTGTGCGTGAATGCATCTGATACAGGGGCAGAGGTGGCGGACTTCGAGGCCACCCTGGCGTCGCAATCGGATGAGTTCGAGCCGGTCATGATCAAGGGAACCGATCCATTCCTGCAGATGTTTACCTCCGGCACGGTTGGCAAGGCCAAGGGTGTTGCGGTTCCGGCCCGTGCGCTGCTGGCGTTCTACGTGTACATGAAGTACGCCATCGACCTGCGCGAAGACGACAAGTTCTGGAACGTTGCGGATCCGGGCTGGGCCTACGGCCTCTACTACGCCGTGGTCGGGCCATTGCTGATGGGGCACGCGACCCACTTCAACCCCGGTGCGTTCACGCCCGAATCCACTTACGACATGATCCGCAAGTACAAGATCACCAACCTCGCGGCGGCGCCCACGGCTTACCGGCTGCTGAAGGCCAACGATCAGGTCCTGCCGGAGGGTGAGAATCTCGGGTTACGTGTGGCCAGCAGTGCCGGCGAGCCGCTGAACCCGGAAGTGGTCAACTGGATCAGGAACCGTCACTACTGCCCGGTCAAAGACCATTATGGCCAGACCGAGACCGGCATGACCTGCTGCAACTTCCATGCGCTGGAACATCCGGTCCGTCAGGGTTCCATGGGGTATTCCTCCCCCGGCCACCGGGTGGTTGCCCTGAACGAGAAGAACGAGGAAGTGGGTGAGGGCGAAATCGGCCAGTTGGCCGTCGACGTCAAAGCGTCGCCGCTGTTCCACTTCGACGGCTACACCTGGGGCGAGAAAGACCCGTTCGTGAAGGGCTACTACCTCACCGGCGACATGGTGATCTCCCACGGCGATGGCAGCTACTCCTTCAGCGGTCGTGACGACGACATCATCACCACTGCCGGTTATCGAGTCGGTCCCGCCGACGTTGAAAGCACACTGCTTGAGCATGCGGCCGTGGCAGAATCCGGTGTGGTTGCCAAGCCGGACGAAAAACGTGGCTCCATCATCAAGGCCTTCGTGGTGATCAAGGCGGGTCAGGAACCGGCTGACGAGCAGGCGTTGAAGGACGAACTCCAGGAGCTCGTGCGGCACCGTCTGTCCACCCACGCGTTCCCTCGTGAGATCGAATTCGTGGATGAGCTGCCCAAGACGCCCAGTGGCAAGATCCAGCGGTTTGTATTGCGGAATCGGGCCAAGGACGAAGTTAACGCATGATCATCACGTTTGAGGAGCTCCAGGCTTTCCTCGACGAGCAATTTCCGCAGGGGGCCGCATTCGGCTCCCTGCAGAAGCTCGGGGATGGCTGGGCGGAAATGAAGCTGGAGGTGGATGAAGAACATCTCAGGCCCGGCGGCACGGTGTCGGGCCCGGCGATGATGGGGTTGGCGGATGTCACCATGTACGCTGCACTGCTCAGCAAGATCGGGCTGGTGCCGTTGGCGGTGACCACCAATCTCAACATCAACTTCCTGCGGAAGCCGGTGGCCCATGCGCCCATCTGGGCACGCGCCAACCTTTTGAAGGTGGGGCGCACCATGGGAGTGGGGGAGGTGTTCGTGTATTCCGAAGGCGTGGAAGAACCGGTCGCCCATTCCACGATGACGTATTCCATTCCGCCGGAAAAATATCGCAATTAGGTATTGACGTTTACGTATACGTCAATCTAATCTTGGGATAGTTAAGAAATACAACAATAACAAAAGGCAAGAATGCCCATGAGTGAACAGTACGTTCTCGAAACCCGTAACCTGGTCAAGGAATTCAAAGGCTTCGTCGCTGTCGACGACGTCAATCTCAAGATCCGCCAGGGCGACATACATGCGCTGATCGGCCCTAATGGCGCCGGCAAGACCACGGTCTTCAACCTGCTGACCAAGTTTCTCATCCCGACCCGGGGCAGGATCCTGTTCAAGGGTCAGGACATCACCGCGATGAAATCGGCCGCCATTGCCCGCAAGGGCGTTGTGCGCTCCTTCCAGATTTCAGCCGTGTTCCCCCACATGACGGCGCTGGAGAACATCCGCATCGCACTGCAGAGCTTCGAAGGCAATTCCTTCAGCTTCTGGCAGTCCGGCAACCGTCTCAACAAGCTCAATGAGCGGGCCATGGAACTGCTTGATGCGGTTGGGCTGACCCGCTACGCCAATACCACGACCGTCGAGCTGGCTTATGGCCGCAAACGGGCGCTGGAGCTGGCCACCACACTGGCGATGGAGCCGGAGCTGCTGCTCCTGGACGAACCGACGCAGGGCATGGGCACCGAAGATGTGGACCGGGTCGTGGAGCTGGTGCGCAAGGCCGCACAGGGGCGCACCGTCCTGATGGTGGAACACAACCTGAGTGTGGTGAGCAAGCTGTGTGACCGCATTACCGTGCTGGCCCAGGGTGCCGTCCTGACCGAAGGCGACTACGAAACAGTGTCGGCGGATCCACGCGTTCGCGAAGTCTACATGGGCACCGATGCCAGTGGTGAACGTGGTGCGCCGGCGGCAACAACGGAGACCGAAGCATGAGCCAGGGAACGGGCAGGGAGTACGAGCAGTTGCGCATTTCCGGGCTGCACGCGTTTTACGGTGAATCCCACATCCTGCACGGGATCGATCTGGTGGTGAACCGCGGCGAGCTGGTGACCCTGCTCGGGCGCAACGGCGCCGGCCGCAGCACCACCCTGAAAGCCATCATGAACATGGTGGGCCGCCGCACCGGCTCCATCATGATCAACGGGGAGGAGACCATGTCGTGTGCTCCCCATCATATTGCCAGGTTGGGTGTCGGGTATTGCCCCGAACATCGGGGCATTTTTTCGTCACTCAACGTCCAGGAAAACCTCACCCTGCCACCGGTGGTGCGTAGCGGAGGAATGAGCCTGGAAGAGATTTACACCATGTTCCCCAATCTCTACGAACGTCGTTTCAGCCAGGGCACCAAGCTCTCCGGGGGCGAACAACAGATGCTGGCCATGGCCCGCATACTGCGCACCGGCGCCAACATGCTCCTGCTGGACGAGATCACCGAGGGCCTTGCCCCGGTAATCGTGGAGAAACTCGGGGATGTCCTGATCGCTCTGAAGGAAAAAGGGCTGACGATTGTGTTGGTGGAACAGAATTTCCACTTCGCGGCGCCTTTAGCCGACCGCCATTACGTGGTCGAGCATGGTCAGATCATGGAAGAGATACGCGCCGACGAGCTGAGTGCCAAACAGTCGGTGCTGAACGGCTATTTGGGGGTCTGACCCCGGATAGAAATGCTAGCGCAAGCTAAAAAAGCAACAACAACCCGAACCGACGCAAGACAGTAGCGGAGATACAACAATGACAATGATGAAAAAGCTTCTGACCTCAGCCGTTGCATCCGCCCTCATGGTGAGTGGCGCCCAGGCGGAGATTAGCGACAACATGGTAAAAATGGGTTACCTGGCGGATATGTCCGGTACCTACCGGGACCTGGCCGGCCCGAACGGCCTGAAGGCCATGGAAATGGCCATCAAGGATTTCGGTGGCTCGGTCAAAGGCGCCAAGATCGAAGTCGTCAGTGCCGACGACCGGAACAGCCCGGACGTGGCCTCCAGCACAGTTCGCCGCTGGGTTGAGAACGACAAGGTCGACATGATCGGCGGTATGGTCGCATCGTCTGTGACCATCGCGGCCACCAAGATTCTGGAAGAGAACAACAAGCTGGGCATCGTATCCGGCTCTGCCGCATCCAGCATCACCAACGAGCATTGCACGCCGAACCATATCCACTATGTCTATGACACCTACGCGCTGTCCATCGGTACCCCGACAGCGATCGTGCAGGAAGGCGGTAAAACCTGGTTCATCCTGACCGCTGATTACGCCTTCGGCCATGCCATGGAAGCGGACGTAACCCGCGTTGTGGAAGCCAACGGCGGTGAAGTGGTTGGCAGCATTCGCCATCCGTTCCCGACCCCGGACTTCTCTTCCTTCATCCTGCAGGCGCAAGCCTCTGGCGCTGATGTGATCGCCCTGGCCAACGCCGGTGCCGACACCACCAACGCCATCAACACCGCCAGTGAGTTCGGCGTTACCCAGGGCGGCCAGACTCTTGCCGCATTGGTTCTCTTCCTGAGCGACGTTCATGCACTCGGCACCGATGTGGCCCAGGGCATCCAGCTCACCACCGGCTGGTACTGGGACATGAACGATGAGACCCGCGCCTGGTCCGATCGGTTCATGGAAGCGACCGGAGCCCGTCCGACCATGGTTCACGCGGGTATCTACTCCAGCACCATGCAGTACCTGAAGGCCGTGGAAGCGACCAATTCCGACGACTCCCAGACCGTGCGCAAGTACATGATGGAGCATCCGATCAACGACATGTTTGCCAAGAACGGCGTGATCCGCGAAGACGGTCGCATGGTGCACGACATGTACCTGGCTGAGGTCAAGACCCCCGAGGAATCCTCCGGCGAATGGGACCTGTACAACATCGTACGGACCATCCCGGCCGATGAGGCCTTCCGTCCACTCTCCGAGAGCAAGTGCAAACTGGTCAGCATGTAATCCGGAAGGTAACAAAGGCTCCCCGTGCGTCGCACGGGGAGCCAGAGTGGAGTTAGCAACATGTCCATGATTTTCGGCGTGCCTGTGGCAGTGCTGTCGGGCCAGCTTCTGATTGGAGTCATCAACGGTGCCTTCTACGCACTGTTGAGCCTGGGCCTGGCGGTTATTTTCGGCCTGCTCAAGATTATCAATTTCGCCCACGGCGCCATGTACATGCTTGGTGCCATGGTCACGGTCATCATGTTTGATGCCATGGGTGTCAATTACTGGGTGGCCCTGTTCCTGGCGCCTGTTCTGGTCGGTGTCTTCGGGATGCTCATCGAGTACTTCCTGCTCCGGCGCATTGCCGGCCAGGACCACATCTACAGTCTGCTGCTGACGTTTGGCGCAGCGCTGATGATCCAGGGAATCCTGACCAACATCTACGGCGTGTCCGGCCTGCGATATTCCATACCGGATCTGTTCAAGGGTGGGGTCAACCTCGGTTTCATGTTCCTGCCGTACTACCGGGCGTGGGTCATCGCGGTGGCCCTGGTTGTCTGCTTCGGCACCTGGTTCATGATCGAGAAAACCAAACTCGGTGCCTACCTCAGAGCGGGCACCGAAGATGCCCAGCTGATGCAGGGCTTCGGTATCAATGTGCCTTTGCTGATCAGCCTGACCTACGGTTTCGGCGTCATGCTCGCGGCATTCGCCGGTGTGCTGGCGGCACCGATCTACTCGGTCACTCCGGTGATGGGATCACACATACTGATCGTGGTGTTCGCCGTGGTGGTGATCGGCGGCATGGGATCCATCGGTGGTGCCATCATTACCGGCGTGCTCATGGGGGTCATCGAAGGCCTGACCAAAACCTTCTATCCCCCGGCTTCGTCCGCTGTCATCTTCCTGGTGATGGTGGTGGTTCTGATGTTCCGGCCTGCCGGCCTGTTTGGTAAGGAGGCCTGACCATGAACGAAACCGTCAAACAGACCGATATACAGAAGGCGATTCTCGAACAGCAGCAATCCGAGCATCGCAAGAAGATGATCCTGAACGGGGTGCTGCTGGTACTTCTCGTGTTGGCACCGCTGGTTATGTACCCGGTCTTCCTGATGAAGATTCTGTGCTTCGCATTATTCGCGGTGGCATTCAATCTCCTGCTGGGATACACCGGCCTGCTCTCCTTCGGCCACGCAGCGTTCCTGGCCACCGGGGGCTACACCACCGGCTACCTGCTGAGTAATGTTCCCTGGCTCACAACGGAGTTGGGAATCCTGGCAGGCACCCTGATGGCTACAGCACTTGGGTTCGGCTTCGCGTTGCTGTCGATCCGCCGGCAGGGTATCTATTTCGCCATGGTCACCCTGGCGCTGGCCCAGCTGGTCTTTTTCTTCTTCGTCCAGTCCTCCTTTACCGGCGGCGAGGACGGCATGCAGGGGATCCCCAGGGGGGAACTGTTCGGGCTGATCGACCTTAACGACAACCTGAATCTGTACTACTTCATCCTTGCGGTATTCCTGGGTTGCTACCTGCTGGTTCAGAGGACCGTTGGCAGCCCGTTTGGCCAGGTGCTCAATGCCATCAAGCAGAACGAGCCCCGGGCCATCTCGCTGGGCTACAACGTCAACCGCTACAAGATCCTGGCGTTTGTGATCTCCGCCGCCCTGGCCGGGCTTGCGGGTTCCATGAAGGCGGTGGTGTTCCAGTTGGCATCATTGAACGATGCCCATTGGCACACCTCTGGCGAGGTGATCCTGATGACCCTCGTGGGCGGTGCTGGCACCCTGTTGGGGCCGGTCGTAGGGGCCACCTTTGTGGTGAACGTGGAATACCAGCTTGCCCAGGGGCCACTCCGGGACTGGGTGGATCCGATTCTCGGTGGCATCTTCGTTCTGACGGTTATCGCCTTCCGCAGTGGTATTGTGGGCGAGATCCAGAAGTTCATGAGGAAAAACCTGAGCTGAGTCGATCGATCCGGGAAGTGCTCATAAGGGCCGCGCAATGCGCGGCCCTTTTTTGTTTGCGCCCGCTGGAAAACAGGGTTAACCTCATAGTTAATCAATCGATTAAATAAACGAGCGTCATGCCTCAGGATTCCCGTAAACAGCAGGGTGATACCACCCGGGACACTTTGATAAAAACCGCCACCCGCGTCTTCGCGGAGCTGGGCTATCACGGTGCCAGTACCCGTGCCATCGCCAAAGCGGCGGACGTCAATCAGGCCCTGATTGGCTATCATTTTGGTGGCAAGGAAGATCTCTATCAGGCGGTTTTCGTGGCTATAGCAGAAGCGCTTGAGCAAAGAATGACCACCAGGCTGGAACAGCTGAAGGTTTTGCTGGCCGAACCTGATCCGGCCCCCGAGGAATGCCTGGTGGCTCTGGAAACATTTTGCGGCGGGCTGGTCGAACTGATGTTGCAACCGGAAACCGAATACTGGTCCCAGCTGATTCTCCGGGAGCAACAGCACCCCGGGCCTGCCTTTGATGTCCTGTATGAGCGCTTCATGGGGCGGGTGCTGGGAATCACCACTCGCCTGGTCGGACATCTTCGGCCGGACCTTCAAAGTGACGAGGTCAAGACGCTGGTGATCACGGTACTCGGGCAGATACTGGTCTGGCGTTTTGCCCGCACCGGCATTCAGCGTCATATGGGCTGGAGCAGTCCGGATATCGAGGCCATAAAACATCGCGTGTTCACCAACATCCGCCTGTTGCTGACTAAGGAGCCTTTGGAATGAAGAAACCCCTGATTGCGCTGGTTGTTCTGGCCATTCTGGCGGGCGGCGGATACGCCTGGTACCGCAGTCAGCAAACGGAAAGCGGTCCGTTGACCCTGTATGGCAACGTGGATGTGAGGGAGCTGTCCCTGGGCTTCCGCCAGGGCGGTCGGGTGACGGCGCTGCACGCGGACGAGGGTGACAGGGTCAAAGCCGGAGAACTGCTGGCCGAGCTGGATGACGAACCCCTGCAGAATGCCGTGGCTGCGGCCCGGGCGGGTGTGGATCAGGCGCAGGCGACCCTGGCCCGGCTGGAAGCAGGCAGCCGGCCTCAGGAAATCGAACAGGCCAAGGAGGCAGAGCGTCAGGCGGCCGCGGTTTTTTCCAGCCGGCAGTTGGAATTCAACCGGCTGAAGGAATTGGCCAACACCGGCGCCACCAGCCAACAGGCACTGGACAGTGCACGTTATGCCCTGGATGAAGCCCGGGCGCGACTGGGCGCTGCCAGAGCAACCCTGTCTATGCTGGAAGAGGGTCCCCGACAGGAAGATATCAGCGCTGCCCGGGCGCAACTGGAATCCGCAAAAGCCCACGCGGCCCAGGCGGAAACCGCGCTTTCTGATGCCCGTCTGGTTGCACCGAGCGACGGCGAAGTGCTCAGTCGGGTGGTAGAGCCGGGCGCCATGGTCCAGCCGGGCAGTCCTGTGTTCAGTCTGGCGTTGCGTGACCCGGTCTACGTGCGCGCCTATGTCAGCGAGCCCCATCTGGGAGAGGTGTCACCCGGCACTGCGGTGTTGGTGACGGCGGACGGTAATGACCGTCAATACCATGGGCAAGTCGGCTTTGTGTCGCCCCGGGCCGAGTTCACCCCCAAGACCGTCCAGACGGAGGAGCTGCGTACTGAGCTGGTCTACCGGCTTCGCATTGTGGTCAGCGACGCCGATGACCGCTTGCTGCAGGGTATGCCGGTCACCATCACCCTTGACCAGCCATGACCGCGATTGCCCTCGACGACGTCCATAAGGCGTTCGGAAAGACCCGGGCACTGAAGGGCATTTCCGGAGAGATCGCCGCTGGCCGGCTGACCGGCCTGGTGGGCCCGGATGGCGCCGGTAAAACCACGCTGATCCGGATGATGGCGGGCCTTCTGAAACCGGACAGTGGCACGCTCCGGGTTGCAGGTCTCGATCCCGTCCATCAGGGCATGGCGCTGGCGGAATCGGTGGGTTACATGCCCCAGCGTTTTGGCCTGTACGAAGATCTCTCGGTCCAGGAAAACCTGAAATTGTATGCCGAACTCCGGGGGTTACCCCGGGACGACTATGATGCCACGTTCGAAAAGCTGCTCGATTTCACCCGCCTGGGGCCTTTTACAAAACGCCTCGCAGGCCAGCTTTCAGGAGGCATGAAGCAAAAGCTGGGACTGGCCTGTGCATTGATTACCTCGCCCGAAGTGCTTCTTCTGGACGAGCCGGGCGTGGGGGTCGACCCGGTCAGCCGCCAGGATTTGTGGCGGATGGTTCAGGCCCTGACCGGGGAGGGTATGGCGGTGATCTGGGCCACGGCGTACCTGGAAGAGGCCGAGCGATGCGAAGATGTCCTGTTGATGAGCGACGGCCTGTTGCGGTTTACCGGTGAGCCCGGCGAACTGACCCGGCGCCTGCAGGGTCGCTGCTTCCGGCTGAAGGGGCCCCATGAGAAGCGGGCATTGCTGGGCGAGGTTCTTGCCCGTGACGATGTCCGTGACGGCACCATTGAGGGCGACCGAATCCGTGTGGTGATGGATGAGGGCGTCGACGGTGAGGCACTGGCCTCACTGGGCGATGTGGAGTCGGTCGCCCCGCGCTTTGAGGACGCCTTTATCGACCTGCTTGGGGGCGGCCCGGGAGGGCACTCTCCGCTGGCCGATCAGATGCCTGATGTACCGGAACTGAAAGACCCGGTCTCCTGTCACCATCTTACCCGCCGGTTCGGCGAGTTTGTCGCGACGGACGATGTCAGTTTCAACGTTCGCCAGGGGGAAATACTCGGCTTGCTGGGCCCCAATGGTGCCGGCAAATCCACCACGTTCAAGATGTTATGTGGTCTGCTCAAGCCAAGCAGCGGAGAGGCTCGTGTGGCCGGGCTGGATCTGCGCAGCGCCGCCAGTGATGCCAAACTCAAGCTGGGATACATGGCCCAGAAATTTTCGTTGTACGGGCTGCTATCGGTACGCCAGAATCTGACCTTTTACGCCGGCGTCTACGGTTTGCGAGGCGGGGAGAAGCAGAATCGCATCAATGAAATGATCGACGGCCTTCAGCTGGGTCCGCTGCTCGACAACGCACCCGACGAGCTTTCCCTGGGCTTCAAACAACGCCTGGCACTGGCCTGTGCCCTCATGCACCGGCCGCCGATCCTGTTTCTTGACGAGCCCACCTCCGGTGTCGACCCGATCACCCGGCGGGAATTCTGGACCCATATCAACGGCCTCGTGGGCAAAGGTGTGACCGTGCTGGTGACCACCCACTTCATGGATGAAGCCGAATACTGTGACCGGGTCGCGCTGATGCACCGGGGGCGGGTCATTGCTCTGGATACGCCGGATAACCTCAAGGCACGGGCGGGGCAGGGAGCCAGCATGGAACAGGCGTTCATTCACTTGATCGAGGAGCAGGACGATGCGTAGCCGCCGGCTCTTTGCCCTGATCAAGAAAGAAAGCCTGCAGATGATCCGTGACCCTTCCGCCATCCTCATTGCGTTCGTCCTGCCGGTGGTGCTTCTGTTCCTGTTCGCCTATGCGGTGTCGCTCGATATCCGGCAGCTTCACCTGGGTGTGGTGCTTCAGACCGACAGTGCCAAGGCCCAGTCCCTGGCGGCGGAATTCAGCGGGACCTCCTATTTTCAGGTGTTGCCGGCCCGCCATCGGGACGAGGTGACGCCGCTTCTGGTCAGCGGTGAGCTGAAAGGGTACGTGCTGATTCCGCCCGATTTCGACCATCGTCTCGCCCGTGGCGAATCGCTGATCCAGGTGGTTACCGATGGCACCCAGCCCAACACCGCCAATTTTGTCGCCGGTTATGCCCGGGGGGTACTGGTGGACTGGCTGGCGGATCGGGGCCTTCGATCCCCGATCAAGCTGGACGCACGGTTCTGGTTCAACCCAGAGGTGGAAACCCGCAAGTTCCTGGTGCCCGGTGCCATTGCCATTATCATGACCATGATCGGCACCCTGCTGACCGCGCTGGTGGTTGCCCGGGAGTGGGAGCGGGGGACCATGGAGGCACTGCTGTCCACACCGGTCCGGATTCCCGAGATCCTGCTTGGAAAACTGCTGCCATACTTCGGGCTGGGGCTGATCGCGACCCTCGGCAGTACACTGCTGGCGATCCATATCTTCGACGTCCCGCTCCGGGGAGGCTGGGGGACTCTGTTACTGGTTTCCGCCTGTTTCCTGGTGCCGGCACTCGGGCAGGGGCTGGTGATTTCGGCGCTGGCAAAGAACCAGTTTATCGCCGCCCAGGCGGCGTTGTTCTCCGGTTTCCTGCCGGCTTTCCTGTTGTCGGGATTCCTGTTCGAGATCGACGCCATGCCAGCCCCGATCCGCTTGCTGACACATATTGTGCCGGCGCGTTACTTCATCGAATCCCTGCACAGCGTGTTCCTGGTCGGCGATGTGTGGCCCCTGCTGATCAAAGACATACTTGCCATGCTCGCCATTGGCGCGGTGATGTTTGCCATCGCCCGCGCCAAAACCCGCAAGAGCCTGGAGTCCTGATATGAACGGATCCCGGTTGCTTGCCCAGATCATCAAGGAATTGCTCAGCCTGCTGCGCGACCCGCGGGCGCGGGCCATCCTGATACTCCCGCCCCTGTTGCAGCTGATGATCTTTTCCTTCGCCGCCACCCTGGAAGTGCGTAACGCCACCGTTGCCGTGTTCAACGAGGACATCGGCCAGCCCGCCAGGGAGTTCGTTGCGGACGTTACCAGCGCCAGCTTCGTAGGCCATGTCATCATGGTGCACAACCGGCAGCAGCAGGATGAGCTGATTGAACAGGGGCGTGCGTTGCTGACCCTTCACATCCCGGAGGATTTCTCCCGCCACCGGCTGGCGGGGCAACCGGCGCCGGTCCAGGTCATACTGGACGGCCAGCAGGCGAATGCGGCCCAGGTGGCACTGAGCTATCTCCAGGCCATTGCCATGGAGCAGGGTAACCGGACCGAACCCATGGTCCTGCGACATGCCTTCAATCCCAATCTGATATACCAGTGGTACGTCGTGCCGAGCCTGTCGGGGATTCTGTCCATGTTAATCGCGCTGGCGGTAACGGCGCTGTCAATTTCCAGGGAACGGGAGCTGGGGACGTTCGACCAGTTACTGGTGTCGCCCACCACGCCGCTGGAAATCATCCTTGCCAAGTGCCTGCCGGCGGTACTGATGGGCTTCGTCATGGGCTCGGTTATGATCACGGCGGCATTGCTGTTGTTCCAGGTACCGTTTACCGGGTCCCTGCTCTGGCTGGCGGGCGCACTCGTGCTGTTTATCATCTCGGTGGTGGGTATTGGCCTGATGGTATCCGCCGTTTCCGAAACCCAGCAGCAGGCCATTCTCGGCGTGTTTGCCCTCGCGGTGCCGATGGTACTGATGTCCGGCTTTGCCACACCGGTGGAAAATATGCCGGATCTGCTCCAATGGATGGCCCAGGCCATACCTCTGACCCATTTTCTGGTGATTGTGCAGGGCAGTTTCCTGAAATCGATACCGGCTGATGTGGTGGTCTCCCATCTGTGGCCCCTGGCCCTGATTGCGCTGGTGACGCTGTCCGGCGCCACCCTGGTGGTCCGAAAACGCCTGCACTGATCGTCCACCCTGTGAACCGACTGCCTCGGAAATCCGTAATTTTTGTTTCATAGAAAAGTGAGCATGCTTATAATGTATGACCTTTAGCCTAGGTTAAAACAAATACGAACCCAGTTTTCGGGAACCGGACATGACAGAAGAGAACAGCCAAGCCACGAACCCCGGCCGCCTTCGGCGCCTTTCCGGGCGTGCCAGCGTACGATTCGTCCTACTGGTAATTGTCCCGCTCATCCTCCTGGTGTGTGCGGGCATCTTCTATCTGGTGGGCGGCCGTTTCGTGGATACAGAAAACGCCTACGTGCATGCGGACATGGTGTCTGTGGTACCCGAGGTCTCCGGCACCATCACCGATGTGGCGGTGCGTGAAAACCAGCCGGTGCACGCCGGGGATCGCCTGTTCACCATCGATCCCAAGCGTTACCGCATTGCGGTAGATCAGGCCGAGTCCGCCCTCGCGGATGTCCGGACCCAGATCGAGACCATGAAGGCCCAGTACGAAGAGCAGAAGCAGCAGTTGCAGATTGCTCGCAGTAACCTCGCGTTCGCCAAGCGGGAATACCAGCGCCAGGTAGAACTCTCCCACAGCCATGCCGTGTCCGATTCCGTTCTCGACAGCTATCGTCACAAGCAGGAACTGGCCGAGCAGAGTGTCCAGCAGGCCCAAAAGGGGCTGGATCGCCTGAAAGCCGGGCTGGCCGGAGACCCTGACATCGCTGTCACGGACCATCCCATGTTCCGCAAGGCCGAGGCGGCCCTGGAGTCTGCCCGTCAGAACCTGGCGGACACGAAGGTCGTGGCCCGGTTCGATGGCATCGCGTCGAAAACCCCCGTTGCGGGTCAATACGCAGGGCCGAGTCGTTCCGCCATGAGCCTGGTATCGGTAGACAACGTATGGATCGATGCCAACCTCAAGGAAACCCAGCTCACCCACGTTCGGGAGGGGCAGTCGGTCGACATCCACGTGGATGCCTACCCGGACCTGGATCTCAAGGGACACGTGGGCAGCATTGCCGGTGCCACCGGTTCCGAGTTCTCGGTATTGCCGGCACAGAACGCCACCGGCAACTGGGTCAAGGTGGTCCAGCGGGTGCCTGTGCGTATCGAGCTCGAGGCGCTTCCGGAAAGCGCGCGTCTCCGGTCGGGGATGAGCGTGACGGTGGAAATCGACACCGGCTGGCACCACCGGGGCCCCGCCTTTCTCGCGCCACTGACCTCCTGGATGCAGGGCGCCGTGGCCACGGCCAAAGCCGACGAACGGACCGGGGCTGACCAGTGAGCCCTCAGGCGACAGAGTCGGGAACCAGCCTCAATCGAGGCCTGATTACCGTGTCGATCATGCTTGCGACCATCATGCAGGCGGTCGACACCACCATCGCCAATGTGGCCCTGCCGCACATGCAGGGCAGCATGTCGGCGACCTCCGAACAGATCGCCTGGGTACTCACGTCCTACATCGTCGCGGCGGCCATCATGACCCCAATGACGGGGTTCCTGTCCGCCCGCATCGGCCGTAAGCGGTTGTTCATCGCCTCGGTCACCGGCTTTACCATCACCTCCCTGTTGTGCGGCGTTGCCGGCTCCCTGGACCAGATCGTCCTGTTTCGCCTGTTGCAGGGTATCTTCGGCGCCGGTCTGGTGCCGCTGTCCCAGTCGGTGCTGCTGGACACCTTCCCGAAGGAGAAACACGGCTCCGCCATGGCCATCTGGGGCGTGGGCGTCATGGTTGGCCCCATCCTCGGCCCCACGCTGGGCGGCTATCTTACCGAATACTACAACTGGCGCTGGGTGTTCCTGATCAACCTGCCGGTGGGTGTTCTGGCCCTGGCCGGTATCCTCATGTTTGTTCCCGAGACGGAGAAGATGAAGCGACGGTTTGACCTGTTCGGTTTTACCGTGCTGTCGCTGGCCATCGGCTCCCTGCAGTTGCTGCTGGACCGGGGGCAGAGCCTGGACTGGTTCTCGTCCACCGAGATCATCATCGAGACCATGGTGGCGGCGATCTGCTTCTACATGTTCATCGTGCACATGATGACCGCCAAAGAGCCGTTCCTGGAGCCCGGCCTGTTCCGGGACCGCAACCTGGTCATTGGCCTGGTGTTCATCTTCATCGTCGGGGTTGTGCTGCTGGCCACCCTGGCGTTGCTACCGCCGTTCCTGCAGAACCTGATGGGCTTCCCGGTGATCACCACCGGTGAGGTACTGGCGCCCCGGGGCATTGGCAGCATGATTGCCATGCTCCTGGTGGGCCGGCTGGTGAACAGGATCGACGTACGACTGCTGGTGGGTTTCGGCCTCACGCTGACCGCCATCTCCCTGTTCGAAATGGCCCAGTTCAACCTTAATATCAGCCCCATGGCTCTGGTGCACACCGGCATCGTTCAGGGGCTGGGGCTTGGCTTTGTATTCGTGCCCCTGAGTACCATCACCTTCTCCACCCTGGACCAGCGCTACCGCACCGAGGGTACGGCCATGTTCAGCCTGATGCGGAACATCGGCAGCAGTATCGGGATTTCCGTAATGGTCGCCTGGGCCGCCCGCAATACCCAGACCAACCACGCCGTGCTGAGCGAACAGCTCACCCCGTTCCGGGAGCCGGTGCAGAAACTGATGGAAGGCCAGGGCGTGGGCATGAGCAGCGACCAGGCCCTGGCCATGCTCAACGGAGAGCTCACCCGGCAGTCGGCGGCGATCGGTTACCTCAACGATTTCCAGGCCATGGCCTGGATGACTCTGGCCGCGATCCCGTTGATCCTGTTGTTCCGGGGCGCCTCCCGGAAAAAACAGGCGGAGCAGGAGCCCGAGGCGGAACCGCAGGAAGCCTGAGTCGTCGAAACCCCCGGGGATTACAGCCCCTGGGCGCCCCGCCGTAGCCAGTTGTGAACGAACGCCAGCTTGCGCTGTGCCGTTTGCGACAGCACAAACGGATAAAGATCCGACAGTCCCATCGAGCGGTTGACGTGGTTGACCCGGATCGCCAGGGAGGCGGCCACGTTGATCAGTCGCGCGGTATCCGGTTCCGAATAGGGATCCCAGTGGGCGTCGGGTATTTCCGGTGACGACAGGCCTGCTGCGACGAAACTGTCGGTGATGTCGGTCAGGTGCAGCAGGTGCGCTGCTGTCTCCGCCCAGTCTTCATGGGGGTGCGCCGACGCGTAGGAGGTCAGGTAATACTCTCGCCAGTCGGCCGGTGGCCCATTGTGGTAATGGTATTCGAGTGCCGCCGGATAATCCCGGCGTTCATCCCCGAACACCGTGCGGAACGCTTCCAGAAAGTCCTCCCGCAGGCTGAGGCGCCACCAGAGCATGTGGGAAATCTCATGGCGCATGTGGCCGACCATGGTGCGGTAGGGCTCCTGCAATGCCTGGCGCCGGGTGGTCCGTACGACCGGGTCCGCCTCCGCGACACTGATGGTAACCACGCCGTTGGCGTGCCCCATGGCCACCGGTGTCAGCCCCTCGGCCAGCATGTGAAACACCGGGCGGGTGCCCGGGTCTTCCGGCCGGAACCAGTGCCAGCGCCCGAGATTATCGAGTGCCCAGCGCTTTGCTGCCTCGGTGGTCGCCCAATTGGGCATGGCATTGGCAATGTCGGGATCCGGCGCCAGCGCCGTCATTTCGCAGGAACGGCAGAAGGCGCCTTCCCGGGGGGCAATCCAGTTGCACCCGATGATCTCCCGGTTGGCACAGAATGGCCGCATGGGCAGGAATTCCCGCGCCTGAGGATCGTAGGCCACCGGCATACCGTCGGCGGTGGTCAGATTATCGAACCAGAGTGATCCGGAACCAAGGGGATTGGAAAATACCTTCATAGTGCACCTGCTCCTCCAGCGGATCAGAAGCTCGACATGTCGTCCTGCAGATCGCGTTTCAGCTCTTCCGCCCCGGTGATCCAGAGCGTGTCATCCACACCCGGAAACACGCCGACTTCAAGCCCGTCCCGGGTCAGCCCCGGCACCCACTTCCGGAAGAAATCCGGCATGGAAATGCTTTTCGGTGAAAGATCGTCTGAGCCCTTGGCATACCCCGCGGCAAGGGCCTCACTGGGCCACACCGGCAGGTAGGCCACGCCGTCTTCCTCCGAGACAATCTTCAGAAAACGGTTGTCCGCATTGACCAGTATCCAGATCTCGCGTTCTTCGAGCACCTGGTTCAGGAAATAGTCGTAGCGGCCCTCGCCATCCATCTCGAGTATTTGGGTTAACGGATCACTGCTCATGGGGGCTCCACGTTTATGAAGAAGGTTGTCGGGATATCTGGCTACCAGCGTAACACGTAGCGGAGGCTAGATGAGTCGCCAGTAACCGCCAGCGGACAGGGCGGCGATGTCCGCCAGAATCAGAAGCAGGGAGGATTCGCCCGGATAGGCGATGTAGCGCGACTCCCAGACCGGGTGGAATTTTGCCTTGAAGGTCCGGATGCCTTCGAAATTGTAAAAGGCCTCACCGTGTCGATAGATGATCCGGCCCAGGCGCGCCCACACGGGGGACACCGGAGACACCTCCAGGCCGGACAGTGGCGCCATGCCGAGATTGAACCACTGGTAGCCCTGCGCCTGTCCCCAGAGAAACAGATGGGCGAACAACCCATCCATCGCGCTCCGGGGTGCGAACGAAGCGAAACGCATAAGATCCACCGAGAGCTCTTCTCCGGACGGGCCGCACAGGAGGTTGGCGAAGGCCAGAATGCGGCCCTCCTGCTCCAGAACGGCCACCGGCATTCGTGAGAGATAATCGGCATCGAAAAAGCCCAGTGAAAATCCCTTCTCGCTTGCCGATTTGCTGGCCAGCCAATCGTCGGAAACGGCCTTGAGCTGAGGCATGATAGCGGGCACCTCGGCGGCATCGACGATCCGGAAGTCCACGTGCTCATTGGCCAACCGGTTGATGGCCAGCCTGAGATCCCGGTATCGCCGGCCCTGCAGTGAGAAGCCCTCCAGTGGGACCCGTGCTTCTTCACCAAGCTTCGCGAAGCTCATGCCGAGCTCTGCGTAAAGGAACAGCTGCTGCGGTTTCACCTGATAGAACACCGGTACGCCGCCAAAATCGTCCGCGTGTTCCACAAAGTCCCGGATCAGAGCCTGGGCCGGAACAGGGGGCCCGACCGGATCGCCCAGAGCCACCCAGGTACGGCCTCGAATACCGTACATCACGAAAGCGGTGTGATCGGGATTGAACCACAGGGCCTTGTCCCGAAGGTAGACCAGCAGAGGCAGGGTGTCTGCCTGGGCATCAATAATGTCGCTTGCGTCTGTGATCGCCTCGTCGGAGGGAAGCTCCGCCACGGGGGACACGGGCCGCAGCAGCCGCCAGAGACCAAAGCCCATCAGCGCCACCGCCGCACCAACGCTGGCACGCAGGAACCGGGGCGCATCCTTGTTCAGCGCCACCTGCCACCAAAGATCGTTGGAATATTCGACATGCCGGAAAGTAAAGAAACCAAGCCAGATCGAACTGCCGAGCGCAGCCACGATGGCGATGATCCAGCCGGGCGAGAAGCGGCCGTTAAACAAAGTCGCTCTTCGATCGAACAGGTTCCGGCAGGGGACCAGCGCGACCATTACACAGGCGAGCACCATGGCTTCTTCCCAATCGGCGGCCTTCAGCAGGCTCGCCAGGATGCCGGCCAGAAGTGCGGCAACGACGAGGTAATAGCCCAGGCGGATGCGACGTGAAATAGCCTGTGCGAGCACCAGTAGAGCGACGCCCACGAGGCTGCCAAGGAAATGCGAGGCCTCGAACAGGCCAACCGGGAGGATGTCTGCCAGCCAGAGAAGCCGTGATTTATCCGCCGGGGTTGCGCCGGATACCAGCAACAAAAGCCCGGCCATGAACGTGAACACGGACAGGGCCCGGGGGGCGAGCCGGGTCGAGTAGCCGCCGAGCGACTTCCCGAACGTGACCAGCTGCTCCCCCCGGTGTTTCGCTTCATCGCCGAGCAACACCAGTAAGGCAAACACCAGAGGAATGACGTAATAGATCAGACGGAACAGGATCAGCGCGGCAATGATCTGATCAACGGGCAGGTAGGGCCCGAGAAACAGGAGCATTGCCCCTTCGAAAACCCCGAGGCCACCAGGCACGTGACTGACCAGTCCGAACACCTGGGCCGCAAGAAATGCGCCCAGCAAGGTTCCGTAGGAGGGTCCACTCTCCGGCAGGAGCGCATGCAGTACGGCGGCGGCCAGGGCCCAGTCCGCCATGGATACCAGCACCTGCTGGAACGCAAGGGGCGGCGAGGGGATACGGATTTCGAAGCCACGCACCTGAAACGGCGCCTTGCGCAACGCTGAAAGGACGAGATAAGCCGACGCAAGGGCCAGACAGAGGCCGCCCAGACACGGCATGCTGGCCTGGAAGAGACCACTCTGAATGGGCGGCTGGAAGGTCAGACTCCACCCGGCCAGGGCGAGCAAGCCGAGCCAGTAGGTGCTCGAATTGAAAACGATGATGCGCGCGAGGTCCGCCGCGGATACGCCCCAGCGCGAGTAGAACCGATGTCGCACGGCGGTTCCGGACAATACCGCGAACCCGACACTGTTGCTGATCGCGTAGCTGGTCAGGGCGGTGAGGGCAATCCGGGCACGGGTCACCCGGCTACCCAGATAACGGAATGCCAGCTGGTCGTAGAGGCTCAGCACCAGATAGTTCAATCCGGTAAACCCCAGTGCCAGCAAGAGGTGGCTGGCAGGGAGTGCGTGGAGCGCCTGGCGGACTTCCCGGTAACTTACCGACTGTAATTCACGGTGCAGAATCCAACCGGAAACAACCAGCAGCAGAGCCCCCGCCAATGGCGGAAGCCAGGCACGTAATCGATTCCTGAGGGCACTGGCCCGGTATGTTTTCAATCGACTCTTATCCATGTTACAGACAGGACGCCCCCGGAGTGTCTGCCACCATCATTGATGGTGGCACGGATTCCGAGAGGTGGCTAGCTGGTGGGTACCAGTTCCCGATCTTTGCCGGTCAGCGTCATCCAGGCGACGACCGCTGCAATGACCCCGAGGAATATCAGGCTGGTATCGATGGTGCCGAAGCCAAGGCCACCATAGTTCACCGGCTGTGAAAGCATGTCGCCAAACGAAGCACCCAGTGGCCGCGTCAGGATATACACCAGCCAGAAAGCAAGAATGGCATCGAGGCCCAGCAGAAAATACCCGATCGAGAGCGACAGGATCATACTCCCGAAAAGAACCCCCGTTGCCATGTAGCCCAGTCCGAACTGCTCGGACACCAGATCACCGGCTGCGGTGCCCAGCGCGAAGGTGAACAGGATCGCCAGCCAATAGAAGGCTTCCCGGCGCGTGGTCACAATCGTGTGGATCGAAAGCGTGCCTTCGCTCCGGTACCAGGCGGCGAACGTCGCGGCCAGCAACGCGCTGAACGCAATGGTGCAGGTCACCAGACTGACCCCGAGGTTGTCGACAAGGTTATCCGTGATCAGGGTGCCGACGATGGAGATCAGGACCACCGCTGACCAATAGGTCCAGGGAACGTATCGCTTCCGGGAGAACTGAAGGGCCAGGGCAGCGATCAGCACGCCTGTCATGATCAGGGATGTGGTAGTCAGGCCTAACCCGAGGTTGACTGCCAGGTAGTCGGCGGCGGTTTCCCCCATGGTCACGGCCATGAGTTTGATGATCCAGAAACCCGCTGTTACCTGGGGGACCCGGTTCGGGCGTAGTTCGTCCGGGTTGATGTGAGCAGTGTCTGTGTTGGTCGCCATGATAGGTGCCTCCGGTTCCTGTTATAGAGATTGCTTGGCCAATGCCAGTGCCTGAGCGGAGAAGCGATCAGACCGGACATCGTCGTCGGCGTTGCAGCGTTCCATGGCCTGGCTCTGCAGTGTCCTGGCCTGCTTGAGATTGGCGTCGGAAAATGCGCCCTGATCGAAGACATCCCGGAGATCCCTCAGCATGGCCTCGCAGGGCAGGGGGTGCCCACCGGCATCCGTCACGGCGATGCCCGCGATCGACTGGATACCGGCGCCGGGGGCGTTGTTCCCGGGATTGGCCAGTGTTTTCGTCAGATTGTCGAGTGCCTGTTTAACCTGTGGCTTTGTCGGGCTGGACGTCCTCAAGGCCGCAAAGGCTTTGTCCGCTGCGGCGTCGACATTGCCCCAGGCTGAGGGTGCCCGGGCGCGAAGCTTTGATTCCTCGTCATCCCATTTGGTCTCGAATCGCGTGATGCGCTTCTCCGCAGCCGTCATGTCACCTTTCGAGGCCAGCTTCCGTGTTTCTTCTACAATGGATTCGTACTCGGAAAGATCCCCGAGCGAGCGGCTGGCCGAATGGCTAGAGCTGTCTGCGGATTGGCTCTCGGTGTGATGCGTCACCTCTATCGTCGAAAACGCAATCACAGGAACCGCGATCAGAAAGGCGGCGAGCAGGAATTGCTTCATCGGATACTCCGTTATGTGTGAATGTCGGAATCAGTTATATCCGCTGTGAAATACCTGCCGCTGAAAGGCGCTATACAAATCTGTATAGAAAGCGAATATCCGGGGCGGGACGCTATATTCGGAGCGGCTTTTCTGGCTAAATCCCGGTCTGTATGACAGCCATTGTGTGAAGGGATGGGTAACCGTTGAAAATTCTGGTAATCGAGGACGATCAGCTCACAGGCCCCTACATTGCCGATGGTCTCAGGGAGGAGGGCCATGTTGTGGATCTGGTCGCCGATGGTTCACAGGGGTTGATGGAAGCGGCGGCCAGGAAATACGACCTCCTGATCGTAGACCGCATGCTTCCCGGGCTGGATGGCACATCCATTGTCCGTACCCTGCGGGGTGCAAAATCCCCGGTGCCTATTCTGATTCTGACGTCACTGGATGGGGTCAGCGACCGGATCGAGGGTCTGAATGCCGGTGCGGATGATTACCTGGTCAAACCCTTCGCGTTCGGGGAGCTCTCAGCGCGGGTAGCGGCGCTGGGGCGTCGCCCGCCGCCGGCTGAAGAACCGGTGGTGCTCGCCGCCGGCGATCTTGAAATGAACCTGCTTTCGCGCAAGGTGACCCGTGCCGGTGTCGAGATTGATCTGCTGCCCCGCGAATTCGCCCTGCTTGAGTGCCTGCTGCGGCGGAAGGGCCGGGTTCAGACCCGGACGATGCTGCTGGAAGCCGTGTGGGACCTCAGTTTCGACCCCCAGACCAACGTGGTGGAAACGCACATCAGCCGGCTCAGGTCCAAGGTTGATAAGCCCTTCCAGCGAGATCTGATCGAAACCGTCCGCGGCTCCGGTTACCGGATAGCAGGATGACCATGCTTCGTTCAACGCCGCTGAAACTCACCAGTACGCTGATCGTTATCTTCACGCTCTTCACCCTGTCCGGCTTTGGTGCGGCTTACCTGTTTACACGCGCGTCCGTCGAGGAGGAGATCTCGGCGGATCTGGATCAGACGGTGAAAGCGGTTCGCTCCGTATCCGAGCAGGACGAGATCGAGGAGCGCGTCTCCGAGATCGCGGCGTCGACAAGCCCGGCAGACATGCTCCTGCGCTACGATGTCCCGGGAAAACCATCGGTCGGGACGCTACCGGCATCGGTCACCGTCAGGCCCGATAGCATCGTGGAAGGCAACCGGCTGCCGATACCGGGCGATGCCGCCGCAGGCAGTTATCTTGCCTGGAAAGGCAGGGTGGGCGATGGCGATCTGACCCTGCTGGTTGGCCGGGATGGCCTCGACGAATTAGGCAACACCTTCGCGCTCGTATTGCTCTGGAGTCTGATACCGGCCCTGTTGCTGGCGACCGTGACCGGCGGCTTTGTGGCCCGTAAAGCCCGTGACCGGCTCGAGGCAATCGAGTCTACCCTGAAGCAGCTGACTTCCGGCCATAACGCGGCCCGGGTGCCGCTGTCCGGCGATACCGGCGACGACCTTGGCCAGATTGCCAACGCTGTGAACCGTATGGCTGAGGCACAGGAGGCCTCGATCGAAGCCCTCCGCCAGGTGTCCGCCGACATCGCCCACGATCTCAAGACCCCGATCCAGCGGGTTGCCGTGTTGCTCGACCGCCTGGATAACGGCACGCTGGATGAGGCGGCAGAGAATACCGTCGGAGCCGCTCGGGAAGAAACCGCACAGATCATCAAGACTTTCCAGACGCTGCTGCAGATTGCCCAGATGGAAAGCGGCCAGATCCGCTCGATGTTTTCCCCGGTGGATCTGGCCGCCCTGACCCGGGACCTGGCGGAAATGTACGAACCCTCCGCGTGTGACAGTGGCCACCGGATCACCGTCGAAGCGGATGACCCGGCGATGGTGACGGGGGACCGCAATCTCCTGGCCCGGCTGATAGCCAACCTCATTGAAAATGCGTTGCGCCATGCACCGGGCGGGACCCTGACCCTTCGAGTTGTGTCCGGTCCGTCCCCGGAACTCGTGGTGGCCGATGAGGGGCCGGGTATTCCTGCATCCGAGCGGGAACGGGTTCTGCGGCGCCTATACCGGATGGAGCGGAGCCGTACCAGCGAAGGCAGCGGCCTGGGCCTGAGCCTGGTGGCCGCGATTGCCGATGCTCATGATGCGGAACTCACACTGGGCGATGCCGGCCCGGGATTGGTGGTCCGGCTCAGGTTCGGGGTCTCGTCCACTGATCCGGCGGATTCTGGCCGAACGCCGGACTGAACCCGCCGCAGGAACAGGTTGTTCAGAACCAGTGCCGTAATCACGAAAAGTGCCCCGATAATTTCCGTCGCCGAGAACGCATGCCCCTTCAGCGCGCCAATCGTGAAGGCCGTAATGGGCACGAAGTTGATGAACAGCACGCCATTCACTGCCCCCAGCATACGGATGCCCGTATTCCAGCTCAGCACGGCGACCACGCCTCCCATGATAATCAGATAGCTCAGGGGCGCGGCGAGATTCACCAGCGTCGTTGCCGAGGGCGTCCGGATAATACCCGCTGCCGTCAGTGTGAGGGATATGGCACCAAGGGTGATCACGCCCAGCGTGCAGGTGATGGCGGTGTAGCGAAGCGGGGACCAGCTCGGAAACCGGGCGCCGCCCATAGTGTAGGTGACCCAGCATACCGCGCCGGCCAGGAAGAGCAGGTCCCAGTGCGCCTCGCCACCGGAGAAGGCTCTGACCGGATCACCGCCGGTAATCACCAGAAAGACACCTGAAAAGGCCAGCAGAATCATCATCATCGTGAACCCGGCGGGTCGGGTGCCCTGGAAGAGCCAGGTCAACAAAACGGTGATCATGGGCATGGTGGCCATGATGACAGCACCATGCTCCGGCCGGGTGTGCGCCAGCCCGTTGAACGCCAGCAGATTGAAACCGGCAAACCCCAGACTGCCCAGAAGGAACAGGGCCGGTAGCCGACCTTCTGTCCTTAAACTGCCCTTGCCCTCGCGGACCATAAGCAGAACGAGAAAAATGATCGCAGCGGCACCGTAGCGAATCCAGGTCATGTAGTACGGGTCCAGAATGGCAAGCGCCGGTTTGGCCACGGGGAACATGCCGCCCCACGACATGGTGGCTGCCAGAAGCAGGAGAATGGCGATAAGGGTTTGACGCGGATTCATGAATGGTGGCGGATTCAACTCGCAAGTGCACCCCGTAGGGCTTCAGCAAAGACATCGTATGGCGCCTGATAGCCGAGGCATTTCCGAGGCCGCTGGTTGATCTTCAGCACGACCGTATCCAGCGCCTCGTCGGACACTGTATCGAAATCGGTTCCTTTGGGAAAATAGCGGCGCAGCAAGCCATTGGTTTGCTCGTTGGTGCCGCGCTGCCACGGGGCATACGGATCAGCGAAGTAGGTATCCAGTGTCAGCGCCCGGGCAATCGATTGGTGCTCGGCCATTTCGCTGCCGTTATCCAGTGTCAGCGTCTTGCGCAGGCTGCGCGGCACCCAGGACAACGCCTGCACGGTCGCCCGATGGAAGCCGTTGGCCGTGCGATCAGCGATCCGCCCCAAGGCCAGAAAGCGGCTGGCGCGATCAACGTGCGTCACCAGTCCGCCCTTGCCTTGGCGTCCGTGGACGCTATCGCCCTCCCAGTCTCCTACGCGTTGTCGTTGGTTCGCGGTTTCGGGTCGATGCGCCATGCTGACACGGCCGGGCAGTTGGAAGCGTAAATGCCGATACTGGCCGCGTGGGCGCCGTCGATGACGCCGTCGCCAAAGATGGCGACGCCAGTGGCCGCCGGTCTGTGCATCGCGATAGATCCAGCGATACAGGGTCTCCGGGCTGACGCGCATGCGTTCGTCCTGCGGATAGTGTTCGCGCAGCTTGGCCTGAATGATCTCGGGTGACCAGTCGCGGGCCAGCCATCGTTGGATTTGCTGCCACAGCGGGGCGTGATCTTGTCTTTTCCGGTGTCGTGCGGCGCTGCGCCGGGTGGCGGCGCGCTGTTCGGCTTTTTCCGGGTCATAAAGATCGACAGAATGGTTCCGCCTGAGCTCGCGACTGATCGTCGTGGAGTGGCGGCCAAGCAGTTGGGCTATCTGCTTCAGGCTGTCACCTGCCGCTCGACGTAGGGCGATGATTTCCCGTTCACTTCGACTAAGATGCCGGTAGGACATTGTGGGCTCCTGTTGTGCTGAAGTCTCGACAACCTCAGCTTATCAGGCTGGCCCACGGTGTCCGCCTTAATCCGCGTCAAACGGTGCACTTTGGAGTTGAATCCGCCTTCCGACCGTACTTAAAACTTTATTAATCGATTTCTGCCTCAACGGACTTGGCCAACAGGGCCTGCTTGATACGGAACAGTTCGTACCCGACGAGCGAAACAATCGCGGTAAGAAAGGCGATGTTGATTGTCATCATATTGACCCCCAGACCACCATCGGCCGGTGCCTGTATCATGAAGTCACCCAGTGAGGCGCCAAGGGGACGGGTTAGCACATAAGCGAACCAGAACGCAGCGATCGCATTCAGCTTGAATACGTAATGGGCTATGGCAACTGCAGCAATCAGCCCGCTAAACAGAAGCAGGGCCTTGTCATAACCCAAGGCGAAGTGCTCGGAAATCAGGTCACCTACCGCGGTACCGAGGGCAAAGGCGAGCAGGATGACAACCCAGTACCAGGCTTCGCGCTTGCCTGTGTCGATGGAATGGATGGACAGGGTGCCTTCCTCCCGGTACCAGAGATAGAACCCACCAAGCATCAATACCGTGAAAACAGTACTCAGGGTACCTAGGCTGACACCAGCCAAGTCGACCAGCATATCGGTGATCAGGGTGCCGATGACGCTCATCAGCACCACCAGTGTCCAATAGTTGGCCGGGACGTAACGCTTGAGCTTGCCGAATTGCAGATAGAGCAGCACAACCATGAGACCGACCATCAGCACAGCGGTGACCGGCATGCCCCAGTTCAGACCAACCGCCAGAAAATCGGCGCCGGTCTCGCCGACAGTGGTTGACAGTGTCTTAATGATCCAGAAAACGAGCGTGACCTCGGGGACGCGCAACAGTGCCTGTTTGAAATTATTGGAAGTGATTGAGTTCATTGTCTGATTCCTTCATGTTGGATGCTGGTGAAAACGCACGTGAATTCATTTTGCAAATACAAGGTTCAACTCACCTTGTGTTGGTGCCGGAATTTCTGCACACCGAACAGCCCGCCAATCAACAGCGGGATGCCCAACGCGACCGGCAGAATCCGGGTTGATTCAACAACCGGTTTCTGTGTCACATGGAATTGCAGTGTCGGGCTGGTAAAGACGGTTTTGTTATTCCGGTCAGTGGTGCTGATCACTACCCGGTAGTCGCCGTTTTGGATCAGGCGCATGGGCCACTGGGTATTCAGTGTGGCGCCGGGTTGAAGCGTGGTACCCGTTACCGCCTTGTGGGCGCTCCAGTCTTCAAGGTCCATGGGTTGTTCCTTGCCGGGCGTGACCTCGACCAGGCTGATCCAGGCCACCAAGCCCTCGATCGGTTGCTGGCCGCTATTGGTTATTACACTGTCGAAGTGCATCCAGTCGCCCATGGTAGGGTGTGCCGGGTTCGCCGGGTCTGGCTGCAGTTGTAGCTGCAAGCTAGCCGCAGAGACCAGGGTGGCTGAGAGCAGCAGGCATCCGGCCAGAAGGTATTTGAGCTGTTTCATCGTCTTTCTCCTGTCAGTAGATGGCTCAGCGGATGGCCGGGCGCCGGGCGCTCAATCGCGCGACACCGAACATGATCCCCAGCCAGAGCAATACCAATACCAGCCGGCCCAGTTGCGACATGAAGGGGTCGCTGTCGATAATGACCGCGTCATAGGTGTTGAGAGCGCCGGAGAATGGATTGATCGCATCCAGCGCCCTGCCAACGGCACTGTTACGCAAACCAGGACCGAGCAGTAGCGGACTGGCCGAGAACAACAAAACAATCAGGCTGGTCAACAGCGAAGACATGACACTGCCACTGCGGGCGGACAGGGCCATGGCCAGGTAGCCAAAGCCCAGCACTACGGGTGTGCCGAACAGGCCCAAGTAAAAGATGGCCTGTCCCAGGTTCTGCCCCCCGGCGCCTACCGCCCAGAGGTAGGGCAGGGCCAGCAGGTACATAATTCCCCAGGCACCGGCCAGGCCGATGGCTTTGCCCATCAGCAGTTCGTTGGTGGATATAGGTGCAGTGAGCAGTGGCACCAAGGTGCCGCGCTCGCGTTCGCCAGCGTAGGCATCGGATCCCATGATCACGGCGATCAGCGCCCCAGCGGCAGTGACCGTACCGGCCATCATGTACACCACCTGGGCGTTGTCGAGCAAGCTGAGTTCCTGATTGCTGATTAATAACAAGGCAAAGGCGGACAGGATGCCCGCGTAGGCCAGCAGCCAGGCCAGCCCGCGTTGGTTTTGCAGCAGGGCGCTACGTTCCTTCTTTGCGATCAGTGATGAGGCGTTCATGCCGCTTTCTCCTGTTGATCTGGCTTATCACTCCCCGTCAGCTCCAGATAGCGTGCTTCCAGTGAGTTGCTCTCGACCTGTATCTCATCGAAGGACCAGCCGTGAACCAGGAGGTCTTCCCAGACCTTGCCGATGTCCCTGCCGTGAGGGAGGTCGATTTCAAAAGACCACCAAGAGCCGTCCCATTCCAGCAGACGAACCAATGGGGGCAGTAGGTGGCCTTCCGGAATATTGGTCATGTGAATGCGGTAACGCGGCTTGCCGGCATCACGCAACAGGTGCTCGAGATCGTCCTCCAGCACCGTTTTGCCGTTGTCGATTATGCCGATGCGCGTACACAACCTTTCGACATCGTCCAGAAGATGGGTGCACAGGAGGATCCCGACCTTATCTTCGTTGGCCAGGTCGATCAGCAGATCGTGAATCTCACGTCGGCCACGTGGGTCCAGGCCGTTGGTGGGCTCATCGAGAATCAGCAACTCCGGGCCATGCACAAGTGCCCGCGCCAGCGCTAGGCGCTGCTTCATGCCGCGTGAAAACTGTACGATAGGCTTGTTGGCAGTCTGTGAAAGGCCGACCCGTTTCAGGAGCGAATCGGGCGGACTCTGCGAGCCGCCGTAGAATCCTGCATACCAGATGAGATATTCCCTGGCACTCATCCATTCGTAAAATCCGGCAAATTCAGGCATGACCCCAATGCGCTGGCGAATCGATACGAACTCGGCATCCTGCCCCGAAAAGTGTGTAAGGCTGCCCTTGTCTGCTCGATAGAGTCCCAGCAGCAGAGCGATGGTGGTGCTCTTGCCCGCACCATTCGGCCCGAGCAGTCCATAGATCTCGCCCTTCTGCATGTGCAGGCTGACATCCTTGAGGATGCTAATTCCATCCAGTTCAAGCGCGAGGTGATTGGCTTCGATCAACATGGGATCTCCTCCTTATGGAGTGTGAGGAAACCGCTGGCGATGCCATGCGGGACGGCACCGTCAGCAGTTGTTTGCTAGAGATCATTCAGTCGCAATTACCTCCTTTATTGCCTTGGTCGGTCTTCCCAGAATTTCCAGCTACCGTGTTTCCCTTCATCCCGGTCTTCACGGTCACTAGCCACTTCGTCACCGTCTCGATCGCCAGACTCCGCGGCCAGCAGGCGACCGTCACCAGCGTCCAGCTTGAGCTGCATCTCTTCACCATCGGCTGTCAACTGGGTCACTTCCCAGATCAGGAAGTCGTTCTCTTCATTAAGCTGGAGTTCGACCACCTTGCCGGGGTTGGCCTCGGTGGCAATCTGGAGTGCATCGAACGCCCCCAGTTTGGCCATGTTCACCATGGTCTGCTCGTTGGCATCGCCGACCTTGATCGATCCGCTTTGGACATCTGTAGGCAGTTGGTCCACCACGATGCCTTCAACCACAATGCTTTCGGAATCCATTGCGTGTCACCGACCGCTCTAATGGAGCCACCCATGATCGGGCTAATGGAGCCACTTGGACGTACCGCTTAAGGGGCTCGAACAGGGGTTAAGATTGCGTGATTTTTCCCTTGTCTGCAACCGGTGATTTTGGGGCCTTGGGCAGGGGCCGCGCCGCACGGTAGCTGTTCCCGTCCAGGACCACGCGGTAAGCACCGTGGCGGAGCCGATCGAGGGTGGCGGCGCCGAGCAACCGGTTGGGGAAGGCATCGCCCCATTCGCTGAAGTCGAGGTTGCTGGTGACGATAGTGGCGCCGCGCTCGTAGCGTTCGGCGATCAGGTCATGCAGGTCTTCGTCCTGCGGCGAGCGCAGGGGCTTGAGGCCGAAGTCGTCGATGATCAGCAGCGGCACGCGGGCGATGGCCTGGAAGCGCCGCTCGAAGGTGTCGGTGGCGCGGGCGGCGTGCAGGTTGCCGAGCAGCTGGCTCTGGGTGGTGAAGAGCACGTCATGGCCCTGGCGCGCGGCGCTGTGGCCAAGCGCCTGGGCGAGATGGCTCTTGCCGGTGCCGCAGGGTCCGGCGATGAGGACGGCGACCCGCTCCTCGATGAAGCGCCCGGTGGCAAGCTCCTGGATCAGGGCGCGGTTGAGCTTGGGGTTGAAGTCGAAGTCGAACTGCTCAAGGGTCTTCTGGGAGCGGAAGTTGGCGCGGCGCAGGCGGGTGGCGAGTTTTTTCTGCTCGCGCCGCGCCACCTCGTCCTGGATCAGCAGGGCGAGGAACTCGGGGTAGGCGAGCTTGTGCTCGATGGCTTGGCGGTTGCGGGTCTCGAGCGAGTCGAGGATGCCCGAGAGGCGCAGTTGTTTGAGCAGGGGGTCAGCTCTGGCATGGGGTTCATGCGGTGTTCTCCTGTGGGTTGGATGGATCAGTTGAGCAGGGTGCGGGTGTCGCGGCTGAAGCGCCCGCGCCCGGTGTAGGTCTCGCACAGCGCATCGAAGGCCTGCTGGGGATCGGGATGCTGATCGAGCCCCTTCTCGAGGATGGTCTTGACGGTGCGGTAGCTGGGGTTGTCGTAGGCGAGCGCGCGGGCGCAGGCCGCCTCCAGGCGCGCGGCACCGTACTTCTTCTTCAGGCCCAGCAGCCCTTGGGCGGCGCGCAGGTTCTCCAGCACCCGGTCGGCGAACAGCCGCTCGATGAGCGCCCGGCAGGCGGGGCCGATCGTCTCGGCGGCGTGCAGGCACCACTGCGGATCGCGCAACTTGTAGGCGAGCGCCTCGGGCGGCATGTGATCGTCCACCGTCGAGCGCTGTCCGGGTCGGTGCAGGCGCGGATGGGTGGCGACGAGCTGATGGTCGCGGTAGAGCTGCACCGTGGTGGCACTGGCCTTGAGCCACAGGCGTTGGCCAACGAGGTGGAAGGGCACCGAGTAGAGGCACTTCTGGTACTGGACGTGGGCGTCACGGTGCACCTTGACCTGGGCCCAGGTGGCCAGCTGAGGGGGCACATCGGGCAGTGGCTTGAGCAGCGCCTTCTCGGTCTGCTCGAAGAGTGCCAGCGGACGCTGGCGGGTCGAGCCGTGCAGGCGGTTGCCGGCGGTCTCGAGCACCCAGTGGCGCAGCTCGGCATTGGCCTCGTCGAGGCTGCGGAACTCGCGCAGCGGGAAGAAGGTGCGCTTGAGGTACTTCACCCCGGCCTCGACCCGGCCCTTCTTCTGCGGCTCGCGCGGCGGGCAGGGATCGATCTTGAAGCCGTAGCCCTCGGCGCACTCGGCGTAGGCGCGCTGCACCTCGGGATCGCGCGTGCAATACTCTTATGAAGGCCATATACGGCTCTGGGGCCTTTGGGTGTAGGTGAAGATTCAGCGAAGGCAAAATATAGAGCTACAAAAGGAGATGCTGTCCAGTCAAGTAAAGGAGTGGCCAACCCATGATGCTGCCCCAACGCCCACCACTCGTTGTCAGAGTTGAAAACGGCAGGATTGGATCCTCTTCGCCCCCTGGTGGCCATTTTAAAGTTCTCAAGATGTTTAGAGGTGCGTGCGGCCCATTGATTTCGAGGATATTTTGCTAGCCTTCGTTCTAACGTAGATTCTAGTTTCCACGATGCCGAACCATGCCCCCGCCATACATAATCCGGGTAATCTAGTGCTTGTTGATGTATAAAGTCGTAATAGTATTTCCAAGAAAACAATTCCAAAGTGCAGAAGCCTCGGTCAGCCTCACCCCATTCCCATCTTTTTTTTCTAGCCATTCACACTTTTCCATCTTTTGAAGCTAACAGTGTTTAGATAGACCGCTTCATGATTGCAACTCTTTGACCGCGTCGTTATTGCGCTTCGTGATTACGTCTTTAGCCACAACGCCTACACATTATTAGCAAGGTATACACTGAATCCCGATACGTCCAATCGTGGTAGGCAAAATACTGCTTTGGTTCTCAAAGTTGTTACTCCTCCCAAATCGGCGGCCATTCCCCATGCGCCTTCCGGAAATTCTCAATCGGCTCACTCGTGTACCCGGTGTCATAACGCTCCTTCACGCTGGCATGCACCCAGGTCTTCTGGGTAGCCGTCGCCGGAATCTCGCGAATCCGCTTGCCCAATAGCTTGTACTTGCCCTTGTACTCGTTGTGCTGTTTGGCGTCCGGGCTGGTCTCCTCCTGTATGAACGGGGCAAACACCAGGCTGTGTTTCTGCGCCTCTTCGGCGAGCCAGAGCAACGGGATGTCGGCGAGGGTGCAGCCGTTCTTGTCGGGCGGGTAGCCGCCGCCGACGTCGGAGTGGACGCCGGCGAACCAGACCTGTTTCAGGTCCACCTCCGGGCGCTGTTCCCAGAGGGTGGGTTCGAAGTCTTCCCGCTGTTCGTCCAGGGAGAGGGCATGGCGGGCGACGCCGATGTTGCTGCCGATCTTGCGGTCGTAGAACAGGTCCTGGTCCTTGATCAGGCCGAAGAAGGTGAAGGGCAGGCCCAGGGCGCCGACGGTATCCCATACGCCCACGAACTTGATGCGGGTGCGTTCGGCCACGGCGTACCGGCGTTTCCAGTCCATGGAGTGGTCGCCGTTGGGTTTGTACTTTTTGGTCTTGTAGAGGCGGAAGCCTTCTTCGATGCGGTTGGCGTGTTCTTTCCGCAGGACGCTGCAGTTGTTGATCATGCCGCACAGGCTGCGGGCGGTGTAGGCACCGCGGCTGAAGCCGAACAGGTAGATTTCGTCGCCGGGGTCGTAGTTGTGGACGAGGAAGCGATAGCCGTCCATCACATTCTTTTCCAAGCCGTAGCCGGTGGCGCCGCCGCGGATTTTGTCGTGGTAGGAGCCGATGCCCCAGTCGTAGAACACCACCTGTTCGGTGCCCTGTCCGTCGGTGGGGCGGATGGCCCGGGCAAATTGCAGAACGTTGGTGGGGTAATCTTCGCCGAGGGTCTGTTCCGGGCGGTTCCAGGTGCCGTCAAAGCAGATGGCGATGCGTTTCATGGGGGTGACCTCCTGTCATGTTCATTCCCTGTTACTCAGTCAACAGGTCTCCTTCGGCCAGCGCCGCGGCGATGGCGCGGTAGCCCTTTTCCCCCGGGTGGTAGCCGTCACGGGCCAGCAGGGTCGGGTCGGTTGGGGCGGGGTAGCATCGGTAAGTAAAGTCGTTTGGCGCTTTTTTCGCCAGTTGGCGGTACACGGTGTCCAGTTGCCGGGCGCGCCAGCCCATCAGGTGACGCAGTGGCGAGGGCAGTGCTGTAAACAGCTGCATGGGCGGTACGCTGAGCAGTTGCAGCGGGGCCGGGTAGCGCGGGGCGAGCGCCTGTCGCAGGGCCAGCAGTTGCCGGCGGAACTTGTACCGTGGGGTAAAGCCGGTGGTGTCGTTCACGCCCATGCTCAGCAGTACGAGGTCTGCCTGCGGCAGGGGCGTGTTGGCGAGTTTGCGGATGAGTTGTCCGAGCCGGATGCCGTTCACGCCGAAGGTGTGCCAGGCGATGGTACGGCCGGTCTTCTCATGGAGCTGCAGGGCCAGCTGGCTGGCCAGCCCCTGGTCGTGGGTGGTCACGCCCACCCCGGCGGCGGTGGATTCGCCGATGACCAGAACCCGGAAGGCCGGATCACCTTCGCCATACTGGCCGAAGGGATCGCCGGCCGCTTCCGGGAGGCGTGGCGTGTCCCGTCTGACCCGCTTGCCCTGAACCATCAGGACTGGAAACAGCAGGACGGTGGTGAGCCAGAACGGGAGGTGCATGATGGTATTCCTCACTTAACCCACAAACATCCGCTTCGCCAGCGGCAGACCTTTCAGGCCGCTTACTGCAACTGTGGTGAGCAGCCCGCCGATCATCGCGCCCACCACGCCGCAGGTCATCACGTCCTGGCCGGTAAGGTACAGGCCGGGGATGCGGGTTTTCGGTTTCAGCCAGTCCTGCTCGAACCGCTCCGGCGTGTGGTCCAGCCCGTAGATTTCGCCGTGCTCATAGCGGCAGAAGTAGTCGGTTGAGAGCGGGGTGGAGAGTTCGTAGTAGTCCACCTTGCCGCGAAGCTGGGGCAGTTTTTCGTAGAGCTTCTCCAGCAGGCGCTGGGCGTAGGCCTCTTTCTTGGCCTCGTAGTCGTCGCCACGCTTGCCCCAAGGTTGGTCGGCCCAGGCTTCGTACCACTCATAGGGGCCGGGGGCGACGATCTCGATGGTGGCCCGGCCCGGGTAGCGTTCGGCAAAGCTCGGGTCCTTGGCGCTGGGGAAGGAGATGTAGGTCAGCGGTATGTCGGTGTGTTCCGGGTCGTCGAGGAAGCGTTGCACCTGGCCCTCGTAGTCCGGCCCCGGATAGATCCAGAGGTTGGTTTTGGGCAGGTCCAGGTTTTCGGCGGTGTCCTGGATGCCAACGTACAGGCACACACTGGCCATGGACCGCTTCACGTGCTGCAGCTTTTCCCGGTAATAGTCCAGGTGAGGGGCGTTCTCCGGCAGCAGTTTGCCAAAGGTGTTGAACACACCGGCGTTGCTGATCACCAGCGGTGCCTTCACTTCCTCGCCATCCTTCATGCGAACGCCCACGGCCTGGCCATCTTCGATCAGGATGTCGGTGACGTCCGCGTAGGTGAAGACTTCGCCGCCGCCCTGCTGAACCACCGGAATGATGGTCTTGGCCATTTCCGAGGCGCCGCCGATGGGGTAGTAGCCACCGTACAGGTAGTGGCGGGCGATCAGGGCGTGAATGATGAAGCTGGATTCCGCCGGCGGCAGGCCGTTGTCGCCCCACTGGCCGGCGAGTACGGCGATCAGTTCCTGGTTGTCCGTCAGGCTCTCCAGAACCTCCCGGGTGGTGCGATTCAGGTAGTCCGGCGCCCGGCGTTTGGCCAGTGCCCTGAAGGGGCCGGAGACCAGGTTGGGCAGGACTTTCCCGAGCACGATGCCGGGCATGGCACCGGCCACCTGCTTCAGGTACTTCAGGTAGGTGTCGATGGCCTGTTCTTCACCCGGAAACGACGCCTTGAGCTCGGCCGCGAAGGCCTCGGGGCCGGCCACCAGGTCGATGTGCTTGTCGCCCAGGAAGATGCGGTCGTAATGGGCGTCCATGGCGGCCCATTTGAGCTGGCCGTCGGTGATGTGGTCGAACAGGCGCTTGCCCAGGGTGTGGTCGGCACCCATGTCGCCGATGTAGTGCACGCCCACGTCCCATTCGTAGCCGTTGCGGTCGTAGCTGTGGGTGAAGCCGCCGGCGGTGTAGTGCTGTTCGAACACCACCACTTTCTTGCCCAGTTTGCTCAGGCAGGCGGCGGTGGTCAGGCCGCCGATCCCGGAGCCGATCACGATGGCGTCGTAGGGGCCGTCCAGGCGGTTGGCGCGGTAGCGACGGCCGACACGAATGGTGCTGGGTTTGGGGCTGCTCATGGGGTGGTGTCCTCTGTGTGGGATTCAGGCTCGTTCCGGGAGCCGTGAAGGAGAAGCGTGAGAACGCTCTCGGCCAATCGGGGTTCGGCGTCGGCACCGGGCAGGTGGCCGTCGATGATGAGTTCGGACAGGCCGTGCACGAGCGACCAGGCGGTGGCGGTCATGAGTGGCAGCGGCAGGGGTTTGAGGTAGCCCTCGCGCTGTCCTCTGGCCAAGGTGCTTTCCAGTACCCGAAACGCCTCAAGCCCGGCTTCATCCAGTCTCGGGTGGGCGCCCTTGGGCAGAATCCTCCCGCCGAACATCAGCCGGTACAGATGCGGCTCGTCCTGGGCGAAGGATACGTAGGCCAGACCAATGTGGAGCAACGCCTTGCGGGGATCGTCCTGTTCCACCTGACGCAGCCGGTCCCGAAGCCACTGGAAGCCGGTGATGGCCAGCTCGGCCAGCAGGGTTTCCCGGTCTGCAAAGTGGCGATACAGGGCGGGGGCGCTGACACCGATCTGCTTGGCAATGGCCCGCAGGCTGATGGCGGTGTCGCTCTCGGCCCGCAGGATGTCCAGCGCCTGCTGGTGGGCCTGTTGGGGGAGGTCGCCGTGATGGTAGGCGGCTCTGCTCATGAAAGGATCCCGGGTGCTGTGATGTTATGTTATCGGTGTTAACAATGTTAACGATAATAACATCACAGCAGGCTCCCGGGTGTCAACCGGTTTGATCCTCAGTCAAACCGCTGCAGGTTCTGGAGGGCGATGGTGTACTCGCCCCTGGCCGCGTCGAATCCGATGCGGTAGGTCGCCGGATACCATCCCGGACGGCTGTAACGCTGGGGCTTTCTGACCGGTGAGGTCACTTCCGGCAATGACTGGAGGAAGGCCAGGGAGATCATCGGCTCGACAAACGTCAGCTCGCCCTTGTAGTAGCCGTAGATGAACGTGTGACTGAACGGCGCCCCGTGGAATTCCCCACCGGCCGGATCGAGGCCGTGCATCCCCATTTTCTCCACCGCCGCATCCGGCGGAACCACATAACCCGCCGGCACCAGCTGCGGGTCAGGCGCGGCCATGGCCACCTGACGACCGTCGCCATGGAATGTGACCGCGGCGCGCTCGCCGTTGCTGATCACATAGAAATGCACATCGAAATGGGGAACAGAATACACGCCGTCCGGCGGGTGGCCGGCAGGATTCCAGTCCAGGACAACATGGTCGAATCCGGTCCTCGGGCCGGTGTCCGGCATTGGCAGTTCAAATTCCCAGGCCATCTGATCGGGCCGGGCGTCGGGCAGCCCATTAAGCGCTTCTTTGGTCAGGACCACCGAGATGGAATCCGGTGCGTTCGATGCGTTGGTCATCACCAACACGCGTGCCGTCCCGAGGCCCACTGTCACGGGGGCGCCGGTGAATGCGGCAGGCTCGGTAGCGAGTGCCAGGCTCGACAGGCTCAGAGCGGCGAACGCAGCAATCGACCGGGCAGGGTGGAACAGACCGGGCAGGGTATTCATGGGTGACTCCTCCATGGCGGGCGCCATGCAGTATGATCATCTGATCAATATATCACCACTGCGAAAAAAAGGAGAGCTTTGTTGGCTCTCCCTTCTGGTTAGCTTTCGGGATCGTCTCAGGCGGCCTCATCCCGGCTCGGCGGCGCCATGAATTCGGGGCCTACCGGATCCTTGATATGCTCCGCCAGGATGTCATCAATGGCTTTCAACGCCTTGGTGTCCAGAGACCAGCCCTCGATTTCACCCACCGGGTCCAGCTGCTCGGGCCGACGGGCGCCCCAGAGGGCGGTGGTCACGCCAGGGCGATCAATCAGCCAACGCAGGGCCAGCGCCAGCACATTTTTCTGGTAGCGCTCCCTGGCAAACTCATCCAGTGCCTGGACCGCATTCAGATACTGTTGAAAGCGCTCGCCCTGGAACTTCGGATCGTTGTTGCGAAGATCGTCGCCCTGGAACTGACTGTCCTTGCTCATCTTGCCGGACAACAGCCCCCGGCAGAGGCCGCCATAGGTGATGGTGGCGATGCCCTGTTCGTCGCAGTAGGGCAGGACTTCCTGTTCGATGTCGCGCTCGAACAGATTGTAGGGCGGCTGCAGGCTGTGCAGCGGCGCGAACTTCCGGAATTCGTCCATCTGTTCCGGAGTAAAGTTGCTGACGCCGATGGCCCGGATCTTGCCGGCTTTCAACAGGTTTTCCATCGCCTTTGCGGTTTCTTCCATCGGTGTTTGCGGGTCGGGCCAGTGCACCTGATAGATGTCGATGTGGTCCGTTTGCAGGCGCCGTAGTGAATCTTCCACCTCTTTTTCAATGCGCGCTGCGGTGGCTTCGCGCCAGACGTTTTCGTGATCGTCCGACCAGTTCATGGCCACCTTGGTCGCCAGCGCCACTTTGTCGCGCCGGCCGCCCGCCAGGGCCTTGCCCACGATTTCTTCGGAACGGCCAAAGCCATAGACCGGTGCGGTATCCACCAGTCCGACGCCCTTGTCGATGGCGGCGTGGATGGTATCGATGGACTGGGCTTCGTCGGTGCCGCCCCACATCCATCCACCGATGGCCCAGGTACCAAGGCCGACAGGTGTCACCTGAATGTCTGTATTGCCAAAGCGACGGGTATCCATAAAACCTCCTGCTTTCGCTGTATTTGCTTAACAACCTAACAATACGGCGCGACGGCGGGCAACCGATCACCGGGCTGTCTGAACAATCGGTAAGTCCGTAAAAACCGGGGGGATATCCGACAATTCAGTCAGCGGGCGCTTCCAGTGGCTTCTCCTGAGCGGGCGCCTCCTCGGTATTCTCATCCGGGACCTGATAGTCGTAAGCTGCTTGAAGGCCGGTTTCCTCCTCGGCTCCTTCTTCGGCCTCGTGATCGAGGTAGCGTGGGTAGAAGGGCGACAGCATCGCAACCAGAATGCCAATCGCGCAGAACGTGGAGAAGGCATCGGCGTAGCCCATGTCATTCACCAGCAGGCCGACCACGGGGGAGCCTGTCGCCTGCCCGAGCGAGACTGCCATGAACGGTAGCACCGGCCCGACCGACAGCCGGCCTGGAAGCAGGCGGATGCCGGTCATCAGGTACAGGCCGGTCAGGCTCATGTAGGCCAGGCCGAAGACCAGTGCGGAAAATACCGACAGCACGAGTTGGCCCGGGCTTGCGGCCAGCAAGGCCAGGCTCGCGGCCAGCATCATCAGCATCAGGGCCTGGGTGATGGGCGGGTTGTTACGGTCCGCCAGGTCGGCCACGACGGCACCGCCTAGGCCCGCGATACCGACGGCCAGCCACAGCCAGCCGGTGTTGTCGGGCGACAGGGAGCCCAGGGTGACCGCCAGATCGGGTGCGAAAATCCAGTAGGCGGACGACACAAAACCCATCGCGAACGCAAACACCGAGAGCCGGCCCAGACGCCACCATTGCAACACGCTGATGCGCGGTGGCGTCGCGATGCTCGCCGGCGTCACCCGGGACACGGAGGGAATCACAAACCAGGTAGCCGCAACGCCAATGGCGGCCAGGATGGCAAAGGAGCCGTAGGCAAAGCGCCAGGCGTCGGTGAGGAACAGAACCGCCGGAACCGCAACTGCAACGCCGATGCTGGTGCCCGCATTCATGACCGAGCTCACACGCCCATGCACCGAGCGATTCACCAGCGCCTGCATGGCGGCCGTCAGCGCCGGCATCATCAGCCCGGTGCAGATACCACAGGCGAATACGCCCACGCCAAGGGAGACTGCGCCGGAGGCCTGGCTGATCAGTGCCAGTCCCACGGCACCGAACGCACCGGACAGCATCGCCGCATTACGGGCGCCGAGGCGAACGGAAGCAAGTGGCGCCAGTGGGGTGGCAAGCAGGAAACTGATCAGGGGCAGGGCGCCAATGATACCGATGACGTCGGGGCTCAGCCCCAGATCATCGCGGATGGGAGGCACAAACAGACCGAAAGCGAAACGCGCGAGCCCGTAACTGATTGCAATCAGTGCTGCACCGAACAACGCGAATTTCGTGCTCGAAATAGACGTCATGCTGCCTCCGCCCGTCCATTGTGGAGGATGTCAGATACTCACAGCCTAGGAGTTGTGTGGGGCGGATTCAATGAGAGGAATGGATGAGCCGGGTTGATAGGGTGGCGAAAAAAAGAAGGCTACCTGCGGTGAGGTAGCCTTCTCAGGTACTCGGCTCAAACAATGGGCTTCAGATCGCGAACCGTTCAGGCCTTCTGCTGGCGACGGGCAAAGCCGAGGCCAATCAGCCCGAGGCCCAGAAGCGACAGGGTGCCCGGCTCGGGAACCGTGTAGGAAAGCGCTTCCACGTAGCTCATGTGTGGTCCCCAGCCGGACGCGGCAACCGCGTAATACTGGTAGGACTCGGACAGCGCGGTGGTGATGTACTCCAGATCCGTTGGCCGGACCTGATTGCTGAACAGGTTGGTGTAGTCTGTTCCGTTGGTGCTGAAGAAGATATTGAACAGCGCGTTCGCCGGATCGGTCACACTGTTTGTGGTGGAGCCATCCACGTGTTCTTTGTGATCGCCGTTAAACCAGATGGTATCCAGTGTCACCGCGTTGTTGAAATCAAAGAACAGAACCTCGTCTTTGCCGGGATCATTGCCGAAGTTGGAGGCAAAGCTGTCTGAATCTCCGCCGCAGCTGGCGTTCTCCGAACAGACACCGAGGCCACCGTGATTGGGGCTCAGATCCTGGTCCAAGTTGAATGAGGTGATGTTATTGCGATTGAACGTTCCGTTGTTCAGATTATCACCTGAGGAACGACCGCCGGAAACGGAAAAATCGCTGAATCCGAGTATGGAACCCCAGCGATCCGGATTCCCGGAATTGTCAGCGGTTGCGGTTTCAACGGTGCCGGCTTTGGCGGTTCCGCCGTTGTTTCCATCGAAAACGATCATGGTCGCGTTCGCGGACATGGCGCCCATTGCGAGTACGGTGCTTAACGCTACAGCTATCCTGGTCTGTTTCATCATGCTCTTCCTTCCAGCAGCACTATTGGCGAAACGCCTTGTTAGAGGAGTTCTCTTCAGTCACAGGCTTTAGAGCAAATACGATGCCGGATTTACGGCTTTGATTTATTGTTCTTATAAATCAGTTGCCTAACTGTGAAAGGCTCGGAACTGTAACGCTCGCGTATCGATATGCGTAAAAAATGTCGACAGGTGCGGTGGGTGACGACAGCCATGGACTTAAGACCGTGGCCGAGTGGTATTGTGGTGGTGAATCGTCTTAAACGGAGGCTTGCCATGAACCAGGAATCTGCATCCACCCGACAATCTCGTCTCGTGGCGGCACTGGCCGGCGGCTGGGTTGCGGACGCGGCGAGCCTTGGGTTGCATTGGCTTTATGACAGCGAACGCGTCCGGGAGGTGGGCGGTGATGCACCCGAGTTCATGGAACCCAGGGAAGCGCATTACAAAGGAGTCTTCGGCTACTTTGCCCACGGCGGAAAGCGCTCGGGCGATATCAGCCACTATGGGGCCGCAACCGGTGTACTCACCGACAGCCTTCTCGCTAGCCGGGGTATCCTGGATGTTCGGGACTATCAGCGGCGTTTCCGCACCTTCTTTGGGCCAGGCGGCCAATGGCACGGTTACATCGATAACCCGACCCGGATCACCCTGGATAACCTGAACCGGAACGAGCAGGCGGCCATCGAAAAGGCGCTGGCAAGTACAACCGTAAACCTGACCGACAGGCAGAAGCGGATTCTCGTGCAGAAGGTGCTTCCCTATACCCGTCACCTGAGTGGTGAGGAGCTGGCGGAGCCCGTAAGAACCGCCATAAACCTCACGTATCAGGATCCGGCGATACAGGATGCGGGTGTTCACATCGCCCAGACCATCGACCGGCAGCTCACACGCCTGAGCGGCGCCGATGACACCCAGCTGCCCGCGATCACCAAATTGCCGCCTCTGGTGGCCTGCTATTGCGGCGACGATGACCTTATGGCTGCGACCGAAGCGGCGGCCCGGGTCACCAATCACAGTGATGAAGCCGTCGCCTGGGCCCGCTGTTCGGCCCGGCTGCTGGACCACCTTTTCCGGGGCGAGCCAATGTCGTCCGCGCTTGAGGCCGCCATCGCCGAAGCCCCGGATCCCGAGGCTCTTTCATTGGCCAAGGCGGTGAGCTCGCTGGACGGCCCCCACGCCGGTGATAGCCACGGGCGCACCTGCTACCTGCATGAGGCCATGCCCGTGATCTTCCACATCCTGGCCCAAGCTAAAAGTTTCACGGAAGCCGTTCGTGCCAACATCCTCTGTGGCGGCGATTCCTGTGGAAGAGCCTGGATCATCGGGCCGGCCATGGCGGCCGTTTATGGCGTTGGGGGAGCGCAAGGCATTCCTCTGAGCTGGCTGGCGAGGCTCAATCACGGCGACAGGATCTTGTCGGATTTGGAAAAATTGGTCGCAACGGAACGTTCGCTGCAAAACGGTGGGGATGATTGACGAATGTCCAAAAGGGCGTAGCCTGAGAGCAGATCCAATCAAACCCAATCACAGGGAATGCCAGTATGCCTCTGGAAAAGCACGATCTTATCCACGAAATGCCCGAATCCAAAGACGCGATCCATGCCCTGAAAACCGGCAACCAGCATTTTGCCAAGTTGTTCGAGGAGTACCATGAGGTGGATCATGACGTTCACCGCATCGAAACAGGCGCGGAGAACGCCGGCGACGAGGACCTGGAAAACCTCAAGAAGCAGCGTCTCCATCTGAAGGACCAGCTGTCTGCGATGATTCGCGACTATGAGGCGTCGGCGGCCGAATAAAAGCCAAGAGCTGATTTCGGGCGGTTGCATATTGATCGATTCCGACTCAAGACCAGCGATTTTCTGGAAAGTGAGCTCGCTGGTCATTTTCTTTCCATTGGAAAGATGGAAATCCATTTTCTGACCGATCCACGGCCAAATGCATCTCCTACAAAAAATTCTGGCGGGGTACCGGGAGACTGGCTAAGAGATGGGCCGTAATGGCTTCTTACCCAAGATTCGTTGTAGCCAGCCAGTTTGAGAAGTGTCGGAAAGATCTGAAAATGGCTGGTTCGGTTATAGCTGGTCGCTTGAGCTGATTTGAACCTGCCAAGGGTCTCCGCGTCGTTGGAAAAGACCATCATAGGCACGACTCCCTCATAACGCGTGGCTCTTGGCCTGCAGTGCGTGGCCAACGTTCCGTCGTCGACGATATTCTGGCCGTGATCACTTGTATAGATGATGACGTACTTCCTGAATCCGCCGCTTTCGGATAGCAAGCTCTTGAACCAATCATCGACGCTCCAACGTATTCCATTCATAAATGAATTCAGGGACTTTTCTCTGTCGTCCATTGGCTCACCTGGCACAAGAGCCGGGGTAAAGAGATTGAACTCCCTGGGATAGCTCCTGAAGTACGGAAAGTGAATGCCGTATTTATTGAGTATGATGAAGGACTTTCCGGGTTGTTTGAGCAGGTCTATTAACCTGTCGCGGACAGCTAGATCGCTGTTATAGGCGATGTCCTGTCGAAGACGTGCTATTTCGTCGATGAAGATGGCTTCGTTTTGGTTCATGAAGTTTTGGTAGTTCGCCCATTCTTCTTCGCTCTGCGCATCCAGGTAAACGTTGTAATAGCCTGCTCTGTGGGTGAATTGCCAGATCGAGGGTGCCTTCAAGCTTGCCTGGTCCTGGTCCGGAATCGCTCCTTTTCTGATCCCGCTCCTGATGATGAGGTTGGAGTAATCACTGCAGTTTGACGCGGAAGCGGCCAAACCGAAATTTACGAGTCCCTTTTGGGATGAGCGGAGGTAGGGGGTCGTATCTTTCTTGTAGCCGTTGATCCCCAAGATATCTGCACGGATGCTCTCGTCGACAATCATCACTATTTTCTCGACGTCCGGTTCTATAGGGCCGGAATAGTTGGCCACTGATCGCTCACCCTCGTAAAGGTCGCTTTGGCCCGCAAAAACAAGCAGGGCTGGAACCCGGAAAAACGAGGGGAATCGATCAAATAGTCCGTTGCTGGTTAGCAGAACAGTTACTACAAGTGGCACCACGCTGACTGGAACCGCAAAGAACTTTCCAGGGATACCGCATGTTAAAAGACTTGGTAAACGCTCGATGAGAATAATGAGCGGTACAAGAATGATAAAAAGCGGAAGTACGGCGAGGCCAATATTTTCTACGACAGCTCCGGCCCACCATTGAAAATAACTGACGATAAGATCTGCCTGCTGGAAGTCGATGGGCGATTTGGAGACGAGGAAGGAGCCGATATTGGAAAGAAAAAAGAAGATAAAAAACGGCAAGGTTATTTTTCGAAATAGACTGCGGCCACTAAAAAACAGGAAAAACACTCCAGCCAGACTCCAGAGTAAAACCGCCACTGACAGGAGAAGCTCGGTTATCCTGTCCTGACTCCAGAGGATCCGAAACGGATATGAAAAGTCCTCGAACATACTGAGTTCGAGGGCTAGAAGAATCGCAACCGACCCGAGACCAATAGCCTTCCTTAAACCGTGATTGGACATGTATTCGCCATTGCATCGGCCGTGTCAAAAAGTCCGACCCTCTGAGCCGGGCGTCACTGTTACGGGGGATATTTCTCTCAGTATATTCCGGGAATTAGCCGATAGCGGACTCGCTGCGCGTAGTCGCGATAGCCTGGCAGCTCGTGCTTGAGAGTCTGGTCTTCCAGCATCGTTCTAATCACCGCCATGATTAGCGCCACCGTCACGGGAATAAGTGTCCACGTGGAGCTGAAAGCCAGCACGATGCCGAAAAGCGCAAAAATATTACCGGCATATCCTGGATGGCGCACAATCCGGTAGGGGCCACTATCACACACCACATGCCCTCGATCCGTCTGAATACGCACAACGCTGGAGAAAAAGCGGTTCTCTACTAATGCCCACGTAGCGAAAGCGTATCCGAGAGAGATTAAAAGGAAGCCGAGCACGGTGAGCCACAGCGGAAATACGGATGACCAGCCAAAACGATGATCCAGTCCGGCCACAATGACCGGTGGGAAACTCACACTCAGCGCCATCAATGGGGCAAGTATTTTGTCCCAGCCCTTCGCGTTCTTGGCCTTTTTCATGTTTTGCCGTTCGGCCAACAACCCCGGGTGTCGTCTTTCCGCCCAAATGCGCCCACCAACGCCGACGGTAACGATCAGTGGAGAGTAGCTCCACGCCTGCCACCAGCCTAGGTCGCCGCCGCACACCAACAGAGCAAGTGGTATCAAGAGATACGCTACAGCCAATCCGATCCAGTGATGTGGAGAGGCTGCTTGAACTGCCGTTGGCCCATCTGCATGTGATGACATGCCGTTGCCTCAAATTGCATGTTTCTTGTCATTGCGCCGACTTTCTTAAACGGCCTCAGATATTTATAAACTCAACAGTACGATTGAGCTAGCCGGAAAAACGCTGGCTTCATCCTGGCAAAAAACAGTCTGACAATAGAGGCTTCAGTCTTCATTGGAAGTCCATATCCGCATTGATTGGATTGTTGTGCATTCTTCACTTCGCCGTTACCAGGCTATTAATTGACAACGATAGTCCGTTAAAGCCAAGCCGTACGGGTTTTCCGTCTTTCGTTGCCTCAATATGCAAGTGTGGCTCAAGGGTATTCCCTGAATTTCCGATTTCAGCCAACGGCTGTCCCATTGTCACGGCGTCCCCCGGCAGTGCCATAATGCTGCCTCGCCTCAGGTGAGCCATTAATATATCCCCCACGAGACACTGAAGCACAAGGTAATTACCTTTGGGATGGCTTGTGTCGGGGTGTGCGGGAGGATTGTCCGGTAGGCTGTCACGAACCTCTAAAATACTACCCTGGCAGGGGCTATGGAGTTTCTCGCCAAAGATTTGGTAGGCGCTCAGTGCTTTGGGGGCTATTCCATTTGCACGATTCCCGAATGAGTTCAGTTTTACGATGTCTACCGCCAGCTTGTTGTTGCCAAGCGCGTGAAATGGATTTGTGACTATGCTGGTTCCACCCTGGAGCACATAATATTTACCGGATCTGAGCGGAAAGGCTACGTCGAGCGATTTCCCGGCGGAGTGATATGAGCCTATGGCCAGGGTATCCAGAACCGCAAAAAGAAAAAAAGCCAATACAGCGGGTAGCGAGACTGCAGCGTTTTGCACTGGAACACCGGCATTCCCTGCCTTCGTTCGGTAATACGACAAAACCGCGATGAATGCGAATAGCCCGAGAACAACGTACCGTAAGTAGTAGCTTGTAAAGGCCCAGGGGCCCGTCATAAAAATAAAGATGATGACCGCAGCACCGGCCAACACCTGGATCGTCCACTCAAACCAATGCTGGTGGCGCCTTTTTAACAGCCAGACAAGAGTGATTCCCGATAGAAGTATCGGATAGATCGCGAATATTATGGGCAGACTGCCACTCATTCTTCACCCATGTGGCTTAATCCCAAGCCTCTTCCAGCCCGAACACACTGGGGGGAATGGAGTTAAGAGAAAGACGTTTCATTGAATAGTACCGCAAACCCAAAACAAAAAACCCCGGCCAAAAGCCGGGGTTCTTTGTGAAAACGAAGCAAACGCTGGCGGTTATTGCTTCAGTCCCATCTCCTCGATCGAGATCTCCCGCATCTTGAACTTCTGGATCTTCCCGGTGACGGTCATCGGGAATTCGTCCACGAACTTGTAGTTCTTCGGAATCTTGAAGTGGGCGATCTGACCCTTGCAGAAGGCCTGGAGGTCTTCGCCGGTGACGGGATCTGCGTCCGGACGCAGTTTCACCCAGGCGATCAGCTCTTCCCCGTACTTCTCGTCCGGAATACCGGTGACCTGCACCTCTTCGATGGACGGATGGGTGTAGAGGAACTCCTCGATCTCTTTCGGGTAGATGTTTTCACCACCGCGAATCACCATGTCCTTGATGCGGCCGACGATCTGGATGTAGCCCTCGTCGTCCATGGTGGCCAGGTCGCCGGTGTGCATCCAGCCAGCGTCGTCGATCGCTTCGCGGGTTTTCTCTTCATTGTTCCAGTATTTCAGCATCACGCTGTAGCCACGGGTACACAGCTCGCCAATCTCGCCGCGGGGGACCACATTGCCGGTGCCCGGGTCGACGATCTTGGTCTCCAGGTGCGGCTGGGTGCGGCCGACGGTGGTGACCTGCTTCTCGAACGGATCGAGGGAGCTGGTCTGGGTGGAGACCGGGCTGGTCTCGGTCATGCCGTAGGCGATCTGAACCTCTTTCATGTTCATCTTGCCGTTGACCTTCTTCATCACCTCCGCCGGGCAGATGGAGCCGGCCATGATGCCGGTACGCAGGGTGGAGAGGTCGTAGCTTTCGAACTCGGGATCGGCCAGTTCGGCAATGAACATGGTGGGTACGCCGTACAGGGCGGTCGCCTTTTCCTGGTGCACTGCCTGGAGCACGGATTTGGGCTCGAAGCCTTCGTCGGCGTAGATCATGGTGGACCCGTGGGTGATGCAGCCCAGGTTACCCATCACCATGCCGAAGCAGTGGTACAGCGGTACCGGAATGACCAGGCGGTCCTTCTCGGTAAAACGCTGGCTTTCGGCCACAAAGTACCCGTTGTTCAGGATATTGTGGTGGGTGAGGGTGGCGCCCTTCGGGTTGCCGGTGGTGCCGGAGGTGAACTGGATGTTGATCGGGTCGTCGAACTGCAGTTCGTCCTGGCGCTTGATCAGTTCCTGTTCGGAGACATCGCCCGCGAAGCCGACGAATTCATCCCAGGTCCACATGCCGTCGTGGCGGTCTTTGTCCACGTTGATGACGGCACGGAGCTCGGGTACCCGTTGGGCCTTGAGTTTGCCTGGTGCGCTGCGGTTCAGTTCCGGCGCCAGTTCGTACAGCATTTCCCGGTAGTTGGAGGCCTTGAAGCTGTCGGCGGTGACGATCACGCTGATGCCGGCCAGGTTCATGGCGTATTCCAGCTCGTGCACACCGTATGCCGGGTTGATGTTGACCAGGATGGCGCCGACCTTGGCGGTGGCGAACTGGGTGACGGTCCACTCGTAGCGGTTCGGGGACCAGATGCCCACCCGATCACCGCGTTTGACGCCAATGGCCATGAACGCGCGGGCGGCCTCGTCCACTTTTTCCACAAACTCTTTGTAGGTCCAGCGGATGTCCTGGTGCAGGCAGACCAGGGCTTCGGTGTCCGGGAACTGCTCGGCCGTACGGTCCAGCATTTCACCGATGGTCATGCCCAGCAGGGGTACCTCGGCGGTTCCGCTGGTGTAGCTTGGGAGAGTCTTGCTCATTGTCTCTGCCTCCGTTGTTGTTGTAGTCGAGGGCTGGCAAGTTCTGCGGCTTGCTAGCGACTCTGGCTGTGATACTCGGGGTTGGGTTGCATGTCGCTGGCGATGGCCACGCGATTGGACATGTTGTAGAAGCCGACCAGGTTACTCACGTCCCAGATGGCGCGGTCGCTCAGACCGGCATCGCGGAGGGCCTGGATGTCCTGTTCGGTGACTGTCGCCGGTGAACGGGTCAGGTGGGATGCGAAATCCAGCATCGCCCGCTGGCGCTTGTCCAGGTTGGCGGTGCGGTAGTTCATCACCATGTGCTCGCCGAGGGCCGGATCGCCGCTCAGTACCCGCACGGCGGCGCCGTGGGCCACCAGGCAGTAGAAGCACTTGTTCTCGGAGGAGACCACCACGGCGATCATTTCCCGCTCCAGCTTGGAGAGTTCGCCTTCGCCGAGCATGAGCTCGTTGTAGAGGCGGGTGAAGCCGTCAAGCTGCTTCAGGTTCTGGCTGTAGGCGGTCAGTACGTTCGGGATCATGCCGAGTTTTTCCTGGCAGATGTCGAAGTACTTGCGGGTGTCTTCCGGCAAATCGCTGATCTCGGGGATAGGGAGATCCAGGGCCACTACACTTTTTTTGCTCATTTTTGGCTCCGAGCCTTCTTGTTTTTGGTGCTATGGCGGACGGGTACAGCTTCCCGGGACACGCTGTGAATACGTCCCTGTACGCTTGACTGCAGCATCCATGCTGCAGACAGTCCCGGGAAGCTGTACCCGCCCGCCAATTCAATCATTGGCAGTTACCGCCTAAGGCCTGGCCGACTTTAGAGCCGTTATGGCGATTAAGTTGCTGGCAAACCCAGTCCCCGGTGGCAACGAGTTTATCCAGATCGACACCTGTTTCGATGCCAAGACCATTCAGCAGGTATAACACGTCTTCGGTCGCAACGTTGCCCGAGGCACCCCTGGCGTAGGGGCAGCCGCCCAGGCCGGCGACGGAGGCGTCGATGACGCTCACGCCTTCTTCCAGCACCGCATACAGGTTGGCCAGGGCCTGACCGTAAGTGTCGTGGAAGTGGGCAGCCAGACGTTCCATGGGAACATGGGCAGCCACTGCTTCCAGCATACGCTTTGCTTTCAGCGGCGTACCTACGCCAATGGTATCGCCCAGGGAAATCTCGTAGCAGCCCATGTCGTAGAGGGCTTTGGCGACCGTGGCGACCTGTTCCGGGGCAATGTCGCCCTCGTACGGGCACCCCAGTACGGTGGAGACGTAGCCACGCACGGGGATGTTGTGCTTGCGGGCTTCTTCCACCACCGGGGCGAAGCGCTCCAGACTCTCGGCAATGGTGCAGTTGATGTTCTTTTTGGTGAACGACTCGGAGGCCGCACCGAACACCGCTACTTCGTCCACCTTCGCCGCCAGGGCGTTTTCAAAGCCCTTGAGGTTGGGGGTGAGGGCGGAGTAGCGCACACCTGGCCTGCGGTTGATGCCGGCCATCACCTCGGCGGCGTCGCCCATCTGCGGGACCCATTTGGGGGAGACGAAGCTGGCGGCCTCGATGTGGTTCAGGCCAGCGTCGGCAAGCCGGTCAATGAGGCCGGTCTTGATGTCGGTGGCGATGACCGGGCCGGGCTCGTTCTGGAGTCCGTCCCGGGGGCTCATTTCCACCAGGCGTACCTGTTTCGGAAAGGCCATTACTCTGACTCCTCGGTGTCGATGGCGATGAGTTCGGCGCCTTCGGAGACCTGGTCACCTTCGGCGAAGAAGATCTCGCTGACCACGCCGTCGGCCGGGGCCTTGATGGCGTGCTCCATCTTCATCGCTTCCATGATCACCAGGGTCTGGCCGGCGGTGACCTTGTCGCCCACTTTGGCCTGCACCGCCACAATCGCACCATTCATTGGCGCTTCGAGGCTGCCTTCGCCGGCCAGTTCCTCGAAACCGTAGGTTTCGCGATAGACGTTGCACTTGAAGGTGTCGCCTTCGTAGAACAGGACCAGTTCCTGGCCGTGAAGGTTCCCGTGTACGCTGATGCGGTGACCGTTGATGACTGCCTGGAGGTAGTCGTCATTGAGTCTGGCGTTGAGGTAGTAGACGCTGCCGCCCACGAAGACCTGGTACCGGTCGTCCCGCTCCAGAATCTTCAGTTCGTGGATGTCTTCGCCCACCTGCAGTTTCAGGGGCTGGGCGTATTCGGAGTTCATGCGCCAGCTGTTCTTGCGGCCGAACGGCGACCAGGGATCGGCGGTGACCGGTTCGACGGACTTGCGCTGCTCCAGCACGAAGCCGGCGGCCAGTACCAGGGCCTTATCGATGTCGAGCCTGGATTTCGGGAACAGCAACTCCTCGTGGGTGGCGATGAAGTTGGTGGTCAGTTCCGCTTCCCGGAATGGCTGGCTGTCGACGGCCGCGTGCAGGAACCGGATGTTGGTCTTCAGGCCTGCAATGCGATAGTGCTCGAGGGCCTGGACCATGCGGTTGACGGCCTGGTCCCGGGTTTCGTCCCACACGATCAGTTTGGCGATCATGGGGTCGTAGTGGATGCTGATGTCGTCGCCTTCGGTGACGCCGGTATCCACCCGCACGTGGGCGGATTCGTCCGGGGTGCTCAGGTAGCGCAGGTTACCGGTGGCCGGCAGGAAATCCTGGTCCGGGTCTTCGGCGTAGATGCGTGCCTCGACGGCGTGGCCGCGGGTTTTGACCTGCTCCTGGGTCAGCGGCAGGGGCTCGCCCCAGGCCACTTTCAGCTGCCATTCGACCAGATCCTGGCCGGTGACCATTTCCGTGACCGGGTGTTCCACCTGCAGGCGGGTGTTCATTTCCATGAAGAAGAAGGAGCCGTCCACGTCGTACAGGAACTCGACCGTGCCGGCACCCACATAGTTGATAGCCTGGGCTGCGCGCACGGCGGCTTCACCCATGGCTTTGCGGGTATCTTCGGACAGACCCGGTGCGGGGGCTTCTTCCAGCACTTTCTGGTGGCGACGCTGCACGGAGCAGTCCCGCTCGGCCAAGTAGATGCCGTTGCCATCCTGGTCGCAGAAGACCTGGATTTCCACGTGGCGCGGCTGGGTCAGATAACGCTCGATGAGCATGTCCGGGTTGCCGAACGCGTTCTTCGCTTCCCGCTGGGCGGCCGCGAGGGCGTCGTCAAACTCGTCCATGTTCTCGACCACCCGCATGCCCTTGCCGCCACCGCCGGCGACGGCCTTCAGCAGCAGGGGGAAGCCGCATTTCTCGGCTTCGGCCCGCAGCAGGTCGGGGGACTGGTCTTTACCGTGGTAACCCGGTACCAGCGGCACACCGGCTTCTTCCATGATCGCCTTGGCGGCGGACTTGGAGCCCATGGCCGCGATGGCGGAGGAGGGCGGGCCGATGAACACGATGTTGTTGGCTTCGCAGGCTTCGGCGAAGTCGGTGTTCTCGGAGAGGAAACCGTAGCCCGGATGCACCGCCTGGGCGCCGCTCTTCTTGGCGATCTCGATGATCTTCTCGCTTCGGAGGTAACTCTCGGAGCTGGGCGCGGGCCCGATGTGGAAGGCCTCGTCGGCCATGGCCACGTGCCGGGCGTTGGCGTCGGCGTCGGAATAGACGGCGACGCAGCGGATACCCATGCGATGGGCCGTCTGGATAACCCGGCAGGCAATCTCGCCGCGGTTGGCAATCAGAATTTTGCTGAACATTAGTCTTCCTCCGGAACCCAGTTGGCCTTGCGCTTGTTAAGGAAGGCGCTGAGCCCTTCCTGGCCTTCGTCGCCCACCCGGATGGCTGCGATGCGCTGGGCGGTGTCTTCAATCACGTCGTCACTGATGGCCTTGTGGCTGACGGCGAACACGAGATCCTTGGCGGCCTGCATGGCCTCGGGGCCGTTGTTGGCCAGCTGGCGCAGCATGTCGTTGCACCGCTGTTCCATGGCTTCCAGGTCGTCGCAGACGATGTGGACCAGGCCATACTCCTGTGCTTCCCGGGCGCTGAAGATCTCGGCGGACAGGAAGTACCGGCGGGCCTGGCGTTCGCCGATGGCCCGCACCACGTACGGGCTGATGACCGCGGGGATAAGGCCCAGTTTGACTTCGCTCAGGCAGAAGCTGGATTTCTCGGTGGCCAGTACAATGTCGCAGCAGGCCGCCAGGCCCACGGCGCCACCGAACGCGGCCCCCTGCACCAGGCCGATGACCGGCTTGGACAGGTGGTTGAGTACGTTCATCAGCCGAGCCAGTTCCCGGGAGTCGTCCAGGTTTTCCTGGTGGGTGTTGTCGGCCATGCGGCGCATCCATCCAAGGTCGGCGCCGGCAGAGAAGTGTTTGCCCTCTGAACGAAGTATCACCACGCGGGTGTCGTGGTCTGTGTCCACTTCCGTCAGCGCGCCGATCAGCTGCTGGATGATCACATCGTCAAAGGCGTTGCGTTTGTCGGGGCGGTTCAGCACAACCTCGGTCACGCCGCCATCGCGGCGTCTGAGCAGAACCGCAGATTCCTGTTCTGACATGGTCTTGATCCTCGGTTACATGCGGAACACGCCGAAGCGCGTGGGCTTCGCCGGCCGGTTCAATGTGGCTGACAGGCTCAGGGCGACCACTTCCCGGGTCTGGGCCGGGTCGATCACGCCGTCGTCCCAGAGGCGGGCGCTGGCGTAGTAGGGGTGGCCCTGGTGCTCGTATTTCTCGGCGATCGGCTTCTTGAACGCCGCTTCGTCTTCCTCGCTCCAGCTCTCGCCCTTGCGCTCCAGGCCTTCGCGACGCACCTGTGCCATCACGCCGGCGGCCTGTTCGCCGCCCATGACGGAGATGCGGGCGTTGGGCCACATCCACAGGAAGTCCGGGCTGTAGGCGCGGCCGCACATGCCGTAGTTGCCGGCGCCGTAGCTGCCGCCGATGAGTACGGTGATCTTGGGTACTTCGGCACAGGCGACGGCCATGACCATCTTGGCACCGTGCTTGGCGATGCCTTCGGATTCGTACTTCTGGCCCACCATGAAGCCGGTGATGTTCTGCAGGAACAGCAGCGGGATGTTGCGCTGGCAGCACAGTTCGATGAAGTGCGCGCCTTTCTGTGCCGACTCGCTGAACAGGATGCCGTTGTTGGCGATGATGCCCACCGGGTAGCCGTGGATGTGGGCAAAGCCGGTGACCAGGGTCTGGCCGTAATAGCGTTTGAATTCGTCGAATTCGGAGCCGTCGACGATGCGGGCAATTACGTCGCGCACGTCGAACTGTTTGCGCAGGTCGGTGCCGACGATGCCGTAGATTTCTTCCGGATCGTACAGCGGCGCTTTCGGTTTCTGGACTTCCACCGGAACCGGCTTGCGGCGGTTCAGGTTGGCAACGCAACGGCGGGCAATTTCCAGGGCGTGGGCGTCGTTTTCGGCGTAGTGGTCCGCGACACCGGAGATCTTGCAGTGCACGTCGGCACCGCCAAGGTCTTCAGCGCTGACCACTTCCCCGGTGGCCGCTTTCACCAGCGGCGGCCCGGCCAGGAAGATGGTGCCCTGGTTGCGTACGATGATGGATTCGTCCGCCATGGCTGGCACGTAGGCGCCACCGGCGGTACACAAGCCCATGACGACGGCGATCTGGGGAATGTCGTCGGCCGACATGCGGGCCTGGTTGTAGAAGATGCGGCCGAAGTGGTCACGATCCGGGAAAACTTCGTCCTGGCGGGGCAGGTTGGCGCCGCCGGAGTCCACCAGGTAGATGCAGGGCAGACGGTTTTCCAGGGCGATTTCCTGGGCCCGCAGGTGCTTTTTGACGGTCAGCGGGTAGTAGCTGCCGCCTTTCACCGTGGCATCGTTGGCGATGATCATGCACTCGGTGCCGGAGACGCGGCCCACGCCAGCGACGACACCCGCGGCGGGGACTTCTTCGCCGTAGACGTTGTAAGCGGCGAACTGGCCGATTTCCAGGAAGGGGGAGCCGTCGTCCAGGAGGCGGTTGATGCGCTCTCTCGGCAGGAGTTTGCCGCGGGCGATGTGGCGTTCCTGGTAGGAGGGGCCGCCGCCTTGCTGGATCTTGGTGACTTTTTCCCGGAGGTCCGCGACGGCTGCCGCCATGGCCTCTTTGTTGACCTGGAACTCGTCAGATCGCGGATTGATTTTGCTTTGGAGTATGGTCATAAGTCTGACTTCCATGCATTCGGGGGCATCGGGCCTGGCGGCGGGGCGGTCCGGGAACCGCTACGAGCACATCCATGTGCGCTTGTTTCAGGCCGTCCTTGGCCTTCCACATTCCCGGACCGCCCCGCCACCAGACCCTCGTCATACATTGGGTGCTGGCATCCGCTCAGGAGCGGTGTTCTTCAGCAAATTACTTGTTCAGGAACAGCTCGCGACCAATCAGCATGCGGCGGATTTCGGACGTGCCGGCACCGATTTCATACAGCTTGGCGTCCCGCAGCAGGCGGCCTGTCGGGTATTCGTTGATGTAGCCGTTACCGCCGAGCAGCTGGATCGCGTCCAGGGCCAGTTTGGTGGCCATTTCGGCGGAGTAGAGGATGGCGCCGGCGGCGTCCTTGCGGGTGGTCTCGCCGCGGTCGGCGGACTGCGCCACCATGTAGACGTAGGACTTGGCGGTGTTCATCCAGGTGTACATGTCGGCCACTTTGCCCTGGACCAGTTCGAACTCGCCGATGGCCTGGCCGAACTGTTTGCGTTCGCGGATGTAGGGTACGACCACGTCCATGGCTGCCTGCATGATGCCCAGCGGGCCGCCGGAGAGGACGAGGCGTTCGTAGTCGAGGCCGCTCATCAGGACGCGGGCACCGCCGCCCACTTCGCCCAGGACGTTTTCCTTGGGCACTTTGCAGTCCTGGAAGACCAGCTCACAGGTGTTGGAGCCGCGCATGCCCAGTTTGTCCAGCTTCTGGTGACGGCTGAAACCCGGGTAGTCGCGCTCGACGATGAACGCGGTGACGCCTTTGGAGCCGCCCTTGGGGTCGGTCTTGGCGTAGATGACGTAAGTATGCGCGTCCGGTCCGTTGGTGATCCACATCTTGTTGCCGTTGAGGACGTAGTGGTCGCCTTCGTCGCGGGCGTGCAGTTTCATGGAGATGACGTCGGAACCGGCATTGGGCTCGGACATGGCGAGGGCGCCGATGTGTTCACCGCTCACCAGCTTGGGCAGGTATTTCTGCTTCTGTTCTTCGGTGCCGTTGCGGTGAATCTGGTTCACGCACAGGTTGGAGTGGGCGCCGTAGGACAGGCCGACGGAGGCGGAAGCGCGGCTGATTTCTTCCATCGCGATGACGTGGGCAACGTAACCCATGTCAGACCCGCCGTATTCTTCTTTCACGGTAATACCCAGCAGGCCCATGTCGCCCATTTTTCGCCACAGGTCCATGGGGAATTCGTTGTTGCGGTCGATTTCCTCGGCACGGGGCGCGATTTCAGCCGCGGCAAATCCGTTCACCTGCTCGCGCAGCATGTCGAGGGTTTCACCGAGACCGAAATTGAGCTCTGAGTATTGTGATTTCATGGTTGCCTACCTTAGTCGTTTGCAAGCGTGGTATTGGGTCACCGTCACCGTGAGGCTACGGCTTCTTCTGTATCCGGGCTGGCGATTCCCTGCTTCTCTTTTTTCTTCTGCAGGTCGGCCAGCGCTTCGCGGCATCGGGCTTCGGCGGTGTCCATTTCCATTTCCGCCTGGGCGATGTCGTTTTTCTGTTGTTCCAGTTGTTCCCGCCGGGCTTCGAGGATTTCCAGCATCTTCAGGAGCTGCTTCTCGTTGCCTGTCAGGGTTTCGTCCCAGAGGTCGAACAGTTCTTTGGTTTCCGCCAGGGAGAAGCCCATGCGCTTGCCCCGGAGGATCAGTTTGAGACGAACCCGGTCCTTGGTACTGAAGATGCGGGTCTGGCCGCGCCGTGTCGGCTTGAGCAGGCCCTGGTCCTCGTAGAACCGGATGCTTCGGGTTGTCACATCGAACTCCTGTGAGAGTTCGCTGATGCTGAACGTGCGTTTCTCGGACATGGCGGTTTTCCTTTTTCGACTAAGGTTAGATAAAGTTTACGTAAACGTAAAGTAGTTTTCCGGGACGAACCGATGATTTTCGACAACCGGAAAGCGGCTCGCCGATGAAATTCAAAAATGGTGTGCGGATTGTACCAGTGAGGGGCGGGGCCTGTGTGAGGGCTGGTCTTCAGGCCGGGCCTTTCGGCCTTGTGTGCCTGCAGACACGTTTCGTTGACGCATCTGCAGGCAGCACCGGATGATCTGCATCATCTATATCACGAGAAGGTTTCCCGCAGTTTTCTCTTGAGAAGCTTGCCGGCGGTGTTCTTCGGCAGCTCATCGACAAACCTGACCTGCTTGGGAATCTTGAAGCTGGCCAGGTTGGCGCGGGCATGGGCGAGCAGACTGTCGGCATCCTGCGGTTGGCCTTCGCGAACCACCACCACGGCGCAGATGGCCTCTATCCACTTGTCGTCCGGCACGCCGATCACGGCCACTTCGGCCACGGACTCGTGCTGGTACAGCACTTCCTCGACGTCGCGACTGGCCACCAGTACGCCGCCGGTGTTCACCACGTCCTTGATGCGGTCCACGATGTAGAAGTACCCCTCGGCATCGCGGTAACCCAGGTCACCCGAGTGGAACCAGCCATTTTTGAACGCTTCGGCAGTGGCCTCCGGCTTGTCCCAGTAGCCCACCATCAGTTGCGGCGACCGGTGGACCAGTTCGCCATGTTCTCCGGGTCCACAGTCGTTGCCGGATGCCGGATCCACTACCCGGGTCATCACGGTCTGGATCGGCCGCCCGGCGGAGGAGGGACGGTCGGCGTGTTCTTCCGGGCGAAGCACGGTGGCAAGCGGGGCGATCTCGCTCTGTCCGTAGCAGTTGTACAGGCCGGCGCCGGGCAGTCGTTCCCCAAGCTCCTTCGCCACCTGGGTGGGCATGATGGAGGCGCCATAGTAGAGCTTTTCCATGTGCTGGAGTTTGCCGCTGTCAAAGGTGTGGTGCCGGAGCAGGCCGATCCAGACGGTGGGTGGCGCGAAGAAGGCATTGAGCTGTTCGCCGGCGAGCAGGTCCAGAATGGTGTCGGGGGTCGGGGTGTCGATCAGTCGCGTATAGCCGCCGGTCAGAAGCATGGGCATGGTAAAAACGTGCATCTGTGCCGAGTGGTAGAGCGGCAGTGCCGCCAGGGAGCGGTCGGTGGGGCGGATGTCCAGGTGATACTGGCAGGCGCCGTATTCGGCGAGCAGGGATCGGTGGGTGTGCATGGCGCCCTTGGGGTCGGAGGTGGTGCCGGAGGTGTAGAGGATCTGCACCACGTCCGTGTCCCGAAGCTCCAGTTCCGGCGCTGTGTCTTCGCCGGCACTGCGCGCCATGGCCAGTATGTCGTTCTGGTCATCGCCGCCGTGAAGCCTGCCCATGATATCGGGAGTGACCCGGTCCCTGACGGCCCGGGCCTGGGCTTCGAGGTCCGGGTCGCAGAACAGGGCCCGTGCGCCTGACTGGTTGAGGATGTAAGCGAGTTCGTTCTCCACCAGGGCGTAGTTGACCGGTACGTGGATCAGGCCGGCCCTGGTGCAGGCCAGCCAGAGCAGCAGGTAGGCGTCGGAGTTCTTGCCGTAGGCGGCTACCCGATCGCCCGGTTGCAGACCAAGATCGAGCAGGCGGTGGGCCAGGCGGTTGCTGGCGGTATTCATGTCAGCGAAGGTCCACTGGCGATCCCTGAAGGTTAATGCGATCCGGTCCTGGTGATCGGCGGCGGACCGGGCCAGGGCGTCGCCGATGGTGTTGCGAAGGGCACGCTGGATGTCCGTTGTGGTTTCTGTGGCGTTGGCAATACTGGCGTCTTGCATGAGCGACCTCGGTTGATTGTTGTTATCAGGGGGCAGCGTTCCGGGTTGTACGGTGCCCTGATGTCTATCTGAATGTAGACGAGCGAGACGGACAATGCCGTTTCCTTTTTGTCTCCTAATTCGATAAAGTTGACGTTAACGTAAAGGTGGGCCTGTTTGCGAATCGGGCCCTGCGCCGTTCCTTATGGGAGAAAACGATGGATTTCAATAACGTACCAGCGATTGTCACAGGTGGAGCATCGGGGCTGGGTGAGGGCGCCGCAAGGGCGCTGGCCGCCGCTGGCTGCAAGGTCGCCATCCTGGATGTCCAGAAAGAGCAGGGTGAAAAAGTGGCCGCCGATATTGGCGGGATCTTCCTGCACTGCGATGTCAGCTCGCCGGACAGCGCCGATGCCGCCGTCACTGCCGCCCGCGAAGCGCACGGCCCCTGCGGCATTGCGGTGAGCTGTGCCGGCATTGCGCCAGCGTCGAAGATCCTCGGCCGTGAGGGTGTGATGCCGCTGGAGAAGTTCAGCAAGGTCATCGAGGTGAACCTGATCGGTACCTTCAACATCCTGCGTCTGGCAGCGGCGGATATGGCAACCCGCGAGCCCAACGCCGACGGTGAGCGCGGCGTGATCATCAATACCGCGTCGGTAGCCGCGTATGAGGGCCAGATCGGGCAGGCCGCCTACAGCGCTTCCAAAGGCGGTGTCGTGTCCCTGACCTTGCAGGCGGCCCGTGAACTGGCCCGCGAAGGCATCCGGGTAAATACCATCGCGCCGGGCATCTTCATGACGCCCATGATGGCGGGTATGCCCCAGGAAGTTCAGGACAGCCTGGCGGCCACACTGCCGTTCCCGAAACGCCTCGGCAAGCCGGAGGAGTTCGGCATGATGGTGGATCAGATGGTGCGCAACCCGATCCTCAATGGTGAGGTGATCCGCCTCGACTGCGCCCTGCGCATGGCGCCGAAATAACGCATTCAACAGCAGGTGAGCACAATGACCAACCCTGTCGATCAAGAAGAACTGGCCCTGTTCCGGGACTCTGTCATCAAGGCCCTGGAAACCGAAGTGGCCCCCGGCTACGAAGCCTGGGAGAAGTCCGGCATCGTGCCCCGCGAATTGTGGAACACGCTGGGTAACGCGGGCATGTTGTGTGTGGATGTGCCGGAAGACTTCGGCGGCTGCGGTGCGCCGTTCCAGTACTCGGTCGTGGTCGGCGAAGAGCTGGCCCGGCTGGGATTCGGCGCACTTTCCACCAATGTGATGGTGCACTCGGACATTGTGGCGCCGTACCTCAGCCACATCGGCAACGACGAGCAGAAACAGCAGTGGTTGCCGAAAATGGTTTCCGGTGAGGCCGTCGGTGCCATCGCCATGACCGAACCGGGTGCCGGCAGTGATTTGCAGGCCATCCGCACCAGCGCGGTGAAGGACGGCGACGAGTACATTCTCAACGGGTCCAAGACCTTCATCACCAACGGCCAGCATGCGGACATGGTGATCGTGGCTGCGAAAACCGATCCGAGCGCCGGTGCCAAGGGCATCAGCCTGTTCCTGGTCGATACCTCGCTGCCCGGATTCAGCCGGGGTCGTAACCTGGACAAGATTGGACAGCACTCGGGGGACACCTCCGAACTGTTCTTCTCCGACATGCGCATTCCGGCCTCCGCACTGCTCGGCGAGGAAGGCCAGGGCTTTGTGTACCTGATGCGGGAACTGCCCCGGGAACGCCTGGTAATCGGCGCCCTTGGTGTGGCTGCCGCCCGTGGCTCCCTGGACATGACCATCACCTACACCCAGGAGCGGGAACTGTTCGGCCAGAAGCTGGCCCAACTCCAGAACACGCGGTTTGAAATCGCCCGTATGGAAACGGACTACCGGGTGAACAAGGCCTTCGTGGATCAGTGCATCCGGGAATACGAAGAAGGCAAGCTCGATGCACCGACGGCATCCATGGCCAAGTACAGTGCCACCGAAATGCAGTGCCGGGTCGCCGACGGCTGTCTTCAGCTGTTTGGAGGCTATGGCTACACCACCGAGTACCCGATTTCCCGGAACTTTATCGATGCCCGGGTGCAGCGTATCTACGGCGGCACTTCAGAGGTCATGAAAGAGATCATTGCCCGCTCGGTCCTGGGCCGGGCGTAACGAATTGAACGAGGTTGGTTATGAGTAACAACGATATCGTGATTGCAGGTTCGGCCCGTACCCCGATGGGCGGCATGATGGGCTCGCTGAGCAGTGTTCGCTCCCCGGAACTGGGCGCCGTTTCCATCCGGGCGGCCATCGAGCGCTCCGGCCTGAAGCCTGCCGACATCCAGGAAGTGATCATGGGCTGTGTATTGCCCGCCGGCCTCGGCCAGGCGCCCGCACGGCAGGCTTCACGGGCCTCGGGTATTCCCGACAGCTCGGGTTGCACCACCGTCAACAAGATGTGCGGCTCCGGCATGCAAGCGGTGATCATGGCCCACGATCAGATCAAGGCGGGCACCAACAGCATCATGATTGCCGGCGGCATGGAAAACATGAGCCAGGCGCCGTACCTTCTGCCGAAGGCTCGCGCCGGCATGCGCATGGGCCACGGCCAGGTGCTGGACAGCATGTTCCTGGACGGTCTGGAAGATGCCTACGAAGGCGGCCTGATGGGCGTATTCGCCCAGCGCACGGCCGATAAGGAAAACATCACCCGCGAACAGATGGACGATTTCGCCATCAGTTCGCTGGAGCGTGCCAACGATGCGATCAAAAACGGCTGGTTCGAGGCCGAGATCGCGCCGGTCACCGTCGCCGGTCGTGGCGGCGACACCGTGGTGGATACCGACGAGCAGCCGGGCAAGGCAAAACCCGAGAAAATCCCCCAGCTCAAGCCCGCCTTCGCGAAAGACGGCTCGGTAACCGCGGCCAACGCCAGTTCCATCAGCGATGGTGGTTCGGCCCTGGTACTGACAACCGCCGGCGAAGCCGAGGCCCGCGGCCTGAAACCCGAAGCGCGGATCCTGGCCCACGCCACCCATGCACGCTTGCCGTCCGAGTTCACCCTGGCGCCCATCGGTGCCATCGAGAAGGTGCTGAAGAAGGCCAACTGGTCGGTGGATGATGTCGACCTGTTCGAGATCAACGAGGCGTTTGCGGTGGTCACCCTCGCGGCGATGAACGCCCTGAACCTGCCGGCAGACAAGGTCAACGTCTACGGCGGCGCCTGCGCCCTCGGTCACCCGATCGGTTCCTCTGGCTCGCGGATCATCGTGACCCTGATCAATGCCCTGAAGCAGCGTGGCCTGAAGCGTGGCGTTGCATCGCTGTGCATCGGTGGTGGCGAAGGAACTGCGGTAGCTATCGAGCTGCTTTGACCGTGGTCTCAGAGTTCTGACCTAGCCTGCCGGTTTGGGGGCGGGTCAGGGGGTGGGGGTACCTTTTCTTCTGGAAAAGAACTCGCTTCGCTCAGACATCTTTTCCTTGCCAGAAAAGGTACCCCCACCCCCTGACCGGCAGAACAGGTTCAGATAGGCCAGGAAAAGAACCCGGTCATTCGGGGACATAACTGCCAAGTTATGACGGGCACGCGGTGGTAAGGCATTGTTCGCCAGAAAAAGATGTCTGAGCGAAGCGAGTTCTTTTTCCAAGAAGAATGCCTTACCACCCCGGGACCAGCCCCCAAAACATGCAGGCTGGGGCCCAAGCCAGAAACCTTCACGCACTCCGCGACTGAAGCACCCCGCCGTCGAGAACAACCTCCGCTACGGTATGCAGCTTCTCCAGCTGTGATTGCAACATCCCGATGGGGCGGGAGCCCTCCAGGGTGAGGGCGATGTCCAGCTTTCCACCGACGCTTTCCATGTTCATCCGGGCAATCCGGAACCCCCGTATGCGGACCACCTGACACAGCCGCTCCAGCGCTGCGGCCTCGTGGGCCATGCGGCAGTTTAATGTGTAACTCGGCATTGCTGACTGGGTTTGAGGGTTCATGCAACTTGCTCCTTCTTGGCGGTGGTGCGTCTTGGTTCGTCGATCATGTCGCGGTTGCTGGCGCCGGGTTTGACGATGGGCCAGACGTTTTCTTCACGGGCGATGGCGACATGCAGCAGCATCGGGCCGTTGTAGGCCAGGATGGTTTCAATGCCCCGGCGGATCTGGTCGGTGCGTTCGATGCGCAGGGCGGGGATGTCGAAGGCCCGGGCCATGGCGACGAAGTCGGGGTTGTCGTCCAGGTTGATCTGGCTTTCCCGGTTGTCGTAGAACAGCTCCTGCTGCTGGCGGACCATGCCCAGGCACTGGTTGTCCAGGACGATCAGTTTGATCGGCAGGTTGTAGCGGCGGATGGTGGCCAGTTCCTGCGCATTCATCATGAAGGAGCCGTCGCCGGTGACGTTGATGACGGTGGCGTTGCGGTCGGTGAACTGCGCGCCGATGGCGGCGGGCAGGCCGAAGCCCATGGTGCCGAGGCCGCCGCTGGTGAGATGGTGGCGGGGGCTGTCGAACCGGTAGTACTGGGCGACCCACATCTGGTGCTGGCCCACGTCGCAGGCAATGACGGTGTCGTCCGGTGCAATGCGGGATAACTGGCGAATGAAGGCCGGGCCGGTGATCGGGGCCAGCGGCTCTTCGTTATCGGCGGCGTGGAAGCCGCTGGTGGTATGCCAGGTCCGGCATTGAGTCTGCCACTCTTTGATGGCCAGTGGGGCGTCTGCCAGTTCGGCGGTGAACGCGGCCAGGATGGCGTTCAGGTCGCCGCGCAGCGCGATGTCGGCAGGGCGGAGTTTGTTGATTTCGGCGGCGTCGGCGTCCACGTGGATCATCTGGGCGTTGGGTGCGAAGCCGTCCAGCCTCCCTGTGGCCCGGTCGTCGAGGCGGGCGCCGATCACCAGCAGCAGGTCGCATTCATCGACTGCCCGGTTGGCCGCGCGGGAGCCGTGCATGCCGAGCATGCCCATGTCGGTGGGGTTGTGTTTACCGGCGTTGCCGAGCCCCTTGAGCGTGGCGACAGCGGGCAGGCCGGAAGTGCGGGCAAAGTCCCGGAAGGCGTCTTCGGCATGAGCGAGGGAGACGCCGCCGCCACTGTACAGCAGCGGTTTCCGGGCCGCACGCAGCAGGGTCATCGCGTCGCGGATGTCGACGGTTTGTGGCGCCTGGGGCTGTATCAACTCCGGGGCGCCGGCCGCAATGTCCGTGAGCAGGATGTCTTTTGGAATGTCGATCCACACCGGTCCGGGGCGGCCACTCTGGGCCAGTTCGATGGCCTCCTCCAGGATGGCCGGAATCTCGTCGGCGTTGTCGACCAGGTAGCTGTGCTTGACGATGCCGAGGCTCATGCCCAGGACGTCGGTTTCCTGGAAGGCATCGGTTCCGATCAGTCCGGCCGGGACCTGGCCGGTGATGACCAGCATGGGAATGGAGTCCCGGTGGGCGTTGGCGACGCCGGTAATCAGGTTGGTGGCGCCGGGGCCGGAGGTGGCAATGCAGACGCCCAGTTTGCCACTGGCACGGGCATAGCCGTCGGCGGCCAGGGCACAGGCTTGTTCGTGGCGGCACAGCACGTGTTCCACACCCACATCGTCCACGAGTGCGTCGTATAGCGGCATAATGCAGCCGCCCGGGTAGCCGAACACGGTGTCGATGGAATGGCGGTGGAACGCTTCAAGAATGTGCTGTGCGCCGTTCATGGTCGTTTTTCCCTTTTTCTTTGCCGCAAAAAAAAGCCCCCGGGACCTTTCGGTGCCGGGGGCTTCTGGTGTCTTGTCAGGTTTGTCGCTATCTCACCCGCTCGTCCACGCAAAAGCCCCCGGATGGCACCACGACCACCAGGACAAGCTTCACAAGGACGATGACTGCGTTGAGATTCATGATATCGACAATCTGCTCTGAATCTGTAAAAGGATTGTGTGTAGAATCTACCCCACGTTTTTAACCGGTTGCAACCGTTAATTTGCGCTTTTTTGAACACGGACAGCGAGCATTCAATGACGAAAGCAAGATGGGGATCCCTGGGCCTGGCGTTGCTGGTGGTGATTCTGCTGGTGGTCTGGATGGTGACCGGGCAGGTGAAAACCGCTTCGGACAAGGCGCCGGAGCCGCGTGGAAACGACGGACGGTCCCTCACCAGAGTGCAGGTTGAGACCCTGACCGCCCGGATGCATGAACCGAGCATTCTGCTCCAGGGGCAGCTCGAGCCCTGGCATTCGGTGGCACTCAGCGCCCAGGTATCCGGAACGATTGAATCGCTGAACGTGGGATTGGGCGAACAGGTCACCCGGGGGGAGGTACTGGCGCGGATTTCCGATGACGGCCGCTCGGCCTTGGTGGACCGTTGGCAGTCCCGGGTCCGTCAGCTTGAGGCGGATTTGTCGGCGGCCCGAAAGCTTCGCTCGAACAATTTTACCGCGGAAACCGATCTGCTGGCGCTGGAAAGTGACCTGGCGGCGGCGAAGGCCGAGCTCACATCTGCCCGGCTGGCTGTGGATCACCTGGCCCCCAAGGCCCCCTTCGACGGCATCATCAACGCACGAAGCGTGGAGCCCGGTTCGCTGGTTCAGGCCGGCGCTCCGCTGTTCGAACTGGTCCAGATCGATCGCCTGAAAGCGACCGGGCAGATTCCGCAGCAATCGGTTGGCGAGGTTGCCATCGGACAACCGGTTCGCATTGATCTTCTCGACGGTGGGCATCTGCAAGGGGTGGTGACGTTCGTCGCCAGTGCTGCCGATCCGAAAACCCGGAGTTTTGCCGTGGAGGTGGCCGTTGAGAACCCCGATCTGAAGCGGGTGGCCGGGGGCAGTGCCAGCCTGCGGATAGCGTTGCCTGCCGTGAAGGCGCTTTTCATTTCGCCGGCTTATCTCAGCCTGGGCGATGACGGTCGTCCCGGTGTGAAATATGTGAATCAGGATGATCGCGTGGTGTTCGCCCGGGTCCGCCTGCTCAGTGTGTCCACCGATGGCGCCTGGGTGACGGGGCTGCCGGATGAGACCCGCCTGATTACCCGGGGTGGCGGCTTTGTCGCCGAGGGGGAGAAGGTGATTCCGGTGGATCGCTCCGACAACAAGGGCTGAAGCGTATGCGGGCTTTGATCTTCGCGGCGATGGACCGCAACCGGACCACTCTGTTGGCGCTTCTTTTCCTGATCCTTGGCGGTATCGCCGCGTTCAACACCATTCCCAAGGAAGCCAATCCGGACGTGACCATCCCCATGATCTACGTCTCGATGACGTTGGAAGGGATCAGTCCGGAGGATGCGGAGCGGCTGCTGGTGCGACCGATGGAGCAGGAGTTGCGCTCGCTGGAGTCCGTCAAGGAGATGCGGGCGACGGCCTCGGAAGGGCATGCATCGGTGATCCTGGAGTTCGACGCTGGCTTTGATGCCGACAAGGCGCTTCAGGACGTTCGGGAGAAGGTGGACACCGCCCGCAACAAATTGCCCGACCAGGCGGATGAGCCAACGGTCAACGAGATCAACGTCTCGCTGTTTCCGGTGTTGTCGGTGGGGCTTTCTGGACCGCTATCGGAGCGTGAGCTGATTACCGTTGCCCGTCGTCTTCAGGACGCCATCGAATCGATTCCCGAGGTGCTGGAGGTGGAGATTGGCGGCGACCGGGAGGATCAGCTGGAAGTGGTGGTGGATCCCCAGGTGCTGGAAAGCTACGGCATCGACTTCGACCAGCTGGCCAGCCTGGTGACCCGCAATAACCAGCTGGTGGCGGCTGGTTCCCTGGATACCGGAAACGGCCGCATGGCCCTGAAGGTGCCCGGTGTGATCGAGAACATCGAAGACGTCATGTCCATGCCGGTGAAGGTGGACGGCGATACCGTGGTGACCTTCGGTGACGTTGCCATGCTCCAGCGGACCTTCAAGGATCCGACCGGTTTCGCCCGCATCAACGGGGAACCGGCGTTGGTTCTGGAAGTGTCCAAGCGATCCGGCGCCAACATCATCGAAACCATCCAGCAGATCCGCACGCTGATCGACCAGGCCCGGCCCAGCCTTCCCGATACCCTGGACATCCGGTACATCATGGACCAGTCCAACGAAGTGCGGGACGTGCTGTCCGATCTGCTCAATAACGTACTCACGGCCATCGTGCTGGTCATCATCGTGATCCTGGCCACCATGGGGCCGCGTTCGGCGCTGCTGGTCGGGCTGACCATCCCGGGGGCCTTCCTGACCGGCATTCTGGTGATCTGGGGCATGGGCCTGACGCTGAACATTGTGGTGCTGTTCAGCCTGATACTGGTGGCCGGGATGTTGGTGGATGGGGCGATTGTGGTCTCCGAGCTGGCGGACCGGAACCTGTCCGACGGGCAGTCGGTGAAAACAGCCTGGGCAGAAGCCGCGAGCCGCATGGCGTGGCCCATTATTGCTTCCACGGCCACCACGCTGGCGGTGTTCGTCCCGTTGCTGTTCTGGCCGGGCGTGGTGGGGGAGTTCATGAAGTTCCTGCCGATCACCGTGATCATCTGTCTCACGGCGTCGCTGGCCATGGCGCTGGTTTTCCTGCCGGTCCTTGGCGGTGTCAGCGGCGGGCGACGTTCCCGCCAGAGTGTCGGGCAGGGCCGCTTCATGCGGATGTATCGGGGCCTGTTGTCCCGGTTGTTGCGGTTCCCGGGCTTTACCCTGCTTGGTGTGCTGGCAGTGATTGTCCTGATCTATGTCGCCTACGGCCGTTTCAATCATGGCGTGGAATTCTTCCCGAGCGTCGAGCCTGATTCGGCGCAGGTCCAGGTCCGTGCCCGGGGCGATCTCTCTGTTTGGGAACGGGATGCGATTGTCCGGCAGGTGGAACAGCGGCTGCAGGGTATGCCCGAGGTCGAGGCGTTGTATGCCCGTTCCATGATCAACACCAGTACCCAACTGGCGCCAGATGTCATCGGGGTGCTGCAGTTCCAGTTCACCGACTGGTACACCCGTCGCCCGGCCAGCGCCATCCTCGCCGATTTCCGGGAACGGACGCGGGATATCCCGGGCATTGAACTGGAGTTCCGCAAGCAGGAAGGGGGACCGGCTGGCGGGAAACCCATCGAGATCCAGATCGGCAGTCGTGACAACGGCGCGCTCAATGGATATGTGGATGCGGTGGAAGCGAAAATGCGGGAACTGGATGGGTTTGTGGAAATCGAGGACGACCGCAGTCTTCCCGGCATCGAATGGCGCCTGAAGGTGGACCGCGAGGCTGCCGCCCGGTTCGGCACGGATGTGCTCAGCATCGGCAGCGCGGTGCGTCTGGTGACCAATGGCCTGACACTGGCGACCTACCGCCCGGAGGACGTCCGGGACGAGGTTGACATTGCGGTCCGCGTGCCCAACAACTGGCGTGAACTGGATCAGCTGGAACGGCAGACCATCAACACACCCCGAGGCCAGGTGCCGCTGTCGCAGTTTGTCTCGCTGGAACCCGGTGACAAGACCGGCAGTATCATGCGGGTGGACGGTCAGCGGACGGTCACGGTGAAATCCGACCTGGTCCCCGGCGCACAGGTGGATGCGATGCTCCGGTCGCTGCAGAAGGTCATGCCCGAACCTCCCGCAGACGTCACGGTGAAATTCGCGGGCGAGAACGAGGATCAGCAGCAGGCTGCCACGTTCCTCGCCACCGCTTTCCTGGTGGCGATCGGCCTGATGCTGCTGATTCTGGTGACCCAGTTCAACTCCCTGTATCAGACCTTCCTGATCCTGTCGGCCATAGCGCTCTCTACCGCGGGCGTCCTGCTGGGGCTGTTGCTGAACAGCCAGCCATTCGGGATTGTGATGGTGGGCATGGGCATCATTGCCCTGGCGGGGATCGTGGTGAACAACAACATCATCCTGATCGACACCTACAACCAGATCCGTCGCGAAGGCGCCGAACCCTATGAGGCCGCGCTCGAAACCGGCTGTCTGCGTTTGCGGCCCGTGTTGCTGACGGCCATCACCACGGTGCTGGGCTTGATGCCCATGGTACTGGGCATCAACGTCGACCTGCTTACGCCGTCACTCGGTATCGGAGCGCCATCCACCCAGTGGTGGACGCAGCTTTCCAGCGCCATTGCAGGTGGCCTGGGCTTTGCCACGATACTCACGCTGCTGCTGACGCCGGCGTTGCTGGTGCTGGGCGAGGGCGCTGGCCGCAGAATCCGAAGCCTGGTGCAGCGGAAATCCCGGAATTCGGACGAGATCTGATGGTGGTGAATCCTCTTACAGAGCTGTTCCGCGATGAGCAGCTGCTCGTGGTCCACAAGCCCGCGGGCCTGCTGGTCCACCGCAGCCCGATCGACCGTCACGAGACCGAATTTGCCCTCCAGTACGCGCGGTCGTTGAACGGGGGCGAGCATGTGTATCCGGTGCATCGGCTCGACCGGCCAACGTCCGGTGTGCTGGTGTTCGCGCGTAATCCGGAAGCAGCCCAAACGCTTGGCAAGGCGATGATGGCCGGCGAGATCCACAAGACCTACCTGGCGATGGTCCGCGGTTGGCCACCGGAAGCCGGTCTGATTGATCATCCTTTGCGGGAGGAAGCGGTGGATCGGCGGTTGAAGGATCAGGTCCAGCCCGTGAAAGACGCCAGGACCCGTTTCCGGACGCTGGCCACCACGGAGATTCCGGTGGCGATCGAACGCTATCCGACCAGCCGCTATGCCCTTGTCGAGCTGTTTCCGGAAACCGGACGCAAACATCAGTTGCGGCGACATCTAAAGCACATCAGCCATCCGATCATCGGCGACGCCAATCACGGTCGCGGACGGCACAATCGCTACTTCGCAGAGCGTTTTGGAGAAGGGCGGCTGATGCTGGCGGCCACTCGTATTGTCTTTCCACATCCGGTTTTGCCAGAGTCCGTGGATGTGCAGGCACCCCTGGAAGCATCGTTCCTGGAGGTGCTTTCAGTCTTTCCCGGGTTCCGGTACGAGCCGGCTAGACCCGGTCTTCAGACGGGGTCAGGAAGCGCTGGATAAACTCGTCTGAGGGAAGGGGGCGACTGTAACGATAGCCCTGCAGGTAGTCGCAACATTCCCTGTGCAGCCATTGTTCGTGCTCTTCCGATTCCACGCCCTCGGCGACAACCTTCAGGCCGAGCCCTCGGGCCAGCCCCAGGATGGAGAGGGTGATGGCGCAGTCGTCCTCATCCCCCGGCAGGTCCCGTATAAACGAACGATCAATCTTGATGCGTGAGAAGGGCAGGCTTTTGAGCCGGGATAGGGAGGAATGGCCGGTGCCGAAATCGTCAATAGCCAGCTCTGCACCGGCCTCCACCAGGCCCTCAAGCACTCTCCGGATAGTGTGGAGTTCGCCCTGGATGGCGTCTTCGGTTACCTCGAACTGGAGCGCGGATACCGGCATGCCGTGGTCGGCACAAAGGTTCCTGACGAGATCAGGTAGCTCCGGAACCAGAACCTGCTCCGCCGCCAGATTCACCGATATGATTGGTAAACGGGTCCCCGAATCGTTGCAGGAACGCCAGAAGGCACAGACCCGCTTGAGAACATTGGTGCCCAATTTGTACATGAGGCCTGCGTTGCGTGCGATATCGAGGAATTCGATGGGTGACATCCACCCGCGCTGCGGGTGGTTCCACCGCACCAGGGCCTCCATGCTCTCAAGGTGGGTGCCGGTGCGATCCATGATCGGCTGGTAAAAGACATCCAGCGCTTCCTGGTCAAGTGTTGCCCGCAGGTCCCGCTCCAGGACGAAGCGCGAGCGGGCGGTCATCTGGATTTCCGAATCGAACCGGATGGAGCGGGCCCGCCCCTCCCGCTTGGCATGGTACATGGCAGCCTCGGCAGCCCGAAGAAGTTCTTCGGCATTGGTTCCATCTGCCGGATACTGGCAGATACCGAGGCTGACGCTGACCACCAGTTCATGATCGTCCAGCCGGACCGGTTCGGCCATTCTTTCATGGATTGCACTGGGCACCGACTCGATCAGGGAGGCCGGATTTTCCGGCTTGAAAAGAACCGCAAATTCGTCGCCGCCGATCCTGGCCAACAGGTCTTCGTCTCCGATATTCATGGTCTTCAGACGCTGTCCCAGCTCGGCAATGACCTGGTCACCCGCTTTGGGGCCCAGGCCATCGTTGATGGACTTCAGACGGTCGATGTCCACCCAGATGAGTGTCAGGTTCCTGGGTTGATAGGCCGACGTTCCCCGGATCAGCTGCTCGATCCGGTCTTTGAGTGAGCTGAGATTGGCAAGACCGGTCATCGAATCGTAGCGGGACATGTAATCGATGGTGCGCTTGGAGCTGAGCCAGGCTTCGTGCGTGTTAATCAGGCTGATGGTGTCGGCAATGGCGACCACCAGTGAGATTTCCGGCAGCGTCCAGGCATGGGGCGCCCGGGTTTCGAGACAGATAACGCCGCTCATTCGCTCGCCGTCGAAAATGGGAGCGTCCAGCATGGCGTGTATGCCTTCCGGTATCAGGTAGGGCGCGCCGAACGACCGGGTACGCTCGTCCTGCCGGGCGTCATCGACGGCGATGACACGCTCCATGATGAGTGCGTCGAAATAGGCAGGGTGATTGTCCCGGAACAGTTCGAGGGGCGGTTCCGGCTGCTCCTGGAAAGCCAGTGAGAGGTCGTGCAGCCACTCGCAGGTGATCCTGTCCCGGTCGGGCGATAGCCGCCATACACTGACTCGTTCGGTATTCAGGAGTTCGGCACACAGGCGGGTCAGCTCCGCGAGTTTCTGTTGCCGGGGTTGATGGATAAAACCCCGCCGATGGCTGAGTTCCATCAGTGTCTTGTGGTAACTGACGAGCGCTTCACTCTCTTGCATGGACGACCCTGAGCCGAATATGTCCAGACGAAAAATATGGCACCTCGCCATAATTATGTCCAACCCGCCGCCGGGGTGTTGCGTTTTGTAGCCTTTTTTATCGATTTGCGTGATTTGGTTCACGCCGCGAGCAAAAACTGAAAAGCTGATTCATAATTTGGCTGGGAATACCTATAACAATACCAACAATCTCCGGGAATGGCCGTGTCAAAAACTCTTCAGTACCTTGTTGCCGTGCTTTTGTGCGTTCTGTCCGCCTCGGTGTCTGCGGAGCCTGCCATGTGGGATTCCCACAGCAAGCAGCTGGAACTGTCCCGGTTTGTCGACATCTGGCAGGAGCCGGCCACACCCGCCACGATTGCCGATGTCCGGTCACTGCCTGACAGTGCCTGGACGAGAAACGGCAGTGACAGTGTCAGCCTCGGATATGGTGATGAGGTGTACTGGTTTCGGGTGAAAATCCGGAATCGGACCGGCGAGGTGAAGAATCCCTACCTGGAGATCGGCTATCCGGTGCTCGACCACATTGAGGTCTATGCCGATTCCCCGGCGATGGATAGCGAACCCCTGGTGCTGGGAGACAAGCAGCCCTTTTACGACCGGCCGATTCCCCACCGAAACTTCATCGTACCCATCGACCTGGCGCCTGAGCAGGAATCGGTGGTGTACCTTCGGGTTGATACCACCAGTTCGATGCAGGTCCCGCTGACCCTGTGGGACCCCAGCGCTTTTTACTCGGCTGAAGAATCAAGGGGCCTTTTCGAGGGGCTCTACTACGGCATTGTCCTGGTGATGATCCTGTACAACCTGTTCGTCTTCATGGCGGTGGGTGAGCGGAGCTTCCTGCACTACGTGGGCTATATCACGGCTATGCCCCTGTTCCTGGCCTCTTTGCACGGGATGGCTTTCCAGTATTTCTGGCCCAATGCCACCTGGTGGAACGATCAGTCGATCATTGTGTTCCTCAACCTGGCAATCCTGTTCGGGGGAACCTTCAGCATCCGGTTTATCAATGTGTCCCGGGCCAACCATCCCTACCTGAACCGATGGACAGTGGCCCTGGTCATGGTGGCGGGCCTGCTGGCTGCCTCGGCGCTTGTGGTGCCATACCGGGATCTCATTCTGCCGACCATTCTGGTGGCTGCGGTCGGTTGCAGCACGATGCTGGTTTTGAGCGTTGTACGATGGATGCGCAAGGATCCGGCGGCGAGGTACTACACCATGGCCTGGGTATTCATGTTGTTTGGCGGGATTGTCCTCGCGCTCAGCAAGTTCACGGTGTTGCCCCGGAATATGTTTACCGAAAACGCAACTCAGGTGGGATCGGCGTTAGGTGTGATTCTCTTGTCTGTTGCCCTGGCAGACCGGCTGAACCGGGAGAAAAGACGGGCGTTTGAATCCCAGCAACGTTTGTTGCGGGAAGAGCGAAAGACCCGTATGGCCCAGGCCAAATCCTTACGCGTCCAGCAGGAAGCCAATGTGATGCTGGAACAGCGGGTCCAGGAGCGTACCCGGGATCTGGAGGTGCTGAACGAGAGGCTGATGGAGCTGAATGCTACCGATGCCCTGACCGGCCTGAAAAACCGGGGGCATTTCGACGCAGAATTCCAGTCTGCAGTGGTCAGGGCCTACCGGTATGAACAGCCCGTCTCTTTGCTGGTTCTGGATATTGATCACTTCAAGAAATTCAACGATGTCTATGGGCATCTGGTAGGCGATGACTGTCTCAAGATGGTGGCACAGTGTGTCAGGCGATTTGCGACCCGCCCGGGAGACCTGGCGGCCCGTTACGGGGGGGAGGAGTTTGTCGTAGTGCTGCCGGAAACACCGCAAGAGGGAGCGGTCCGGGTTGCGGAACGTATTCGGCAGGAGGTCGAAAAAACCGCGTTCAGGGTGTCCGGCGAGGTGCTCCACGTGACGGTCAGTATCGGCGTCTGTACGGCGTTGCCCGCCAGACCCGATGCCACCAAAGAGATCTTCCACTGTGCCGACGAAGCCTTGTATGAAGCGAAGGGCCAGGGCAGGAATCGGGTCGTGCAGGGCCAACAGAACGTGGCTATTCGCTCGGAAACATCCTGACAACCTGACTTCCGGTGGCGCCGGGCGCTTTTCAATCCTTGCGCCAGGGATTAAGCTCGTGGGCTAAACTTTGCTGTAAGTGTGCCCGATGCTTTTGATTGAACCCCTCGTGCGGCATTTCCTGGGTATTTTCTTTCTGATGATCGGCCTGCAGTTTGCCGGCCGGACTCTTGGATTGTATCGCCGACTCCAGTTTTCCCACATCAACTATGGTGAGCGGGGCAGTGCCCCCTGGTGGCATCGCCACACCTTTAACGTGTTCCGGGCCGCGATCCTGGGTGTCTGCGTGGTGCGTATCTTCGTCGACGTGGATCCCTGGCTGGGCGTGTTCGACAGTCTTTACCAGGGCTGGATACTTCTAGCGGGTATGATGCTTTTGCTGGTTTCCTACAGTGCCGTCAATTACCTGCAAGCCTTCATGCACGAGGACTGGCGTTCCGGGATAGATCCGCACGGGGACCGGCAGAAGCTGCTGACAAGCGGGCCCTTTGGGCGCAGTCGAAACCCGCTTTTCCTGGCGGTGATGACAGGGCAGTTGGGCTTTTTCCTGGCTCTGCCGAGCGTGTTCTCGCTCGTCTGCCTGGTGGTGGGTGTGGTTGTGATCATGCGCCAGGCGAGGGAAGAGGAAAAAGCGCTGGCCCGACAGTTTGGCAAAGCCTATGACGACTATCGGGCCCGGGTCCGGCGCTGGTTCTGACGCTACGCCGCTTTGTTGCGGGCTTCCTTGATTACATCGTACGCATGACTGATTTCCCGGGTGCGTTCCTCGGCCATCTCGCGCATGCTCTCCGGTAAGCCTTTACCCGCCAGCTTGTCCGGATGGTTCTCGCTCATCAGTTTGCGGTAGGCCCGCTTCACTTCGGCGTCGGAGGCCGAGGCGGAAACCCCCAGGACCTTGTAGGCATCGTCGATCTGTTGATCGGTGGACCGCTGACTGCCTCCGGCCTGACCCGCATGCGCTCCGCGGAGCATGGCCTCAAGTTGGTCCACCTGGCTGTCTGGCAGACCGAGACGCCGGGCAATCCGCACCAGCATCTGGTGCTCCTCCGGATGAATCACCCCATCGGCGGTGACAGCCGACACCTGAACCTGGAGAAACATCTGCAGCAGCGCTGGTTGCCGCCCGCTGATCCGGAGAAAGTGGTCGAGTTCGCTGTCCAGATCAAAATCCGATGATTTGCCACGATTAAAGGCGTCTTTCGCAGCGGCTTTCTGCTGTTCGTTCATCCGGAAACGGACGAAAATGGTCTCGGCCATCTCGATCTCGTCGCGGGTGACCACACCATCGGCCTTGCACAGTGCGCCCATGACGGCGAAGACGGATTCGATAAAGCCGCTCTGGATATTCTGGAGTTTGCCAATCAGGCGGGTTTTGACTCGATTAAACAGGAACGCACCGATGGCAGCACCGATGATGAAACCGGGAAATCGGCCAAAGGCGTAGCCAATCAGGCCGCCAACAATCATTGCAAACAGCATTAAGTTGTCCTTGGTTCAGCGAAAACACGACCTCAGAATATACGGGTTTTTCAATCACGATTCATGAAAAGGCTTTCATTCACCTGATCCCGCTGTTCTGGCCGCAGGTGTTGTTCAGCATAGTGACGATAGGCGCCCGAGGTGAGGAACAGCTCGAACACGTCCCGGTCGATGTGACCGTCGTCCACCATGCGAGCCATGATAGTCAGGGATTCCGTCAGCGTCTTGCCATCCTTGTAGGGCCGGTCAACTGCTGTCAGTGCCTCGAACACGTCGGCGACCGCCATGATTCGCTCGGGAATTCCCATATCTTCCCCCTTGAGCCTGCAGGGGTAGCCCTCACCATCCATGCGTTCATGGTGGGTGCCCGCAAGCCTCGGGACATTGGCCAGGCGGTCCGGCAGGGGGAGGGCATCAAGCATGCAGATGGTCTGAACAATGTGTTCGTTGATCTTGAAGCGCTCTTCATCGGTCAGTGTGCCCTTGGCGACGGTCAGGTTGTGGATTTCTCCGAGGTTGTAGGCGTACTCGGGGAGTCGCATGTCAAAGCCCCAGCGGTTCCGGGGATCGTCCCGTTCCACGGGCGGTCGACGGTCACCCCAGGGGTGAAGGTGTTCCGGTCGGTCTGACAGTAGCCGCTCCACGGCGGGCAAGTCCGGTTCAGGCACCTCCTTCAGGCGCTGATATTCGTCTGAAGAGAGGCCGAGGCGATCGCTGAAATGGCGTGTCCAGGTTTGATCGCCGATGGCCCGTACCCGTTCACGGTCGGCGTCACTCATGGATTCACCGCCCTTGTTGGCATTCGCCAGGAAGGCAAAGTCGACCTGGAGTTGCGTCTGGCGCTCATCCCGTTGCTGTCGGGCGCTCGCTGCATCTTCACCCGCGCGAAGGGCCTTCAGATAATCGATCTCGGCATCCCGGTACAGCACTTCGAACCGGGTCCGGACTTCGTGAATGCGGTTGTAGAGGGTTTCCAGCTTGACGGCCTTGTCCACGACATACTCGGGGCTGGTGATTTTGCCGCAATCATGCAGCCACGCCGCAAGGTGGAATTCGTAACGTTCTTCATCGGTCATGCTGAAACTGGCAAAGGGACCATGGGTGCTGGCCTCCGCCTGATCGAGGATCATCTGGGCGAGTTTGGGGACGCGCTCGCAGTGTCCGCCGGTATAGGGGGACTTGGCATCAATGGCATTGGCCACCAGCCGAATGATTCCTTCCAGAAGCGCTTGCTGGCTCTCGATCAGCTCCCGGGTTTCGATAGCCACGGCAGCGGAACCGGCGATCTCGTCCACGAACACGATCAGGTCGTCGCTGAGATGCGTGTGTTCACCGTGTTCCATTTCAATGACCAGCACCCCGATCAGCTTTTTCTGGCGATTCCGGAGAATGGCGAACACCGGGTGCCCACTGACACGCTGACGGAGATGACGGATCAGGTCATTGTCGTCGAGCCCCGGGTCCAGATCGTGGAGGCTGTCGGGAAGCGCCGAATGGGTGTCGACGGCGAGATTCAGTCGCCGTTCCTGTCGGTCAAACAGATAGATGCCTCCGCGTTTCTGTCCCAGTATCTGGACGATCTGCTCAAGTATGTCTCGCAGGAGCTGGTTCAGATCCTGACCACGGTTCAGGACCGAGGCAATGTTCTGGAAGCTGTGGATGGTACTCGCCATGTCATCCAGCGCAACGCTCAACTGACGGGCCTCCCGGATGTGGGAATCGGATCGGACGGCCGTATCGAAGCGGAACCGGGATAGCTGGCCAACCTGATCTGTCAGCTTCTCCAGCGGTCGGCCAACCCGGCGACCAAGAAACCAGCCGAGGATCAGCAGAAGCACGGCGAGCCCGCCTGCGATCACGGTTTGCCGGGCCAGTGCCGCCCAAACGTCGGCCAGCAGTTCGTCCGCGGGAATCGCCACGGCTATTCTCAGGTTCTCTTTCGACAGTGCCTTGAGAGGCTCGCTGAAGCCATACCACTCCTGCCCCTGGGCACTGAAGTGGGTGACGGCCGTGTCACCGACGGTTTCCCCACGGCCGTCGAGTGCGGTGGCGATTGGCGCATCCGGCTTCTTGGCGCCGTCGGAATGCGCCAGCAGGGTGCCCTCATCATTCACGATCGCGATGCGGGTGCCCGGCGTCTGGCGCAGCTTCGACAACTGCTGGCTCAGATCGCTGACCGTGACATCGATACCGAAGACCGCTGTTGGTGCGCCGGGTCCACCTGCCGCGCTTCGATGAGAGAGCGTCAGGCCGGTTTCGTGCGTGGTGAAGAACACGTAGGGATCCGACAATTCCGTCTTGTTGGACGGGGTTGCCGCAAGGAACCAGGGTCTTTGCCTTGGGTCGAACTGGTAGTCCGGCTTCTGCAGTCGGGATATCGGATGCAGCTGTTCGTCGTAAAACGTCCACTCGCCATCAATCCCGGCCTGGCTGCGGGTGATCGATTGCAGCAGATAGCGCGCGGGCGGCGGCGCGTCCGGAAACTGCAGGGTGCCGGAACTGCGGATCTTGCGCAGCAGAAAGAAATCGCCGTTGCCCCAACCAACGTAAACGGCACTGACGATATCGCTGGAACGCAGTATATCGGCGAGCATGCCCAGACGCTGGAGTCTCTGCTCGTCCGTTTTTGACAGGGCCAGTGGGTCATGACTGAGAACCGCAAGCGCCGTGGAGGGCGGCGCTGTGATGGCATGGATGCGATCGTCAACGCTGATGGCCAGTTGCTTTGCTGTGGCGCTTGCCGCGCTGACCTTGGCTGTCTCCATGCCGCGGAAGCTCTGGCCAATCAGGATCAGTGCAAGCACCAGCATGCCGACAGTGATGGTGAATGCGATCAGCAGGGCAAGGGAGATCTGTGTCGGCTGGCGCTTACCGTACATTGTTGATCCTTCGTGAAAACCTACTCAAAGGGTAGACTGCCCGGAGGGGTTTTTCCGCTCTGCATTGGGAGGTCGAATTCTATGACCCTGGATCTGTTCGACAGTGACCAGCCCGGTTACGCACAAGAGGCCCCGGCGGAGGGCGTGGTCTTGTTGCGGAGGTTTGCGCTGGAATCGGACCAGTCACTGGTGACGGCGATTGAGTCTGTTGCCCGTCAATCCGCTTTTCGCCACATGGAAACCCCCGGTGGCCACGTCATGTCCGCAGCAATGACGTGTTGTGGCGAGCTGGGGTGGGTGACCGATCGCCGGGGCTATCGCTATACGCAGAATGATCCGCAGACCGGCGAGCCCTGGCCTGAAATGCCGAGGATTTTCCGGGAGCTTGCCGTGAGGGCGGCGGAGGCAGCCGGTTTCCCGGAATTCAATCCGGATGCGTGCCTGATCAACCGCTACCGCCCGGGCGCGAAAATGGGATTGCATCAGGATCGCGACGAACAGGATTTCAGCCAGCCAATCGTGTCGGTCTCGCTTGGTCTTCCCGTGGTGTTCCAGTTCGGCGGGGCCCGGCGCAGCGACCGGCCCATGCGGCTACCGCTTTCGCATGGGGATGTGATCGTCTGGGGTGGAAAGGTGCGACGCCATTATCATGGTGTTCTGACGCTCAGGCGCGGTGCCCACCCGTTGACCGGCGACTGCCGGTACAACCTGACCTTCCGGAAAGCCGGTTAGGGACTACTGGAACCAGGCTACGGCCAGGCCCGCTACGAGGGAAATGACCATCGGTACTGCCACCAGCACACCGGTGCGCCGATTACCAATGCCCCAGGCCATCCCGGATTTCACCAGGTTGTTGACCGAGGCGGCGATGACAATGCCGATGACGGCGGTATCCATACTCAGTGAATTGTTGGACATACGGGTCAGCGACAGGGTGATGGCGTCAATGTCAGCGACACCGGAACTTGCTGCCAGCACGTAGATCCCGGCATCCCCGAGCCAGCTCTGTAAAAATTCGCCCAACAGCAGGATGGCGGTCAGTAAACCGCCGAAGAGCAGCGCAGACGTGAGATCCAGTGGGTTCTGGTTGAGTGTCGGCTGGGAAACCTGTAACGCGCCGGCGTTGGTTCGCCAGATATAAAGTGCAGGTCCATAGAGCAGGAGTGTCATGGTGGCAACCGGCCATATCAGAACGGGCAGCAGCTCCCGGTTGATCACGAAGCAATAGACGAGAATACGCGGAAACATGGTGCCGCAGGCAATCAGGATGCCCGTGGCAAACTGCGGACTCAGCTCGGGTGTGCGGGCAGATTGCCTGGCGAAATGGAGCGTCAGGGCGGTGGAGGAGCTCAGGCCGGCAAACAGACTGGTGAACAGAATGCCTTTCCGGGTGCCGGCGACCCGGATGGCGAAGTAGCCGACGAATGAGATGGAGGCAATCATCACCACCATCCACCAGATCTCATGGGGATTGAGCACCCCCCCCGGGCCCATCTTCTCGTTTGGCAGCAGCGGCAGCATGACCACCGTGATCAGCAGCAGCTTGAGCGCCGCATCCAGCTCGTGGGCCTTGAGTCGGTAGACCCAGCCGTGGATCTCCTGCTTGTTGTCGAGGATGATGGCGGTCACGACCGCGCCTGCGGTTGCCATCACCGGATCTGCGGCCACCGCAATGGCCCCGAAACAGAACGTCAGTACCAGGCCGACCAGACCGGTAATACTGAAGTTCCGGATGTGTTCGAGGCGTTCGCTGAAGGCCACGATGCCGATGGCGACCACGCACACCAGTAACACGGGAAAGGCCCACTCGGTGATGTCTCTGGCCAGCACCGCGGATATGCCACCCAGCAGCCCCACCAGTGCGAAGGTCCGGATTCCCGCAATGCGCTCTCCCGACTTCTGCTCCCGGGCGTCCCAGCCACGTTCGATGCCAATAATGGCGCCCAGCAGGAGGGCAACCGCCAGGTCAATGGTGGTCTGATTGGAGGCAATGAACTGGCTGGCAACGTCGTCCATGGAGGGCCGGGTACTCCTGTCCGGAAGGATTTACTGGAAGTTTTAACGGAAAACCAAAGGTTTGCAAACCTCTGTCCCCTCCTTTAGCCATGTGCCCGGTAGCCGGGACGGGGGCGATCCTTACTTTAAGGCTCCGCTTCTGGTAAGCTTCGCGGCCTTTTTTCGACCTTTAGCAGACACGCCCTCCGCCGCTCCCATCACGGGGCTGGCCCCCATGTTTTCGCTGCAATTAATTTAACTGGACACGCATTTTTATGGTGAATGCCCTTAAAGCCAACTGGTTTTCCAATATCCGAGGCGACGTGCTCGCCGGAATCGTTGTGGCCCTTGCGCTGATCCCCGAGGCCATCGCTTTTTCCATCATTGCTGGCGTCGATCCCAAGGTGGGGTTGTACGCGTCCTTCTGTATCGCAGTGGTGATTGCCTTCGTTGGTGGTCGTCCGGGCATGATCTCGGCCGCAACCGGTGCCATGGCGCTGCTGATGGTGACACTGGTCAAGGAGCATGGCCTGCAGTATCTGTTGGCGGCCACTCTGCTGACTGGCGTGTTCCAGATCCTGGCAGGGACGCTGAAGCTGGGCGGGCTGATGCGGTTTGTGTCCCGTTCGGTGGTCACGGGTTTCGTGAATGCCCTCGCGATCCTGATTTTCATGGCCCAGCTTCCGGAGCTGACCAACGTGACCTGGCATGTCTACGGTATGACGGCAGCAGGTCTGTGCATTATCTATCTGTTCCCGCTGGTCCCGGTGATCGGTCGGCTGATCCCGTCGCCCCTGGTCTGCATTGTCTCCATGACGGCAGTCAGCGTATTCCTGGGGCTGGATATCCGCACCGTCGGAGATATGGGTGAATTACCGGATGCCTTGCCCGTGTTCCTGTGGCCGGAGGTACCCCTGAATCTGGACACCCTGATGATTATCCTGCCTTATTCTCTGGGACTGGCGGTGGTTGGCCTGCTGGAATCGATGATGACATCCACCATCGTGGACGACCTGACGGACACCACGAGCGATCGCAACCGCGAGTGCAAGGGGCAGGGCATTGCCAATATCGGTGCCGGCCTGCTTGGCGGCATGGCCGGATGCGCCATGATCGGCCAGTCCATCATCAACGTGAAGTCCGGCGGGCGCACGCGTTTGTCCACGCTCACCGCCGGTGTCTTCCTGCTGATCATGGTGCTGGTGCTCGACGATTTGCTGGTTCAGATTCCCATGGCAGCGCTGGTCGCCGTGATGATCATGGTATCGATTGGTACTTTCTCCTGGGAATCCATTCTCAACCTGCGGCAGCATCCACTGTCCACCAATATCGTAATGGTGGTTACCGTGATCGTTGTTGTGGCTACCCACAACCTGGCCTTTGGCGTGTTGACCGGCGTCCTGCTCGCGTCACTGTTCTTTGCCAACAAGGTTGGTCACTACATGATGGTGACCTCGGAGCTGGACGAACGCGGCGACACCCGGACTTATCGGGTGGTCGGCCAGGTATTCTTCAGTTCCTCTGAAAAATTCATTGATTCCTTTGACTTCAAGGAAGCAGTGGATAAGGTGGTTATTGATCTTAACCGGGCCCATTTCTGGGATATAACGGCGGTAGGTGCGCTGGATAAGGCGGTCATCAAGTTCCGGCGGGAAGGGGCTGATGTCGAGGTTATCGGTCTGAACGAGGCCAGCGCCACCATTGTCGATCGGTTTGGCGTGCACGATAAACCGGATGCTGTCGACCAGCTGATGGGGCATTGATCATGGCCGGAGAAACGACGAACAACACCGTTGAAAGCCATAATAACAACCACCAGGGCGAGGAAAAGATGTTGCGAGTAGTTGCCTGTATCGATGGATCCCGTGCCGCTCCGGCGGTTTGCGATTACGCAGCCTGGGCGAGCCGGCAGATGGCGACGCCATTGCTGTTGCTCCATGTTCTTGATGAGGAGCGCTATCCGGCGGAACCGGATCTGGCGGGCAGTATTGGACTGGGGAGCCGTGAACAGTTATTGGACGAACTGGCCGAGCTGGATCGCCGGCGTGCCAAGCTGGCCCTGGAACACGGCCACCACATGCTGGATGAGGCCGAGCGTCGCGTGAGGGAGGCCGGTGTAGAGGACGTCATCCAACGGCAGCGCCACGACACGCTGACCGAATCACTGCTTGCCCTCGAAAACCAGACTCGCCTGCTGGTGATGGGGCTCCACGGTGAGAGCAGTTCTGACCGCGATGTCCACATTGGCAGCCAGCTGGAGACCGTGATCCGGAGTGTGCATCGGCCGATTCTGCTGGTGCCCGATGAATACACGGCGCCGAAAAGCGCCATGCTGGCGTTTGACGGCAGCCCCACCGCTTTCCGGGGGGTGGAACTGCTGGCGGGCAGCCCGGTTCTGAAGGGCATGCCACTCCATCTTGTTATGGTCGGGCCGGATACCAACGATCGGTGGGAACAGCTGAATCGGGCGAAGAAAATGCTTTCGGAGCTGGATTCCGAGATCACCCTGGCCATCCGGGCCGGTGATGTCGAGCCGGCGTTGCATGAGTACCAGGAAGAACACGACATCGATATCCTGGTGATGGGGGCCTATGGCCATTCCCGCATCCGTCAGTTCCTGGTGGGCAGCACCACAACGACCATGCTCAAGACCGCCCATAAGCCTCTGGTCATCCTCCGCTGATACTTTCCGGTAGCCGGGGCCTAATGCTCCGGCTATTGATTCGATTGACAGTTTCAACCCCGCCTGCCGTCACAATCGTCTATGTTTAGGATGAAGGCCGTCTGTTTTGACGCCTGTATCGCTTTCCTTGATTTCGAAGGGGAGGGGCCGATTTGACTGACATCGCTTCCAATCACCGAACCGCGCGCAGCGGCGACACCCGCATGCCGGCGTCTGAAAGGTACATGGCAGAATTGCTCACAGAAGCCGGTATCCGTCTGGGTGGGCACCGTCCCTGGGACATCCGGCTCAACAAGCCGGGCGTGGCTGAACGCGTTTTCGGCCGGGGCAATCTGGGCCTTGGCGAGACCTACATGGAAGGCGCCTGGGACTGCGACCGCCTTGATGAATTCTTCCACCGTCTTCTTCGGGCGGGACTGCAACACAAAGTCCGTCCCGCCCGACTGATTTTGCACATGCTGAAAGCCCGACTGTTCAATCGCCAGACCGATCGCCGTGCCTGGCAGGTTGGCGAGCAGCATTATGATTTGGGCAATGAATTCTATGGCGCCATGCTGGACCCTCGCATGACCTATACCTGTGGCTACTGGCGTGAGGCGGATAACCTGGCGGAGGCGCAGGAGGCCAAGCTGGACCTGATTTGCCGCAAGCTGCGGCTAGAGCCCGGGATGCGGGTGCTCGATATCGGATGCGGCTGGGGCAGTTTCATGAGTTACGCGGCGGAACACTACGGCGTTGAGTGCGTGGGTGTCACCATTTCAGAAGCGCAGACCGCCTGGGCCCGCGAGCGTTATCGGGGCATTCCGCTGGAGTTCCGGTTGCAGGATTACCGGGAAGTGGACGAGCCCTTCGACCGGGTGGTCAGTGTCGGCATGTTCGAGCATGTGGGGCACAAGAACTACCGGACATTCATGGATGTGGCGCACCGCTGCCTGAAAGAGGATGGCCTGTTCCTGTTGCACACGATTGGCAGCCACGAACGCTCTCCGGGATCGGACCCGTGGATCGATAAGTACATCTTCCCGAACGGCGAGATTCCGTCATTGGCTCAGGTCGGCGAAGCGGTGGATGGCCGTTTCGTCGTGGAAGATCTCCATAACTTCGGTGCGGATTACGACCGGACACTCATGGCATGGTACGACAACTTCAACAGCGCCTGGCCCCGCTTCCGGGAGCAGCTTGGTGAGCGCTTCTACCGGATGTGGCGCTATTACCTGCTGTCCTGCGCCGGCGCGTTCCGGGCCCGCGATCTCCAGCTATGGCAATGGGTGCTGTCCCGGAATGGCCTTGAGGGTGGGTATCGCCGGGTCAGCTGAGTTGGGCCATTGCCGCTGACTCAGGCGTCGTTCCCGGCCGCCACAGCCGAAGCCCAGGCCCACTGGAAGTTGTGGCCGCCCAGATGCCCGGTGACATCCACCACTTCGCCGATGAAGTAGAGATCGGGCCGGTTCAGGACGGCCATGGTTTTCGACGACAGCTGGCGTGTGTCCACGCCTCCCAGCGTAACCTCCGCGGTTCGGTAGCCCTCCGTCCCTGACGGCTTGATGACCCAGTCTCCCAGCGTGCGGGCGACCTGTTCGATGTCTGCGTTCTTGAAGGATTGCAGGGGGCCGGCCCAGCCGGATAGCTCATTGAATGCCTGCGCAAACCGTTTCGGAAGGTGCTGATTCAGGTAATGTACGACAGTGGACTGTGGTTTGTCCCGGCGAAGGGCCATCAGGTCGTCCTGTATCTGGCAGGCCGGTAGCAGGTTGATGTCGAGGCTGTCGCCGGGGTGCCAGTAGCTGGAAATCTGGAGCATGGCCGGGCCACTCAGCCCCCGGTGGGTGACCAGCATCGGCTCCCGGAAGTGCTGTCCTTCGCAACTCACCTTTACCGGGCAACTGATTCCCGCCAGTGGTGCCAACTGCTCCCTGAGCTCCGGCTGCAGGGTGAAGGGCACCAATCCGGCTCGGGTAGGCAGCACGGCGAGACCGAACTGCCGGGCCACGTCATAGCCGAAACCGGTGGCGCCCATCGTCGGGATCGAAAGCCCGCCGGTGGCAATGACCAGGGACTGGCAGCGGAGTTTGCCGGAGCCGGTTGCGACGACATATCCATCCCCGGATTCCACGATTCCTCTGACCTGTGTCTTCATCCGGATTTCCGCGCCAGCCCAGTCGCACTCTGTCAGCAGCAGGTTCAGGATGTCCTTGGCGCTGTCTTTGCAGAACAGTTGTCCCGGTGCCTTTTCCTCGTGTTCCACCCCGTGGCGATCCACCAGTTCGACGAAGTCCTGTGGCGTGTACCGTTTCAACGCGGAGATGCAGTAGTGGGGGTTATCGGACAGGAAATTGGCTGGCGTGCTGTTCAGGTTGGTGAAGTTGCAGCGCCCGCCGCCGGACATCAGGATTTTCTTGCCCGGCTTGTTGGTGTGATCGAGTACCAGCACCCGGCGGCCCCGGTAACCGGCGGTGGCCGCACACATGAGACCGGCTGCGCCGGCACCGATGATGATTACGTCGTAGTGGGATTCTGGGGATGCCGTCATGACTGCCCGTCGCTGTGAATGAACGGCGGGAGTATACCAGTCTCAGGGCAGGTGGACGGAACCTTCCATATAGAACGCGGCCTGTCCGGCGATGTCAACGCGCTCACGCTTCAGTTCGCACCGCAGCAGGCCGCCACGGGCAGACAGCTGTCGCGCTTCCAGTACCGGTTTGCCAAGTACCTCGGCCCAGTAGGGAACCAGGACACTGTGAATCGAGCCGGTGACCGGGTCTTCATCGATGCCGGCGCCGGGCGCAAAGTAGCGGCTGACGAAGTCGCAGTCATCGCCCGGTGCGGTGATGATCAGGCCCTGATTACCCAGTTCCCGGAGGGCACCGAGATCGGGCCGGGCGTTGCGCACAGCTGCTTCATTGCTCAATACCACCATGTAATTGGTGTCGCTGGGCACGTGGAAGGCCCTGTCTGGTGCGCCCTCCAGGGCTTGATGGATCAGACCCGGTGTCGGCTGCTCCTCAAAGGCCAAGTTGGGGAAGTCCAACACCAGCCAGTCTCCCTCTTTACGGACCCCCAGCATGCCGCTCCGGGATTGGAAGCTTACTTCATCGCGATTCCAGTCGAGGCGGTTGAAGACGACCCAGGCACTGGCGAGGGTGGCATGGCCGCACAGTGGCACCTCCACCGCCGGAGTGAACCAGCGGATGTGAAAGTCGGCGCTTTCATCGCCGGCCAGCGGCACCAGAAAGGCGGTTTCGGAGAGATTGTTCTCCAGGGCCATCGCCTGGAGTGTCTGGTCTTCAGGCCAGCTTTCCAGCGGCATCACCGCGGCTGGATTGCCACCAAATACCCGGTCCGTGAAGGCGTCGATCTGATAGATAGGTGTCTTCATCAGCGTTTCTCCCTGAGTGATTGATCAGCGTAATGACGCGCCCCGCAGGAAGCAAACCGTTCCAGCTCGGCGGTGCCATAGAGGTGGATTTCCGGCAGGGGGGCTCCGGTGGTCAGTACCCAGTGGCCGGGTTCCCGCTGGTTTACTTCAAGCCCAAGCGCCGCCAGTTGATTCCGGGTGGCCTCCGGACCGAGAAGGCCCGCAGGGCCTGCCGGTTCAGAGAGAGCCAGCGCGTCCTTGCGATTACCGAACCGCGTGTTGCACGGCGTTTGAAGTGGCCGTGCTGACTCCGCCGGGATGTTTGCCGCTTTCATGGTGAAACTCCTTCTTCGTTGAACCGGATTCCATTGTCGTCCTCCGATGACGGGCATAACAGATTCAGATAATCTTGTATTGAACCGGTACAGTTTTCGTTTTGAGGGGACTGTACCGGTTTGTTTGTGCCCGAACTGTACTGCCCGGGCGTTGCAGCGATCTGGTGCAATGGCAGGGAGTGTCCATTCGAAAGGGGAGCGTGATGGGGGTTCTTTACAATCAGATTGCTGATCAGCTGCAGGCCCTGATCCTCGAAGGGGTGTATCGGGACGGAGACCGGCTGCCCGGGGTCCGGATCCTAGGCCGGCAATTTGGCGTCTCCATTTCAACGGTGCTCCAGGCGCATCAGACGTTGGAGGCCCGAGGCTACCTCGAAGCCCGGGAGCGCAGCGGCTATTTTGTCCGACTGCCGGCCAGGGACATCCCCGAACCCCGGATGCCAAGGCATCGCAGCCGTCCGGTTCCGGTCACCGCCCGGGAAATGACCCTGGACCTGTGTGCCGATGAGCAAAAGCAGATGGTGCCCCTGGCCACCGCGATCCCCCATCCCGATTACCTGCCGCTGCGGCAGATCCAGCAAAGCACCCTCTGGGCGGCACGGCGCGGCCTGGAAACGCTGGATTATGCCTTTCCCGGAAAGGAGTCGTTCCGCCGCCAGATTGCCCAGCGCATGGCGGCTATTGGTGTGCCGGTTACTCCCGATGACATTCTGGCGACCAACGGGGCCCAGGAGGCCATCATCCTTGCCCTGCGGGCGGTGACCGAACCGGGCGATATCGTGGCTGTGGAGTCTCCGTCTTTCCCCGGCATTCTGCAGGCCCTGGAGGTGGTGGGCCTGCGGGTGATCGAGATTCCCACCCACCCCTCCGAAGGGATCAGTCTCGAGGGATTGCAGCTGGCGCTGGAACAATGGCCCCTGAAGGCTTGTGTGGCGGTACCCAATCACAGCAATCCCATGGGGGCCAGGATGTCCGACGAGCGCAAAAAACAGCTGGTTTCCATGCTGGCCGCCGCCGGCGTGCCCCTGATCGAGGACGATATCTACGGTGATCTCTCACACAACGGACAGCGGCCTCGCCCCGCCAAGGCCTTCGACCGCGCGGACAACGTGATCTACTGCAGCTCGTTTTCCAAGACGGTATCGCCCGGGCTGAGGCTTGGCTGGATGATCCCGGGCCGGCACATGGCCAGTGCCCGGCAGCACAAGTATTTCGTGAACCTGGCTACCTCTTCCATTCCTCAACTGGCCGTGGCGCATTTTCTGGAGCAGGGCGGTTATGACCGTTATCTGCGCGCGGCCCGTCAGCACTACCGGGAGGGGACCGAGCGCATGCGTTCCGCCGTGGCGCGTTCGTTTCCCGAGGGAACGGCGGTGAGCCGGCCCCAGGGTGGCTTTGTGTTATGGGTCGAGTTGCCGGATGGGGTTTCAGGGACGGCGCTGTACCAGCGGGCGAGGGCGGAGAACATCAACGTGGCGCCGGGGCTGATGTTCTCGACGACCCGGAAGTTCGAGAACTGCCTTCGTCTGAACGGCGGTAATCCCTGGACTGAACGACTGGAAGCTGCCGTGTTCAGACTCGGCGCACTGGCTCATGAGGCGGTCGTTGGCGACTGATCGTGCCGGCGAAGATCGAGCGGATCGAGCAGTCCCGCAGCAATGGCGATGCCGGTGACGTCCGGTAGCCGGTCCGCCCCCAGTCGCTTCATGACGCGGGCCCGGTACAGGTCGATGGTTTTAACGCTGACGCCCAGCTGGTTAGCGATTTCCCGGCTGGTGTAACCCTTGGCGAGCGGGAGAAAGACGTCCCGCTCGCGGCGGGTAAGGCTGTCAATCAGTTCGGCGGTATCAATGGTCGCTCCGCCCGGTTGGATGGCCGCCTGGTGTTCCTGCAGGGCCTGCTGGACGCTGTCCAGAAGCAGCTGCTCGTTGAAGGGCTTTTCGATGAAGTCGAAGGCGCCGGATTTGAACGCGCGGACCACGATGGGCACATCGGCATGGCCGGACACGAAAATGATCGGTACTACCTGACCTCGCTTCTGCAGTTCTTCCTGCACGTTCAGGCCACCGAGCCCCGGCATCCGCACATCGAGCACAACGCAACCCGCCGTGGCATTCCCCAGTGCGTCGAGGAACTGCCGGCCGTCGCTGTAGGCTTCAACGCGCAGCCCGACTGACTCCAACAGCCATTGGGTGGACTCCAGCATGCCCGCGTCATCGTCAACAACGTAGACGGTTGGTGGCGTCGGGGTAGCGGATTCAGTCATCTGGGTGTGTCTCCTTGGGTGAGGTGTCAGGCCTGAACGCGGAGGCCGGGAACCGGCAGGTCAGTGTCAGCCCGCCGGTCTCGGCCGGGCGGGCGTCCAGGAACCCGCCAAAGCCCTCAATGATCGAGCGGCTCATGGACAGGCCTATGCCCAGCCCCTGGGGCTTGCTGGTGTAGAAGGGTTGGAACATCTGGCGAATGGCCTGCTCATCAAGGCCGGAGCCTTCATCGGTGACTTCAATCAGGGGTTCACCCTGGCTGTTGATGCTGGATGCGAGAGTAATCGTTGCGGGGGTGTCGCTGGCCCTATCAGGCGTTTCCCGGGCATCCAGCGTTGCCTCGATGCCATTGCGGATAAGGTTGATCAACACCTGTTCCAGCAGGACCGGATCTGCGGTGACGACCGGATTGGCCGGGCTGAGCCGCTCCCGGAGCCGGATGCCCGCTTTGTCTGCCTCCCAGTGACACAGGCGGGCCACTTCACTGATCACATCGTTCAGGGCAACCGGTGCGGTTCGCTTGCGGCCTTTGCTGAGGAAAGCCCGAAGTCGTTTGATCACTTCCGAGGCCCGGTTGGCGTGGTGAATAATCTTCCCGAGGCCGTCGTCGACCCGTTCGAGTGCTTCCGGGCTATTTCCGGCCTGTTTCAGGTAGCGCTGGCTGGCGCTGGCAAAATTGACGATGGTGGCCAGGGGCTGGTTCATTTCATGTGCAATGCTCGAGGCCAGCTCACCCAGCGTTGCCAGGCGTGCGGCCCGTGCCAGTTCGTCCGCCAGTCGCCGGTTGTTCTCTTCCGATTCCACCCGGGCGGTGATGTCCCTCGAGACGCTGACGACTTCAACCACTGCGCCGGTGTAGGTTTCACGAATGGCCCGGCTGGCAATCTCGAACCAACGATGACTGCCATCCCGATGGCGGATGTCCAGTGTCATGGTGGCGTAGCCGTCGTCCCTCAGGCGATTCCGGGCCTCTGCGAGGCGCTCGCTGATTCGGTCATCGGGGAAGATTTCCTCAAGGGTCCTGTTTCGCAGCTCTTCCGGCCAGTAGCCCAGCAGGCGCCAGGAGGCGGGCGTTGCGTCGATGAAACGGCCATCAGGTGCATGCCGTGAAATGAGATCGGTGGTGTTCTCGGTGATCAGGCGATAGAGCCGGCTGGACTGAATGGCTTCGTCCCGCACCTGCATCTCACGGGTTGCATCACGACCGCGTAACAGCACCAGGCCCTGTTGGCTGTCGGGGATCAGGGTCCAGACAAGGGTGTGGCCTGGAATCCGGGATTCGACATCCTCGATGGCCCGATTCTGCTGAAGGCAGGCCTGAATCAGCGAAGCGGTGTTGATCGGCAGGAGGTCCTGGCTGTTGTCCAGTCCGGCGTTACGAGTGAGCGTCAGTGCGCTTTGGTTGGCCTGGCGCACGGTGCCGGCGCGGTCCAGAACGAGGCCCGGTTGGGGGTCGGCATCATGCAGGTTGAACACGGGGTGGGAGGCTTCGTCCGGCATCGGGTTTAATATAGTGGTTGTTCTATAATACGTTGGTTTAGTTTCTAGTATATCTACTATCGAATACTATCTTTGCCAGCGTAAAGTTCAGCCATGTTAGCGATTTTCCTGAAGAGATCACAACAACAACAGTAAACCGAGAGGACCCCATCATGACCTCGATCTTTGAACAGGGCCTGGCCCCTGTCGATGCCAACTATGCCGTTCAGTCCCCGATTGACTTCATTGAGCGTACCGCAAGCGTCTATCCTGAGTTTCCATCGGTGATTCACGGTGCGATCCGTTACACCTGGGCGGAAACCTACGAGCGTTGCCGCCGTCTGGCATCGGCCCTGGCAGGTCGGGGAATTGGCAAAGGCGACACGGTTGCCGTCATGTTGCCCAATATTCCGGCCATGGTGGAGAGTCATTTCGGGGTGCCGATGATCGGCGCTGTGCTCAACACGCTGAACGTCCGGCTTGATGCCGAGGCTATTGCGTTCATGCTGGAGCATGGCGAGGCGAAGGCTGTCATTGCCGATCGCGAATTTGGCGAAGTGATCCGGGACGCGATCCGGCACCTCGAGCACAAACCCCTGGTGATCGACGTTAATGATCCGGAATACGGCGAGGGCGTTCAGGTCAGCGATCTGGATTACGAAGCGTTCCTGCAGGAAGGGGATCCGCAGTTCCAGTGGCAGTTCCCGGACAACGAGTGGAATGCGATTTCCCTGAACTATACCTCCGGCACCACCGGCAATCCCAAGGGTGTGGTCTATCACCATCGGGGTGCCTACCTGAATGCGCTCGGCAACCAGACAGTGTGGTCCATGGGTATGCATCCGGTCTATCTCTGGACGCTGCCGATGTTCCACTGCAATGGCTGGTGTTTCCCCTGGACCGTAACGGCCATGGCGGGCACCCACATCTGTCTGCGTCGCGTGGATCCGGAAAAGATCCTGCAGCTGATCCGGGATCACCAGGTGACCCACATGTGCGGCGCACCGATCGTGCTGAACGCATTGCTCAATGCGCCTGCGGCCGCCAAGGCGGGCATCGATCATGAGGTCAAATCCATGACCGCCGGGGCCGCGCCGCCTGCCCAGGTGATTGGTGCCGTTGAAGAAATGGGAATCCAGGTTACTCACGTATACGGTCTGACCGAAGTGTATGGTCCGGTCACGGTCTGTGCGTGGAAATCGGAGTGGGATGAGCTCCCGCTGGATCAAAGGGCCCGCATCAAGGCTCGGCAGGGGGTTCGTTATCACACCCTGGCCGGCACCATGGTCGGTGATCCCAACACGATGGAGCCGGTACCCCGTGACGGCAAGACCATTGGCGAGATTTTCCTGCGTGGCAACACGGTGATGAAGGGTTATCTGAAGAACCCGACCGCCACCGAGGAGGCTTTCCGGGGCGGCTGGTTCCACACTGGAGACCTGGCGGTATGGCATGAAGACGGCTACATGGAAATCAAGGACCGCCTCAAAGACATCATCATTTCCGGCGGTGAGAATATTTCCACGATCGAAGTGGAAGACGCCCTGTATCGTCACCCAGCGGTGCTGGAGGCAGCGGTGGTGGCTCGCCCCGACGAGAAATGGGGCGAGACGCCCTGCGCGTTTATCACGCTGAAGCCGGAGGCCGGTGAGGTAACGGAAGACGATATTATTGCCTTCTGCCGCGAGCACCTCGCCCGCTTCAAGGTGCCCAAGACCGTCGTGTTCACGGATTTGCCGAAAACCTCCACCGGCAAGATCCAGAAATTCGTCCTTCGCGGACAAGCGAAAGAGTTGTCGTAATCACAGGCCTCCCGATCGGGAGGCGTACCCCTCTGTGTGTCCTTGGGAGGTCTGGCGGCGCTGGCCCCGCCTCCCTTTTTTTGCTTTCTCCTGTTGTACCGGCTCTCCTGCCTTTGTCATTTGATGACAACCTGTTCTGTTTTCGCCATCTCTACCTTTTTGTTCACGTGTCGCGGGAGTAAACTCGACAAGTTGTTCGGTTTTTGGCCATTATTAACGCCACAACAATAAAATTATCAGTGGCAGGAGGCTCACATGACGATCAGTTCCACCCCGGAGGACGTGTCCGTTTTGCCACGGCACATCCGTTTTGATGTCAGCGAAGATCTCAAGAAACTCTGGCATGGCAACGATGCCTTTCGAACGGCGTTTTTCAATGCTCTGTCCCTCCAGTTCCCCGAGGGCGAGCAGCAGTTCATCAGCGCTGTGCGCCACTATCGTGATCGGATCGACGATCCCAAGCTGGCCGGTGAAATACGTGGATTCATCGGGCAGGAGGCGCTGCACAGCCGTGAGCACAAGGGTTACAACGAGGCGCTTAAGGCCCGGGGCTACGATATCGAGGCGATCGACCGGCGCTTCGACCGCCACATGAAATGGGTCCGGAAATTACCGCCCAGCCGGCAACTGGCCGGTACCTGCGGCGCGGAGCATTACACGGCGGTTCTGGCGAATGCGATCCTGAAAAATCCCGAGTGGATGGAAGGCGCGACGCCGACCATGCAACAGCTGTGGCGCTGGCACGCCATCGAGGAAACCGAACACAAGTCGGTGGCGTTTGATGTTTACCGCAACTGTGTCGGTGATGACCGTTTGCGCCGTATTGTCTTCCTGTTCGTGACCTGGAATTTCTTCAAATATACCTTTCTCAATACCTGCAGCCTGCTTCGAAAGGATGGCAAGCTCTGGAGTCTGCGCACGTGGCTGGGCGGCCTGAATTTCCTGTGGGGTAAACCGGGCGTCATCCGTCGGTGCCTGCCGGACTTTCTGGCCTATATGCGCCGGGATTTCCACCCCTGGCAGCAGGACAATCGCGCGTTGTTGCGGGAAAACCTGAAGCAGCTGGAGTCGGGGTACGCCGCCAATTGATACGGATACTGAAATTCCCGTCGGCTTGTGTAAAACTGGGCTTCCCCAGAACAATGACAATAAAGGGTATTCCCGATCGAGGAATGACCCGTAGCCGGAGGCAGCCCTTATGCGAGTAGGTTTGATCGTCGATTCCGCTTGTGATCTACCCTATGAGTTCAGCCGCAAGCATGATCTTTTCATCCTTCCCGTCACGGCCAGGATTGATGGTCAGACCTACATCGACGAGCACGATCCGGTAAGGACCCAGGAATTCTATCAGAGCGGTCTCCTGCAGAAGGGCCACCAGGCGGAAACGGAAGCCTTTTCAGCCGCGCAGATCCATGATCTGTTCATGGAAAAGATCGTTACCCAGTTCGATGTGGCGATCTGTGAGACGGTTACCCGCAGCCGAAGCCTGATTTATCAGAATGCCACGGAAGCCATGAACAGCGTGCTCTCCAATTACGAGCGCGCCCGTTCTGCGGCTGGCCGCGAAGGGAAGTTCTCTATGCGGGTCATCGACAGCCGACAGATCTTTGCGGGGCAGGGGCTGCTTGCCGCCCATACCCTGAAACTGATCGACCAGAAGCTCTCGAAAAATGCCCTGAGGCATGAAGTCGAAACCTTTACCGACAAGATCTACACCTGCGTGATTCCGCGGGACCTGCACTACATTCGGGAGCGCGCCCGTCGCCGTGGTGACAAGAGTGTCTCTGCCCTCGTGGCGTTTCTTGGCAAGGCGCTGAATATTACCCCGGTGATTTTCGGGAAGGGCGCGGAAGGGCAGCCGGCGGCCAAAACCCGGAATTTCGACGCTGCGGTGGAAAAGGTCATGAACTATGCGGCCGCTCGCGTTGAAGCCGGGCTGTTGACGCCCTACGTGAGCCTCTCCTGCGGTCTGACCTGGACCGAAATCGAGGATCTGCCCGGCCTGAACCGGCTCCGGGATGCCTGCGAGCGCAACGGCGTTGAACTGCTGCTTTCCCAGATGGGGATTACCTCCAGTATCTATGTCGGACCGGGAAGCCTGTGCCTGGCTTTGGCGGCAGAGCCTCATACCTTCAACGATTTCCAGTAATCGACGGCCCCTCCTGCACGCGCTGGCTTGGCTGCCATGCGCGCAGGCTTCAGTAGTTTGAGCAAATCCCGCCACGCCGACTTCGTGTTAGCCTCGATTCAGAATTCCACGGACTGCCCTTCCCGGGCTTGAGGACGGAAACGATATGACCAAATCCACAGGCGCTCTGGCCGACGAGTTGTTCGAAGCGCATGTCAAACACGAATTGGCGGCCCTGAAGGGCGCCAAGCTGAAACGGTTTCTTGAAAAGGAGGTCGACGGGCTTCTGGATCATGCCGGCCGCATTACCCTGAATCGGGTGTCCGGCGTTGAACGCGTTATGGGCGTCATCCAGCGGATCGTGGTTGAAATGGAGCTGGATGCCGGGATCCCGGAGCTGGCCGCCGAAATGGCCACCGAGGTGCTCAACGCGCCAGTCCAGTCCGAAACCCGCCTTGGGGACATCCTCACCCGTGAACAGGCCTCTGATTTCCTTGAGCAGGCACTGGAGCTCCGGCAGCAGCGGGAGCGGGTGATCAGCGAGATCATGGCGCATCCGGTATACCAGGAACTGGTATCCAATGTGGTGTATCACGGCCTGGTGAATTATCTGTACGAGGATAATCTGATTACCCGCTCGGTACCGGGTGTCGGATCCATGATGAAATTTGGCAAGAAGATGGCCAATCGGGCGGTTCCGGGGCTGGATGAGACCTTTGAACGCCGGATCAAGACCTGGCTGGCCGACAGTCTGCCCGGTCTGATCGCCCGTAGCGAGCAGTTCCTGAACCGGGCCCTCAGTGACGATGAGCTGCGAGACAGCGTGATGGCCGCCTGGGTGGCCGTGGAGGATCAGACCGTCTCGGAACTCAGGGAGGGGCTTGGTGATGTCCAGCTCCAGGAGTTTGTCGTACTCGGTTATGAATTCTGGCTTGAATTCCGCAAGACCGGCTATTTTGAAGGCTGCGCCAGGGCCGTGGTGGAACACCTTTTTGCCAAATATGGCGACCGGCCCATTATGGATCTGCTGAGGGATGTTGGTGTCACCCGCGAAGTGATCCTTGCAGAGGTCGATGCATACGCACTTCCGGTGATGGACGTGCTGCGCGAAGAGGGTTATGTTGAGGCCCTGTTGCGGCGCCGGCTATCGGCTTTCTATAAATCGGCCGCCGCCCGAAAACTCCTTGAACCGGAGGCGTGAGAACGCCGCCTCCGGAGTGTTTTCCGGAGGCTGTTGTCTTGAGTGACCTGTTCTGGGCCTATCTCCTGGCCATCACATTGCTGACCATTACGCCGGGCGTCGATACGCTGCTGGTGATGCGCAATACCGGTCGTGGTGGCCTCAAAGACGGTTGCGTGACCAGTGTCGGGATCTGCAGTGGGCTGTTTATCCATGCCACGCTGTCGGCATTGGGAATCTCGGTGTTGCTGGTGGAGACAGCCTGGGCATTTCTCTTGCTCAAGGCCCTTGGCGCCTGTTATCTGGTCTGGCTGGGCATTGCCTCCCTGCGCCAGGCATTGAGCCGCCGGACATCCGGTGCTGACCTTGCACAGGCACCGGCGGTGCCCCAGAGTTCGCTCTCCGGCGCGTTTCGTGAGGGGTTGCTGTCGAACGTTCTGAATCCCAAGACGGCGCTGTTCTACATGGCACTTCTGCCCCAGTTCATTGATCCGGCGGGCAACGCCTTCCAGCAGTCACTGGTTCTGGCGTCCGTGCACTTTGTGCTGGCCATGGTCTGGCAATGCGGGCTGGCCTGGGTGGTGGTCCGGTTCCGTGGTCTCAGCGCCAGCCAGAAGCTCCGTCGAGCCCTGCATGGCCTGACCGGTGGCTTTTTTGTCGCAATAGGGGCGAAGCTGGCGGTAAGTTGAGCGGGTACCGAAGAATGAAAAAAGGGAAGCCCTCGGGCTTCCCTTTTGTGTCCTGGGAGGGCGCAGTCGGCCTCTCAGCGCTCGAGGTACTGGAGCTTGTTTGGCTTGCCGTCCCACTCTTCCGCATCCGGAAGGGGATCTTTCTTCTCGGTGATGTTGGGCCACTTGCCGGCCAGATCGGCGTTGATCTCCACGAACTGGACCTGATCCGCCGGGAGCTCGTCTTCCGAGAAGATGGCTTCCGCAGGGCACTCGGGCTCGCACAGGGCACAGTCGATGCACTCGTCGGGGTCGATCACCAGAAAGTTCGGACCCTCGTAAAAGCAGTCTACGGGGCAGACCTCCACGCAGTCCGTGTATTTGCACTTAATGCAGTTATCAGTAACGATAAAAGCCATAGTCAGATCCCTGGTCTTTGAGTGTTCATTCTCATCAGGAGCCCCAGATTGCAAGCCTCCTGCTTATAATTCGGTGCGCGATATTGTAGGGAGCGCCCTTCGAAGGGGCAAGCATTCGCCTGCTATAAGGTTATTACGCAGGCCAGAATCAGGCCAGCCCCAGGCTACTTTTTCATCAGGCCTTTCAGTTCGTAGAGTTGGTTCAGCGCTTCCCGTGGCGTCAATCCGTCCAGATCCAGTTCCCTCAGCGCCTCTTCCACCACGCTCGGTTCCAGTGACGCAAACATATCGGCCTGAAGAACCGGCTCACTGACGCGCCGGGTGTCCGAAGAGCCTGCCTTCCTTGCGGCCGGTGTCGGCTCGGGGCCTGTCGCCGGTGCAGCTGGTGAGGCGCTGCCTTCCAGGTGCGTCAGCTGGGCTTTGGCGTTACGGATCACATCCTGGGGAACACCGGCAAGCTGGGCAACCTGCAGGCCATAGCTCTGACTGGCGGGGCCGTCATGGACGTTGTGGAGGAACACGATGCTGTCGTCATGTTCGGTTGCGGTCAGGTGCACGTTGACGGCGTGCTCCAGGTCCTCTGCCAGCTGGGTCAGTTCGAAATAGTGCGTGGCGAACAGGGTGTAGCAGCGGATGTCCCGTGCCAGGTGCTCGGCGGTTGCCCAGGCCAGCGAAAGTCCGTCGAAGGTGCTGGTGCCCCGGCCGACTTCATCCATCAGGACCAGGCTGTGCTCGGTGGCGTTGTGCAGGATATTGGCGGTTTCGGTCATTTCCACCATGAACGTGGAGCGACCACCGGCGATATCGTCCGAGGACCCCATACGGGTGAAAATCCGGTCCACCGGCCCGAGCACGGCCCGGTTGGCGGGTACAAAGCTGCCGGTGTAGGCAAGCAGTGCAATCAGTGCGGCCTGGCGCATGTAGGTCGATTTACCACCCATGTTCGGACCGGTAATGACCAGCATCCGGCGCCTGGTGTCCATCAGCAGATCGTTCGGGACGTAGGGTTCGTCCAGGAGCTGTTCCACCACCGGATGCCGGCCTTCCTCGATATCGAAGCCCGGGGTATCGGTGAACTCCGGGGCAGCAAAACGCAGGGACGTGGCGCGCTCGGCAAAATTGCTCAGCACGTCCAGTTCGGCCAGCGCCTGGGCGGCATCCTGCAAGGGTGCCAGCTGCTCCGCTACGGATTCGAGCACTTCGTCATACAGGGCTTTTTCCCGGGCGAGGGCTCGGCTCTTGGCACTCAGGGCCTTGTCTTCGAATTCCTTGAGTTCCGGTGTGATAAAGCGCTCGGCGTTCTTCAGGGTCTGGCGACGAATGTAATCCACCGGCGCCTGGTCAGACTGGGCACGGCTGATTTCGATGTAATAACCATGGACCCGGTTGTAGCCGACCTTGAGGGTACTGATGCCGGTCCTTTCCCGCTCCCGCGTTTCCACGTCCAGAAGGTACTGGCCGGCGTTCTCGCTGATGTTGCGCAGCTCGTCGAGTTCCTCGTCGAACCCCTCACGGATCACGCCGCCATCCCGGATGACCACGGGGGGATTTTCAATGACTGATCGTTCGAGCAGATCCGCCAGCTGCGGGTATTCGCCGATGGTGGTGGCCAGTTTCACAACGTGGTGTGAATTAACCGGCTTGAGCGCGCCCTGCAGGTCCGGAAGGGTCTGAAAGGCGTCGCGGAGTCTGGCCAGATCCCGGGGGCGGGCGGAGCGGAGTGCCACCCGGGCAAGAATGCGTTCGATGTCGCCCACCTGTTTGAGCAGGTCATGGACCGGTTCGTAATGAAATCCGTCCAGCAGGGCAGAAACGGCCTGTTGACGCTGGCGGACCACCTCCACATCCCGGAGCGGTCGGTTCAGCCAACGCCGGAGTTCCCGGCCGCCCATGGCGGTCGCCGTGCGATCCATGACCCAGGCCAGGGTGTGCTGATGTCCGCCCATGAGGTTGGTGTCGATCTCCAGGTTGCGACGGCTGGTCGCATCCAGGATGACGGCCTCCTCACGACGTTCCCGGGTCAGCTTTCGTATGTGTGGCAGGGCGGTGCGCTGGGTTTCCCTGGCGTACTGCAACAGACAACCCGCGGCACAGATGGCCAGTGGCAGGTCCTCGCAGCCGAACCCGGTGAGGTCCCGCACCTGAAGCTGCTGGGTAAGCACCCTGTGGGCGGTGTCGGATTCGAACAGCCAGGGACCCTGCCGACGGATGCCGGTGAAGCCCTCCAGGATATCGGCGTACGGGAAATCTTCGCTGATGAGTATCTCGGCGGGCCTGAGACGCTGCAATTCGCCCTGAAGGGCATCCAGGTCCTCAAGTTCGGAGACAGAGAAACGGCCGCTGGAAATGTCCAGGGAGGCGAACCCGAACCGCTCCTTCTGGTTGAAGATGGCCGCCAGCAGATTGTCGCGCCGGTCCTCGAGGAAGGCTTCGTCACTGAGCGTGCCGGGTGTGACAATCCGGACGACCTGCCGCTCCACGGGGCCCTTGCTGGCCGCGGGGTCCCCGATCTGCTCGCAGATGGCGATGGATTGACCCGCGCGGACCAGCCGGGCAATGTAACTTTCGGCCGAATGGTAAGGGACGCCTGCCATGGGAATCGGATTTCCGCCGGATTGCCCGCGGGCGGTCAGGGTGATATCCAGAAATTCGGCCGCCTTTTTGGCGTCTTCGTAAAACAGTTCGTAAAAATCACCCATGCGGTAGAAGACCAGCTCGTTCGGATGCTGCCCCTTGATCTTCAGGTACTGCTGCATCATGGGGGTGTGCTTTGAGAGATCGGTCTGCGCTGCTGACATGAGTGGTCCGGTCTGCGTTGGATTGGATGGAGGCGTGAATTGTAAGAAAATAACGCCGGCGATGAAACGAAGCGTTTCGATAAACCCTTTCCCGAGGAGAGCGACATGTCAGTGACTGACCACGACCTTGAGCATGCGGGTTTGCGGCTCGGCAAACTCCTGGACAGCCAGCGACGTACCATTGCCACCGCCGAAAGCTGCACCGGCGGCTGGGTTGCCAAGGTGCTGACGGATCGCCCTGGCTCTTCGGCCTATGTCATGGCCGGGCTGGTGACCTACAGTAACGGTGCAAAGCAGGCGTTACTGGGGGTCAAAGAAGAGACCCTGGACGCTCACGGTGCGGTCAGTGAGCCGGTGGTCCGGGAGATGGTGTCCGGAGCTGTCAGGGCGGCGGGCGTTGATGTCGCAGTAGCGATCAGTGGTGTCGCCGGCCCCGGCGGGGGGAGTGAGGGAAAGCCGGTCGGGACTGTCTGGTTTGCCTGGGGCGCCGGCGGAGCCAGTACAGAGGCGGCTGTTCGGCATTTTCAGGGCGATCGGGATCAGGTGCGCCGCCAGTCGGTTCTGTTTGTGCTGGAGGCAGTGACGGAGTACATCGAGCGAACTTCGTCGGTTTCTTGAATCGCTTCACGCGGGAGGGGTTGGTCTCCTCATCCGCTTATGTTTTAATACTGTTCAAATATACAGGAAATGCACTGGATGGCTCCGGTGGTTTCCTTCCAGATTTCGCTGTCGGTCTCCTGGAAAAGGGCTGGCAGCCCCGGCGACGAGGGTTTGTAGCAATGGAAGACAACCGCAAGAAAGCATTGAGCGCAGCGCTGAGCCAGATCGAGCGCCAGTTCGGCAAGGGTGCCGTCATGAAGATGGGGGATCAGCCCCGCGAAGCCATTCCTGCGGTCTCTACCGGTTCCCTGGGGCTGGACGTTGCCCTGGGTATTGGTGGTCTGCCTTACGGCCGGATCGTTGAAATCTACGGCCCGGAAAGTTCCGGTAAAACCACGCTGACTCTGCAGGTGATCGCCGAAGCCCAGAAGCAGGGCAAGACCTGTGCATTCGTGGACGCCGAGCATGCGCTGGATCCGGTGTACGCCGAGAAACTGGGGGTTAACGTTGATGATCTTCTGGTCTCCCAGCCGGACACTGGCGAACAGGCGCTTGAAATTGCCGACATGCTGGTTCGCTCCAACGCCGTGGATGTGATTATTGTCGACTCCGTGGCGGCGTTGACGCCGAAAGCGGAGATCGAAGGCGAGATGGGCGACAGCCACGTTGGCCTTCAGGCACGACTGATGTCCCAGGCGCTGCGCAAGCTGACCGGTAACGTCAAGCATGCAAACTGTCTGATGGTGTTCATCAACCAGATTCGTATGAAGATTGGTGTGATGTTTGGTTCGCCAGAGACGACCACCGGCGGTAACGCGCTGAAATTTTACTCTTCCGTCCGCCTGGACATCCGTCGCATCGGTTCCGTCAAGGACGGCGATGAAGTGGTGGGTAACGAAACCCGCGTCAAGGTCGTCAAGAACAAGGTTTCTCCGCCGTTCAAGCAGGCTGAGTTCCAGATCATGTATGGCAAGGGCATCTACCACATGGCCGAGGTTCTGGACATGGGTGTGAAGGAAGGCTTCGTGGACAAATCCGGCGCCTGGTACGCATACAATGGTGACAAGATTGGCCAGGGCAAGGCCAACGCCTGCAAGTTCCTGGAAGAAAACATGGACATTGCCACCGAGATTGAAGCCAAGGTCCGCGACAAGCTGATGCCCAAGCCGGTCAAGAAAGATGCGGCGGCAGAGCCGGCCGAGGCCAATGGAGAGTTGCTCTAAGAGTATTCCGGGCTGTGAAGAGGGGAGGTGCGATGAAACGGTTGCTGATTTTCGCTCACGCGCCTTCCCCGAATACCCTTCGATTACGGGACACTGTCTGTGCTGGCGCCCGGCATGAGGACATCGAGGCCGTTGAGGTGGTGGTCAAACCACCGCTGGAGGCTGGTCCGGAAGACGTTCTTGAGTGTGATGCCATTATCCTTGGCACAACCGAGAACCTGGGGTACATGAGTGGTGCCCTGAAGGACTTTTTTGACCGTACTTATTACCCCTGTCTGGAAAAGACCCAGGGATTACCCTTCACCTATTACGTTCGAGCAGGCCATGATGGCACAGGCACCTGCCGGGCGATTGACTCTATCACTACCGGTCTGCGCTGGCGGCGCATTCACGAACCGCTTGTCTGTCGTGGCGAGTACCGGGACCACTTCGAAAATGACTGTCGCGAACTGGGACTTTACGTGGCGGCGAGTCTCGACGCCGGGCTGATCTAGCTGGTAAGTAAAACTTTTGCCAAAACGCGACAGGGCGGCTTGCAGAATCTACAATGAGCGGCCAAAGACTCTTCAATCAATCAGTTATCCGGATTGTTACAGGAACATACCTTGAAGCCATTGCCTCTGCATCAGCTCTACAAAGCCTGCGTTCTGAAAGACCTTCTCTTCAAGACCACGAAGCAACTGGAGCCGTTGGCTGAAATTGTCGGTCAGAACCGTGCCCAGGAAGCGGTGCGTTTTGCGCTGGCGATGCCGCACGGAGGCTACAACGTCTATGCAGTGGGACGGAATGGTCTGGGCAAGCGCACCATGATGCTCCGCTATCTGGAACACCATGTAGATACCGAGCAACAGAGCCATGACTGGTGCTATGTGGCCAATTTCGAGGAGCCGCGGATTCCCAAGCTGTTGAAGCTCCCCGCGGGTCTCGGGTCTCAGCTCAAGCAGGATATGGACAGACTGATGTCACGGCTGGTCAAGGTGATTCCCCAGACGTTCGACAGTGACAGTTTTCTGGAGCGATCCGAGCAGCTCAAGAATGAATATGGCAAGAAGCAGGAAGATGAACTCGAGAAGGTCGCGGTCCAGGCCAAACGCAAGAAAATCAGTCTGACTGTCACGACACCGGGCGGGTACCGTCTGGTGGCCATGAACGGAGACGAGCCGCACACTGCGGAAACTTTCGAAGCGCTCAGCGAGAAGGAGCGCGATCGTTTTGAGGACGCCATCAACAGACTGGAGAAACGTCTGCGGCAGGCCTTGCGTAAGATTGCCGACTGGGAGCAGGAGTATGCCGAGAAGCAGCATGCCCTGAATCAGGAAACTCTGGAGGGGATTTCCGGTCATCAGCTGGACGAGCTTGTTGAAAAGTACCGGGAGCTGCCGGATGTTGTCGAATATATCAATGCCGTCCGGGCGGATCTGGTGGAAAACCTCGACATTTTCCTGGACGACAGTGAAGAGCAGGTGGCCATCGCCTATGCGTCTCTCGACAAAAAGATGCCCCGCCGGTATCTGATTAACCTGCTCGTACACCAGAAAAGCAATGAAGTGCCGGTGATCGTTGAGGAAAATCCGACTTACCACAACCTGTTCGGGTATGTGGAGAACGTGACCTACAAGGGTACCGTGTTCACCGACTTTTCCCTGATTCGTCCGGGGAGTCTGCACAAGGCCAACGGTGGGTACCTCCTGATGGATGCGATCAAGGTTCTGGAGCAGCCGTTTGTATGGGATGGCCTCAAACGGGCCCTGCGTTCCCGGTCGCTGCAGATCAACTCGTTGGAGCGTGAGATGACGCTGTCCGGAACCATCTCCATCGAACCGGAGGGCGTCCCCCTCGACGTCAAGATTGTCCTGTTCGGAGATCGGGAAACCTGGCTGCTGTTGCAGGAATACGATTCCGAGTTTTCCGAGTTGTTCCGGGTGACGGCGGACTTTGAAAACGAAATGTACCGGACCGACGACAGCCAGCTGCTGTATGCCAAGTTTATTGCCAGTCTGGTCAGTGAGAAGAAACTGCTCCACTGCACCAACAAAGCGGTGGCGCGCATCATCGAGCACAGCGCGCGCATGGCCGAGCATCAGGACCGTCTGTCGCTGCATGCAGCGGACATTGCCAATCTGCTTCGGGAGTCCGATTTCTGGGCCCGGCAGGCTGGGGCCCGTCTGATTACCGACGTGCATGTCGAAAGGGCACTGGAAAGTGCCCGGTACCGAAGCAGTCGTATACGGGATCAGTTCTACGATTCCATCCGGGATGGGTCGACGCTTGTCTCGACCACCGGCACCTGTGTGGGCCAGGTTAACGCCCTGTCCGTACTATCGACCGGTGGATATGAATTTGGCCTTTCCAATCGGGTGACGGCAACCTGCTATTATGGCGATGGTGGTGTCATGGACATTGAGCGGGATGCCAAGCTGGGGGGGAACATTCATTCCAAGGGAGTGATGATCCTGACCTCCTGGCTGTCATCGAAGTTCGCCGTCGACGACCCCATGCATCTCTCTGCCAGCCTCACGTTTGAGCAGAACTACGGTGAAGTCGAGGGAGACAGTGCTTCGCTGGCGGAACTTTGTGCCCTGGTATCGTCGTTGTCCGGTGTGCCGGTTCGTCAGGATCTGGCGATTACGGGGTCGGTCAACCAGTTCGGTGAGGTCCAGCCGATTGGCGGCGTGAACGAAAAAGTGGAAGGGTTCTTCGCCACCTGTCAGTTGAAGGGCGGGCTGACAGGTGAGCAGGGCGTGATTGTACCCGTGACCAATGTCCAGAACCTGATGTTGGATGCGGAAGTGGTCAGCGCGGTCAGGGCCAGACAGTTTTCAGTCTATGCGGTTGCCCACGTTGAAGAGGCGATCAGCCTGTTATTGGGGTTGCCAGCGGGCAAGCCCGACAAGCGGGGCAGGTATCCGAAGCAGAGCGTTTTTGGCATTATCCAGCAACGGCTTGAACAAATGCGGGAGCACGAGCGCCAGGAACACGCCAAGGCCGATCACAAGGACCCGTCAATTCACTGACCGGAAACGATAAGAAAACGGACAGGAGAGAATACACCCATGACAGATATCCAGCAGACTGTGTACGTAGTTGAGGATGATGAGGCGGTGCGCGATTCCCTCGAGCTGCTGTTGAAATCCGATGGCAAGCCGGTGCAGACCTACGAGAGCGCAAATGCGTTTTTGCGGGATTATTCCGACAAGATGGCCGGCTGCATCGTGCTGGATATCCGGATGCCCGGCATGGACGGGATGGAGCTGCAGAAAAAGCTGAACGACAAGCACTCCATTCTGCCCATCATCTTTGTGACCGGGCATGGCGATGTGCCCATGGCGGTTGATGCCATGAAGGAAGGGGCGGTGGATTTTATCCAGAAGCCCTACCGTGAAGAGGCGCTTCTCGAAAAGATCGAAGCGGCGCTGGAGCAGGACCTGGAGCAGCGCAAGACTCTGGATGAGAAGCAGGAAATCATCCGGCGCATCAAGAGCCTGACGCCCCGGGAGCATGAAATCATGGACCGGATGATTGCAGGCCAGGCGAACAAGGTTATTGCGATCGAGCTCGAGATCAGCCAGCGTACGGTCGAGATCCATCGTTCCCGGGTTATGCACAAGATGGGAACCCACTCTCTGGCACATCTCGTTCGTATGGTCTTGTCCGTAAAGGACCTTATCGACTAAGCGTGCCCGCGCCGGCATGATGGCGAGATGTTTTTTACCGGCCCGACTCTATGACTGAAACCGTCAGCGAGAATTCCGAGGTGACGGTTCTGTTGGTTGATGACAACCCTCAGAACCTCAAAGTCCTCTATGAAACCCTGAAAGACAAAGGCTATCGCCTTTTGATTGCCAATGAGGGCGAAAAGGCTCTGGACCTAGCCCATCGGCACCAGCCCGAAGTTATTCTGCTGGACATCATGATGCCGGAAATGGACGGCTACGAAGTGTGTCAGCGGCTCAAAGACGATCCGCAGACGGCCGATTGCGCCGTTGTGTTCCTGTCCGCCCTGGACGATCTTCAGGCAAAAGTGAAAGGTTTTAACCTCGGCGGCGCTGATTACATCTCCAAACCATTTCAGTCCCAGGAAGTGATTGCGCGGGTAAAGACGCACGCCCGGGTTATCCGGCTCGAACGCGAGTTGCAGGCGCGCAACCGGGAATTGCAGGGGGACCAGGCCCGGATCCTCAACTCCATCAGCGAAGGTATCTACGGCCTCGACGAGAACGGAATCATCGAGTTTGCCAACCCTGCCGCTGCGCTGATCATGGGCGCGCCCGCTGAGGAATTGATTGGCCAGAACTTTTTCGAACTGCATTTTGCAACCTGCTCGGACGATCCTGATGGCCTGCCGGTAAAGGCCACCTGTCGACAGGGCGTTGCCGAAAATCAGCGGGATATCCGGCTTCAGCGGCTGGATGGGACCGGATTTCCGGCCGAGTATCGTTCCACGCCCAAACTGGATAATGATGAGTTGCACGGCGCCGTGGTGGTTTTCAGGGACATTACAGCGGAGCTGGAAAGCGAGAAGGAGCTGCAGGAGGCGCGGGAGCTGGTTCAGGAACAGCGCGATCAGCTGGCACACACGTCCCGTCTGACCACGATGGGGGAAATGGCTGCCGGTTTCGCCCATGAAGTGAATCAGCCATTAACGGCCATCACCAACTACGCCCGTGTGGCCAAGCGCATGATGGGTAAGGAGTCCCCGGATCTCTCCCTGTTACAGGAAACACTGGACAAGATTGAGGCGCAATCCCATCGTGCCAGCGAAATTATTCGCCGTATCCGTCGTTTCATGAAGAAGCCTGCCACCGGAAAGGAAATCCTTTCGGTGGAGGCGCTGCTGGAAGATACCCGCCAGTTTGCCGAAGTGGATATGCGCAACAACGAGGGTGGGATAGAAGTGCTGCTCGACGACGCCTTGCCCGATGTCCTGGCGGACCCGGTGCAGGTGCAGCAGGTGGCCCTGAACCTGATCCGCAATGCCCTCGAGTCCACCCGTTCGGCAGGGGCATCGGAACCGGTAGAGGTACGGGCCTACCTGAAAGGCGATGCGTGTGTGCGGATCGAGGTTCGCGATCACGGAGTTGGCCTGCCGGATGACGCCGAAGAGAAGCTTTTTCACCCCTTCTACACCACCAAGGACGAAGGCATGGGGATCGGGCTGGCCACCTGTCGTTCGCTGATTCAGGCGCAGGGCGGTGAAATCGGTTTTGAGCGCCCTGAAGACGGCGGTGCCCGATTCTTCTTCACGCTCCCGGTATCGGGTGCGGAGGGTGAGCCGTGCCAGCCCTCCGGCACTGATTAGAGCCAGTCAACGCGCCCGATCAGGTGGGGCGCATCCCCTTTGCTGTTAAGAAGCTGATAGTCCCAGCCACTTTGATCAGCCTGCCACTCAAGGGTCGCCACTCCCGGAAGGAAGAGCGGTTTCTTGAACTGGCAGCTCACGGTGAAGGACTCTCCTTTCCAACCTTCCTGCTGTTCCAGCTCCGCCAGGATTTTTGCCTGGCTCCACATGCCATGGGCAATGGCCCTCGGAAATCCGAACGCCCGGGCTGTGAGTGCATGCAAGTGAATCGGATTGCGGTCGCCGGAGACCGCTCCGTACTGACGTCCAATGGATTCCGGGGCCCTGATCGACAGGGTTTGCGCAAAGCGCTGCAGCTCTGAAGCCTGTTTCTGCCCGGACGTCGTGTCTTTGGAGGTTGGCTTGCGAAACAGGTTGGTGCTGGTTTCCTGCCAGGCGAGAGTGCCAGCCGAACGGGCCTCTGTGGTGAGGTCGAACTCGATGCCACGGGCGGTTTCCTGCTGGTTCCCCAGCCGCACGGTCAGATCCAGGGTTTCGCCTGCACCGATTGGACGATGCTGGGTGATGGTGTTTCGCAGATGCACCAGTCCCAGCAACGGCAGGGGGAAATCCGGTTCGGTCAGCAATTTCAGATGCAGGGGAAACGCGAGTATGTGCGGCCAGGTTACCGGGACACTGGTGTGCTGACTGAACCCGCAGACCGACGAGTATTCGGCCAATCGTTCGTTAACCGTGGCCACTCCGAGCAGGTGTGCCTCAAGTTCGGGGATCGTCGGTTGCGCACCCGGGTTCATTCGCTTGGGAATCAGGGCCTTGCTGAACAGTGGCAGCAGGGCCGGTGGTCGGTTGCGATAAATCAACGGCGTCGGCATGGTGCAGGTCTCCTTGTCGCCTGATATGCTCTATTATTAACACAGATCGCCTCTGGCCCCGGAAAGAGAGGCTATGCCCGGGATTTTCCGGCTTTTTACACTCTGGTTGAGTCTGGCAAACCCGACTGGCTCGATCATTGGCTTGGCACGCCCCGCTGGTTGTCCGGCGGGTCAAAGTAGTACCCATAAATAAAAAAAGCGGGATCTTATGCAGGAACTTCGTGACGCGGGAGTAATGTTGCGCCTGATTTATGAGGCGATGAAGAAAAAGGGTGTTGATACCGATGCCGTCTTCAGTCGCCTGGGCGTGGATGAGAGCTATGTATACACCGATCAGCTGCGAACGCCGCATAGCGCGCAGCTTTACTTCTGGCAGGCGTTGGAGGATGTGTCCGGTGACCCGGATATAGGCCTTCATCTCGGGCAGCTCCTGCCCGCCTACAAGGGGCAGGTCCTCGAATACCTGTTTCTGAGCAGTCCGACCTTTGGAGAGGGGTTGCGGCGAGCCCAGAATTACCAGCGGCTGCTCAGCGATGCAGCCAATACCGATTTCTTCATTGAGGGCGACAACGCCTGCATGGTCCTGGATGCGGCCTGCGACGATGTCCGTCGCCTCAAACATTTCAACGAGTGTTTTGCCCTTGGGCTGATCACGTTTTTCCGGTCCATTACCGACGATCAGTTCTACCCGTCGCGCGTAGAGTTCGAGCATAGTCGGGAACAGGGGCAGGAGCACGTCGCCGAAGTGTTCGGCTGCGAGGTTGTCTTTGATGCGGAGGAGAATCGCCTCTATTTCCCCGTGAGCCTGTTGCAGCATACCTCTCCGCACGCCGAACCGGAGTTGCTCGATCTCCATGAGCGGTTTGCCAGTGAGCAGGTGGCCCGGTTGGAGAAAAAGGACATCGTCGGGCAGGTGGAACGTATCGTTGCCGAGCTTCTGGATAGCGGTGAAGTGACCCTGGACGCGGTTGCCGGAAGACTCGGTATCAAGCCCAGAACCCTCCGGACCCGATTGACCGAGGCCGAAACCAGTTTCAATCAGGTGCTTGCCGAATTCCGGTACCGTCTGGCCCGGCAACTTCTGGCGACAACGGACGAGTCGATTGATGAAATTGTCTATCTGACCGGCTTTTCGGAACCGAGTACCTTCTACCGTGCTTTCAAACGCTGGTCCGGAATGACGCCGATCGAATATCGTCGGACCGCCCAGGGCAAAGACGCCATGGTAGATGCCATGTAAAAAGTTTTCCGTTTTTTTCGGAAAACCGTTGACATGTTTCAGGGCGTCTATATAATGCGCCCTCGTTGTCACCGAGCAGTCACACCCCTGACTGCTAAGCCTTTAACAGATCAGGCTTTTGATCGAGGTTGAAGCGCACGGTGGTGACCCACGCGGAGCGGTAGTTCAGCTGGTTAGAATACCGGCCTGTCACGCCGGGGGTCGCGGGTTCGAGTCCCGTCCGCTCCGCCATTTTCCTCCCCTTGTTTTCACTCTGTTCCGTTCGATTCTGACTCCAAACTGTCATAAAGACCTTCTATTTTGTCTCTCATACGTACCGTTCGAGAGAGAGTCGATGTCTGAATACGAAGAAGAGCTGCTTGAAACCTATTTTGACGACCTTGCCGACGATCAGGACTTTGTTGACGACGCCACCGAGCTTTGAGTCTGTTCGGATTGCAGGTTGGCATTTCCTTTCTGTCTGAGTTCTTTGCGCCTTTCGCCGGGGCTGATTCCAAACCAGCGCTGGTACGCCTTGTGAAAGGCCGGAGGGTTGGCAAACCCGAGCAGCCAGGCGATTTCTGACAAAGAACTCTCGGTTTCCCGGAGATAGTCCTCGGCCAGTTGCTGGCGGGTCTTGTCCAGTAATTGACGGAAACCGGTGCCCTCTGTCGCCAGATGGCGCTGCAGGGTCCAGGGCGTCATGCCCAGGTGCGCTGCGACCCTTTCAAGCGATGGTGTTTCCCCCCGAAACATGGGCGTCATCAGGTGGCGTACCCGATCCGACATCTGCCAGCCCCTGCGGATTTTTTCGAGTTCCTGTTCACACAGTCTGCCTAACTGTGCATGCATGGCTGGATGGGCCTGGATGCTTGGCTGGCGCCAGGCACTCTCCTTGAAGGTCAGGCTATTTTCGTCTGCTCCGAACTCGACCGGGCAGCGGAACCAGCTTTCAAACAGATCATCCAGTCCGTTGGAACGGTATTCGATGCAAACCTTTTCCAGAAGGTCATACCGGCCGGTCAGCGTTCGCGCCATTTGGGTCCATGCGGCCAACACCGAATCCACGACGAAGTAATTGTATGGGTTGTAAGGCCGTATGGAGTAAAACCGGACGGTGCGCCGTTCCGGCTCGATGGACGGGCGTCCGCGGCTGTTCTGGCTGGTCAGCAGAGAATAGCGGGTCAGTGTTGCCAGGGCCTGGCTCACCGTCGGTGCGGTTTCGGCTGCGATGCCTGCAAGGCCCGCGTCCACTGGTCGGCTGAGTGCGCCCATGCGTAAACCCAGGGCGGGATTTCCGCAATCCATGATGGCGGCGTGTCCCATGCGCATGAACCGGGGAATACTTATGCGCGCTTCCGGTGAGGCGAGCCCGGTTTCGTCCAGACCGAACTGCGTTGCCAGTCCCGGGGTATCGGCGCCTTCCGCCGCGGCCGCACGCAACAGCACGGATACGTAGAGCATGCTGATGTCGCCAAGGGCATTCCGCTTATTGGAGTCCTGATTTCGTGGCATCCTGTTTCCATCTCATGGGCAGTGTTGTCCTAGGATAACAGAAAGTTGTGTTTGGATATTGAGTGGCGCCGGGTCGCCCGTTAAGTTGTCCCTCATACCGAAAGGCGCGTGTCGTCGCCCGAACCGATGAGGAGATCAACATGAGCGCTACACCTGGTGTAGAGAAGTATCCCAACCTTCTGGAGCCGCTGGACCTGGGCTTCACCAAGCTTCGCAACCGGACGCTGATGGGCTCCATGCATACGGGGCTTGAGGAAGCCAAGAACGGTTTTAATCGTCTGGCCGAGTTCTATGCGGAGCGTGCCCGCGGCGGGGCTGGGCTGATTGTAACGGGTGGCATCGGTCCGAATGAGGAAGGCGCGGTCTTCCAGCATGCGGCGAAAATGACGACGGAGGAGGAATCTGATCGCCACAAGGTCATCACCGAGGCGGTCCATGAGGCCAACGGCAAAATCTGTATGCAGATCCTGCATGCCGGTCGCTACGCCTATTCTCCTGCGCTGGTTGCTCCGTCAGCCATTCAGGCGCCGATCAACCCCTTCAAGCCCCGGGAGCTGGACGAGGACGGTATCCAGAAGCAGATTGATGACTACGTGAACTGTGCCGCGCTTGCCCAGCGAGCGGGTTACGACGGCGTAGAGATCATGGGCTCAGAGGGCTACTTCATCAACCAGTTCATCGTGACGCATACCAATCAGCGCACGGACCGCTGGGGTGGAAGCTATGAAAACCGGATTCGCCTGCCCATCGAAATCGTGCGTCGGGTTCGCGAGCGTGTTGGTGAAAACTTCATCATTGTCTATCGTCTGTCCATGCTTGACCTGATTGAGGATGGCAGCACCTGGGATGAAGTCGTACTGCTGGCAAAGGAGATCGAGAAGGCCGGAGCGACGATCATCAATACCGGCATCGGCTGGCACGAGGCGCGGGTGCCCACGATCGCCACGTCCGTGCCACGGGGCGCGTTTACCAAGGTGACAGCCCGTCTCAAGGGAGAGGTATCGATACCGCTGGTGACCACCAACCGGATTAATATGCCTGATGTCGCGGAGCAGGTTCTGGCCGAGGGCGATGCCGACATGGTGTCCATGGCCCGGCCGTTCCTCGCCGACGCGGAGCTGGTACTCAAAGCCGCAGAGGATCGTGCCGACGAAATCAACACCTGTATCGGGTGTAACCAGGCGTGCCTGGATCATACCTTCAGCGGCAAACTGACCTCTTGCCTGGTCAACCCGAGGGCCTGTCACGAGACCGAGCTGACCTATGTTAAGACAGCCGCGCCCAAGTCCATTGCGGTGGTCGGTGCCGGGCCGGCTGGCCTCGCGTTCGCATCGGTTGCCGCGGAGCGTGGCCACAAGGTTACCCTGTTTGACGCCGGTAACGAGATCGGTGGGCAGTTCAATGTGGCCAAGCGGATTCCGGGGAAAGAAGAATTTTACGAAACCCTCCGGTACTACCGGGTGATGCTTGAGAAATACGGCGTGGACATCCGGCTGAACACCCGGGTAAGCGCGGACGATCTGAAGGCTGGTGGCTTTGATGAAGTCGTTCTGGCAACCGGTGTTGAGCCCCGTACCCCCGACATCGATGGTATTGATCATCCCAAGGTAATCGGCTATCTGGATGCGCTGCTTGAGCGCAAACCGGTTGGTCAGAAGGTGGCGGTGATCGGTGCCGGCGGGATTGGCTTTGATGTCTCCGAGTTCATCGTTCACCAGGGCAAGTCGGCGTCTCTGGATACCGGTGAGTTCATGAAGGAGTGGGGTGTTGATCTGAGCGTCGAGCACCGGGGTGGAATCCAGGGTGTCGAGGCCGATGTCCCCGAACCGGCCCGTCAGGTTTACCTGCTCCAGCGCAAAGCGTCCAAAGTCGGCAAGAACCTGGGCAAGACCACCGGCTGGATCCATCGGACCTCCCTGAAGAACCGGCAGGTGCAGATGGTGCCGGGTGTCACTTACCGGAAAATCGATGATGAAGGCCTGCACATCACTGTGACGCCGAAGGGTGCCGAGCAGGGTGAGGACCGGGTTCTGGACGTTGACACGATCATCGTCTGTGCCGGCCAGGAACCGCTCCGTGAGTTGCAACAGGGTGTTGAGGCGGCTGGACTGCCAGTACACCTGATTGGCGGAGCCGACGTTGCGGCGGAACTGGATGCCAAGCGGGCGATCAACCAGGGCAGTCGTCTGGCAGCGGAAATCTGATCACAAAACTTTGCAGTTTTTCGCTGTCCATCGGGGATTGTCTGGCTAGACTATTGTAAAGCCAGACAATCCCTGACCCCGGAGTTTTAAGAATGGCATCTGCCGCACCGGCATCCGACGGCTACTCAGCCGTATTTTTTATGGAAGGAGGAACCGTTGCCCGACAGATGCGGGCTTCGGAGTTTGGGGCTTTCCTGGATGGGTACGTGGGACTGTCTGATCTGGCGGAGACGGACGTCCGGGCCGTTCTCGTAGACCTCGGGACCGACCTGGTGGTCCGTTCGCTGGTGTTTTTCCGCATCTGGTTCGATGAAGAGGGGCGGGCGGATACCAACTGGAACATTCCCATAGAAGAGCTGGCGAAGCGCGGCGCAAAGGGGCCGGATATGGGAGCTGGCCCCATTCGTCTGGTCTGCCGGAGCCAATGCCCCGACCCAAAGTTCGCCCAGGAACTGTGGGATCCCGACATGACGCCGGGCAACAATCACTTCCAGGCCATCCGTAAAGCCGTTGAAGCCAATTCCCTCAAGTTCAGGAAAGTCGAGCCGGTTGACGAGGATATACCGGTTCTGAATGCCGCTCCGGCCCCCGAGTCCCGGGCACCCGATGGTGCATCGGACGGAGAGGGGCGGGACCGTGCCCGCCTGGCCCAGTTGATCCGTGAACAGCGTCTGCGCATCAAGACACTGCAGAGTGTCCACCGGGATTCCATGTCAGACATCCAGCGGGAACACCGGCTGGAAATGCAGGCCCTTCGCAGCGAACTGAATGAGCTCGAACAGAAATACGAGCGCCAGCGGCTGAGTAATGAACAACTGAAGAAGCGCCTTGCTGAACGGAATGAACAATACCTGTCGATGCAGGAGCGTCTGGAAGGGGTCGATGGCGAGCGGGCCAGAAACGACGCCAATGCCGACGCGGAACTGGTGCTTCTAAGAGACCAGCTCGATCGGCGTCAGCGTGAGCTGGAACTGCGGGACGAGCGGATTGTTGCCCTGGAGCAGGAGAACCACGAACTCCGGCATGTCGAACCAACCGAGAACTCCATTCTGGACCACCTGCAGAAACAATCGGTCTTCCTGGTGGCGTATCATCCAGGGCTTGGCCATGTCACGCTGCCGTACGATGACATCGAAACCTACTTCGAGAACCCGGTGGCGTATGCCGCAGAGCGTTGCGGTGTCAATGAGCCGGCCTATCGGGAATGGCTGGACCATTACGAGAATCCGGTGTGCCGTCACCAGGACAGCGATGGCAATGTCTGCGAAGAGCCGATCATGAGGGTCAGTCAGCCGTCGGAATTCAGACCCGGTACAGATGACCGATGCGAAAAGCATCAAGCCTGATCCCGCCAAGCTTTTTTCAGAATCCCGCCGAGTTTCGTTACACTGTACGCCATCGTTACAGGGGGTCAGACCTTGCCTGCCTCTGTTGCATCCCGTGAATACAGGAAACCTCATGGATCAATTCAGGAATATCGGCGTCATTGGGCGTATGGGCAGCGTCAAGGTGGTGGAGACCCTGCGCCAGCTCAAGCAATATCTGCTTGCCCAAAACTACCAGGTCATTCTCGAAGAGGACACGGCGGGCATGATCCCGGGCCACGGTTTGCAGGTGGCCAGCAAGAAACTGCTGGGAGAAATCTGCGACCTCGTCATTGTGGTTGGCGGCGATGGCAGCCTTTTGGGCGCTGCCCGCGAGTTAGCCAAGTCCAAGATCCCGTTGTTGGGTGTCAATCGGGGCCGTCTGGGCTTTCTCACCGATATCTCGCCGTCGGACCTGGAGGAGCGCCTCGGAAAGGTTCTGGAAGGTGAGTACATTGAGGAAACCCGCTTTTTGCTGGATGGTCACGTCGAACGTAATGGTCAGCCGCTCGGGTTTGGCAGTGCCCTCAATGACGTGGTGCTGCACCCGGGCAAGTCCACCCGGATGATCGGCTTCGATCTCTTTATTGACGGCCATTTTGTATACAGCCAGCGCTCTGACGGTCTGATTGTGTCGACACCGACCGGTTCGACGGCCTATTCGTTGTCTGCCGGCGGCCCGATCATGCATCCGAAGCTGGATGCCATTGTGCTCGTTCCCATGTTTCCGCACACGCTCAGCAGTCGGCCGATCGTGGTGGACGGGAAAAGCGAGATCAAACTGGTGATTGGCGAAACCAACGAAACCTATCCCCAGATCAGTTTTGACGGGCAGATGAACATCTCCTGTGCGCCAGGGGACATCATTCGCATCATCAAAAAGCCCTTCAAGATCCGGCTCATTCACCCAACGGACCACAATTTCTATGCCACCTGCCGCGACAAGCTTGGCTGGGCAAGTGAAATCGCAGCGAGTTAACCATGGCAGGACAACGATCCGCCGCACCACGCGGCTTCGACATCATCGGGGATATTCACGGCTGTGCCCATACCCTGGAGCGGTTGCTCGACCAAATGGGTTACCGCAAGGTTAACGGCGTCTACCGACACCCATCCAGACAGGCCATCTTTATTGGCGACATCATTGACCGAGGGCCACGGATCCGGGAAGCGCTTCATCTTGTGCGCGATATGGTCGAGCATGGCTCCGCGCGAATTGTGATGGGCAACCACGAGTACAACGCACTGGGCTACTGCACCCGGGCGCGGGCTGGCAGCGGTAAGACCTGGTTGCGGGAGCACACTCCGCGGCACAATCGTCTGATCAAGGAAACCCTTGAACAGTTTGATGCGTACCCTCATGAGTGGAATGAGTTTCTGGAGTGGTTCTACACCATCCCCCTGTTCATTGATGAAGAGGATTTCCGGGTGGTTCACGCCTGTTGGGACGGTGACCTGATCGAGAAGTTCAAGGCGTTGCAGGGCGGACCGTACATTGATGATGATTTTCTCCATGCATCGGCCGCGATCGAATCGTTTGCCGGGCAGGTAATGGATACCCTGTTGCGTGGAACGGATCTCCGGCTACCCGAAGGAATGTCCATTACCGGTCGTGACGGCTATGTGCGGGAGTTTTTCCGGACCAAATTCTGGGCCGATAATCCGCGTACTTATGCCGATGTGGTGTTCCAGCCCGATCCGCTGCCGCCGGAAGTGGCCAGCCAGGTTCTGACCGATCGGGAACGGGCGCAGCTGATCAGCTATCCGATCGATGCCCCGCCGGTGTTTGTCGGACACTACTGGATGGACGGTGAGCCTGCGCCGCTGAAACCCAACGTTGCCTGCATCGATTTCAGTGCCGTCAAATACGGACGCCTGGTGGCCTACAGATTCGACGGCGAAAAGGCACTTTCCCCGGACAAATTTGTCTGGGTAGAGGTGGAGCGCCCGGAGGCGCCGGACTATCCCAACAGCGAAGACAGTGTCGCACGCTAACCGGACGCCTCCGGTTGGTCCACGCCCTATCAGTGAGGTTAACACTTGTATCGGATAAAGCAGTTGGATACCTCCGTGAACCTGGCCGAGTTTAGCCGCTGGCTGAAAGATCAGGGGGTCAGTCATCGAATTACCGAAGAGGGCGGTCAGCAGGTACTCTGGCTGGAAAATCCGGATCATGCGCAACCGGTGCTCGCTGCACTGGAGCGATTCCTGGCGGAGCCGGACGTGAGGAAGGCCGTCGAAGAGCGGAACCGTTCGCCGGTTTTCGTGGCCGGTCGCTGGCAGCCCTCTCCCCGGCATGCTCCCATGATTCTGGGGGTGATCGTTTTTGCCGTGTTGATGGTGTTATTGACCGACATGGGGTCCAACCCGTTGTCGGCCTCCCTGTTGATCATTGATCCCCGCATGTATGACTGGAGCAGTTTTGATGGCCGGCTCCAGGCATTGCTGCAAACCCTGGCAAGCGGTCAGGTCTGGCGAGTGATCACCCCGGATTTCCTGCATTTCAGCTGGACGCATATTGTGTTCAACTCGGTGATGCTGTGGTTTCTCGGTAGCCAGATTGAATGGTTCGATGGACGTGGCCGGCTTGCCATTCTGTTTGTGGTGACCAGTCTGTTGTCGAATGGGTTGCAGTTTTTCGTGTCGGGACCGCTTTTTGGTGGTCTTTCCGGCGTGGTTTACGGGATGCTGGGCTATTGCTGGCTCGCACAGCAGAGGGCACCCCGATTTCAGTTTCCTCCGGCACTGGTGACTTTTGCCGTCGTCTGGATGGTGCTCGGGTTTACACCTTTGACGGAAATGCTGGGATTGGGGCGGATGGCCAACGAGGCTCACCTGGGGGGCTTTGTCGCCGGTTTGCTCTGCGCGCTGGTGTTGCCTGCAAGAACGAAACAGTAAAAAAAGACCCCCGCCAGGGGCGGGGGTTGAAGAGAGCATTTAGCTCCTGATGAGAGAGACCAAATGATACGACCGTCGTCATTTGGTGGGTTAATGATAATCATTATCGTTTGAGGGTGTCAAACGATTCCGTTAATTTTCTTTGAGTGAGTTCAGGAGAGCGGAATGACTTACGAGCAGCTTATCGAGCGGTTGGATCCGACCGTCTACCGGAATCTCCGTCAGGCGATTGAGCTTGGCAAATGGCCGGATGGCCGAAAAATGACCGCTGAACAGCGTGAAATCAGCCTTGAGGCGGTCATCTACTACGAAAACCGGCATAACATCCCCGAGGAAGAGCGTGTCGGCTACCTGGACCGGGGAGCCAAAGCCGGTACGGCTTGCGATCCGTCGGTGCAATTCCGTCAGGGTGATCGGCCGGATGTGGATCCCGATCAGTTTGTCGAGGTCAAGTCTTGACGGGCGGCGTCGATGTCACCGGTCGTCTGCGCAAGATGCCGGCAGAAGCAGGGGATCCGGTCACCTATACGATCGCTGTCGGTGATGATCGCATTCTTCTCAATGAACTGATTGGGCGTCCGCTTCAGATCGACTTTGAGGGTGTGATCCGTTGCATACACTGTGACCGGAAAACCAAAAAGAGCTTTAATCAGGGGTATTGTTACCCCTGTTTCCGGAAGCTGGCGGCCTGTGACAGTTGCATCATGAGTCCTGAAAAGTGCCACTATCACCTGGGTACCTGTCGCGAGCCGGAGTGGGGCGAAACCCACTGCATGGTGGAGCATGTGGTGTATCTCGCGAATTCCTCCGGTCTCAAGGTCGGCATCACCCGTGCAACCCAGATCCCGACACGCTGGATCGATCAGGGCGCGGTTGAGGCCATTCCGCTGCTGAGAGTGAAAACGCGCTACATCGCCGGCCTGGTTGAGGTGGCCTGCAAGCAGCATGTGGCGGATCGTACCAATTGGCGGGCCATGCTCAAGGGCGATGTCCCGGAACTGGATCTGGTCGCCGAAAAGCAGAGGATGCTTGAGGTTATCGCGCCGGACATTGAGGCCATCCGTGAAAGCCACGGTGCCGATGCAGTCTGGCAGGTGGACGAGGATGGACTGGGTCTCAGCTATCCTGTCAGCGTCTGGCCCGAAAAGGTCAAAACCCATAATCTGGACAAAGAACCACACGTGGACGGCGTGTTGGAGGGCATCAAGGGTCAGTACCTGATTCTTGATACCGGAGTGATCAATATCCGGAAGTTCACCGGGTATGAGGTTCGCTTCCGCGTGGATGCCCGATGAACCGAATTTTTGGAGATTGTCATGCGTAGTAACCAGCCCCAAACCATTTACCTGAGTGACTACACGGTTCCTGCGTATCTGGTTGATCACGTGGACCTCAGATTCGAGCTGTTCGAGGACGGCGCCCGGGTTCACAGTACCCTGTCCATCCGTCGCAATCCGGAATCCGGACGGAGCGATGCGGCACTGGCACTGGATGGCGACAGCCTCTCGCTTCAGGCGGTGAGTCTCGATGGGCGTGAATTGCAGGAGTCGGAATACGAACTGTCTGACGAACAGCTTGTGATCGCCGGTGTGCCCGATGCCTTCAAGCTCGATGTTGTTACCTGGATCGAACCTCAGAACAACACCCGGCTGGAGGGGCTGTACAAGTCCTCGGGGATGTTCTGTACCCAGTGCGAAGCCGAGGGATTTCGCTGCATCACCTTTTTCCCGGACCGTCCGGATGTGATGTCCCGGTTCCGTACCCGCATCGAAGCGGATCGATCGGCATACCCTGTGTTGCTGTCCAACGGTAACGATGTGGACCGTGGTGACCTGGAGGGTGACCGGCACTTTGTCACCTGGGAGGACCCGTTCCCCAAACCCTGTTATCTGTTTGCCCTGGTGGCCGGGGACCTGGTGGAGAAACGGGATACCTTCCGGACCTGTTCCGGCCGTGACATTGATCTGCGGATGTACGTGGAACCCCGGAATGCCGAAAAGTGCGAACACGCCATGGATTCCCTCAAGCGTTCCATGCGCTGGGATGAAGAGGTCTATGGCCGTGAATACGATCTGGACATTTTCATGATCGTGGCCGTGGACGATTTCAATATGGGAGCCATGGAGAACAAGGGCCTCAACATCTTCAACTCGTCCTGTGTTCTGGCCAGCCAGGAGACCGCCACCGATGCGGCGTTCCAGCGCATAGAGGCGATTGTCGCCCACGAGTATTTCCACAACTGGTCCGGAAACCGGGTCACCTGCAGGGATTGGTTCCAGCTGAGCCTTAAAGAAGGCTTTACCGTCTTCCGGGATTCCCAGTTTTCAGCTGATATGGGCTCTCCCACCGTGAAGCGGATCGAGGATGTGACCCTGCTCAGGACGGCGCAGTTTGCCGAGGATGCCGGCCCCATGGCCCATCCGGTGCGCCCCGCGTCGTACATGGAAATTTCCAACTTCTACACCCTGACCATCTATGAGAAGGGCGCGGAAGTAGTTCGTATGATCCACAACCTGCTCGGGTCGGAGATGTTCCGAAAGGGCAGCGATCTGTATTTTGAGCGTCACGATGGTCAGGCAGTGACCACCGATGATTTTGTCAGGGCGATGGAGGATGCGTCCGGTCGGGATCTGGGGCAGTTCCGCCTCTGGTACGAGCAGGCCGGCACGCCCGTACTGAGCGTGTCTGATGAGTTTGATGAAGATGCGGGGATTTATCGGCTGACCATCCGGCAGGACATTCCCGATACGCCGGGTCAGACCGACAAGAAACCCCAGCATATACCGTTCGCGCTGGGTCTGCTCGGTAGCCATGGCGAGTCCTTGCCTCTGCGGCTGGCGCCGGATGAACAGGATGCCCCGGATGAACGTGTGCTGGAACTGACCGACTCCGAACACACCTTTGAGTTCCATGGGCTGGACGAGCGGCCGGTACCCTCCTTGCTGCGGCATTTCTCCGCGCCGGTGCGTGTGCAATATCCGTGGACCCGGGAGCAGCTCCTGTTCCTGATGAGCCACGATCCCGACGGGTTCAACCGCTGGGATGCGGGCCAGCGGCTGACGGTGGATGTCATCCGGTCTCTGGTCGGCAAGCCCAAGGACACCCCCGTGGAGCCGCGGCTGGTGACGGCCTACAGGCACCTGATCTCCGATTCCGAACTGGATCAGGCGCTGGTTGCCAAGATGCTGCAGTTGCCCTCGGAGGCCTATCTGATCGAACTGTCCGAGAGCGCCGACGTGCCCGCTATCCATGAGGCGCGGGAGCGTGTACTCAAGCATCTGGCGATTGCCCTTCGCGACGAACTGGTGGCCTGTTACCGAAGGAACGGTGACTCGGACGCCTACGAGGTTACCCCGGAGGCCGTCGCCCGGCGCAGTTTGCGCAACACGGCCTTGGCCTGGTTGTTGGCCATTAACGACGAAGAAGCCCGTGAGTTGGCGGTTCGCCAGTTCCGTAACGCCGACAACATGACCGATCGAATGGGAGCGCTTCGGGCCCTGGTCAATTCCGATTACGAGGACGACCGGACCGAAGCTCTGGAGACGTTCTACGAGCAGTTCCAGGACGACCCCCAGGTGGTCGAACTCTGGTTCTCGGTGCAGGCTTCCAGCGATCGGGCGGGGCAGTTGCCGCACATCCGGCGGTTGATGGCACACCCGGCCTTCGACTGGAAAAATCCCAACAAGGTTCGTTCCGTTGTGGGGGCGTTCGCCGGGCAGAATCTGGCGGCCTTCCATCACTCCGACGGTTCTGGCTATGAGTTCCTGGCAGAACAGGTCTGCCGTCTCGATGACAGCAACCCTCAGATTGCGGCCAGGCTGGTGACACCACTGACTCGCTGGCGCAAATTTGCACCTGCCTACAGTGCCAGCATGAGGGCCGCCCTGGAGCGCATCCGCGACAAGGAAGGGCTGTCCCGGGACGTGTACGAGGTGGTGCACAAGAGCCTGGCAGACTGACCTGCTGTTCCCTCCCTCCGATATCAGGCTGTGGCGGTGATGACCCCGTCACAGCCTGATACAAAATCGCACTTTCGGTCGATAGACTTCGTTGCCGGATCCGCTAACCTAAAAGAACGTCATAGTATCCATCAGACCACAATAAAAAAGCCCCTAAGAGGCTTCCAGACGGATTTAGGTAGACCATGAGATATAACAAAAATGTGTTGTTCGGCAGCCTCCTGGCTCTGTCCGTGGCAGCTGCACCCGCCAGTGCCGCCGTATCGCAAAGCCAGGCTGATCGCCTGGGAAAGGATCTGACGCCTTTCGGCTCCCCGAAAGCCGGTAACAAATCAGGCACCATTCCCGATTGGGATGGCGGACTCACCGAACCGCCTCCTGGCTACGAGGGGAGCGGGCAGCATCACATCAACCCGTTCCCGGACGATCAGGTGCTCTTCACCATCACCGCCGCCAATATGGATCAGTACAGTGATCATTTGAGCGAAGGCGTGAAGGCCATGTTCGAGACCTATCCCACCACGTTCAAGGTGCCGGTGTACAAGACTCGCCGTAGCCATGCGATCCCGGATTGGGTTGCCAAGAACGTGAAGGACAACGCAACGTCTGCGGAAATGGTGGGCGAGGGCGCCGGCATCAAGGGCGCCTATGGTGGCTATCCGTTCCCGATTCTGAGCGGGAATGATGAAGAAAAAGCCTGGCAGGTCATGTGGAACCACCTGACCCGCTGGCGCGGGATTTACGTCACCCGTCGTTCGAGTGAAGTGGCTGTCCAGCAGGACGGCGACTACTCGCTGGTGACCTCTCAGCAGGAAGTGTTCTTCAACTTCTATAATCCGAAGGGTGATGAAAGCACCCTGGATAACATCATCTTCTATTATCTGTCGTTCACTCTGTCACCGCCCCGTCTGGCCGGTGGTGCCATCCTGATCCAGGAAACCCTGAACCAGATTATCGAGCCGCGTAACGGCTGGGGCTACAACGCAGGCCAGCGGCGCGTTCGCCGGGCGCCCAACCTGAACTACGATTCCCCGATCGCGGCATCCGACAACCTGCGTACCGCTGACGACACCGACATCTTCAACGGGGCTCTGGACAAGTACAACTGGAAGTACCTGGGCAAGCGCGAGATATACATCCCGTACAACTGTTACCGGATTGGTGAGGCCGGGGTGCCTTATTCCAAGATTCTCGGGATTTCCCACATCAACCCGGACCTGACGCGCTGGGAACTGCATCGGGTCCATGTGGTTGAAGCGACCCTGAAGAAAGGTGAGCGTCACATCTATTCCAAGCGTCGTTTCTACGTGGATGAAGACAGCTGGAATGCGGTCCTGGTGGATCAGTACGACAGTCGGGGCAACCTCTGGCGCGTTACCATGGGCCTGCCGAAGAACTATTACGAACTGCCGGGTGTCTGGACCGTTCTGGACGTCTATCATGATCTACAGGCACGTCGTTATCACGTTCTGGGACTGGATACCGAAGAACCGACTACCCGGGTCTTCTCGGACAAGATTCCGAACAAGCGTTACTTCTCACCGGCTTCCCTGCGTCGCAGGAGTGTTCGTTAACACGTCAAGTCGCTCGATGTGAGACGGCCCCTCGGGGCAGCGGCAACACGCATGCCGGCAATCGGGGGATTGCTGGCATGCGTGTTGTTTAAGCCGGCAATGCCGGTCAGAGACACCGTGTAATAACAACCAATAGGCAATCTGAATGGCTACAAGCTTTGTGCGTAAAACTCTCGGTGCAGCGTGCCTGGGGCTCTCCATGGTCTGCGCATCCCCGATGGCTATGGCGCTGGGAGATCTGCTCGAGACTCCGGCGCGTCCCTCGGACCTGGCTCCCGAGAGCCTGTTGAACGATGTCGCCAGCTCTGGCGACCGTATCGTGGCGGCGGGGGAACGCGGGCACATCATCTACTCGGACGACCAGGGGCGGACATGGAACCAGGCGAAGGTTCCGGTCTCGGTAACCCTGACGGGCGTTGATTTTGGAGCCAAGACGGATCTCTGGGCCGTGGGCCACAGCGGCGCCGTGCTGCATTCCGGGGATTCCGGTGCGACCTGGGAGCTTCAGCTGGACGGTATTCGCGCGGCAAAGCTGGCCATTGCCAGCCAGGAAGATGAAATCGCCCAGATGGAACAGCGGATCGAGGAGGCGCCCGAGGCCGACAAGGCCGATCTCGAATGGGCGCTGGATGACCTCAACTTCCGGTTGGAAAACATGCAGAGCGATCTGGACATCGGCCCCGTCAACCCGTTTCTTGATGTCTGGTTCGAGAACGCCAATCACGGCTTTGTGGTTGGGGCCTACGGCATGATTTACCGCACGGTGGATGGCGGTAAGTCCTGGCAGGATTGGGCGCCAAAGCTGGAAAACCCGCAGGGCTATCACCTCAATGCCATCTCCAGTGTGGCGGGCGGTGCGCTCGTGATTGTCGGTGAGGCGGGTCAGATTTTCGTGTCTGTCGATAATGGCGAGAGCTGGGAGAAGCGGGAGAGTCCCTATCCCGGTTCACTTTTTGGTGTGATGGGCACTGGCCGGGTGAACGAGATCCTGGCGTTCGGTCTGCGTGGCACACTGATGTTTTCCTCGGACCTCGGCAAGTCCTGGTCGATTGTTAATACCGGTTCGTCCGCAACACTGAACGACGGCGCCGCCGATGGTGACCGGATTGTTCTCGTAGGTAACGAGGGTACGGTCCTCACCAGTGGAAACAGCGGCGATACCTTCCGTGAAAGCCTTCTGGAAGACCGCGAAGGGCTGATGGGAGTTGTTCCCCTGGCAGATACCAACCTGCTTCTCGTGGGCGAACATGGTGCCAAGCGGACCGACGCTGACGGCAAGAAACTTCAATAACGCCCTGATGTGGCAATAACAGAATTCAATATAGAGGGGCTTTTGAATGTCCAACCCTAAGCACGATAAGGGCGAGCACTACCTCACAACGCCGAAGGCCGAGCCGTTTCTCGAGCGCGTCATCTTCAATAACCGGGCGATCATCCTCGGTTTGCTGGCTCTGCTGACCCTGTTCCTGGGGTACAACGCCGTCAAGATCCAGCCGGATGCGAGCTTCGAGCGGATGATCCCGCTGGAGCATCCCTACATCGTCAACATGATGGATAACCGGAAAGACCTGGAGAATCTGGGGAACTTTGTCCGGATTGCCGTCGAGGCGAAGCAGGGGGATATCTTCAACAAGGAGTACATGGAAACCCTGAAACAGATCACCGACGAGGTGTTTTACCTCAACGGGGTGGATCGCTCGGGCCTGAAATCCCTCTGGACGTCCAACGTTCGCTGGGTGGAGGTCACAGAGCAGGGGTTCCAGGGTGGTACTGTCATTCCGGACAACTACGACGGCTCCCACCAGAGTCTGGAGCAGCTGCGCCAGAACGTGTTGCGTTCCAGCGAAGTCGGCCGTCTGGTGTCGGATAACTTCAAGTCCACCATTGTTTACGCACCGCTGTACGAAAAGAATCCGGAAACGGGCGAACCCCTCGACTATGCCGAGTTCTCCCGTCAGCTTGAAGAAAAAGTGCGTCAGAAATACGAGGCGCAGAATCCGAACGTTGAAATCCACATTGTTGGCTTCGCCAAGAAAGTCGGTGACCTGATCGAGGGCATTGGCTCGATCGCCTGGTTTGCGGGCATCACCATTGTGCTCACAACCCTGTTGCTGTTCTGGTACTCCCGTTGTATTGCGGGCACCCTGGTACCGGTCGTGACTTCCATTATCGCGGTATTCTGGCAGCTTGGAACACTCCGGCTCCTTGGTTACGGCCTGGATCCCTATTCCGTCCTGGTGCCGTTCCTCGTCTTTGCGATCGGTATCAGTCACGGTGTCCAGATCGTCAACGCCATGGCGGTTGAGTCCTCCAAGGGATTCGATGCGGTGACGTCCGCCCGGCTGGCCTTCCGCTCCCTGTATATCCCGGGCATGCTGGCCCTGATTTCCGACGCTTTCGGTTTCCTGACCCTGTTCTTCATTCAGATCGACGTCATTCGTGATCTGGCGGTTGCGGCAGGTATCGGTGTGGCGTTCGTCATCATCACCAACCTTGTGCTGCACGTGCTGATCATGTCGTACATCGGTATCACCAAGCGTGGTGTCAATCACGTACAGAACCGAAACAGCAACAAGGACAGGAAATGGCGGGTGCTTTCGTATTTCTCGCATCCGGGTGTGGCGCCCATTTCCCTGCTGATCGCGGTCATTGGTCTGGGTCTGGGTGTCTACTACAAGCAGGACCTCAAGGTCGGTGACCTCGATAAGGGGGCTCCGGAGCTTCGCAAGGACTCCCAGTACAATCAGGACAACGCGTTCATCATTGACAACTATTCCACCAGTGCCGATGTCATGGTGGTCATGGTCAAGACCCCCACAGAGCAGTGCACCCAGTACTCGGTGTTGCGCGCCATGGATGCTCTGGAGTGGGAGCTTCAGAACACGCCTGGCGTCCAGTCGACGGCGTCGCTGGCGGATGTCTCGAAAATCGTGACCAAGGCGCTGAACGAGGGTAACTGGAACTGGTATGCGATCTCACGGAACCAGACCATCATCAACGCATCGATACGGAGTGCACCCTCCGGCCTGATCAACACCGACTGCAGCCTGACGCCGCTTCTGGTGTTCCTGGAAGACCACAAGGCGGAAACCCTGAAAACGGTGGTCAAGCAGGTTGAGGCATTTGCCCAGGAGAATAACAACGACGAGCATACCTTCCTGCTCGCCGCGGGTAACGCGGGGGTTGAAGCCGCCACGAACGAAGTGATCTCGAAGGCCAAGGACCGGATGTTGATGTTCGTCTATGGCGTGGTGAGTTTGCTGTGCTTTGTCACGTTCCGGTCGATTCGCGCCGTGTTGTGTATCGTTATTCCGCTGGGGCTCACGTCTGTGCTGTGTGAGGCGATCATGGCGGTGTCCGGAATCGGCATCAAAGTGGCGACTCTTCCGGTCATTGCACTGGGGGTCGGCATCGGTGTGGATTACGGTATTTACATATACAGCAAGCTTGAGAAATACCTGATTGAAGGTAAGACTTTGCAGGAGGCTTATTTTGAAACCTTGCGGTCTACAGGTAAGGCGGTTGTCTTTACCGGTGTGACCCTGGGTATCGGGGTTGTCACCTGGATCTTCTCTCCGATCAAGTTCCAGGCTGACATGGGTTTCCTGCTCTTCTTCATGTTCCTCTGGAACATGGTCGGCGCAATCTGGCTGCTGCCTGCGCTGGCACGCTTCCTTCTCCGGCCAGACCGGATGGTCGCGAAGGCGAGAGCAGCGAAATAAGCTTGCGTCCCGATTCAGTAGAAAAGCCCGCTTTGCGGGCTTTTTTATTGCTTGTTCAAATGTTTAGCGAACAGGGGCCAGCTTTATTTATGCAATAAACTGGTCTATGTTCAAAGAGGACGCGATCGACGCCCGTCCCGATTCGGGCAGTCATATTAACTATAAATACCTGACAAAAAGGAAGAAGCTACATGACTCTGAAACTCAAAGTATCCGCTCTTGCGATGGCCGCGGCCGTCAGTCTTGGTGCTTCCACGTCTGTTTCGGCTCAGGAACAGCAGTTCATTACCATTGGTACCGGTGGTGTGACCGGGGTTTACTATCCGGCCGGTGGTGCCATCTGCCGGTTGGTTAATATGGATCGGAAAGAGCATGGTATCCGTTGCTCTGTTGAAAGTACCGGTGGCTCTGTCTATAACCTGAACGCCATCCGTCAGGGCGAGCTCGACCTGGCTGTGGCCCAGTCTGACTGGCAGTATCATGCCTACAACGGCACCAGCCAGTTCAAGGATGACGGCCCCAACAAGAAGCTGCGCGCAGTGTTCTCCCTTCACCCGGAGCCGTTCACCGTTGTTGCCAGCAAGGCCTCCGGCGTCAAGAAGTTCGAAGATCTCGCCGGAAAGCGCGTATCGGTTGGTAACCCGGGCTCCGGCCAGCGTGCCACTGCCGAAGTGCTGATGGATGAAATGGGCTGGACCATGGACAAGTTCTCCCTGGCAGCTGAGCTGAAAGCCTCCGAGCAGTCCCAGGCCCTGTGTGACGGCAACATTGATGCCTTCTTCTACACCGTGGGTCACCCGTCCGGTGCCATCAAGGAAGCCACTACTTCATGCGACAGCGTTATCGTTGAAGTCGACAACGATGCAACCAAGAAGCTGATCAAAGATAACCCGTACTATCGGAAAGCCGTCATCCCCGGTGGCATGTACCGGGGTACTGACGAGGACGTGACTACCTTTGGTGTGGGTGCAACTCTCGTGTCTTCCACCGACGTCCCGGATGACGTGGTCTACGAAGTGGTCAAGGCCGTCTTCGAGAACTTCGACAGCTTCAAGCGCCTGCATCCGGCGTTTGCCAACCTGAAGAAGGAAGAGATGGTTCACGATGGCCTGAGTGCGCCTCTGCACCCGGGTGCCCTGAAGTACTACACGGAAGTTGGCCTGATCAAGTGATCCGGCTGAGCTAAATGACGTGGCCACAGGCAACCTCGCCTGTGGCCTTTTCCGACCTTTTCGATTTCCCTCTGACAGGATCCGGCTATGACAAATAGCGACCCGAGAGCCGGGGATGCCGTCGATAAGCAGAAACTAGAGGAATTCCTCCAGACCGAGTCGGGTGGACGGGCCGCAACTGGGCCGGCCGCCATCATTCTCTTTATCGTTCCTTTGCTCTGGTCTCTTTTTCAGCTTTGGATAGCGTCACCGCTTCCTTATATTTTCAACATCGGCGTGTTCAATTCTACGGAAGCACGTTCGATTCATTTGGCCTTTGCCATTTTCCTGGCCTTTGCCGCCTTCCCAATGTTCAAGGGGAAGCACGCCAATCATGTCCCGATCTATGATTGGGTGCTGGCGCTGGCAGCCGCCTTTGCGGCCTCCTATATTTTTATTTTCTATCGTGACCTGGCGCAGCGTCCGGGCGCCCCGACCACGACGGATATGGTGGTCGCCATGTTGGGCCTGGTGTTGCTGCTTGAGGCGACCCGTCGTGCCCTGGGACTGGCACTGACCATCGTGGCCGCTGTGTTCATCTTTTACTCCCTGGCCGGCCCTTACATGCCGGATGTGATATCCCATGGCGGCGTCAGTCTCAGTAAACTGGCCTCACATCAATGGTTGGGTACCGAAGGCGTATTTGGCGTGGCCCTGGGCGTTTCGACCAGTTTTGTATTCCTGTTTGTTCTGTTTGGCGCCATGCTGGAGAAAGCCGGCGCTGGCAGCTATTTCATCAAGATTGCCTATGCCATGCTGGGGCACATGCGGGGCGGGCCGGCCAAAGCGGCGGTGGTGTCCAGTGGTCTCAGTGGTGTGGTGTCCGGTTCGTCCATTGCCAACGTGGTGACCACGGGTACGTTCACCATCCCGCTGATGAAGCGCGTGGGTTTTCCGGCGACCAAAGCCGGCGCCGTGGAAGTGGCTGCTTCTGTGAATGGCCAGCTGACACCGCCCATCATGGGGGCCGCGGCTTTCCTGATGGTCGAGTACGTGGGTATTCCTTACCTGGAGGTCGTAAAGGCGGCCATCCTCCCTGCGTTGATCTCTTATATTGCACTGCTTTACATGGTCCACCTTGAGGCCTGCAAGCTCAACATGAAGGGAATCGAGCGAAAGGTGAAGCCGACCATGGCGCAGCGGCTTTTGAGCTGGGTTACCATTATTCTGGGCTTCAGCATCCTGACGCTTGTGGTCTACTACGGTGTCGGTTGGCTGAAAGGCGCGCTGGGAGAATCCGCACCCTGGATCCTGACGGTGCTGCTCGGCGTTATCTACCTGGCACTGGTTGCCTACTCCTGCAAGTTCCCCGACCTGGATGAAGACGGTCCCGATGCGGATATCAATGAACTCCCGCCGTTGGCCGAGACCTTCAAGGCCGGGTTGTACTATCTGTTGCCGGTGGTGGTTCTGGTCTGGTGTCTGACCGTTGAACGCTTCTCGCCGCAGTTGTCCGCCTTCTGGTCAACGGTGTTCATGATGTTCATCCTGGTGACCCAGAAGCCGCTGAAGGCCTACTTCAGAAAGAGCGGTAACGTCGGCGAGTTGTTGCGCGGTGGGGTGGTCGAACTTGGTGACGCACTGGTGACCGGTGCAAGAAACATGGTCGGCATTGGTGTTGCCACGGCGACCGCGGGCATTGTGGTCGGTACCGTGACACTCACCGGTATTGGCCTGGTGATGACTCAGTTCGTGGAGTACATTTCCGGCGGAAACCTGCTGCTGATCCTGATCTTTACCGCGATCATCAGCCTGATTCTCGGTATGGGCCTGCCCACCACGGCAAACTACATCGTTGTGTCCACCCTGATGGCGCCGGTTATCGTGACGCTCGGTGCAGAAAACGGCTTCCTGGTGCCGCTGATTGCGGTCCACATGTTCGTTTTCTATTTCGGTATATTGGCTGACGACACGCCACCGGTCGGGCTTGCCGCCTATGCCGCGGCGGCGATATCGGGGGCCGATCCGATCCGGACCGGTGTTCAGGGATTCATCTATGACATCCGGACCGCGATTCTGCCGTTCATGTTTATTTTCAATAACCAGCTATTGTTGCTGGGTCTGACCGGTTGGTTTGACCTGCTTGTGACGGTGTTCAGTGCCATCACGGCGATGCTGGTCTTTGCTGCCGCAACCCAGGGGTACTGGTTTACCCGAACCCGCTGGTGGGAAGTCGTGTTGCTTCTGTTGGTGACCTTTACTCTGTTCCGCCCCGGTTTCTGGTGGGATCAGGTATACCCGGCCATGGATCAACGTCCGGCAACGGAGATCTTCCAGCGGATCGATGAAGTGCCGGCGGGCGAGCCGATCTACCTGCGGGCATCGGGAACGGCGATTTCGGGTGAAGAGGTCACCAAGGTGATCAGTCTGAACCTGCCGAAGGCTGAAAGCCCGGAACAGCGCCTGGCCCAGGCGGGTCTTGAATTGTCCCGTCAGGGCGACGTGATGGCCGTCGACTTCGTAAACTTTGGCAGTGTCGCGGAGAAAGCCGGCATCAGTTACGGCTGGACAATCGACGAACTGGAAATTCCGAATGATCGTCCGCCCAAGGAGTTGATGTTCATTCCGGCGTTCTTGCTGCTTGGTCTGCTGGCCTTCGGCCAGCTCCGGCGAAAGGCTCGGGAAGAAGCCGAACCGGAACCGGCATGATTCGGTGATAACCGATCTTTGTCTGTGAAACCCGGCGTTAACCCGCCGGGTTTTTTTCTGTTAGACTGCCTCCCGGCCAGCCCGCGGTTTGTGTCGCGGTGAGCTGGCGACATGTGATCTTTGGTATAGATCACCGCTGAGTCATTCACGAGGAGTATTCCATGCCCGTCATTACCCTGCCGGATGGCAGTCACCGCAGTTTTTCTGAATCCGTAACCGTTCACGACGTCGCCGCAGACATTGGTGCGGGGCTGGCAAAAGCCGCTCTGGCCGGTAAGGTGGACGGCAAACTGGTGGACACCAGTCATCTCATCGATCGGGATGCCGAATTGGCCATCGTGACCGATCGGGATGAAGAGGGCGTTGATATTATCCGTCATTCCACGGCGCATTTGCTTGCCATGGCGGTCAAGGAGCTGTTCCCGGAAGCGCAGGTAACCATCGGGCCGGTGATCGATAACGGCTTCTACTACGATTTCAAATACGATCGCCCGTTCACGAATGAAGATCTTGCGCGGATCGAAAAGCGCATGGAAGAACTCGCGAAGCAGGATATTCCGGTTTCCCGGTCGATCATGTCCCGGGATCAGGCGGTGAATCTGTTTGATGAGATGGGAGAAGAGTACAAGGTCCGGATTATCGAGGACATCCCGGGGGAGGAGGATCTTTCCTTCTACCGTCAGGGTGATTTCATCGATCTGTGCCGCGGGCCTCATGTGCCCAGCACCGGCAAGCTCAAGGCATTCAAGCTGACCAAGGTGGCAGGTGCCTACTGGCGTGGTGACACTGGCAACGAGCAGTTGCAGCGGGTTTATGGCACCGCCTGGGGCAACAAAAAGGATCTCAAGGCTTACCTGCACCGCCTGGAAGAGGCAGAGAAGCGGGATCACCGCAAGATTGGTAAGAAGCTCGACCTGTTCCATATGCAGGAAGAAGCGCCGGGTATGGTTTTCTGGCATCCCGACGGCTGGTCCCTGTACCAGGAAATCGAGCAGTACATGCGCCGCAAGCTCCACAGGCACGGCTATCAGGAGATCAAGACTCCTCAGGTGGTGTCACGCACCCTCTGGGAGAAGTCCGGCCATTGGGACAAGTTCAAGGATGACATGTTCACCACCGAGTCGGAGAAGCACGACTACGCAATCAAGCCGATGAACTGCCCGTGTCACGTCCAGGTGTTCAACCAGGGCCTGAAGAGCTACAAGGACCTGCCCCTGCGACTGGCCGAGTTCGGCTCCTGTCACCGGAACGAGGCGTCCGGTGCACTGCATGGATTGATGCGGGTTCGCGGTTTCACCCAGGACGACGCTCACATTTTCTGTGAGGAGGATGCGATCCAGGCGGAAGTCTCCTCGTTCATCAAGCTCCTTCACGAGGTGTACAAAGATTTCGGGTTTACCGACATTCTCTATAAGCTGTCCACCCGTCCTGAAAAACGTGTGGGTTCAGACGAGGTCTGGGACAAATCGGAAGCCGCTCTGGAGGAAGCCCTGAACCGCGAAGGTGTGGACTGGGAACTGCTGCCGGGAGAGGGGGCTTTCTATGGCCCGAAAATCGAATTCTCCCTGAAGGACTGCATTGGCCGGGTGTGGCAGTGCGGAACCATTCAGGTGGATTTCTCAATGCCGGGTCGTCTGGGCGCCCAGTATGTGGCCGACAATTCCGAGCGCAAAACGCCGGTTATGCTGCATCGCGCTGTATTGGGTTCCTTTGAGCGCTTTATCGGGATCCTGATTGAAGAATATGAAGGTGCGTTTCCGGTCTGGTTGGCACCAACCCAGGTTGCGGTACTGAATATTACCGACAATCAGCGTGATTATTGTCAGAATCTGGCGAAAAAGTGGGATTCTTTGGGATATCGGGTTAATGCTGACTTGAGAAACGAGAAGATCGGCTTTAAAATCCGCGAGCATACTCTTAACAAGGTTCCCTATCTGGTCGTTGTTGGCGATAAAGAAATCGAGAACAACGCCGTTGCCGTAAGAACACGAAAAGGTGAGGACCTGGGAACCATGTCGGTCGACGAGTTCGAGAAGCTACTGGCTGCGGACGTCGAACGTAAAGGTAGAACCAAAACGGAGATCTGATTATTAAACAGCGAGCGAATCGGGGTGGGCGTACTCCTAAAGCGCCTATCAATGAGAATATTGACGCAACTGAAGTCCGTCTGATTGACGCCGAAGGCAATCAGGTCGGTATTGTTCCGATTGAGGATGCTCTCAAGCAGGCAGAAGAAGCGTCTCTTGACCTGGTTCAGGTTACGGATTCCGATCCGATCGTCTGTAAGATAATGGACTACGGCAAGAAGATCTTCGAAGAGAAGAAGGCCAAGGCGGCTGCCAAGAAAAAGCAGAAGCAGACGCAGGTCAAAGAGGTCAAGTTCCGTCCAGGAACTGAAGAAGGGGATTATCAGGTCAAACTACGCAACCTGGTACGTTTCCTTGAAAACGGGGACCGCGGCAAAATCACTATCCGCTTCCGTGGGCGTGAGATGGCACACCAGGAAATTGGTATGAAGCTCATGAACCGCATTGAGGCAGATATTGAAGAGCTGGGCCAGGTAGAACAGCGGCCGAAAATGGAAGGCCGCCAGATGACCATGGTCGTGGCGCCCCGCAAGAAGAAGTGAGTCTGAATCGATGACCGGTCCCCCGCATCGGCGGGGGATTTGTCGTTCAGGGTCATATTTGTTTTTAAATAATAGAATGCGGAGTTTTAAAAATGCCGAAGATGAAAAGTAAAAGTGGAGCCACCAAGCGGTTCAAGAAGACCGCGACAGGCTTCAAGCACAAGCAGTCCTTCACCAGTCATATCTTGACCAAGAAGAGCCCCAAGCGTAAGCGTCAGCTCCGTGGTACCAAGCTGATCGCCAAGTCCGATGTGGCTTCCATCAAGCGTATGATCGCCAAATAAGCGTCTCACTGGTTAAGAAGGATTAAAGTATGGCTCGTGTAAAGCGTGGCGTGGTAGCACGTCGTCGTCACAAGAAGATCATGAATCAGGCCAAGGGTTACTACGGTGCCCGTAGCCGTGTTTTCCGGGTTGCCAAACAGGCGGTTATCAAGGCCGGTCAGTATGCGTACCGCGACCGTCGTAACCGCAAGCGCGCATTCCGCGCCCTGTGGATTTCCCGTATCAATGCGGGTGCCCGCGCCAACGGTCTGTCCTACAGCCGTCTGATCGCTGGCCTGAAGAAGGCGAATGTCGAAATCGATCGTAAGGTTCTGGCCGACCTGGCCATGAATGAGCAGCAGGCTTTTGCTGCTGTAGTTGAGAAAGCCAAAGCGTCCCTGTGATCGCTTAAGATCTCTCATCGATTGCAGATCGATCGGGCGTCTCATGGAAACGTGAAGGCGCCTCCTGATAGGGGAAGGGCACGCTCTTCCCCTATTTTTGTTTTAACCTACCCCATTTCTGGTTTGGAGCAGGGTCGATGGAAAACCTGGAGCAACTGGTTCAGGACGGTCTGAAAGCCGTAGAAGGCTCGGACAGCCTGCAGGCACTTGATCAAATTCGCGTGGAGTACCTTGGCAAGAAAGGTGTGATCACCCAGCAGGCCAAGACTCTGGGCAAGCTGTCTGCGGAGGAGCGACCCGCTGCAGGCCAGAAGATTAACGAAGCGAAGGGGCAGGTAGAGCAGGCCATTAATGCACGTCGTGCCGAACTGGAAAAAGCGGCCATCGAAGCCAGGCTGGCCAGTGAGTCCATTGATGTGACATTGCCGGGGCGTGGCCAGGACCTTGGAGGGCTTCATCCGGTTACCCGGACTCTCCAGCGGATCGAAGAAATTTTTTCCCGCGCAGGTTACAGCGTGGAGCAGGGACCGGAAATCGAAGACGACTACCACAACTTCGAGGCCCTCAATATCCCCGGTCATCATCCGGCCCGTGCGATGCACGACACCTTCTATTTCAATCCGGGCACGCTTCTTCGTACCCATACGTCTCCGGTTCAGATCCGCACCATGGAAGCCGGCAAGCCACCGTTCCGTATGATCTGCCCGGGCCGGGTCTATCGCTGTGATTCCGATATGACCCATACCCCCATGTTCCACCAGGTCGAAGGCCTGCTGGTTGAGAAGGATGTCAGCTTTGCCGATCTCAAGAGCACGGTCGAGGAGTTCCTCCGGGTGTTCTTCGAGCGCGATCTGGAGGTTCGGTTCCGTCCCTCCTATTTCCCGTTTACCGAGCCCTCAGCGGAAGTGGACATTGAATGGGGTCGTGAAGCAGACGGCAGCATCAAGTGGCTGGAAGTGATGGGTTGCGGGATGGTGCATCCGAAAGTATTCGATTATTGCGGTATTGATGCCGAGGAATATCGTGGCTTTGCCTTTGGTCTGGGCGTGGAGCGCCTGGCCATGTTGCGCTATGGCGTGAACGATCTGCGCATGTTCTTCGAGAACGATCTGCGCTTTTTGCGTCAGTTCCGGTAATCCGGGCAGTTTCAAGGCGCAAACCGGCAACCAATTCAACAGGCGAAACCGCATCAGGACAAGGCATAAACCATGAAATTCAGTGAACAATGGCTGCGCGAGTGGGTTAACCCGAACATTGGCTCCCAGGAATTGATGGACCAGATCACGATGGCCGGGCTGGAAGTGGACGGCTTCGAGCCGGTCGCCGGCGAATTTACCGGCGTTGTGGTCGGGGAAGTCCAGTCTGTTGAACCTCATCCCGACGCAGACAAGTTACGGGTTTGCCAGGTCCACGATGGCCGCGAGACGGTCCAGGTGGTTTGTGGTGCACCCAACGTCCGGCAGGGGCTGAAAGTGCCCTTCGCGGTTGTCGGAGCGGTTCTGCCTGGTAACTTCAAGATCAAAAAGGCCAAGCTTCGTGGCCAGCCCTCGCAGGGCATGCTTTGTTCCGAGTCAGAGCTGGCGTTATCGGACAACCACGACGGACTGATGGAGCTTCCGGGCGATGCTCCGGTCGGTCAGGACATGGCCGACTACCTGAAGCTCAACGACATCACCATTGATGTCGATCTGACGCCGAACCGCAGTGATTGCCTCTCGATCAAGGGCATCGCGCGGGAGGTTGGTGTACTCAACAGTATTCAGGTCTCGGAGCCGGATATTCAGCCGGTGCCCGCGGCACACTCCGAGGTGCCGGAGATCCGGGTGGAAGCACCTGAAGGCTGTCCGCGATATCTGGGGCGTATTCTGCGCAACGTAGACCTGCAGGCAGCCTCGCCCCTGTGGATGCAGGAAAGGCTGCGCCGCTCCGGTATCCGATCAATTGATGCTGCGGTGGATGTCACCAACTATGTAATGCTCGAACTGGGTCAGCCCCTGCATGCCTTCGACCGGGAGGAAATCCAGGGTGGCATCGTGGTGCGCATGGCGAAGCCTCAGGAAAAACTGGTCCTTCTCGACGGACAAGAGGTTGAACTGACAGAAGATACCCTCGTTATCGCCGACCACGAAAAGCCGGTCGCAATTGCCGGAGTGATGGGTGGCGAACATTCCGGAGTCAGTGCTAAAACCCGGGACCTTGTTCTTGAAGCAGCCTATTTCGATCCGATTACGCTGGCCGGAAAGGCTCGCCATTACGGGCTTCATACCGATGCTTCCCATCGTTTTGAGCGTGGTGTCGACTACAAGCTCGCACGGGAGGCCATGGAGCGTGCCACGCAGTTGTTGATGGACATCGTCGGCGGTGAGCCGGGCGAAATCGTGGAAGTTGCCAGTAAGGAGAACCTGCCCTCCGATCGCGTGGTCGATCTTCGTGAACAGCGTCTGGCGGATGTGCTTGGGCTGGCTATTGACCGCACGACGGTGGAAGAAATCCTGACCCGTCTCGGCATGCCTGTCGAGAAGTTACTCAAGGACGGCTGGCGGATTTCTGTGCCCAGTTTCCGTCCGGATATCACGATTGAAGAAGACCTTATCGAGGAAGTGGGACGGATTTTCGGCTACAACAACCTGCCGGTTACCGAGCCGACCGGGTCGCTTGGGTTGCGAGCCCGGGAAGAGGCGAAACGTCCCGTGTCTGCCATCCGAAACTATTTCGTCGACCAGGGGTACCAGGAAGCGGTGACCTACAGCTTTGTGGATCCGGCCGTACAGAAGCTGGTTGATCCGGAACGTAATGGCATTGCGCTGGCCAATCCGATTTCCGCGGATCTTTCGGTCATGCGAACCACGCTCTGGAGTGGGCTCCTGAAAACCGTCGCGTACAATCAGAATCGCCAACAACCGAGGATCCGGTTGTTCGAAACCGGGCTCCGGTTCGAGCAGAACGATCAGCGTATTGATCAACAGCCAATGCTGGCCGGTGTTGTGGTAGGTAACCAGTATCCGGAAAACTGGGTCAACGGTCGCAGAACAGCCGATTTTTTTGATGTAAAAGGGGAGCTGGAAGGATTGTTCCGCCTGCTGGGGATCGAGATCCAGTTTGTCGCCAGTCAGCATCCGGCGCTGCATCCGGGGCAGACGGCCGAACTGATGCGTGACGGCGAACATGTAGGGTGGCTGGGCACGTTGCATCCGCAAGTTCAGAAAAATCTTGAACTTAATGGCACGATCCTGATGTTTGAGCTATTCTTGAATTCAATCGTTACGGGTTATGTGCCTAATTTCAAAGAAATTTCAAAATTCCCGGAGGTCCGCCGGGATTTGGCTATCATAATCGGTGCCGATGTGGCGTTCTCCGATGTTGAGCGTGTGGCAAGAAAGCATGCCGGCGACCGCCTGACAGCGTTGCGTGCGTTCGATGTATACGAGGGCGAGAGTCTCGGTGAGGGTAACCGGAGCCTCGCGTTGAGCCTTTTCTGGCAGCATCCTGAGCGCACCTTGAACGAGGACGAAGTGCATTCGCTCTTCACCGGTGTGATTGACGCATTGAAAGAAGAGCTGGGGGCAACACTGAGGAGTTGAGAGATGGCGGCTTTGACGAAAGCGGAAATGGCAGAGCGCTTGTACGAGGAGCTCGGGTTGAACAAGCGCGAGGCCAAGGAAATGGTGGAAGCTTTTTTCGATGAGATCAGAGGCGCACTCAGCCATAACGAACAGGTGAAATTGTCGGGCTTCGGCAATTTCGACCTTCGGGACAAGAAACAGCGGCCGGGAAGAAACCCCAAGACCGGTGAGGAAATCCCGATCAGTGCACGGCGTGTTGTAACGTTTCGACCAGGACAAAAACTAAAGCAAAAAGTGGAAGCGTATGCTGGAACCCAGTCATAACAACGAACTACCTGCAATCCCGGGAAAGCGTTACTTCACCATCGGGGAAGTCGCGGAGCTGTGCAACGTAAAGGCGCACGTACTGCGGTATTGGGAGCAGGAATTTCCTCAGTTGTCACCGGTCAAGCGCCGGGGCAATCGTCGCTATTACCAGCGGGCGGATGTGATCACCATCAGGCAGATCCGCAGCCTGCTCTACGATCAGGGATACACCATCGGTGGCGCCAAACAGAAATTGAGCAGTCACGAGGTCAAGGACGATACATCCCAGTACAAGCAACTGATTCGACAGATGATCACTGAACTCGAGGAGGTGCTTGAGGTCTTGAATACGCCGGTAAAATAGGAGGAGGGACGTCTCCCCCTCCATCTCACCTATGAGACCACTTTCCGGTGGTCTCATTTCGCTTGTTTACCCTCAGGATTTCTTACAGGTTTTTATGCCCAGCAGGGTGTAAAGCGGGCAAATGCCTACCAAACCCGTAATTAGTGGTACCACGCCTATCCAGCCCCATGGAGTCTGCGGGCCGACAAATACCAGCGCCAACAGCACGACGCCTATCAATGTTCGAAGGACTCGATCAACTCCACCCATATTGATTGACATACCTTAGCCTCCAGCCAGTAATAACGGAATGTTCTGTCCTTATTATAGTAGGCGGGCCGGGGTTGGTATTGTTTGAGCCGCATCAATAAACGGTTCAACAGGAAAGGGGTGAGGGGCAGAGAAACCATTGCAAGGCGCTCTGCCCGTCGTCGGGTTACATCAGAAGCGGAATAGCCAGGGCAGGAGGACCTCACCGTAACCCCAGAGAATGACGGTTACCGAGAGCAATGCCTCAAGGATCAGAACGCCTACCGCCAGTGTCGTACTGGAAACGATAAAGCCCTCTTCAGAACTGATACCCAGAAAGTAGGGGATACCCAGGTAAAGAAGATAGGCGCTGAGGCAAAGACCAACAATGCCCGCAAGCAGGCAGAGCCAGACCAGTGGGTAAACAGCGGCGATACCGCTGAGAAACATCGGGGTGGCGATGTAGCCTGCGAAAATCACGCAGCGACGGGAACTGGGGGGCTTTCTGAACCGTTTTGCCATGCCCCGGATGACGTGGCCGACTGCGACGACAGCCGCCAGGATAGCGATATAGAAGGCGATACCGGCGAGCAGCGCGCTAAACAGGTCCAGCTTGATGAAAGGATGGTCGCCACCAAACCCCCAGCCTACCTGGGTTGTGCCTATGAAGGCACAGACGACCGGTATGGCCGCCAGGATCAGCACATGGTGTGCGTAGAGATGACGAACAGACTCGTGTTCTCTGTCGATCTCTTTCCACTCAACCTTGGGATGGGTCAACAGGCCCCATACATGCGTCAGCATAGTTTCACCCTCGTCTTCTTGTCGGCGGTTGTCGACATCCTGTCGCATCGGGCGGCCCGGAAGGGCGCCCTTCCTGTCTGGTCTCACTACTAAGGTATAGCTGAATATCAGCGACATTGCCTAACGGAATTACGAGCGGGAGTTCACATGAATCAAGGAAACTGGGAAAGGAAAGGACGGTCGAGGTAGGGTAGAGGAGACGAGTAAAAAAGCGGGTGCCCTGAGGCACCCGCTTTGGTTTATCAGCCGAGGAATGAGGGCAGGTAGGCGTTGATGCCCATCATCAGGCTCAACACGCACACGGTCAGGATCGAGAAACCAAAGTTGCCTTTGGCCCATTTAATGTCTTCCCGGGTGCGAAAACCCGCCAGGCCCAGTTTGAGCCAGTACAGTCCCATCAGCAGGACGACCACGAAGTAGGCGATGCCCGTGTAGCCAGCAACGGTCAGGCACAGCGCCGATGCTGTAAAGGCGACGGTGTAGGCCACGATGTGGTACTTGGCTGTCTGCACGCCTTTGGCCACCGGAAGAACCGGAATGCGGACCCGCTGGTAATCGCTGAACCGGAAAATCGCAATGGCGTAGGAGTGCGGCATCTGCCAGAGACAGAAGGTGACCAGCAGGATCAGGGCGCCTGTGTCGAACTGGCCCTTGACCGCACAATAACCAACAACCGGAGGGACTGCACCGGAAAGGCTTCCAATCAGCGTTCCGTGAACCGACTGCCGTTTCGCATACAGGCTGTATACGCCCACATAGATGGCAAACCCGAAGACGGCCAGGCCGACCGTCAGGAGATTAATGCCCAGCAACAGGGTAAAGCCTGCCAGCCCCAGTGCCGTGGCGAATCCGAAGGTTGTCGCCGGTGTGATGGTGCCCCGGACCAGGGGGCGGTCCTGGGTGCGCTCCATCACGGCGTCGATGTCACGGTCAATCAGGTTATTGAACGCGCAGCCGGACGCAATGACCAGGCCGAGGCCAATCAGCACCGCCACAAACAGGCCGGGATTGAACTCACCCTGGGCGGCCAGGAAATAGCCGCCCATGACCGAGATGGAATTTCCGAAGATAATCCCCGGCTTGGTGAGTGCGATGAACTGCCGCAGCACGTCCTTTACAGACGTGCCGGCCATTACATCAAGTTGATGTTGAGGTGATACATAATCCACACTGTGCCACCAATGATCAGGGTGAGAATGACGGCGGTAAAGAACACGAACGAGCCGGAGTCCCGACCTTCCTGTGTCTTCAGGTTCATGTGCATGAACAGGATCAGCTGCAGGAGAACCTGCAGCACCGCCATGATGACAATCGTCACGATCACCGTGGTTTCATCAAAACCACCCTTCATGACCATGCCAAACGGAATGACTGTCAGTACGATCGACAGGATCAGCCCCATCACATAGGACTTGACGCTGCCGTGGCTTCCGCCGTCGTGGGATGTAGAGGTACTCATCACAGAACTCCCATGAGGTAGACAAAGGTAAACACGCAGATCCAGACGATGTCCAGGAAGTGCCAGAACAGGCTCAGGCACAGAATCCGTGGACGGGTCTTGTCAGTCAGCCCCTTGGTAAACAGCTGGATGAACATGATGAGCATCCAGAGCAGACCAAAGCTTACGTGCAGGCCGTGTGTGCCAACCAGCGCGAAGAAGGACGACAGGAAGCCGCTGCGATCCGGGCCAAAGCCTTCCAGGATCAGGTGATGGAACTCATAGATTTCCATGCCGACGAAGCCGGCGCCAAACATGAAGGTCACGGCGAGCCAGAGCTTGACCTGCGCGAGACGATCCTTGTTCATGGCGAGAACGGCCATGCCGTAGGTGAAACTACTGAACAGCAGCAGGAACGTCTCGATCAGGACGAAGTCCAGCTCGAACAGGTCCTTGGAGCTCGGGCCACCGGCGGTGCCGTTATGCAGCACCGCGTAGGTCGCAAACAGGGAACCGAAGATGATCAGGTCACTCATCAGGTAGATCCAGAACCCGTACATCTTCAGACCAGTCATATCGTGGTGTTCTTCGTGGCCGCCATGGGCGGCCACGTGTTGATTAGTCATCGTATCTGTTGCCATGTTTAAGCCTGCATCTTGACGCGGTTGTAGTGCTCGGTTTCCATCCGCTTCACTTCCTCGGCCGGGATGTGATAGTCGGTGTTCTCACTGAAGATCCGCGCCATGAAGGCAGCGAACATGCCAATGGCACCAACACCAACCATCCACCAGATATGCCACACCAGGGCGAAACCGAACACGATGCTGAAGAGGCCCATGATTGGACCCGCATTGGTGTTATGCGGCATATGGATGTCGTTGTATTCGACGGACTCGGGATCTGCGAGTTGAGCTTTGCCCTGAGTCTTCTGCTTGTCTGCCCAGTAGTTGTCGATCGAATGGATCTCAGGCAGGTGCGAGAAGTTGTAGTACGGGGGCGGTGAAGCGACAGCCCACTCCAGAGTACGTCCGTTCCAGGCATCGCCGGTGACGTCACGGTTCTGATTACGATCGCGAATGCTGACATATAGCTGGATCGCGGTGCACAGAATGCCGCAGAGGATCAGGACCGCACCGAACCAGGCAACAATCATCAGAGGCTGCCAATCGGTGTTGGCGTAGCTCTGCATGCGGCGAACAGCACCGTCGAAGCTCAGGATGTACAGCGGCATGAAGGCGACGTAGAAGCCAACCAGCCAGAACCAGAAGGAGCGTTTACCCCACTTCTCGTTCAGTTTGAAACCGAACGCTTTCGGGAAGTAGAAGGAGTAACCGGCCATCATGCCGAACACCACGCCGCCGATGATGACGTTGTGGAAGTGTGCAATGACGAACAGGCTGTTGTGCAGCACGAAATCGGCGCCAGGCACGGCCAGCATCACACCGGTCATACCGCCAAGGGTAAAGGTGATGATGAAGCCCAGGGTCCAGAGTACCGGAGAGGCGAACTCGATGCGCCCGCGGTACATGGTGAACAGCCAGTTGAAGATCTTCACGCCCGTCGGTATTGCGATGATCATCGTCATGATGCCGAAGAAGGCATTCACGTTGGCGCCCGCACCCATGGTGAAGAAGTGGTGCAGCCAGACAATGAACGACAGAACACCGATGGCCATGGTGGCCCACACCATGGTGTTGTAGCCGAACAGCGGCTTCTTGGAGAACGTGGAGATCACTTCCGAGAAGACACCGAATGCCGGCAGGATCAGGATGTACACCTCAGGATGGCCCCAGGCCCAGATGAGGTTGACGTACATCATCAGGTTACCGCCCATATCGTTGGTGAAGAAATGGAAGTCGAGGTAACGATCGAGGGTCAGCAGGGCAATGGTCGCGGTCAGGATCGGGAAGGCCGCGATGATCAGCACGTTGGTGACCAGGCAGGTCCAGGTGAAGATCGGCATGCGGAAGAGGGTCATGCCCTTGGTGCGCATCTTCATGATGGTCACAAAGAAGTTGATGCCGGTCAGGGTGGTACCGATACCGGATATCTGCAATGCCCAGATCCAGTAATCGACCCCGACGCCCGGACTGTATTTGGCCCCGGATAGAGGCGCATAGGCCAGCCAGCCTGTCTTGGCGAACTCACCGACGAACAGTGAAACGTTGACCAGTACAACGCCCGCTGCGAACAGCCAGAAACTCAGGTTGTTCATGAACGGGAAGGCTACGTCGCGCGCGCCAATCTGGAGCGGAACCAGCAGGTTCATCAGGCCGATAACCATCGGCATGGCAACGAAGAAGATCATGATCACGCCGTGGGCGGTGAAGATCTGGTCGTAGTGCTCAGGTGGCAGGTAACCTTCTGCGCCACCGGCGGCCATGGCCTGCTGGGTACGCATCATGATGGCATCCGCAAAGCCGCGAATAAGCATCACCAGAGCCACCAGGAAGTACATGATGCCCAGTCGCTTGTGGTCGATGGAAGTGATCCACTCTCGCCAGAGGTAGCCCCACTTCTTGTTCAGGGTAATCCAGCCAACGACACCGGCACCAACGATCGCGATTATGGCAACCGTGACCATGATGATCGGCTCGTGGAAGGGAATTGCGTCCAGGGTTAATTTTCCGAACATAGTTTTACTCCACTGCCTCTGCGCTCACGCGCTCGCCATGCTCTGAGTTACTGACTTCACCATGCTCGCCTTTGTCTTCCACGCCCTTGCGGAAGCCGTCGAGGATATTGTTGTAGAGGTTTGGTGAAACGCTTGAGAAATACTGAACCGGGTTTTCTTCGCTCGGCTCGGCCAGTTCCTGGTAATTGCCCTTGTAGGAAAGGGTCTTGTCAGACGCCTTCACTTTGGTAATCCAGTTCTGGTAATCGTCTTCTGAAACGGCGTGTGCCTTGAAGGTCATTTCAGAGAAGCCGGCGCCACTGTAGTTGCTGGAGCGGCCTTCGAACGTGCCCTGCTCATCGGCAATCAGGTTGAGTCTGCTATCCATTCCTGCCATCGCGTAGATCTGCGAGCCCAGGGTCGGAATCCAGAAAGCGTTCATGACAGTGCCGGACGTAATCTGGAACTCGACGGGACGATTTGCCGGGAAAGTGATTTCATTAACCGTCGCAATGTTCTGTTCCGGATAAATGAAGACCCATTTCCAGTCCAGCGACACGGCCTGAATCACGACCGGTGGTTTATCGCTGTCGGTTTCCAGTGGCTTGAACGGGTCAAGACTGTGGGAGGTGATCCAGGTCAGGACAGCCAGTACCGCAATGATCACGCAGGGGATGAACCAGACCACAACCTCGATGGCGGTGGAATGGGCCCAGTTGGGCTTGTAGGTTGCGTCCTTGTTGCTCTCGCGATAGCGGTAGGCAAAGAGCAGGGTCATGACGATGACGGGAATCACGACAATCAGCATCAGCACGAATGCTGTAATAATCAGGACACGTTGTTCTTCACCGACCTGTCCCTTGGGATCCATTAGCGCCGAGCTGCACCCTGATAGCAGGAGTGGCAAGGCGGCTAACAGTACAGCGCCCAGGGCGCGTAAGTAGCTCTTCTCTCTCATTTCTCAACCTCATTTGAGCAGCACAGGCAGGGCCTGAACAGCACGCTCACATGTAGTTAGCTATTTGGAATGGATGTTTCAGGACCGTTTTTCAGGCAGCGCGAACCGGGCGGCTCAGTGATAGCCGACGAAAATTGATCCTCCTGCAGAAATCGGCGCCAATATTGGGGGAAGTCAGCGCTCGTTTCCACCGATGAGTTGATTTAGGTCAAGGAGGCGATTTGAATTGGGTGATTGGCCGGTCTACCCGCCCCGAAATGGCGTCATGCCGGGGCGGGAGCGAGCCCTGCAGTTAGTGTCTGTAAGGTATTTTAACCACACTTCCAGGAAAGAACCTCGGATTCAGGAAAAGCCAGTGAAGCCCGGGAGCTATTCAATATTGTGGGTGAGCTGGGGTGCCCGGATGAGATCGGTGTCGCTCTGGTGATGATCGTTCGTAAATTTGCAGAAATCGTTGTGAGATCTATGATTAAGATGGAAGCTAATCAGTCAGGAGATAGGCAATGAGTAAAGCTATTAATGGCAAATTCGAAAACATGGATCAGGCACGCAACACGCGAGACGATCTGATAGGTAGCGAGATCCCACAGGATCGTATCTACATTGACGAAGAGGCGCAGGTTATCCGGGTAATGCTGCCGCAAGAAGAGGCCAGAGAGGTCTACGAAATCTTTGACCGACACGGCGTCACTCACGAGTGAAGTCACTACCACCTGGATACCTGCACTTAAGGTCGCATTTGTTCCCTTTACTCTACTCGCTGCTGGCAGTCTAATGCATAGCGGACTTGCCAGCAGACTGACTTGGTATGCTGGCAAAATAGTCCGAACGTATTTGTTCGATTTCTCCGCTCGACCGCATCTCCTTTAATACCTTGTTGAGTGGTTCAACAAGGTGGAGATTTTTTTCATTTAGATAATGGTAAAGAGCTTCTGAATGAAGCACAGGGCTGATTATCTGAACATTCGAAACTGGTGAGTGTAATAGGGAGATTCTTGCATTGGTTTCAGGAACGAGAGCGTATTTAGCTCTCCCCAGACTTACCATCGCCAGCACTTGATCTATGTTGACAACGAATACGCACTGAATGTGGTTTTCACTGGCCAAGATCTCGACTATGACATTCCCTCTTACACAGAGTGGATTTTCTCGAATATTCTCAATTTTGTGGATATTAGCGCTATCCGGCCGTCCTAGTGCGACGATATTGACGACGTTTACTGGTGTCGGTACGAGATGCAAATTAGGGTAGATTGCGTTGAGATCAGCAACGCGTGAAACTTCTCCATCGTATTTGCCGTTGTTCGCAGACATCAAGGAGCGAAGGTTCGGTAATTTATGGACTAAAAGCTTATAACCCAATTTATCGTAAGCTTCTTGTAGTACTCTGATTGAGATGTCTTGAACAAAGGCTTTTCCAGGAGCTGCCAAATTAATCGTGGGCCGTGTTGGAATGCTCGCTGATATTGGTTGACCAAATCGCTCCGTTGAGCTGTCAAGGGTAAGCTCTTCGATGTCCTCGATGGAGGGGGGATGAGTTGACGCTAAATACTCGTCTTGTCCTGCTGACTCACTTCCTGGATCAGCCAGCGTTACCGTTGTAAAGGAGATGATGCCAGCGTACAGGCACACAATGAGCCAACGGGTGTAGAAGCTCCGTGGACGAACTATTGCGGCTTTGGACCGGACAATAAACATCCTTTTCACTTTCCCACCGTTAGCAAATATTCGCAGGACGCGTTTCACGACTGCATACCAGAAAAGCTTCTGCCCCTTCAATTGGAGCCTTTGTATTCACTGTAGAGTTCAAGCTACATTTTGCAAATCGTGGCGCTACTATTGAGGAGATTCAAAAACGAAAAAGGCCAACCCCGAAGGATTGGCCTAAGTCGTTGATCAATCTGGTCGGGACGGCAGGATTTGAACCTGCGACCCTCTGCACCCCATGCAGATGCGCTACCAAGCTGCGCTACGCCCCGAAAACTGCTGGCCAATGAGCGACTTGTGTCGGATCCCTCAGTGGCTTAGCGGGAGCGAAGTCTACACGAGAGCTTTGGAAAAATAAACATCCTTTTTTCTAAATCCGGTCATCCGACTCAGCGCAGTTTGGTTTCCCTCAGCTCCTTTATAAAGCTCGGCGGAGCGAAGCTCTCCGCGTCGGCATGTTCCCAGAACTTGTCGAACACTGAATGCCCGGTTTCACCCTCAAGCAGGGCGCCTGGTTCAAGGAAGTGGTAGAGGTCGAGATAGGAACGGATCTCGGTGCTCGACATCCGGCGAACGATATGCTCCGGGCCGAGTTCAGAAGGGTGGTTCAGCCCCGACGCCTGCAGAAGGTTCTGCAATGCATCCAGGGTGTTCTTGTGGAAGTTGTATACCCGGACACTCTTGTCCTCCACGTCCAGTTTCTCGCTCCGGCGAGGGTCCTGCGTGGCGACGCCGGTCGGACATTTCCCCGTGTGGCAGCTCAGTGACTGGATGCAGCCCAGGGCGAACATATAGCCCCTGGCGGCGTTGCACCAGTCGGCACCGAGCGCCAGAGTGCGGGCCACGTTGAACGCGGAGGTGATCTTGCCGGCAGCGCCGATGGCTATTTCGTCCCGCAGATTGGTGGCGACCAGAGTGTTGTGTACCAGCAGCAGGGCCTCGGTCATGGGCATGCCGAGCCGGTTGATAAACTCCAGAGGTGCGGCGCCGGTTCCGCCTTCGCCGCCATCAACCACGATAAAATCGGGCCGGCGACCGGTCTTGAGCATTGCCTTCACGATGGCGAACCATTCCCACGCGTGACCAACGGCCAATTTGAAGCCGACCGGCTTGCCGCCCGAGAGTTCGCGCAGATGATCAAGAAATTCCAGGAGCTCGATCGGGGTTGAGAACGCCGAATGGCTGGCAGGAGAAACGCAATCCTCGCCCACTGACACGCCGCGGGCTTCCGCGATTTCTTCGGTCACCTTGGCGCCGGGCAGTATACCTCCGTGTCCGGGCTTGGCCCCTTGAGATAGTTTGACCTCTATCATTTTTACCTGGTCGAGCACGGCATTCTTGCGGAACATCTCCTCGTTGAATGTGCCGTCCTTGTTGCGACATCCGAAATAGCCGGACCCAATCTCCCACACCAGATCACCACCGGGTTGCCGGTGATAGCGTGAAATCGAGCCCTCACCGGTGTCGTGGTAGAAGTTGCCCATTCTGGCGCCGGTATTCAGGCTGAGGATCGCGTTTGCCGATAGCGAACCGAAGCTCATTGCCGAAATGTTGAAAACGCTGGCGCTATAAGGCTTTGGGCGATTTTTGCCAATGACAATGCGGAAATCGGAGTCCGGAATCCGGGTGGGTGTCAGTGAGTGACTCATCCATTCGAAGCCTTCCTCATAGGTGTGCAGCAGGGTGCCAAAGGGGCGTTTGTCCAGAACGTTTTTGGCCCGCTGGTAGACAATCGCACGCTGCTCCCTCGAGAAGGGGCGCTCTTCCGTGTCGTCCTGAATGAAGTACTGGCGGATCTCCGGGCCAATGGACTCGGCGAGATACCGGATGTGTGCGGAGATCGGATAGTTGCGGCTGACCGTATGTCTGGTCTGAAGGCAGTCGTAGGTTCCTACGGCGGAGAGGGCGGCGAAAATGATCGTGATGAGGTAGCCCTCACCGAGCCACAGGGAGAGAGGCAGGGAGATCGCCAGGCCGGCGAGACTCAGTGCATAGACGGAGTAACGTATCGGAAAGGTAGTGGTTTTCGCCATGTAGACCTCTGGTTGGTGGCTTGGGCGACTGCTGATCAGTATAACGGTACGAAGCCGGCTGGCCAGTCGATCGCTGTGGGCAGACCTTGATATGCCTCAATTTGAGCTATCCTGATAAGGATGCAAACGCGAAGGATTGTCGCTTTGATGTTTTGACCTCAAAACATTAGACTGTCGCGTTTTTAACGTTCGGATTCCGATTCTGACATTGAATTTCAACAACCAGGAGGCGCCATATTGTGGGCGAGGTAGTGAAAGACGAATATCAGACGGACTACGTCGCGGGCCAGGACAATATCAACGTTCTGGGCCTGGATCTTCATAACTGGGTGTTCCCGGTGTCAGCGCTCATCGTCGTGGGTTTTGTCATCGGTACCCTGATGTTTCCGGAACAGGCCAAGGAAATGCTGGATGGTGCCAAATGGGACATCATCGCCAGCTTTGACTGGTTTTTCCTGCTCAGCGCAAACGTCTTCGTTATCGTTTGCCTGGCGCTGATCTTTTTGCCGGTTGGCAAGATACGGTTAGGCGGGCAGGATGCAAAACCGGAATTTTCGACCATGTCCTGGTTCGCGATGCTGTTCGCGGCCGGTATGGGTATCGGTCTTATGTTCTGGGCGGTCGCAGAACCAACCGCCTACTACACCGGGTGGTATAAAACGCCTTTTAATGTTGAGGCCAACACGCCTGCGGCGGCGGACCTTGCCATGGGCGCGACCATGTACCATTGGGGACTCCATCCCTGGGCTATCTACGCAATTGTGGCGCTGTCCCTTGCGTTCTTTGCCTTCAACAAGAACATGCCGCTAACCATCCGTTCGGCGTTTTTCCCACTGCTGCGGGACAAGGTCTGGGGTTGGCCCGGTCACATCATTGATGTGCTTGCGGTTGTTGCCACCATCTTTGGTCTTGCGACTTCCCTGGGTTTTGGGGCGCAACAGGCAGCATCGGGTCTGGACTATCTGTTCGGAACCGGCTCGGGCATTAACGTTCAGATGGCCATTATTGTAGCGGTCACTTCGGTGGCGCTGATCTCGGTGCTTCGAGGCCTGGACGGCGGAGTCAAGGTACTCAGTAACATCAATATGGGCGTCGCCGGCGTGCTGTTGTTCTTCATTATCTTTGCCGGCCCTACCATGAAGATCCTGGAAACCATCTGGGTGACCTCTTCCCAGTACGTCACGGATATCGTTCCGCTGAGTAATCCGTTCGGTCGTGAGGATAAAGACTGGATGCAGGGCTGGACCGTGTTCTACTGGGCCTGGTGGATCTCCTGGTCACCGTTCGTTGGTATGTTCATCGCACGGGTTTCCAGCGGTCGTACCGTACGGGAATTCATTACCGCGGTTCTGATCATTCCGACGGTCATCACCGTTGTCTGGATGAGTGGCTTCGGTGGCACTGCGCTTGAGCAGATCCAGGACGGTGTTGGTGCGCTGGCGAAAGATGGTCTGACCGATGTGTCCCTGGCCATGTTCCAGATGTTCGCGAACCTGCCGCTGACCGAGATTATCTCGTTCGTGGGCATCGTTCTGGTTCTGGTCTTCTTCGTGACGTCGTCGGACTCCGGCTCGCTGGTGATCGACAGCATTACCGCCGGTGGTAAAACCGACGCGCCGACCGCACAGCGTGTCTTCTGGGCCGTGATGGAAGGTGCTATTGCGGCCGCGCTGATCTTCGGCGGTGGTGCCGATGCTCTGGGAGCCATTCAGGCCACTGCAATCAGTGCGGGTCTGCCCTTTACTCTGATCCTGCTGATCATGACCTGGGGGCTTCTCAAGGGCCTCAGTCACGAACGCAAGTTGCTCGTTGCACGGGGTGAACTCTGATCCTGTGCGGGCTTGAGTAAAAAAAACCGGGGCATTGCCCCGGTTTTTTTTGCCTGCGCAACGGTTCAGGCGCGGGCGGCGAAGGTTGCCATGGCGAATTCGGCCCGTTCCTGCGGCGTAAAGTGCGGGCGCTTGAGTTTCTCGATGGTCTTCAGGCGAGGGAGCAGGCCCTGTCCGTTCGCCATCTGTATGGCGAGCCCCGGCCGGGCGTTCAGCTCCAGAAGCAGGGGGCCTTCGTTGGCATCCACCACCAGATCGACGCCCATGTAGCCCAGGCCGGTGGCTTCGTAACATCGGGCTGCCATCTCAAGCATCAGCTCCCAGTCGGAGATCTGGATGTTCTCCAGCGCCAGCCCGGTATCGGGATGAAGAAGGGTCGGGCGATTGAACTGGACGGCATTGAGGCCTCTTCCGGAACCCAGGTCCAGGCCGACACCGATCGCGCCCTGGTGCAGGTTCGCTTTGCCATCGGAAGCTGTGGTGGCGACCCGAAGCATGGCCATCACCGGATAGCCCCTGAAAACGACAATCCGGATGTCGGGAACGCCCTGATGGGAATAGCGAGCAAGAGTTGGCTCGGATTGCACCAGGTTCTCAACGATGGCGACATCGGGTGTGCCCGCCAGTGAGTACAGGCCCGCCAGAATATTGGTCAGGTGACGCTCCAGATACCCGGCATTCACCCGCACACCGGAACCTTTGATGTATTCGTCGCCGTCGCGTCCGGTAATGACGGTGATGCCTTTGCCGCCGGAGCCTTTCGCGGGTTTGATGGCAAAGCCGGCCAGATCCTCGGCCATTTCACGGAAATGCGAGATTTCATGCTGCTCACGAACCACCTGGAGGAGCCTGGGAGTTTTCACCCCGTACTCGGCGACTACGAGTTTGGTCTTGAGTTTGTTGTCCACCAGTGGGTACGAGGCACGCTCGTTATACCGCGCGATGTAGTCCACATTGCGCCGGTTCATGTTGAGCATGCCCAGCCGGTTCAGTGCCCGAGGTGAAATCCAGCCCATCTCAGTCGTAAACCTTCATGGGTGAAAAGCGCCGCAGTTCGGTCAGCTTGTAGCCGGTGTACTGACCCATCAGAAGAATCAGCCCCAGAATCACCAGGTGCAGCTCCGGGAAATTGAAAGTCAGATGGCCCGAAAGAGGTATGCTCATCAGCAAATAGGCGCACACTGCGACAAACAGGCTGCCGGTGCCCTGGATCAGAACCTCCCGAACCCCTTCTTCTTCCCACAGGATGGACATGCGCTCGATGGTCCAGGCGATGATGACCATCGGGAAAAAGGTGACGGTCATGCCGGTATTGAACCCCATCTGATAGCCAAAGACAGACAGACCGGCGGTGATGAAAATAACCAGTATGATGAGAGCGGAAATCCGGGAGACCAGCAGCAGGTTCAGGCTCGACAGGTAACCCCGCATCAGGAGGCCAATCGCAACAATCGCCACGAAGGCGACCAGTCCCGGGATCAGCGCGGTTTGAACAAAGGCCACGGCAATCAGCACGGGCATAAAGGTGCCGGATGTTCTTATGCCGATAAGCATACGCATGAAGGCAACCACGAAGGCGCCAAGCGGAAGCAGCAGCAACAGGCGGAACATGCTCTGCTCTTCGATGGGTAACTCGTAGAAGCCCAGGTAGCCAAGACTGTTGGACTTGGACTGCATCGTGGCCAGCTGGAGGGCAGGCACGGTCTGCCGGAGCATGGAAAAGCTTACCCGGGAGTTGTCGCCGCCGACCACATCCAGGAGGGAGGCGGATCCTTCCCGCCAAAGCAGCAGGTTGTCCGGCAGTCCCTGTTCACCGGTTTTCGGATCAAAGGTCAGCCAGCGGGACCCGTTGTAGATCTGCAGGAACGGCATGAGCTGTTGTCGCCGCCGGGCATCCTCAAGCCTGAGTCCATCGGCCGTCCGAGCGGGTATGCCCGCATGGTTGAGCATCTTGACGAGGAGCGAGATGTTATCACCGTCAGAGGCGAGCAGGGCCGTATTCTGGTTGGCGCCGTCCGGCCGCATCAGTCGGATAACCTCCCGGGTCATGCTTTCCGGGGTACTGGAACGTTCCCGTGCCTGGTCGAGAATTTCACGTACAGCAGTGGCCTGGGGTTCTTCCCAGAAAACGTCGTGGGCCCTAGGCTTGCGTGCGGAGAGGTCGGGTCGGTCGCGATCCGATGGCACAAACTGGGCTTTGAAATACAGGGTCTGTGGCCCTACGACGTCACGCTTGGTCCACTCAGCCCTTCGATTCCCGTTCTTGCCCACGATGGAAAAGCCGTAACCGGGCGAAGCCGCCTGTTCGGAAATGATGCTGAATCCGGGGGGCTGCTCCGGGACGTTGAGGCTGGCAAGCACCGGGCCGTTGTTGCTGTCGAAGTCAATCCGGGCTTCGACCATCCAGACCGGCCGCTGTTCGCCGGCCAGCCAGGGAATGCCAAGCTCCATGTGGCGCCAGATCGCCAGGGAAATGCCGGCGCCGATCAGCAGAAGTACGGCGACGTAAAACGGAATGCGCGACGGATTGGTCAAGAATCGTCTCCGTTGGGCTGGGTCAGCTTGGCCGGGAGTTCGGTCGCGAATTCCTTCCCGACATCGATAAGCATCACGTCTCGCAGGATATTGCGACCGATCAGAACCTCGTAATCCAGATCGCTGCGGTCCGCCAGTGTAAACTCGGCGACCTGCTTGTGATCGCCAATCGCAAACTGCAGTTCAACGACCACCCTGTGTTCGGACTCATCGGCGCTGGCCTGAACGATGCGTACCCGACGCGCGACTTCCTTCTCCAGTGTCACAAACTGGTCGGTTCCCGGCACGGGCACGTCGAACCGCACAAAATTGCGCCCGTCGCGTTCGAAACGGGTGATGTTGCGTGCGTCGATGGAGGACGTCTCTGCGCCACTGTCGATGCGTGCGGTGTAAACCTGGTTGGCGTTGGCAAGATAGAACTTTTCAAGTTCGCCCACGATCAATTTGCCGTTCAGATGGGCGGCCCGTCCGAGATCTTCCGGTTTCGGGCAGGCGGTTCGGGGCTGAACCGGAGGGCATGAGGGCTTCTTCACCTGTTCGGCAATGGCATTCAGGATCGTCTCGGTCGACGCATCCTGGCGTTCGAGGAGCTGATTCTGGCGGGCGGCGGCATTGCCTTCCATGGTCACCAGGGTTGCCCGCTGTGACTGCACCGAGTTGCTGAGGCCTTCCAGGTTGCTCTTGGGCACCATCAGATAGCGGTTAGCCGTGCACCCGGCGAGTAGAAGGCCGGCTGTCGCCAAGATCAGAACACGAGAAAACGTAAAACCAGCCGGTGAGTGACTGAACCCCATGAAAACCCCTGAGACGGCAGACGGTCGAACCCTGGACAATGAAGCCTCCATGGTTCTCTGCCTTAACGATATTAATAAGGAGCGGAATTATACATTAACCACACCGTATAGTGGCTTTACAGTTGGTTAACCGGAGAAGGGCGTCACTTATTGAGCAGGGGGCCTTCGCCAAGATCCGTCTCATGGCGCAGGTATTCCTGGATTACCGGTGAACAGTTCAGGTAGAACAGCAGCAATTCCCTCTGTACGTCCTGATCCTGGATGCGGACGGCGAAGCTGATCATGTCCCGGATGGCGTCGTCGCCCTCCTGGATGGAATCCGGTTTCTCAATCTGTTTACCATAGCGTTGTTGAAGCAGCCGGGTCAGGCGCTCCAGATGGAATTCACCGGTGTGGGTGATATGGGGCAGAATCCGGAAACCATCCGGAAAGGATTTGTCCGTATAACCATAGGCGTCGTCGACCGAAGCGGAGTCGCTCGAGCGGCTCGGCTGCCAGAGTTCAGCCCCCAGTTTTCGCCACAGCGTTTTCAACATGTGCTTCAGTCCATGGTTCAACAGTCACTCTGCACCGGATGGCCACTGAAGGCCCATTGTTCCGGAAGCATATACTTTCCCTTTTAGTGGATATTACGGGGTGCGTCCAGACCCGGATTCACATTGCACGATATTTTTACAATTCTTGCGGTGATCCTCGCAGTGTTCGTGTGGCCTGACGATACTCGAGCACAACTCTGGTCGCGTACGTTAAACTGTATTGAATTCAGCGATTTTGTTGCCTATTTCCCGAAGGAGCCATCAGAAGTGCCCGAAAACCTGACTCAATGGATCGTGTCTCATCCGGAGCTGTCCTCCGGCCTGACAATGCTTCTGGTAATGCTCGCGGGCGTTCTGGTAGTGGTTTGCGGCTTCCTCGTGCGCAAAGCAGGTCAATGGCAGTCGGTGGCTCATGCCGCTGAAGCTCGACTGGTGGCTGCAGAATCCGAGTTGAACGGAAAAACTCAATGGATTAGGCGGCTGGAGGAGGACCGGGACGAGCTCCAGGAGCGTGCGGAAAGGTTGTCCGGTGAGTTACATAACGTTCAGGTGACCATTCGGGAACAACAGGTCATGCTGGAGAACGAACGTCGTAGTGCCGCCGAGAAACAGGCACTGCTTGAAAGCAACCGGGATGCCCTCAAGCAGGAATTCGAGAATCTTGCCAATCGGATCTTCGAGCAGAAGCAGGAGCGGTTCGTCCAGCAGACGCGGTCGAATCTGGACACCCTTTTGAATCCCTTCCGGGACCAACTTCAGGATTTTCGCAAGCGTGTGGAGGATGTCTATACCACGGAGACCCGGGATCGGCAGGCATTACGCAGTGAAATCAAATCACTGCAGGAGCTGAACCGCCAGATTACCGAAGAGGCGTCCAGTCTGACCCGTGCTCTGAAAGGCGACAAAAAGATTCAGGGTAACTGGGGTGAGCTTATCCTCGAGCGCGTGCTGGAAAAGTCCGGGCTGCGAAAAGGAGTAGAGTATGAGACCCAGGGCAGCTACCGGGATGGCGATCACCAGCTCTTTCGACCGGACGTGGTGGTGCATTTGCCGGACAGTCGCAACCTGGTGGTAGATTCGAAGGTGTCTCTGTCAGCCTATCAGGAGTGGGTGAGCAGTGAAGACGAGGAGGCTCGCGAGGCAGCACTGAAACGGCATGTGGAGGCCGTGCGATCTCATATCCGGGCACTGAGCGACAAAGACTACAGTCAGTTGGAGACGCTGCATTCACCGGATCTGGTGCTCTTGTTCATGCCCATCGAGCCCGCCTTTGTGGCGGCATTTCAACAGGACGAGAACCTTTTCGCAGAAGCCTTCGACCGAAAGATTATTGTGGTGACACCGACCACGCTTCTGGCAACGCTTCGCACGATCGAAAACATCTGGCGTTACGAGCGTCAAAGCCAGAACGCCCGCATGATCGCGGATCGTGCCAGCGCCGTTTACGACAAGTTACGGGTATTTGTGGAGACCATGGAGCGTCTTGGCAGTCAGCTGCACACGGCGCAGGGGTCCTACGATGCCGCGATGAACACCCTGACACGGGGAAGAGGTAATCTGGTCTCCCAGGCGAACCGGTTTGTGGAACTCGGCGTTCGTGTAAAAAAAGAGCTTCCACGGGGGGTTCTTGACCAGGCAGAAGTGGACGCAGACGAAGCGGAGCCGGAAACGGCCGTCGACGCGGATAACCAGCAGGAGTAACAGGTATGGCAGTAAAATCGGCGAAAATGCGGGGCCTGATCAGATCGACGGCTCTGGTGGCCCTGCTCGTGGCAGGTCAGGCGCAGGCGCTGCCCCCGGAACATGAAATGCGCCGGCTGATGCTGGCCACTCAGGAAGCGGTCGACGCTGGCGAGTGGGAGCAGGCCGGAGAATACCTTAATCGTCTTCAGCAGATGGAAATCGAAAAGCCCGCTGACTATAACTTTTTCCGGGGCCAGGTCATGCTCAAATCCGGTCACCTCAATGAGGCTCAGGCGGCGTTGGAAGCCTATGTGACCAAGGCGGGCGCCAAAGGGGATCATTACCAGAGGGCCCTGGAGCTGATTACCGATGTGGAGCGGGCCCGGAAACAAAAGGCGGATTCGGTCCAGGCCGCTGGAAGCCAGCAGCCAGAGAAGATTGCGGTGATTGAGCCGGCCGGGCATCAGAGCATCGAAGCCCTGCGCAAGCTTTATCTCGCAAAGAGTGATCGGGAGGCTTTGCTGATTCACCTGAATGGTCTTCTCGATCTGGCCGGCTGGCGGTCCGATAAGGGCGTTGTGCGTCCCGATAAACCTGCGGATATTGCTTACCGGGTGACTGCTTCCGACAGTGTCCTCACGTTTCAGGAAATTCGTCGAAATGACGACGATCGTCTGGTCCGGACGACCCAGAGCCTGAAAGTCTATGGCGTGAACCCGATGATTCAGTGGGGCTGTGAAGCGGCGGTCTCCACCTGCTGGGTTTACGATCCCCGGGACGGCTCGCGCTTGATGCAGCTGGCCTTTGATCGCGAGCGCACCGGTGAAATCGCCCACACCCTGGGGCAGCTGGTTAAATTGTTACAGGCACCCAAGAAGTCCTGACCTGTCTCTAACGGTCCGGGCTGCTTCGTTCGCCTTCCCGATAGGCTCCAGGGGTCACACCGGTCCATTTTTTGAACGCGCGGTGAAAGGTGGAGGGCTCGGTAAAGCCCACCTTCGCCGCGATGTCGTTGATGGCCCATTCCTGACGGCTCAGGTAGTAGATGGCCATGTCCCGCCTCAACAGATCCTTGATTTCCTGAAACGACGTGTTCTCCTGCTTCAGGCGCCGGCGCAGCGTTTGAGGGCTGGTGTGCAATTCTGCTGCGATGGACTCGAAATCCGGTAGTGGCCTGGAAAAATCCCGTCCGATCAATGCACGAATCCGGCCAGTCCAGGTGTTGCTTTCATCCGGCCGGGACAAAAGGTCGGCCGGGGAAGTTTTCAGGAACTGGTGCATTTCGGGCTTGTCCCGGATGACCGGTGCCGACAGAAATCGCTTGTCGAAGGTCAGGGCCGTTTCCGGGGCTTCGAAACGCAGGGGGCAGTGGAAGATGTGCCGATATTCATCGCCGTGGTCGGGCCTGGGGTAATCGAATTCGGCGCTGTCCAGTTCAACCGGCTGCCCGATAAGCCAGCTTCCGAGACGATGCCAGATCACGAGGATGCTTTCCCGGAGGAAGTAGGACGGGTCCAGAATGTCGCCTTCAATTCGCGTTACCAGTCGGGCGGTTTCTTCCCCGACTTCCAGCTCCATGGCAACCATGGGGTCGAACAGGCGTGAGAACTGGTATGCGCGGCGATAGACCGCTTCCAGTGTCGGGCAGTCAATCACCAGGGCACACATGGTCGCGAAGGTGCCCGTTCTCGCCTTCCGGGGACCCATGCCCATGAATTCGTCCCCGGTCCGGTTCCAGAGAATCTGCATCAGCCGGCTGAACTGATCGCTACTGACCCGGGCCATTTCAATACGAAGCAGATCCGGGGAAATTCCGGCATCCCTCAACATAGCGCGGGTATCCAGGCCCTGGGCTTGGGCCCCGACCAAAGCCGCCTGTACAAAATGTCTTGAGACCGTCAGGTTGGACATCGTGCTCGCCATTTCATGAAAACGAAACCCATCATAAGAGCCCGGGCAAACAATGCAACTGCGGCCGGGGCGATAAGCTGGCAGATTTGGCCAACAGGAATGAAGGAACCGGCAGTTGGCCTGTCCGGCAAAACCGGTAGCATGATGAACTGGCCCAACCGACGAGAGGAGAAATCGATGTCAGGCCCCCTGAGCTCACTGAAAATCCTGGATTTCAGCACCCTGTTACCTGGCCCCTATGCGACCATGTTACTGGCGGATATGGGGGCCGAGGTGTTGCGCATCGAGGCGCCGGATCGTGTTGATCTCACCAAGGTCATGCCACCGTTCGACGGCAAATTCAGTACCGCGTTTTCCTACCTCACCCGGGGCAAGGAAACGCTCAGCCTCAACCTCAAGGAAGACGGCGCAGCAGATCGTATCAAAGAGCTGGTTAAGGACTACGATGTAGTTGTCGAGCAGTTCCGGCCAGGGGTTATGGATCGGTTGGGCATCGGTTACGAAACCCTCAAGGCGATTAACCCGGCTCTGATCTACTGCTCGATTACCGGTTACGGCCAGACCGGACCCTACCGGGACCGTGCCGGACACGATATCAATTACCTGTCGATCGCGGGCGTCTCCAGCCATTGTGGTCGCGCGGACAGCGGCCCGCCCCCGATGGGCATCCAGATTGCCGACGTGGCGGGCGGCTCCCATCATGCGGTCATGGGCATCCTCGCCGCTGTTATCCAGCGTCAGCAGACTGGCGAAGGGCAGTTCGTGGACATCAGTATGACCGATGCCGCCTTTGCCCTGAACGCCATGTCCGGAGCTGCATCCCTGGCTGGCGGTGTCGAGCAGAAGCCGGAGACGGGCCTGCTTAACGGCGGATCTTTCTACGATTACTACCAGACCCGGGACGACCGCTGGTTGTCCGTAGGCAGTCTGGAGCCACAGTTCTCAGCCCGGCTCTGTGACACGCTGGGGCTGTCGGAAATGAAAGGTCTGACGCTTAGCCAGAAGCCTGCGGATCAAAAGGCCTTGAAAGAGGCGATTGCCGGGAAGATACGGGAGAAGGATCTGGCGGAATGGCAGTCGGTCTTCGCCGAGCAGGATGCCTGTGTTGAGCCGGTATTGACCATTTCCGAAGCCGCGGAGCATCCGCAGTTGAAGGCGAGGGGAATGGTGATTGAGGTGGATCGGGGGGATGGGGAGATGCAGCGGCAGTTGGGGTGTCCGATTCGGTTTATAGAGCCAGGTCGTTGAAATGAAAACCCCCACAGCGTGCTGTGGGGGGGCATACACCGAATGGCCTATCAGTTCAGTTGCTTGAACTCGTCGGTATTGTCGGTATCTATCACATCTTGCGCTGTTGGGATGTCTTTGTCGTCCAGAATCGGGGTGGTGCTGGGCGATCCCAAGCGACCAACATCAGCAGGAATGGCGCTCAACAGCGTCCCACCGCGCAAGAAGAACTCGCTGGTCTCAAGCAAGGACTCTGAGAACGCGTCTTTCTGGCGCTGAAGATCCGCATTTCGTTCCGTCTCGTCCGCAATGTCTGTATTAGGTGATGGCAGAACGAACATGCTATGAGTGCCGTATGCAAGATCACTGGCGAGAATGGTCTCGGTTCCATTGAAGGAAACAACGTTTGTCGCGCCCAACTCCTCTGAAAGTGGGAGCGCGCCCGCGAGGTAATCGGGGAATGCATCATTCAGTTGGGTGTTCTCAGCCTCGATTACATTGACCTGATCGGATTTGTACAAAGTATTGCCGTTTCCATCTTCCGTACCGACCACGTTGAAAGTTAATACTCTTCCATTACCCGAATCCGCTAGGTCATCGGCCAAGTTAATCGGATCTGCCGGATCGATGGAGTTTTGTACTACACGCATGAATGTTTCATAGTCTTTAGAGCCCTGTTCGATACCCTTGGCTTTGAGACCATTCAGGATGGAACCCGCAAAGCTGGGCGAGTTTTCGAGCATGCGTGTGATGCCAGACGCGGGCGCATAGAGAGCAGTTGCAACAACGTCAGGCAGATTGCTCGACTGGTTAGCAACGGCTGCGGCGCCAGAGACTGCGACCGTTCCCAGTGAATGGCCGGCCATGTAGATTTGATTGCCATCAAACGGGTTGATCAAGGTTCCATTTCCATCAACATCTACCTGAATGCTTCCAACCGAAGCGATTAGATTTACAAGGTCAATTTGTGATTCGAGGTTTTTGTCTCTGGTGTTAAAGATATTCAACAGGTTGATATAGAGGCTTCCAGAAGAGCCAACACCCGCATCGAAATCCATCGGTGTCGGATTGCCGCTCTCATTCACCGTGAAGTTGAAGTGGCGCTCAAAGCTGGTTCTGGCAATGCCGGGGATGACGCTGGTGTAGTTTTTCACAGAATTCTGTGCGCCAATAGCGAAGCCAACAAGAGTTGCTGCCGCTTTGTTGGCTGTACTTCCACCGCAGCCACCTGTCCCCGAGGCAATTTTTAACGCATCAGGCTGTGAACATCCGTAGATTGTTTGAACAAGCGTTACGGTTTGGTCAACATAAGTCTGCGCGATCAGCGCTTCTATATTTGCCGCTGTGTTCTGATCCGGTAAAGCGTCGGTTGTGTCAGCCGCGTCGAAACCGGTTAGTAACGTTGATGCAAGGGCTTTTTGTTCTTCTGCTTTGCCAGAAGTCTTGTCTGACTGATCCTGCGCATCAACACCGTGTAATGGCAGATCGACTGCGACCACGCCGAAGCCTGCCGAAGTCAACGCTGATCCCACCGATAGAGCAGCACTTCGATCAGTTGTTATGCCGTGCTGGAAAACGACAACTGGAACTTGGGAATTGCCTCCCCAAGTTGGTAGGCCACTGCCGTCCACGCCATCAGGTTTAGGCAACATCGCGAGCAATGGTATTTTCTGGTCCGCAGTTCCGGTCTTTTGAGGGAATGGGAAAAGAGCATTCACCGCATTGCTTGCGTAGTCCCCTGTTTTCGGGGACTTAACACCTTGAGCCAATTGAAGCCCCAGTGGTCCGAAAGCGCTATTCAGCTGTTCTGCCAGCGCATGATCGGCGATCCAGGTACTGGAGTTGATTGTGCTCCCGTCTGATCCACTTGGCACGCCCAGATAGTAGGGGATCGAGATACTGCCTTGTAGCACGAGCGCGGTATCCGACCCAGGCACGGAAGACAATGCAGGTGTCACTAGAGCTGCTGGCAGCGCCGTATTAAGGGCCTGAAGTTGGGCTGACGAGCCTTTATCCCCGATATTTGGTAAAAGTGCAGAAAGTTGACTGGCTAGTACATTACCGCAGGTGATTGTTCCTGGCTCGAAATCACCATCGCATGGTGCTCCAGATCCAAATAAAGTGGGATCAGCTGCTGCTAGTGTCCCGGGGTAGGCAGCCTCTGCTGCTTCGATGGCAGCCTGAACATCAAAATAATTGAATGGTGCGTCTGCAGTATCACCTTTACTAACCAAGTTGAAATCGGCTGATGTGAGGTTATTGTCTCGGTTAAAATCGAAATCCAGAGGATCGATCTCGCCATTTTTATTCGTATCGTTTGGCCCCACTTCATCATCTGATTTGCGCATAGATGCCAAAGCATCTTCAAGGGAAATACCCTCGGCCACTTGTGAAAGAACATTAGCTGCCCCTGTCACTTTCCGCACTGCTCCGAGACGATATGCAGAACGGAGCTGGTCAGTGAACCACTTACTCGGCTGCGCCATGTAAGGCAGAATTTCTTCGTCAGCTGATGTTGTCAAAGAAACACTGAAAGCAATGTCTTTGGAAGAAAGGGCCGGTAGCGAGCTGTCGGAGCGTGAAGCATTAGGTAGCGCAAAGTATCCTTCTGCCACAGGCTCCCACAGTTTGTTGATGATGCGACGCACTGGAGCGAGGTTGTCAGAATTTATGGGAGCGTTTTCATCGGTAAGATTAGCGTACGTTGGGGAAGCAGTTATCGCTTCTCCGTTCGCAGTAACATCTTTTGTAACAACCACTAGGTAACGCTTTTTCGGATTAAGTGGCTTTAGAAGGTTAATTCGAATGACGCTTTTGATGCCATCGTCTGTTGATTGCTTGACAACAGAAACCTTGTATTGATCGACGGCCTGACGTGCAAGCGTATTCGCTGCGTCTACTGTTTGTACGCTGGTATCGCCACCTTTAAGGGCGACGAACGGTTGTGCCAGTTGAATTGTTGGAGGTTCCCCGAGGGACAGTGCTTGGAGGGGATCACCACTGGCGTAGTCTAGTTCAAGAAGGAAAACATTTTGTTTGGGATTAGGGATGGGGATCCCTGCGTTTAAAACGAGATTGCCGGTTTCTTGATTTACAATGAAAGGCTGTCCGTCGACGGAGTCTGCATCAATAATCCCGTTCATTGCAATGTCAATGGGAGCAACCGTTGATGCTCCACTGAGCATGTTCAAGGCTGAAGTTACCGGTGGCTTCGTATCAGCAACTTTGAAGGTGCCATCAGCTTCGTTAATACCGATCGTGTCGAGATCGTCACCCTGGAAAATTAGGTCATTTGGAATTGGTAGGTTACCCGTTGCCGGATTGAATTCCGGCCAGGTCTTCCCATCAATCTCGGGGTTATTGATCTTGTATTCCGGATTAGCATTCGCCCCCGTGTCTCCGCCGCTTAAGCAGCCTGTAAGTCCAAGGGAAGACGCCACGGCAAGACTTATTAGAGTTTTCTTGAACATGGGTGGAACCTTTTCCTGTTGTTGTGTCGTTATGTTCTTCTGAAAATTTGATCAGCGCTTGGAGCCAATTTCATACCTCTGACTATAGCGACAGTCAGGCAAGTGTTGATCAGCCAAAAGTGTGATTCTGGCGTTTCAGAACCTCCTCGCACGGGCGGAGTCTGGTCTTTCTGAAAAATAGTTGGGCGACAGCGCTTTGTCGAGCCTTACGTAGCATCCCTCGCCAGGGCGATTTTCTGGTAAACTCACGCCTCCTCTTTTTGACGACTTCATAATCACATCAAGCTGATGAGGCGCCTATGACCACCGTAATCCGCCAGGACGACCTGATTGAAAGCGTAGCGGACGCGCTGCAGTTCATTTCCTACTACCACCCGAAGGACTTTATCCAGGCCGTGTATGAGGCCTACCAGAAGGAAGAGTCCCAGGCGGCGAAGGACGCCATGGCGCAGATCCTGATCAACTCCCGCATGTGTGCCCAGGGGCACCGTCCGATCTGTCAGGACACAGGCATTGTGACGGTTTTCGTCAACGTCGGAATGGATGTGAAATTCGAGTGCGACCAGCCGCTGGATGACGTCATCAACGAAGGCGTTCGCCGTGCCTACACGCACCCGGACAACGTGCTTCGGGCGTCGGTACTGGCTGATCCGGATGGCAAGCGCCAGAACACCAAGGACAACACGCCGGCCATCATCCATTACAAGATGGTTCCGGGCGATAAAGTGGAAGTGCATGTTGCCGCAAAGGGCGGTGGTTCCGAAGCCAAGTCCAAGTTTGCCATGCTCAACCCGTCCGACTCGGTGGTGGACTGGGTGCTGAAAATGGTTCCGCAGATGGGCGCCGGCTGGTGCCCGCCGGGGATGCTCGGCATCGGTATCGGTGGTACTGCCGAGAAGGCCATGGAACTGGCCAAAGAGGCACTCCTGGACCCGATCGATATTCACGATCTCAAGGAGCGCGGCGCATCGAATCGTGCAGAGGAATTGCGTCTGGAGCTGTTCGACAAGGTGAACGATCTCGGTATTGGTGCCCAGGGGCTGGGCGGCCTGACTACTGTTCTGGATGTGAAGGTGAAAGATTACCCGACTCACGCCGCCAACAAGCCGGTGGCGATCATTCCGAACTGTGCCGCCACACGCCATGCGCACTTTACGCTGGATGGTTCTGGGCCTTCCCTGCAGACGCCCCCGAGCCTGGAGGACTGGCCGGAAATCACCTGGGAAGTGGGTGAGAATGTTCGCCGGGTGAACCTCGATACGGTCACTCCGGAAGACGTGAAAGAGTGGCAGCCGGGCGAGACCGTTCTGTTGTCCGGGAAAATGCTGACCGGCCGCGATGCCGCCCACAAGAAGATGGTGGACATGATCGAGAAGGGCGAGGAACTGCCGGTCGATCTCAAGGGTCGCTTCATTTATTACGTGGGTCCGGTGGATCCGGTTCGGGAAGAAGTGGTTGGTCCGGCTGGCCCGACGACCGCAACCCGTATGGACAAATTCACCCATACCATGCTCGAAAAGACCGGCCTCACCGGCATGATCGGCAAGGCCGAGCGTGGCCAGGTGGCCATTGATGCCATCAGGGAATTCGGTGCGGTGTATCTGATGGCCGTCGGTGGCTCGGCCTACCTTGTATCCAAGGCTATCAAGCACGCGGAAGTGGTTGCGTTCCCGGAACTGGGGATGGAAGCCATCTACGAGTTCGAGGTGGAAGACATGCCCGTGACCGTTGCGGTGGATTCACGGGGTTCCTCCGTGCATCAGACCGGCCCGGCCGAGTGGCACGACAAGATCATCGCCGCCAAAGCGGTCTGATCGGTCCCCCTCGGCATTGAGGGAGCAAAAAGGGTGAGGTTCTCGGGCCTCACCCTTTTTTATTGCCGTCAGGATGAGCAGCTGATGTTCAGGTGTTTGCCCCAGTCGGGCGGCGGCGCCGCGAACGCTTCGGCGTTCGGTTGCTCGTCGAAGGGGTGCTTCAGAACGGAGAGCAGTTCCTCCAGAGGTTGGTAGTCTCCATTCTGGGCTTCCTGGATGACCTGCTGAGCCAGATAGTTCCGAAGGATGTACTTGGGGTTCACCCGCCGCATGGCGTATTCCCGCTCGTCGTGGGCCCGTGATTCCTGCTGCAGGCGTTGTTCGTAACGGGCGAGCCAGTTGTCGGCGACACTGCGGTCGACAAACAGGTCTCGCACGGGGCCATGGCCCCTGTTATAGAGATTGGACAGTCCCCGGAAAAACAGCGTGTAATCCACACGATGCTCGTGCAGCATGCTGAAGGTATCCATGATCAGTCCGAGGTCCGAATCATCCGGCTCGGCAATGCCCAGCTTGTCCCGCATGTTCTGCAGGAAACGCTCGTTGTAGGCGGTTTCATAGCGACGTAAACCCCGCCGCACGGCATCCTCATCCATCACAGGCAGGAGCGCATTGGCCAGGTACTGGCAGTTGGTGAAGCCGACCTGGGGTTGCCGGTTGTAGGCATAACGGCCTCCCTGATCCGTGTGGTTGCAGATGTAACCGGCATCGAAATCGTCCAGGAACGCATAGGGGCCGTAGTCGAAGGTGTCCCCGATGATGGACATGTTGTCGCTGTTCATGACCCCGTGACAGAACCCCACCGCCTGCCAGTCCGCAATCAGCCGGGCGGTGGCTTCCACAACTTCCTCAAACCAGCGGCTCCGGCGTTCGTCGTCCGGTAGTTCGATCAGGTGCGGGTAGTGAAGCGCGATAACGTGCTCGATCAGCGTGGTGACCGCTTCCGGCCCTTCGTGATGGGCGGCGAACTCGAAATGACCGAATCGGATATGGCTCTGGGCCACCCGCATCAGGGCGGCGGCGGTTTCTATGGATTCGCGGCGGACCGGATCGCGGGCGCTCACCATGAACAGGGCCCGGGTGGTCGGAATGCCCAGGTGGTACATGGCTTCGCTGCACAGGTACTCGCGGATGGTGGAGCGAAGAACCGCCCGACCATCCCCGAACCGGGAGTAGGGCGTGGTTCCGGCGCCCTTGAGGTGCCAGTCCCAGCGTTTCCCGTCCGGGCCAATGGTTTCCCAGAGCAGCAAGCCGCGCCCATCGCCCAGTTCTGGATTGTAGACGCCGAATTGATGCCCGGTGTATTTCATCGCCACCGGGTCCATGCCCTCAAGCAGTTCCTTGCCTGCACCGACACCCGCCCATTGCGCCGTATCGTTCGTGTGGAATCCCATCTGGTTGGCCAGCTCATGGTTGAAGGTGACCAGCCTGGCGCTGCTCAGGGGCGTGGGCTGTACCCGGGTGTAGAAGCTGTCCGGTAGCTCCAGATAACGGTGTTCAATCCGGAAACCCTGGTCATTCATGAAATGCGTATACTCCCAATTGGTACGGATTCTGCTGCGTTTTCATTCATCTCATTCGGGGAACTGACTGTGACCGACGATTCAATGGCTCCTGTCATCGAGACACTCATCCAGCAAGAGCGTCTCCCATCATCTTACGAACAGACCGTCAGGCAGACCATCCTGCCCCTGGCCGAGCGGATCATTGCCTTGCGTCAGAAACAGGGTCGTCCGGTGGTGGTCGGTATCCACGGCGCCCAGGGCACCGGCAAGTCGACCCTGACCCTGTTCCTGAAAGAAATCCTGCACCGTCAACACCAGTGTGCCAGTGCCGGTCTGTCTCTTGATGACCTCTACCTTACCAGAGCAGAGCGCCAGACACTTGCCCGGACGGTTCATCCCCTTTTGCAGACACGGGGTGTTCCGGGGACCCACGACGTGGAGCTGGGTCTGGCGATCCTTGAGCGCCTGACCACTGCCGGGCGGGACGATGTCACCGCGATACCGGCGTTCGACAAGGCCAGTGATGACAGGATGCCTGAAGCGGACTGGCCGGTGTTCAAGGGAAGGGCGGATGTCGTTCTGTTTGAAGGGTGGTGCGTAGGCGCTTTGCCGGAAGAGCCCGAGGCCTTATCTCGGCCGGTGAACCGGCTCGAGGAGGAAGAAGACCGTGATGGCGCCTGGCGTGGTTACGTCAATGACTGTCTCAAGGGGCCTTACCGTACGCTCTTCGGCAGGCTGGATCTACTCGTGATGCTCCAGGCGCCATCCATGGATTGTGTTCGGGAATGGCGCACCCTTCAGGAACACAAGCTTGCGGAACGTCATCGCCGTGCACCAGAAGGAGGCGGGCACTCAGGCGATGCCCCGTCAATGCGCATCATGACCGATGACGAGGTGATTCGGTTCATCATGCATTACCAGCGAGTCACGGAACACTGTCTCCGTGAGATGCCCGCGCGAGCGGATGTGCTGGTGCCGGTCAGTGCGGATCATTCACTGGGAGCACCACAGTTTCGGGACGCTCCCGAACCCGATTAATCCTGTTCAGGAAGGAATATCATGACCAGACCCCATCTCATACTGTTCTCAGATCTGGACGGCACCCTGCTGGATCATGACAGTTACTCCTGGGCGTCGGCGGAGCCGGCACTTGAGCGGTTGCGTATGGCCGGTATTCCTCTAGTCCTCAGTTCCAGCAAGACCTCCGCCGAGATGGCGGCTATCCGCAATGAGATGGGGAATCGTGATCCCTATATCGTCGAAAACGGGGCGGCGGTCGTGATTCCCGAGCATTATTTCGGGGGTGTGCGCGAACAGGTGGTGACTTTTGGCGCATCCCGGGACGTGGTGTTGTCTGAGCTTGGCCGTTTGCGGGCAGCAGGCGCACAGTTTCGGGGCTTCAACGACATGACAGCCGAGGAGCTTGCTGAACTGACCGGCCTGGATGTGGTAGCCGCTTCCCGAGCACTTCAGCGCCATGCCACTGAACCGTTGATCTGGCAGGGATCCGACGGCGAACTGGAAGCGTTTCGCGCATCCCTGGCGGCCGCCAACCTCCGGCTGGTCCAGGGTGGTCGCTTCTGGCACGCCATGGGGGTCTTCGACAAGGCCGATGGGGCCCGTTTCTTGCTGGAGAAATATCAGGAGCGGTACGGTCGTGAGTCACTCCTGGCCATCGCACTGGGTGACAGCCCCAACGATCAGCAGTTGCTGGAGTCCGCAGATATTCCGGTCGTGATTCGGGGCCTCAACAGTGATTCTGTGCAATTGCCATCGGATCGCCATGCCGTCCGCTCTCTCAGAACTGGCCCTGAAGGCTGGAATGACTGCGTGCTCAACCTCCTGTTCGAGTACGGCTACTAGAAAGGAGAGGCGCCATGGGCGACTTTTACCAGAACGGCATTATCACCACCCTTCACAATCTCGTCCGGCGCCCGGTGGAGGACATTGAGCAGGAGCTTCTGGGGTTCCGGAAGGCTCGCCCCATGTCACTGGTTCTCCCTTCGCTCTATTCGGAGCTGGAGGGACCGGCTTTGAAGCATATTGTCAGCGAGCTGGCGAAAGTGCCCTATCTGGAGCAGATCGTGATCGGCCTGGACCGGGCCAACGAGGACCAGTATCGACATGCCATGGCCTATTTCTCGGAATTGCCCCAGAACGTGCGGGTACTCTGGAACGACGGTCCGAGACTGCGGGCGCTGGATCTGAAGCTCCGGGAGCAGAACCTGGCGCCAACCGAAATGGGTAAGGGGCGGAACGTCTGGTACTGCTTCGGTTATGTACTGGCCTCCGGCGTCAGTAAATCCGTGGCACTCCACGATTGTGACATTCTGACCTATTCCCGGGATCTGGTGGCTCGTCTCATATACCCGGTTGCCAATCCCGCCTTCAACTATATGTTCTGTAAAGGTTATTACGCCCGTGTCGCGGATTCGAAAATGAATGGACGGGTCAGCCGCCTGCTGGTAACGCCGTTGATCCGTGCGCTCAAGAAGGTTTGTGGTCCCAGCGATTTCCTGGATTACCTGGACAGTTACCGCTATCCCCTGGCCGGGGAGTTCTCGTTCCGCACGGACGTCATCAACGATCTGCGTATTCCCAGCGACTGGGGGCTGGAAATCGGGGTGCTGTCCGAGATGAAACGAAACTATGCGACCAACCGGTTGTGCCAGGTGGATATCGCCGACGTCTACGACCATAAGCACCAGGAGCTGTCGCCGGAGGATGCCAGCCGGGGTTTGTCGAAGATGAGCATGGACATTGCCAAGGCGTTGTTCCGAAAGCTGGCGACGAACGGGGAGATCTTTTCCAGCGAAAAGTTCCGCACCATCAAGGCGACCTATTTCCGGATCGCGCTGGACTTCGTTGAGACCTATCAGAACGATGCCGTGATGAACGGGCTGACCTTCGATCGCCACAAGGAGGAGAAAGCGGTCGAGTTGTTTGCCCAGAACGTGATGCGGGCCGGCGCCTATTTTCTGGAAAACCCGATGGATACACCGTTCATTCCCAGCTGGAACCGGGTGACCAGTGCCATTCCGGACATCAAGGAGCAACTGCTGGAAGCGGTGGAACTGGACAACGAGGAGTTCCGGGCATGACCCAGGGCCAGACGCTGAAGACCAAACTCGTCAGCATGCTCTGCATGGTGTATCGGCAGGAGGATTGCACCGTATTGGCGGATCGCTTGCTGCTGGCCATGGGACTGGCCGGTGATCAGGCTCCGGTTCCGGCGCACCAGAATCACTGGGATGAAGCCGATGTCTGGCTGATTACCTACGCGGATACGCTGCAGCGGCCGGGAGAAAAGCCGCTGGTCACCCTGCATGATGTCCTGAAACACTGGCTATCAGACGCTATTTCCGGTGTTCATATCCTGCCGTTTTTTCCCTACAGCTCCGACGACGGCTTTTCGGTCATGGACTACCTGGCGGTGAACGAGAGCCATGGGAGTTGGCAGGATATCGAACGGATCGCGGGCGACTTCAAACTGATGGCCGATCTCGTGATCAACCATATGTCGGCTCGCAGCCGGTGGTTCGAGAACTTCCGTAAGCGTCTGGATCCGGGCAAGGATTACTTCTTCGAGGCCAGCCCGCGGGATGATCTGAGTGCCGTGGTCCGTCCCCGCACCTCTCCGCTGCTGACTGCCGTCCAGACGGAAGATGGGGAGCGCTATGTCTGGTGCACGTTCAGTGAAGACCAGGTGGATCTGAATTTCGCCAATCCCCGCGTGCTGGAGGAATTTGTCGCCATCATCCGAAAGTACCTGGAGCATGGAATCTCCATCTTCCGGCTGGATGCCGTGGCGTTCCTGTGGAAGGAAATCGGGACGCCGTGTATCCATTTGCAGCAGACCCACGAACTGATCAAGATCCTGCGACTACTGATCGAGCACCACACGCCAACGGCCATCGTGATTACCGAGACCAATGTCCCGAACCGGGAAAACCTGACCTATTTCGGAAACGCCAACGAAGCCCATCTGATCTACAACTTTTCGCTGCCGCCTCTACTGATCAATACGTTGGTCACGGGGAACTGCCGACACCTGAAGACCTGGCTGATGAGCATGCCACCGGCCCAGATGGGCACCACCTATCTGAACTTTATCGCGTCCCACGACGGCATCGGCATGCGTCCCACGGATGGCCTGCTGGACGAAGACGAAAAGCAGCGCCTGATCAATACGATGGAATCGTTCGGGGGGAGGGTGTCCTATCGCCGCACCGCCGATGGCCGGGACCAGCCCTACGAGATCAACATTGCGCTTTACGATGCGCTGAAAGGCACGGCGGAAGGTGGCGTGGACCACTGGCAGCAGGCGAGGTTTGTCTGTGCCCATACCATCATGCTGGCGCTGGAAGGGGTACCGGCCTTCTACATTCACAGTCTGCTGGCCACCGGTAACGATTACGAGCGGGTGGAGCATACTGGGCGTCTGCGTTCAATCAATCGGGCCCAGTGCGAGGCCGATCGGCTGGACGAACTGCTGGCTCAGCCGGATAACCATCACGCACAGGTGTTCCGGGAGCTGAAACGGCTGATCGGCATTCGGCGCAGGCAACCCGCGTTCCATCCCAACGCCACCCAGTTTACGCTGCACCTTGGTCTTCAGGTGTTCGGCTTCTGGCGTCAGAGCGCCCGTCGGGACCAGTCCATCTTCTGCATCCACAACATCAGCCCGGAGACTCAGGAGATTGCATTGGCCGACATCAACCTGATCGGGACGGATCGGTGGGTGGACCTGATCTCCGGGATGGTCATTGAGGATCTGTCCGGAAGCGTGACCCTCAAACCCTACCAGGGCGTCTGGCTGTCGAACCGGGAGTAGGGCAGAATGCGCCCATGTCCAAGCCCGAGAATGCCGACAAGCCCCGCATCCTGCTCCTGTCAGCCTATTTGCGGCTGATCGATGACCTGATCAGAAGGCCTGCGGTGCCGGTCTGAGGTGCCTCAGTCCGCGATGTGAACCAACTGCTTGCCGAAATTGCGGCCCTTCAGCATGCCTTTGAAGGCGTCAATGGCACTGTCCAGGCCCTCGGCAATGGTCTCGCGGTATTTCAGCTCGCCACTGGCTACCCTGTCCGCCAGTATCTGTGTGATCTCCTGGTGGCGATCCTGCCATTCGGTGACCAGGAAAAAACGGTGCTCAGGCACCGGGTCCAGCGCCTTGAGAATCTGGAACGGCGTTTCCACTTCGCTCATGTCTTTGGCGTTGTAGGCGGATACGTAGCCACAGATGGGAACACGGGCGCCCGGATTAAGCAGTGGTGCGACGGCTTTGGTGACGGCGCCACCGACGTTTTCAAAGTAGATGTCGATGCCGTCGGGGCAGGCCGCCTTCAGGTCGTCCTCAAGGTTACCGGCCTTGTAGTCGACGCAGGCGTCGAAGCCCAGTTCATCCGTCACGAAGCGACACTTTTCCGGTCCGCCGGCAACGCCTACCACCCGGCATCCCTCCTGTTTTGCGGTCTGGCCGACCACGGTGCCGACCGGTCCGGAGGCGGCAGATACCACGACCGTGTCGCCGGCTTTGGGCTTGCCAACGTACATCAGTCCGCAGTAACCGGTGCGTCCGGGCATGCCGGCAACGCCCAGGTAGGTCTGTAGGGGAACGTTGTTCTTCTGGTGGATCTTGTAGACCATCGGCGCATCAGCCGGAAAGGTGACGTACTCCTGCCAGCCGGAGTAGCAGGTTACGAGGTCGCCCACCTTGAGTTTGTCCGAGCGGGATTCGACCACCCGGGCGACGCTCTCGCCCACAATCACTTCGTCGATCCCGATGGGGTCCATGTAGCCTTTGGCATCGTTCATGCGAGGCCGCATATAGGGATCCAGCGACAGCCAGAGCACCTGGGCGACGACTTCGCCTTCCCCCGGGGCGCGCACAGGACGGGCTTCCATGGCCAGGTCGCCTTCCTGGATTTCACCCTGCGGGCGCTGCTTCAGCACGATGGCTCTGTTTCTGTATTCGCTCACGATCGGGTTCCTTGTGTTTTAGGTTGCATAACGAAACCAGATTAGAGTGCCGGAGAACGTCCGCGAGGTCAACGTCGTCGCATTGGTTGCAGCTCAGCCGTTTGCGGGCCAGCTATTGGGAACCAGGAAAAACCGCCGCTGTTCGGTCCAGACGCCGGATGCGCTGTCCCGTTCCAGTTCTGCAAAAAGCTGCGGGATATTGCGTTGGAGGATCAAAGCCAAGGCCGCTTCCGAGTCGGCGGGATCCGGCTCGGTAGTCTGGCTCCACGGGCCAATCCAGTGGGGCTTACGGAGCGGCACGCAACGGGCGATATCTGCCCGCCGGATCTGCGAGGCGTAGTGCCAGGTACCGTGCAGATGATCCGCGGGCGTTGTCGGGGGCACGGAGATTTCGGTTGTCCCGTCGTCCGGATAGAAGAGATACCCGGGCATAAACACCCTAGACACCAGTGGCGCGGTGATGCCCCGTTGTTCCAGCAGGTGGTGTGTCTCGGGGCGTCGGGTGAGCTGGGCCTGCTGGTTCAGCAGCCGGTCCGTTTTCAGGTCCAGGCGATCCCTGGCATTGGGGCCATACCAACGATCCGGTTCATTATCGCCTGGTACGCCCAGGTAGAACTTGATGGCGATTTCGTGATGTTCGATTCGATCATCGGTTCTGTTGAACACCACAAAGTCCAGCTCGCCCAGGGTTCGCCCGCCCGTTTGTATCTGCTGGTTTTTCAGGAGGACGTCCCATCCGAGGAGGTCGGTAAGCAGGCTTTCGTAGAGTCGTTCGAAATAGAAACCGAGCCGTCGGGGCGGTGCTTCCGTCAGGGCTTTCGGGATCCGCGCTGGCTCGCGATCCCATTCCAGAAGAGTCTGCAGGTAGGTGGTCGGCAGGTAGCACGCTGGTTCGAAGCTCTGGTTACAGTGCAGCAGTTGGGGGGCAGTGCATGTCCACGCCAGGTGTCGTACCGACGGGTGACGGAATGGCAATAAAAGACGGGTGTCCGTATTCTCACTCATAGCGAAAGAATACCGTAAACTGTGCACAGGATTCGGTAAACATTAAATCTTGCTGGACTGACAGCACCAAGGAGCCAGTATGCAGTATTTACATACGATGATTCGTGTTAGCAATCTCGACGAAACGCTTCATTTTTTCTGTGATCTCCTGGGAATGGTCGAGATCAGTCGGAAAAGTAGCGAAAAAGGGCGCTTTACACTGGTTTTCCTGGCAGCCCCGGAAGATGAGGCGCGCGCCCGTGAGGATCGGGCACCGATGATCGAACTCACCTACAACTGGGACCCGGAGGAGTATACGGGAGGGCGGAATTTTGGCCATCTCGCCTATCGGGTTGACGATATCTATGCCCTGTGTGAAAAGCTCCAGGCGAACGGCGTGACCATTAATCGCCCGCCTCGGGATGGCTATATGGCGTTCGTCCGTACCCCGGATAATATCTCCATCGAGCTGCTCCAGAAGGGCGAGGCGCTACCGGCCCGGGAGCCCTGGGCAAGTATGGAGAACACCGGCAGCTGGTAAACAATACACCACCCGTCGCCAACGGACAGGCGGCAATCTGAAGACAACACAAGGAGAGTGTGATGGAGGACTGGCAAGGATGCCTGGCACCGGAAGGACAAGCCGCGTTGGTCAAGGCCCGCGAGCAGGTGGAACGCCGCGGTGGCACCGTGATCACCGCTGAGGATTTTCTGCTCGCGCTGCTGGACACCGAGCCCGGGTTGACCCGTTTCATGGTCGGGCGCGGCGTGGATCTGGACGAACTGGTGCGGACCATTCAGTGCGAGCAGCCCATTATCACCGAGGTCGGCGCAGAGGGCGCCCTGTCGTCGCAACTGACTTATTGGCTGGCCTGCGCCCGGGAAATATACCTCGGCCCCTGGCTGACATGGTCGCACCTGCTGTCAGCGTTGGTCCGGGGAACGGAGCGACTTCAGGGCAAGGCCTATGTGGCGGTTCTGGAGACGATCGGGGACTGGCCGGTTGGAGACTCCGGTTGTCTGACTCCGGAGCCGGTCACCCGGGGCCATGTGCCCATCACCGTGACCGATTCCGACTGGTTGGCACTGGCCGAGGAGATCGCGGTTGCCTTCTCGGCCAATGCCGGTGCCTTGTTCTGGCTGCGAGGGGAGCGGGGAGCTGGTAAATCCTCGTGGCTGAACTGTCTCACGCCGATGTTGGATCGCGATTACGTGTTATTCGACGTGAGGCGGGAATCCGAAACGCACGCCGTTGAATGGCCGAAGATCCCCAGTGGCGTCGATGGAGATCATTCCCATGCCTGGCCGGTTCTTATACTGGATAATACCTCGCCGGCGGACCTGCTCGAGGTGGTCGTTGCCAGAGAAACGGCGACTCGTGAACTGATCCTGCGGTGGGCCGGGCCGATGTTGCTGCTGGGGCCGGAAGGCGGACCGGATGATTCAGTTGAGCGGCTGGAGCGTCAATTGGGGCGAACCCTTGAATCGGCGACGTTGCCCGCCTGCAGTCGGGTTCAGCGGCAGGCGATACTGACCAGCCATCAATCCCGGATCGAAAAAAGCCGGTCGGTAGAGCTGACGCCGGCCGCAATCCGATACGCCTGTTCCAGACAGAACCGGACAGTCTCGACACCGGGAGGTTTGCTTCAGTGGGTTGAGCGTGCCGCAGCACGGCTCGACCTGTTCGCGCGGCAGGGACCCGGAGAGGCAAAGGTGCTGGCCGCCCAGGCAGATACGCTCCGACGCCAGAGCCTGGTGGCGATCGCCCGCAATCAGCCGGTGGCTCCTATCGAGGAAGCGTTGGATGCTCTGGAATTGCAGAAAGCGGCGGCCGAGGTAGCGTGGCATGAGCGCCAGAGAGAGGGAACCTTGCGTACTCTGACCGTGGCTGATTTGCGCCAGGAGCTGGAAAGATGGGTTGCGGCGCGCCCCGGCCCGGTTCACTATGTGCACCATTGTGAACAGCAGCAGGGAGAATCCGCGAGTGCAGGATCTGGAAATCTACATTCGTGATCTGGAGCCCGGCCAGGTATCTGCCTGGCTGGAAGTACACGTCGATAAGCTTGATCTTGACGACTCGGATACCGCGAAGGTGGCCAAGGGCTTCGCAGAGTATGAAGGCGGACGTCTCCGGATCACGCTATACCCCGGGGCATTCGGTAAACGGTTTACGTCACTGGTGCTTGAGGGTGACTCATTGCCGTGGAACAGTGATCTCGACTGTGCCCGCAGTGCCTGGCGGGCCATGGAAACCGAAATCCGTTGCAGCCCCGGCGACTGGAAAGAGGGAGATCCCGTTGAGGATGAAAAGTGGTGGCGTCTGGATGACCGGGGGGAGAAAATGGTCGTCTGGAACTGAAAAAGGCAGCCGGGAGGCTGCCTTTTTCATGATTCACGAAGCGGCTGATTCAGTCGCTCAGGATGGAGACGTTGTCCGCCTGCAAGCCCTTTTCCGCTTCAACAACGTTGAAACGAACCAGTTGGCCCTGGCGGAGAACGCGGCGTCCGCGGCCGCGGATGGCCCGGAAGTGAACAAACACTTCATCACCTCTGTCCCTTACGATGAAGCCGAAGCCCTTTTTCACGTTGAACCATTTTACCGTGCCTTCTTCGTCGCCTTCCGGTGTGGTGTCGTCGTAATCGTTTTCCTCTTCCTCGTAACGACTTTGATTGCGCGAAGACTGTGACTGGCCTGTGCTGCGCTGCGCTGGCTGCTGTTTGGCGGCGAGAGCAATCGCAAAGAAACCGGCAAGTCCGAAAATGACGACGGCAATCACATAGGCGGCAATGCCCTGGGCGCTACCAAGAACGAACGGCGTGTTGGTCGCCAGTTCGCTGGTCTCGGATTTGGACAGGATCTGGAACAGCTCCGGTGTGAGGGCAACCAGCAGGGTACCGAGAATGAAAGGAGCAGGAATGGCGACCAGGATGGCAACAAGGATCGCTTTGGCTGGATTACGCATTGAAAGATAGTTCTCCATTTTTTGAGCGCTAACGATAAAGAGCCGGATATCGGGTAAAATCAGTCATCCGGCCGGTGAAAACCGCCGCACCCCGAAAACCAGGGGCCCGGCGGAGAAAAGCGGAATATTACCAGATTACCCTGAGCACTGACCAAACCCATGACACAGAAAGACCTTCAAAGCAGGCTTGACGAACTGGAAACACGGATTGCATTCCAGGACGATCTCATCAATACCCTGAGTGAGCAGCTGGCCCGTCAGGAGCTCGACATTCGAGAGCTGTGGGACGCGAAAAGGCAGTTGCACAAGCAACTCAAGGAAGTGTCCCCGTCCAATATCCGGAGCGAGGAAGAGGAAACGCCGCCCCCGCATTACTGAGCGGAGACAGCGTTTACGTATTGCCTGTCAGGCAAGGAGTTCGATCAGGATGCGCTCGTAGATCCGGGACAGGATGTCCAGGTCTTCGGCTTTCACGCACTCGTCGATCTTGTGAATGGTGGCGTTGATCGGTCCGAGTTCCACCACCTGAGCCCCGGTGGGCGCGATGAAGCGGCCATCCGATGTCCCGCCCGAGGTGGACAGTTCGGTTTCCCGGCCCGTTATGTCGCGGATGGCCGCCTGGCTGGCAGAGACCAGTGCGCCCTTATCGGTGAGGAAGGGGCGCCCGCTGAGATGCCATTGCAGGTCATAACGGAGATTGTGTCGGTCCAGGATGGCAACCACGCGCTCCTCCAGACTCTCCGCGGTGTTTTCCGTGCAATACCGGAAATTGAAATGCACCAGGCACTCCCCGGGGATCACATTGCTGCCGGTACCCGACTCGATGCGTGTGACCTGAAAGGTGGTTGGTGGGAAGAAATCGTTGCCGTTATCCCAGAATTCGCGGGCCAGGGCATCCAGCGCCGGGGCTACCGCATGCACCGGATTCTCTGCCAGGTGAGGGTAGGCAACGTGCCCCTGGATACCATGAACCGTCAGGTAGCCATGCAGTGACCCCCGGCGCCCGTTCTTGATGACGTCACCGACCTCGTCGGTGCTGGACGGCTCACCGATAAGACACCAGTCGATTTTCTCGTTCCGCGCTTCCAATGTTTCCACCACGCGTACCGTACCGTCTTGTGCCGGGCCTTCTTCATCGCTGGTAATCAACAGGGCAATGGAGCCTCGGTGGTCCGGATAGGCAGCTACAAATCGCTCACAGGCCGTGATGAAGGCTGCGAGGCTGCCTTTCATATCAGCGGCGCCGCGTCCGTAAAGGTAGCCGTCACGGATGACCGGATCGAAGGGCGGGTGAGCCCAGTTCTTCTCGGGTCCCGTCGGCACCACATCGGTGTGGCCGGCAAATGCGAGCACCGGGCCATCTTTGCCCCGGCGGGCCCAGAGGTTGTCGGTATCGCCGAAGCGCAGGTTCTCACCCTGGAAACCCAGGGGGGCCAGGCGCGACATCATCAGCTCCTGACAGCCGGCGTCATCGGGCGTGACGGAACGCCGGCGAATCAGGTCAATGGCCAGATTCTGGGTCGGGGAATCAGTTGTTGGCATGCAGTTCTTCGTTCAGCTCGATGGCAGATTTGTGGGTCACGCATTCCACCGCGCCGGTCTGGCTGTTACGACGGAACAGCAGGTCGGGCTGGTTGGCCAGGTCCCGGGCTTTGACGACTTCAACCAGTTTGCCGTTGTCGTCGAGCAGGGCCACTTTGGTGCCTGCAGTAATATAAAGCCCCGCTTCCACCTTGCAGCGATCGCCAAGGGGAATTCCGATGCCGGCATTGGCGCCGATCAGGCAGTTTTCCCCGACGGCAATCACGATATTGCCGCCGCCGGACAGAGTGCCCATGGTGGAACAGCCACCGCCGAGATCGGAACCCTTACCTACCATCACGCCCGCCGAGATCCGGCCCTCAATCATCGAGGTGCCTTCGGTGCCGGCGTTGAAGTTGATGAAGCCCTCATGCATGACGGTTGTGCCTTCACCAACATAGGCGCCCAGGCGGACGCGGGCCGTGTCGGCAATCCGGACGCCTTTCGGTACAACGTAGTCGGTCATCTGGGGGAACTTGTCCACGGATTTCACTTCCAGCGTGCGACCGGCGATGCGGGCGCTCAACTGCCGCTCCGGCAGTTCGTTCAGATCGATGGCACCTTCGTTGGTCCACGCGAGGTTGGGCAACAGGCCAAAAATGCCGTCGAGCTTGACGCCATGGGGCCTGGCCATCCGGTGGGAGATAAGGTGCAGCTTCAGGTAGACCTCCGGGGTGCTGGAGGCGGTATCGTCGGTGGCCAGCACTGTGACAACCACGGGGCGAGTGCTCTCGGCTGCCTTCTCGGCGAGGATTGCCTGGTCGGTCTGGCCGACCTGGCGCAGCGCATTGGCGAACTGGTGCAGCTGTTCCGGGCTGGCGGCAATGGCTTGGTTGCCGCCCTGGTAATCAAGGGCACTTTCAACCACATCAATCAGGGTCTTGTCGGGTGTCATGATCGGCTGTTGGTAGAACACTTCCAGCCACTCGCCCTGGTTGTTCTGGGTCCCGACGCCGATGCCGAATGCAAAACTCATCTGGTGGTTGCTCCTGTCTGATCTGTTTTGAAGTTAGGCGTTTGAGTAACGTTTGGCCCAATCGTCTGCATTGAATCCCACGCTGACATTGCCGTCATGCTCAACAACCGGCCGCTTTATGATCGATGGATTCTCAAGCATGAGCTCATGGGCGGATTGGGCGCCAATGGTATCACGAACCTCCTCCGGAAGTTTGCGCCAGGTGGTTCCTCTGCGATTCAGCAGGGTTTCCCAGCCAATTGCCTGCTCCCAGCGCTTCAGGAGGGCATCATCAAGCCCGTCTTTCTTGAAGTCGTGAAAATCGTAGCCAATGCCCTGTTCGTCCAGCCACTTCCGGGCCTTTTTCACGGTATCGCAGTTTCGGATGCCATAGAGCTTCATGTCTGGTTTGCCTTTACGAATTCAACAATACGGTTGGCCGCCTCCACGCATTCTTCCAGCGGCGCCACCAGTGCCATGCGAACCCGGTTTTCGCCGGGATTATGGCCTTCGATGGTGCGGGACAGATATCGGCCCGGGAGGACATGCACATTCTGTTGCGCGGACAATTCGCGCGCGAAGGTTTCGTCGTCCATCGGGGTTTCGGGCCACAGATAGAATCCGGCGTCCGGGAAGTCGACGTCCATCACTTCTCGCAGAATCGGAACGACGGCCTCGAATTTTGCCCGGTAGGCAGCCCGGTTTTCACGCACGTGATCCTCGTCCTGCCAGGCGGCGATGCTGGCCAGCTGGTTGTGAATGGGCATGGCGCATCCGTGGTAGGTGCGGTATTTGAGATAGCCCTGCAGTACCTTCGCATCGCCGGCGACAAACCCCGAACGCAGTCCCGGCAGGTTGCTGCGTTTGGACAGGCTGTGAAACACGATACAGCGGCTGAAGTCATGACGACCCAGTGCTGCGCAGGTCTGCAGCAAGCCTTCCGGCGGCTGGCCCTCGTCCGGATACAGCTCCGAGTAGCATTCGTCGGAGGCAATGAGGAAGTCATAGGTATCCGCCAGTTCAATCACCCTGGCCAGCGTATCCCGTCCGATAACCGCGCCACTGGGATTGCCGGGAGAGCACAGGAACAGGATCTGGCACTGTTGCCAGACGGACTCCGGAACCCGGTCGAAATCCGGAATGAAGCCGTTCCCGGCGTCGCAGGGAAGATAAACGGGATCGGCGCCGGCCAGAAATGATGCGCCTTCGTAAATCTGATAGAAGGGGTTGGGGCTCACGACAGCAGCGGGTTTGCTGGAATCGATAACCGCCTGAACCAGGGCGAAAATGGCCTCGCGAGTACCGTTCACCGGGACAATATGGTGTGCGGGATCGAGCGTGCCTTCTTTCAGTTGAAAGCGCCGGGTCGCCCAGTCTGCGATGGTGGTGCGGAGTTCATCGGTACCTTTGGTCGTCGGATAGTTTGCGAGTTTGTCCAGGTTGTCGGCGATCACCTGCTTGACGAATTCCGGAGAGGGGTGCTTGGGCTCGCCGATGCCGAGCGATATCGGTGTCAGGTGCTCAGGGACAGAAATGCCCGCTTTGAGTTTCGCCAGTTTTTCGAATGGATAAGGGTGTAAACGGTCAAGGTTCGGGTTCATTGAATGTCGTCCAGCATGGTGCAGAGGTCTTCCTGGAGGTGTTGGCAGGTCGCAAGATCGCTCAGTGGATGACCGTCTTCGTCCGTGACAAAGAACACGTCTTCGACCCTCTCGCCGAGCGTGGCGATCTTGGCGTTCGTCAGCCGGACCCGATGTTCCAGCAATACCTGGCCAATCCGGGCAAGAAGGCCGGGGCGGTCCGGTGTGATCACTTCCATGACGGTGCGCTGGTTGCCGGTATCGTTGGAGAAGGTGACCTCGGTTGGAAACGCAAAGTGCTTGAGCTGTCGCGGTGTACGCCGGTGAATAATGTCCGGGTAATCCTCCGGATCATCGAGTTCCTCGATCAGGCGTTTGCGCACTCGTTCCTTCCGTGCCGGATCGACCCCGAGCGGCTGTCCCTGTTCGTCCAGAACCACGTAGGAGCTGATGGAATAGGGGCCCTGGCCCGAGCTGATGCGCGCGTCCACGATATTCAGGTTCAGTTGCTCCAGGACGGCCGTGGTGGCGGCAAACAGTGCGACCCGGTCTTTCATGTAGATGATGATCTGGGAGTAGCCGTCGGTAGGTCCTCCCCGGGTATCGCGGATCAGGACCAACGGATCCGGGTTATTGCCGTGACGGATTATGGCCGCGGTTTGCCAGGCAATGTCGACAGTGGAGTCCTGAAGGAAGTAATCCTCTTCCACCGTGTCCCAGACGCGGTCGATCTGCTCGTCTGTCATGTTCTGTGCGTGCAGGATTTCCCGTGCTTCCGACTGGGTTGCATTCACCCACTCGCGCCGATCAACCGGATTCTCTGTGCCCCGTCGCAATGCCCGCTTGGCTTCGATATAAAGCTGGCGCAGCAGTGAGGCTCGCCAGGTGTTCCAGAGTTTCGGGTTGGTGGCGCTGATGTCACAGACGGTCAGGATATAGAGGTAATCCAGGTGGGCCTGGCTCGGCATCGCATGGGCGAACGCATGAATAATCTCGGGGTCCGAGATGTCCTTGCGTTGGGCCGTCATGGACATCAACAGGTGGTTCTCGACCAGCCAGGAGGCCAGTTGGGTGTCCCGTTCGCTCAAATGGTGCCGGGCGCAGAAAGCTTCGACATCGACGGCGCCCAGTTCGGAATGGTCGCCACCCCGACCCTTGGCGATGTCGTGGTAGAGGCCGGCAATGAACAGGGTTTCCAGCTTCGGCAGGCGATGGATCAGGCGCGATGCCAGCGGGTAGTCCGTGCGGACTTCGGAACCGTTCAGGCGAACCATGTTGCGGATGACCCGCATGGTGTGGGCATCGACCGTATAGATATGGAACAGGTCGTGCTGCATCTGGCCGATGATCTGTCCGAACTCGGGCAGGTAGCGACCGAGTACGTTGTACTTTTTCATGGCCGAAAGCGTCACGTCGAGCGCATGGGGAGTGCGTAACAGCTCCATGAACAGCGTGGTGACGGCCAGGTCCGACCGGAAGGCGTCGTCGATCAGGTGTCGATGGGCCCGCAGCGAACGGATCGTGGTTGCACGAATGCCTTTGATATCCGGGTGCTGTGCCATCAGTACGAAAATTTCCATGATGGCGTAGGGGGCGTAGGCGAATACCTGGTTGTTGACCGCCTCGATGTACCGGTTCCGGATCTGGAACCGCTTGTTGAGCGGCTGGATATCATCTTCCCGGCCGGTTCCGAGAATCGCTTCGTCGTAATATTGCAGGATAACGTCGGTCAGCTCGGCGAGCGCCAGGACGGTTCGGTAGTAGGATTGCATCATAAGCTCGACGCCAAGACGCTTGCCTTCATCGTGATAGCCCAGCATTTCTGCCAGTGCCCGCTGATGATCGAACAGCAGCCGGTTTTCGTTGCGGTCGGCGAGTAACTGGAGGCCAAACCTGAGTTGCCAGAGGAAGGTTTCGCCCTGGAACAGGATCTGATGTTCTTCCTCGGTAAGAATGCTGAAACGGGTGAGATCGGCAATGTTCTGGAGCCCGAAGTGGCGCTTGGTAATCCAGCCAATGGTCTGGATATCCCGAAGAGCGCCCGGCGAACCCTTCAGGTTAGGCTCCAGATTGTATTCGGTGTTGCCGTACTTTTTATGCCGCTGTTGCTGTTCTTCCCGCTTGGCAATGAAGTAGTCCCGGTCGGTGCTGACGGTGTCGGAATAAACCTCCTCGCTCAGGGTCTGTCGGAGGCTATCGGGGCCTGAAATCGTCCGGGTTTCAAGAAGGTTGGTGAGAATGGTGACGTCATCGCGCGCGGCTTCCTTGCATTCTTCGATACTCCGCACGCTGTGCCCGATGTCCAGCTTCAGATCCCAGAGCAGTGTCACGAATGCGCCGAGGTCGTCCTGCCATTCTTCACGAATCCCGTTCCGGGTGAGAATAAGCAGGTCGATATCGGAGTGGGGGTGGAGTTCGCCACGACCGTACCCGCCGACAGCAATCAGAGCGATGTCCTCTGAACTGGCGAACGGATAGCGGTGCCAGATGAGATCCAGAACGCGATCAACGGTCTGTGCCCGGGCGTGGACGAGGGCGCGAACATCGGCACCCTGACGAAATGCCTCGGCGTCAGCGTTGTAACGTTCCGCCAAAAGCTCCCGGGCGGCCCGAACTGGAGACGGGTCGTTGCTGATGCGGGCTTCCAGATCGGAATCGGCCACCGTCAGAAGGACTCTTCCGACCGTCTGGTCAGCACTTCGTGACCATCAGCGGTTACCAGGATCGTGTGTTCCCACTGAGCGGACAGCTTGTGATCCTTGGTGACGGCAGTCCAGCCGTCGGCAAGCAGTTTGGTCTGGTGCTTGCCCTGGTTGATCATGGGCTCAATGGTAAACGTCATGCCCTCTTTCAACTCAAGGCCGGTGCCGGGCTTGCCATAGTGCATGACCTGGGGCTCCTCGTGGAACACCTTGCCGATACCATGACCGCAGTATTCACGGACGACAGAGTAGTGATGCTTTTCCGCGTGTTGCTGGATCACGTGGCCGATGTCGCCCAGCCGAACACCGGGCTTGACCATCTCGATGCCTTTGTAGAGGCATTCCTGGGTTATGCGGATCAGGCGCTCGCTGCCGGGCTTGGGTTTGCCAACCACCCACATCTTGCTGGTATCTCCGTGATACTCGTCCTTGATGACGGTGACGTCGATGTTCAGGATGTCGCCGTGCTTGAGCACCTTCTTCTCCGACGGAATGCCGTGGCAAACCACGTGATTGACCGAGGTGCAGATGGACTTCGGGAATCCCTTATAATTGAGTGGTGCCGGGATGGCTTGCTGGACGTTGACGATGTAGTCGTGACAGATTCGGTCAAGCTCCTCGGTTGTTACGCCGGGCTGTACATGCTCGCCAATCATCTCCAGGACTTCAGCGGCCAGGCGGCCGGCCACTCGCATCTTTTCAACTTCTTCCGGTGTCTTGATCGATACCTGCATCGGGATTCCTGTTGGTTTGAGCCAAACCGGCATTTTAAGGGCCCTGAGAGCTCCATACAAGGAAGGTTCAGCGCAAATTTAATGGCGTCGCCCGGCCGGTTTATGGTATAAACGCGCCGCCGGAAACGAATCCGGCAAATTCACACACGTGTCGACACGTTGTCCCAGGGTGCTGTTCCCTTTTATAGGGTCGGTTGGGTCAATCGGATGCGTGGAGGACTAACCCGAAGCTAAAAGGTAGATATCATGGCTCAGGTAAATATGCGTGACCTGCTCAAGGCAGGTGCTCACTTCGGTCACCAGACCCGTTACTGGAACCCGAAAATGTCCAAGTTCATTTTCGGTGCCCGCAACAAGATTCATATCATCAACCTCGAGCAGACTGTTCCTGCCATGGAAGAGGCGCTGAAGTTCATTCAGCAGCTGGCAGAGAACAAGAACAAGATTCTGTTCGTTGGTACCAAGCGTTCCGCCGCCAAGATTATTAAAGAAGAAGCTCTGCGTGCCGGCCAGCCGTACGTCAACCACCGCTGGTTGGGTGGTATGCTGACCAACTACAAGACGATCCGTCAGTCTATCCGTCGCTACCGTGACCTGGAAACCCAGAGCCAGGACGGTACTTTCGACAAGCTGACCAAGAAAGAAGCGCTGGATCGTACCCGCGAAATGGATCGCCTGGAGCGTTCAATCGGTGGTATCAAGGATATGGGCGGCCTGCCGGACGCCATGTTCGTCATCGACGTTGACCACGAGCGTATCGCCATCAAGGAAGCCAACAAGCTGGGCATCCCGGTTATCGGTGTGGTTGACACCAACAGCGATCCGGACGGCGTTGATTACGTTATTCCGGGCAACGATGACGCCATCCGCGCCATCCAGATCTACGTGCAAGCTGTGGCTGACACCTGTCTTGAAGCGGCCCAGTCTGCTGGCGCCGGCGCTGACGAGTTTGTAGAAGTCAGCGAAGATGCCGAGGGCGCCGCTCCGGCCGCCGAGTGACGCATCAGCTTCACGTTTGAGTTGTAAGGTATGCCCGCCTGTCTTGCGGGCATACCTCCCCACCGAATTCGTACAAGTTAAGAGGATTGAACATGGCTGCAATTACCGCTGCAATGGTCAAAGAGCTGCGTGAGCGTACCGGTCTTGGCATGATGGAGTGCAAGAAAGCACTGGTAGAGGCTGACGGTAGTGTTGACGCTGCAATCGAAGAGCTGCGCAAGTCTTCCGGCCTGAAAGCCGCCAAGAAGGCTGGCCGTACCGCAGCTGAAGGCGTGTCGCTGATCAAGATCTCCGACGACAACACCGTTGCCTACATTCTCGAAGTCAATTCCGAGACCGACTTCGTGGCTCGTGACGACAACTTCATGGCGTTCGCCAACGACGTGCTGGATGTTGCGTTCGATAAGGGCGAGACCGACGTTGCCAAGCTGATGGAAGGCGATCTGGAAGCGAAGCGCGAGGCGCTGGTTCAGAAGATCGGTGAGAACATCACCGTTCGCCGCATCGTGAAAGTTGAAGGTCCGGTTGTCGGTGGCTATGTCCACAGCAACAACAAGATTGCCTCCGTTGTGGCCCTGACCGCCGGTGATCCGGAAGTGGCCCGCGACATCGCCATGCACGCCGCTGCTGTCAATCCGCGCGTTGGCAAGCCGGAAGACATGCCGCAGGAAGAGCTGGATAAAGAGAAAGAAATCATCAAGGCCCAGCCGGATATGGAAGGCAAGCCTGCCGAGATCGTCGAGAAGATGATGGGCGGCCGCATCAAGAAGTTCCTCAAGGAAAACAGCCTGATTGAGCAGCCGTTCGTCAAGAACCCGGACCAGACTGTGGGCGAGCTGATCAAATCCGCCGGTGGTGAGCTGGTTGGTTTTGTTCGCCTGGAAGTCGGCGAGGGCATTGAGAAGGAAGAAGTCGACTTTGCTGCCGAGGTTGCTGCTGCAGCCGGAACTGGCAAGGCCTGATCCTTCCGTAAGGTGGCGGAGTCCTGTCTCTGCCACCGACCTGAGTCTGCCACGTTAGCCGGATGCTTTCGGCTCTCGTGGCGGGCTTGTATCTGAGATACCCCTTTTTCGAGGAGTATGTCAGATACGAGCCTGAAAACCGTGTACGCGGATAGCCATCAGACGAAAAGGGGATCACCATGCCGACATCTTCGAAAAATCAGCCCAGATACAAACGTGTTCTGCTCAAGCTCAGTGGCGAAGCCCTCATGGGGGAGCACGATTTCGGTATTGATCCCAAAGTTCTCGACCGTATGGCCCTGGAAATCGGCGCCCTGATCGGTATCGGTGTTCAGGTTGGTCTGGTGATTGGTGGTGGTAACCTGTTCCGGGGTGCCGCCCTGAATGCCGCCGGCCTGGATCGTGTTACCGGCGACCACATGGGTATGCTGGCGACGGTCATGAACGGTCTGGCGATGCGGGACGCGCTGGAGCGCTCCAACATCCGTACGCGTGTCATGTCGGCCATCCCCATGAGCGGCATTGTCGAGCATTATGATCGTCGTCGTGCAGTACGCGATCTCAAAGAAGGGGATGTGGTGATTTTCAGTGCCGGTACCGGCAATCCGTTTTTCACGACGGATTCTGCCGCCTGTCTGAGGGGTATCGAGATTGAGGCTGATGCGGTGCTGAAGGCAACCAAGGTGGATGGAGTCTACTCCGCCGATCCGAACCTGGATCCCACTGCCGAGAAATACGATTATCTCACTTATGACGAAGTGCTCGACAAGAAGCTGGGCGTGATGGATCTGACCGCCATCTGCCTGGCGCGTGACCATGGTATGCCGCTTCGGGTTTTTGACATGAACCGACCGGGCGTCTTGACCCGCATCGTGACTGGCGAAAAAGAAGGTACACTGATCGAGTGAACTCGTTAGCCGGCCCGGATGTTAACGGTCGGCTCCCGGACTGACCTGACGAATTGAGGAATGCTCTAGTGATTAACGACATCAAATCGGAAGCCGAAAAGAAAATGAAAAAGAGCCTGGAGGCTCTGCATTCGGCGTTCAATAAAATCCGTACCGGCCGCGCTCATCCTGCGATCCTGGACAGTGTCATGGTGAACTACTACGGCCAGGAAACGCCGCTCAAGCAGGTAGCGAGCGTCAACGTTGAAGACAACCGGACTCTGGCAGTGGCTCCCTGGGAAAAGAACCTGGTGCCGACCATCGAAAAGGCCATCATGACATCGGACCTCGGTCTGAACCCGGCGACCAGCGGTGACATCATTCGGGTTCCGATGCCCATGTTGACCGAGGAAACCCGTCGGGAAATGGTCAAACAGGCCAAGGCCGATGCGGAACACGCGCGCGTGTCCGTTCGCAACGCCCGTCGTGATGCCAATTCCATGGTCAAGGATCTGCTGAAGGAAAAGGAAATCAGCGAAGACGAAGAGCGCCGTGCAGAGGATGAGGTCCAGAAGCTGACCGACAAGTACATCGCCGAAGTGGACAAGATGCTCAAATCCAAAGAAGAGGACCTGATGGCGGTCTGATCCGCCGGGTTGCTCAGTTGCAGGACAGTCGGCTCCGGAGATTGACCGGGGCCGCGCAGGGGATTTCATGACGGGACAAGTAACCGCGGAAATTCCGGTGTCGGCGGATCGCCGGCCCCGGCACGTGGCCATCATCATGGACGGAAACAACCGGTGGGCCAAAGCCCATCGGCTGACAGGAGTGGCGGGTCACAAAGCGGGCGTCAACGCAGTGCGGGCAGTGGTCGAGACCTGTGCCCGCGAGGGCGTTGAGGTACTGACCCTGTTTGCCTTCTCGAGTGAAAACTGGCGGCGTCCCAAGGACGAAGTGTCGGCTCTCATGCGGCTGTTCCTGTTTGCGCTGGAGCGGGAGGTGCGCAAGCTGCACCGGAACAATATCCGGCTGCGCATTATCGGAGATCGCTCCGCGTTCAGTGAGGCTTTGCAGGAGCGCATGGAGAAAGCCGAGACCCTGACCCGCGACAATACCCGCATGACGCTGGTTATTGCTGCCAATTATGGCGGTCACTGGGACATCGCCCAGGCCACACGGCAGGTCGCCGAAAAAGTCCGTCAGGGGCAGCTTGAGCCGGGTGACATTACCGATGATCTGATTCAGCAGCATCTCAGTATTGGCGATCTGCCCATGCCTGACCTGATGATCCGCACCGCCGGGGAGCAGCGGATCAGCAATTTCCTGCTTTGGCACCTGGCTTACACCGAGTTCTATTTTTCTCCGGTGTTCTGGCCTGACTTCAAGGACGAAGAAATGCAAAAGGCGCTCCGCGCCTACGCCGGGCGCAAACGCCGGTTCGGCCAGACTGACGACCAGATTGCGCTTCAGACCGCACAACAATAATGATTCGAGAGCGAATTCGACTGTGCTCAAGACCCGTATTATTACAGCCCTGATCCTGGCACCACTTGCGATCGGCGGCATCTTCTTCCTGCCCCCCCTCGGCTTCGCGGTCTTTACCGGTGCCATCATCACGATCGGAGCCTGGGAGTGGGCCAACATGGCCGGGATCGTCGGCCAGGGTGGGCGGATTCTCTATGCGCTGGCAACCGCGCTCATTCTTTTCGGGTTGCTGAATATTCCCGCGGTGGTTGTACTCTGGCTCGCCCTGGCATGGTGGTTTGTCTGTTTCCTGCTGGTCCGGAACTACCCGTCCGGGTCGGTGCGATGGGGCAACCTTCCTTTTCGGGCGTTGATGGGGCTATTTGTGCTGGTTCCGGCGTGGGTCGGCCTGAATCACCTGCGGACCGGTGGATTCCAGTTCGGGACTGTCGAGAATAACCTCTGGGGAATCCTCTATGTCTTCTGCGTCGTGTGGGTCGCCGACATTGGCGCCTATTTTGCGGGACGGGCGTTTGGCAAGAAAAAACTGGCGCCAAGGGTCAGTCCCGGTAAATCCTGGGCTGGCGTCTGGGGCGGTTTGGTAGCTGTGGGCGTCTTCGCCGTCATCGTCAGTTACCTGGCGTCTGCCAGCGGAAAGGAAACGGGGCTGCTGGTTCTGGCCAGCCTGGTGACAGGGCTCGTCTCGGTGCTTGGCGATCTGCTTGAAAGCATGTTGAAGCGTTTCCGCGGTATCAAGGACAGCAGCCAGCTTTTGCCCGGGCACGGCGGTATCATGGATCGTATCGATAGCCTGACAGCGGCCATTCCCGTGTTTGCGTTGATCATCACGCAACTCGGGTGGTTGACCACCGGACACTGGTAAGTATGTCAAAACGCTGCCTTACAATTCTTGGCGCTACCGGCTCCATCGGTCTGAGTACCCTGGATGTGGTTCGGCGACACCCGGATCGCTTTTCCGTCTATGCGTTGACGGCGGGAACCCGGGCCGATGAACTGGCTGTGCTTTGTCGTGAGTTCCGGCCCTCGGTAGCCGTTATGGCCAGTCACGATGCCGCTGAGAGGCTGGAGCGGCTGCTCGAAGATGTACCGGAAACCCGGGTGCTGTCTGGTGAGGCAGGGCTTTGTGAAGTGGCCAGCGCCGAGCAGGCCGATACGGTGATGGCCGCTATTGTCGGTGCAGCAGGGCTTGCTCCGACGCTGGCGGCGGTTCGTGCTGGCAAGCGGGTTCTGCTTGCCAACAAGGAAGCGCTGGTTATGTCCGGCCGCCTGTTCATGGAGGCCGTAGCGGAGTCTGGTGCCGAGTTGTTGCCAATCGACTCCGAGCACAACGCCATTTTCCAGTGCCTACCGCCCGAACATATCCGGGATCCCCGTGCGGCGGGTGTGACCCGGATTCTCCTGACGGCGTCCGGTGGACCCTTCCGGGAGCATACGGCGGCACAGTTGCAGGACGTTTCTCCGGCCGAAGCCTGCAAGCACCCGAACTGGTCGATGGGTCAGAAAATCTCGGTCGACTCGGCGACGCTGATGAACAAGGGGCTGGAGCTTATCGAAGCCTGCTGGCTGTTCAATACCACCCCGGAAAAGATTGAAGTGCACGTTCATCCGGAAAGCATCATCCATTCCATGGTCGAGTACGCCGATGGTTCGGTGCTGGCGCAATTGGGCAGTCCGGATATGAGAACGCCCATTGCCAATGGCCTGGCCTGGCCGGAGCGGATTGATGCGGGCGTTGCTCCGCTGGATCTGTTTGCGATCGGTCGGTTTCACTTCGAGAAGCCGGATCTCCAACGGTTCCCCTGCCTGGCCCTTGCGGCCGAAGCATTTGAAACCGGAGGCACAGCGCCGGCCGTTCTCAATGCCGCGAACGAGGTGGCAGTCGATGCGTTTCTCAAGGGCCGCCTGCGTTTTGCAGATATCCCCGTTATCATAGAGCGTACAATGGCGGCGACAGCGGTCGTGCCTGCTGACAGCTTCGACACCATTTTCTCCAGGGATGCCGAGGCGCGTCGCCACGCCAGGGAACAGATCGCCTTGCTGACTGTCTGATACCGTCGGTGATATTGTCCCTCTGGCTCCAGTAATTAACCGGGAAATCTATGCACATACTTCAGACTATCCTGGCCCTGGCACTGACCCTGGGCATCCTGGTGACACTCCATGAATATGGCCACTTCTGGGTAGCTCGGCGCTGCGGCGTCAAGGTGATTCGATTCTCGGTTGGATTCGGCAAGCCGCTGTTTTCCTGGTACGACCGTCACGGCACGGAATTCGCCGTGGCCGCCATTCCGCTCGGCGGTTATGTGAAGATGCTTGATGAGCGGGAAGGCCCGGTTCCCGAGGAGCTGCGGGATCAGGCGTTCACGTCCAAATCGCCCGGGCAGCGCATAGCGATTGCCGCCGCGGGCCCGATCGCCAATTTCCTGTTTGCGATCTTCGCCTACTGGTTGATTGCCGTGGTTGGCGTAACAACGATCGCCCCCGTGGTTGGGGAGGTGGAGCAGGGCAGTATTGCCGATCGCATGGGGCTTCATCGCGGCATGGAAATCACCGCCGTTGATGGCTCCAAGGTAAGCTCGTGGCGCGACGTGAACATGCGGTTGCTGGAACGAGCCGGTGAGCAGGGTGATATCCGCATCTCGGTATCCGATAACGGTGCCGAAGGTACCCTGGATGGGGCGCTGGGTGGTTGGCGTCTGAACGACGAGACCCCGAATCCGCTGGGAGAGTTTGGTATTACACCATGGCGTCCGGACATTCCGGCGGTCCTTGGCCAGATCAGTCAGGGCGGGCAGGCGGAGGCGGCGGGTCTGCGCAGTGGTGACCGCATTGTCAGCATCGATGGCAACGATGTGTCCGATTGGCAGGACCTGGTGGACCATGTTCGGAATGCGCCGGGCCAGACTCTGGCCTTTACCATCCGCCGGAACGGGTCGGAACAGACCCTCTCGGTGACTCCGGCCGAGAAAACATTGGACAATGGCGAAGTCATTGGTTTCATCGGGGCGGGCGTCGAATCCGTCACCTGGCCAGACAATATGCTTCGGGATATCAGCTACGGGCCATTGGGAGCCATTCCCCGGGCGATTGGGGAAACCTGGGGTGATACCCGGCTAACGCTCGTGGCCATCAAGAAAATGATCACGGGATTGCTTTCGCCCTCCAATCTCAGCGGGCCGATCACGATTGCCCGCGCCGCGGAAGCCAGTGTCAGTTCCGGGTTCGAAGACTTTGTCGGATTCCTGGCCTATCTCAGCGTTAGTCTCGGGGTGCTGAACCTGTTGCCCGTGCCTGTTCTCGACGGTGGACACATCGTCTATTACACCATCGAAGCCATCCGCCGGAAGCCGCTTTCCGAGGCTGCTCAGGCGCTTGGATTACGAATTGGTATGGCTTTGATCCTTACTTTAATGGTGTTCGCTCTTTACAACGACCTGATGCGGTTGTGAGAATTGCGGGCTCCTTACGCGCATTAATCAGGCGAAATATTTGAATGAGACGTTCTCTCCTAGGTGTAGCCGTCGGTTTCGCAGTGGCCACGATGGGCATGAAACCAGCTCTGGCGGATGAATTCACGGTTGCGGATATTGAGGTGGAAGGACTCCAGAGGGTGTCCGCCGGTACCGTATTTTCGGCCTTTCCAGTCAATATTGGCGAGCAGGTAGACGAATCCGAGCTTGCCGATGCGATCCGCTCGCTTTTCAAAACCGGACTGTTTACCGATATCAAGGCCAGTCGGGATGAAGGCGTCCTGATCATTTCGGTCCGGGAGCGGCCGTCCATCAGCTCTATCGATATTGAGGGCAACAAGAATATCGAAACGGACATGCTGATGGACGCCCTTGCCAAGGCCGGCCTCCAGGAGGGGCAGGTGTTCCGACGGGCGACCCTGGAACGTCTCGAACTTGAAATCCTGCGCTCCTACATTGCCCAGGGCCGTTACAACGCCCGGGTCAACGCCACTGCCGATGAGCTGCCCCGCAACCGGGTGGCGATCAACCTCAAGATCAACGAAGGCAGCGTGGCGGCCATCCAGCACATCAACATTGTCGGCAATCATGATTTCAGTGAAGAGCAATTGCTGAACCTGTTCGAGCTGAAGACGTCCGACTGGTGGAATTCCATCACCAACTCAGACAAATACGCCCGCGAGAAGCTGAGCGGTGATCTGGAAAGTCTGCGTTCGTTTTACCTCGATCGTGGTTATCTCGATTTCAGCGTTGAATCCAGCCAGGTTTCCATCTCCCCGGACAAGCAAAAGGTTTTCATCGCCATCGCGATCAATGAGGGGCCGCAGTACACCGTTTCTGATGTCAAACTTCGAGGCGATCTGATTGTCGGTGAGGACGAGCTGCGCAAACTGATCCCCATCCAGAAAGGGGATGTTATCTCCCGAGCCAAAATGACCGCCATTTCTGAGGCGCTGTCGTTCCGGCTGGGCAAGGAAGGCTATGCGTTTGCCAACGTCAATGCGGTTCCGGAACCGGGGGATGATAATACTGCCTCTGTCACGTTCTATGTGGAGCCGGGCAAGCGCGCCTATGTCCGTCGCGTCAATTTCGATGGTAACGTCTCAACCCGGGACGATGTCCTGCGCCAGGAAATGACCCAGATGGAAGGTGGCGTTGCTTCCTCTGACCGTATCGAGTACTCAAAGACCCAGCTTGAGCGGCTCGGTTTCTTCAAGACGGTTAACGTGGATACCGTGCCCGTACCCGGGACCGACGACCAGGTGGATGTCAATTACTCGGTTGAGGAGCAGCCCACCGGCAGCCTCTCCGCGTCTGTCGGGTTCTCCCAGAGTTCCGGTGTGATTCTCGGTGCCAACGTGTCGGAGAACAACTTCTTCGGCTCCGGCAAGCGGGTTTCTTTCGGCGTGAACGTCAGTAATGCAGTCAAGAGCGCCAACGTATCCTATCTGGATCCTTATTACACCGTCGACGGCGTCAGTCGGGGGTTCAGCCTGTTCGCGCGCAAGACGGACTACCAGCAACAGGATATTTCCTCCTACCTGCTCGATGAATACGGTGGCAAGGTCACGTTCGGTTATCCCACGGACAGCATCACCCGACTCAACTTCGGTTTCGGGGTCACCCGGTCAAACCTGAAACAGGGCCTCTATACGTCCAAGCAGGTCCAGGATTTTATTGCGAAGGAGGGCGACTCTTTCGATAATTTCTTCCTGAGTGGCAGCTGGAATCGCAGCACTCTCAACCGGGGTGTATTGCCAACGGACGGCTACAGCCAGTCTATCTCCCTGAATGTGGCCGTGCCCGGAAGCGATCTTACATTCTATAAGTTAAGCCATAAAACCAACTTTTACTTCCCGCTTACGGATAATCATCACTGGATCTTCCGGGCCCGATCGGACATCGGCTACGGAGACGGGTACGCCGGACGCAGTCAGATGCCGTTTTATGAGCATTTTTATGCCGGTGGCTTTGGGTCAGTGCGAGGGTATAAATCGAATTCACTTGGTCTGCGGGCTGAAAACAGCGAGTTTGATTATTCTAGCCCAGATCCGTTCGGTGGTAATCTGTTGACCGAAGGTAGCCTAGAACTGATTACGCCCACACCCTTCGCTGGTGACAGTCGGTCCATGCGGACCTCGGTGTTTATTGATGGCGGACAGGTGTTTGACACCGATCGCGGATTCGATCCGGCACTCGGCGATATCCGATTGTCCGCCGGTGTCAGCTTCCAGTGGATAACGGCCGTGGGTCCGCTGGCGTTCAGTCTGGCCAAGCCGCTGAACGATAAACCGGGCGATGATACCCAGTTGTTCCAGTTCTCACTGGGCCAGACTTTCTGATTGCCCGGAAATAACAACATAAAGGATGAAATACAGGAGAAATCCCATGTTCCGATTGAAAGCCCTTCTGGCGGCCCTGCTGATGGTGATGTCCGTCTCTGCGTTTGCCGAGACCCGCATCGGTGTTGTTGATCTACGCCAGGCGCTGTTTTCTTCAGACGAAGCCAAAGCGTTCAGCGAAACCCTGAAGAAGGATTTTTCCGGCGAGGAACAGAAGGTCCGGGAAGCTCAGCAAAGCGCACAGAAACTCAAGGATCGCCTTGAGAAAGATGGCGCCATGATGAACGAAACAGAGCGGAACAAGCTGGCGGGTGAGTTTCAGGACAAGGTCAAGGAATTCAACTACCTCAAGCAGAAGCTCGACTCCACCGTTGCCAAGCGGAAGCAGGATTTCCTCCAGTCGCAGCGTCCGGACGTGGATGCGGCAGTGAAGGAGTTGCTCAAGGAGCATGATCTTGACCTGATCCTGCCGAGTGAAGCTGTCGTCTATGTAAAGCCGGAAATGAACCTGACATCCGAGCTGCTGGACAAGCTGAACCGTTAAGTGCTCCAGGGCTCTCAGAGTCCTGACTGATGCCCTGGAGGGAAAACATGACAGAACAGTCCTATCGGTTGGGCGAGATCGCAGAGGCTCTGGGCGCAGAGTTGCGTGGCGATCCTGATATCCGGATTTCGGGCTTGGCCACATTGCAGGCGGCAGGGCCCGGGCAGATCAGCTTTCTTGCCAATCCGGCCTATGGGAAATATCTGGTCGATACCAGGGCTTCGGCTGTGATTCTCTCGCCTGCCACGGCAGGTGATGCTCAGACGAATGTCCTGTTACTGGATAATCCTTACCTGGGCTATGCTCGCCTCAGTCACTGGTTCGATCCGGCGCCCGTGCCGGCGCCGGGTATTCATCCCTCCGCGGTCGTGGACCCCTCAGCCAACATTGATGCCACGGCCAGTATTGGTCCCCAGGTAGTGATTGAAGCCGGTGTCGAGATTGGCGCCGGGGTGGTTGTCGGTGCGGGATCGGTTATTGGCGCCCGCACCCGTCTCGGGGCAGGAACGCAGCTGCGTCCCCGCGTCACACTCGCCCACGATGTTGTTGTCGGTGAGCGGTGCCATATACTGAGCGGCGCTGTGATTGGCTCTGACGGCTTTGGGTTTGCCAATGAAAAGGGCGTCTGGCATCGCATCGCCCAGCTGGGGAGAGTGGTGCTGGGAGATGATGTCGAGGTGGGCGCCAATGCCACGATTGACAGGGGTGCCCTCGACGACACGGTCATCGGAAATGGCGTCAAACTGGACAATCTGATCCAGATTGCACACAACGTACAGATCGGCGACCACAGTGCCATGGCTGCGATGGTGGGCATTGCCGGTAGCACGCGGATTGGTCACCACTGTGTTTTTGGTGGGGCCTCCGGTGTCGCCGGTCACCTTGATATCACCGATGGCGTCCACCTGACAGGCATGACTCTGGTTACCGGAGATATTCGCGAACCGGGGGTCTACTCTTCCGGCACCAGCGCGGATACCAACCGACAATGGCGCAAGAACGCCGTGCGTTTCCGCCAGCTGGATGTGCTCGCGCGGCGGGTCAAAGAACTGGAAAAGAAAATTGAGGGCTGAGGCCGACCAACATGATGCATATTGACGAAATTCTGGAATACCTTCCGCATCGGTACCCGTTTTTGCTGGTGGATCGGGTAACCGAGGTCGAAAAGGGAAAGTCGATCAAGGGGTACAAGAACATTTCGTTCAACGAACCTTTCTTTCAGGGCCATTTTCCGAACAATCCGATCATGCCGGGGGTGCTGATCATTGAGGCAATGGCCCAGCTTTCCGGCATCCTCGGATTTGTGACCGTTGAACGGAAACCGGCTGACGGCGTGGTACAATACTTGGCTGGATCCAGTAAGGTGCGTTTCAAGCGCCCCGTGCTGCCAGGGGACCGTCTGTGTATGGAGTCGGAATTGATCTCTGGCAAGCGAGGAATCTGGAAATTCGAATGCCGCGCACTGGTCGACGGTGAAGTCGTCTGTGTGGCAGAAGTTCTCACCGCTGAGAGAGAAGTTTGATGGCGACAAATGACTGGTCGGGTGTCCATCCTCAAGCGATTGTGGACCCATCAGCCAAGCTGGCAGACAACGTGACGGTCGGCCCGTGGAGTTATATTGGTCCGGGTGTCGAGATCGGGGAGGGGACTGAGATTCTTTCCCACGTTGTCGTCAAGGGGCCAACCGTAATCGGCCGCAACAACCGGATATTCCAGTTTTCCAGCATCGGTGAAGAGTGTCAGGACAAGAAGTACGCGGGCGAGCCCACCACACTGGTGATCGGCGACAACAACGTGATCCGTGAAAACTGCACGATTCATCGTGGTACCGTTCAGGATCGGGGCGAGACCCGGATCGGCAGTGATAACCTTCTCATGGCGTACGTCCATGTCGCTCATGACTGCACGGTCGGCGACAATACCATTCTCGCCAATTGCGCCACGCTTGCCGGGCATGTCACCGTCGGGGATTTTGCCATCCTTGGTGGTGGAACCATGGTACACCAGTTTTGCCATATCGGTCCGCACAGCATGGCGGCAGGCGGCAGTATCGTCCTGAAAGACATTCCGGCTTACGTTATGGCCAGTGGTCAGTCTGCACAACCCCACGGGTTGAATGCAGAGGGGCTCAAGCGGCGTGGATTCAGCAAGGACGTCCTTCTGGTTCTGCGGCGGGCCTACAAGACCGTATACCGCCAGGGATTGACTACCGAACAGGCCGTTGAAGAGCTGGAATCCCAGTATCCGGACGTGCCGGAAGTCCGTCCGCTGATTGACTCCCTTCGCGGAGCAGACCGCGGCATCATCCGCTGATCGGCCGGAGCTTTCCGGTGACGGACCAGACCCTTCCTTACCATCTTCGCGAACGACCGCTTACCATTGCGATGATTGCCGGTGAGGCCTCGGGAGACATTCTCGGTGCAGGCCTCATCCGGTCGCTCCGCCGTCGATACCCTCGTGCGCGCTTTGTTGGTATTGGAGGCGATGAAATGATCGCTGAGGGTTTTCATTCGCTGGTCCCGATGGAGCGGTTGTCCGTCATGGGACTGGTGGAAGTGCTTGGTCGGATCCGTGAACTGTTCAGCATTCGAGCACGTTTGCTGGATTATCTGTTTACCAACCGCCCCGACGTGGTGATCGGTATCGACTCGCCGGATTTTACCCTGACCATCGAGCGACGCTGCCGGGAAGCCGGCATACCCACGGCTCATTACGTCAGTCCATCGGTGTGGGCCTGGCGCCAGAAGCGGATCTTCAAGATTGCCAAGTCCGTTGATCTGATGTTGACGCTGTTTCCCTTCGAAGCCCGGTTCTATGAAGAGCACAACGTGCCTGTCGCCTTTGTCGGCCACCCCCTGGCAGATCGGATTCCCATGGAGCCTGAGACCGGCAGGGCGCGGGAGAAGCTTGGTCTGAGTCCGGACGCGCCCATGCTGGCGGTACTGCCGGGCAGCCGTTCGGGAGAAGTGGAACGCCTTGGCACCCTGTTCCTGGAGGCCTGTCGCTGGATTCAGCAACGGCGGCCGGATATCCAGCTGGTGATTCCCTGCGTCAATCGGGAGCGGGAACAGCAGGTTCGAGACCTGGTGGAGTCACTCGGCGTCAGCTTACCGGTGACCATTGTTCGTGGACAGTCCCGTGAAGTGATGGCGGCCTCTGATGTGGTCCTGCTGGCCTCGGGTACGGCAACTCTGGAGGCCATGCTGCTGAAAAAGCCCATGGTGGTCGGCTACCGGCTCAGTAATTTCAGCTACGCGCTCGTCTCCCGTCTGGTCAAGGTGCCCCATGTGGCGCTGCCAAACCTGTTGGCACGGGAGGCATTGGTGCCGGAACTGCTGCAGGATGATGCGACTCCCGAAAGCCTCGGGGCGGCCGTGCTCGAACGCATGGAGAACCTCGGGGAGCGGAAGAGGCTGAAAGAAGCCTTCACTGAACTTCACCAGACGCTTCGCCAGAACGCGGATGAAAGGGCTGCCGAAGCGATCTCCGGCCTGCTGAAGGGGAGGTCCTGATGGCCAAGACTGTTTTGCCTCCATTTGAGTGCCGTTACGATGGGCGCTTGCTTGCGGGTGTTGATGAAGTGGGGCGCGGCCCTCTCATCGGTGCTGTCGTGACCGCCGCGGTCATCCTCGACCCTGAGCGGCCCATCCTCGGCCTGGCTGACTCGAAAAAACTTTCCGAAAAAAGACGGCTGGCGCTTTACGACGAGATCCTGGAAAAGGCCACAGCGTGGTGTATAGGCCGGTGCGAGGCCCACGAGATAGACCGACTGAATATCTATCAGGCCACCATGCTGGCGATGGAGCGGGCGGTGGAAGGGCTTCCTGTTGCGCCGGAATATGTGCTGGTGGATGGTAATCGGTGCCCGAACTGGCGCTGGCCGTCGGAGCCGGTGGTCAAGGGAGACAGCCGGGTGGCGGAAATCAGCGCAGCCTCTATTCTGGCCAAAGTGACCCGGGACCGAGAAATGGAGGAGCTGGAAGAGCGATACCCCGGCTACGAGCTGGCCAGACACAAGGGCTATCCCACGCCCGTGCATATGGAAGCGCTCAATCGACTGGGCGTGACCCCTGAGCACCGCCGATCCTTCCGGCCCGTGCAGGAGGCATTTGAGGCTGTCGGTATGTATCGGGAGCTCCGTGAGCCGGCTGCCGAAGAGCTCAGCTTTCCAACCGATTTGTTCGAAAATTAACAATTGACAGGTCAGGCTTCAGTCCTTAATATACGCGCCACGTTGATCGGGTGTTCCCCGAAAGACAACCAGTTTTGATGCGGGGTGGAGCAGTCTGGTAGCTCGTCGGGCTCATAACCCGAAGGTCGTTGGTTCGAATCCAGCCCCCGCTACCACATAAGAGAAAGGCAGATCAGCCACTGACTGATCTGCCTTTTTTGCATTTGCAGGGATGAAAACCGCATTCACTTCCTGTCCCGATCGTGCTCGGTCCGTATGGAATAGGCCTTGTGCAGTTCGCGATCCTGTTCCTCAAGCATGGTGGCCATATTGATGACCGCTCTGGCCATCCCCCGGACCAGGTTGAGCAGCATCAAGCCAAACGCATCCGGCTCTTGCTGATGCAGATCGAAGAACTGGCCAGCGGTGATTTCGAGAACGACAGCATCCGTTTCGGCCATGGTTCTTCCGGGGCGGTTAGTGAGGGCGATCATCGGTACGAATCCCATGTCGTCGCCGGGCTTATGTATGCGTGCCAAGGTCCAGTTCCCGTCGTCGCTTGGCATGCAGGTGTTCACACAACCAGTCAACACAATGTAGAAACCTTCGCTTCTATCGCCAGCATCGTAGAGAAGTTCCCCCGCATCCAATTGGATAACTTTGCCATTTTCCAGCGTACGCAAAATAACGTCTTCCGGCATAGCGCCGAAGGTTGAGAGTTCACGAAAGTACTCGGGTTTTTGAGCTTGCCAGAATTCCCGAGCATCTAATTGCTGCATTCTTTGGGCACCCTTCTGGATCTCTTTTTTTAGTATAGCTTCGGTGGGGTCTTATGCCGGCACGTGGCTTTGATCCGGGGATCTATATATCCCAATCGTCGGAGCGGACTCGCTTCCTGAATGACCCCAGCCAGACGTTGTCAGGTTACGGTTGGATGTGAGGGAATTGAACGCTAAACGGTTAACCGAGACTTGAAATCGCGGCGAGTGATGCGCCGATGGCGGCCAGAATCCGGCCTTGAGGAGAGCTATCAGCTGGCCAGACAATGGGGTCAGGCGACGCCTGCCTTTGATCAAGAACATGAGCTGCAACGGTTCGACACTGTTCAGCCAGCTGTCTGAAGCGGTCGGGATCAATACGCGATGGTGACTGCTTGGACCATTCTTGTTGAAATGCGACAAGATGCTGTATGCGCGCCAATTCGATCAGAGCCGCACGCATTCGGCTGCCATCGACGAACAGGCTCTCGATCGGGCCGAATTCGGCGCTCTTGTATACCTCTCCGAGGTCGTTTCGAAGAGTGTGGGTGCTTGGTCCTTCTGCATCCGGATCAAGTGCGTTTGCCACGCCAGCCAAGAAGTTTGCGGAGGCCTGCCGAATTCCTGAGCTCCCTCGCTCCGGCATCAGCAGGAGTCCCGCGGCGACACCGAATGATGCGCCCACAAGAACCTCTTCCAGGCGAATTACGAGAAGTGCCGATACATCGTTCCCTCCCAGTGAAAACGCCAGTGCAATCAGAGCGGTTACCGCTGCCATGCCCAGTGCATAAATGACGGGAATCAGGTAGAAAGCCAAAAAAAGCATTACCAGGAGCGCCGCAAGCTCGCACCACCATAAGGACGACAATAGCTGGCTCAGCAGAACTCCAAGAAGCAAACCAAGCACTACACCAGCGACATTTTGGATCCCCTTGCTCAGCAGTCGCCCAGAACTCTCTGTTCCAAAGAACATGAACATGGCCACGATAACCGCCCAAGGCCATCTTTCGGGTGATATGAGATATCCGACAAAGGCCGCGAGAGCGACTGCAGTGGAGACCTGTAATGCTCTTCGGGCTGATTTGGAGGCGGGTGAATGGGTATTTTGTCTGGACTGGGTCGGTTCCTCCGGAAAGCTGTCCCAGTTTTTCGTCAGCTGGTCCAGTTGCGGAGAAAGCTGCTTCTCACTGGCGAAAGGGTTGTCCTGGAGTGCCCTGGCGATGTCGGTGCCTTGCTTGGGCGACTGTAATAATTCAATTTCCACAGCCAAACGCTGATTGGCGAGAGTAGATCGTTCGTTGGCATTGAAGTGGGGATGATGCGCCAGCGATCGTACGACCGGTTCAAGGGATCTATGGGCTTTTCCGATAACGTCCGCAATGTGGTTGCTTTCAACGGCACGTTTTGCAGCGTCGATAAGTATCAGTTGATGGCTTCGTAGTATCAGACTCCGTGGAGTGGGGCGGTCATCTCGCCAAAGGACGAAGCGCACTGCCATCATGATTGAAACAGAAATGACGATTGCTGCCAGGTGCCAGAGAAGGGGCCCTTGCTGTACATGGAAATAGACCGCGAACAGACATATCCATGCCATTGCCATGATCACGACAGAAAGATTCGGACGCGTTTGTTGAGACCAGAACCCCAGCCCTATCAGGAGGGGAAGCGAGAACACCTGGAGGAGGGAGTGACGGGACGCGAAATACATGAGGATAAGCCCCAGCCAATACCCGGGAATCATCAGGATTGAGGTGACAATACGTTGGTTTCTGGAAGGTTGTCTGGCCAAAAGGAGAGTGAACTGGGCGGCAACAACGCCTAACAAGACGCCAGAAATACCGAGTCCAAAGCGATTCGAAAGAATCCAGCAAATAACTCCCGCGAGCACCAGGCCAACAAGGGCTCGCGCGGAGAAGGTCAATCTGATGAGCCCTGGATCGAAAAGTAAAAGTTTTGTCTTCAAACAGATACCCTTCTTGCGGATGATTTCTGTCGCTATTTGGGCAAGCAAGAATTCGTTAACGGCCCAACAGGGTGGGGCTATGCGGAGTCACCGGGCCAAAAAACGGGTGTTGGCCCAGTGATCTTGCAGTCAGCCAAGGTTTTTCAGAAGCAGGTTGGCCAACAGCTCCGGGCATTCGACGGAGGGCACGTGGCCGATCCCTTTCAGAATCACCGGATCCGGTGCCCCGCAGCATTGCGCCAGGATTTTCAGCGATTCCGGCGGAGTGGCCAGGTCTTCCTCACCCCCGATCAGCTGTACGGGCACATCCCGCCCCCGCAGCTTCTCGCGGAAATCCGCCTTGCCGAGCATCTCGCACAGCAGGGCATAACTGTTGTCGTCACCGCGCCCCATGATCACTTTCCAGCCATCGAGCAGGGCCGGCTGTGCCTTGCAGGCTGCCGGACCGAACCAGCGCGGCACAATCTCTCCGGCCATGGCGGCAAGGCCGTTGGCGCGAACGTTGGCGGCCCGCAAGTTCCAGGCTTCCGGGCTGCCGATGATGGCACCGGTGTTGGTCAGGGTGGCGGAGATCAGCATGTCTCCATATTTGGAAACCAGTTGCTGGCCAATCACACCGCCGATGGAAGTGCCGGCGAAGTGGAAGGCTTTGGCGTCCGCCACCTCGGCTAGGGTCAGGGCCTCTTGGGCCAGGTCGTCCGGGGTTATTTCCCCGGCGCCGTCCGGCCAGGCGCTGCTGGCACCGTGGCCAGGCAGGTCCCAGGTCAGCACCCGGAATTTGCTGAGCAGGGCCGGCAACATATCGTCCCAGACGCCCTGGGTCATGCCCAGCGGGTGGGCCAGTACCAGCAGGGGCTTCTCGCTGTCGCCCAGCAGGCGGTAGCAGAGGGTACGGCCGTTATGGTTCAGAAATGACATGGAAGCTCCTTCGCTCAGACCCGTTCAATCAGTGTAGCAATACCCTGACCCACACCCACACACATGGTGCACAGGGCGTAGCGGCCGCCGGTGCGCTGCAGCTGGTGGGCGGCCGTCATCAGCAGACGGGCGCCGGACATGCCCAGCGGGTGGCCGAGGGCAATGGCGCCGCCGTTCGGATTCACCCGGGGATCGTCGTCGGCGATGCCCAGCTCACGCAGGACGGCCAGGCCCTGGGCGGCGAAGGCTTCGTTCAGCTCGATCACGTCGATGTCGGCGATGCTTATGTTCTGCTTCTCCAGCAGCTTCTGAACCGCCGGTACCGGGCCGATGCCCATGATGCGCGGCTCTACTCCGGCGGTGGCCATGCCGAGGATTTTCGCCATGGGCGTGAGGCCCTGATCTTTTACTGCCGCTTCGCTGGCCACCAGCATCGCGGCGGCGCCGTCGTTGACGCCGGACGCGTTGCCGGCGGTTACGCTGCCGTTGTCACGGAACGGAGTGGGCAGGGAAGCGAGCTTCTCCAGGGTGGTGCTGCGGGGATGCTCGTCGGTGTCGAACACCAGCGGGTCCTGCTTGCGGCGCGGGATGGAGACCGGCACGATTTCCTCGGCAAATACACCTTCCTGCTGTGCCCGGGCGGTCTTCTGCTGGGAACGGAAGGCGAACAGATCCTGATCTTCACGGGAAATGTTGAACTGTTCGGCGACATTCTCTGCTGTTTCGGGCATGGAGTCGATGCCGTACTGCTTCTTCATCAGTGGGTTCACGAAGCGCCAGCCGATGGTGGTGTCCTCGATCTTCTGGCCCCGGGAGAAGGCGCTGTCCGCCTTGCCCATAACGTACGGGGCACGGGACATAGACTCCACGCCGCCCGTCAGTACCAGATCCATTTCACCGGCGCGGATGGCGCGGAAGGCCGTGCCCACGGCGTCCATCCCGGATCCGCACAGCCGGTTGAGGGTGGTGCCGGGTACGGAGGTGGGCAGACCAGCCAGCAATGCGGACATGCGGGCCAGGTTGCGGTTGTCTTCACCGGCCTGGTTAGCGCAGCCCATCATCACTTCGTCGATGGTGGCCGGGTCCAGTTCCGGGGCCTGCTCGAGCACGGCCTTGAAGATATGCGCCGCCAGGTCGTCCGGGCGCACACTGGCCAGGTTGCCACCGAAGCGGCCAATGGCCGAACGGCGGGGATGGCAGATAAATACGTCAGTCATGGTGGACCTCACTGTTGGCCGGAATGATGTGAATGGGTACGGGCTTTCAGGGCGCGCAGCACTTCCAGTTCTTCGGCAGTTGGTGCAGGGGTCGTTTCCAGCTGGTCCGCGAAGCGGATGTCCCAGCCGGTGGCCTCGATCACGTCTTCCCGGGTCACATTCGGGTGCAGGGAGATGACCACCAGCTCCTTGGTTTCCGGATCCGGCTTGAGGCTACACAGGTCGGTGATAACCACCGTGGGGCCGCGGCCGATGTTCGGGACGTTGTCCCGTGCCTTGCCATCGCGACCGAAGCCAACGGTGGTCACGAAGTCCACGTCCTTTACGAAGGTGCGCCTGGAGTGCTTCACGGTAATGAACACTTCCTTCGCGTTGGTAGCGATCTCCGGGGCGCCACCGCCACCGGGCAGACGAACCTTCGGTTCGCGGTAATCGCCGATCAGGGTGGTGTTCAGGTTGGCGAAACGGTCGATCTGTGCTGTGCCCAGGAAGCCGACACTGATGTGGCCGCCCTGCAGCCAGTAGCGGAACATCTCCGGGACCGACACCGTGGTCAGGGCAGATTCGCAGAGCTCGCCGTCACCGATGGACAAAGGCAGCACGTCCGGTTTGGTCTGCAGTGTGCCGGACTCGTAGATCAGGGTCACGTCCGGAGCGTGGGTCAGGCGGGCGAGGTTGGCCGCCTCGCTGGGCAGGCCAATGCCCACAAAGCAGGTCATGTCGTTGGTCAGCGCCCGGGCGGCGGTGACACTCATCATTTCCGAGGACGTAAATTCAAGGCTCATCTCACGCTACTCCTTTCTCGAATACGTTGTCGTTCAGCCAGGCCTGGAAGGTCTCGCGGTCACGGGCAATGCCATCCCAGTCTTTATAAAAGGCGTTGTCGCGATCGTAGTAGCCGAGGGCGTAGGAGGGTTTGGCGCCTTTGGGAGCCTCGGCAACGGCCGTGATGGCCCAGGACGGCAGCACGCAGGCATTTACGGAGGCGCCCAGGTCGTCGACGATTTCTTCCACGGTGACAAGGCTGCGTTTGGCGGCCAGCACCACTTCTTTCTGGATACCGACGATGCCCTCGATCACTACATTGCCGTTGCGGTCCGCCCGCTGGGCGTGGATCACCGCGACGTCCGGGCGAACGGATGGCACCGCGGCCAGGCGCTCACCGGTGAACGGGCACTCGATGAATTTGATCTGGTCGTTCACCTTGGGCAGGTCGCTGCCCACATATCCGCGCAGCACGGCCAGCGGTAATCCGGCAGCGCCGGCTTCGTAGGCACAGGCCATGGCGGCATGGCTGTGCTCCAGAATCTCCAGTTTGTTCGGCCAGCCTTTCTCGACGGCATCCCGTAGTCGATGTAGGGAGCCCACACCCGGGTTGCCGCCCCAGGAGAAAATCAGTTTCTTGGCGCAGCCAGCGCCGATCATCTGGTCGTACACCAGGTCCGGCGTCATCCGGATGAGGGTCAGGTCGCGCTTTTCCTGGCGAATGATTTCGTGGCCCGCGGCAAATGGAATCAGGTGGGTAAAGCCCTCCATCGCCACGGTGTCACCGTTGTTGATGTGTTTGCTCACCGCTTCCTGAAGGGAGAGGAATTCAGCCATCGCAGTGTCTCCTTTGTGTTACTTGTCGAAAGTTCGATATGCGAACATAAGTTTTATATGCGAACATAATGGCGTGATTGCTTTCAGGTCGTCAAGTACAAAATTTCACCAGCTGCGAAAAATGCACGGATGTTCGGAATGCGAACACCCTGTTACCATGCACTGACACTGACGTTGGAAGGCGCTGAAGGAGCCGGAATGGACGAACAGATTCTCAAGCCGGGAGACCGGGATTACGTGGGCGCGCTGGCCTCGGGGCTGGAAGTGCTCCAGGCATTTGACGCCGAGCACCCGAAAATGACCCTGAGTGAAGTGGCTGCCCGCACCGACATGGACAGGGCCAAAGCAAGGCGCTTTCTGCTGACCCTGCACGCGCTGGGATTTGTTAAGCGTCATGGCCGACAGTTCGAGTTGACGCCCCGGGTGTTGCAACTGGGCTATGCCTATCAGGCCTCGAACCAGTATCGAGCGGTCATTCAGCAATACCTGGAAGACATCACTGCGGAGTTGGGGGAGTCGTCATCACTGGCCGTTCTGGACGGTGTGGACGTGGTATACGTGGTTCGCTCAGCGGCGCAGCATCGACTGATGGCCATCACATTGTCGGTGGGAACCCGCTTGCCCGCGGCGTATACCTCAATGGGGCGGGTGTTGTTGGCACAGCTCCCGGAAAGCGAGCTCAATGTTGTCCTGGAAGAAGTGCAGCTGCAGCGCTTTACGGACCGTTCAATCACAACCAAAGAGGCGCTGCGTTCGGAGATATCAAAGGCGAGGTCGCAGGGCTATGCGATTGTGGATCAGGAGCTTGACTCAGGTTTGAGGTCGGTGGCGGTTCCCGTATTCAGCGGCAGTGGAGAGTTGCTGGGCGCCCTGAATATCAGCACTAACGCGGCCCGGGTGGATATGCCAACCCTGCTGGAGGTGTATCTGCCCCGGCTGCAGGCCGTGGCGGAGAAGGTTCGGGAAGTCACCCGCTGAAATTGTTACGGATAGCGCCCCGTCAGCCGATTCTGGACCAGTTCCGTCAGTATGGTGTTGGTCAGTCGCATGACGGCATTCGGATTTTCGCCCCGTCGGCGTGACGCGATGACCGGTGTGGTGATGTTGTCGTCTTCCAGGGGAAGGTATTCTACGCCCTCTCTTTGCAGGCGCCTGACCTGTTCCGGGACCAGGGTGAATCCCATATCGGAGGCCACCAGAGATAGAGCGGTCTGCAGATCGTTGACCTGCTGGATCACATGCACCCGCAACCCCCGTCGGTGAAACAGCCCCTGGGTGATGTCGGAAAAATTGGGCCCCGGGCCCGAAGGGAAGGTGATCATTGGCACGTCCGACAATTCCTTCATTGAAGGCGGGTGGCGGGTCAGAGGGTGGGCTGCAGGAACCGCCGCAATCATTGGCTCGTCAAACAGATTCTCCTGTTCCACATCCGGGTCCTCGATCATGAGCCGGCCAAATCCGATATCAATCTTGCCGGACTTGAGTGCCTCGACTTGCTCGCGGGTTTTCAGCTCGTGGAGCACAATTTCCAGATTCTTGTTCTGACGCAGGCGCCGCACCATCAAGGGAAGCTGCCCGTAAAAAACCGATGGCACGAAACCGATCGAGAAGACCGTCTTTCGATGTTCGGCAATACGGCGGGTATCACCGACAGTAGCCGTTACCTTGTCCAGGATCTGCCGGGCCTGTTCCAGAAAATATTCTCCGCCTGTCGTTAGCTCCAGCCCTCGGGGTTTGCGAATAAACAGGTCTACCCCGATTTCCTCCTCCAGTTGTTTGATGGCCCGGGTGAGTGGTGGCTGGGCAATGAACAGCTTTTGTGCAGCTCGGGTGAGGTTCTGTTCCTCGGCCACTGCAACGAAGTACCGCAAGTGTCTCAGCTCCATCCATACCTCCAGGGTATTGGTTATTACTTAATCAATATTGGTTCATATCCGTGAAACTTCGTACTGTTCGAATCACAGGCTTTTTAACTTGCGATTCGGAGAGTCCATGTCCGCCATCATTGAGTCCATTGAAACGATCCTGGTCGATATTCCGACCATCCGCCCTCATAAGCTCTCCATGACAACCATGGGCGTTCAGAGCATGGTGATCGTGCGGATGAAGGACTCTGACGGCCTTGAAGGACTGGGTGAAGCGACCACCATCGGTGGCCTGGCCTACGGCCCGGAAAGTCCCGAAAGCGTGAAACTTACCATAGACACCTATTTCAAGCCGCAACTGGTTGGCCAGCCTTCGGATAACATCAATACCCTGAGAGTAATGGTAAACCGCTCGACCCGTGGCAACAACCTGGCCAAGTCCGCCATCGAAACCGCGCTTCTCGATCTGCAGGGCAAGCGCTTGAATCGTCCGGTGTCGGATCTGCTGGGCGGCGCTATCCATCGGCACATGCCGGTGCTCTGGACACTTGCCAGCGGTGATACCGCCAAAGACATCGAGGAAGCCCTCGGTCTGATCGAAACCCGCCGCCACTGTGATTTCAAACTCAAGATCGGCTCCCGTCCGGTGATGGACGACGTTCGTCACGTTGCAGCGATCAAGAGTGCGGTCGGCGAAAGTGCCAGTGTGCGGGTGGATGTGAATCAGGCGTGGGATGAGGCCACCGCTGCGAAGGGGATGGCCGAGTTGCAGGCTGCCGGAATTGATCTGGTCGAGCAGCCTACGCACATGAAGGACCACGCGGCGCTGGTGCGTCTGTCCGAGAAGTTCCATCTGCCCATCCTGGCTGACGAGGCCGTGGCCGATGCCAAGGATCTGTACAACCTGGCCGCTGCCGGTTTCGCCGGCGCAGTGGCCATGAAGATTGCCAAGGCCGGTGGTCCGGCCCGGGCACTGGAGCAGGCTGTGGTGGCCCAGGCCGCCGGTATCGGGCTGTACGGAGGCACATTGCTGGAAGGCACCATCGGTACCGCCGCTGCCCTGCACGCCTGGTCCACGCTCGAGACCCTGCACTGGGGCACCGAGATGTTCGGTCCGCTACTGATGAAAGATGACATCGTGGTCAACCCCCTGAACTTCCATGACAACGGCGTGGACCTGCCGGAAGGGCCCGGTCTGGGGGTCGAAATTGATGAAGACAAGCTGGCCGAGTACCGCAGAAGGGTATAGGGCAACGGACCTAATCAGACCGGAACGATCAGTAAACGGAGGAAAGCACATGCTGTTCAAAGTCGAAATGAAGGTGAATATCCCCCACGACATGCCCGCCGAAGTGGCCGCGGACATCAAGGCCCGGGAGAAAGCCTACGCCCAGGATCTGCAGAAGCAGGGTAAGTGGCGCCACCTGTGGCGGGTGGCCGGCAGCTACGCCAACGTCAGCATCTTCGATGTGGCGGACAACGCCGAGCTGCAGGACCTGATCAGCAATCTGCCTCTGTTCCCTTACATGGATATCACTGTCGCGCCTCTGTGCCGGCACCCGTCCTCGATCCACGAGGATGACCGTTAAGCATCAACACAGTGTTGCCAACCGATGAGCTGAATTGAGCAACAACAACAAAAGCACCGAGGAGACCAACAATGACCGTTAAAACCATGCAAACTGCGGAAGTAAAGGACCTGCTGGAGAAAGTGGCCGGCTTCAACCAGGACGGTGGAAACGAGCGTGTGAAGAAAATCGTTCACCGTGTCATGCACGATATTTTCCAGATCGTCGAAGACTTCGATGTCACTCCCGAGGAATTCTGGCAGGCGGTCTACTACGTGGGCGACCTTGGTGCCAATGGGGAAGCGGCGCTGCTGGCCCCGGGCCTGGGAATGGATAAGTACCTGGACATCCGGATGGACGCCGAGGACGAACAGGCGGGTCTTACCGGCGGTACGCCGCGCACTATCGAAGGCCCACTCTATGTGGCAGGCGCACCGATCAGCGAAGGCTTCGCCCGAATGGATGACGGTTCGGACGAAAACGCCGAGACGATGATCCTGACCGGCCAGGTCACAGACGAGGACGGCCAGCCGGTCGCCAACGCGGTCGTTGACGTATGGCACGCCAACACCATGGGTAACTACTCTTACTTCGATCAGTCGCAGAGTGACTACAACCTGCGCCGTCGGATCACGACGGATGAAAACGGTCGCTATACAGCCCGCTCGATTATTCCCTCTGGCTACGGTTGTCCGCCGGAAGGGTCTACCCAGGCTCTGTTGAACCTGTTGGGTCGTCATGGCAATCGTCCGGCACATATCCACTTCTTTATCTCCAAGCCGGGATACAAGCACCTGACAACACAGATCAATCTGGCGGGAGACGAGTACACCTACGATGACTTCGCCTTCGCCACCCGTGAGGAACTGGTGGTTGAAGCCAACCGCATCGAGGATCCGGCCAGGGCTGAGCAGTTCGGTCTGAACAAGCCGTTTACCGAAGTGGAGTTCAACATCCAGCTGGTATCCACCGACAAGCCTGAGCTGCAGACCCGCCACGAGCGTAAACGCGCTCTGGAAGGCGAGACAGCTTAATACCAAACCTTTAATCCCAACGTTTTTGTGATCCAGCCGGTCTGCTTCGGCAGGCCGGCCAGGGGACCTGCGCGCCCGGGAAACGGTATTCACAACAACAAAAGGAGTGACGACATGACTCGCCAACTCGACCGACTTGAGAAAACGATCCGCAACGCGGTGGAAGCCGATGCGGAAACCGGTCACTACCGCTGTGACCGCAGCATCTTCACCGACCAGGAGCTCTTTGAGCTCGAGATGAAGCACATTTTTGAAGGCAACTGGATTTTCCTGGCCCACGAGAGCCAGATCGAGAATCCGGGCGACTACTACACCACCACGGTAGGTCGTCAGCCGGTGATCATCACCCGGACCAAGGACGGCGAGCTCAAGGCGATTCTGAACACCTGTACCCACCGGGGTGCAACACTGTGCCGCAAGAAGCGGGGCAACAAGACCTCCTTCACCTGTCCGTTCCACGGCTGGACCTTCAAGAACGACGGCAAGCTGCTGAAGGCCAAGGATCAGAAGAAGGGAGGTTACCCGGACAGCTTTAACGTTGATGGTTCCCACGACCTCAAGGAACTGCCGAAGTTTGAAAACTACCGTGGCTTCCTGTTCGGCAGCCTCAATTCCGACGTTCTGCCGCTGGAAGACTACCTGGGCGAGACCACCAAGGTCATCGACGCCATTGTTGACCAGGCCCCGGAAGGCCTGGAGATCCTGCGCGGTGCCTCTACTTACACCTACGAGGGTAACTGGAAGCTGACCGCCGAGAATGGCGCCGACGGTTACCACGTCAGCACCGTGCACTGGAACTACCTGTCCACCATGGGGCAGCGCAATTACGAGAAGGGCGGCACCGAGGCGGTGGATGCCAAGAGTTGGTCCAACGAGGGCGGTTTCTACTCCTTCGAGAACGGCCACATGATGCTGTGGACCCGTCTGACCAACCCGGAAGTGCGTCCGGTCTACAACCAGCTGGAGCGTCTGGAACAGGAAGTGGGCGAGGCGCGGGCTGACTTTATCGTCCGCACCACCAAGAATCTGTGCCTGTATCCGAACGTGTACCTGATGGATCAGTTTTCCACCCAGATCCGGGTGCTGCGTCCGATCGACGTCAACAAGACCGAGATCACCATCTACTGCTGGGCGCCCAAGGGTGAGTCGGCCGAGAACCGTGCCAAGCGGATCCGTCAGTACGAAGACTTCTTCAATGTCTCCGGTATGGGCACTCCCGACGACCTGGAAGAGTTCCGGGGCTGTCAGGAGGGCTATTACGCCAAGGGTGTGAAATGGAATGACATGAGCCGGGGCGCCCAGCACTGGATCGAAGGTGCAGACGAGTGGGCCGAACGCATCAGTCTGAAGCCGATCCTGAGCGGTGCCAGGCCGGAAGACGAGGGCCTGTACGTGACCCATCACCAGCACTGGGTGGAAGAGATGAGCAAGGCGATCGACACCGAGCGTGCGCGTTTCATTTCGCTGTCAGAGGAGGTTTCCGCATGAGCATCTCTTTCGAACAGATTCAGGCTTTTGTGTTTCGCGAAGCCCGGTTACTGGACGACCGGGAATGGGATGAATGGCTGAAGTGCTACCACGAAGAGGTGACCTACTGGATGCCCGCATGGGACGACGATGACCAGCTGACGGAAGACCCGCAAAGCGAGATCTCCCTGATCTATTACGCGAACCGTAACGGGCTGGAAGATCGTGTTTACCGGCTCAAGACCGAGCGTTCTGGCGCCAGTTCCATACCCGAGCCGCGTACGGTGCACCTGACCAGCAACCTTGAAATTCTTGAGCGGGACGGTGACACCGTGAAGCTGCGTTTCAACTGGCAGACCAACAGCCACCGCTATCACAAAACCCAGTCTTTCTTCGGTGTGTCCTTTTACACCCTGGACTGCAGTGGCGAGCAGCCACTGATCACCGAGAAGAAGGTGGTTCTGAAAAACGATTACATCAATCAGGTGATTGATATTTACCACCTGTGATTGATGAGGAGGGCATCATCATGAGTTACAACATCGCGTTGAATTTTGAAGACGGCGTCACCCGTATGATCACCTGCAATGAGGGAGAGACCGTACTCGACGCCGCCTACCGGGCGCAGATCAATCTGCCGATGGACTGCTCCGATGGCGTTTGCGGAACCTGCAAGGGCGCCTGTCATCAGGGCGATTTCGACCTTGGGGACGAGTACATTGACGAAGCGTTGTCCGACGAGGAAGCCGGTCAGGGCATGGTCCTGACCTGTCAGATGGTGCCCTCCAGTGATTGCGTGGTCGAGATACCGGCAGCCGCATCCCTGTGCAGCAAGGGCGGCAACCAAGCGGTCTCCGGCACCGTTGCGGAGGTCAACCTGATTTCCTCCACGGCGATCGAGCTCAGGATTACGGCGGATACCGATATTGGTTTCCTCCCGGGCCAGTACGTCAACATCCAGGTGCCGGGCACCGAGGAAACCCGCGCCTACTCATTCAGTTCACGCCCGGGCAGCCGGGAACTGAGCTTCCTCATACGTAACGTGCCGGGCGGGCTGATGAGTTCCTGGCTTGTGGGTAAGGCCAAGACCGGCGACCAGGTCACCATCACCGGTCCCATGGGGGTGTTCTATCTTCGTCCGGTCCAGCGTCCGGTGCTGATGCTGGCTGGTGGCACTGGCCTGGCGCCGTTCCTGGCCATGCTGGAAAGCCTGAGGGAGAAGGGCTGTGACCAGCCGACCCACCTGATCTATGGCGTGACCAGCGATGAGGATCTGGTGTGTGTCGACGCCCTGGAGCAGTTTGAGGCAGAGATCGAGAACTTCACCTTCAAGACCGTCGTCGCCAGTGACGAAAGCAACCACCCGCTCAAGGGTTATGTAACCAACCATATGGACGATGCGCCCATTAACGGGGGCGACGTGGATGTCTATCTGTGTGGTCCGCCTCCAATGGTGGACGCCGTGCTGGGCTATTTCCGTGAGCAGGGCATCGAGCCGAATTCGTTCCACTATGAAAAATTCAACCCCAGCGTGTCTGCCGTTGAGGAGAAGGTGGCATGAACCCGCGTTTCACCAACAAGGTGATGGTGGTCACCGGTGCGGCCCAGGGGATCGGTCAAAGGGTGGCTGAACTGGCCGCTACCGAGGGTGCCCGCCTGCTCCTGGTAGATATAGCGGACTATGTGCACGGCGTTGCCGCCGGGTTGCGCGACCGGGGCGCCGAGGCCCTGGCCGTGCAGGCCAACCTGGAAACCTGGCAAGGCGCAGAATCGGTGATGGCGAAAGCCCACGAGCAGTATGGCCGCATCGACATCCTGATCAACAACGTTGGTGGCACCATCTGGGCCCAGCCCTTCGAGCACTATCAGCCCGAACAGATCCAGAAGGAAATCCAGCGGTCCTTGTTCCCGACCCTGTGGTGCTGTCGAGCGGTTCTTCCTTACATGGTGGAACAGAAGGGCGGAGCCATTGTCAACGTGTCTTCGGTCGCGACCCGGGGTTTGATGCGGGTGCCCTATGGTGCCGCCAAGGGTGGGGTCAATGCCATGACTGTGAACCTGGCCTTTGAATACGCCGAACACGGCATCCGGGTGAACGCGACCGCACCGGGCGGTACCGAAGCGCCGCCCCGACTGACTCCGCGCAACACCGAAGAGCAGGGCGAGCAGGAAAAGGCCTGGTACCAGACCCTGGTCGATCAGACCAACACCAGTACTTTCATGGGACGCTACGGCACCCTGGATGAGCAGGCGGAGCCCATCCTGTTCCTTGCCTCGGATGCGGCGAGTTATATGACCGGAACGATACTGCCCGTGGCAGGGGGTGATCTTGGTTAAGCGGGCCATTGCCCGACAGTTTGTATTAAGCGTTGATGTGTCCAGTGGGTAAGTTGTCTACCCCTCTTGGCCCCGGTACGTAAGTGCGCGGGGCCTTTTTTTAGCGTTCTCCTCATTAACTGCAACAAGAAGGAATCATCGATGAGACGCATGTTGAACGATTTTTCACTGACGGCGGTGGTTGCCGGTTTCCTGGCGGTCCTGGTGTCCTACTCGGGTCCGTTGGCGATTTTTTTCCAGGCGGCCGCCAAAGCCGGCGTGTCGCAGGACATGATGGCCTCGTGGGTGTGGGCCATCTCACTTGGTGCTGCGGTCTCCGGCATCGTACTTTCCATCTGGCTGCGGGCACCGATCGTGACTGCCTGGTCGGCGCCCGGTACCGCGCTTCTCGTGGCGCTTTTCCCGGATCTTTCGTTGCATGAGGCCGTGGGCGCCTATATCACCGCCGCGGTCATTATCTTTCTGATCGGTATCTCCGGTACCTTTGATGTCCTCGTGCGAGCCATTCCAAAAGGCGTTGCGGCGGGCATGATGGCGGGAATTCTCTTTCAGTTCGGTGTGGACGCCTTCGCCAGCCTGGAGACGTCGCCAGCACTGGCCGCAGGCATGCTGGTGGCTTACGTTGTTTTCCGGCGACTGGCGCCGAAATACACGTTGATCCTGTTGTTGACCGTCGGCGTGGGGCTGGCGGTTGTCCTACAGGACGCATCCCTTGATGGCGTTCACTGGCATCTGACGGTTCCCCGGTTCATCGAGCCGGAATGGAACCTGGCGTCGACGTTGAGCCTGGCAATTCCCCTGGTTTTGGTGAGCCTGACGGGTCAGTTCCTGCCAGGAATGGCGATTCTCCGAGGGGCCGGGTACCAGGTCAGGGCCAAGCCGGTGATCGGAATCACCAGTCTGATGTCGCTGCCCATGGCATTTTTTGGAGGTATCACGACCGTTGTTGCCGCCATCACTGCGGCAATGTGCACGGGAGAGGACGCTCATGAAGATCCCCGCCGCCGCTACATCGCGGGCGTTTTCAATGGGGTGTTTTACCTGGTCGGCGGGCTGTTTGCTGGCGCCATCGTTGGTTTGTTCGCCTCATTGCCCGCAGCGTTTGTCGTGTTACTCGCCGGGCTGGCATTGCTGGGAGCTATTGCGAACAACCTTTTCGCCGCTCTCGAGGACCCAAGCCACCGGGAAGCATCGCTCATTACCTTTATCGTGACTGCGTCCGGATTGTCGCTTTTCGGATTGTCCTCGGCGTTCTGGGGAGTGGTGATCGGGTTTGGGTGCTATCTGATACTTAACCGGAGAGGTAAGGCATAGGTTGGCGATCCGCCGGAAGAGCTCATAGGTGGTTGGTGCTGTCCGCAGCCCTCGTTCTGAACTCTTATTCTTTGGTCTCATTCGCATAGTCAGCGTTCAAATCTGTTTCGGGCAAAAATTGCCCACGCGTCAGTATCTTCCCCTAAGTAATTACCAGAACCTGTCGAAAAATTGACAATTTCGTAATTGGCTTGATGACGTCTTTCACATCGATAATCGCCGTCGTTTTATAGAATTTCACAAAATCGACGAGAAATTGGTGTGGAAGTCTTATGAATAGCGTCATTAAAGTGTCAAAGGCTTGGGGTGTTGCGATTGTCTTCGGCATGTTGCTTGCTGGCTGTGGCGGTGGGGGATCATCGTCTGATTCAGCCCAGTCTACGGCAGCACAGGGTAGTGGCGTGGCTTCGGCAACCGATGCCAAAAAGGCTGTATTGAGCTGGAGTGCGCCCTCTACCCGCGTCAATGGCGAGGGCATTGCCATGGGCGAGCTGGACAAATACGTCATCCGCTACGGTCAGGACGCCGGTAATCTCGATAGGGAAGCGGTGGTGGATAATGCCGCCGAGGATGCTGCAATGTCCTACACGGTGGATGGTCTGAGCAGCGGTACCTGGTACTTCACGATCCAGGTTCAGGACATCAACGGCCTGATGAGCGAGCCCTCAGAGGTTGTGAGCAAGAGCATTGCCTCCTGAGCGATTGCGCCTGCTGATCTGAAACCGTCATCGGTCAGGTCAGCGGGTTGGCAATTGGCAGCTTCATGGTAAAGGAAGTTCCCTCGCCCGCGGTCGAAGTCACCGTTATCTCTCCCCGATGTTTCTCCACAACGGTCTTGACGAAAGAAAGTCCGAGGCCGGTGCCGTGTACGCCACTCAACTCGCTGCTTTTCTGACGTCGGTAACGATCGAACAGATGCGGCAGTTCGTGGGGATCAATACCGCTGCCCTCATCCGTAATGGTCAGGCAGGCAAGGTGCCCGGCCCGGAATACCTGGATAATGACGGTGGAGGCTTCCGGACTGTACTGAACGGCGTTGGTCAGAATATTGATAACCGCCCGTTCCAGCAGTTCTGCATTGCCCTTCAGCCATAGATCCTCGGTGCCCTGTAGCTGAAGCCGGATTCCCTTTTCGGAAGCCTGTTCGCTCACACTGTCCCGGGCATTCTCGACAATGGCCAGGAACTCGCATTCGTAAAAGCGGGTTTCTGTGAGCTGTTCCGCCCGTGCCAGCTGAACGAATTCCTCGGCGAGGTGATAGCTCCGTCGTGCCAGCTTGCCCAGCTGTTCAAGCTGCGAGGGCTCTATGTGGGCCGGGTCGCGCTTCAGTTGCTCAATCAGGGCAAGCTGTGACACCAGGGGCGAACGGACATCGTGGGAGATGAAGTCAATCGCCTCGCGATGCTGGCGTTGTTGCTCCCTGAGCTCGGATATGTCGGAGATATTGGCGATTATGCCGTTCTGCTTCACCTCGGGTAACGCGAAGGGTGCGAAATGGATCAGAAAATCCTTGTTATGAATGCGCAGGTCTACCGTACGACTCTGTTGCAGGGTGAGGGTATCTGAGACCGTCTCGTGCCAGGGCGGTGTCTCGCGGGGGTCATGGCCCTCCAGAAGGTTGGCCAGAGGAAGCCCGTTCAGGCTGGGCATGGGTTCTCTGAACCACTCCTCGATATGGCCGTTGGCGAACCGTATAACGCCCAGTTCGTCGGTCACGATGACCCCGTCAGGCATTCGTTCGAAACTGCGGCGGATAAATTGCTGCATCCGCTCCAGCCGCTCGGTGGCAGAGCGCAATCGTTCGATGCGCGCCGAGATGTTTTCCCGGGACGGATGGTAATGGCGAGAGGGCGCTTCGGCATCGAGATCCAGGCGTTGCAGATAGCGCTGAATGACCTCCCGGCCCAGATCGTTCGGAAGCGTGAGGCCAAGGATATAGCTTTGCGGGCCCCGTTGCAGACAAATCCAGCTCCTTCCGTCCAGGTGTGTCCATTGTCCGGGTGTCAGGCGCTCGGGAATGTCTCCAGTGCCGAGACCTTTGCAGGACAGGATGTCCTTCCCGGTGGTCAGCAGCCAACCTTCCGGCTGGAGCAGGGCTTTCAGCTGGTCGAGTAGTTGGGCCGGATGGCGACGGCCAGGCTCGGGTAGCGAGACCTGGGGGCTGCGGGCCAGATCATCCAGCTGGCGGTTCAGAAAGCGATTGGTCATGGCCAGGCGCAGACCGCTGGAGGCTGGAAATGCGAACAGTGGTATCAGCAGAGCGTTGGCCACGGGAATCCAGACTCTCGCTCCGAACAGGGCTGCCAGGAATACCAGGCCGAGCCCAAGCATTGTGGCGAGGCATGCAAAAAGGGTTCGGGTAGGCCGCATGCGGGGCAGGAGCACGCAAAGCATGGCGAGCGTCAGCAGGCACAGTGCGTATTCCATCCACTCGGGTGCCGTGCGAATGAGCAGCCCCTGGGACTGAGCTGAATAGGCATTGGCGTGGAACTCGACACCGGACATGGGGCGGCTCAGTCCAGAAAAGGGAGTCGGCAGAACATCGCCGAAGCCCGCCGCCGTGGCGCCCACGAAAACCACCTTGTTCCTGAATAACTCCGGTGAAGGCGGCTGCCGGAGCACTTGCGCGTAGGAGTAGGTCGGAAGGGTCCCCGCACCGCCGGTCATGGGCACGGCGCGGTATTCATTGCGAACATTCACGAATGAGGGGACATCGATATCATCCTGGCGCATTGGCTCCGCGCCTGTCGCTGCGAGGGCCAGACTTGGCCAGAGGGTTCGTTCAAGGCCGTTGTAAAGGTAGAGTCCCCGGGCGACGCCATCGCTGTCCAGTTCGACATGGGCATGACCGAGGTTGTACGCGGCCGCTGCCAGCATGGGGGCCGGGAGTTGTTCGTTCAGCAAGTACTGCGAGGTTGGTGGTGACAGATAAACCGGGAGCACCACGTTGCCGTGGGTTGTCATCGCACGCGCCAGGTCGGCGTCATCGGTAGATGGCTCCGGAAACAACACGTCAAAAACGATGGTTTTCGCACCCGCGGCTTCCAGTTTTCGGATCAGCTCGGCGTGGCGTGACCGGGGCCAGGGCCACCGTCCGAGCTGCCCCAGACTCCGGTCATCAATCGCAACGACTACCACGTTCGGGGAAGTAGGCGCCGGGTGGGAGGTGATGGCGGTATCGTAGAGCCAGTAGTCGAGCCGTTGCGGCAGGGCCGAAGCCTGCAAAGCCGCAAGTATGACAAGGAGTATCAGGCCCAGGCTCCAGGGAGTCGTTCTTATGATTGGCAAATCCCGGTTCATGAGCCCCGCTTTGTCATGTGTCTGCTGAAGAGATTATTCCAGGTACAGTTCCCTCCCTGGTCCCCAGCGGCTGGTCAGGGGCCCATTCGAGAGCGCTTTCAGCCGCACAAAATACCGTCTTCCGGGAATCAGACGCAAGGCTGCGGTAGTATCAGCCAGGGTTGCTTCCTTGATGATGTTGTGGAACTGCGGCCCTTCGGACAGCTGCAGTCGGTACTCGCTGGCAGTATTCACCTTTTCCCAGAAGATGCGGACCTGGCTGTTGAGGTAGTTCACGCTGATGATCCGGGTGGGCGGCAGGCTGCCGTTTACCACCAGCTTTCGGGCTTCCGATTCGGTGACGGACGTGCCGCCAGCTTCGGTAACGACCCGCCAATAATATTCACCGGGTGACAGCGGCCGGGAGGGCAGCGCCTGGTTTTCCGGTGCCCACTCGCTGGTTGTTATAAGGTCACTGAAGCTGTCGTCCCCGGCAATCTCGACCCTGGCAACCTCGTTGCTGCCATTGAGCTTCCACTGAAACTCGGGCATATCGTCATTAGCGGTTGCGCCCGGGGCCGGAGAAACCAATGTTGCGGGCTGCGCCTGCAGGTTGACATTCAGCGGGAGAGAAGCAGGCATGCCGGCCATTCCCCGGTTATCCAGGGCGGCGAGCTGAACCTCGTACTGCCCGTTGTCCAGAAGGGAGATGTCGAAGTTGGAACCAGTCACCTTCCGGCTTTTGATCCATCGGCCGCTGTCCTTCTCGAAAATATCCACTCGATGGGCCGGGGCGCCATCCTCAGACCAGCGCAACGCGACCGGCAGGCTTGTGACGCTCTCCGGAATCGGGTCCACCGCTGGCGCGGGGGGCAAGCGACGAATGCGCAGGCCGCCTGCTGAATTGGTGGAAAGGCTGGCACCATAACCGGCGGGAACCCGCTGGGTTTTGCCTCGCGGGCCAAAATCCACAATGCCCTTAGTCACCTGCAGCTCTGTGCCCGCAGGCGAGGTCTGGACGGTAAATGCAGTTCCGCGGACGGCCGCAACTGCCGACGGCGTCTCGATTTCAAAACGGGCACCGCCTTCCATGACTGGCTTGACGCGGGTGTGGACTTCACCCTTGTTCAGGCGCAGGCGCGTATCGACCATACCCGACTTTCCATACTGGGTCAGACGATTGAACATGAGACGCGAATCCGGAGACAGGCGCACTTCGGAGCCGTCAGCAAGTTCGACGGTGGCCGTTCCCTGAGCGGAAACGATCTCATCCCCGACTCTTACGAGGCTGTTGGCCGTCAATGGACGCTTTTGACCATCCCGGCCGGAGATCAGTTGCACCGTGCCGCTGACCGACCGAACCCTGGCCGGTTCTGGCTGCCTGCGAAGCCAGTTGAGGGGAATGCGGAAACGGTCACCGGTATCGACGACGGCGTTTTGTGACAGCTGGTTGTACTGTCTCAGCTGGGCGACGCTGTGTCCCGTTGCCAGCAGTTCCGAGGCAACGTCAGAAAAGGTTTCGCCGGATTTAAGGGTGTATGTCCACTCCGGAACACTGCCGGAGGTGGCAGTCGCAGGGCTGCTGGCCGACCCCTGTGTCAACGACAGTTCGGCATGTGCCGGCATCGCAAGGGACAGGAACGCCAGCGCAATGAAAACGGTTGTCAGTGGGAGTAGACGTTTACTCATTCGCCGCACAGGGAGTGGTATCCAGCATGTCGTCGGCTGTCTTCATGGCCTCAAGCCGATAGCCTCGCTGATAAATGGTTTTGATCCGGAAGCCGTTCTCAGGGTTCAGCCCGAGCCGGCGCCGAAGTCGGCTCATGTGCGTATCGACAGTACGGGTATTGATGTCCCGGGCCAGTCCCCACACCCGCTCAAGCAGCATTTCCCGAGTCAGCAGCCGGCCCTGGTTCTGGAACAGGAACAGGGTGAGATCGAAATCCTTGTCGGTCAGTGTCAGCGGCTCACCATGCAACGTAATGCTGCGCTGCTGGGTATTGATCTCGAACGGACCGTAGTGGAGAACTTCTTTGTCGCTGTCCGGGTTGCTTCGACGAGCCAGTGCGTGGATACGGGCAATCAGTTCTGCAGGCCGGGCCGGTTTCGAGAGGTAGTCGTCGGCACCGGCGTCCAGGGCCCTGACGATGTCGGTTTCACTGTCCCTCTGGGTCAGGAAGACTACGGGAATCGGCCAGTTCAACTGAGCCCGTACACCTTCCAGCACATCAATTCCCGTCATGTCCGGGATTTGCCAGTCCAGGATCAGCAAGTCGTAGCTACGATGGAGCACAGCGCTCAGAAACGCCTGACCGGAAGGAAAGCTGTCACAGTGGTGTCCGTTATCGGACAGGATTGTCTGGATGTTTTGCGCCTGTTCGTGTTCGTCTTCAAGCAGAGCAATGCGCATCTTGGTTCCTCCGGAGATATTTCTGCCCGGTCTGTATCTGGACACCCGGGATTCAGGGGCAGACCCTGCATTTTCAGGGGATTATCCCAAAATGTAACGGGCGAATCAGTATCGTTATGTAGATTTGCGTAAATTGATGGCCGGCTGCCCGTCGAGGTCATCTACTGTTTGTCGGCAGCCCGGGAAATTACTGCACCCCCAGAACCAGCCTTTTTTGCCTTTCCGGCGGACCAGTGGTGAAAAACAATGGGGGCAGGGCACGGGTTTCTGGCTGGTTCCGTCGGCTGGTGTGGCCTCCTCAATGGGGCGTGTTCCGCGGCAGTCCGGGTATCGCGTGCAGGCATGGAATCGACCGAATTTACCCTCCCGTTCAACCATCGGTGCCCGGCATTTCGGACAATGGGGCCCGGTCTGGGCCTGATCGGGAGTCGTCTGGTCCGATGGTGATCCCAGGGGGGCGTTGATAAAAGCGCGAATTTCCCGCTTCAGCGTTTCAAGGAAAGCGCGGGGATCACCCTCACCCTGGCGTATGCTCTCGAGGGTGGCCTCCCATACGGCGGTTCGGTCTGGCGTTGTAATGGATTCGGGCAGTGCTTCAATCAGGCGCCGCCCTTTGGTTGTCGCCCGGATGTGCCGGCCTTCCCTGAACAGGTAATTCCGCTTGAATAATGTCTCGAGGATGGCTGCGCGGGTGGCTTCTGTGCCCAGGCCGTCGGTTTCCCGAAGGGTTTTTCGTAGCTCCCGGTCACTGACAAACCGGGCAATGTTGGTCATCGCCGACAGCAGGGTCGCGTCCGTAAAGTACTGGGGAGGCTGGGTCTTTTTTTCGGTGACGGTCGCCTGCTGACAATGGACAGGTTCGTTGTTGTCCAGCCTGGGTAAGGGGGCTTTGGCGGCGTCGGACGGGCCTTCCCGACGCTTGGGTTCCAGTGTTTTCCAGCCTGGTTCGAGGATTGCGGTTTCCGTTGCCCGGAACCGGTGATCGGCAACCCGGGCGGTCAGCTTCCCCTCCCGATGGATCGCATCGGCCGAGAACTGCATCAGGTAATATCGGCTGACCAGTTCGTAGATTCTTGCCTCGGCTTGCGACAATCTGCCATTCGATGTTGGCCGGGTGGTCGGGATGATGGCGTGGTGCGCATCCACCCGGGAATCATCCCATGCCCGGCTTTTCCGGTTGGTGTCTGTCTGGCCGGTCGCCTCGGCGAGGTCCGGGCAAACGCGCCCGATGGCATTGATCACCTGTTGGCGCTGACCATAATGCTCCTCCGGCAGGTACCGGCAGTCGGAACGAGGGTAGGTGATCAGCTGGTGTCGTTCGTAGAGATTCTGCGCGGTATCCAGTACTTCCTTGGCGCCCATCCGGAACAGGCGCCCGGCCTCGATCTGCAGGGCCGAGAGGGACAGAGGCAAAGGCGGTGCTTCCGGCCGGTCCCGGAACTGCGACTCGACGATGGTTCCGGGGCGATCCTCGACGCTCTGGGCGATGCGCTCGGCAACGGAGCGATCCAGAAGCCGATTGTCTTCGTCCAGGCTATCGGCGAACGACTCGTCCGGGAGCCACCGGGCGGTAAAGGGCTGTGGGTCGGCCTCCGGCTCCCGGGCCTGGAACTGGGCGTCAATCCGGTAGTAGGGGCGGGGCTCGAAGTTTTCGATCGTCGTGTCCCGTTCCACCACCAGTCCGAGCACGGGTGTCTGCACCCGGCCCACGGAATACACACCCTGCTCGCCCTGCTGCTGATAACTCAGTGTGTAAAAGCGGGTCAGATTGATCCCGTAAAGCCAGTCGGCCCGCTGTCGTGCCAGTGCCGAATGTGACAGACGCCGATATTCCCGGTTGTCCCGGGGGGCACGGATGGCCTTCTCAACGGCCGATGGTGTGAGATCGTTGATCAGGATTCGGAACACCGGTGCCTTGGTGCCCGTATAGCGAAGTACCTCGTCCACCAGCAGCTGGCCCTCGCGATCCGGATCCCCGGCGTGGACAATGGTCTTTGCCTGCCGGATCAGTGACTCAAGAACGCTGAGTTGCTGGCGGACACCGTCCTTGGGAACCACTTGCCAGCGGTCGGGAATCAGGGGCAGGTCTTCTCCCCGCCATTTTTTCCAGGTCGGGTTGTAGTGGGCGGGTTCTGCTGGCTCCAGCAAGTGGCCGATGCACCAGCTGACGGTGGCGGCGTCCTCGCCTTTGCCGCAACGGATCCAGCCCTGACCTTTCTGGTGGGGACCGGGCAATGCGGCGGCGATGGCGCGGGCCAGACTGGGCTTCTCGGCAATATAGAGTTGCATGGTGTCGGGTGTTACAGGATTGGCGTTGGAATGTGGCCCTTTGGTGGTTTGGTGTCAAGGGCCTTGCCTGGTGTAGTAAACTTGGAGGCCTGTGCTGTGCGCTGTTGGGCACCCACAAAATTTTCCAAAGGAGTTTTGCCGAATGCAAGTACAGAACACCATCGAATCCAAACTGAAGGCGGCGTTTGATGGCCCTTTCCTCTGGGTGGAGAACGAGAGTCACATGCACAGCGTGCCGGCGAATTCGGAGACGCATTTCAAGGTGACTCTGGTTTCTCCCGAGTTTGAAGGGCAGATGAAGGTCAAGCGCCATCAGGCGATTTACAAGGTGCTGGCGGAGGAGTTGGCGGGTCCTGTCCACGCTCTGGCGTTGCATCTCTATACGCCTGAGGAGTGGGAAGCGGCCGGTCAGGCGTCTCCGGCTTCTCCGAACTGCATGGGCGGATCGAAAGGGGATCCGGCAATGGCAATGAAAACCGGTCAGGGAGAGCATTCATGAGCCAGTTTTTCCAGATTCATCCAGAGACGCCCCAGAAGCGATTGATCAACCAGGCGGTGGAGATTCTGCGTAAGGGCGGGGTCGTCGTGTATCCGACAGATTCGGCGTACGCCATTGGTTGTCACCTTGGTGACAAGCAGGCTGCGGATCGGATCAAGCGCATTCGCAAGCTGGACGACAAACACAATTTCACCCTGGTTTGCCGGGATCTGTCCGACATCGGTGTGTACGCGAAGGTGGACAACACCCAATACCGGCTGCTGAAGAATTTTACGCCCGGGCCTTACACTTTCATTCTCGACGCCACCAGTGAAGTCCCGCGCCGGTTGTTGCACCCGAAGCGCCGTTCTATCGGTGTCCGGGTTCCCGACAATGCGATTGTCCAGGCGTTGCTGGGTGAATTGGGCGAACCGATCATGAGCAGCACGCTGATCCTGCCGGGAGACACCGAGCCCATGACGGACCCTTATGATATCCGGGAGACCCTGGAGCACGAGCTGGATCTGATCATTGATGGTGGTTTCTGCGGCCTTGAAGCCACGACGGTGGTTGATTTCACCGGCGAAGCGCCTGAGGTTGTCCGGGAAGGCAAAGGCGATCCGGCACCGTTTCGGGTATAGCGTCTCCGGTCAGGCGCGGGCGTTCAGGCTGAAGGCGTACCTTTGACCATTGCCGGCGGCTTCAATCTGCTGCGCGCCGGCGGTCTTCCTCAAGGTGTCATAGCGGTGAATGACATCGTGAAGGCCGTTGAACTGCTGGTTTTCACTGACCAGGTTGTCCAGAAGCGAATTGTTGACGCCGTAGGCCTGGTTCAGTTTGACCGCGTTGTCCATGAATCGAAGTGTTGGCTCTGTGCTGCTCAGCCGGCTGAAAGCCTCTTTGAACGCGGTATTGTTGTTCAGATCCTTCTCAACCTGCTGTCGGACGGTATCCGACATTTTCCCGTCGACTCTCAGCTCACCATCATCCTTTCTGCTGACATTCACCGTGGTTGCCGGGTGCAGGTTGTACTCGGCAAGTTTGTGCCGCAGGGTCTCCCGCACAAAGGCAACATCCTGCCCGACCGTTTGCTTGTAGTTGGTCAGCGGCAATTGCCGGGTTTTCCTGTCCGATGGATTAGCCAGACTGTCCGAGGGGGTAAATCGGTCGTCCCCGGGTGATCCGGCGGGCTCAGGGGTGGCTGGCGCTGAAGGCTGGGCTTTGCTGGCGGATTGCTCCCGTGTTTCCGCGGAGGCACGACGGTTCTCCATTGCCTGTTGGAACTGTGAGCTGGCCTGAATCAGTGACGCTAAAAGGGACATGGATTTCCTCCGCCGGCGGCGTGTCTCGGCGCCGAAAAATAATCACTGAAGTGACTTAATGCAGAATCCGGGCCATTTTATGAGGTTGGCCTGTGATCTGATCTGGATCAGGGAAAGTTTGACGTTTATCTATACAGTTCTGTGCCGAATTGTCGTCAAAGAAGACATGAGTCAACGTTCACATTGCCGAAGCCGGCATCCAGCAGTCGAGTTGCCATGAAAAAACAATATTCCATCCGTTTCCTGCTACTGGCGGCGCTGGCCGCAGCCTTTTCTCTCGTTCTGGTTCTGACGGTCCTCTACAACGCCAGGGCTCAAAGCGATCACCTTGAGGAATACACCCACCGCTATGTCGACGGGCTTGCCAAGTCCTATTTCGACGGCCTCAATACCATGATGCTGACCGGTACCATGGCCAACCGGGAGATGCTCCGCCAGAAATTTGCAGCGCCCGAGGACGTTCTGGACGTGCGGGTGATTCGCGGCGACCACGTCAAGCAGGTGTTCGGGAATGGGCTGGCCGAAGAGGAGCAGCGCGGAGCGATGGATGAGCGAGCGCTCTCGGGTGAGCGTATCCAGACCTACACGGAAGGCGAGGATGGGCGCGTCTATACCCTGATCGAGCCGGTCATTGCGCGGGAAGACTATCAGGGGGTGAACTGTCTGGGGTGTCATCAGGCCAAAGAGGGCCAGGTACTGGGCGCTATCCGGGTGGATTACTCCATGGCCGACAGTGACGCCCGCCTCCATCAGCAGTTGCTGGCCAGCGGCGGAATTCAGGTGGTGATTTTCGTCACCGTGTTTCTGCTGACCGCACTGGTTCTTGGACGACTGGTGTTTGCCCGCCTGCGCCGGCTCCATGACCGGATGGACGAGATCTCACGCAACTCCGATCTGACCATTGAGCTGGATGTGCATCGAAACGATGAAATCGGTTCTGTCTCCCGGGCTTTCAACCGGATGATGGCCAAAATTCGGGAAAGCATGAATACCGTTCTGGATAACGCCGAACGGGTGGAGCAGGCAGCCAAGAGCATTTCGCTCAAGGCGGAAACCACGGAAAAGGAAGTCCTGGCGCAACGGGACAATACTGATCAGGTTGCAAGTGCGACGACGGAAATGGCGGCCTCGGCCGTTCAGGTCCGGGAAAACGCGATTCACACGACCCAGAAATCGCTGGCCACGGTCGAGTCAGCCGGTACAGGGGAGACCCTGGCCAGAAATGCCGTCGAAGGCATCGAGGCGCTGAACACTGAGGTTCAGGACGGGGCACGCCGGATCGAATTGCTGGATCAGCGCACCAGCCAGATGACCGATATGCTCAAGGTGATCTCTGACATTGCCGATCAGACCAATCTTCTGGCCCTGAATGCCGCCATAGAGGCGGCCCGGGCAGGAGAGCAGGGCCGTGGCTTTGCCGTCGTCGCCGACGAGGTGCGCGCCCTGGCTGCAAGGACCCAGGATTCCACCGGTGATATCCGCAACACCATCGAAGGCCTGAAAGCCGAAGTGGTCGATTGTGTGGGCACCATGCGCCATGCCTCGGAACTGGCCGGCCAACAGGTGGACGCTATCCTGAGGGTGGAGACGGAGCTTCAGGGGATTGCATCAGCGGTTCGGGAAATTACCGGGCTGAACGAGGAGATGGAGAGCGCGGCAAACGAGCAGAGCCAGGTGTCCGAATCCATCAATCAGAACGTGATCGAGATCAGCCGGTCCAGCGAGCAAACCTCGGGCGATGCCCAGGAAACGGCGCGGATTGCCGGCGATCTTCTGGCCATGGCGGAAAACTTGCGTCGCACCATCGAACAGTTTCGTCTCAACCAGTCCCGATAGCAGTGGTTGGCACCGGGGTTGAGGGATCAGCCCCGGTGGTCCGAAACAAAAGGATTACTTTGGCGTTCCTGACCGAACGTCGACATGGGGCCGTGCCCCGGAATGAAGGCAACCGTATCGCCAAGCGGGAACAGCTTTTCCCGGATGGACCGCACCAGTGTGTTGTAGTCCCCCTTCGGAAAATCCGTTCGACCGATTGATCCCTGGAACAGAACGTCGCCAACCAGTGCCAGGCCGGATGCCCGATTGAAAAACACCACATGGCCCGGCGTGTGGCCGGGGCAGTGCAGGACTTCCAGTGTTTCTCCACCGACAGTCACCGTGTCGCCGTCCTCCAGCCAGTGATCGGGTGTGAACACCTCCGGCGCGGGAAAGCCGAACATCTGTGCCTGCTGTGGCAGTCCCTGGATCCAGAAATTATCGTCGTGATGCGGTCCCTCGATCGGCAGTGACAGCGCTTTGGCCAGCTCGGCAGTGCCGCCGGCATGATCAATGTGCGCATGGGTCAGAAGGATCTTCTCGACGGTTACCCCTTCCTCTGAAATGGCGGACCGGATTCGATCCAGGTCACCGCCGGGATCCACCACCGCGGCTTTGCCAGTGGCGTCGCACCAGATGAGGGAACAGTTCTGCTGGAAAGGCGTGACAGGAATGATTCTGTACTTCAGGGACATACCTTTTCTCGAACGGAGTGGGTCATGGGTATCGGGTTATCATACCAACAATGGTAAGGTTCCGGGCTGACTCATCATAGAGGGTAGGAAATGACGATGACAGCCCTGGATACGCTGCAGATCGATACCGGTGATAATCCGGAGATAACGGTAATCTGGCTTCACGGGCTGGGTGCCAGCGGCCACGATTTCGAGCCTGTGGTTCCCGAGTTGGCCTTTGGTAAAGGCCGGCCGGTCCGGTTTATCTTTCCCCACGCGCCGGATATGCCGGTCACGGTGAACGGTGGCATGGTGATGCCGGCCTGGTACGACATCCTCGCCATGGACATTGATCGCAAGGTCGACGAACCCCAGCTCAAGGCTTCCGCCAGGGCAGTCGCCAGGCTGATCGAGCAGGAGCGGGATCGTGGCGTCGCCAGCGAGAATATTATTATCGGCGGGTTTTCCCAGGGTGGGGCGGTCGCCTACGAGCTGGCGCTGAGCTATCCCGAACGGCTTGGTGGACTCTTCGCGCTGTCGACCTACTACGCCACCGCAGCGACCATCGAACTATCCGAGCCCAACCGGGGACTGCCGGTATTCATCGGCCATGGTCGTTTTGATCCGATCGTTCCGGAATCCCTTGGCGAGGCGGCAAAAGCGCAACTGGAGAAGCAGGGATTCGAGCCCGAATTTCATTCCTATGGTATGGACCATAGCCTGTGTCTGGAAGAAATCCGGGATCTGGATTCGTTTCTCGAGCGGTGCCGCGAACAATAGCCACGCGACCGTTGGCTGGTTGCCGCCTCCGGACAATTATTGCTCCGGTTGATAGGTGACGACGAACGCGCCCCTGAGTTCCCCTTCGGAGAAACCGGTCGCCTTGTCGTTCGGATAGAGCTCTGCCAATTTTGCCTTCACGCCAGGCTCAATGGACTTGCCATGGCACCCAAGGCACAGCTTCTGTGTGGGAATAGCGCTCATATACCGAAAGGCCGGTTGTCCGGTGGCATCCGATACCTGCCAGGTTTCGACCGGCTTGCCGTTTTTGACCGGCTGTCGGTCCATGGCCTGCAATTGCAGCCGCTGCCATTCAGTTGGTGTGTTTCCTGGGTTGCGGACCTTGAGACTGGTGCGGCTTATGGTCCAGGCGCCCTTGCTGTTCGAGGCGGCAATCTCAGGGGCCACGGTGTTACAGACCCCGATCCCGTTCTCCAGTCCCCCTTCCTTGATGGCTGCCTGCAGAGCCTGTTTTAAAGATCCTCCAAAGTCCTTGACCATGGCGCGTGCTTCAGCAACCAGGGCTTCCGTGGATGGGGTGGTTTCCTGCGCGATGGCGCCGACCGGGGCTAACGCGAGCAGTACGGCGGATGCCAATGCGGGCTTGAACATGGGTCACCTCCTGATGAGTCCTGTTTAAGCTGTCAGTATAGAGCTCGCAGCCGTTCGGATATCGATTTATTCCGGTGGTGCGACGATCTGTCGCCGGGATAACCGGCGATTGACCAGCCCTATCAAGCTTATCGTTTCATTATTCCATAACGAACTATGGTTATTCCATAAAGTATGTTTAAATTGTGGGCAATGATTCATACCCCACAGGGAGGGCAGGACTATGCAGACGCCGCTGGTCACCCATTTCTTCGATGAACCGACCAATACGTTCAGCTACGTGGTTCGCGATCCGCAAAGCTCGGCATGCGCCATTATCGATTCAGTGCTGGATTTCGATTATGCAGCGGGCCGAACCGACGTCCGTTCCGCCGACGACATTGTCCGGCATGTGAGAAATAACGGGCTTACTGTTGAATGGATCCTCGAGACCCACGTGCATGCGGATCACCTGTCGGCCGCCCCTTATCTCCAGGCGCAGCTGAACGGTCAAACCGGTATTGGCGAAAAAATCGTGGATGTTCAGGAAATTTTCGGCAAGGTCTTCAACGCCGGTACGGACTTCGCCCGGGACGGCAGCCAGTTCGATCGCCTGTTCAAGGAGGGTGATACCTTCCGGATTGGCACGCTTGAAGGTCGCGTTCTTCACACCCCTGGCCATACCCCGGCGTGCCTGACCTACGTGATTGGGGATGCCGCCTTTGTTGGTGACACCCTGTTTGCTCCGGATTCCGGGACCGCCCGGTGTGATTTTCCGGGAGGCGATGCCCATACCCTTTATCGTTCCGTCCAGAAAGTGCTGGCACTGCCGGGTGACACCCGGATTTTCCTGTGCCACGACTACAAAGGCGCCGGGCGCGACGAGTTCCTCCACGAAACAACCGTGGCTGAGCAGCTGGCGAACAATATCCACGTGGGTGAAGGCATCAGCGAAAGCGACTTCGTCAGGCTCAGAACCGAGCGCGATGCCACATTGAACATGCCTCGTCTGATCCTGCCGTCGGTGCAGGTAAATATGAGGGCTGGTGAGATGCCGCCCGCAGAGGATAACGGCCAGGTTTACCTGAGAGTCCCGCTCAATCGCTTTTAAGGGGAGTCCGGTAACGCAAGGAGTTCGATAGGAAATGAAGCGGATTGCCAAATTCCTGCCCATTGTGGGTTGGCTGAAAACGTACCGGGGCGACACCTTCGTCAGTGACACCCTGGCTGCCGTCATTGTTACCCTGATGCTCGTGCCGCAGGCATTGGCCTATGCGTTGCTCGCGGGATTACCGCCGGAGGTCGGGTTGTACGCGAGTATGATCCCGCTGGTGGTTTATGCCGTGTTCGGAACCAGTGCAACGTTGGCCGTCGGACCGGTCGCGGTCGCCTCGTTGATGACGGCCTCCGCGCTGGGCGGCATAGCCGCTGCCGGAACGCCGGAGTATGTGGGCGCCGCCCTGGTGCTGGCAGCGCTTTCCGGCCTGATCCTCGTTGCCATGGGCCTCCTGCGTCTCGGGTTTATGGCCAACTTTCTGAGCCATCCCGTGATTTCCGGCTTTGTCACGGCATCCGGAATACTGATTGCCGGCAGTCAGATTGGTCATATCCTCGGGATCAAGGGCGGTGGCCACAATCTGATCGAGATGGTTCACGGGCTCTGGCAGCAGCTGGGCGGGATCAATCCAATAACCCTCCTGATTGGCGGTGGGGTTGCGATGTATCTGTACCTCTGCCGACGCTACCTGAAAAAGTGGCTGACAGGCCTGGGGCTTTCAGCGCGTCTGGCAGATCTGAGCGCTAAGGCCGCGCCGGTGTCTGCAGTGATTGTGACGACGCTGGCCGCATGGCATTTTGACCTCGGGGCAGCCGGGGTAAATCTGGTCGGCGACGTTCCAAAAGGGCTTCCAAGCATCAGCCTGCCGTCCCTTGATCCGGAGATCTGGGCCACACTGGTGCCGGCGGCTGTACTGATCAGTCTTGTGGGTTTCGTGGAGTCCGTATCCGTGGCCCAGACCCTGGCAGCCAAAAGGCGCCAGAGAATTGATCCCGACTCGGAGCTGATCGCTCTGGGGCTGGCAAACATGGGTGCTGGAATCAGCGGGGGCTCACCGGTCTCAGGCGGCTTCTCCCGGTCTGTGGTTAACTTCGAAGCCGGTGCTCAAACTCCCATCGCGGGCGCGCTGACTGCCGTCGGCATTGCGCTTGCCACGCTCACTCTGACCGGATTCCTTGCCTTTCTGCCCAAGGCGACCCTGGCCGCCACGATTATCATTGCGGTGTCCACGCTGATTGACTTTGCCGCGATCCGGCGAACACTGGCCTACTCCAGGGGCGATGCCGCGGCCATGCTCGCGACCATCATCCTGACGCTTGTTCAGGGTGTCGAAGCGGGCATCCTCGTGGGGGTGGGGCTCTCAATCGGGTTGTATCTCTATCGCACAAGCCGGCCTCACAGCGCTGTTGTCGGACGCATTCCCGGTACCGAACATTTCAGGAATATCCGGCGCCACAACGTTGAGATCGACGAAGAGACTCTGGTGCTGCGAGTGGACGAAAGCCTTTACTTTGCCAATGCCAGGTTTCTGGAAGAAACCGTATTGGAACTGGTATCCGAGCATCCCAGGGTCAAAGATCTGGTGCTCGCCTGTCAGGCGGTAAACGCCATTGATGCGTCGGCGCTCGAAAGCCTCGAGACGATCAACGCACGTCTGAGGGACGCCGGGATTCGTTTGCATCTTGCCGAGGTGAAGGGGCCGGTTATGGACCGGCTGAAGGGCACCGATTTCTGTGCGGAATTGACGGGCCAGATCTTCCTGAGTACCTATGATGCCTGGAAAAACCTGGTAAAGCCCCCAGTCGACAAACCCTGTGAATCGGGGGCTCCGGTTATCTGATTGGGTCAGATAGAGCCGGGGCTACCATGCCAGCCAGATAACGTGGCGGGCGCCCTTGCCGGGCCGCAGCGCACGAACGGTCACCGGCTCCACGGAAAACCCGGCGCGGCGAAGCCTCTCGGTAAACGCCTGCTCCGGGCCGGCGGACCAATAGGCCAGGATGCCCTCGGGGCTCAGAGATTTCTGGGCGGCGGCAATACCTTCCGGGGAGTAAATCCAGTTATTCTCCTTGCGGGTCAGGCCTTCCGGGCCATTATCCACATCCAGCAGGATGGCATCCCATTGTCCCTCGCTGGTTCTGAGCAGTTCTGCGACATCACCGATATGTACACTCGCCCGGGGATCCTTCAGCGGGTTCCCTGCGGCCGCTCCCAGGGGGCCCCGGTTCCATTCCTCCACTTCGGGAACCAGTTCCGCCACCGTTACCCGGGCATCTTCACCCAGGGCTGATAATGCCGCGGCCAGAGTAAATCCCATCCCCAGGCCGCCAATCAGGACTCGGGGAGAGGGTTGTCCGGCGATACGTTCACAGGCAAGGGTGGCCAGGGCGTCCTCGGAACCATGAACACGGCTGTTCATAAGCTCTCCGGTGGTGCCGGCGATCTTGATCGAGAATTCATCATTGCGTTGCAAAAGGCGAAGCTGTGTCCCCTTGCCGGGAATCGTTGCGGTGCCGATTTCAGTGAAGCGGGCCATTTGAGATCCGGATAGTCGAACGGATTCGCAGTTTAACCTGCGTGATTCAGAGAGAACATGCCTGGGGGGGAAAGCTGGTACCCCCGGCAGGACTCGAACCTGCTACCTTCCCCTTAGGAGGGGGACGCTCTATCCAGATGAGCTACGGGGGCAAATCTCTGAGAAGGCCGGTATGATAGCGGTCAAGGGCTTGTGGCTCAAGGTGTTGTCTCAGTTGAAAGATCTTCCGGGAGCGAGGTGTGTCTGAAGGGTTCGCGTTAAGCGTGATTGTTCCGGTGTGGAATGAGGCCGAAGGCATTACCGAGTCGCTGACGGCTCTGCAAGACATCCGGTCGGCCGGCCATGAGGTTCTGGTGGTGGATGCCGGCAGCCCGGACGGCACCGCCGAACTGGCTCGTCCGCTGTGTGACCGGCTTGTGGTCTCGGAAAAGGGGCGGGCCGCACAGATGAATGCCGGTGCGTCCCGGGCGCGGGGCAATGTGTTGCTCTTCCTGCACGCCGATACCCGTCTGCCGCCCACGGCGCTTGTCGAGCTGAGCCGGTTTTTCCTAAGCGGTCGGTCCTGGGGACGTTTCGACGTTCGCCTGAGTGGCGATCGCTTTCTGTTTCGTGTGATCGGCTGGTTCATGAACCGGCGATCCCGTCTCACCGGAGTCTGTACCGGCGACCAGGCCTTGTTCGTGCGCCGGGCCCTGTTTGAAGACCTCGGCGGGTTTGAGCCGATTCCGCTGATGGAGGACGTCGAGTTCTCCAGCCGATTGGCGAGGCGATCAAGGCCTTTTTGTGTATCGGCACCGGTGGTAACCGACAGCCGGCGATGGGAGCATCTGGGGCCATGGCGCACAATTTTTTTGATGTGGCGTCTGCGTTGGCGATACTGGCGTGGTGAATCGCCGGAGACGCTTTCACTGTCCTACCGAACGGATGTCCGAAATGCCCGACACTGAACGCGCTGCTGACGCGGTTTTCCTGCAGTTTGCCAAATGGCCGGAAGCCGGTCGTGTAAAGACCCGGTTGATGCCTGAACTGGGTGCTGACGGAGCCCTGGACGCTCATAACCGGCTCACGTTGAGCGTTCTCGACAACCTGTGTGCCACCGGCTATCCGGTTCAGTTCTGGTGGGACCGTCTCTGCGAAGATGATCTGGCGGACGCGGCGACCATTCTGCAGGAGGTTGAAGGCGCAGGTTTGGTTCAGAATACGCAACAGGGAGCGACCCTGGGTGACCGGATGGAGGCGGCCCTTTCCGCGTCGCTGCACGCCCATTCACGGGCACTTGTGGTGGGTAGCGATTGCCCATCGGTTGATCCGGCCTATGCGCGAAAGGCCGTCGAATGTCTTGCCAATCACGATGTCGTGCTTGGCCCCTCCGAAGACGGTGGATACGTCCTGATCGGGGCGTCTCGTGTGGTCGAGGGTATGCTGTCGGGAATTGACTGGGGAACGTCCCGGGTGCTGGCACAGACCTGTGAGAGACTGGAAGAAAAGGGGCTCAGCTTTGCCTTGCTTGAGCCCCGTTGGGATGTGGATGAGCCTGAGGACTGGCTGCGGTTCCTCAGGCAGATTCAGTAGAGCAGGATCAGCTTGCGGGAACCGGTGGCCGGGCGGTGAGTGTGCTCAGCGCCTTATCACGGTCCAGCCCTTCGCCGCCGGTGACAACTCTCAGTGCCTTATCGCGCTGGAGCAGGGCCGCACGATAGACCTTCATCAAACCATCCCGGGTTACATTGCTGATGGCTTGAGCCAGTTTTTGCCGGCTGTCGAAGGTGTCCACGCCCCGATCAATCTCGTGCCAGTAGCGACTGGAAATATCACCAAGCTGGCGGTCCTGTTCAAGGATCTGGCTGATGACGGCCTGCTTTTCCTGTTGGAGCCGCTTGTCGGACATCGATGCCAGTGTGTCCGAGAAGCGCTGGAAGAACGCAGATACCGCCTGGTCAATGTCCGCCGGTGAGGCAGAAGGGGACTGAACCACGAAGCCCAGCGCCGGCGTTTCCAGCATCTCGAAAGGCGTGGCATAGACAATGTAGCCGAGCTGGCGGTTGGTACGGATATCCTCGTAAAAGGGGCTGCTCAGAATCTGGCCCAGTAACCGGTAGCGAGCCCGTTCCTCGAAGCTGGTGTTCCGGCCCTGGACGTAGAGCGTATAACCGGTATCCGGGTGATCCACTGAAAGTGAAACGTCGATTTCCTTTTCCGGCAGCTCACGAATACGACTGCGGGGTACCGACTGGTGCTCGGACTTTGCCAGAACAATGGCGTCAACCTGCTGGGTCAGGTTCAGTGCCGCCGCCCGCGTCAGATTTCCGTGCGCCAGCATGACCGGATCCACCCGGGCCAGGAAATTCTGCGCGAACGATTGCAGTTCCGGAAGCGTGACTTCCCGTGCAGCCTTCAGCTTCGCTTCCCGGCTCCAGGTTCCCTCGATGAGTGCCGTCTGGATGAAGTCCGAGGTCTGTCTGACCGGGCGCTCCTTGGCCTGGTTCAGGAGATTGTCGATCAGGTTCTGACGGGCAATCTGGAATCGCTGTTGGGTTAGCTGGGGATGCGCCACCTGCATCAGGATGCGATTGAGCAGGGTGTGTAATTTATCGTCATACCCGCCAACCCGGATCGTGATGCCACGCAGGTGCGAATACACGCTGTAATCGAGCCCCGCCAACTTCGCGGAATAGGCCCAGGCGTTGAGGTTGTCGTTGATGGCGTCCACCAGCAGATTGGTCAGCACCGCACTGCGTGCACTGGCCCGCGCCGCAGGCGTACGCAGGCTGATAAACACATTCGCCTTGGGCGTTCCGAAACGGGTATCCCTCGCATACCAGACATTCATATCCTGGCTGGTTTGGAGGTGTTCGGGCCGATCCATGGTCTTTCCCGGGACCATGGCCAGATCCTGTGGGATAAATGGGTTGGCTGCCGGCAGCTTCAGCTGCGACGCCAGATCAGTGGGCCCGCTGGCAAGGATGGTTGCAGGATCGATCGCGGACATTTGCCACTTGGTGTCGTACCAGCGTGTGCTCCTGGGATTGTCCAGCTTGGGGTCCGGTTCAAGTTTGAATACCATCACGTTCGCCGGCGTCAGGCGATCAAGGATGTCCCGGTACTGCTCCGGGGCGTACCGGTCCATCAGATAGGGGGCCTGCAGGATGTCCCTGGCCGGATAATCCTGAAGCTGGCTGGCCAGCCGCATGGCTTCGTGCAGGGGATCGCCCTGTTCCCGAAAGCGGAAGTCGATACGCGACAGCTGCTGCATCTCCTTGAATCGCGCTTCGGAAATCCCTTTTTCGCGAATTCGCTGGATGTAGTCGAACACCAATGGCAGCACATCCTGGCTGCGTTTGAGTCCTTCGGGCGTCAGGGCAATGGAGATATCGAGTGTGGCATTGCTGCCGGTGTCCATGCCCAGGCCTGCAGAAAGGCTTTCCGCCAAACCGGCCCGTTTCAGAACATCGAACAGGCTGCCGGGGCCCTCGTGTCCGAGGAGATTTGCCACGTAACTTGCTGGCTTGGTCCGGTAGAGATCCTCTTGCGAGGGAATGGGGAAGCTGAGGGTCAGTCGCCGCACGTCCTTGATCGCATCAACGGTCACTTCCGCCGGAAGCGTGTCCGGCGAGTAAAGCGGCTGATCGTGTTTGGTGCGGCTCAGGTGACGGTTTTCGATGGCACTGAAACGCGGCCGGACCATGGCTTCGAGCTGGTCGAGGGACTGGGGCCCGTACACCGCCAATGTCATCAGGTTGGAGGAATAATGGGTTTTCCAGAATCGTACCAGATCCGGCCGGAGCGGGTTGTACTTGGTGTTTTCGAGGGTAGTCAGGTTGCCCACGGCAAAATGACTGAAGGCGTGATCCGGATTACTGACCGCCTTTTCCACGGAGTAAAGCCGGCGCCCATCATCTTTTTGTTTGGCACTGAACTCTGAATGGACCGCCTTGCGTTCACGATCGACCAGATCGGGTGTAAACAAAGGCGCGGCGAACTGCTGAGCAAAACGGTCCAGTGCCTGGGGAAGAAAGGCGGACTGGACGTCGAAAAAGTAATTGGTGTTCTGAAACGCAGTGAACGCATTGTGGTTGCCGCCATGGCTCTTGATGAACTCCTGATACTCACCGGCCTTCGGGTATTTTTCGGTACCCAAGAACAGCATGTGCTCAAGGAAATGGGCGAGGCCCTCGCGATCTTTCGGATCGTCACCGCTGCCCACTGCCACATTCAGGGACGCAGCGGCCCTGTCCGCTCCCGGATCTGAAATAAGCAAGGCTTTCAGTCCGTTATCAAGCTCGATGTAGCGATACTGGTTGTTGTCATTGGGACTCTTGATCGGCTGTTGCGAGGCCACGGCCTGAGTGGCCAGGAGCAACAGTCCGCACAGTATCGAGAACAGTCCGAAGGAACGGGTCGGTAATTTTCCGTTGGTCATGGGGCCTCTTTTTGTCTGGTGGACAGAATCAATGCATCAGTGCGTTTCGCGTGGCCTCGGGTTGCTGGTCCAGCGTTTTTCGGGCCAGTTCGGCGGCCTTGTCGGCATCCAGCTGGCCCGAAGCAATCCGTTCGAGCACCGTTGCCATGATCGCCACGGACTGACGATACTCGGCGAACTCCGCCTGGAAGGCATGGTCGATGGCCTGGTAAACCGCTTCGATTTTCTGTTCCCTCGAGTCGGTATTTTCCGCCGTGTCGTTGATAGCTTTGAGGCAGGCTCGGGCGATGGCGATGTAGCGTTCGGTGTTTGGATTGTCGTTCTGCATGATTGCGCGTGTAAGACCTTGATGGCTTTGAGGTTGAATGACGCCCGTCAGGGCGAGAAGTTCCTGATTATCGCACTGCATGACGGTTGTTTCATGGTTTTCCGGTAATGTCCGGTGCAAACCGGCAATCCACATGCGCTGTGCTAGTCTCAGAGAGATGTATCGTTGCCGGGCCTGCGGTGATGCGGCTCCCACGGCAAAGCTAGAGTAAAAGCTCTATACAAAACAATAGCTTAAAGAGCAAAAGCTCTAAAAAAGTTCGATACATGAACGTTGCAATTAAGTACAATGCCGGCGTTTCCGGAGAAATATTCGACTTTAGTCGTATATGGGGCCGGCATGGATGGACAACAAACAAGCAACAGGCAGGGTGGAAAATCGATGAATTACTTCCTCACAGGTGGAACCGGATTTATTGGGCGTTTTCTGGTGGAGAAGCTGCTGGCGCGCGGTGGCACGATCCACGTTCTGGTGCGTGAACAGAGCCAGGACAAGCTTCAGGTGCTGAGAGAGCGCTGGGGGGCGGATGAAAGCCAGGTCAAGGCCGTGATCGGTGACCTCACCAGTCCGAATCTGGGTATTGATGCTGCGGTGCTGGAATCGCTGAAGGGCGACATTGATCACTTCTTCCACCTTGCGGCTGTTTACGACATGGGCGCCGATGAGGAAAGCCAGCAGATCGCCAATATTGAAGGTACGCGAGCAGCGGTTCAGGCCGCCGAAGCCATGGGCGCGAAGCACTTTCATCATGTCTCCTCAATCGCGGCGGCCGGTCTTTTCAAGGGTATTTTCCGCGAGGACATGTTCGAGGAAGCGGAGAAGCTGGACCATCCGTATCTGCGTACCAAGCACGAGTCTGAAAAGGTCGTCCGGGAAGAGTGCAAGGTGCCCTTCCGCGTCTATCGTCCGGGTATGGTTATCGGACACTCAAAGACCGGTGAAATGGACAAGGTCGATGGGCCTTATTACTTCTTCAAAATGATCCAGAAGATCCGTCATGCGCTTCCCCAGTGGGTTCCCACCATTGGTATCGAAGGCGGTCGTCTGAATATCGTGCCCGTGGATTTTGTGGTCGATGCCCTTGATCACATCGCGCACCTTGAAGGCGAGGACGGCAACTGTTTCCACCTGGTGGATTCCGACCCGTACAAGGTCGGTGAGATCCTCAATATCTTCTCCGAAGCCGGCCACGCGCCGAAGATGGGAATGCGGATCGATTCCCGCATGTTCGGCTTCATCCCGCCGTTTATCCGGCAGAGTCTGAAGAACCTGCCGCCGGTCAAACGCCTGACCAGCGCAGTACTGGATGACATGGGCATTCCGCCATCGGTGATGTCTTTCATTAATTACCCGACGCGCTTTGATGCCCGCGAGACCGAGCGTGCGCTCAAGGACAGCGGGATCGAGGTGCCTCGCCTGCCGGACTACGCGCCCGTGATCTGGGACTACTGGGAGCGGAACCTGGATCCTGATCTGTTCAAGGATCGGACCCTGAAGGGCACCGTTGAAGGTCGTGTCTGCGTGGTCACCGGTGCGACATCCGGCATTGGTCTGGCGACGGCTCAGAAACTGGCGGATGCGGGCGCAATCCTGGTAATTGGTGCGCGTAAGCTCGAGCGGCTCAAGGAAGTGGCAGCGGAGCTTGAGTCCCGGGGTGCCAGCGTTCATGCCTATCCGTGTGACTTCTCGGATATGGAAGCCTGTGACGAGTTTGTCAAAACGGTGCTGGATAACCATGGCCACGTGGATGTACTGGTGAACAACGCCGGGCGTTCCATCCGCCGGTCGCTGGATCTTTCCTTCGATCGTTTCCACGACTTCGAGCGCACGATGCAACTGAATTACTTTGGCTCAGTGCGACTGATTATGGGATTTGCGCCGAAGATGCTGGAGCGTCGCCGGGGGCATGTTGTGAACATCTCGTCCATTGGCGTGCTGACAAACGCCCCACGTTTCTCGGCGTATGTCGCCTCCAAGTCCGCGCTGGATGCCTTCAGTCGCTGTGCAGCGGCCGAGTGGTCCGATCGTAATGTCACATTCACCACCATCAATATGCCGCTGGTGAAAACGCCGATGATCGCGCCCACCAAGATCTACGATTCGGTGCCGACGCTTACGCCGGACGAAGCCGCGGGAATGGTGGCGGATGCGATCGTGTACCGGCCCAAGCGCATTGCCACACGTCTGGGCATTTTCGCCCAGGTGCTTCATGCTCTGGCGCCGAAGATGGGGGAGATCGTGATGAATACCGGTTACCGGATGTTCCCGGATTCTCCCGCCGCCGCAGGCAGCAAGTCCGGCGAGAAGCCGAAAGTGTCCACAGAACAGGTGGCGTTCGCCGCCATCATGCGCGGCATCTACTGGTAATCAGAGTTTCGCGCCATAAAAAAACCCGCTTCGGCGGGTTTTTTTATGGCTTACTCGGAGGCTTCCTCGAGAGGAGGTGGAGGGAAGCCGCCCAGCTCTTTCCAACGGTTCACAATCCCGCAGAAAAGGTCGGCCGTTTTCTCCGCATCATAGGCGGCCGAATGCGCCTCTTTGTTGCTGAACGGAATACCGGCAATCTTGCAGGCCTGCGCCAGAACGGTGTGGCCATACGCAAGGCCGGCGAGGGTAGCGGTATCGAAGGTGGAAAACGGGTGGAAGGGATTTCGCTTGATGTCCGCACGCATTGCGGCGGCAAACACGAAGTTGTGATCAAAGGTGGCATTGTGGCCCACCAGGACCGCCCGCTTGCAGTCGTGGGATTTGACCGCCTTTCGGATCGGGCTGAAGATCTCACTCAATCCTTCCCGTTCAGGCACGGCTTCCCGCTCCGGATCCCAGGGGTCTATGCCGGTGAAATCCAGGGCCGACTGCTCCAGATTGGCACCTTCAAACGGGTCAATCTGTTGCACGTGGGTTTCTCCACGCACCAGCCAGCCATCCTCGTCCATGGTGAGCAGCACAGCGGCAATCTCCAGTAATGCATCACGCTCCGGGTTGAAGCCAGCCGTTTCCACGTCCACCACGACGGGCAGGAAGCCGCGAAAGCGTCGGGATAATGGGTGCGGTTCTTGGGGTTGGTCGGTCACTCGTGCTCCGGTCGTCGGCTGTATGTTGGGTTTCAGTCTGGTTGTTACGCCAGTTGCCAGTTGATGGTTTCACCGGCTTTGAGCGGTACAATCGTTCCGTCTGCCAGTGGCAGTTCTTCGGGCATGGTCCAGGGCTGCCGGATCAGTGTCACGGTATCGCGGTTTCTGGGAAGCCCGTAGAAATCCGCGCCATTGAAGCTGGCAAAGGCCTCAAGCTTGTCGAGGATGCCCAGTTCCTCGAAGATATCGGCATACAATCCGATGGCACCGTAGGCCGAATAGCATCCGGCACAACCACATGCGGCTTCCTTGCGGTCTTTGGCGTGGGGCGCTGAATCGGTTCCGAGGAAAAATCGACGGTCGCCACTGGCAACCGCGGCCCGCAGCGCCTCCTGGTGTCGATTGCGCTTGAGAATCGGCAGGCAGTAGAGATGGGGGCGGATGCCACCTACCAGCATGTGGTTGCGGTTGTACATCAGGTGTTGGGGCGTCAGGGTGGCCCCGAGGTTGTCGCCCTGGTGATTCCGGACAAACTCGGCGGAATCGGCGGTCGTGATATGTTCAAGCACAACCTTCAGCCCCGGAAATCCCTCAAGTGTTGGTGCCAGAACCCGTTCGAGGAAAACCTTCTCCCGATCAAAGATGTCGATCTCTGGATCGGTCACCTCGCCGTGCACCAACAGCAGCATGCCGCAATCGGCCATCGCCTGCAGGACCGGATAGATCTTCCGGATATCGGTAACCCCGGATGCCGAATTGGTGGTGGCCCCGGCGGGATAGAGCTTTGCGGCGATCACGCCGGCTGACTTCGCCTCACGGATGGTTTCCGGCGTTGTCGCTTCCGTCAGGTAGAGTGTCATCAACGGCTCAAACGCTGACGTCCCGGCGGCGGCCAGGATCCGTTCGCGATAGGCCATGGCATCCGCCGCGGTGGTGACCGGTGGTACCAGATTCGGCATGATGATGGCCCGCCCGAAACAGGAGGCGGTGGCCGGTACAACGTTGTTCAGCACGTCGCCATCCCGCACATGGAGGTGCCAGTCGTCCGGGCGGGTTATGGTCAGTTGATCTGTCATGGACGGATTCCGGAAGGCAATAAAATTTGGCGGATTATACCAGAAGCCGGGCCCTCTTGTTTTCCTGCCTGGCGATTAAAGCATTCCGGAGGCCTGCCGATAACCGCAATAGTAACCGACGAAGAACCCTATTTCTGGTAACGATACGATGGCGCTACGGCTTCGAAAAACAGTCCCGGGCATGGTTGCGGCTTTTGCGATCTCGGCAGTGGCTCCCGCCAGTCATGGCGCCAGCTTCGGCGCGGGCGTGGAAACCAGTCAGTGGTACCTTTCGGAATCCGTCTTTCAGTGTTCGTTGGTGCACGATGTGCCCGGTTATGGTCGGGCGGTGTTTCGTCGTCGTGCCGGGGAATCCCTCTCGTTTTTCCTTGAGACGGACTCGGCAATGATGAAGCCTGGTCGGGGGCAGCTCGTTGTCGAAGCACCTGCCTGGCGCCCCGGCGTTGCTCCGAAGCCGCTTGGCACTATCAATATCTCTGACGGCAACCGACCGGTGGCACTGGATACCCGAAAGGCTCTTATGGTGGCCCGGGGACTGCTGGATGGCATGCAGCCGACCATTATCCGTGATGCCTGGTATGACGAGAACCCGGTACGGGTTCAGGTTTCGAACATCAACTTCGCCGGTCCGTTCGAGCAGTACCGGGCCTGTACAGCCAATCTTCTGCCAGTCAATTTCGATCAGGTTCAGCGGTCGAAGATCCGATTCAGCAGCGGCAGCAAATCCCTGTCCCAATCAGACATGAAGTTGCTCGATAACATTGCGACGTTTGTCCGTGCGGACTCGACCATCGAGCGAATCTTTGTGGACGGCCACACCGATCGCCGGGGCAGTCGGATCGACAATCGTGCCCTTTCTGAGGATCGCGCCAATGTGGTGGCGGACTATCTGAAATTCAGAGGCGTTCCGGAAGACCTGATCATTGTCCGGGCGCATGGCGATCGTTACCCGATTTCCAGTCGCCCGTCCGAGAACCGTCGCACCACCATCCGTCTTCAACGCAAGGGCGAGCGGCCGGTTTTCCAGCAGGCCAGCGGTTATGGTGGGGATGATAACGCCGGCTAGGTGGCGCTAGTAAACCGAGTTCAGTACCTCCAGATGAGCCGTCACGCTCTCCGCCAGGGCCCGAAGGTGGTAGCCCCCTTCAAGCGTTGAAATGACCCGGTCGTTGGAATGGTCGTTGGCGACGCTGGTAATCATTTCCGTCAACCATCGATAATCTTCCGTTTCCAGGTTGAGTTCGGCCATCGGGTCCAGCTTGTGGCCATCGAAGCCGGCGGACACCAGGATCACCTGGGGTCGGAAATCCTGAAGTTTCTTCAACCAGCCATCTTCCACTGCTTTGCGGTATTCCGCCGGTGAACAATCGGCCGGAATCGGCACGTTCACGATGTTGTGGGCCTGCCGGTGTACGTGGGAATGGGGGTAGAACGGGTGCTGGAAACTCGAGCACATGAGGATGCGTTCATCCCCGCCGACGATGTCCACCGTGCCATTGCCCTGATGAACGTCGAAATCGATGATGGCCACCCGCTCAAGATGGTGGAAGTTCAATGCCCGCATTGCAGCGAGGGCAATGTTGTTGAAAAAGCAGAAGCCCATGGACTTGGAGCGCTCGGCGTGATGCCCGGGCGGCCTCGCACAGACAAACGCGTTGGTCACCTGGCTGCTCATCACCATGTCGACGGCCTGGATATTGGCACCAGCGGCCAGACGGGCAGCCCGGAGTGTGTCCGGCATCATGGCGGTATCCGGATCGGTGAACACCCGCCCCCGGGTCGGCTCCATCATCTCCAGTTGCTGGATGTATTTCTCCGGATGGACGGTGAGTAGCTGGTCCCGAGTGGCTTCTTCCGGACGCACCCAGTCCAGATCCTGTTCAAGGTGGGTGTCCGCCAGGTAGGCCAGAATCGACGACAGTCGCTCGGGGCATTCCGGATGGTCAGCGCCCATGTTGTGCTTCATGAAGTCGTCGTGGGAAAAGAATGCCGTCGTCATACGTCTCTGCAGGTCCTGATTTTGTCTGTCTTTTCATCAATGGTATCAGGGAAGACCGCAGTGCGCCGTGTTTCTTTGGTCTTATAGAAGGGATAGCCGTTTTACATCAATACAGGAATGCCTAAGATAGGGTATACATCGATAAGTAACCTGTTCTATTGACGTTATCATGCGCTTCATCCCGACCTGGGACGTTCCGAGGAGACCATTTTGAGCACCCGTTACCTGGAAAGCCTGTTCAATCCTGACTCGATTGTCGTGATCGGTGCTTCCGAGCGTGCCGATAATCTGGGGGGCATGGTCCTGCGGAATCTGATGGGGGGCGGCTATCCCACTGACCGGCTGCTGGTGGTGAACCAGAGCGGTTACGATAACGTCCATGGTGTGCGTTGCGTTGCGAAAGTGGGCAAGATGGACTTCACACCCGACCTCGCAATTATCTGTACCCCGCCGGACACTGTGCCCAAGATGGTCCGTAAGCTGGGCGAGGCGGGGGTGAGAACGGCCATTGTGATGACCGGCGGTATGTCCCGGACTCACAGTAAAACCGGTCAGCCGTTGATGTATTCCGTGCGTGAGGCTGCGCGGGAGACCAGTATCCGGGTCCTCGGTCCGAACACTATCGGCCTGATGGTGCCCGCAAGGAATCTCAACGCCACCTATGCGCACATGGGGGCCATTCCGGGACGCGTGGCCTTCGTTGGCCAGAGTGGCACCATTGCCAGTTCCGTGCTGGATTGGGCGTTCGCCCGGGGTGTCGGCTTTTCCTACTTTCTGACGCTGGGTGATGGAATGGACATCGATCATGATGATCTGATCGATTATCTGGCGCAGGACACCCAGACCCGGGCCATCCTGCTGCACATCGAAAATATCCCCAATGCGCGACGATTCATGTCGGCGGTCCGGGTGGCCTCGCGGACCAAACCTGTCATCGCGGTCAAATCCGGTCGGGTTCCGGAATCCGAGTGGTTCCATCACGAACTGCCGGCCGGTCTCAAGCGCAGCGATCCGATCTACGATGCCATGCTGCAGAGGGCGGGTGTGCTACGGGTGGACGGCCTGGGCCAGATGTTCGATGCGCTGGAAACTCTGACCCGAATGCGGCCGCTTCGCCGGGAAACCCTGGCCATCATGGCTAACGGGGTTGGTCCCGGCGTTCTGGCAGTGGATCGGTTGGCGGATCTTGGCGGTGAGCTGGCCCAGCTGTCCGACCATTCCATTGAAGCATTGGCGGAATTACTGCCGCCGTACTGGACCCGGAAGAACCCCATCGACCTGAACTACGATGCCTCCCCGGAACTTTACGCCAAGGCCATAAAGGTTCTGGCAAAAGACCCGGAGGTGGCCAACGTACTGGTCATGTACGCGCCGAGTCTCACGGAGGACAGTCTGCAAATTGCGGATGCCGTGGTTCAGGCCTCCAAGGGAACCCGTCTCAATGTGTTCACCTGCTGGCTGGGGCAGAGCACCGTGATGGATTCCCGCGAGGAGTTCTACCGGGCCGGGATCCCGTCGTTTTTCAATCCGGAAAAGGCGGTGATGGCCTTTATGCAGCACGTCCGGCACCAGCGGGTCCAGAGGCTGCTGACGGAAACGCCGGAGTCCTTTACCGAACATTTTGCCGACCGGAGCCAGATCCGGCGGTTGGTGGTGAATGCCTTACGCAGCGGTCGAATGCACCTGTCCAATCGGGAAGCACGGCGTGTTGTCAGTGACTATGGCATCAACACCATCGATACCATCTACTGCGAAGACATGGAGGAGGTGCTGGAAGCGTTTGCCGTAGAGCGCCGCCCCGTGGATATCACCATCATCCATGAGCAGGTCTGTCACCCGTTTCTGGACCTCAGCCCTACGCAGCGTCGTTACAAGGGCACCATGAAAAAGCTTAACAGCGAGGCAGCCATCATGGATGCCTGCCGTTATCTCATGGAGGAGTACAAGGAACATTTCCCCGAGAGCGGATTCGTCGGCTTTGCGGTACAGCGCTCCTATCAACACGTGGGTGGCGTGGAATTCAGCGTGGGTATTACCCGGGACCGGGATTTTGGCCCGCTTGTGGTCTGCGGTGCATCCGGTGCCCAGATCAACGTGATGACCGATCGCCAGATTGCTTTGCCCCCGTTGAACATGGTTCTGGCGCGGGAGTTGTTGCGTCGCACCTATATGTACAAGCTGCTGATGGAACACAGCCTCAAGCCTGAGGAAGACATCCGGGCGGTATCGGAAACCCTGGTGACCCTGTCGCAGATCGTGATTGATATTCCCGAGATCAAGGGGCTGGAGATCTCTCCCTTACTGTTCAACGAGAACGGTGCCGTGGCGGTGAACGTGGCGATCAACCTGGACGAAAAGCCGAACCGGCCGATCATCCAGCCGTACCCGAAAGAGCTCGAGGAGTGGATTGTATTGCCCAGGTCCGGGCGCCGGGTGGTCATCCGGCCGGTTCTGGCCGAGGATGAACCGGCCCACCGAGCATTCCACGAACACCAGTCTCCGGAATCGATCCGTTATCGCTTTTTCCAGTATCGCAAGCATTTCTCGCGGGAAGACGTAGCCCAGATGGTGCAGATCGACTATGACCGAGAAATGGTTTTCATCGCTAATGCACCGAGGGAAGACGGTGAGGGGGAAGAGACCCTGGGGACCGTACGAACCTGGACCGATGCCGATAACCTTCGCTGTGAGTTCGCCGTGATGGTCGACGATAAAATGAAAGGCGAGGGGCTGGGCGTTGCGCTGATGCAGAAGATGATCGACTACTGCCGTGCCCGGGGAACCATGGAAATGATCGGCAATGTACTTCCGGATAACCGGCCCATGCTGCAGCTGGCCGAACATCTGGGCTTCGAGATCAAGTACAACACCGAGGAAGAAGTCATGGATCTCCGGCTCGTCCTGAACGAACCGGAGAAAGACTGGCAGAAGGAGAGGCTCGGGCAGGCCAGCGGCGCCCACCTATAGCGGGTCTCGGCCGGCGGGCTATTCCTCGACAATGGCGGAACGGTCTTCTCCGCCAAGTGCCTCAAGCAGTCCCGGTATCATGCGGGACAGCTCCAGTGTCATCAGGCTGAATGCGGCGTCGAAGCGGGCGGCCGCGTCATCCGCATCGACGTCATCCAGCTGCTCCTGCAGGGTTTCGCCGAATTTCAGGCGGCGGATGCCCAGTTCTTCGTCCAGTACCAGGGAAACATTGTCGTCCCAGGTAAGCGAGAGCTTGGTGACCTGCATTCCGGCTTCGAGGTGGTTGCGGATTTCGTCGGCCTTCAGGTCGAGCCCTTTACAGCGAACGACACCGCCATCCTCGGAGGGGTCCTTGAGTTCGCACTCGCTGCCCAGGGTGATGCGCTCTGGCAGATCGATGGTTTCGTTGAGCCAGCCAGTGAATGTAAAGGCCGGGGATTGCTCGACAGCCGGGGGACGCACCGGCAGCGAGCCGACGCTTTTGCGCAGGGTGGAGGCCAGGTCCTCGGCCTGTTTGGCGGACCCGGCATCGACGACCAGCACGCCGTCCTGCGGTGCGAGGTACGCGTAGCAGCGACGGTTCCGGGAGAAGGCCTGGGGCAGCATCTCCAGCATGACCTGTTCCTTGATTTCGTCCTTTTCCTTCCGGCGGACCTTACGGCCCTGCTCGATCTCAATGGCCTCTGCGCGTTCTTCCACCGCTTCCTTGACGACTGGTCCCGGGAGGATCTTCTCTTCCTTGCGAAGAGCAATCAGGTGATAGCCATTTGCGCTGTGCACCAGTTGCTCTCCGTGCTTGCCAAGCGGCGGAACCCAGCCCTGACGAGTGGTTTCCTGGGGGCCACAGGGCTTGAAGGCCTCGGCTTGCAGTTTTTCTTCCAGGTCTTCGGCAGAAATATCGAACGGCTTGGTGAAACGGAATACACGGGCGTTACGAAACCACATCGGGCGGAATCCTTGCTGTTGAATCGAGTCGGGAATACGAAAAGGGGAGGGGATGATACGGCCACCGGGCGGTGGCCGTAAAGTGACGGGACAGACGCTATATCTGGAGGACCTCAACCAGAACGGTCTTCACCAGAAAACCGACTACGCCGGCCCCGAGGACAATGAACAGGGCGATGGTGCCGAACCGGCCCGCCTGGGATTTCTTGGCAAGATCCCACACGATAAAGCCCATCCAGCCGATCAGGGCGGTGAGCAGGACAAGCATGGCAATCTGGGAAAATACAGCTTCGTTCATCGATAACTCCGTAGAAAAGCGCCTTTACTGTTCGTCACGCAGGAAGACCCAGTTGTCCCCCTTGGACTGGTCTTCGCTGAAATAGTATCCATCCAGGTCAAAGCCCTTGAGATCGTCCGCCTGGGTTATGCGGTTCTGTATGGCATACCGGCACATCAGGCCCCTGGCCTTCTTGGCGTAGAAGCTGATCATCTTGTATTGACCATTCTTCCAGTCCTTGAACTGCGGCGTGATCAGCCGGCCTTCAAGCTCCTTCTTGCGGATGCTCTTGAAATACTCGTTGGAGGCCAGGTTCACCAGCACGCCATCGTCATTGGTCAGGAGGCGGTTGATTTCTTCAGTGATCCGGCTGCCCCAGAAGGCATAAAGGTCCTTGCCGCGATGATTTTCAAAGCGGGTTCCCATTTCGAGACGGTAGGGCTGCATCAGATCGAGCGGCTTCAATACTCCGTATAGGCCTGACAGCATGCGGAGGTGTTCCTGAGCAAACTGGAAGTCGTCTTCACTGAAGCTTTCGGCGGCCAGGCCGGTGTACACATCGCCCTTGAACGCCAGGATGGCCTGACGGGCGTTTTCCGGGGTGAACGGCGTGTGCCAGGTACGGAAGCGATCGGCGTTGAGCTGTCCCAGCTTGTCGCTGATGCTCATCAGGTTACTGATCTGATGCGGCTCCAGCGTCTTCAGTTGGTCAACCAGTTCGCAGGCGTCGTCCAGAAAATCTGGCTGGGTGTATGTGTTTGTCGCCAGCGGACTCTCGTAGTCCAGCGTCTTGGCCGGGGAGATCACCATTAACATGTCAGAAAGTCCTCATTGCAAAAACGTCAGTAACTGGTCCCGGGTAAACGGCCAGTCCAGTTCAGCCCCGGTATCGTTGCGGCGCAGGACCGGGATGCGTGTGCCATAACGTTTTACCAGGTCCTCCGACTGGGCGATGTCCACAACGTCCACCGGCACAGGTTCCGGCATCGGGGTATTGACCAGCAGGGCCTCCGCCAGTTCACACAAATGGCACTGGGATGTGGTGTAGAAATACAGTTCCATTATTTCTTCGGCTGTGCGTCCAGTTGTTGGCCGTTCACGTCACGGCTGTCACGTCCCATCAGATACAGGTAAATGGGCATCAGTTCCTCTGGTGCGGGGTTCTGCTGTGGATTCTCCGCCGGATAGGCCATGGACCGCATCTGGGTACGCGTTGCGCCCGGGTTCAGGCTGTTGACCCGGATATTGTGCCGCTCGTCGTCAAGTTCTTCCGACATCAGCTGGCTCAGGCCCTCAATGGCAAATTTTGAGACCGCATAAGCGCCCCAGTAGGCCTTCGCCTTGCGGCCGACGCCAGAGGAGGTAAAGACGACGGAGGCATCGCCTGATTGGCGTAAAAGCGGAATCATGGCCCGGCTCAGCAGGAAAGGCGCGGTGGCGTTAACGTGCATGACCTTGTTCCACATTTCCGGATCGTACAGTTCAACCGGACTCCGGTTGCCGAGAATCGCCGCATTGTGAAGCAAACCGTCGAGTCGACCGAAGTTGTCTTCGATGGTCATGGCCAGCTCTTCGTAGTCCTTGACGGCCGCGCCCTCGAAATTCATGGGTACGATGGCAGGCTTCGGATGACCGGCGGCCTCAATCTCATCGTAGACTTCTTCCAGCCGCGATACGGTACGACCCACCAGAATGACGGTGGCTCCGTGTGCGGCATAGGCCTTGGCGGCGGCACGTCCGATTCCGCTGCCGGCACCCGTTACCATGATAATGCGATCCTTGAGCAGATCGGCGGGCGCTTGGTAATCGTGCATACACGTGTCTCCGTTTCGCGTAAGCGCCTGGCCGTCAGGCCGGCGAGGTTTCGTCAGGTTCGCATTGTAACAGCTTTGCCAGATCGCTGACCGTATCGGCGATCTGGTCGGCTTGCCATAGATCCACCGTCTCCGGTTCCTCGATGTAGCCATAACGGACCGCTACCGTTTTCATCCCCGCGTTGCGGCCTGCCTGAATATCCCGTTCGTGATCACCCACATAAATTGTGCCGGCCGGATCACGGCCGATCCGCGAACAGGCGAGCAGAAGGGCCTCGGGATGGGGTTTCCGTTGCGCAACGTGATCCGGGCAGATGACCACCGCGCACCGGTCGGCCAGGCCCAGAGCTTTGACCAGAGGCGCGGCGAATCGCACCGGCTTGTTGGTGACGATACCCCAGGGGATGTTCCTCGCTTCCAGACTACGCAATAACACGTCCATACCTTCAAACAGCCGTGTTTCAACGGCTACGCCGGCTTCGTAGAGATCCAGGAAGGCGGTGTGTTTCTCGGTGTAGTCCGGATGATCGGGGTCCAGCCCGAAACCGACCCGGATCATGGCGCGGGCCCCGTTTGAGACCGAACGTCGTATCTGTTCTGCCGGGAGGGCTGAAAGGCCGTGTTGTGCACGCAACTGGTTGAGGCACCGGATAAAGTCCGGCGCGGTGTCAATCAGGGTACCGTCCAGGTCGAAAAGAACGGCGGAAAGGCTCTGTTCAGGCATCACGGGTGTCGCGGGCGTGCATCAGGTAGTTTACATCGACATCCCGTCCCAGTTTGTAGCTCTTGGTGATCGGGTTATACGTCATTCCGGTAAGCTCCCGCACGTCCAGGCCGGCCTGCCGCAGAAAATCCGACATTTCCGAAGGGCGGATAAACTTTTTCCATTCGTGGGTGCCTTTGGGGAGCATGTTCAGGACGTACTCGGCACCCACAATAGCGAACAGGAACGACTTCGGGTTCCGGTTGATGGTCGAGACGAAAAGGTGCCCACCGGGCTTCAGCATCGCAGCGCAGGACTTGAGCACAGAAGCCGGATCAGGCACATGCTCGAGCATTTCGAGGCAGGTTACTACGTCGTACTGTCCGGCCTGTTCAGGATCCCGGGCAAGCTCTTCAACGGTGATCTGCCGGTAGTCCACGGAAATCCCGCTCTCCAGGCCGTGCAGTCTGGCAACCGACAAGGGCGCTTCGCCCATATCGATTCCGGTCACGTGTGCGCCGCGCTGGGCCATGCCCTCGGAGAGCAAACCTCCGCCGCAACCCACATCCAGAACCTTTTTGCCCGCCAGAGACACGCGCTCATCGATGTAGTTGAGCCGCAACGGGTTGATGTCGTGCAGCGGCTTGAACTCGCTGGAGGGGTCCCACCAGCGATTCGCCAGTGCTTCGAATTTGGCGATTTCGTTCCGGTCTACGTTCTGATTGGTCATGGTTGGCCCTGTCTGGCACTGTCGAAATTCAGTTAACGGGTTTCGGACTGGCGGATTCGCTCCCGCCACGCATTGACCCGAAGTGTGAGGTCCGCAACGTCGATGCGGGTGAGCTTTCCATCCTGCAGTTGAGGTACGCCGTGAATCCAGCTATGGCTTACCGCACGGCCATGATTGCTGTAGACCAGATGCGAGGCCGGATCATACACCGGTTGCAGAAAGGGATCACTCAGATCAATGGCAATGAGATCGGCAAGCTTGCCCGGGACCAGGGAACCCAGATCGTGCTCCCGGCCCAGAGCACGGGCGCCATTGATCGTCGCCATGGCAAGCGCCTGATGTGCCGACAGCGCAGCGGCATCCTGGGCGGTGACCTTGGCGATCATGGCGGCACTGCGCAGCTCACCGAACAGGTCGAGATCATTGTTACTGGCTGCCCCGTCGGTGCCGATGGCCACATTGATGCCCCGATCGATGAGTCGCTGCACGGGGCAGAGTCCGCTGGCCAGCTTCAGGTTGGACTCCGGGCAATGCACAACGTGCGCACCAGAGGTCGCCACCCGGTCGATGTCTGTGTCATCGAGTTGGGTCATGTGGACGCACTGGGTGTCGGGCCCGAGCAGGCCGATTTCGTCAATCCGCTGAGTGGGGCGCTTTTCGCTGGTCTTCACCGCCTCGTCTACCTCGAACGCGGTTTCGTGCAGGTGCATCTGGATGCGTGCGCCGGTCTCGCGGGATAGCGCCAGTGCAGTCGCCAGGGGGCCGTCAGAGACGGTGTAGGGCGCGTGCGGACCGATAGCCGGCATAATGAACTCGTCGGTTTCCCAGGTTTCGATCAGATCGGCACCTTTACGGAAGTACTCTTCCGGCCCGGATCCCCAGGCCGTCGGGAAGTCGAGCAACGGGAAACATACCTGTGCTCTCATGCCGGCATCATGGGCCGCCTGGGCAACGATTTCGGGGAAGAAATACATGTCCGAAAAGGTTGTCGTGCCGGTGCGCAGCATTTCGGCCATGGCCAGTTGGGTACCATCGGCGATGAACTGCTCGCTGATAAACTTCTGTTCGGCGGGCCAGATATGATCATTCAGCCAGGTCATCAATGGCAGGTCATCCGCGAGGCCGCGAAACAGCGACATGGCGGCGTGTCCGTGCATGTTGATCAGCCCGGGCATCACGACGTGGTCGGGTAAATCCACCGCTTCACGGGCGTGGAATTCGTGATTGGCCTGATCCTGGGGAATGACCGCCAGTATCCGGGAGCCGCGAATAATAATGGCGTGGTTTTCCAGAACTGTATCGGCCGGTTCAATGGGAATCACCCATCGGGCATTGATGCGGATATCGGCTGCGGTGGTGATGGTATCTGCCGTCATTCGTTCGCCTTGAAATGCGCCGGCGAATTGCCCGCGCGTGCGGATGAATTGTTGCCCGAGAGTATAACCAGCGCGTGCAGCAAGGACTACCCTGGACCTTGTGATAAGGGCTCAACGGATCCACTGTTAGTTAAAGAAAGGAATTCCGGGCGTATCTTTTTCCGGGGCCGGTATACTGTCCGGCCCTGAAAGCATCCAAAGGAGGCATGTAATGGCAAATCAGAGTGGTCAGAGTGAGCGGAAGCTTGGGACAGTTGCGTTGCGCTGGCATGGCCATAGCCTCGAGTTACTGGATCAGAGACTGTTGCCAACTGAAGAGCACTGGATAACGGCGGAGGGCGCTACCGCCGTGGCACAGTGCATTCGTGACATGGTGGTGCGAGGGGCACCGGCGATCGGGATCAGTGCCGCCTATGGTGTTGCGTTGGCAGCCCGCCACGCTGGCGGAGGTGACTGGAAGGCCGAGATTCTCCAGGCCATACGCGTTCTTGCAGAATCGCGACCAACCGCTGTCAATCTGTTCTGGGCGCTCCAGCGCATGGAACGTGTGTTCCATGAGTGCCATTCTCTGGAGGAGGCAACCAAGCGCCTCGCCGTCGAAGCGGAACGCATCCACGAGGAGGATGTTGCCGCCAATCTCGCCATGGCGGATCACGCTCTGGAACTGATCAATCCCGAGGGTTCCATTTCGGTCCTGACCCACTGCAATACCGGTGCACTGGCAACAGGTGGTTATGGCACGGCCCTGGGTGTCATTCGGCGTTTGCATGAGCAGGGGAAATTGAAGGAGGTGTTTGCGGATGAAACCCGTCCCTGGCTTCAGGGCAGTCGCCTGACGGCCTGGGAGCTTTCCCGGGATGGCATCCCTGTCACGTTGAATGCCGATGGGGCGGCCGCTGCTATCCTGGCTCGAGGCGAGGTCAGCTGGATTGTCGTCGGCGCTGACCGGATTACCGCCAATGGCGATGTCGCGAACAAGATCGGAACCTATAACCTGGCGGTCCTCGCCAGGCATCACAAGGTGGGCTTTATGGTTGTGGCTCCGTCAAGCACGATCGACATGTCATTGTCCTCCGGTAAGGACATTCCTATTGAGGAGCGCCATGGCAACGAGGTGAGAGAGATTCGGGGTATTCCGTTGGCACCGGACGGCGTAAGTGTCTTCAATCCGGTGTTCGATGTGACGCCGGCCAGTCTGATTGACGCAATCGTGACCGAAAAGGGCGTTGTCAAAAATCCGAACATTACCGGAATGCAGGCGTTATTCGATTGAGGAGTCCTTTCCGGATTCCTCCAATTGGCGTTTCATTTCGCTAACCTGGCGCTCCTGTTCCTCCACAAAGTGCAGTGACATTTCGAAGCTTTGGCGCGTGAATTCCAGAACCCGGCGAAAACCTTCATCGGTCAGGTTTCGCGCGTCGTCGTGACGACGGAAAATGTTAATGAACTCCCGTTCCCGCTCGAACTGCAGCGGTAACCGGCCAACGCCCCAGTCGTTCAGCAGTTTCCAGACTTCCGGATTGTAGTTCCGGGTAGTTCGAAGAATGAAGGGAATCGGGTCGTTGCGGGCGATCAGTGCCGCCAGCCGCAGTATCAATTCAAAAGACAGAGTGGCGGTGCCGTTTTCAATGGCTTCCAGCACCGACTTGTCGCGAAGGTTGAGAGCCTCGCTCATTTCACTCAGCGTCAGACCCGCGACTTCGCGGATGTCCTTCAGTGACTGGCCGGCAATCAGCATCGCCCTGAGCTGGTCCTGGGAGTGCATCAATGCCCGCCCGAACCGGAGTGACGTGTCGGTGGCCCTGGCACCCAACCTGAGTGCCGAGCCTGTGAGCTGAAGCAGCCGGTCGACAATGCCTTCCTGTTCCCTGGTACTCCCGGCTGCCGGCGCCATGGAATCCGCCGCGTCCATGGATTTCATGGCATGCAGGGCATCCAGCAGCATGTTCCGGATCTCCCGGGCTTCTTCGGGGTTCTCCGGCTTGCGCCCGCTGTCGGCCGTCATGGGAGTGCCCCGGCCCTATTTGGCCGGAGCCTGGGCCGCAAACTGGTGAGGCGTGATGATGGACGCCATGTTGTGATCCAGATCCAGCATATCGGCCATGATGTATCCGCCTTCCTTGATGACAAAGTCCATTTCCTCATCCGTCTTATCCAGATCTGCGGCCTGAGCGTCCTGCCATTTTTCCAATGCTTCAAGGCTATCGAACGGCTTCTCGCCGTGAAGCTCGCGACGGGCATTGGCAATCGTCAGGCGGGTTCGTTCGATCTGATTGTATTGGGAGCGACGCTTGTCCTCGTTCAGGCTGACGGAGTCCTGTTCACGCTGCTTGTTCAGGAAGTCGATTTCCCGTTGGAGAAGCTTGAAATCCGGGCTTTTGGCAAACCGTTGGTCGTGGCGTTTGCGCAATTCACCAATCACGTTACTGAAGTCGAAGTAACGGGTGTGGGGGACGGCTTCAATCTGATCCCAGGGCAGGGCATGATCCAGTGCGTCCTCACCAATCCGGTTCTTGTCGATGCGCGAGGGGATCTCGATGTCCGGAATAACGCCCTTGTGCTGGGTGGAACCGCCGGAGATACGATAGAACTTGGACTGGGTGATCTTGAGTTGCCCGTGATTGAGGGGGCGAACTGCCTGCACTGTTCCCTTGCCGAACGTCTGTGAGCCAACCACCAGACCTCGGCCATAATCCTGGATAGCGCCAGCGAAAATCTCCGAGGCGGACGCACTCATCCGGTTCACCAGAACCACCATCGGGCCGTCATAGGCGACCGACGGGTCTTCGTCCTTCATGACCTGAACTTCGTTGTTGGCATGGCGGATCTGAACGGTCGGGCCCTGCTCGATAAACAGTCCGACCAGGTCGTTGGCTTCCTGGAGCGCGCCGCCGCCGTTGTTGCGCAGGTCAATGACGAGTCCGTCGATACCGTCGTTCTGTTCGAGCTCGCCGATCAGTTTACGGACATCCCGAGTGGTGCTCTTGTAGTTCGGATCACCAGCCTGCATTGCCTGGAAGTCGGCGTAGAAAGTGGGGATGGTAATCACCCCGACGTTGTAGTCCTTGCCGTCCCGCTTGAGATGGATGACGTCCTTGCTCGCGCTTTGCTCTTCCAGTTTGACCTGGTCCCGCTTGATCGAAATGGTCTTGGTAACCGTCTCGTCGGAGGCATTGGCCGGGATCACCTCCAGTTTCACCACGGAATCCCGCGGGCCACGAATCAGGTCGACCACCTCGTCCAGGCGCCAGCCAATGACGTTGACGGGCTTCTCGTCGCCCTGGCCAACAGCCACGATCCGATCAGCCGGTTGCAACTGGCCCTGTTTGGACGCCGGTCCTCCGGGTACGAGACGAACGACCTTGGTGTATTCGTTGTCGGACTGGAGCACGGCGCCAATCCCTTCCAGGGACAGGCTCATGTTGATGTTGAAGTTTTCGGAAACGCGCGGCGAGAAGTAGGAGGTATGGGGATCCCACATGCCGGTAAATGCGTTCATATAGGCCTGGAACGCATCTTCGCTACGTGCCTGGTAAGCCCGCTTGAGCTGACCTTCGTAACGTCGCTTGAGATTGTCGGCAATGGTGTCGTCGTCAGTGCCGTTCAGTCGCTGGGCGAGGACGGCGTTCTTGATGCGCTTGATCCACAGTTCATCCAGTGCCGCGGTGTCTGGTTCCCAGTCCGCCTTTGATCGGTCCAGAAGAATCGACTCGTCTTTGGAGAAATCAAGCTTGTCGATGCCCTGGTCAATGACATTCAGGGCAAATTTGAGCCGCCCGATGATTCTTTCCTGCACCAGGTTGTAGATGTCAAAACCGGGCTGCAGTTGTCCGGTTTTCAGGGCCGAGCCGAGTTGTGGTCGGACATTGTCGAACTTGCTGATGTCCTGCTTTGTGAGGTAGATCCGCTGCCCATCCAGATAATCCAGATAAGCGTTGAACACCTCATCTGAGAGCTGATTGTTGATGCTGAGGTCGCGGAAATGGGTGAACTGAAGCTGCCTCGCGATCAGGATATTGGCGCGGGCCTGTTCAATGGTCGGCGCCACCGGCTTATAGACCTTGTTTGCCTCATCAAGCTTTGCTTGCGCGCCAAACGCAGTTGAGAGCAGCAGGGTAACAGTCAGAGTTCTAAAGAGCTTCTTGCCGGAACCGGAGAAGGCCTGGCGACGGGGAAAAACGTTTTCCGCGATGGTCATAAAATACTTACCTGACGGTGCGGGGAATCCGGCATGTCGGCCGGATGCTCACCCATGAACGATAAATTTATTGTAGGCAAGCGCCAGATCGGTTGCCATAGGCAGGGAGTATCGGTTCGTGACAATCTGTCCATGAACTGGTCAGGTTTGTCACATTTTGGTCAATCGGTAAGCTTCAGGATGGCACCCGGGGAGAGCCGAACTCCCCGGGTGTTGGCGCTTCAGGCGAACGGTTTGTTGGATTCGGCGTGTTCGAGCAACAGATCGGGCGGGGTGAAACGTTCCCCGTACTGAGCCGCGAGTTCGCGGGCCCGTTCGGTGAACGATCGAACGCCATACTGGTTGATGAACTGGATAGCACCACCCGTCCAGGGGGCGTATCCGATGCCAAAAATACTGCCAACGTTGGCGTCCTCAACGGTTCTCAGAACACCTTCTTCGAGACAGCGAACGGTCTCGATCGCCTGTATGAACAGGATCCGGTCTTTCAGGTCCTGCAATGCAATTGACCGGGCTTTGTCCGAATCGACAAAACGGCGTTCGAGTTCCGGCCAGAGGTATTTCCGACCTTTTTCCGGGTACTCGTAGAATCCGGCGCCGGTGGCTTTACCTTTGCGCCCGAATTCATCAACCATGGTATCGATGATCGCCTCGGCAGGATGGGCGTTCCACGTAGCTCCCGCCGCCTCTGTGTCGCGCTTGCTTTGATCCCGGATGTGTTGCATGAGGGTCATGCTCACTTCATCGGAAATAGCCAGCGGTCCGACGGGCATCCCCGACAACAGCCCGGCATTTTCGATGCTGGCTGGGTGAATACCCTCGCCGAGCATCGCGATGCCCTCGTTGACGAAGGTACCGAAGACACGGGACGTGAAGAAACCCCGACTGTCGTTGACCACGATCGGAATTTTGCCAATCTGCTGAACATAGTCGAAGGCGCGGGCCAGGGTTTCATCGGAGGTTTTTGCCCCGACGATGATTTCCACGAGCTGCATCTTGTCCACCGGTGAGAAGAAGTGCAGTCCGATGAAGTTCTCCGGTTTTCCGGATGCCTCTGCCAACTGGGTGATCGGGATGGTGGAGGTGTTGGAGGCGAAGATGCCATTGGTGACCATCCGGGGTTCTGCTTCCTGGGTGACCCTGGCCTTCAGGCTGCTGTCTTCGAAGACCGCTTCGATGATCAGATCGCACCCTTCCAGGTCGTCCGCGGACTCGGTGGGTGTAATTCGCTCCAGGATGTCGGTTTTGCTGGCTTCGCTCATGCGCCCGCGGCCGACCTTTTTCGCCAGCAGATTCTCGGAATAGGCCTTGCCTTTTTCCGCGTTTTCCGCAGACACATCCTTGAGTACGACATCGACGCCACGAACGGCGGTTGCATAGGCAATGCCTGCCCCCATCATGCCGGCACCCAGAACACCGACTTTCCTGAACGTTTCCCGGGGGAATTTGTCCGGGCGACTGCCGCCGGCCTTGATGGCGTTGAGCTGGAACCAGAAGGTTCCGGTCATGTTCTTGGCCACCTGGCCAACGACCAGCTCCGCAAAATACCGCGTTTCGATCAGGCTGCCGTTATCGAAGTCAACCTGGGCGCCCTCGACGGCGGCCGAGAGGATACGTTCCGGTGCCGGATAGCAGCCTCTGGTTTTCTGCCTGAGCATGGCCGGTGCAATCGCCAGCTTCTGGGCCATGGCCGGATGATGCGGGGCGCCCCCGGGGAACCTGAAGCCTTTCTGGTCCCAGGGTTGTTGGCTCTTGGGGTGTGCATCGATAAACGCTCTGGCCTTGTCCAGCATGTCCTCTGGCGAGCTGGCCAGTGCATCGACAATCCCGGCCTTGAGTGCGGCGGCCGGATTGGCTTTCTTGCCTTCCATGAGATACGGAAACGCGGCTTCAAGGCCAATCATTCGCGGCAGGCGTTGGGTGCCGCCTCCGCCGGGCAGGAGTCCCAGCGTCACTTCCGGCAAGCCAAGCTGGATGCGCTCGTCGTCAAGGACGATCCGGTGATGGCAGGCCAGGGCAATTTCCAGCCCGCCGCCCAGAGCGCTGCCGTTAATGGCGGCGACCAGGGGTTTGCCGGTAGTTTCGAGAAAACGCATGTCGGCCTTGAGGCCATTGACCATTGTCTCGAACTGACCGGCCTGATCCGCGGTGACTCCATGCAGTTCCCTGAGGTCGCCTCCTGCAAAGAACGTCTTTTTGGCAGACGTCACGATGATACCCCGGATGGTGTCGAGGTCCGCTTTAACCCGCTGTACGGTTTCCGAGAGGCCTTTCCGGAACTCCGCGTTCATGGTGTTGGCCGATTGTCCCGGCATGTCGATAGTGAGGGTCAGGATCTGATCTGTCCCCAGTTCGTAATTGATGGCGCTCATGATTGGTTCTCCTGTTCGCAATCTTTGGGGTCAGACACGTTCGATGATGGTGGCAATGCCCATGCCGCCGCCGACGCAGAGTGTGGCCAGGCCATAGCGCAGTTCACGGCGTTCCAGTTCATCCAGCAGGGTGCCCAGAATCATGGCTCCGGTGGCACCGAGCGGATGACCCATGGCGATGGCTCCGCCGTTCACGTTGACCTTTTCATCCGGTACATCGAGTTCCCGCTGGAAGCGCATGACGACGGAGGCGAACGCTTCGTTGACTTCGAACAGGTCGATTTGATCGACTGACATTCCCGCCTTTGCCAGAGCCTTGCGCGCCGCCGGTGCCGGGCCGGTCAGCATGATGGTGGGGTCGGTACTGGTGACCGCGGTCGCAACGATGCGGGCCCGTGGCGTCAGGCCCAGTTCACGCCCCTTGGCCTCGCTTCCGATCAGCATGGCGGTGGCGCCATCCACGATGCCCGAAGAATTGCCCGCGTGGTGAACGTGATTGATCTTCTCGACATAGTGGTATTTTTCACGGGCCACACCATCGAAACCCATTTCTCCCATCATCTGGAAGGACGGTTTCAGACTGGCCAGGGATTCTACTGTGGTGCTGCCCCGGACATGTTCATCACGGTCCAGGATCACCACGCCATTCTGGTCGGTTACGGGGATGATGGATTTACTGAAGTAACCGTTCTCCCAGGCGTTGGCCGCCTTTCTTTGCGAGTTCACGGCGAACCCGTCAACGTCCTCGCGGGAGAAACCTTCAAGTGTTGCGATAAGATCGGCGCCGATGCCCTGGGGCATGAATCCGGTGTGAAGGTTGGTTTCCGGATCGGTGGCCCAGGCACCGCCATCGGATCCCATCGGCACACGGGACATGGCTTCAACGCCGCCAGCGACAACGAGGTCTTCCCAGCCGGAGCGAACCTTCATGGCTGCCAGATTCACCGCCTCGAGCCCGGAAGCGCAAAAACGGTTCAGGGTCACGCCCGCGACCTTTTCGTCCCAGTCGGCCGCGAGGGCGGCCGTCTTGGCAATGTCGGCGCCCTGATCGCCAATGGCTGTGACACAGCCCATGACGATATCGTCCACTTCTGCTGTATTCAGGCTGTTCCGGGTCTCTAGGGCATGCAGCACCGTTGTCAGCAGGCTGATGGGTTTGACGCTGTGCAGTGAACCGTCTTTTTTGCCACGCCCCCTGGGGGTACGAACCGCGTCGAAGATGTAGGCTTCGGTGCTCATTGCCTGTCCTCTGGTGATGGTTGGGTGGTTGTCTGTTGTGCAGGTAACCATAGCCTCTGAACCGGGATACGCGTAATGACGCCGGCTGCCAATCCCATTGGCGAAATTGCTCACCGGCCATGACAATCGTCCCGAGGGCTTCTATGTTTCAGGGTAGAGAGAATTAGATCCGGGAGGTCTGGGATGTCCCTGAGAGATGCGATCGACAATTTTTATGAACGCCTGGTGGCAGATGCGATCGAGGCAACAAGCGAGCAGACGGATAACGCCGATTATCTGACCGACGTCATGTGCGTGGCCCTGAACAGGTTGCCCACGCGCTATTACCGGCATTCAATCGATATGATGTTCTATCTGGCAGACGAGGAACTGAAAGATATGAAAGACAAATCCCTGGCCGCTGTCCGTGCAGCCAGGGCGTTTGTCAGTGAGCATCGGCGGGAGTAGCGTAGATCAGCTGGAGGCAGCCCCCATCAAGGCTTTATTCAGGCGCTGCGCCAGGCTGCTGTCGACCGGTTCTTCGGAAGGCTGGAGACACCATTGGGCGACAAGCTGTTCCATTTCCTGCAGCGGGTCAGGTTGTTGATCGCTGTTACCCAGCCCGGCGGTGAGCCTTTTAACCTGAATCTCCATTCTCCTTTGCTGTTCATCGGCAGGCGATTCGATACCACCGAGGATTTCGGCACGGATCACAAGTTCCTGGGCAGGCACGGCGTTCTGGTCGGCCACGAGGCGGTGCCAGTGATCGGGGATCTCTGAAGGCACGATACCGCCGTTTCCACGGGCTTCAATCAATTGCTGCCAGTGTCCGATTTTTTGTGTGAGCCGCACGGCTTTCAGCCTTTCCGTCAGATTCTGACGTTTTGCCCGAACCCGGTCTTTGAGTGAATCCGACAGTGCGCCGGTATCGATGGACTGAATCTGGGTCAACGCCTGCTGGATGGCTTCATCGGTTTCGGGCGTCGCCTGAGCGTCCAGGTTCGCCAGTACTTCGCTGGCAGTCTGGTCGGCTATTTCAGTTGCCTGATGCCGGGCATTCCGCTGGGCATCCCGGCGTTCAAAAATCCGGTCGCAGGCTTTGCGGAAGGCTTGCCAGAGTTTCCGGTCTTCACGATGCCGGGTGATGCCAATGGCCTTCCATTCGGCCTGAAGCGCTTTGGCCTCGTTCATGGCCTCCTGCAGCGGTTCGTGTTCCACCAGGGATTGCGCCTTTTCAACGATGTCCTGTTTCAGGGCCTCGTTTCGGCGCCGTTCTTCATCGAGCGGCTTTTCCAGTCGGCGGAGCAGGTCGTCGAATCGTTTCTGAACCTGGCGGTTATCGCGGAATTCGACGGGCCAGGCCTGCTTCCATTCCTGCCGAGCCGTTTGGTGGATTCTCTCTGCGCCTTTCCAGTCCACGTTGTTCCAGTCCGCGTGCGTCAGGAAAGTCTCGAGTTCGTCGCAGATCGCCTGTCGCTTCTCTAGATTGGCCTGCTTGAGCCCGGATTTGGCCTCAAAATACGCCTTGCAGGGCTCAAATGCCTTATCCGAGGCAGCCTTGAATCTGGACCACAGAGTCCGGTCCGACGAGCCGCCCAGTTCCCGCCATTCGGTCTGAAGTTCTTTAATCCGCTCCGCCTTGGCTTCCGGCTCCATCGGTTGGTTTGCCAGGTATTCCATCTGTTCGCACAGCGCGATCTGTTTGGGCTCAGTGGCAAACCCCTGCCAGTCACTCAGCTCCCGGAACTGGCCGGCGAGCAACTGCATACGCGCCTGGAACGGGCGGGCATGCCGACGGTCGAGCTGTTTGAACTGGGTCTGTGCGGATTTCAGCAGTTGTCTGGACTCCCGGAACTGCTTTGCCTCAAGGGCGGATTCGAGTTTTTCGATCAGGTTTTGGAGGTCGTCTGAAAGCGCCTGTTGTTCCTGCGTGTCTTTCTGGACCGGCGGGGTATCCGGACGTTTTCCGGCGAGCTTTCGAACCGATTCCAGAGCCTGGGGCAGGGGGAATTCCTCCGGCCAGTCAATGTCTTTCAGAAGGGCTTTTCCGTGGTCCCGGTGTTCTTGCGAGGTGGGTTCACCGGAGTTGAAGAGCCCGGAGAGCTGGCTGATCGTGTCCTCGGCCTGTGAAAGGCGGCGAACGGCCCCCAGGTAATGCCGCAAGCTCTGCATGTGCGTCTCGTAAGCCTTCTGTTCCTGCTTGCCGACATCGGTATCGCGTGTGGCTTCGAGCCAGCGATTTTCCTGGGTTCGTTGCAGGGCATCCAGCGAGGACAGAGAGGGGAGGTCCGTCGTCCGGGATTTCAGCCCCTCAAGGGTGTCCTCCAGCAGGGTGAGTGTTTCCTTCCGTTGCCGCTGCTGTTCCTCGTGCCGCAGGGATTCGGTCAACTCGGATTCAATATCCTGCAGGCGCTGACGGCAGCGGTGCACTGCCTCCAGAAACTGCTGGGTTTGCTCCGCCGTGGCTGAGGATTCCACAGGCTGCCATTGGCCGAGTAAAGCGTCCAGGCGTGCCTCGAAAAGCTTGGTATCCTCGCTGTTGGCCTGTTCTTCGGCGCTGTTGATCAGCTTCTGGATTTTCCTGGCCGTGTCGGCTTCCAGATCCCGGGCCTCCTTCAGTGCGTGCAGAGCCTGCTTGGCGATCTGATAGACGCCTTTGTCCCGCCCTTTGGCCTGTTTCTGGACCCGTTGGAGCGCCTCGGGGTCGGTGAGCTTCTGAGCCGCTGACAAGCGAATATCGGCGGTCACGCCATTGATCGCGAGGTCTGCCAGTTCGTCCTGGGTAGCCTGTCCCCCAAGCGCTTCGAGCTGTTTGTCCCGCTGGTTGGCTCGCGTGTCCTCGACGGGGGCTTGCGCCGGATTGTCCGCTTTTTTGGGTGCCGGTTTCGCGGATTTGCGGGATTTGAACAGTTTCTGGATAAATGCGGCCATGAAGGTGTCCTTTGGGATTGAAACCAGTCCTCGGTGTCGGGCAAAGTGCTCCGTCACCGGCCATCGGCTCGGTATGCCGGGTACGGGTATCGGATGGCCTCTGCTGATCAAGCCCATCCGATGATGGAAAATCGGGGGCTAGTCTAGCGTTTTGATGGCGTTTGCGGAAAGGGTCTGAATGGCAAAACAGGAAAATCGTGGTGACGAACAATACCGGGCCCGTGCGGTGGCGCTCCGATTGCTGGCGCGCCGGGAGCACAGCCGTCGTGAGCTCTCGCTGAAGCTCAGGCAGCGCCGGTTCGCGGAGGATCTGATCCGGGAGGTTCTCGACGAATATGAGGCGGAAGGCTGGCTGGATGATAGCCGGTTTGCCGACGTTTACGCCCGTCAGCGCCTGGATCTTGGTTACGGGCCCTTGAGGATTGTGGGGGAATTGCAGCAAAGGGGAGTCCGCGAAACACCGGCCTGTCTTGACGACATGGACGAAGCGGCCTGGTGCCACAATGCCATTCGCCTGAGGGATCGTCGGTTCGGGCTGTCAGATCTTGACGATGACTGGGAGGAAAAAGCCAGGCAAGCCCGCTTCCTGAACCGTCGTGGTTTCTCGGCCAGCCAGGTCGAAGCGGCTCTTGAGGCAACGTCCCTCCCCGAGGAGCGGGATTGTGACTAGAGCGTCGGGGGAATGACGCTCAGGTCCGGAGGCAGGCTCGCTCTGAGTTCGGGATCGTCCTTTGCCTGTGATGTATCGGCATTGCTCTGGCTGTTGGTTGGCTCGGCACTCGACAATTGTGGAGGTACCTCAGGAGAGACTGGGGCAGCCGGCGAGGTCAGGCGTGCCAACACGTCGTAATAGCGGCGGATATTCTGGACATAAATAACGGGCTCCTGGCCCCGGGCGTATCCGAAACGAGTCTTCGAATACCATTCTTTCTGCGCGAGCAGTGGCAGAAATTCCTTCACGTCGATCCAGCGATCTGGATCCTTTCCTGCGCTTTCCGCCAGTCGTCGGGCGTCCTCGAGGTGCCCGAAGCCGACATTATAGGAAGCCAGGGCAAACCAGGTGCGATCCGGCTCGGGTATGCGCTCGGGAATCTTGTCATGCACGATCTGGAAGTAGCGGGCGCCTCCTTCAATGCTTTCTTCCGCGTCCAGCCGGTTGTTGACGCCGATGTAGCTCGCGGTATTGCGCGTCAGCATCATCAGACCCCGCACGCCGGTCGGGGAGACGGCGTTGGGTCGCCAGTGGGATTCCTGATAGCCGATGGCCGCAAGCAGTCGCCAGTCCATGTCGAATGCCTTGGCCTGTTCACGGAAAAGGTCTTCATATTTCGGTAGCCGATTACGCACATGGAACATGAAAGTGCGTGCTCCCACGTAATTGAGGCGGTCGAGATGGCCGTAGAATCGCTCGGAAAGCTGGGCCAGCACACCGTTTTCTTTCAGGTCATTCAGGACCGAGCGCGCTGTCTTGACGAGGGTGTCATCCTGTTCTTTCGGGAACAGCCACACCAGTTCACGGGGTTTGCCCAGAGCAAACGCCTCCTTCACGTGCGGGAAAAACACCTGGTTCAGTTCCAGTTCATTGGAGGAGACAACGGCAAAGGGATACTTTCCGCTTTCGACCCTGGCAAGAATACCGGCGGGATCGAGGCCAGGGTGCGTTTTCAGTGCAATCGACTGATCGAGGGCACCAAGCGACTTCAGGATTGCTTCATGATCGCTGTCAGCGACCAGGTTCAGGCTCTTCCCGGACAGGTCTGCGAGTGACTCCGGCCGACTCATGTCCCGGTGATAGACAACGACGGACTGGGTTCGGATGCCGGTGGCGAGTGTTCGGAATCGCTTGTCGAACTCTGGCTGATCCGAAAGGCCTGCCATGCCAATATGAGCGTAATTCCGGTCAAGCACCGACAGAATCTCGGTGTTGTCCTCAGCCGTCCGGACCTTGAGCTTTACCCCCAGCTTTCCGGCAAGACGTTTGGCGAGTTCATAGTCATAGCCGGTGGGGCCGTCCCTACCTTCGTAGTAGATCGAAGGCGCAACCCGGGTAATGACGTGCAGGGTGCCTTCGTTCCGAATTTCCTGGACGGTACTCGGGCGTGAGCAGCCCGAGAGTGTGAGGGCTGCACCGATGACCAAGGCGACGGGGGCATTGGAAGCAAAAAGGCGGTGCAATAATCTGGGCAAATCCCTGATCTCCCTGAGAACTTACTTCAGCCAGATACGCACGGAACTCGCTCGCGTATTTCTGGATCCTGGTGTTCGTCGCTTCCTTGCTCTCTACATGATCCTTGGCCGATTCGCTCTGGTCAATAAAACACCGGCAGGACAATGCAAAACAATGTCAATTATCCGGGTGCGCAATAACCGCAGGTGCGCTGTATCCCGGCTTCGCTTTCAAGTATCATTGCGGGCTTTCAAATTGCACCGGATTCCCTTTCTTTTCGCGCGATACAGGTTGATATCATGCTTGAACTTCGCGGCGCACCCGCGCTTTCGCCCTTCCGTTCCCGCAAACTGCATTCCCGGATCCAGGATATCGTCCCGGAAGTTGAGCACGTGTATGCAGAGTTCATGCACTTTGTGGACCTTGAATTCGACCTTTCCGATGCTGAGCAGGCAATCCTGGACCGCCTTCTCGTGTATGGCCCGAGCGTTCCTGTGGAAGATCCGGAGGGTGTGCTTTTTCTGGTTGTTCCCCGGCCGGGAACCCTGTCGCCCTGGTCCAGCAAGGCGACCGATATTGCCCGCAACTGTGGATTGAGGCAGATCCATCGTATCGAGCGGGGTATCGCCTATTACATTCGTGCCAGCCGGAAACTCGGGCTGGAGCAGCGGGAGCAGATTGCGGCTCTGCTCCACGATCGCATGACTCAGAAAGTGTTCCACGAGATGGGAGGGGCGGAACTCCTTTTCAGCCACGACGAGCCTCGTCCTCTGGCCCGGATTCCGGTGCTCTCTGGCGGCAGGGAGGCGCTGGTCAAGGCCAACCGGGATCTGGGACTGGCGCTTGCGGACGATGAAATTGATTATCTCGTGACGTCGTTTACCGACCTCCAGCGGGATCCGACTGACGTTGAGCTGATGATGTTCGCCCAGGCCAACTCGGAACACTGCCGCCACAAAATCTTCAACGCCTCCTGGGACATCGATGGCGAAGGACAGGAAAAATCCCTGTTCGCGATGATTCGCAACACCTTTGAAATGAACAGTGAGGGTGTGCTGTCGGCGTACAAGGATAATGCCTCGGTGATTCGCGGTAGCCGTGGAGGCCGCTTTTTCCCGGATCCCGAAACCGGCATTTACGGATACCATGAGGAAGACATCCATATCCTCATGAAAGTGGAAACTCACAACCACCCCACTGCGATTGCACCGGCGGCTGGCTCTGCCACAGGGTCGGGCGGCGAGATCCGTGATGAGGGTGCGACCGGGCGTGGCTCCAAGCCAAAGGCCGGTCTGACCGGGTTTACCGTCTCCAATCTCAATCTTCCCGACGACCCGCAGCCCTGGGAAATTGGATATGGCAAGCCGGATCGTATCGCTTCGGCGCTGGATATCATGATTGAGGGCCCTATTGGTGGCGCCTCTTTTAATAACGAATTCGGTCGCCCGAATCTGGCCGGCTATTTCCGTACTTTCGAAGAGAAGGTGCCCGGGGCGGCCGGTGAGGAAGTGCGCGGTTACCATAAGCCGATCATGATTGCCGGGGGGCTCGGCAATATCCGCGAGCAACACGTGGAGAAAGGCAATATTCCGGTCGGCGCCAAGCTGATTGTGCTTGGGGGGCCCTCAATGCTGATCGGACTGGGCGGTGGCGCAGCGTCCTCCATGGATTCCGGGACCAGTAACGAGCATCTGGATTTCGCGTCAGTCCAGCGGGACAACCCTGAAATGGAACGGCGCTGTCAGGAAGTGATCGACCGGTGCTGGCAGATGGGTGACAAAAACCCGATCTGCTTTATCCACGATGTGGGCGCAGGCGGGTTGTCTAACGCGATGCCTGAGCTGGTCAAAGACGGCGGCCGGGGCGGCAAGTTCGAGTTGCGGGATATCCTCAGCGACGAGCCTGGAATGTCTCCGTTGGAAATCTGGTGTAACGAATCCCAGGAACGGTACGTGATGGCCGTTGCGCCGGAAAATCTGGACCTTTTCGATGCGCTCTGTCGTCGGGAGCGTTGCCCATACTCTGTGATTGGCGAGGCCACTGAAGCCCATCATCTTGAGCTTGGCGACTCGTACTTCGATGACAAGCCGGTCGATCTGCCCATGGAGGTTCTCTTTGGCAAGCCGCCGCGCATGCATCGCAGCGTTTCCCGGTCCTCCTTCACCAAGCCGATTTTCGATTCTACCAAGGTTGATCTGAACGACGCGATTCGCCGGGTGCTTCGGCTGCCGGCGGTAGGCTCCAAAAGTTTCCTGGTTACGATCGGGGACCGGACCATTACCGGCCTGGTCGCCCGGGACCAGATGGTCGGCCCGTGGCAGGTGCCGGTCAGTGACGTTGCCGTGACCACCAGTTCTTTTGACGTTAGCACTGGCGAGGCCATGGCTATGGGTGAGCGTACGCCCGTGGCGGTCATTGACGCACCAGCATCTGGACGCATGGCGGTTGGTGAGGTCATCACCAATCTTGCGGCCGCGCCCATCGGTAAATTGTCGGATATCAGGCTCTCCGCGAACTGGATGGCCGCCGCAGGGCATCCGGGCGAAGACGAGAATCTTTACGAAACAGTTCGTGCAGTGGGTATGGAGCTGTGTCCGGCACTGGGTATTACGATCCCGGTTGGCAAGGATTCCATGTCCATGAAAATGACGTGGGAGGAGGACAACGGCGAATCCAAAAGCGTGACGGCGCCGCTGTCTCTGATTGTCAGCGGGTTTGCCCCGGTTACCGATGTCTCCCGGACCCTGACACCTCAATTGGAGACGGACTCGGGAGAGACCGATCTCATCCTCGTGGATCTCGCCGCTGGTCAGAATCGGCTTGGTGGCTCTGCGCTGGCGCAGGTTTATCGTCATGTCGGAGCGGTGGCTCCGGACCTCGACGACCCGGAGGACATCAAGGCATTCTTTGCCGTGATTCAGGGGCTGAATGGCGACGGCAAACTGCTGGCGTATCACGACCGTTCCGACGGTGGTCTGTTCGTCACCCTTGCCGAGATGTGTTTTGCCGGTCACACCGGCATTGATATCAAACTTGACGGTCTGGCGGAGGATAGCTCCCAGTTTGCTCGTGAACTGTTCAATGAGGAGTTGGGTGCCGTCATTCAGGTTCGTCGGGAGGATACCAGCTTCGTACTCCAGCAATTCTCCGCGGCAGGCTTGGGCGACCATACCAGTGTGATCGGTACGCTGAACACCGAAGACCGGCTTCGACTCTCATTTGAGGGCGAGACGGTGGTGGATGAGCCTCGGGTGGATCTTCAGAGGCTCTGGGCGGAAACCAGTTATCGGATCCAGTCACTGCGTGACAATGCCGACTGCGCCGGGGAAGAGTTCGACAACCTGCTGGATACCAGCGATCCCGGCCTGAATGCCAGGTTAACCTTTGACCTTGATGACGATATTGCGGCTCCCTACATCGCCCGAGGTGCGCGTCCGAAGGTTGCAGTGCTTCGGGAGCAGGGCGTTAACGGTCAGGTCGAGATGGCAGCCGCCTTTGATCGGGCTGGTTTCGACGCAGTGGATGTCCACATGAGCGACCTGCTGTCCGGTCGGAGCTCTTTGGAGGGCTTCAAGACACTGGTGGCTTGTGGTGGTTTCTCCTACGGCGATGTGCTCGGTGCCGGTGAAGGTTGGGCAAAATCGATTCTGTTCAGTGACCGGGTCCGTGACCAGTTCGCGGAATTTTTCAACCGTCAGGATACGTTGGCCCTGGGCGTCTGTAATGGCTGCCAGATGCTGTCAAACCTGCACGAACTGATACCGGGTAGCGATGGCTGGCCGCGTTTTGTCAGGAATGAGTCCGAACAGTTCGAAGCGCGCCTGGTCATGGTGGAAGTACCCTCATCGCCCTCTGCCTTTCTGGATGGTATGAGTGGGTCTCGGATGCCGATTGCCGTTGCCCATGGTGAAGGGCGGGTGGAATTCGCCGGCAGTAACTCTGCTGCGACACTTGCCGAGAATGAGTTGGTCGCGTTGCGATACGTGGATAACCGGGGCGAGGTTACCCAACGCTATCCGTTCAACCCTAACGGATCTGAAGGTGGTATCACTGGGGTTACGACCCGGGATGGGCGAGTAACAATCATGATGCCGCACCCGGAGCGGGTTTTCCGGGCTGTCCAGTATTCATGGAGACCGGCTCAATGGCAGGAAGATGGTCCCTGGATGCGGATGTTCCGCAACGCGAGGCGCTGGTTTAGTTAACGAATCGGTAGTCCTTGAAACCGGTGCAGGGGCCATTCTGAATGAATGTCATCCTGCACCGGTTTTTTTGTGGCTCTGTTGCCTTTTTTTGGGGCGCATTTCAAGGTAAAAAAGCGCTGAAATGGCAAAAAAAACGCTTGACGCAGTGCTTTTATGCACACTTATGGAGCCCGGTTGTGTGATGTGTGCGCAAAGGAAGGGATCTTGGTTCAATATTTGATCGGATCTCGCAGATCATTGAAAATAAAGGGAAAAAATAATCGGGCCATTTTGTCGCCAATTTGAGGGGAGTGCAGTATTTACGGGGTTTCGAGGCGTGTTCCCAAAAAGTTTCCCCAGAGTTATCCACAGATTCTGTGGGTAAGTGGCTAAGTTGCTAATCTGTACAAAAAATGTCCGCAAATGGAGGAGGCTTTGCATGTTCAAGTTCTGCTATTTCGTACCCGAGTCCCACCTGGAACAGACCAAGCAGGCCCTGTTTGATGCCGGCGCCGGAAAGATTGGTGATTACGACAGTTGTGCATGGCAATGTCGGGGGCAGGGGCAGTTCCGGCCGCTGGAAGGAAGCGATCCTTATCTTGGAAATCGGGGTGAGCTTGAGGTCGTCGACGAATTCAAGGTGGAACTGGTGTGTGACGACGCGGTTATCGACAGGGCGCTTGAGGCTTTCAAGCGGGCGCATCCATACGAAGAGCCCGCCTATGAGATTTACCGGATGGAATTGCGCTGATCAGGTTCGGGACATTGGGCGGCGGATGTCTTTCAGGTGAACCTGATAGTGATCCGACTTCATGTCCTCAAGGAAGAGCTCAAGGGTCTTTTTGACGGTCGGGAAGGAGATTTCCTCCCAGGGGATTTCATCGACACCGAACAGGCGTGACTCCAGGGACTCTTCACCCGCGCCGAATTTACCACCGATCAGGCTGGCCCGGTAAAACATATGGACCTGGTTGATGTGAGGAACATCGATGATGGAGAACAGCCCCTCGATGTCGACTTCGGCCAGTGCTTCTTCCTGCGTTTCACGGGCTGCCGCTTCAATGGTGGTTTCGGCGTTTTCCATGAAGCCCGCCGGTAGAGTCCAATAACCATAGCGGGGTTCGATTGCTCGTTTGCACAGAAGTATTTTGCCCTCCCACACAGGAACGGTACCGGCGATGATTCTCGGGTTCTGGTAATGTATGGTTTCGCAGCTGGTACAGACATAGCGGTGCCGGTTGTCCCCTTCGGGGATACGCTGTTCCACCGGATGGCCGCAAAAGCTGCAATACTTCATGTTTTTTCACCGTATACTGGTTGGGTTTTAGTAGTCAGTTTAACCATACCGGCTACCTATGTCCCAGCCAATATGGCGACGTTCCCGGGAGTGGTTCATTGCGAGATTTTCTGACCCAACGATTGGCTGGATACGCACCGCGACAGCTGGCGCTGGATTACCCGGAGGCGGGTATCCTGGTCCCGATCACCGATTCGCCCGGGAATCCCGAAATGATTTTTACGCTGAGGTCATCGACCCTGAGTACCCATCGAGGTCAGGTCGCCTATCCCGGCGGTAAGCGTGATCCCGGGGATCCTTCTCTGGCAGCGACCGCCTTGCGTGAAACCCACGAGGAGATTGGCCTTCCTCCGAGCGAGGTCGAGGTCATTGCGCCCCTCAGTCAGGTTATGTCCCGCTACGGTATTCTCGTTACTCCTTACGTCGGTGTGGTTCCTGTCGATCACCCCCTGGAGCCCAATCCCGCGGAGATCGAGAGCGTCTTTCGTGTGCCAGTCTCCTTTTTCCTGGAAGATCGCCGGGAGCGTACGGACTCTCTCAATTTCCTCAACAATACCTTCTATGTGCCCTGCTACCGGTGGGACCGTTATCAGATCTGGGGCCTGTCTGCCGTGGTTCTGGTGGACTTTCTGAACGCCGTGTACGATGCAGGCATTGATTTGCTTGAACCCCCTTCAGGAGGCTGACATGTACTTCGAGTTGGACAAACGCAGTCCGGAGTTGGTTGGTGAGAATCAGTTTGTTGCCCATAACGCGTCCGTGATTGGCAGCGTGAAGCTGATGGAAAAAAGCAGTGTCTGGTACAACGTGGTGATTCGTGGCGACAACGACCTGATCACGATCGGACCGGAGTCGAACGTTCAGGATGGCTCCGTGTTGCATACGGACCCGGGCATTCCCCTGACACTTGGTCGGGGCGTAACCGTGGGGCACAAGGTGATGCTGCATGGTTGTGATATCGGCGATTATTCGCTGATCGGTATCAATGCGGTCGTGCTCAATGGGGCCAAAATCGGCAAGCACTGCCTTATTGGCGCCAATACACTGATCCCTGAGGGTATGGAAATTCCGGATGGTTCGATGGTTGTCGGCTCGCCAGGCAAGATCAAAAAGCAGCTCAACGATCAGCAGAAAAAAATGCTGGAAATGAGCGCGGCCCACTATGTTGAGAATGCCGCACGATACAGGGAGCAACTCTCACCCTGCGAGCCCTCTAAATGAAAAGTTCGGAAAAAGTGCGTTCTCCATGCGTGAGCGTGTGCGCTCTTGATGAAAACGATCTCTGTATCGGTTGCCATCGGACCGGCGATGAAATTCTGCGCTGGACCCGAATGACCAACGAGGAACGCAGAGAGGTTCTGCAGGAAGTTGCAAAACGGGAAGAAAAGGTGGCCCTCTGAAATGACAGACAAAGATTCAGTGCGTATTGGCACTCCGCTTAAGGCTCACGCGTTCAGGGTTCTGTTCTGTGGCTCGGGTGAGCTCGGCAAGGAAGTGGTGATTGAGCTTCAGCGTCTTGGCGTCGAAGTCATTGCCGTTGACCGGTACGCCAATGCCCCGGCCATGCAGGTAGCGCATCGCTCTCACGTTCTCGATATGTTGGATACCACCGCGCTTCGGGCCGTTATTGAGCAGGAAAAGCCGGATCTGATCGTGCCGGAGATTGAGGCGATCGCGACGCCGGAGCTGGTCCGGCTTGAAGCCGAAGGCTATCGGGTGATTCCGACGGCGAGGGCGGTCAATCTCACTATGAATCGGGAAGGTATTCGCCGACTGGCAGCTGAGGAGTTGGGATTGCCTACATCTCCTTACCGGTTTGCCGGAGACCGGGATGAATTTCTGGCTGCTGTAAAGGAGGTGGGTTTGCCGCTGGTGGTCAAGCCGGTCATGAGTTCTTCCGGTAAAGGCCAGAGCACGGTCAAAACCGACGCTGATATCGATGCGGCTTGGGATTACGCCCAGAGCGGCGGCCGGGCCGGTAAGGGGCGTGTGATCGTTGAAGGCTTTGTCGATTTTGATTATGAGATAACCCTGTTGACCGTCCGTCACCGTGATGGCATTTCCTTCTGCGATCCGATTGGTCACCGACAGGAAGATGGTGACTATCGGGAATCCTGGCAGCCTCAGCCAATGTCACCGAAAGCGCTGGAGCGTTCCCGCCAGATTGCCCGGGCTGTTGTTGACGATCTTGGAGGCTACGGCATATATGGCGTAGAGCTCTTTGTGAAAGGAGATGACGTCTGGTTCTCTGAAGTGTCGCCTCGCCCCCACGACACGGGGCTGGTAACGCTGGTATCTCAGGATCTCTCCGAATTTGCACTGCATGCGCGGGTGATTCTCGGGTTGCCGGTACCGGCGATTCGCCAGAACGGACCCAGTGCATCTGCTGTCATTCTCCCGGAAGGCGAGTCCTCCGATGTGGTTTACACGCATGTTGAAAAGGCGCTTGTTGAGCCGGACACCCAGTTGCGGCTGTTTGGTAAGCCGGAACTCGCAGGCCGACGCAGGATGGGCGTCGCGCTGGCGAAAGCGGATAGCATTGATGAGGCGCGGGAAAAGGCTCGTGTAGCCGCTTCAGCCGTGGGCGTTGAGCTTTGATTGGTGGCCGGGTAGCTCACCGATAAAGAAGACGGAACTGCGCGCATTTTAATCAGTCGAATAGGTGGAAACCGAAGGGTTTTGAAATAAAGGAAAATTGGTCGTTGACAGTTTGGCTGAGGGCTGTAGAATGCGCACCACTTCTGAGGGACAAGCCGCTGAGGCGGCGGGGTTCGAGGGAGTTAACTGCTTGAAAGCTTTGAAGAAAAAAGAGTTCGAGATTTCTTCAGAAAGCGGTTGACAAGGTAGCGG
>NZ_JAKZAJ010000005.1 GCF_023156285.1 Marinobacter koreensis | reverse complement strand
TTTGAACCCGACAAACCTGCCTGGACAAAGAACTGGCAGGAACCCAAGGATTACTGCCAGTGGGTTGGCGAACTGGCTGACCGGCCCGTCGATTTGCCGACCGAAGCCCAGTGGGAATTTGCGGCGCGGAATCGGGGGCAGAATGTTTTGTATGCGACGGACAATGGGAAAATTGAGCAGGGACGAAACTACGTGGCAGATGAAGATCGCTTCCACTCAAAGCCTGTCGGCAGTTTCCCGCCAAATCCGCTGGGGTTATATGATTTGATGGGTAACGTCACCGAATGGGTTAATGATTTCTACTCAGTAGATTATTATCGGAAAAGCCCCGAAAGAAACCCCATGGGTCCCGACTATGACGATGTCCACGTTGTGCGAGGTGGCACATTTATCGATGCGCCAGAAGGCAATACAACGACCTTCAGAGGTAAACACAAGCCACTCCAGTTCTACTCAGAACTGTACGGTTTTCGCTGCAGAATCTCGTCGTCCATTACTAGCACGACCCTCTCTGACAGTGAAATCGACGCCATCCAGACCCGGGTAGAAGACCGTTACCCCGACCTCTCGTCCAGCAAACAACAGCAGGTCACCGAACTGGTGGTTCGGGCCCTCGACAACATGGTCTTCATCGAGGGCGGCAGCTTCATGATGGGCGAATTCAAGGTGCCCTGTGAGCCCGGATCCGATCAGCTCTGCATGAGCGATTTCGACCGGGACAACGATTTCGCCCACAAAGTCGTCCTGGACGACTATTTCCTTGCAAAATACGAGACGACAATATCCGACTTTGATTTATTCCGCGAGATTCAGGGAAAAGCCCCTTACAAGAGAATGTTACGCAAACGTGAGCACAGGAAAGACTGGTTTGATCCAAACAAGCCTGCTTGGACCAAGAGTTGGCAGGAACCCAAAGACTACTGCCTTTGGGTCGGCGAACTGGCAGGCCGCCCCTTCGACTTGCCAACTGAAGCACAATGGGAATATGCGGCGCGGAACCGAGGCCAGAATGTGCTCTATGCCACCGATACAGGGAAAATCGATCTGGGTGAAAATTACCCTTCAGACAAGCTGTCCTCAATCACACGCGCCGTCGGCACGTACCCACCAAACCCACTAGGTCTATATGATTTAATGGGCAATGCAACAGAATGGGTCAATGACCTCTATTCGGAAGATTATTACCATAAAAGCGCCACCAATAACCCGAAAGGTCCCCTCCATGGTGAGTCCCATGTTGTTCGCGGAGGCAGCTTCATAAATGCTCCTCCCGCCAACACTTCAGTTTTTAGAAGGCATCAAAAAACTCTCGAGTTTTACTCCAACCTAGTCAGTTTTCGGTGCGGTATCAATAATTAAGCTATCGAAACGGGATCACCATATTTTTTGTTATATGCCATTATTTTTTGTCGGATAAGATTCCAATCTTTGGGAGCAGCGGTCGGAAGCCAATCCAGTTCACAAGCTGGGTAATCGCTGGGACTAGTTCTTAGCTCATGATTAATCCAGTAATGACATAAAGAAATTCCGCTAGGTCGATATATGAGAAAAAACTCGTGCCTTCCCCAGTTATTTCTCCCAAGACTCGAGTTTCCGCAGAAAGATCATATAGCCCCAGCGCGTCCTTCGCTGACTGCAAGATCGGCAGGGACAGGCCAGCGGGGATCAGCCGGTTTTCCGCTTGCTGCGACGAGCGGGGAGACTCTTGTTCATCCCTTGTGACTACCTTTTTGCCGGTTGGCCTACCAGTGTAGGCCCGTTCAAGGTGATGCAATCGTAATGTGCCACCGGGACGCCGAATCGGGTTTTTGGTAAACTGAACCCCGAAAAGGATATCTGTTAACAGGAAATGGAGTTTCCATGCATCGCGTCTCAGCGCTTCTGCTGGCACTGTCGCTTGCCGGCTGCAGCAGTTCATCGTCCATCACCAGCACAACCCTCTCCAACAGCGAAATTGACGCCATCCAGGCCCGGGTCGAAAGCCGTTACCCGGACCTCGCCTCCAGCAAACAACAGCAGGTCACCGAACTGGTGGTTCGGGCCCTCGACAACATGGTCTTCATCGAGGGCGGCAGCTTCATGATGGGCGAATTCAAGGTGCCCTGTGAGCCCGGATCCGATCAGCTCTGCATGAGCGATTTCGACCGGGACAACGATTTCGCCCACAAAGTCGTCCTGGACGACTACGCGCTCGCCAGGTACGAAACCACCATGGCCGACTTTGATCTGTTTCGGGAACTGCAGGGAAAAACGCCCTATGAACAGGACCTGAGGGAGCGCGAAGACCGGCAGTACCTGTTTGAACCCGACAAACCCGCCTGGACAAAAAACTGGCAGGAACCCAAAGACTACTGCCTGTGGGTTGGCGAACTGGCCGACCGCCCCGTGGATCTTCCGACAGAAGCCCAGTGGGAGTTTGCCGCACGGAATCGGGGGCAGAATGTTTTGTATGCGACGGACAATGGGAAAATTGAACAGGGGCGGAATTACGTCCGTGAAAACAAAAGACGATATACCCAAGATGTAGGACGCTTTCCGCCTAATCCACTTGGTTTATACGACCTTACCGGGAATACAGGAGAGTGGGTAAATGATTGGTATAGCAAAAACTATTACCGCTCAAGCTCCACCCACAACCCCAAAGGCCCTACAAATGGAACCAGCAAAGTCATTAGGGGCGGTGATAACAGAAGCACCCCATCTACTAACACCACACTAAACCGTCATCACGACTGGGAACTCAACGACTTTTATATTATGCAGGGTTTCCGATGTTCACTATCAAACTAAACGACAGTAATCTTTTCTGCATACCTCTGTTCGTAAGCAAGTAGCTTCTCTCGAACGCGATTCCAGTTTTTCCTCACGCTGGAAGGTTTCCATGCAATATTTTTTGGCGGCATGTCTTCAGGTGCCACAGCTAATTCTGAGTGGACCCACTCATGAAACTGCCGAAGCTGATTGTCCCCTACTGAATACCCATCATCTAATATTGCACAAATCTTTTCTAAGGATTTCATTGCGTTACATGGCGATCCGTCTGCGGTCATGTGCTGAAGGACTTCGAAGAACTTTCGCCACGTTGTTACATGTGAAAGGATGAATATCAAGGCCCTCTCCTGCTCTTCTTCGGCAGACTCAAAAAATGAGTGTAAGAGCGTGTGGCACAAAATGCCCATTGTTTCTGGCGGAAGGCTATAGAGTGTTAGGGAGCCGTCGTCGCCCTCCAAAACATTTTCTAGTCGACCTGAGCGAATTCTAGCAGCTAAAGTTTCCGCCTCATCTTTCAATTTACGACGCTGGTCCCAAGCCTCATACAATTTTTCCAAAGGCTGATTAAACCAATCGGCAGCTTTGCCTAAATCATTGGTAAGTGAAAGATAAAGATTTTGGGACCAAAGGCGGAACAAGTCGCCATCAACATTAGCAAGGTACGAATAGTCCGTTTGTGAAAGAGCAGAAAACACGGCTCGGCATAGATTCCAACAGTTACCCAGTTCCACCGTAGTCCCAAAGCTTCCGCTCGCCCCCGGACCAAACACCAACCGACCGCTACACTTCATAAGGATATTGGTTCGGTCAATTTCCAATCCAAAATCCATCCCGGCCCCAACACCCGCCGCAACAGTCGCCCCTGCCTCGATCTTCAGCAGCTCCTGCCAGTTTGCATTGGTATTGAACTGCTCATCCGGATGCACCCAGCTGAACTTGCCACTGACGGCACCACCGGCTTCGGCGCCGGCGAAGGCGTTGCCGGAGACCGATAGCCCGGCATTCGGATCAGGCTTGATACTTTTTTGATCGGAGAGGAGAAAGGTCGCCGCACCGGTACTCAGCCGGGCATTGGCTTCACCGCCGGCCCGGCCGCCAACAAAGCAGTTGAGTGTAATGTCGCCGGAGAGACGAAAGGCACCGAACGCCAGGTCCGACAATTCCCCGTTTCGATTCCGGAAGGTAAACCGGCAGTCCCAGCCTGCCTCGTCGGGCACAAACACTTCCGCCAGCTTCGCCTCGGCTTCGAGTAACGCCATGGACGCGCTGGCCCGGGTGCCGATATCGATTTCTCCGGTGCTCAAATCGAAGTTATTGACACCGGCACTGGCCTGCATGGCAAATCGCATGAGCTGCGCCTCGGCGCCTACCTGAAGCTGGTTCTCGGAAGGCGCCTCACCCTTGCTGGAATTCCAGGTCAGTTTCGAATGTTCCTTGCCCAGGAGATAGAAATCTTCTTTCGCTTCTGCGAATTTGACTTCGATATTGCCGATGGGGCTCTTGGCCGCATCGGTCTTCAGATCGTCCCGGATCTTGCCGATCAGCTCCCGCGCTGTCGCCGACTTGTTGCTAAGCATATCCGCCATGGCCCGGGTTTTACGGACGTAACGGATCGAGGCATAACTGGCCAGGATCCTCCGATAAACCCCTTTCCGGACGTAATGCCAGCGACCGGGGCGGCTGAATACCATGATCTCGATAATGCCCGCCTCAACGCGGTTACTTCGGCGCGGGTCAAAGTCGCGGGACTGGACGCCCTGGCCACGGACGCCCCGGTTCGTATCCGTCTCTTCCAATTGGGCCTGAAGCGCCTCTCGTTGTTTTCGAAGCATAGCGAGGCGCCGGTTTCTGGCCGTGGTCAGGATTTCCTCCCGCTTCTCGTCGTCTGCGCTGATGGCCGACCAGATATAATCCGTATCGTAGTCATCGAACCAGCGGATCTGCTCATCTATGGCGGCAATCCGGGAACGAATCGGGGATACCTTGTCCGGTTCCTGTTCTTCCTGATCATCGGAGTCTGGCTGGATCACGCCTTTTTCCGCCGCCTTGATCATCCATTGACGTTCGGGCGATGGCTGGTCGCTCCCTGGATCCTGAGCTTTGTTCTGGGCGGCCCGGAACTCGGCCATCAAGGCATCCATCTCCTCGATTTCCCGATAGAGCTCTTCGGCCGCGGCATCCGGCAAGGCGAGGCACCAGGCCTCATCACCCGCCCCCATTTCATGAATGATGTCCGCATATTCCGTGCGACAGGCTTTGGCCGCGCACTCGGAAGACGCCGGTTGCCCGGCGGTCTTTGGCTCCGGCATCGCAACGGCCCCTGAAGACGACGGTGGAATCGACAGGGTCCACCCGGCCTCGATGTGATCCGCATCTTTAATTCGGGGGTTCTCGGCCCTGAGCGCGGCAATGCTGACCTGATGGTCGCGGGCGATGGCCGACAGGGTATCTCCGGACTGTACTTCATAGTGTGGCATTTGCATTCTCCATGGCGCCTTCCATGGCGCTCAATCGATAACCGGGGGTCTTGGATTCATCTTCAAGAAACACGGAGTACGGTGAACGACGGTGAAACCCGGCCCCCTGCCGGATGGCGAGTCGGAGCCAGCGCTCCAGGTAATCGCTCTGACGAAAGCCGGCTTTATGGGCTTCCTGCAATCGGGTCAGGATCCAGGCTGTGGCCGATACATCCTGCGGCAATACCGATTCATAGTGAGCGCGATATCCCCTCGCTTCGGCCGCCAGCCAGTAGCGTGTCGTTGCCTCGAGCCTGTCGAGGGATAAACGGGGCAGTGGGCGATCTCCGGGCGCCGGTTCGTGGGGATCCGGCATCGCTGTACGCCAGGTGTGGCTGTCATACCAGAACCAGTGCGATCCGGCCGCAAGGATGGCCTGGCGTTGCCTGTCGCCCACGGCACAGAGCAGTGGTCCAAACCAGCGGGGTTCATGCAGGCGCAGCAGGTGCCCGTCCACCGGCACGCCGTCGTGAATGCAATGACTGATATGTGCATGAAATTCGTCCATGGACCAGTTTGTCCGGACCAGCAACCCGCTCGGAACAGTCACCATGCGTTCAATCAATGCATTCCGGAATACCGGTGCCTGTCGCAGATCCAGGAGCACCGGCCCCTGCTTCCATTGCGGAAACCAGGGCGTGTTCTGGAAGAGACTGAGCCACTGGACCGATTCCCCGATCATCGCGTCGTAGATGCACTGCAGGGATTGCTCGTCCGCGGCCAGGTCAACAATGGCAAAATCCGCTGCATCGGGTAAGGAAACCGGGGGTGCCACGTGTTCAAGAGTGTTGATGCAGTCTGCAGCGTCCATGCTCATCGTAATCACATTCCGAAAGGGATAGCGCGCCTTGCTGGGCGGCCTCGGCCAGGAGTTTTCCGCGTTCATCCGACAATGCCGGTGGAACAAACCCCGCGGGCGCCGCAAGGTCTCGGGTTGACGTCTGGGCCAGGTCCGGCGATGCACCGGAAACCGGCTGGTCAGAGTGAATGGATTGGGGCGCCTGGGGCTCCCTGGCCGCCTGCCCCGCGCCACTCCCCGGGGCGCCGCCCGAGTTGATGCGAATAGCGGGCCCGGAGATGGTCACACCACCGGGATCGATTTTCAGGAAACTGCCACCGGCTTTGAGTGTGATTTCGGCCCCCGCTTCAATCACAACCTTGATGCCGGCCTGGTGATGGATCTCGGAACCTGCCTCCACCAGCTGGCTTTCGCCCAACCGACTGTGGAGACTCCCATTCGCGATCAGGCTGTAATCGCCGCCGACCCGCGTGCGGTGTTCACCCTTGACGGTGTCATGCCTGTCGCCGCCCACCTCACTGAAACGGTGATTGCCCGTCGTAACGTGGCTGTCGTTACGGACCACCTCGGTCCGATTGTTTTCGGTCACCAGATCCAGATCCTTCTGGGCATGGACAAAAACCTGTTCCTGCCCTGCTTCGTCCTCGAATCGCAGTTCATTGCTGCCTTCGCCCTTGTGGGTCCGGGTTTTCAGTACGGTCCGGGTTTTATGTTCGGGCAGTGTGTAGGGGGACAGATTGGTGGCATGATGGGTTCGGCCGGTAATAATCGGCTGGTCCGGGTCGCCATCGAGGAACGAGACAATCACTTCATGACCGATTCGGGGAAGCGCCATGAAACCGTATTGGCCACCGGCCCAGGCCTGACTGACCCGAAGCCAGGCACTGCTGTTTTCGTCGTTGCCGGCGTACCGGTCCCACGGGAACCGCACTTTGACCCGTCCGTACTGATCACAGTGGATTTCTTCACCCTCGGGGCCGGTGACGATGGCGACCTGGGGACCATCCATCAGAGGGCGATGTTCACACAGCGGTCGCCAGGTCCGATCGGAGGGAATGGCGTTGAAAAAATTATGGTAGCGGGTGGGCTCCGAGCCCCCTTCTTCCTCAAGGGCCTGGGGCTGGTGCCCCGAATGAGTCACCGCCGTGATCAGCCAGTCCTGATTCAGACGCTCTTCTTCGTGGTCCGTGAGAGCCACACGGGCGCCCGGGAAAAAATCCGCGCGATTACTCTCACCCCGGGCGGTGCAGGCATCATTGCGCAGTGCATCCCGGCGGGCCGCAGCGAATGGCTGGCCGCTGGCATCGGCCTTGTAGCGCCCCGGATAATCAAAATGCTGATAATCATGCCGCGAGTTCGTTGTGCCCGAGCGCTCATGCATCAGGGCGTATGCGGGGTTCCGGAACGTGTAATCCTTGAGCACAACAGACGCCGCCCGCACCCGCTCACGGTACTCAAAGCGGAATACGCAGGGGGTCCGAACGCTTCCGCCGGCACGGGCGTTGTAGGTTACTGGTGACAGTTCCGGTGCATTGCCATGATGATCGGCGAAAATCAGGCCCGGTGCCGTATCACCGTCGACGTCACCATGCTGGTAGCGGTAATGCCAGCCTTCTTCGGCCGCAAGCCGCTCCACGAACGCCAGATCGGTTTCCCGGTGCTGTACGCAATACTCCCGTTCGGATGGCTGGCGCTTGAGATCCATCACGGCATCGACGATCCCCCGTTCCTCCAAGAGGGTCCGGACGATAGCGTCCGTCGCCTGGCCCTGGAAAATCCGGCTGTTGTGCATCAGGCCAAGACGCCACAGGGCCGGCTGGAAGACAACTTCGTACCGGGTCCGGTGATGGCCACTGTCGCCCCGGGCAAATTCGTTGATCACGCCGGTGAAACGACGCAGGGGCTCACTGTCCTGCCAGACCACGAGATCCACGGGCTGTTCCAGAACAGACTCGGCGGTTACGCGGGGATCGGTACTGGCCAGGTCGATTCGGCCGAGGAAGAGTTCGGAGAGCGCCTCCGTCAACGTAAAGCCGACGACGACGAAATGATCAGGGGCAAAGTCACCGACACGGGCGGTGAACTGCAGTCCGCTTGCATGGGGCATGTCTTCAATCCTTGAAGCTGCGATGTCATCCGTTGAGCACCGGGGCCTTCAGCCATCCCATCCTTGATGGCAGTCCCGGTTCACAGGTCCGCAAATTACCAGCTGCTGCTTTTAAAATCCAGCCTGCTCAACAGAATGAAAAAAGCCCCGTCGAAACGGGGCTTTTGATCGGAAGCACTCAGGCGGCAGTTTTGCGCCGCGCTACACCCAAGCCGGCCAGGCCCAGAGCAAGTAGCGCCAGCGTTCCAGGCTCTGGAACGTTCCGAACCTCAAGGTTGGCGAGCAGGTCCACCGAGGTTTGCTCATACTCCGGTGTATAGAGCAATGAAGAGTCACCTTCAAAACCCAGAAGATTAAGGGTATAGGCTTTGGACCCCAGGAGAAATTCCGAGCTCGCCATCTGCTCATCGAACATGATCTGGACGATATCGTCCACAGGCCCATCGTAGCTGTAGGAAGGCTTATATTTGCCAGTGAAGAAATAGACAATTTGGCAGAAAGCGTCGCAATGCTCAACCGGCGCCGTGTTCGGCGTTTCATTGTGCAGGAAGTTGAATGTGAAAGGGCCGCTGGAAACGTTGCCACTGGTATTGGAAAAATCCGCAAACACGTTCAGATCAACACTATCTATGGCCGTTTCACTGGCAATCGGATAGTTGTAGTGGGTAAAGGTACCCAGCATAAACGGCGCCGTGTCGTTAATAACCTGAGGCAAGGCACCATTAGGCGCAAAGCCATACCCACTCTGAGGACTGCCATAGCCCCAGCGAATCTGGCTGGTTCCTTCGCCGGTGACATTTGCCCCACCCGAAGCGTTAACCCATTCGCCACTCACAGAGTCAAGGCTGATTGGAAATGCCAGTGCCGTAGACGACACCAGAGCAAGAGCCGCTGCACCCAAGCACGATTTGATAAATTTCATTGTGTAATCCTTCAATCCGATCCAATGGAAACGTGCCCCTTCGACACGCATCAAACTTAAGCCAAAATCATGCCATTATTTTTTTCCTTTATTATCATAACTTTAAATAGGTAACATTCTCACCTATGTAAACAATTATGACACTTTAGCCAGAAGGCGCCTGAAAACAGAAAGGGGCGCTCAGTGGCGCCCCTTTCTGTTTTTCGACGGTCTTAATTCTCGCCGCGGTACAGACGTTGAATACTGGAGAAATCCAGGTCTTCGTTGCCCTGTCCGGCGTGCAGCTGGAACAGGTTACGGGCCAGCGAGCCCATGGGGATGGAGGCCTGATTCTTCACCGCATTGTCGAAGGCGAGGCCCAGGTCCTTGGTCATGAGCTTCACCAGGAAGCCCCCCTGGTAATCCCGGGAAGCCGGAACCCCCTCCATCACGCCCGGCCATGGGTTGTAGACGTTCAGCGCCCAGTTGCCGCCGGAACTCTGCTTCATGATTTCCGACAGGACTGCCGGATCCAGGCCGTTTTTGGCGCCCAGCGCCAGCGCTTCGCTGGTGCCGGACATCAGGATGGCCAACAGCATGTTGTTGCAGATCTTGGCGACCTGGCCGGCACCGTGGGGACCGGCGTGGAAGATGTTCTTGCCCATGGCCTCCAGGATCAGTTTGGCACGGTTGAACGTATCCTCTTCCCCGCCGCAAATGAAGGTCAGGGTTCCTGCCTTGGCACCACCAACACCACCGGACACCGGTGCATCGATGAACGGCAGATTCTTCTCTTTCGCGGCTTCGGCGACACCACGGGCGGTTTCCGGCGCGATGGTGGACGAGTCGATGATCAGCGTATCTGCCGGCAAGCGCGCCAGGAGTCCATCGTCACCGAGGTAGACAGCTTCCACGTGCTGGCCGGCGGGCAGCATGGTGATGACACATTCCGCACCGTCTGCCGCACTGTGAGCGGTATCGGACGTTTTGGCGCCTTCGGCTACCAGCGCTTCGACCGCCGCCTTGGACAGATCGAAAACCGTCACCTCATGCCCCGCCTTGATCAGGTTGGAGGCCATGGGCCCACCCATATTGCCCAGACCAATGAACGTAATCTTTGCCATGGTTCTTCCCCTTATTGTTGTACTGTGAAGAAATCGTCAATCCAGTTGCCATCAACCTCCGAGAGCGAGGCATAGCGCCACCTCGGCTGCAGATCCTTGTCGATCAGCAGAGCCCGGACGCCTTCGGCAAACTCGCCCTTGTCGAGGCAGTTGCAGGAAATCACCAGCTCTTTGTCCAGGACTTCCCGGAGGCTGTCGAGACGACAGCTGTGCAGATGTTTCCAGACCAGCGCCAGCGATGTGGGTGACGCGTTGCCGAGACTGTGAGTCACCTTGCCAAGCCAGTCTTCCCGGCTGCCCAACTCCATCAGTTGCTGCACCACCTGTTCCAGCGAGTCACCATCGGCAGACCGATTGATTTCATCAAGGTAGTCCCGCACCGAGGACGCCGGCATGGCACCACCACTGTGCTGTTCGAACTCCCGGAGCACGGCACCCACCACCTGGTGCGCGTCCTGACCGTTCCACTGCTGGTCCTGCAGGGCCTGGATCACCTGCGCCTTGAGTTCGTGCTTGATGAAACGATCGGCCATTCCCACGAACAACGCATCGGCTGCGTTGATCCGTGCGCCGGTCAGTCCCAGGAACAAGCCGGTTCGTCCGGGCATCCGGTTCAGGAACCAGCCCCCCGCTACATCCGGATAGAGCCCGATGTTCACCTCGGGCATGGCCATTTTGGAACTCTCAGTCACAACCCGGTGGGAGGCACCGACCATCAGTCCGATGCCACCGCCCATCACAATGCCGTGGCCCCAGCACACCAGTGGCTTTGGGAAGGTATGGATCTGGTAGTCCAGTTCGTACTCTTCGGTGAAGAAGGTTTTTCCCAGCTCCGCGTCGCCCGGCTCGGTCATGCTCCGATACAGCGAAACAATGTCACCGCCGGCACAGAAGGCCTTATCGCCTTCCGCCTCAAGCCAGACCGCACAGATCTTCGGATCTTCCGCCCACCGGCTGAGCTGCGGCTTGAGCAGACGAATCATATCCAGCGACAGCGAATTGAGATTGCGTGGCGTGTTTATCCGCGCCACAGCGATGATCGCGTCATCCGCGGTCTGCCATTCTTCAAAAACAATCGGTTGATCACTCATAATCGACATCCTGCCGGACTTACCGGTTCTTCCATTCCGGTTTCCGTTTTTCGAGGAACGCGTTGACGCCTTCCCGCTGGTCTTCGGTGGAGAACAGCTCGACGAACAGCTCCCGCTCCATGCGCCAGCCGTCCTCATGGCTTCGACCATCCCGGGCGCTCATCACCAGCTTCTTGCAGCGGGCAACGGCAGACGGGCTCTGACCGCAGGCGCCTTCCGCCAGCTCCAGCGCCTTCTCCAGCGATTTACCGGTTGGCACAACCTCTTCAACCAGTCCGATTTCGAGGGCTTTGTCTGCCTTCACTCGCTCGCCGCACAGAATCATGCGCTTGGCCCAGCCTTCACCCACCAGCCAGGGCAGGTTCTGGGTACCACCACCACAAGGCAGAAGGCCCACGGTTGCTTCCGGCAGGGCCATCTGGGCGTGCTCTTCGGCGATGCGGATGTCGCAGGACATGGCGACCTCAAGGCCACCGCCCATGGCGTAGCCGTTCATCGCAGCGATGGAAACACCCCGGAAAGCCGTCAGCGCCGAAAAGGCCTGACCGAAAAGCTGCCCCAGATAATTGGCGTTAGCCTTGTCGCCATCCGCAAAGGCTTTCAGATCCGCCCCGGCGGAGAAAAATTTCTCACCCTGCCCGGTCAGAACCAGGGCAAAGATGTCTTTGTTCGCGTTGAGGTTCTCGACGATGTCGATCAGAAGGTTCAGGGAATCTGCCGTCCAGGTGTTGGCCGGCGGGTTGTTCATGGTCAGAACCGCAATGTGTCCACGTTTTTCGAGCTGAATGGGATCGCTCATCTGTTATCTCCTGTTTGCGGTGTTACATTGTTATTGGATGGCCTCGACCACACCGTCCTGTAGCAGGCGGCGAGCCACGATCACACGCATGATTTCGTTGGTGCCTTCAAGAATCTGGTGGACTCGCAAGTCCCGGAGATAACGCTCCAGAGGGTACTCGCGGATGTATCCGTAGCCACCGTGCAGTTGCAGTGCCTCATTGACGACGTCAAAACAGGCATCCGTGGCAAACCGCTTGGCCATCGCGCAATGAAGCGTGGCCTCCGGGTCACCTTTGTCCAGTTTGAAGGCGCCAAGGCGTACCATTTGCCGCGCCGCGACCAGGTTGGTCGCCATATCGGCCAGTTTGAATTGCAGCGCCTGGAAAGCCGCCAGCGGCTTCCCGAACTGTTCCCGCTCGTGCAGGTAATTACGGGCACGCAACAGTGCCGCCTGGGCACCGCCGAGGGAACAGGTAGCGATGTTCAGACGCCCTCCGTCCAGGCCTTTCATGGCAATGGCGAAGCCGTCACCTTCCTCCCCCACGCGATTGCCCGCCGGAATCCGGACATCTTCCAGGCTGACCAGGCGGGTGGGCTGGCTGTGCCATCCCATCTTCTCTTCGTTCTTGCCATAGGAGATGCCCTCGGCATCGGCCGGAATCACGAACGTGGAGATGCCTCTGGCACCGCTGTCCGGATCACCGGTACGAGCCATCAGAACCAGAATATCGGTGCTGCCGGCGCCGGAGATGAACATCTTGCTGCCATTGATGACATAGCTGTCGCCATCACGGACCGCTCGGGTCCGGAGGCTGGCAGCGTCGGAACCCGCACCCGGCTCGGTCAGGCAATAGGAAGCAAGCTTTTCGCCACTGGCGAGACTCGGCACGATGTCCTGCCGAAGTTCTTCCGAGGCAAAACTCGCAACCATCCAGGTGGCCATGTTGTGAATGGTGATAAAGGCCGCTGTGGAGGGGCAGGCCGCTGCCAGCTCTTCCACAATGACCGAGGTGTCCAGACGGCTGAGCCCCATCCCGCCGAGGGCTTCGGGGGTGTACAGGCCCATGAAACCCATTTCGCCCGCCTCTTTCATCACGTCGACGGGAAAAATATGTTCCTCGTCCCACTGGGCGGCATGGGGCGCCATGGATTTCTCGGCGAAGGCGCGTGCGGCATCCCGGAACGCCTTCTGATCATCAGTCAGGTCAAAGTCCACTACCGGGCTCCTGTCGATTCGTATTTCGAGGGTGGCCGTTCAGCCAAAAAAGAAGGGGCCGGCCTGACGACCGGCCCAAGGTCTCACCCTCAACGCTGTTAACGAAGCTGGATGGAGAAGTTGGCTTCCGCGGAAGTACCTTCGGTGTCGAACCAGCGGGACGTAACCGTCTTGGTTTCAGTGTAGAAACGCACCGCCTGCTTGCCGTAGGCATGCTGGTCGCCGTAGAAGGACCCCTTCCATCCGGTGAAAGAGAAGAACGGCAGGGGCACAGGAATGGGAATGTTAACCCCGACCTGGCCCACGTCGATGTCGTGCTGGAAGCGACGGGCCGCACCACCGGAGTTCGTAAAGATGGAGGTGCCGTTACCGTATGGGCTCTGGTTGATCAGTTCGATCGCATCCGCCAGATGGTCCACATTCACGCAGGACAGTACCGGACCAAAGATTTCCTCTTTGTAGATGTCCATCTCCGGGGTGACGTCGCTGAACAGGGTCGGACCCACCCAATTGCCATTCGGCAGACCTTCAACCGTGCATCCACGACCGTCGAGCAGCAGTTTGGCCCCCTGGGCCTCACCGGTGGCGATCAGCGACTCGATGCGATCCTTGGCCTTGGCACTGATGATCGGGCCATAGCTGGCGCCGGAATCGTCCCATGCACCCGGACGGGCCTTGGCCATGGCTTCCTTCAGTTCCGGAATCCACTGCTGGGCTTCACCGACGAATACCGCCACGGAAATCGCCATGCAACGTTGACCGGCCGCACCTACAGAGGCACCGACCAGGGCATTTATAACCTGCTGCTTGTCGGCATCCGGCATGATCACCATGTGGTTCTTGGCGCCGGCGAAGCTCTGGACACGCTTCATATGACGGGTGCCAGTCTCGTAGATATAGCGCCCGACAGGTACGGAGCCGACAAAAGAAACCGCCTTGATGGCCGGGTCGGTCAGCAGGGTATCCACCTGCTCCTTACCACCGTGAACCACCTGAAGAACGCCCTTCGGTGCGCCAGCGTGCTCGAACAGTTCGGCCAGGCGCATCGGTGTCAGGGGATCCTGCTCGGAGGGCTTCAGGATAAAGGTGTTACCGCAGGCAATCGCCATCGGGAACATCCACAGCGGAATCATGGCCGGGAAGTTGAACGGGGTGATACCGGCGCATACGCCCAGCGGCTGGATCCAGGAATGGGTGTCCACCTGGCGGGCCACGTTTTCAACAGTCTCGCCCATCATCAGGGATGCCACGTTGGCGGCGTGCTCAACCACTTCGATACCGCGCCAGACATCGCCCTTGGCGTCTTCAAACGTCTTGCCGGTCTCCTGGGACAGGATTTCGGCAATTTCGTCGTGATGTTCTTTCAGCAAGGCCTGATAGCGAAGCATGACCCGGGCGCGCTCGGAGACCGGCACTTCTTTCCAGGTTTTGAAGGTTTCGCTCGCGTATTTGATGGCCTGCTCCATTTCCGCATGGGTGGTGCAGGGAGCCTGGGCAATCACATCATTGGTGGCCGGATCGGTGACGTCGATCCAGTCCTTGGTATGGCTCTGGACAAATTCACCGGCGAGGTAAAGAGGTACTTTTTTCATAGTGAAATCCCTGTTTGTTGTTATGAGGGAAGCCAGCTGCAACCCGGGGGTTCCAGCCACGATTGAAAAAAGACTAGCACGCGCAGTCGCAAAGAGTGATTGACTAAATTTCGCCCATGATGGACTATTTTTCGATGAGCGATTGGCAGAAGAACACCGCAAGCACCCAAACCTCACAGTGGCCGGTACCTCCCGACAGCATTCGGTATGTCGTGCCCGATCCCATTGTCCGCCTGATGGCCGATCATCCGTTAACGCGGGAGCTGTACCCGCTGGCGTTCGGCCATTACCGCAAGGCGGCCGGACATCACATGCACCGGGAGCATCACCGAGACAATCTTTTGATTTATTGCACGGATGGCAAGGCCTTCCTGAATGTGCTCGGCGAGCCCCATACCGTGGAAGCCGGAGACCTGCTTTTGCTCCCTGCGGGGGCCAACCACCGCTACACCGCCGACCCGGACAATCCATGGAGCATCCACTGGGTGCATTACACCGGCCCTCTGGCAGAGGATTTCCGAAACTACATGGGATTTGATGGCAGTAACCGGATCCGACATCTCGGTCGCCAGCCAAGACTGCTGGTCGATTTCAACGGGCTGCTGTCCGTCCGCCAGACCGGTTTCCGGGCACGCGGGCTGATTCATGCCGCCAACCGGCTGCGACAGCTCCTGGCCGCCGTTCCGCTCAACGCCGACGAAACCAGCCACGAGCGCCGGGCCGAACTGGATACCATCCACAATTACATGCGCGAACACCTGGACGAGCGCATCAGCCTGGAACAGCTCGCGGAACTGGCAGGACTCTCCCCGGCCCACTTCGCCACCCGCTACCGGGAGCAGACCGGCACCTCGCCGATTCAGCATTTCCTCCACCTGAAAGTGGAGCGCGCCTGCCAGATGCTGGACACCTCGGATCTCAGCTTCGCCGACATCAGCCGACGGCTCGGCTACGACGATGCCTACTATTTTTCCAGGCTGTTCAAGAAGGTCATGGGCCAGTCACCCCGGGACTATCGACACACACCCCGTCACTGAGGGCCAGAGTATCGCCGCCACCGGCTTTGACCTTTTGTTGCCGGCGAACACAGGGTAGGCTTGGGGATTCCCAAAGATAACAAGAGTGATTCTCATGGCCCGGTATACGATTGAAATTGATGAAACCTTCGATGTACCCCGACGGAAAGTGTTCGCCCTGTTCGCCGATCACCAGAGATTCGGCCAGCTTCTTGGGGCCCCGGTAAAACGGATCCGTGACAGCGACCAGGCCGATCCCAATGGCATAGGGTCGGTCCGCAAGATCGGCATTGGCCCGATCGGAATTGAAGAAACCGTCCTGAGCTTCGAGCCTGACTCCCTGATCGAATACAGCCTGACCAGCATGAGCCCTATCCGTCATCATCACGGTCGCATCCGGTTCGAAGATACCCGGGACGGCAAGACCCGCGTGAAATACACCATCAGTTTCGAGGATATCATCCCCTTTACCGGCAAGGTGGTCTCCTCTGCCCTTGAGCAGGGAATCCGCAGGGGAATCAAGCGTGTACCCAAACTAGCCTGAACCAGGCCGGGCAACAAATCGTTACTTGATGAATGTCAGAGAATTGATTTGAGGCAACCGGCTGCCGATACCGATTCTGTAATCTCCCGCCCTGTTTGCAATATCCGGCTACGTTGCCGGGCAATCACGCTTGCGGGAGACCAAAATGGCAGCCGAACCCATCGTCCTGTTTGATAACGGACACCACAAATGCCTGATGTTCGATTCCCTGGTTACGGGAGAGGGCGTCCAGTCCAACCAGTTTCTCGTCGTTGACGGTAAACATGAGGCGCTGATCGATCCGGGTGGCGATCTCACCTATACCCCCCTGTCCGTTGCCGCATCCCGGTACATGAATATTCGGGATATGGACTACGTATTTGCCTCCCACCAGGATCCGGACATCATCGGTGCCATTGACCGCTGGATCGTGCACACACGGGCAAAAATCGTGACATCCCGGCTGTGGTCACGTTTCCTTCCGCACCTGGTGTCCAGTTATGTCACCAACCAGCTGAGCGGTAGCGTCTACGACCGTATTGTCAGCATCCCCGATGCCGGTGCCCGGGTACCGTTCGGCGACTCCTACCTCAGTTGCCTGCCTGCCCATTTCATGCATTCGGTCGGCAACCTCCAGTTCTATGACCCGGTGTCGAAGATTCTTTTCTCGGGAGATCTTGGAGCCTCCATGGGCGGACCGGACGACCACCTGCCGGTGCAGGATTTTGATCGCCACATCCCGAGCATGATCGGCTTTCACAAGCGCTATATTGCGTCTCGCAAGGTCTGCAAGCTCTGGGCAAACATGGTTCGTAATCTGGACGTTGACATGATCGTGCCGCAACACGGAAAACGGTTTGAAGGGCCGGCCATGGTCGACCGTTTTCTGAGCTGGGTATCGGATGTCCCCTGCGGCATCGATCTGATGTCCGAAGACAACTACATGCCACCGACCGACTTTATTTAACGCGGATACGGCGGCAGCCGTGTGGCTGCCGCACCGTTCTTACTTATTGCCACCGCCCGAGGACTTCTGTTTCCAGGGCTGGCCGCCCCCCATGGCGTCATTGCTCATACCGCCACCCATGCCCTTGCCCTTGCCCTTACCGTTACCTTTGGGCTGGCCGGCTGCCGTCGGCGGCAATTTTTCCAGTTCAACGCCCCGGGCCCGCGCTCGCTCCATCATCTGTTCATGATGCTGCTGCCGGAAGGCCTGGCGCTCTTCCATCGAATTCATTGACCGCATCCTGTCCCGGAACTGCTGTCGCTCCTGCTCGGTCATCAGGTTGTAACCTGCAATCGGCTGGCCATCACGATCCCGCATCTGGTCCCGCATCTGATCCATGGTCTGGTCGCGATCCTGCAAACGGTCCTGGTCCTGATCCTGGGCATACACCGCGGTTACAGGCACGCTCAGCGCCATCACCAGCGCCGCTGAAAAAAATCCGTTCAGAACTTTCATAATGACATCCTCATCAGCCCGAAAATCCCCGGCTACGGGAACTGCGCGAACCTGCGAAATGACCGTCCAGCCACTCCGCTTCCCTGAGAAAATCCTAATTCCACGAGAATAGCCAGAACCTGCTCCTGATCAACTTTTGTGCGGAATAAAAAATCCTTAATCCAACCCAGGAACTGTCCCCGGAACGTTTTGTTGAGTAAAATCCCCGCTTTTACAGGACAGCTATAAGAGGCAGGTCAGATGGGCAGAGCCTACCAGAACCGCAAAGAATCCATGGCCAAGACGGCTGCGGCGAAAACCAAGGTTTACAGCAAATACGGGCGCGAGATCTATATGTGCGCCAAGTCCGGCGGCGTCGACCCCCAGGCCAACCTGTCACTGCGAGGCCTGATCGACCGGGCGAAAAAAGACCAGGTTCCCGCTCACGTAATCGAAAAGGCGCTCGACAAGGCCAAAGGCGGAGCCGGCGAGGACTATTCCCCCGCACGCTACGAGGGTTATGGCCCGGGCAACTGCATGGTGATCGTCGACTGTCTGACAGACAATCCGAACCGGACGTTTGGCGATGTACGCCTTGCATTCACCAAGACCAAATGCAAGATCGGGACGCCGGGCGCCGTCGCTCACATGTTCGACCATTGCGCCATTTTTGCGTTCCAGGGCCAGGACGAAGAAGCCGTGCTGGAAGCCCTGATGGATGCAGATGTGGACGTAACGGACATTGAGAACGAAGAGGGTCGCATTACGGTGTTCACGCCCAACACCGAATACGCGAAAGCCAAACAGGCCCTCGAGAGCGCGTTCGAAGGCATCGAATTCGACGTGGATGAAATTCAGTTCCTGCCCAAGACCACCACACCGGTGGAAGGCGACGACGTAGCCCTGTTCGAGAAGTTCCTCGACATGCTGAACGATCTTGATGATGTCCAGAACGTATTCCACAACGCGGACGTTGCCGAGTCGACCAGCGAGGCCTGAATGCGGTGACCGCTTCCCCGGGATGGCACTGTGTCTGGCCGTCCCGGGGAACGTCGATTAGCGGGGATCGGCAAAAACCTGGGTCCAGTAGTTCGGGTAGTCGGCGGTGGTGGTGTCCACCCGCTTCACCGCAAATTCCTGGAATCGTGCGTCCATGATGTTACGGCAGTGTCCCGGACTCTCCAGCCAGGCTTTCATCACACCATCTACCTGATCGTACCCGGCCGCAATATTCTCTCCAACGACAGACCAGTCGTATCCGGTTGCCGTCACCCGGTCACCCACCCGAAGTCCATCTGAACCCGTGTGGCTGAAAAAGTTGTTCGTCGCCATGTCCTGGCTGTGCTCGGTGGCAGCACCCTGAATGGCGCAGCTGTACTGCACCGGAGGAGCGGGCGGGAAGTCTTCGCTGCCACAAGACCGGGCCTTGCTGCGAGCGGCGTTCACATACTCCAGCATTGCCGCCTGGTATTCCTCGACGGCACAGCCATCGACCATGATCGTGGTCGGGTGGGCCTTGTTGGTCGTATTCGACTGAACTTCATCGGAAACCGCAGAGGACGACGACTGGGTATCGGCACCGGAACCACCACCCCCGCCACAGCCCGCCAATGCAGCTGCTGCGACGACGCAAAACACGATCCGGACATTCCTGGCTGACATATTCGATCCCATACTGGAGAAGCGTGAAGGTAGGCTATGAAAAGTACGGGATAAAACGATTCAAAATTGCGATCAGATCTCCGAATATACAATCACTTACACAATGACTGTAGAATGAAAAAAACTGCCTGGATCAAATCCTAATGACACTGAACACCAAGAAGGATCCGCGTGTTGCGGTCATCAAAACCGGTACAACTTACCCGGACATAAAATCGCGTTTCGGGGATTTCGAAGCGTGGTTCATCCGGGCACTTTCCGGGAACCTCGACATCACGGTGGTCGATGTCGCAGCGGGCGAAACTCCGGACGCTCCCGGCAACTGGGATGGCATCGTCGTGACCGGCTCCCCGGCCATGGTCAGTGATCGCGAGTCCTGGAGTGAAGCCACGGCGGACTGGCTGGCCCAGGCCGTCGCGGAATGCGTGCCTTTACTGGGAGTCTGCTATGGACACCAGCTCCTGGCCCATGCGTTCGGGGGAGAGGTCGGCTACCACCCCGATGGCCGGGAAACCGGAACCAAGCAGGTGGAACGGCTTGCCGCCTCGGATCAGGACCCGCTGTTTGCCAACCTGCCCAGGACGTTTCCGGCCCAGCTCACCCATCGTCAATCGGTGCTTCGCCTGCCGCCCGAAGCGGTATTGCTGGCCCGATCGGCCTTCGAACCCCATCAGGCATTCCGGATCGGTCAGTGTGCCTGGGGCGTACAGTTTCACCCGGAATTCACCGAGGCCATTATGGGCGCCTATCTGGACGTCCAGTCTCCGGAACTGACCAGGGAAGGACTGGATATCGACCGGTTGAAGGCAGAGCTTGCCCCTGCCCCGGAAGCGAGCGGCCTGCTGCAGCAATTCTCAGACCTGGTTCTTCAAATGAAAAAAGACTGAATACTGAAATTGTCAGGACCGCCCGCTCAATCCAGAATGTAGGCGGTCTTCTCCAGCGCATTCTCTTCCTCGTCGATGAACCGGAATTCGTTCCAGCCGATGCGGATCATGTCGTTGCTGTTCAGCCGCTGCCGGCCTTCCACCCGGAGATCGTTGACGAACGTGCCGTTGGTGCTGTTGCTGTCCACGATATAAAAATCCACGGTGCCCTCGAGATAGGCATTCGGGACAACCTCGATCACCGCGTGCTGACCGCTCACGGAAATCTCATCAATACAGATGTTGTTGTCCGGTCGTCGTCCGATGCGAATCACCGGCTGCTGCAGCTCAAAGGTGTTGACCACAACGTTGTCCACCAATTGGGAAAGCGAAGCCATTTTCAGTTCCTCAGTTCTTCAACATCAACAGAATCATGGAGACATTGTCTCCGGCACCGTTGTCCAGACTCTGATCCAACAGTGCATCCACCCGCTCCTGCGCGTCTTGCCGGTCGTCTACCAGTCCCAACCATTCCGACTCCGGAACGGCTTCGGGCAAGCCGTCCGAACATAACAGGAGGCCGTCTCCGGGCGCCAGAATCTGGGTACGGAAGCTCGGGGTGGCATCGTCGGAGGCGCCGATCGCCCGGGTGAGTACGTTCCGGAAAGGAACCCGGGGCGCCTCCTCTTCGGTAATACTGCCATCCTCGATCATGTTCTGAACGACCGTGTCATCCCGGGTCAGGCATTGCAGCTGGTCGGCACCAATCAGGTAGCAACGGGAATCCCCCACATGAGCGATGAACGCAGTCGCGCCGATGCTCCAGACCACCACAAGGGTCGACCCCATTTTTGCCAGCTCCGGCTCCGAGATCTGCCCTTCGCGGACACGTTCCGCGGCGAGCAAAAACGCCGCATCAAGGCGCTCGCGCACAAAATCCGGAGATGCCGGATCCACCGAGGCCGAAAGACACGGTGTCAGGGCTTCCATAGCGGCATTCACGGCGAGATTGCTGGCGACTTCGCCGCCCTGGTGCCCGCCCATACCATCCGCCAGCACCAGCAATGCCTGTTCGCCGGACGAACTGGACTCCCAGGCAATCCGGTCCTGGTTTGTGCGACGCACGCGCCCGGTATGGGACAGCCCGGCGATATCCAGCTCGATCATGATGCAACCTCCCTGTCTTCCCGGGCGGCCAGACGCCGCAGGGCCTCGGCCATTTCCGAGGCCGATCCGAACCGCTTGTCCGGCTCACGCTGAATCGACTTGTTGATCAGACGCACCACACCGTTCGAAAGGTCGGCGTTGATGGATCGGGCACTGCGCGGCCGCTTGTTCAGAATCTGGTACGTCAGGTTGGCCAGGGTATCGCCCTGGTAGGGCGTTTCCCCGGTAACCAGCTTGAACAGCGTGACCCCGAGACTGTAGATATCCGAAGCACCGGTTACCTTCTGGCCCTTCAGCTGCTCCGGCGACATGTAAAGAGGACTTCCCATGACACTGCCCGTTCGGGTCACCGAATCATCGGTGATCTTGGCAATGCCGAAATCAGTGATCTTGATCCCGCCAGTGTCCGGGTTGTAGATGATGTTGCCCGGTTTGATATCGCGGTGAACGATCTTCTGCTCATGGGCATACGCCAGCGCATCGGCGACCCTCGCCATTACCTCCAGGACCGTTCCCAGGGGAAGCAGCCGCCCGGCCCGGCCAAAGTCACTCAGCGGCCGGCCCTCGGCGTAATCCATGGCAATATAGGCAAGGTCGGCTTCCTCGCCGACATCATAGACGGTCACGATCGCGGGATGGTTCAGGCGCCCTGCCGCCTCGGCCTCGCGGAAGAACCGCCCCTTGAGTTCCTGCAACTCCTTGCCGTCAAAGCTATGGTAACTCAGGGTCTTGATGGCAACCGTGCGGGAAATTTTCGGATCTGTGCCCAGGTAAACGACCCCCATGGCCCCCCTGCCCAGTTCCCGGACGATTTCATACCGGCCCAGTGTCGGCCGACTTACTGCCTGATCCGGCATCACCAGGGTCCGCGTGGCCTCAAACCCGCCGGTGTGAACCACCGTGGCTTCCCCCGCAACTTTTTGTAGCGCCTCCAGGCGGTCCGGCACATCGCGGAACTTGCGCTTCCGGTCGTTGATTTCGAGGTAGGTTTGCAGGGCCTTGTCATACTGGCGCTTACGTTCCTGTTGCAGCGCTATCTGGTAACGCAGCTCAAGGGTCTCTTCACTCTCGGGACACCACCTCAGGGTTGCCAGCGCCTCGTCGGTCTGCCCCTGGTTCAGCAAGAGTTGTCCGAGCTTCAAGCGCGCATCAAGGACATTGTCGGTGAGTGCGCGAATCCGACGGTGGGGCTGAAGCCAGAACAGCATCACAACGTAGCCCACAGCCAGCAGGGTGTTGATCTCGCCCAACGGCAACCAGAGACTGTGGTAAAACATCATTGCCGCCTGCAACACCACCAGGCCACCGCCCAGAAGGAGCGTCACCGGAAGCGCCACCGCTGCCCCCATCGCGGGCACGGCGAACACCAGATAGGCGGCAGCGAAGACAAGCCCGCCCTGAACCGAGAGGTGGCCCCAGGCCGGCTGGGCGAGACCTCGCTCTGCCAGGACCGACTGCCATTGGTCGAGGGCAATCGCGCCCCATTCCGCCCCCTCGCTGGAGCCGAGCACATTGAGCAGCAGCCGGTCCAGCCAGCTGACCATCGGTATCTGATCGCCGGCCACGGCGAAGACTGCGGCAATAGCCACCACGAGTGAACGAAGACTGAAAATACTGGATATCAGACTGGATGACGGATTCACAGGTAACTTCAACGTAAACAATTGATCTGACAAGTTTAGAAAGGCTGACCGCAAACCGATATATGAAAAGAGGCGTTTTTTGTAAGGGTTTGTTCACGTGAGATCAGAGTCACGCTGAAAACAGCGCATGAATCCCCGGAAATCGGATGGAACCCGGCCACGGAAAATGACGTGCTATAGTAAGACCTTGTCACTCATCGAAAAAATGAAGGAAGGAGCCTGAAATGTCCAAGATCCGCAGTTATCTGAAGCAGGTTTCCATGGTGATGGCTGTCATGCTGGCCTTTGCCACTACTTTCTCGACAAGCGCCCAGGCCCGGATGGTCGGGACTGCCGAGATCATTCAACAGCAGCAGGCCAGTGTCGACCGCCAGCAGCTGATGAGCATGCTGGACAAGCAGGAAGTGCAGGACAAGCTCGCCCAGATGGGCGTCAGCAAGGACCGCGTTGCGGAACGCATCCAGAACCTGACGCCTGCGGAACTGGCGGATTTCAATCAGCAACTCGCCGAAGCGCCAGCGGGTGAAGGCGTCGTTGGCATCATCGTTCTGTTCCTGCTGGTCTTTATCATTACCGATATGCTCTGTGCGACCAACGTGTTCTCGTTCGTACACTGTGTCCGCTGATCACAGGTATCAATGCACTACCTGAAGCTCGCTTGCAGGATCACCGCGTTATTCACGGTGGTCCTGCTTGCTGGTTGCGCCACAGCGCCACCCTGGCCCGATCTCCAGCCTTCAACGGGTGACCAGCAGCCGTCCTTCGAGCTGCTCGGCGACGTCCCCTTTTACCCACAGGAAAAATACCAGTGCGGTCCCGCCTCCCTGGCCATGATGCTGAATGCCCAGGGGCTGGATACCACCCCGGAGCAACTCAAGGATCTGGTCTACATTCCGGAACGGACCGGATCTCTGCAGGTGGAGATGGTCGCGACGGCCCGCGCCCACGACATGGTGGTCTATCCGATCGACAACGACCTGAAAGCGGTATTTGCCGAAGTTACCCAGGGGCACCCGGTTCTTGTGATGCAGAACCTGCTTTTCGACTGGTGGCCACAATGGCATTTTGCGGTGGTCGTCGGGTTCAACAGCCATGACAAGACCGTGATCCTCAATACCGATACCCGGAAGCACTATGCGATGGCGTACGAGACGTTTTCCGCCACCTGGCAACGGGCGGATGGCTGGGCGGTTGTCATACTGCCGCCGGACACCCTGCCCGCTACTGCAAAGCCCCTGTCCTACCTGAGAGCGGCACACGACCTTGAGGCGACCGGCCACATCGCTGCTGCGGACAAAGCTTACGTGCTCGCCACCGACACCTGGCCCGACGAATTTGCCGCCTGGATGGCTCTGGGAAACCTGCGTTTCAGCGAAGGAGACTGGACCGGCGCGGTTTCCGGCTTCTCCCAGGCAGTCCAGCACTTCCCGAAACGCCCGGAAGGCTGGAATAACCTGGCATTCGCCCTCGACAAGGCCAACTGTCCCAGCGGCGCAAAAGACGCTCTGGACTGCGCCCAGGCACTGGCGCCCAACACATTCGACGACACAGGGCTCGACGGAGAATCATCCGGGACATCCGACAACTGCCCCACCCTGCCCGCCTGCCCGACACCGCCACGTTAAAGCGCTATAACGGCGAGGTCCTTCAACGGGGCTTTCGAAACAGCACCACGTCCTTTCTCGGCACTTCCATCTGCCAGCCAAATCGTTCGGCCAGCCAGGCGAACGTGCGCTCCCGATAGAACACCACGTGGGTCGGATCCCGGCGATAATGCCAGTTTGCGAAACGGTCATCGTCGGTCTGGAAACAGGTCATGACACCCAGCCAGCCACCGGGCTTAAGGAGTCCCTCTAGCTGCCGGAATACCCTGGCAGGTTGATGCAGATGTTCGACCACCTCGGTGCAGGTAACGAAATCGTAAGTGCTCTCAAGTACCGACTCATCGTCATAGAAAAAAGGATCGAAGAGCGCCATCGAAAACCCTTCAGCAGCCAGCATCCGTGCCAGTGCCGGGCCGGGCCCGCAACCAAAATCCAGTCCCGCAGCTCCAACCGGTAACCGCTCGACCAGTGGCTCGAAGAGCTTTGACAGAAAGCGCCGGTAGCCCGGATCCTCCACGTCGTTGTCGTGGAGCTGGTAAACCTGTTTCTCCTGCTCCGGCGACAGCCGAGACTCTGGCGCCATCACGGTCGCCTCACAGACGCTGCATCGGAGGTAGGCGTGCGCACCGACCTCACAAAACGGCGTCAGTTGCCCCTGCTCACACACCGGACATAAAAGCGGCATCAATCCAACCCTGCAGCTGCGCGCAACCGGGCGTCCAACTCCGCCACGTCAAGCCGACCGGGCGCAATCAGTTCGATACGGGTAAGTTCTCCCGGCTCAGCCGGCACCACCGTCATGGAGCCTTCAACCACGTTCATGGCACGCCAGCCCTCGATGGTGTGAACGACCGCCTTGAAACGGACCACTCGGTCGTCCATGGCCAGGGACAACAGGGCACTTTCACTGAACATCAATTCCGGGTGAATCCGCCAGCCAATGCTGGCATGGCCCTGCCCCCGACTGGTCACGCACTGCCAGGGTTCCTCGTTGATGTCTGGCGAGGGCTCCCTGGCCGGTTCCGATCCATGATCGTGGTGGGCGCCGGGGTTACTCACGGCAAGGAACCGACTCTGACCGTTCAGCCAGTCCGGGGAGAGTTTCCCTTGGCTGGTATGAAAGACCGGTCTGTCACTCTGCCCCTGGGCTTCAGCCCATTCGTCGAAGTGACGAACCTGCTCGTCCGTACACAGATCCGTTTTATTGGCCACCAGGATATCGGCGGCGGCGATCTGATCCCGGAACTGGACATTGTCCAGAGCGCGCGGATCCTCAAGCTTTCGCGGATCCACCAGCGTGATGACCGGTCCGATAGCCAGCGTGTCCCGGTAGGTATCTTCCGTGAGTGTCTGGAGAATGCGCGCGGGATGCCCCAGTCCGGTCGGCTCGATCAACAATCTGTCGGGCCGGGCGGCACGGATCAGCTGATTCAGCCCCACCTGCATCGGCAGCCCTGCAACACAGCACATGCAGCCGCCGGGCACCTCCCTGATAACAGCGCCCTGGTTCTGGAGCAGGGCACCATCGATACCGACTTCACCAAACTCGTTGACCAGTACCGCCCAGGTCTCGCCCTCGGGCTTTTGCCGGAGCAGATCGAGGATCGCGGTGGTCTTGCCGACGCCCAGGAAGCCCAGGATCAGGTTGGTGGGAATTGCTCGGGAGGGTTGGGACATCATGGAGCCTCAGCTGCTCGTCTTCACCAGGCGCTCCAGCCTTAGCCGCTCGCGCTCGTCAAACAGACGCCGACTGCCCCAGGACACCGCCATAAGGGCGCCAAATCCGGTGCCGGCCGTAATAATCAGCATGACCAGAATCTGGTATTTCACGGCAACGGCGGGCGGCGAACCTGCCAGGATCTGGCCGGTCATCATCCCGGGCAGGCTGACAATACCGGCAGCAGCCATGGCGTTAATGGAAGGCATCATACCACTACGCATGGCATCCCGGCGGATGTCCCCGACCGCCTCTCGCCAGTTCTGCCCGAGCATCAACCGGTTTTCGATCACCGCCCGCTGTCGCCATACGGCATCATTCAGTCGGTCCAGGCTCAGGGCCACCCCGGTCATGGTATTGCCCAGCATCATCCCCAGCAGGGGAATGGAATACTGCGGTTCGTACCAGGGTGACGGGCCGATGACCACGGTCAGGGCCAGGATCGTCACCGAAAACGAGGACACGAACATGGCACCGGTGCCCAGCCCGAACGCCCAGGGCCCCCGAAGTCGTCGCTGCTGTCGGGCCATGACCTCCCGGCCGGCGACCAGCAGCATGACGGTGGCCAGCAAAGCAATCCAGTACAGTTGACCGGAGGCGAACAAGGCTTCCAGCACGAGGCCAATCAGCGTCAACTGTATACCGGTGCGGGCACTGGCCACCAGCAGACTGCGGGTTATCCCCAACCGCGCCGACAGGCTCACACCCGCCAGCGCAAGGACCAGCAGCGCCGCAAGCGCCAGCTTCCAGCCAGCCAGGTCAATCACTTCCATTGGCCGGCTCCAGCAGGGATCGATGGATACGATAATGACGTGCTGCTACCCGTCCGATCTGTGAATGATCGTGCGCGACCCAGAGTACCGCCAGTGACCGCTTTCGCGTTTCCTCCAGCAACCAGTCTTCCATCGCACGGGTCATGGCGTCATCCAGGTTGGCAGTTGGCTCGTCCAGCAACAGGGCCTCTGGCGCCATCGCCAGAGCACGCCAGAGTGCCAGGCGCTGACGCTCACCGGATGACAACCGGCTGACCGGCCAGTTCATCACATCCAGGCCGAGGCCCAGGCACTCCGGAACGGTTTCACGGGCCTCGGACGGGAAGTGAGCGCCGACCTCGTCGAACCACCACTGGCTGTCTGCAGGCACCAGCATGACCCGTCTGCGCCATACATGGCCGGGCATGCTGGACTGTTCATCCTGACCGATAAAGACATCGCCCTCGTGAGGTTCGATATCGGCTACTGCCCTGAGCAAACGACTCTTACCACTGCCCGAGGCACCGGAGAGGCAAACGATCTCGCCATCGGCCACCTCAAGGGAGACATCCCGAAGGTTGCCAATGGCGACGTGTGCCAGTCGAAGCCTGCTCAAAACGTTTTCCTCGCAGCTCAGTCCCTGTTTTTTCGCCCCGGAAAGCGTTCCAGAACACCCTCAGACAGAAACAGATGGGCGAAAACCGGATATGGCAGGTAATGCAGGAAAAGGGTGGCGAGCACCATGCTGTCGTATCCTTCTCCCATGAACAGCCAGACCGTGAATGCGAGAAACAACGCCCCCAGAAAGCCACCATAGAGCCAGAGCAAACGGGATTTCTCGGCCGGCGACGGCATCCGCTGCAGTACCCGGATCACGGAAAACCCCATGTAGGCAGCAATGGCAGCCGCAATGATCAGCGTCGCCACAAAGCCGGTGAATCCCAGCAGGAAGCGGCAGAGATAATTGGCGAGGAAAAACAGCGCGATGCCTGTCACCGCGACAATCGTCATTCGAGTCTTTTCCATGAACCCTCTTAATTCATTGTTTTTAATAGCCCACCGGCCGAAAACTGGAGATCGGCAACAATATGGCAGAGACAGGGTTCAAGTACCAGTCAGGCCTCACTCCCCGCGCCAGTTGACGGAATAGAGATCGTGCCGGCGGTCCTGCAGGTTTTTCACCGTTCCACTGTTCCTTGCGGTGATCAGGGTTTCCGGCCTGAGGTCGGCGAACGCCACGGTTTCGACGTTCGCTTCCGTATCGGCGGCGATGCCATCGCGGGCAAAGGGAAAATCACAGGGTGTGAGGATACAGCTCTGGCCGTACTGGATTTCCATGTTGGGCACGTTGGGCAGGTTACCCACGTTGCCGGAGAGCACCACATAGATCTGGTTCTCCACCGCCCGGGCCTGGCAGCAATAACGGACCCTCAGGTAACTCTGGCGCTCATCCGTGCAGAAAGGCACAAACAGAATACTGACACCCTGATCAACCAGGTGCCGGGCCAGCTCCGGGAATTCCGCGTCATAACAGATCAGAACGCCAATGGGGCCGCAGTCGGTATCGATGGCATTGACCCGGTTGCCGCCCCGAACGTTCCACCAGTAGGCTTCATTAGGTGTGGGATGGATTTTTGGCTGGGTGAACACCTGACCATCGCGGAGAAAGACGTGGGCCATGTTGCGGATGGTGCCATCGTCCTCACGGACCGGCGTAGAGCCCGCGACAATGTTGATATTGTGGCGTAATGCCAGGTCCCGCATCAGCTCCCGGTACCGGTCGGCATAGTGGGCCACCGCCGCAAACGTCTCTGCCGGGCTGCCCTTCCGGGCTTCGATGGACAGCAACTGGAGCGTAAACAGTTCCGGAAACACCACGAAGTCGCCCTTGTAGGTCGCCACCACGTCCACGAAATACCGGACGATTTCGGCAAACTCATCAAACGATGCCACCGGCCGCTGCTGGTACTGAACGGTCCCGATACGCACCGTATCCGGAATTCGCTGGCCGTAACGCTTGCGTTTGCCGGCATCGCCGTTCTGGGGGACTTTCGGATTGCGCCAGACAAGATGAATGCCGTACCCCATGGAGTCGTGATCCGCATCCAGGTAATGGGGAATGATATCGTGGACCTCGAACCCCTGGTGCAACTGGAACGACAGGACCGGATCCCTCTGTTCCTTGGCCTTGATCGCTTCCACGTAGGCTTCGATGGAGCCGAACTTCTTAAGCCGCTGGCGCAGGGTCGGCAGACGCCCGGCAAACACCACCCCTTGCAGGTTCAAATGCTGGCACAACTGCTTGCGCTCGTTATACAGGCGCTCACCAATACGGTAGCCCCGGCATTCGGGATCCACACACACTTCCATCCCATAGAGCCAGTCCCCCTCCGGATCGTGCCGGGAGGCATAGCCATTGCCGGTGATGGACGTCCAATCGTGACGTAACAGGGCAACCTCACCACCGATCCGGAACGTGGCGCAGTAACCCACCACCGTATCGCCAAGCATCGCGACGAACTGCCCTTCCGGGAAGGTGTTGATCTGCCCGGTGAGCGGACCTTTGGTGTAGCCATACATGCCGGTCCCTTCATAAACCCGCCGGCTCAGGTCAATGATGCCCGGAATATCGGCAAGGGTGGCATTGCGGACGAACAGGCGTTGATCCGGATCGGAAAAAGGTGGACACATACGAACCTCAAGACAGGCTCCGGCAGGCGCACCGGTATGCGATCATCATTGGCCGGAGGGATCGGTTTCGTCAAGCGAGGGCGTGAGGGGAAAGCGATCAAGCACGGTATATACTGACCCACCGGCGCCCGGCGTACTCTCGTAGAGCACGAATTCGGTCACTGCCATGGCACCAAAACCGGTGCTTCCGTGGGCGTCGAGCAGGGAGGCGACCGAGCCGGCATTCCTTCGAAAACGCGACACGGTAATGTGCGGCCGGAATCGGCGCTTCTCCTGGGCGAATCCCGCCCCGGACAGGCTGTCAGTCAGCCGTTCGTGGAGTTCGATCACCGGATGCTCTGGGCTAATCCCCGCCCAGAGGTTACGGGGATGGTCCGGCTTTCCGAACACTCCCAGCCCCTGAACTCTCAGTTCGAAGGCGGGTGCCGTTACCCTGCAGGCGGCTCGACGAAGAGTCTCGAGGCCCGCGTCATCCACACTGCCGATAAACGCCAGTGTGAGGTGCAGCTGGTGCCGGCCCTGCCAGCGCGCTCCATTAATATCCGTTTGCACAGCCAGAAGCCGCTGTTTGACCGAAAACGGCACCTCAAGACCAAAAAACACCCGGCGCACGAGCGTCAGTCCTGATAGATCATTTTTCGGGTCATACCACCATCCGCCACGATATTCTGGCCGGTAATGAAGGCGGCCGCGTCCGACAGCAGAAATTCCGCCAGCCCGGCAATGTCACGGGGTTCCCCGACACGACCAGCGGGATGTTGTTGGTGATCGGCGGCCGATAGCGGCGAGACAGGCTCCGACTCCCCCTGCCAGGCCCGGGTATCAATCCACCCCGGACTGATGCTGTTCACCCGGATGTCCGGCCCCAGACTCATCGCCAGCGCGTGTGTCAGGGCCACAATACCGCCCTTGGTGGCCGCATAGGCTTCGGTATCCGGTTCCGACTGAAGCGCTCGCGTCGACGCCATGTTGACGATGCTGCCCCGGCTCTGACGCAGATGGGGCACAGCGTGTTTGGTGACCAGGAACGGGCCGGTGAGATTCACATCCAGTCGCCGTTGCCAGTCCGCCAGCGACAGCGATTCGATGGGCCCTGTTTCCGGGTCGGCAATGCCAGCGTTATTGATCACGCCGTTCAGGCGGCCTTTCCAGGCAAGGGTGGCCCGCAGCAGGGCCCTGACGTCTTCCTCCTGAGACACATCCGCGTAGACGTACCTGACGTTCTCGCCGCAGGCTTCCTGCAACGCCTCGCCCTGCTCCCGGTCTGTGTCGCAGAACACCACGAACCGGTCCCGGTCGGCAAAATGCTTCACCAGCCCGCGGCCAATGCCGCGGGCGCCGCCGGTAATCAGTATCAGTTCCCCGGATTCGTTCACCACGGTAACGCCTCGCCGTTGCTGTGCCAGAAGGAACCGGTATTTTCCAGGGAAAGGTTTTCAATGCGTGCGGCCAGCCCTTTGGCCGATTCCTCGGGCGTGATCAGGCCTCCGAAATTGACCATGCGGGTCTTCACGTAGCCGGGATGAAGCTGGGCCACGGCGATGCCCCGTGGTCTGAGATCCATGGCCAGGGATCGGCCAAAGGCATTCAGCGCGGCTTTCGACGCCCGGTAACCGTAGCGACCGCCGGAGTTGTTATCGGCAATGGAACCCATCCGACTGGTGATGTTGGCGATCTTGCCGCCCTCCCCCATCTGGGGAACGAGTGCCTCGGCCACCCGCAGCGGTGCGTAGGCGTTGATTTCCATCTGCGTGCGGATCGAATCGAAGTCAATCGACCCCAGCTCTTCGTCCTGCAGGAGACCGGCATTGTTGATCAGCAACCCGACGGTTTTTCCGGACAATCCGGCAAGCAGCGTCTCGATGCCGGAGTCGGTGGTGACATCCACGCCTTCAATCACCTGGGCCGCTATCTCATCAAGTTCCTCAGAGGACTGCCGGCAAACGCCAACCACCTCGCACCCCTCGCGGGCGTAATGACGGGCCAATTCCAGCCCCACGCCCCGGTTTGCACCGGTCACAACTACCACACCGGATATGGACATGCTTCCCTCCGTTTTCAGATTCAGGTTGATGCGTTCGCAGTTTCAATCCATGCGGATCAGGAGCCAGACAATCACGATGAGTGCCAACAGGAACCAGCGGGCGTAACGGTCCGGCTTGTCCTCCCTGGCTGTTGTGATTCTACTTGTGGGGCGATCCCCCTCATATTCAAGGACCAGTTCCCGGGCGCGGTAGAAATCATCATCGGCGACGTGGACGTTGCTGAAACCGGCCGTGCCAATCTCACCCAGGGCGCCCTGCAGATAGTGGCCACCAACGTGTGTCTCGATGCCATGGGCCTCAAGAAAACCCGCCACGATGTGGGCCTCGGTGATATCCCTGGCCCGGTAAGCAATTTGCAAAGCTCCACTCCTTCTGTGACATTCAGGGGCAGCGCTTGTGAAGCGACGCGGTTATGATTTCAGCATAGCCCCTAAAACTGGATACGGAAGAATGATGCTCTGGATTGCTGTCCTGCTGCTGGCACTCGTGCTCATGGTGATCGCCGCTACGGCTCTGCTGTTTCGTACCGAGGATCTGTCCCACCTGGACAGTACCGATTACCCGGTTCGCGAAGCCACACCCAACGACGGACACCAACAGGTACTCGGTCGCCTTCGAGAGCTGGGCGAGGCCTCGCGAGGCCTTAAAGGCAAGGCCAGGCTGATGGCTTTGCGCCGCCATATGGATGGGCTCAGCGAAGGCATTACACTGGCTTCGGAATTCCGGCACAACGACGAGCCCCGCGGCGAATGGGTCCTGGCGCCGGGCGTGGATTCACGCCGCCGGGTGCTCTACATCCATGGCGGTGCCTGGGCCGCCGGGAGCCCCCGGAGTCACCGGGCCATCACCGATGCATTCTCGCGTCTGGCCAATGCCGCCGTGTTCGCCGTGGACTACCGCCTGATGCCGGAGCACCGTTATATGGATGGCGTCCGGGACTGTCGGAAAGCCTACACCTGGATGCTCGACAACGGTCCCGATGGCCACGAACGAGCCGACTTTGTCGTAGTGGCCGGCGACTCTGCCGGCGGCAGCCACACCCTGGGACTGCTTGCGTGGGTCCGCGACAATGGTATCCGGCAGGCGGACGCTGCCGTGGCCCTGTCCCCATCGACCGACCTGACCCTGACAGCGCCGAGCAACCGGGACAACATCCAGACGGATCCGCTGCTTGGGCCGGTGTTTGGCGGGCTGGCCAAAGTTCCCTTGCCCGTTATCTGGTGGGGCACGCTGGCCGCCTTCCGGGTGTCGCCCACCAATCCGGTCGCCTCGCCGTTGCGGGGCAGCCTCGCGAATCTCCCGCCCACGCTGATACACGTGAGCGCGTCCGAGATGCTGCTGGATAATGCCCGGCGGTATGCCGCCAAAGCCGCTTCAGAAGGCTCGAAAGTGACACTCCATACCTGGCCGGGCATGGTCCATGTCTGGCATATTTTTACCGACCTTCTCCCGGAAGCCACCGACGCCTTTGAGGATATCCAGGCGTTTCTCGAAGACCTGGAGTCCCATAGAACCGAGCAGACAGCCCCATGTGTGGACGATTCAGCTTCTACACCCCGCCCGACAGCCTGATCGCCCGGTATTTTCCGGAGGGTATGGAGGTGGATGGTCACTTCGAGGCCCGCTACAACATTACGCCAGGCGGCGGTATCGCCATGATCCGGATGAGCCTGAATGGTTCGCCGGTGATGGCCCACTCCCACTGGGGATTCCGACCTGCCTGGGCCGGAGACAAAGCGCCCGCTCCCATCAATGCCCGTGCGGAAACCGTCGCACGTTCCCGGTACTTCCGGGAGGCGTTCTCCCATCACCGCTGCCTGATCCCCGCCAACGGCTGGTTCGAGTGGCAGGTAACCCGGGATGGGAAAACGCCCTACTACGTGACACCGAAGGATCCCGAGCAGAATGCGCTGATCTTTTTTGCCGGTCTGTGGACGCCAAGAGAGGGCGATGAGACCAGCACCTGCGCCATCATCACCGAGCCAGCCCATGGCGATCTCAGACACATCCATGAACGGCAACCGGTGGTGCTGGACCCGGGCAGCCTCAAACAGTGGCTGAACCCGGAGCTGACCGACCGGGAGGACATCCGGAGGGCAACACAGCGGTTACCCGCGGCACAACTTGAAGCATTTCCGGTTTCGACCGACGTAAACAATCCGCGCCATGATAGCCCCGAGATCCTTCGCCGAGCCGGGTAGTAACCCTTTACTACCCACCCTTTGCCCGGTGCTGCTACCTTCTTGAGTCTGGACGAAGCACTTCCAAAAGCGTGTTCCGATAACGACAGGGAGAACAGCATGAGTGGCAAGAAAATCCTGATGATCACCGGTGACTTCACCGAAGACTATGAAACCATGGTCCCGTTCCAGGCCCTGCAGGCCGTTGGCCATACCGTCCATGCCGTATGCCCGGACAAAAAGGCCGGAGATACGGTGGCGACCGCCATCCACGATTTCGAGGGCGACCAGACCTACACCGAAAAGCCGGGCCATCGCTTCGCGCTGAATGCCGATTTCGCGTCGACGGATCCGGCGGACTACGATGCCCTGCTGATTCCGGGTGGCCGCGCTCCGGAATACCTGCGCCTGAACGAGCAGGTCCAGAGCATGGTGCGTCATTTCTTCGAGACCGATAAACCGGTGGCCGCGATTTGTCACGGCGCGCAGATCCTCGCGGCGGCAAATGTACTCAAAGACCGCAAATGCTCGGCCTATCCGGCCTGCCAGCCAGAGGTGGAACTGGCAGGCGGCCGCTTTGCCGGAATCGATGTTGATCAGGCGGTCACCGATGGTAATCTGGTAACGGCGCCGGCATGGCCTGCCCATCCGGCCTGGCTTTCCCAGTTCTTCAAACTGCTCGATCGCTGATCGGCCAGTGCCAGCACACCTGGCGTAAGGAGGGATCTCCCGTGTGCAAGCTCTTCATCAGTGCCAGCCCGGACCTGTGGAACAGCAAGACTCATTCCTTACGGATCGATGGCATGGTGACCAGCGTCCGGATGGAAAACGCGTTCTGGCAGGTACTGGAAGAGCTGGCACACCGGGATGGCATGAACCTTCCGCAAATGATCACCCGGCTTTACCACGAATCCATCGATGCCGGGCACGATCTCGGCAACTTCACCTCGTTCCTGAGAGTCTGTGCCATGCGGTACCTGGCGCTTCAGCTCAGTGGAGACATCCCCCGCGATACCCGTGTGCCCATTGCCGCCCTGGACGCCGAACGGATTCTGGAGAAAACGCCGGATGGTGGACTGCCAATGGCCAGGACCGGCAAGTCGACACACTAGCCGAGGCCCCGCTCAGAGCCCTCCAACCGCAAGCTGAATGGCGATCACTGCCATGATAACGCCAATCAGGGCATCAATGACTCGCCAGGCCATCGGCCGTGACAGTATCGGGGCCAGGGCCGATCCCCCCCAGGCGAGTGCACCAAACCAGAGAATCGAAGCGCTGCTGGCCCCCGCGACAAAACTGGGTGCATCTTTCTGTTGAGCCCCCACGGCTGGAATCAGCAGCAGAGTGTCCAGGTACACCTGTGGATTGAGAAGGGTGACGGCCAGTGTCGTAAACAGCACACCTTTCAGGCTCCGGCGGGTGACCTCACCGGCCTCCAGAGCGGCCCGGCCACGACCGGCCCTGACCAGGGCCTGAAGCGCCAGCCAACCAAGGAAAGCCACCCCCAGCCACCGCAAGAGTGCGAGCGCCTGGGGCATGGCCATCAGCGCGGCACTGACCCCGAACATGCCCAGGGTAAAAAGGATTACATCGGAGGCCATGCACAAACCGGCAGACCACCAGTGGTGTTCCCGGCGAATGGCCTGGCTCAGTACATAGGCGTTCTGGGCTCCGATCGCGACAATAATGCCACCGCACACCACCAGTCCGGTCAGATAGCTTTCAAGCACGCTCACTCTCCTTAAAAAACTGACGCAAGCATACCCGGGCGCCGCTATACTTGAAATTCATACTCGTTATATTGCATCAGATTTACTTATGATCGATTACAAGCTGCTCGAGGCATTGGCGACCGTGGTCGAGTGCGGAGGTTTCGAGCGTGCCGGGGATTCCCTGGGGCTCAGCCAGTCCGCCATTTCCCAGAGAATCCGGACACTGGAGATCCGGCTCGGGCAACCAGTACTCGTTCGCAGCCCGGCCCTGAAGGCCACGCCCGCCGGGCAACGGCTGCTCAACCACGTGCAGCAGGTGCAGTTACTGGAGCGGGATCTGGCCAGATCTCTGCCGACCCTCGACCAACCCTCCGCCAGGCTGCGTATTGCCCTGAACGCGGACAGCCTGGCGACCTGGTGGGCGGATGCCATCGGTGAATTCTGCTGGGAAGAGGGATTGCTGCTGGACCTGGTGATTGAGGACCAGGACATCGGCCTGCGAAGGATGCGTGAGGGTGATGTCGCCGCCTGCCTGTGCAGCAGCCCCCAGGCGGTTGCCGGAGCCCGTTGCGTGCCGATCGGTTCAATGACCTATCTGCCGCTGGCAACGCCCAGGTACGTCGCGCGATTCTTTCCAGATGGTTTAAGCGAACAAGCCCTGCAGGAGGCACCAGCCATTGTTTTCGGTCCCAATGACCAGCTCCAGCATCGTTTTCTGGCCCAATGCGGTTTCCTTGGCACCTTTCCCCATCATCTTTGCCCATCCTCCGAGGGGTTTGTCAAACTGGCAACGGCCGGCATGGGCTACGGAATGATCCCGGAAATTCAGGTTAAGACTCAGCTAAAAGCAGGCACCCTCACAAGCATCGCCCCCGGTAAGCATCTGGAGGTCCAGCTATACTGGCATTTCTGGCGCCATGGCGGAGGGGCTATGGAGCGCCTGACCCGGGCATTGGTCTCCGGAAACGGTCTCGTGCCATCCTGATACGGTTTCTCCCCGGCCACCGAAAACCACAACGCCACAACACATCTGAAAGGACGATCTTTTGGACCTGACCACCCCCGCACTTCTGTTCCCCGCAATTTCCCTGCTCTTGCTGGCCTACACCAACCGGTTTCTGGTACTGGCCCAGCTGATCCGGCAACTCAAGCAAATGGACTCGGAGGAAGACCACTCCGTAATTGCGCGTCAGATCGGGATGCTGCGCAAGCGCATCGTTCTGACCAAGCGCATGCAGGCCTTCGGCGTGCTCAGTTTTTTCCTGTGCACTATGTCCATGTTCCTGCTGTTCCTCGGATTTGAAATGCCTGGCATTGTGGCATTCGGCATCAGCCTGGTCCTGTTGTCCCTGTCTCTGCTCTACTCCCTGTATGAAATCCAGATTTCCACAAACGCCATCAACGTGGAGCTGTCCAACTTCGAGGCGAGAAAGGAAGCCAGGCCGGACTGAGGGGGTCAGCGCCGACCCGGCACCTTGACGCCAAACCAGTGGGGAAAACGGAGCAGGCAGTACAGGGCGAGCATGTCGTAAAGGGCGTGCCAGAGCATGACCAGCCCGAGACTGCCTGAGAGCTGGTACCCGGTCCCCAGCACGAGGCCGAGGCCGGTCGCAACCAGGAAGTAGGTGAACGACACGTAGTGCACCAGGCCAAACAGCACGGACGCTGCAATGACAGCGGTCCAGGGGCCGGTGTGCTGGACCAGCCATCCCTGGGCCGCCCCCCGGAACAGCAGTTCCTCGCCGACACCGGCCAGCACGGACAGGGCGACCAGGACCGGCCAGGGAAAACTGCGGGCAAAGTTGTACAGCCCCTGCATCTGACGATCCAGGTTGTCGGGAAACAACCCGGGTATCTGGGTGATTAACAGCAACGCCAGGTAGGTGGCGACGGCGCCGAGCCCGCCATACAGAAGCACCTCCAGACCGCCAAGACCCTGCCACTGAACGGGAATATCAAACAGCCATATGGCGATCAGGCCCACGACACCGATACCGCCCTGAAACACCAGGGCGGCCCGGGTCGAGATGGATGAACTGCGTCTTCGGCGCATACCTTACTGGCTGAACAGGTGTTTTACCGGAAACAGGTCATCGTACTCCGGTGTCTGCTTTTGCGCCTTCGCCTGGAAGCTCTTCATCATGTCGGTCGGACGGAACATACCGGACTGCCAGGTGGCCATGTACTTGAGGCTGTCCTCCACCGAATGATCCCGGGAGAAGTGGATCATTTCCTTGCAGCCGGTGACCGCCAGCGGCGAGTTGGCGGCGATCTGCGCGGCAATGGCCATCACGCCCTCAATCATCGCTTCCTGACTGTCATAGACGGAATTGACGAATCCGAGCCGATGAGCCTCATCCGCCCCGAACTTACGGCCGGTGTAGGCCAGCTCCCTCACGACGCCTTCGGGCATGAGTTTCGGAAGACGCTGCAGGGTACCCACATCCGCGGTCATACCCAGCTCGGTTTCCTTGATGGTGAAGTAGGCATCGCTGGTGCAGTAACGGCTGTCGGCGGCACATACCAGATCCAGCGCACCACCAATGCAGCCGCCGTGAACCGCTGCGAGTACCGGCAAACGGACCCGCTCCAGGGAGGTCAGCGTATCCTGAAGCTGGAGTACGACACGACGCAGGTTCTCGGCCATGCGCCCGGGATCGCCGCTCATGGGAACGGATTTCGGATCGGTGAAGACGCCCAGATCCATGCCGGCGGAAAAATGCTTGCCAGTGGAGGAGATGACGATCACCCTCGCATCAGTGTTCGCCTCAATGTCCTGCATGCACCGGGGCAGCTCCAGCCAGAACGCCTTATTCATGGTGTTCAGGGCTTCAGGCCGGCTAAACTGCACATGGGCGATGTAGTCCTTTACCTCAACATTGAAACTCTCGTAGTGGGCTAGCTCAGACAAGACACGACTCCTTGGTTCGTTTTAACGAGTGCCCATACGTTACCCCGAAAAGGCAGCTCATGGAATTCACCTTCCTCGGAACCTCCGCCGGCACCCCGACAAAAGCCCGGAATGTGACCGGACTGGCACTGATGCACGGCAAGCCCCGGCACTGGTATCTCATTGATTGCGGCGAGGGCACTCAGCACAGGCTGCTGCATACCCGCCATTCGGTGATGAAGCTTCAGGCCATTTTCATCACCCACTGCCATGGCGATCACACGTTTGGTCTGCCGGGGCTGCTCACCAGCGCCTCCATGCTGGGCCGTTCCGAACCGCTGTTCCTGGTTGCCCCAAGGCCGGTCAGGGACTTCGTGGAAACGGCCCTGGCCAACAGTGACTCGAGTCTGAGTTACGAGCTCAAATACATCGACTCAGAAGCTCCGGAGTTCCAATGGGAAGACGAGGCCATCGCTGTCAGTGCCACGGCGCTCTCCCACCGCGTCTCGTGCCGGGCTTTCGCGTTTACCGAGAAAAATCGGGAGCGGCAACTGCTGACCGACAGACTGGAAGCCGATGGCATTGAACCGGGACCGATCTGGGGCGAGTTACAGAGGGGACGGGATGCCCTCCTCGAGGATGGACGGGTGGTTCGCAGTGACACCTACACCACGGTCACTCGACCCGCGAGGAAGATTGTCGTGGGCGGCGACAACGACACACCGGATCTGTTGAAAACGCTCTGTACCGACGCTCAGGTCCTGATTCACGAAGCCACCTATACCCAGGCCATTGCGGACAAGGTGGGACCCTGGCCCCAGCACAGCTCCGCCGCAAGCGTTGCCCGGTTTGCAGAGAATGCCGGGCTCGCCCACCTTGTACTGACCCATTTCAGTTCCCGCTACCAGTTAAGCCGGGGTGCCTACCCCAATATCGACGAGATTGAATTGGAAGCCAGAGAGCGTTACCGCGGCCAGCTGATCCTTGCCCGGGATCTCGCCACCTACCGGCTCAATCGCGATCTGACCCTTGAGGCGGTGGCATCACCACCCACTCAGGATCCTCGAACTCCCCGAGCGGAGTGATCTCCACGAACGGCGCCGCGCTGCGGATGATTTCCGTGATCCTGGGGTCCTTATGCGCTTCCATGGCGTCCCGCGCCGCCTTGCTCTCCCAGGAGGCAATTGCGATGAGTACACCCGGCTCTCCAATTTTCCGGTGGAGCTCGGTTCCCCGTGCTCCCGGGGCCTGTTGAATCAGCTCGCTGGCGCGCACCCAAGCCTCGGCATAGTCTTCCGCGGTATATCCTTCCTTGATCCGAACTTCAAAAATGAATTTCATAGACACCTCACATATGTCGCCTTTATAGGTGTACAATCCGCCGCTTTTTTGTCAAATTAAAAGACTGAAACTAGATTCAAAGAGTCCAAATTTCAGCTGCTCAGGAAGGCGGTAAACCGGTTTGCAACACGACACCAGACATCAGGATGCCCTTCTCGTCACGCCCGGACTGATACCAACCGGCTGTACGCTGCATTCGTTGACCCTAGCATCTTCAACGCTGGAATGCGTCGTCGAGAACCTGCGTTCTCCGGCCGTCGCCGACCATCTTTCAACGCACCGTGAAACCAACGCACACCTGTACCTGTTTCCCGAGGATGCAGTGGAAGGCCGTGCTGTTCGACTCCGGGGTCGCATCAAAGCGTTGTCCGGCCCGTCTTTCCGGTTCCAGCACGAATCCGACACCGACATCGCGGAGCAGACCGTCACAACCGGGACAGGGGTTCCCCGACTGAATGACGCCTCAACGATAAAGGCCACCCGATCCCTCTACCGAAAGCACTGCGACCGGCTTCTGGGGAGACTGATTCCGGAATTCGTGGAAACTGCCCTCGCAGCCATCGAAACCGAGCAGGAGGCAGCGGCCGAGCTTCGCGAAATCACCCGTCTCAAGGATATGCGTTTCATTCTGCAGAGCCGGCAGCCTCGGATCGCCGAGGATTTTGTCGGTCGGTTCCGGGCCAACACCCTGGTGCTCGAGACAAGTACTCCGGATGGCGAGGAAAGCCATCAACTCGAGCTGATACAGCAGCACGTATTCGAGGACTGGCTGGATCTGCAAATGGTGGCCAGGCGCTTTGACAAGGCTTACCAGAATGAGCTGTTCGCTCTCCATCAATTGCTGGGCCAGGTGTTCGGCGTCGATCTCGACGACCGGACCAATCCACTGTCGCCCCTGGCTCTCTGTCAGTGCCTTCAATACACCATCGACAGGCTGCGCCTCGGCGGAGACGGCCGCAGACTTCTGTATGCAGCGTTTGAGGATGCTCTGGCGGACCTGTGGCCGGCCGCGATGACCTCTCTCATTGGAGACCTCAACCGGGCCGGGTTCCGGTTTCTATCGCTCGACCAGATGCCACCAAACTGGTCACTCCGTGAATCAAGGAACGAGCAAAAAGCGCCCCCGCCATCGCAGGCACCGGAGAAGGCGCCGTCCTCTCCGGAGCAACATGCAAGGCCTGCCAACGGCATCGGCTCCGGTAGCAATGTTCTTGAACTGCTGGAAATGACTCACGATCCGGAACGGCCGCGGGGCTCTGCATCGGTCAATCCGCTGGCCTTCCAGAAAACCATCCGGGCCAGACGACAGCAACTGACCCAGCGGCTTATGGAGCCGGACAGCGGCCTGAGCAATGTTCTGGAAGAGTTGGTCAGCGACGACCCCGACCTGAAGGGCCATCTGGATCACGCAACCCGCAGCAAAGCCAGGATTGTCGATACACTGTTTGACCCGATCAGAGACCACAACGAGCTGGCACCATCAGTCCGTGAACAGCTCACACGATTGCAGGTTCCGATCTTCGAGTCCCTGCTGTCCAGCACTGACCTGCTGGATGATGAGCAGCATCCAGCCCGTGAAATGCTGAATGCACTCTCGGAACTCTGTCTGACGGACCGCGGCACCGCCAAACGGCTGGAAAGCACACTGGTCAGTATTCTTGAAGATCTGACCGATGTGAGCGACCCGGAGTCGCCGACGTTCCAGAAAGCAGAGTCCCGGCTCAAAGGGCTGGTTCACCAGCAGAACCAGTCATTTCTGCGCAATTCGGAACGTCTGGCACAAACCCTCGACGGCAAGGAGCGCCTCCGTAAAACCCGGCAAGACGTGCAGCGCCGACTGAACGAGACGCTCGGCGGAGGGCAGGTGCCGGAGGTACTGCTGAACCTTCTTGGCTCAGGCTGGGAACAGGTCATGGTCCTTTCCGCACTTCGCGATGGCCGCGACAGCCAGCACTTCCAGGCCCTGCTGGAGACCGTCGAACAGCTTCAGGACTGGCTTGCCCCCACCGAGACGCAGTCCGGGGACCACACTGTGGCCCAGGACCTCGAGAGCGGCGTCATGCTCCGATACATTGAACGGGAACTGGCAACCGGGGGCATGACGACCGGCACCCAGAGTATTCTGGCGGATCTGGAAAAACAGTTATCCGGTACGGAACCGGTGACACTGGTCCGGCTGGACCATTACGGCGGCAGTGATACGGTGCCACTGGACATCATGCCGCAGACTGCACAAGACACTCGCTGGGCTCAGAGAGCGCGGGGATTAAAGGTCGGCGACTGGGTCGAGCTGACGTCCGATGGCGGCGAGCCGCGCCGGATGCGCCTGATATGGAGCAATGAGGACGCACTGAGATTCGTTTTCCTCTCCCCGAAGGGGATGACCGAGACCGGTTATGACCTTCCCGAATTCGCTGCAAAGCTGGCGGCCGGTGAAGCCTGGCTGATTGACGAACAGCCGCCTTCATACGTGGAACAACGCCTCTTTCACATTGTTGAAGACGTCTACAAGAAACTGAACGCCCAGGTCATCCACGATGCGCTCACCGGCTGCCTGCACCGTCATGATTTCGAAAAGCGCTTGCAGCTCCTGCTCAATGCCCGGAACAACGATGCCTCACACGCCCTGATGATCGTCGACATAGACGAATTCAGCGTCATCAATGCTTCCTACGGAGCCAGTGCCGGGGACAAAACGCTCAGGAGAACCGGCAAATACCTCATAGAACGCAGCCGCAACACCAGCGGCCAGTCAGCCGTTGGCCGTATTGGCGGCAACGAGTTTGCCCTGCTCCTCGAGGACCTGTCCCTGGACGCCAGTCTCGACCTGGCAGAATCCATCCGGCGGGATTTTGAGCAGTTCGACTTCGACCATAACGACAACCGGTTCAATGCAACGGTATCCATCGCCCTGCTGCCCATCGGCGGCGACAACCTTGACGCCGGCGACCTGCTCAATCAGGGCAGCCTCACCGTTAAATCTGCCAAGCATCCGGGCGGCAACCGGATTGAAGTCGTCAGACACAGCACACCAGCAGCAGATAAAACCATGACCCGATGGGTATCCGAGATCGACCGTTCGCTGCAGGAGGGCAATCTCTATCTCCGGGCGCAACCCATCGTTCCGGTGTATAACGATCCGGCGGAGGGCCGAAAGTACGAACTGCTGCTTGGCCTGAGGGACAGCAACGGTGTTGAAATATCACCTCAGGGCTACATTGAGGCGGCGGAGCAGTTTCACCGGAGCACCAAGGTGGATCTCTGGGTGGTCAACGAGGTGCTCGCCTGGATGCGACAGAATCCGGACACACTGGAAGGCATCGACACGCTGAACGTTAACCTGTCCGGAAACTCCCTGAGCAACGACACCTTCATGCTGGGCCTGGAGTCCAGCCTGAAAGCCAATCCGGACCTGGCTGGCAAACTCTGCTTTGAGGTCACCGAAACCGCGGCCGTCGCCAATCTTCACTTCGCGGCGGATTTCATGCGTGAACTGAAGCGCCTGAACTGCCGGTTTGCCCTGGATGATTTTGGCACCGGCCTTTCCTCCTATGCCTATCTGCACAAACTGCCGGTGGACTACATCAAGATCGACGGCACCTTCATTCGGGACATCGCCTCAAATCTCACCAACTACGCGCTCGTTCGCTCCATCAACGAACTGGGGCACTTCCTGGATATCGAGACCATTGCCGAGTACGTGGAAGATATGGAAATCATGGACACGCTGCGGGAGATCCAGGTGGACTATGCCCAGGGCTTCGGGATTGCGAAACCACGACCGCTCAGGAACCTGACGCCAAAACCAACGACTTGCTGAGTCCACAGATTGTTCGAGATCAACGCAACGGCATAAAACCTTGGCAGAAGTGGCCTTCCAATGCCACGCTCAGGGTATATGCGACATATTCATGTCCTCAACCAATCAGGGAGGTAGCGAATCATGTACCAAAAGATTCTGGTACCCGTGGATTTGTCACACCTGGACAAAATGCCCAAGGCGCTCGATACCGCCATTGATATGGCCAAGCATTACGGCGCCACACTTTGCTACGTGACCGTCACCAACACACCACCCGGCGCTGCGGCACACAACCCACAAGAGCTGGCGTCTAAAATGGACGAGTTTGCCCAGGAGCAAGGCAAGGCCCACGGCATCAAAACCGAGGCCAAGGTACTGCATTCGGCGGATACCGCGGTCGAGCTGGATGACAAGCTTCTGGACGCGATCAAGGACACCGGTGCTGACCTGGTGATCATGGCCTCTCACCCGCCGGGCATCGGCGACTGGCTCCACCTGCTGCGTTCGAACGGCGCCAACATCGTCAAGCACAGCGATGTGTCGGTATTTGTCGTGCGTTAAACCGCCCCTGCCCCACGCCTGACACACGGCAGGTGTGCCAGGCGGGTCACTCAATCAGTTCAGGGACTGCAGCGGCCCGAAGAACTCATAGTGGATCTGCCGGGGAGGAATCGCCAGCTCGTTCAGATTCTGGAAACAAGCCTGCATGAACGGCTTGGGCCCCAGAAAATACACGTCCACATTACGGTCCTCCGGCAGCAGACTGGCCAGGCGATCCCTGTCGAAGAAGCCGGTTGTCTGGCCCGCATCGTCCGGCAGTGGATCGCTGTAGCAGACGGTCACCCGCAGGTTTTCGTGAGCCTTTTCCAGCTCGGCGAGCCTGTCCCGGAAAGCCTGAACCTTGCTGTTTCGGGCACCGTGCAGGAAGTGCACTTCGCGACCGCCTTCCAGCGCCGGCTCCAGCATGGCCAGAGTCGGGGTGATGCCCACTCCCCCGCTGAGCAGAACCAGTGGCCGCTCGCTGTCTTTCAATACGAAATCGCCGGCAGGCGCGGTCATCTGAACCCGGTCCCCCTCGTTCAGACGATCATGCAGGAAATTGGACGCCACACCGTCAGGCTCCCGCTTCACACTGATCCGGTAGTAAGGGCGCCCCGGACGATTCGACAGTGAGTAGTTTCGACGCACCTGCTGGCCGTCGATATCGAGCACCAGACCGATGTACTGGCCCGGCTGGAAATCCGCCACAGGGCCACCATCCTCCGGTTCAAAATAGAAGGAGACAATTTCCTCGCTCTCGGCAATCTTGCGGGCAAGCACGAACGTTCGCTCGCCACGCCAGCCGCCCTGTTTGGCTTCATTCTCCTGATAGCGCCCCTCCTCGGCCGAGATCAGAATATCCGCCAGCTGCTGGTAAGCCTCGCCCCAGGCTGCCAGCACCTCCTCGGTGGCGGCATCGCCCAGGACCTGTTTCACGGCCGCCAGCAAACACTCGCCAACGATGGGATAGTGCTCCGGCTGAATGTTCAGGGACACGTGTTTGTTGACGATCAGGGATACCGCATCGCCAAGCGCTTCAAGGCGGTCCAGGTTACGGGCATACGCAACGACCGCATTCGCCAGCGCCCGGCGCTGGGTCCCTTCCGCCTGATGAGTCTGGTTGAAGTAGGCCCTTACCTCAGGGTAGCGCTCGAACATCAACGGATAAAATACATCGGTAATGTCGTTGGCGTGGGCCTCCACGGCGGGAAGGGTGGCATCAATAATGGACCGGCTTTCGGGTGACAGCATTCGCGTCTCCTTTGAGTGATAAAAACAATGCGCCACCGGGAAGGCATGATCTATGCCATTTCCAAGTCCTTGATTTAAGTTATTTTTGAAAGTGAAGATGTTACGGTAACAACACCCTGAACCGTGTCATTTCCACAATCTTGATGTCCTTATGACAGCACATTCCTTTACCGAGATGGTCCTTGGCATTCTTGCCGACCTGTCCCGTGATATGCCCCCAAGACAACGCTACGCTCGCCTTTTACAGGCGCTGAGAGGGGCGTTTCCCTGTGATGCCGCGGCTCTGCTCCGCCTGGACGGACAGCAGCTCAGGCCTATGGCGGTGTCCGGACTCAGCGACGACACCCTCGGACGTCGCTTCGAGGTGGAGGACCATCCCCGGCTGGCCCGCATTCTGCTCAGTCGGGAGCCTGTCCGCTTTCCGGCGGATTCCGACCTACCCGATCCTTACGACGGTCTGGTGGAAAACGTTGAAGGCGCCATCCATGTGCACGACTGTCTCGGGCTCTCCCTGTACCTCGATGACGTACCCTGGGGTGTTATGACCCTGGATGCACTGCAACCCGATACCTTCAACGACCTTGATCCCATTCGCCTGCGAACCTTCATGCGGCTGGCGGAGGCAACCATCCGGATCGCCAACCTGATTGATACTCTGAAGGCCCGGGCGGAACGGGAGCAGATGGTCGCCAGAACGCTGGTAGCGGAACAGGTGAACCACGAGATGCTGGGCCGCAGCGCCGCCATCGAAACCGTTCGCCGGGAGACGCGGGTGGTTGCCGATTCCGATCTGACCGTCCTGATTACCGGTGAAACCGGAGTGGGAAAGGAACTGGTGGCACGCCAGATTCATCATCGCTCCCGGCGACATGCGAAGCCGATTGTTTACGTCAACTGCGCCGCATTGCCCGAAAATCTGGTGGAAAGCGAGCTTTTCGGCCACGCCAAAGGCGCCTTTTCGGACGCAACCTCGGACCGGGCCGGTAAATTCGAACTGGCCCATGGTGGGACGCTGTTTCTGGATGAGATCGGCGAACTGCCGATGTCTGCACAACCGAAACTTCTGCGGGCGCTACAGAGCGGAGAAATCCAGAGGGTTGGCAGCGATGCGTTCCTCCAGCTGGACGTTCGCATTATTGCCGCCACCAACCGGGATCTGAAAAAGGCGGTGGCCAACGGGCGGTTCCGGGCAGACCTTTACCACAGGCTCGGGGTTTATCCGATCGATGTCCCTCCCCTGCGGGATCGGGAACGGGATGTGCTGATCCTGGCCGGGCATTTCCTGGAACAGAACCGGCGTCGGTTCGGCCTCCAGGGCATCCGGCTATCAGCAACGGCGCAGCAGGCGCTCATGGCCTACGACTGGCCGGGCAATGTCAGGGAGCTGGAGCACCTGATCAGCCGATCGGTTCTCCGGACACGAGCCGCAGCAACCTCCCTGGATGATTCGGCGGTCCTGACGATCACCCACAGCACGCTGGATCTCGGGGCAAGTGACGGGCTTCCACCTCAAGCATCGCCACCCGCCGCCAGCCAGGGTCCGGTTATTGGCAATCTATCCCTGAGGGAAGCGACGGATCAGTTCCAGATCAGGATGATTCGCGAGGCACTGGACCGAAACGAGGGCAACCAGGCCGCCACCGCACGGTCCCTGGGTGTCGACCGGGGAAATTTCAGCCGGCTGATCAAACGGTTGGGGATTGCCCGTCAGTGAGTGGCTGGAAACGGATTTGCCCCACATCCACCACAAAAAACGGGAAGTATCGGTCGGTGCCGAAAAAGTTACCCGCTTCAACATGGTGGGGGAGCCGGAATCCTTCTACTTCCCTGAAGGCCGAAAGGTAGCCGCCAAACGGCTGCCAGCGGTACTCCCGATCCGGATTGGCATTGCTCCAGCGATCAAGCCGAACCTGAACGGGTTGACCGTCCGGAGCCACGGTGACATCCACTGACTGGGAAAGTCCCTGGTGTCGCACCGTCACCCGCGCCGTGTCGACATCCACCAGCTCCCACCGGACGTTCGGTCCGGGTAGCACGGCGGCCGGCGTCCAGAACACAGCCTCCGCCACGTAACGACCGAATGCCGACAAGGCGTGATCGTGCGTTCCACCCATTCGCGCAACCGGGATAAAGCCCATCAGCCAGAAACGGGTCCAACGATCACTGTCTGAACCGGAAATCGTCATCAAGCCACGTCGGGCCCGCATGGCCCAGACAAAACCGGTGGGCATCGCGAGAACCTGCCTGGCAGACATCGGCAGATAATCGGGCTTATCCCGGCTGCCCATCCCGAACTTTCCCGTCATGGTCAGGCGAGCTACGGTGAAAAGACGCGCCCCCGGTTTGATCGCATAATGGAAAAAGCGTCGAGCGGGCTCGGGCAGATGATCAACCAGGGCCGGATCAAAGTAAGCCGGTTCCCGGGGTTGTGTTTGTGCCATGTCGTCGACGGCTCGTTCTTCGGCCCGTCTCTCGGAATACCGCAATACCCCAAGCCCACCGAACAGGCTCAGAGCAAAGAGAAAAAGGCAGAGAAGAATAAGCTGGAGCATGACACTCCCTGTCCCGGAGCCCAGGCGTCGAAATCGTTAGAGATAGCGACCTGCGGCACCAATCACAACAACGATCAGGCCAAGCACCAGGTTAACCGCCACCAGCTTACGGATCTGGGCAACCTGGCGACCACCTTCCTGAGGATCCTGATTGGCCACGGCCTTTTTCAAGCGGTTAAAAGGCGCAAAATAGACATGGAAGAACAGCAGCATCATGACAATGCCCAGCCCCTGCATGGCGTGAATGTGCCAGCCGGCGCCAGCCATGCCGCCGAAAACATTGAAGATCATCCAGTAACCGGTCGCCAGCAACAGAACAATGGCCAGCCAGACCCATTTGAAGAACCGGGACAGGGTGTGGCACCAGAGCACCCCTCTCTGGGACGCATCGATCACTTCCACCACCGCCGGTCGCATGGCCATGTAAGCGTAAAACATACCGCCCACCCAGATCACGGCGGACAGAACGTGCAATGCGATGGCAAGGCTCATGAGGCAACTCCCAATGTTTTTTTTCAACAAGTTTGATCCGGCAGACGGCACACCCGTTCCTGTCGGAGATCGTGGATTCCGGTATGATCATTCCACAAACCGCCGTGTGTGAACAGGAACGTTATGTCTTCAGCCCTGACCTTTGCTCTCTTTTCCATCGTCCTGATCGCGGCATCCGTGTTCTACCTGTTTTTCTACCGCAACTGGCGCCGCAACCGGGAACTCGAGCAGGCATTCCCCGAACGCTGGCGCACACTCCTCAAAGAGCAGGTGCCCTATTACAGCCGGCTTCGGCCGGAACAACGTGCCCCCTTTGAACAACGGGTCCAGCTGTTCCTCTCGGAAAAGGACTTCTACGGCTGTGACGGTTTCGAGGTGGACGAACGGGTTCGTCTGACGGTCGCCGGCCACGCCTGCCTGCTCATCCTGACGCGCCCTTTCTCCTATTACGATGATATCCGGAGCATTCTGATGTATCCGGATGTGTACCGGGTCCGGCATGCCTGGGAGCATGGCATGATTGTTCACGAAAGCGAGGAAATCCGGGCCGGAGAGGCATCAAGCCATGGACAGGTGGTGCTGGCATGGAGTCAGTGCGAACAGGCGGCTAACAACCACCATAGCCCTCACAACGTGATCCTCCACGAGTTCGCCCACCAGCTGGACTATCTGGACGGATCAGCTGATGGCGCACCGCCACTGAGCGGGGAACAGGCACGGCATTGGCAACAGACCATGAGCCGGGCCTATGAGAACCTTCAGAACACCATTGAGCACCACCACAAACCCTGGCTCGACCCCTATGGCGCCACGGAACCGGCCGAGTTTTTCGCGGTGCTCACCGAAGCCTTTTTCCAGCAACCGGAACATCTGCACAGGGAACAGGCAGAGGTGTACGAGGCACTGAAAGACTACTACCGGCTTGATCCGCTCCACGCCCGCTAACGGCCGTCGCCTTTGACCCCCAGCCGGTCCAGATAGAGATGCAGATCCTCTTCACTGATGTTCACGTATTCCAGCACCCGGCCGTAGAGCATGACGGTCGGCACGTTCCGGCCCTTGAGCTCTTTCTGGGTTTCATTCAACACGTGAAGAATGATCCGCTCTGTACGAGTCAGACCGTCCCGGACATCGGGAATGGCTTCGAGCCATGCATCAAGATGGTCATCTTTCACAGGGTCAGGCGCTCCCAAGTCCAGCGGAGGATGAAGGCCCGTGCGCTTGAACCATATACTTACCCAGTTTCCCAGCGGCGCCGACGATACATACTTTCATTGTTGTGGACCTCTTTGTCCCTGACTTTCAGTTGAGACTCAACCTGTCTTCCTGCTACAACCGAATGACCATATCCGCGTCATCAAAACGCACCTTTGCCAGCCCAGCGCTGACATCCTGCGGGCTGCGATGCCCCAGAGCCACAATAGCGGAAGTCTCAAGCCCCAGCTCGGCCAGTCCCAGGACGTCGTCATAGGCAAGGCGATCGAAACCAGTCATCGGGCAGCTGTCTATCCGGAGCACAGCCGCCGCCGTCAGCAGCGTGCCGAGCGCAATATACGCCTGCTGATGCGCCCATTCCCGCTTCTCGCGGCTCGTCTTACCGGCCAGGGCCTCCTTCATGTGCCCGGCATAACCGGCGATATCGTCATAGGGCACCCCTCTGACCCGCTGGAATCGGTCGACATAGCGATCGACCGTGGCGTTCCCTATCTCCGTTTCGGCGGCCAGAACCACCAGATGAGAACAATCCAGCACTTTCTGCTGACCATACGAATGGGGCAACAGATGTTGCCGCACGGATTCCGATTCAATCACGATCAGTCGATAGGGCTGCAGTCCATAGGAAGATGCACTCTTGCGCGTTGCATCAATCAGTGTATCAACGGTTTGCCAATCGAGCTTTTCGGATGAAAATTCACGGACCGCATATCGCCAGTCCAGAGCTGCGTGTAGGTTCATAAACGATCTCCCATGGTGGAGATACCAATCTATGAGACCCGACAACACGATAAAACAGCCAGTACAGAAGGATACTTTTTCGGTTTCAGAAATAATCAGTGATCGTAGTCATTCAACGACGGCCGCTTACTCCCAATACGGTCTGTTCCCCAGATGCTCATCCAGGTGTTCCACCAGCATCCTGACTTTACTCGACTGCATCCGCCCAGGCGGGAACAATGCAAAGATGGTATAGCTTCGGGGCGGGTAATCGCTGAGCAAGGGCACCAGTACCCCGCCATCGATATCCTCTTGCACGAGGAATCGTGGTAACAACCCCACACCAAGACCACTCAACAGACTTTGGCGGATGGCCAGACTGCTGTCCGTCCGGTAATTGCCGCTCACTGTCACTGTTTCGTCGCCCAGTTCCCAAACGTTGGGCCGGTCATGGAGCGCGAACACCAAACAATTATGCCGGGCGAGATCACCCGGTGTCGCAATCTCCGGGGCATCGGCCAGGTAGTCCGGAGATGCACAGACAACGTTTCGGGACTTGCGAAGCGGCCTGGCACGCAGGCTTGAGTCCGCGAGCTGGCTACGCACCCGTATTGCAATATCGACACCCTGCTCCACCAGGTCAACCATGCGATCATTGAACTGAACGTCGATCCGGATTTTCGGGTGTTTTTGCAAAAACCCATCAATCGCCCGGGTTATGTGGGTCAGGCCAAAGGACACGGGCACGTTGATCCGGATCGTGCCCCGCAACTCCGCCTGAAGCCCTCTTGCCTCCAGCTCTGCCTCTTCCAGACCATCCAGCAGTGACTGGGTACGCTCCAGAAACGCCACACCTGCATCGGTCAGATTCATTCGTCGCGTGGTCCGGTTGATCAACCGGGTTTCAATGTCTCGCTCCAGAAATGCGATGTGTTTGCTGACGGTCGCAGCGGTAATCTCAAGATCGTCCGCAGCCCGGGTAAAACTCCCCAGCTCTGCGACTCGCCGAAAGATCCTCATGGCAACCAGCTTGTCGGTAGCCAACGTCCTCTCCTGATTCATTCCAATTCGGAATCAGTATTGTTCGATCCCATTCAATTATCAATTCTGTCGCCTCATGCACACTTTTACGCAGACCCTTTGTAACCGATGCATCGGAGGCCAATGCCCATGACCCGATTTCCCCCCGGACTCGTCCTATCTCCCGGCACCACGCTATGGTGCCTGCTACTGGCCAACGGATTCCTGATCGCGCTGATGCTGGCACTTTCAAAGACCGCCACAGCACAGGGCATGCCTCCGATCACCTACGCGTTCTGGCAGACACTGATTGCCGGGTTGCTCCTGCTTGGCCGAAGCCACTCACTCCGGCCGATGGTCCATAAACCACTGGTCATCTATTTTCTGATCAGCGGCCTCACCGGAATTGCCCTACCGAATGTCATCGCCTTCTATCTGGTGAACAGGTTGGGCACCGGCTTCACCGGCATCATGTATGCCCTTCCACCGATATTCACGTTCGTGATGTCAATTGCGATAGGACTGGAAAAGAACAATTGGCGGAGGCTGACAGGTTTGACCATTGCGGTCCTTGCCTGTGCGTGGATCATCATTCAGCGCCATTCAGGAATGAGCGAATCACCGGTCTACTGGTATGCGCTCGGTCTGCTGATACCGTTAGCGCTGTCGATTGGCAACGTCTACCGTTCCGTGGCGTGGCCGGCACACACCTCACCGATAACACTCGCCGCCGGAACTCTGCTCACCTGTGCGGTGATACTGGGCGTGTATGCAAAAAGCGCTCAAACGCCACTTCTGTCGGCGGAATTTGACCGGGATCTGTGGAAAGTGGTTGTTCTACAGGGGGGAGTGACCGCGTTGGCCTATCTCTGCGCCTTTGAAATACAGAAACGGGCCACGCCTGTTTTCTTCAGCCAGCTCGGCAGCGTGGCCGCGATATTCGGCCTGATTATCGGCGTTGTCTGGTTCCGGGAAGATTACGCTGCAACCATCTGGCTAGGCGTTCTGGTCGTCTTTGCTGGCTTACGCCTCGCCAACAAAGCCCCGATCCGTGCCGAAGCAGACACTGGCTCGTTGTCCCGCCCTAATCCCGCGGAGAAAGGCCGTCAGTCCTCCCATTCCTGAGTGCCGCCCCGTTGCCTGAGCAACCAATAACTGACGCCCAGGGCCAGCGTGGTGGCCGCGATCCCGATCAGATACATGGGAGTGAGCGTGTTGAAGTCGAGAACAATGACCTTCCGCGCGATAGCCATCAGCGCGGTGGCAACCACCAGCTGGACCGGAAAAATATTCGTACCCAGGTACAGGCGGATATTGATGAAAATCTCCACAGCAATCAGCACCGCCATAAACGCGCCGAAAGTGTAGAAAATATCGTTGATGTTCAGCAGGAAATGAGGTGGCGTCAGGAGGCGTTCATAGATGATATAGATGACATCCCCCACGCCCCAGAGAATGACCGCCACCATCAGAACCGCGAGAACCCGAATGGCAAAGCGGATGACGTGATGCAGTCCCCGGAAAAACGGATCCGGGAAATCAATCGGCAACTCCTGGTGCAACTCATGCTTATCCTCCGAAGAACCTGAAGCCGCTGGCTCGCTGTCATTCTTCTCTGGCATTGGCTCCTCCCATTGAGCTGCCGATCCTGGCGGCCGGATCAGGCCTTTTTGACGAACTCCGATTTCAGCTTCATAGCACCAATCCCATCGATCTTGCAATCAATGTCGTGATCACCCTCGACCAGGCGAATGTTCTTTACCTTGGTGCCAACCTTCACCACCGAGCTGGAGCCCTTTACCTTCAGGTCCTTGATGACAGTGACCGAATCACCGTCCTGCAGTTCATTGCCATTGGCATCGCGAATCACCTTGCCCGCCTCGGCCTCTGTCTGTTCGGCCTCGGACCACTCGTGCCCGCATTCAGGACAGATCAACTGCACACCGTCTTCATAGGTGTACTCGGAATTGCACTCGGGGCAGGGAGGAAGCTGCGACATTATCATTTCCTGTTAATTAGATGGAAACGGGATTATACCAGAATCCCGACCCACCGGTTCCATCAGGGCCCCGGCGTGATCCGCGCCAGCACCGACGGCTCATCCGACAACGGCAAGGCCAGGATCACGCCTTCATTCGACGATGGATAGATACCGGCCAACGCGGTGATATTCACCTGATGCGACACCAGAACCACCGGCAACCCCGGACCCAAAGCGTTCACCTGCTCAACCGTCTCCCGAGTCTGGGCCAATCGGTCGCCACGATTCTGGAAAAAGGAATTCAGCGACGGCATGTCCGAAACCGCCCCCACATCCATCTCCGAGGCCGTATCCCGCGTGCGGCACCACTGGCTGGTATACACCCGCGCCTCTTCAATTCCGTGTTCTGCCAGGAACGGCTTCCAGGACCGCGCCTGCTCCCGACCGGTTTCGTTCAGGTTTCGTTGGGTGCTGCAGTCATTCAATGTGAAATTGGCGGGATCGCCGGTTCCGGGAGCCAGAGCATGCCGGAGGATGAGTATGGCCTCGCCGTCCCGCAGTGCCTGCCAGGCGACAGCATTACCATCGCTGGCCGCGACCTTCACGGCAATCGCGACGCCAATAATGCTGAGAGTAAGGCCAAGAACCAGTTTCCTGATCATTATAATGTGCCCCCTCCTTCAGTTGCGGAGTTATCTTGAGGTTTAAGGCGGCTCTGGGGTGAGCCTCCCTGCTCCGACCATCGCAGGCTACAGAGAAATACGCGGCTGACGACTAACAGGCTCAATCGGAGAACGGTTAAACTCTAGGTAGCTGAAATCAAAACTGAAGGAACACCAAATGCCTATCTGGGTCGACGCCGATGCCTGCCCCGTCCCCATCCGGGAAATCCTCTGCCGCGCCGCCACCCGCTGGCAAATCCAGACCACCTTCATCGCCAACCACGCCATTAACCTCCCACCCAGCCCCTACATCAGCCGCTGGCAGGTCCCCCACGGTTTCGATGTCGCCGACAACGAAATCATGGACCAGATGAGCAAAGGTGATCTTGTGATTACCCAGGACATTCCACTGGCCGCCGAAGCCATTGAAAAAGGCGCCGACGTCTTCAACCCCCGGGGCCAGGCCTTCACAAAAGAAAATATTCGCCAGCGTCTGGCAATGCGCAACTTCATGGAAGAAATGCGCAGCGCGGGGCAGGTCACCGGTGGGCCGGCCCCCTTCAGCCAGGGAGATCGAAAGGAGTTCGCCGACCAGCTCGACCGCTGGCTACAGCGAAACACCCGGCCCGGCCGGTGACCCGGGGATCCGGCACTGATCGAAAATCGTCCTCGCGCATCAGCGCGACACAACCATGAGAGCTTCCGGCTGCTATGCTGATTATCGGGGTAGATCCCCGGCGGGAGGTTTCCATGAATATGTTTCGAAAGCTGGCAATGTACAGCGGTGCCCTGCTCATATCTTTCGGGGCGCAAGCCGATCAGTCGTTTTCGTCGGACGAGGCGGATTTTCAGCTTGAAACCGTGGCGACAGGTCTCGCTCACCCCTGGAGCCTGGCCTTTCTGCCCAATGGCGACATACTGGTCACGGAACGAGCGGGCCGGCTTCGGCGGATTCGCGATGGTGTGCTGGATCCGGCACCGCTGACGGGCCTGCCGGATCTGGTGGTCTCAGGCCAGGGAGGTCTGCTGGACATCGTGTTGCACCCGGAGTTCGCCAACAATCAGACCCTGTTTCTGAGTTACGCCCACCGATCGGGGGAAGGCATGACCACATGGGTAGCCCGTGCCAGGCTCGGTGATCGTGGCCTGACCAACGTAACGGTCATTTTCGAAGCCCTGCCCCGCGCAGGCACTTCCCACCACTTTGCCGGGAGGATGGCGTTTGATCGGAAGGGCCTTCTATACATCGCGGTTGGCGACCGGGGAACCCGTGACCGGGCCCAGGACCTCGCTGACGACGCCGGCGGTGTCCACCGAATAACCATTAACGGCCAACCCGCGCCCGGGAATCCATTCCTGGCTCGCGACGACGCCAGGCCGACTCTGTTTACCTATGGCAACCGCAATATCCAGGGTATGACGATTCACCCGGCCACAGGCGACATCTGGACCCACGAACATGGTCCGAGGGGTGGCGACGAGATCAACATACTCCGTGCCGGCACCAACTATGGCTGGCCTGAAATCACCTACGGCATCGACTATTCCGGCGTACCCATCACGCCCTATACCCACAAGGAAGGCATGGCCCAGCCACTGCATTACTGGGTACCTTCCATTGCACCCTCGGGCATGGCGTTCTATACCGGAACGTCGTTTCCGCAATGGCAGGGGGATCTGTTCGTGGGAGCGCTCAAAGCGCGCAAGCTGGTCAGGCTCGAGTTGGCGCAAGGCCGTGTCACCGAAGAGGAAGACCTGCTGACAGAACTCGGGGAGCGCATCCGGGACGTGCGAATGGGGCCGGACGGTGGACTCTGGCTACTGACCGATTCACCCGACGGCAAGGTATATCGCATCCTGCCGGAGGGCTGATTTCAGTGCGGATCGTTGGTTCTGTCCGTCTTCTCGTATTGGGGTATGCTATCGGTGATCTCGAACCAGTCCGACTTGGACCCGACGAAGGCATGTTGCGCCGGCGCTTTACCCAGCGGCTCGTTAATCACACCGACCCGTAACCGGAGAATGCCCGGGATCGCGTCCACCCGGCTATAGAGTTGGCTGCCACAGCGGGAGCAGAATGCACGGTATTTGCCGGGACGTGATTCGAATTCGGTGATCCGTTCCTCGCCAGAGAGAAACCGGAGACGGATGCGCTGGACCGGCGCACTGGCGGAAAAGGCGCTGCCATGTGCCCGTCGACACTGGCTGCAGTGACACAGAGCAATCGGTCCCAGCGGACCATCGTATTCAAAGGAGACATCGCCACAGAGGCACTGGCCGGTCAGCATGGGTTTCAGCCCCGAATTTCTGGATTCATCATAATCATTCAGGCGCGATGATACCGGCGGGGCCCTTGAAGAACCAGTGCCACACCATCACGTTCTTATCTACACATTGATTGCAGGAGGAGAGCATGTCGTTCACCACGCTTCCGAAAATCGGTATGGGCACGTTCCGGCTCAAGGGCAATGATGCCCGCGATGCCGTCAAGAGTGCCCTGTCGCTGGGCTATCGCCATATTGATACCGCACAGATGTACGACAACGAGGCCGCCGTCGGTGATGGCATCACATCCAGCGGCATTCCGCGCCGGGAGATTTTTCTGACCACCAAGATCTGGCACGACAAGCTCCATGCCAGCGATCTGATCAACAGCCTCCAGGGCAGTCTTGACCGCCTAAAAACCGATCATGTGGACCTGGCTCTGATTCACTGGCCTTCGCCAGGCGATGAAGTGCCCATGGAAGAATACCTGGGCGCGTTGAAAGACGCCCAGCGGGAAGGGCTCGCGGAGCACATCGGCATCTCGAACTTCACTTGCGCCCAGATGGACGAGGCAAAACGCATACTCGGTGACGCCAGCATCTTCACCAACCAGGTGGAGGTTCACCCGTTCCTCGCCAACCGGAAGGTTGTGGACCACGCCCGGAAACTGGGCATCACGGTGACCGGCTACATGCCCCTGGCGGTCGGCAAGGTCATGGAAGACGAAACCCTGCAACGCATTGCGGAGAACCACAATGCCACCCCCGCCCAGATTGCCATTGCCTGGGTTGCCTCGCGGGGTATTGTGCCAATACCGTCGTCCACTCGTCCGGCCCACCAGAAGGCAAATCTGGACGCACTGGAGATCGAGTTGAGCGGCGAAGACATCAAGGCAATCGACGCTCTGGATCGGGGCGAACGGATTGCAGACCCCGGCTTTGCACCGGACTGGGACTGACTCGCAACGCTACGACGAGAAGAAACAGCGTCGCCAATGGAAAACCCAGGAGCCAGTAGGTGCCCAGAGACCAGTATGTGAGGGCACTGAACAGGCTCCAGGCAAGAGGCACCAGCAACAGAAACCAGCGCAGCAGTAACGGTTGACGGGCAAACAGCAGCACCGTAGCCGCAACCGTTACTCCTGGCGCCATGCCGAACAGCGCCAGCGCCCTGACGTCCCCCGATTGCAGCACAGCCAGCCAGGGCAACACCAGGATGACCAACCATCCGGCCACCGCCAGCGGTAAACCCAGCGGAATGGGAAGCGCCCTTCCCCGGAGCATCAACAGCAGCAATCCCTCGATCACAAAGGCCCAGCCAAACCAGGTCGCAGGCGTGTTCACAGGGCCGTAATAGCGCACCATGAACAGATAACCGCAGCCAATCCAGGCCAGGCCCGCCAGCGCCATGGCCAGCCGTCTTGGCCATTCGGCGACTTTACAGCCCAGCCACGGCAGCAATAGCCCGGCCACCAACCACAATGACTGCCACGGCCAGACCGCTTCGTTGATCCGGATGAACAGCCTGAGCAATACCTCAGGGCCGAACATGACAAAGTCCTGGAGTGAGTAGCTCAGCCAGCTCGCCCCACTCACAGCTGCCTCACATACTCGGCCATCCTCCTGCGCTGGCCGGCGTCCGGAAGCGGGCCATACATGGCGCCCATGTTTTCCCGCATATGCTCTATTCGCGTCGTCGCCGGTATCGCGCAGGTCACGGCCGGATGAGAGATGATGAATTTCAGGAAGAACGCCGCCCAGGTTCCTATACCGGCCTCGGCAGCCCAGCCAGGCAAAGGCTCGGTCTGGAAACGTCGAAACAGGGAGCCGCCCTGGAATGGCCGGTTCACGATGACCGCAACGCCCCGCTCCTGGGCCAGCGGCAACAGGCGCTTATCGGCTTCACGATCCAGGACGTTGTAGGTGAGCTGAACAAAGTCGAGGTCTTCCGTCTCGATCACCCGGGCGAGTTCGTCATGCCGCCGACCGTGTGAGGTGGTGATCCCCAGATAACGGACCTCGCCTCTGGCCTTCATGTCTTTCAGCGTAGCCAGATGGTCCTGCCAGGAAAGCAGATTATGGACCTGTAGCAGATCAAATCGCGGAATTCCCCAGCGCCCCGCAGAGCTCGCCGCCTGCTCGCGGGTCTTTGAACCGTCGCCCGTCCATATCTTGGAAGCGGCGAAGACCCGGTCGTGCGCATCGAGTGTTTCCAGAGCGGCACCGACAACATCTGCCGAACTGCCATACATGGGCGAGCAGTCAATGACCGCGCCTCCAAGTTCCAGGAACGTCTCCAGAACGCGAGTGCGCTGCTCGATCAGCCGCTGGTCACTGCCAACATTGAAGGTTATCCAGGTGCCCATGCCGATGGCGGGGAGAGGTTCGCCCGTCGAAGGAATCGGGCGGAGCTGAGGCGCGTCGCCGGGAGTCGCCATCTTCCCTGCCAGCAATGGGGAAGACGCCAGCGCCAGGCTGCCCAGGCCGGCTCCAATCAGGAATCTTCGCCTTGACACCCCAGCCATTGTGCTTCCTCCCGCGCGCCTGCGGTTAATGACAGCATCAGCTGCCGTATTGTTCCTCCAGATACTTCAATATACGTGCAGATTCAAACATGGACGTGCCGGTGTTGGGGTCTTCCAGATAGGGAACCTGGACCCGGCCGTGCTGCTCAAAGAAGGCATCCCGCTTACCGCCCGGTATCGGCCTGTATTGCCCGGGCTTGATGCGCTGTTTTGCAGGCCCGATTTCAGTCCAGTGTTCCTTGCCGATGTTGTGCAGGGTATAAGGAATCTCCAGTTCGCAGAGCTTTTCCCGCACCAGCCGTGAGAAGGGGCTCCCCTCGAAACTCCACAAATGCAATCCCTGTGCAGGCCGTTTCCCGGGTGTGGCGTGCAGGCCGCGTAGCTCACTGGCGGCAGAGCCAAGGGAGCTCAGGGCCGGCTGCCATACCTTGCCGGCGTAATAGCCCGGCACAGGCCGGTGGGCATACTGACGGAAAAGGTACTCGACGATATCGCCGGACTCATAAAGGACCGTTCCGGTATTCTCGTCCACCAACAGCGGAAACTGCTGCTTCCCTCCAATCGACTCGGCTTCGGGCCGGTAAACCCGACCATCCTTGGGGCATGGACGGATCTCGACATCCAGATGCAATGCCGTCAGCACTTCCCGCACCCTGCGGCAATAGGGGCAGGCTTCCATGTCATACAGGATGATTGGCTTTTCCGGCTGTTCTGCCGCCGAGACCACCAGGCAACCGCGCCACGCGGCAAAAGAGGACGTTGCAACCGACTCAAGCACATTCAGGTTGTGCCTTAACGCATTCAGCATAGGGTTTCCTTGTTGGTTGGATCGAATCATGTCTATTGTGCCAACAACGTCCGATCATTCATTGGCTCCCGGGTCCCCATGATCTGGTCAAACCAGGGCCGGGTTACGCACCAGTTGGCGTTGGGGTTCGGCCCCATATGATGATCGTAGTGCCACGGCAGGTTTTCCCGGGCCCAGTCGGGATCCAGGTGGGACCGCTTGTGTACCCGGTAATAATTCCAGGCACTGTAATACAGGGTGCCCACGAAAAAGGGGGCCACCGGTAACAGCGGCGTCACAGCGGCAGCGCCGGCAACCAACGCGGCCACCTCCTTGGTCTGTGCGTTCCAGGTCAGCGGCGGATTCCGGTAGTCTTCGTCGACAAAGCCATTCTTTCGGACGTTGCGGTGGTGATCGTGCCAGTGGAACGACCAGAAACTGTCCCGATTACGACCCCGGTTGTGGAGTATATGCTTGTGAAAGACCCATTCCACTGCGTTGGCAGTCAGCAGGCCTATGGGAATACCGATCATGGTGTCCTCCTGTTTTTGTTCTCGACGTGGAGACCTCTACAGGAGACGACGATTCCGTTCGGAATTCCATGACTCAAATGCCGGCGCAAGCGTCGTCAGATTTGCACATCGGGCCATTGACATTAACCACCCCGGCTTACCCCACCTAACCCACTGTTTTCCAAAGACCACTTACAAGCTGTCACAAAAACCCAATACAAACAACGACCCTACTGGCATTTTTTAACGTCATGTAGAGCTTTTCTGCATAGTAGATTTCGTCGGTATCAGCTATTGTTGAAGGATAAGAACGCAAAGGACGGGCATCATGGATTCCAGGCTTCCGCGACGCAGATACGGGCAAACACGTGTGCCGCAATCGATTCGCCGTTTTATCCGGTCAACGGGCACTGCCGCCCTGGTTGCCGCATTCGCAACCACGGCCCTGGCGGCACCGGGAAGCGATGCCATTCCCACTCGCTTATGGAGCAAGGAAGTACGGGACTACGCGACCAAATCCCTCCACAGTGACGAGGCACTGAGTGTCGCTGCCGTTCCGTTGAATGGCCCGGGCATCGAGCAGTACGTGAACGCTGACGAACCCAGGAGCCCCGGCTCCATCATGAAGCTGGTTACAACCTACGCCGCGCTCGAAATCCTGGGCCCGACACACCGATGGGATACCGATTTCCTGACCGATGGCAAGATGGTTGGCGATACCCTGACCGGTAATCTGTATGTCCGCTTCGGTGGTGATCCCAAGCTGACGATTGAGCGGCTATGGTCCACGCTCCACGAACTGCACGATATGGGCATCACCAAAATCGACGGCCACCTGGTGCTTGATGGCAGCTACTTCCGCCTGAGTGACAATGGCCCCCAGTTCGATGACAACGGCGACAACCCCTATGCACCGTTCCTGGTTGAGCCCTCGGCCTATCTCACCAACCTGAATCTTCTGCACTTTCAGGTGCGGGCGGATGAACGGGGCACTCAGGCGTGGAGCACTCCCAAGCTTGAGGATGTTCGCATCGACAACCGCGTCACCTCTGCTCCGGAAGGTCCTTGCCCCGGACGCCACCAATTCGACTGGACTCCGGTGTTCGGCGATAACATGCAGGTCACGGTGCGTGTGACCGGCAGTTTGCCCAGCGGATGCCGGACGACCACCTATCTGTCACTGCTGCCCCACGAGCAGTACACCGCCTCGCTGATCCGTTCGGTTCTGGCGGATACCGGCGTCACCATTACCGGCGCCAGCATGACAGGAATGACGCCAGAGGACGCCCGTCTGATTCTCAAAACCAGTTCCCCGGATCTGGTGACGATGGTACGTGACATCAACAAGTGGAGCAGCAACGTCATGGCAAGGCAGATGCTGCTGACCATCGGGGCGGAGAACCGGAAGGACGACGAACAGGACGATCGCGTCGCCGGCATCCGGGTGATTCACGACTGGCTGGAGGATAAAGGCATCAAGACCCAGGGTCTGGTCATCGATAACGGGGCCGGCCTGAGTCGCCATGGCCGCATCACGGCCCGCCAGGAGGTTCAGATCCTCCAGCATGCCTGGAACAGCCCCTACGCAGCCGACCTCATGACGTCCATGCCCATTATCGCTATGGACGGCACCATGGCTCGGCGCCTGCGAAATACCGGTCTGGTTGGCGAAGGCCGCATAAAGACAGGCTTTCTGGAAAATGTACGTTCCATTGCCGGCTTTGCCCGGGATGAGAACAACACCACCTGGGCCATCGTAGGCATGGTCAATAACGATCCGGCCTGGAACGGTCAGGCCGTTCTGGATCGTGTGCTCTACTCACTCCATTACCGCCCACCGACGGGCACAGCGATTTCCCAGGCAAGTTCAGACAACGTCAATACGGCCATTCAATAAAAAGCCCCGGCATTGCCGGGGCTCTCTCCTTCGGGTCCATTCCCCGTTATGGCGCGACAAAGTCATCCAGAAGGGTGACTGTCGCAACACTGCCCCCGGCGTCGTTCTTACGGGCAACCGCGGTATAGACACCACCTGCGTCCAGGCTAAGATTCGGCGACTTGTAGAGTTCAGTCGCACCATCGTCCGACGTGATAAAGACCACATAGTCGCCTTCAGCGACGCCCAGGTAACCAGAGTCGGTTCCATAGGCGAAGTTGTCCAATACCGGCGCCGAATTTCCAATCAGGGTCGCCCCCGCACCGCCTGACGCCGTGGGGACCAGGAACACATCGACGCTGGGTGCCTCCACTGCGCCATGGATAACCCGCAGGCGGGCCTCCGTCGCAACCCGCCGGTTTTTATCACTGAATACCAATGCGTCGATTCCGTCAGCCAACGTGCCGGCAGCAACCACCGTTCTGATATCACCGTTCGCAAAAGCCAGGGTGGCATCGATCACCGAGGAGCTGGTTACCGTGGTGGCGGTTACAACAATCCGGTTGTCGCCGCTGGTCAGGGGGACATAGGCGCCCGTGGTTGCAGCAGCCGGCACAGTCTCGCCGAACGCGACATTGGTGGCGGCGGGAGTGCCGTCGGGATCCTCATTCAGGTAGATATCCACTGCCGGTGTCGGACTGGCAGAATTGTGAACCGCTCGCACGCCGGCATTGGTGTCCACGTCGAGAACTTCCGTTGTGTTACTGCCGTTAACGACCAGCAGACTGATCGGAGCAGACCCGAACACGGTGTTATCAACCGCTCCGATGAGCAAATCACTGCCCGCAGACAGGGACAACGTACCACTGTCGAATACCACGGTCGGCGGGTTTCCGGGAATCGCGACCCGAACCTGATAATCACCGGCAGGTACTTCAATGGGGCCGACGCTTTCCTTGAACGAGAAACTGAATGAGGCCTCGGCCGGAAGCGGATCGCCGGCCGCGGTCAGATAGACCTCCACCGGGCCTCCGACGGTATCCTGGGCGTCAGGCGACAGGTGGGCAACGCGCAAACGCACGCTGTCTTCGCTGTCACGGGCACCATCGTCTGTCAGGATCAGAGGTTCTATCGTCTGGTCTCCGACCTTGCCGACAGCAATCACGTCGTACTTCGTATCAAATCGCAGTGAGGCGTCGGTATCGATCACCGTGGTTGTCGCTCCCCCCGGAAGAATTCCGTCAACCGCGATAGACGTCGTTCCGGCATCCGGTTTCAAAACCGCTGCCTGCTTGTAGTCCGCCCCGGAAACGACCGTGTCACCGTCGACCCGAACGTTCACCGCCGGCGCATCCGAAGACGCATGGACGACACGAACGCTTGTCTTCGAACTGCTGTCACCACCAAAACAACCAGCCAACAACACACTACTGGCCGCCACAATAGGCAAAATAAAGTTAGTCTTCATTGTCATTCATCCTCGATAGCAGAGGTTGTAGATCAGGCTATTTGGTTTCATGGTGCATATATTCGAACCCTGAACTATGCACAAGACTATCTACGGATGACTGGAAGAGATGGATTGAGGCTGGCGCGCCACCACAAGTGACGCGCCGGGAGACAAAGCCACAGGGCTTTGGGAGGGTGCTTTCAGGGATCTACCGGCCGATCAGACCGTCAGATAACCGCCGTCCACATTGATACAGGCCCCGGTGGTGTAACTGGACGCGTTCGAGACGAGGTAAAGCACCGTCCCGGCCATCTCGTCCGGATCCGCCACCCGCTTCATCGGGATGTGGGCCATCGCCTGCTTCTTGATCGCATCGTTGGTGGTGAGGGCGCTCGCGAATTTGGTGTCGGTCAACCCGGGCAGCAAGGCGTTCACGCGCACATTCTGCTGGCCCAACTCCATGGCGAAGGACTTGGTCATGGAGATAACCGCCGCCTTGGTCACGGAGTAGATGCCCTGGAAATGGCCGGGATTGACACCGTTGACTGAGGCCACGTTAACAATGGACCCACCGCCGTTCTTCTTCATTATCTGGGCACCACGGGCACACATGAAAAAGTAGCCGCGAATATTCACATCGACGGTCTTCTGGTAGGCGGCCACATCGGTATCCTCGATCGGCCCGAAATACGGGTTCGCCGCGGCGTTGTTGACCAGGATGTCCAGCTTGCCGTGCTCCTTTCCAATGTGCTCCCAGATCGCTTCAATCTGGTCCATCTCGCCGATATGGCAGGCGTAGGCCTCTGCACTGCCGCCCTCGTCCCGAATTCCGGATGCCACTTTTTCGCAACCGTCGATCTTGCGGCTGCTGACAATAACGTGGGCACCGTAATGGGCCAGCGTACGTGCGATGCTTTCACCAATACCACGGCTTGCGCCCGTTACCAGAGCCACTTTTCCGGAAAGATCAAACAGGTTCTTGGTCGTCATGGATTCCTCTCAAGCTTCTATCGAAATGTCACCAGGGCGGGATCTTCCGCTTCCAGGTGGCTGTAATTATTGAATACGGCAAGGCTTCGACGGCTGCCGGAGTACAGCAGACGCGAGACGCTGGTGTTGGCGATGACATTGTTCACCGCCAGCGCCTTTTCATCAGACAGCCCAAGTACATGCTGGGCGATAACAGCGATGGGCCCTCCAGAGGTCGAAACCAGAACATCGCCGCCCTCGGCGTAGTGAATCAGTTCCTCCAGCGCCGCGACGACACGATGCTGGAACGCATTCCAGGTTTCCGAATAGTCGCTGTCATAGTCACCACCGATCCAGCGCGCCATCGCTTTCTCGAACACCTGCTGGAACGCCCGTGCGGGTTTCGGGAATGCAGCCATATCGCGGGCCATGACCTGGCGGTCCGCCCACTCGGGTTTCAGGCGTTCAACGACCTGCATGTGGTCAAATTCGTTCAGTCCTTCCACCACCTGCATGTCCGGGAGGCTCTGACCGAACCCCGACGCAATGGCCTCGACGGTCTCCCGATGACGCTCCATATTGCCGCCAAACACGGCTGACGGCTCCACTTTGCCCGCCAACCAGCGCCCCAGCACCTGCCCCTGCTCCCAGCCTCTTGGTGACAGCTGATCGTAATTGTCCTTGCCAAAGCTGGCCTGTCCGTGCCGGACGAGATACACCGTCGCCATTACAGAGTGCTCTCACTGATCAGCCGCTGGCACCGCTTCTCCAGGTAATTGGCTGCATGGCCAAAGGCCGCAAACCGTTTGTCCTGGGTCTGGCCGTGGTAGTAGCGGTAGTAGATTTGCTGAACGATGACCGCAAGTCGGAACAGGCCATAGATTTCATAGAAATCGAAGTTATCCGCCCGGAAGCCCGATCGTTCCATGTAATAGTCGACCACTTCCCTCCGGGTCAGCATGCCGGGACGATGAGTAGGCTGGCGCCGAAGCATCTGGAACGGCCCCTCATCGTCGGCTTCAATCCAGTACGCAAGACTGTTGCCCAGATCCATCAGCGGATCACCGATAGTGGCCATTTCCCAGTCCAGGACACCTATCACCTCAAACGGGTTGTCCGGGTTCAGGACCACATTGTCGAAGCGGAAATCGTTATGGATGACAACCTGGGCAATGTCGTCCGGCATCTTGTCATGGAGCCATCCCATGACTTCCTCGAAATCGCCGACATCGTCGGTACGTGCTTTCCGGAAGCGGTCGCTCCAGCCACCGATCTGGCGCTGCACGTAGCCCGCGCCCTTGCCGAGCTTGTCGAGTCCCGCTGCGGGCGCATCCACCCGATGCAGGTCCACCAGCTTGTCGATCACGTTCAGACAGAGCTTGCGGGTGTCCGCCTCGCTCAGCTCGAAATCCCTGGGGAAGTCCTGTCGAAGAATGATGCCTTTGAGGCGCTCCATGACGTAGAAATCGCAGCCCAGGACGTCATGGTCATCACAGGTGGCAACGATGTTCGGCACATAGGGATAGACCGGCTTCAGTGCCTGCATCACGCGGGCTTCGCGCAACATGTCGTGGGCAGACTTGGCAATCTTGCCGAAGGGCGGTCGCCGGAGAACGTAGGAGCGCTCCCCGTAATCCACCTGATACGTCAGGTTGGAAGCCCCGCCCGGGTACTGCTTGATAGAAGGCGAACCCTCAAGGTCGGGAATGGCCTGTTTCATGAAACGGTCTACCGCAGCAACATCCAGCTCCTCACCTTCGCGGATGTCCACGGCCTGATCGATCTGTGTCATTCACTCTCTCCTGTGGTCTGTCAGGGCCAGTCAGGCGTTGGCCTTGCCACCCATCTTGCTCATCCAGCGCTTGCTTTCCTGATGCATCAGCCAGTCAAACGCCCAGGGTGCATGGCGTTTGAGAACCCACATGCGTCGTTCTTTGGCGTGCGGCAGTACCCAGAAGCTCTTGTCTTTCACGCTGCGGAAAATGTCCTCGGCAACGTCGTCAGCGGTGATGCTGGAACGTTTCATGAGTTTGTTGACGTTCTGCTGGATACCGGGAATATCCGACCGCATGGTACTTGTCAGGTTGGTCTGGAAGAAGGCTGGGCATACGCAGCTGACGTGGATGCCGGAGTCCCTGAGTTCCTGGCTGATGGTTTCGGACAGCGCAATCACACCTGCCTTGGATACGTTGTAGCTGTCCATCAACGGTGCCAGCATCAGGCCGGCCATGGAAGCAATGTTCACGAAGGCACCGGCGCCCTGCTGCTTGAACAGTGGCGTAAAGGCCTTACAGCCACGCACGACGCCCAGCACGTTAATATCCAGAATCCATTCCCAGTCGGCCATGGTGGTATCTTCGATGGAGCCTGCCGACGCCACGCCAGCGTTGTTCACAACCACGTCCACACCGCCCCACTTCTGGGCCAGGTCGTCCCGGACCTTCTCGAAGTCGGTCAGACGGCGTACGTCGCATTCGACAAAATAGCCTTCACCACCGGCGTTGTTGATCTCCTGTTCAACAGCAACGCCCTGCTCCGGGCTGATATCCCCGATACAGACCCGCGCGCCCTCTTTGGCGTAACGCAATGCAATGGCCCGGCCGAGGCCAGAGGCGCCGCCCGTGATAAAAATTCTCTGTGTCATCGTTGTTCCTCTCCATTAAGTTTGGAGTTTGTCATTTTCGTTTGGAGCATGAGCCGCTGGCGGGTAACCCTTCCAAAACCCGCTCCTTACGGCCATCCATGGGCGCTTGAGCTCCGCCATCCATGGCTCCGCACAGTTTTGGAAGGGTTACCCGCCAGCGGCTCCCCAACATTCCAGTATGCTTCAAAGCTGACCTCAAGCACGGTGGGCTTCACATCCTGCGCTTGAGGGAGTAGGTGGGATACAGGATATGAAACTGTGCGGAGCCATGGATGGCGGAGCCCAAGCGTCACACGGACGTGCCGAAGGAGCGTGTTTCAGATCCTGTATCCCACCTACTCCCCGGCACCAGACTACCTGCCTGTAACTCGGCTCAGGATTTATACTTCCGAAGCTCCAGCCGAGCCACCATAGCCCGATGAACTTCGTCCGGTCCATCCGCCAGTCGCAACACCCGAGCATAGGCAAACAACTGGGTCAGTGCGAAGTCATCATCGCTGACACCGGCGCCGCCGTGGATCTGGATTGCATCATCGACGATCTTCTGCAACATCGACGGCACCACCGCCTTGATCATCGACACCTCCTGCAAGGCCCCCATAATGCCTTTGGTATCCAGCGCCCAGGCACACTTGAGAGTCAGAAGCCGCGCCTGCTCAATGGCCATCCGGGCATTGGCGATGATGTCCGGGTTGCCGCCCAGCTTGGCGATAGGACGACCAAACGCTTCCCGCGTGGTTGCACGATTGATCAGCAACTCCAGGGTACGCTCGGCGGCGCCAATGGCTCGCATGCAGTGGTGAACACGTCCCGGGCCCAGGCGTCCCTGGGCAATTTCAAACCCTCGGCCAGGGCCTGCGATGAACGCACTCTTGGGGAGCCGGACATTATCGAAGACCACCTCACCGTGACCGTACGGCTCATCGTAGGCACCAAATACCGGCAGCATCCGTTCGATTTTCACACCCGGGCTGTCCAGCGGCACCAACACCATGGAATGGCGGCGATGTTTGTGGGCATCCGGATCTGTCAGGCCCATGAAGATACCGACCTTGCAATCGGGATGACCGATGCCGGTGCTCCACCATTTGCGCCCGTTCAGGACCACTTCGTCACCGTCAACGACAGCCGTCGCTTCCATGTTCGTCGCGTCGGAGGACGCAACGCCCGGTTCGGTCATGCAGAAAGCCGAGCGGATCTCACCACTGAGCAGTCGGGGAAGCCATTCTGCCTTCTGCTCCTCTGAGCCATAGTGGATCAACACTTCCATATTGCCGGTGTCCGGGGCATTGCAGTTGAAGATTTCCGGGGCAATGAAACTGCGACCGGTTTCTTCAGCAATCAGGGCATAGTCGGAGTTGAGCAGGCCGCATCCGTACTTGTCGTCGGGAAAGAACATGTTCCAGAGGCCCTGGGCCTTCGCCTTTTCTTTCAGTTCCCGGATGATCGGCAGTACTACCCATCGGTCGTCCTGAGCAGCCAGTTCTTTGTGGTACTGCTCTTCGACAGGATAAATCTCCTCCTTCATGAACTGCTTAACACGGTTGAGGTAATCCTGACCCTTGTCGGAAATGTTGAAATCCATTGACTGATCCTCGTTCACTCGGAAATCACCAGCGCGTTCGTTCGCGCGATGATTTCAGTCTAGGGTTGAGCAAACTATTACGCGACTGAATTATTCTTATCCTTTATCATTACGTCGGCTTATTTGGTAAACGGATCTCGATTATGGCTCTGAATCGCCTGGACCTGAATCTTCTGCACGTGTTCGACACCATTTACCGGGAGGGCAGTCTGACCCGTGCGGCAAAGGCATTGCATCTCACCCAACCGGCCGTGAGCCACTCGCTCTCCAGGCTCCGGGAACACTTTAACGACCCGCTGTTCACCCGGCAGGGCAATCAGATGGTGCCCACGCCCCTGGCACGCCGGTTCCTGGAATCGATGCGGCCGGGGCTGACGCAGATACAAAGCGCCGTGAATCAGTTTCATGCCTTTGATCCTGCCACTCACCGGAAAACCTATTCCCTGGGTTTGCGAGATGTCCTCGAATCGACGTTCCTGCCACGCCTGATGGAAAGACTGGACGGCTATCCCGAACTCGAAATTGTCTCCCAGCGCATTCCCCGTCGGGATATGGAAACCCAACTGGCGGCCGGCAAGCTCGATTTTGCGGTCGATGTGCTGCTGCCGGTCAGTAACCAGACCAGTCATGAACTCCTGCGCCGGGATCGCCTGGTGGTTCTGGCAAGACGGGAGCACCCCCTGATCCGGAATGGCCTCAACATGGCGGATTATCTGGCAGCAAAGCACGTATTGGTGTCGTCGCGCACGGAAGGACCGGGCATCGAGGATTTCGAGCTGTCCCGGCTGGGGGTTCGCCGCAACATCCGCCTCCGGTGTCAGCATTACTTCGCGGCGTGCAGGGTGGTCGAGGACACCAACCTGCTGCTGACCATGCCGGAAACCTATGCCCGTATTATTGCGGAACGGTCTGGTATCGAGATCATGGACCCACCTGCAGACCTGCCTGCACTGGATGTGCATCTCTACTGGCACAAACCCTATGAGAAGGAACCGGCGCTGGTGTGGTTCCGGGATCAGCTCAAGGCGGTGAGCTAGTAGGCTCCGACAGCAACCAGAAAACCGAAGAAGCCGGCGGCAGTTAGGCTCAGGGAGGCGAGTACGATCCCGAAGCCCCACCAGATGGCGGCGGCGTCGGAAATATTCACGCCATGCCCCCGGAGCGTGCGGTAGAACGCCCAGGGGCCAAGCACAAATGCGCCGACCACGACGAATATAAGGCCCACGCTCACACCCGCAAACGTCCATGTGGCCAGAACCGTGGCCCGGTCAGACACCTGATCCGTCACGCCGTGGTGTTCCAGGAATTTCCGACAGAAAAACCAGATCAGCGCGAACAGCGCCACCACAAAGACCAGTGCTCCGATGACTGTAATAATCCGGTATAACACGTGAGGCCCCGAAATTGGTGATGGTTAGGTCATTCAGTCTGGAAAGTTCACGTCGGGCAGTGTTTCAAAGCCCGGTTTGGCGAACAGGAACCCCTGATAGAGATCGATTCCCTGTGAGCGCAGCCAGAAATACTCTTCCTTGGTTTCCACGCCCTCGGCGATGATTCGACCGCCCAGCCGTTCCATCATGCTGATGATGCCGGCGACTACCGCCTGCTTATTCGGCTCTTCGTGGACATTGCGGACAAGTCCCATATCAAGTTTCAGCAAGTCCGGAGGACTGGCCATCATGATGTTATAGCGGGAATAGCCCGCACCAAAGTCGTCAATGGCAGTGCTGAAACCCATCTCCTGATAGGCCTCGATAATCGACACGAGGTGTTCGACGGAGGACAGATTCTCATTCTCTGTGAGTTCAAAGATGATTTTACGGGTATCAAAATTGTAGGTCTTGGCGGCGGCCAGCGTCGTCCGGATGCAATACTCGGCCTGATAGACCGCATTGGGCATGAAGTTGATACTCAGCATCGACTCCATCCCGAGCCGCGATGCCAGCTTGACGGCCTTCACCCGGCAGATCTGATCGAAGGAATACCGGTTTTTCTCGTTGACCCGGGAAAGAACCGACATGGCCCCCTCGCCTTCAGGCCCACGAACCAGCGCCTCATGGGCAAACACGGTTTTGTTGACCGCATCGACGATCGGCTGGAAGGCAAAGCTGAAGGAAAAATCCAACCCTTCCCCGCAGGCACATTGATCACAGTGGGATTCGTCAAACAATACAGCAGGTTGGTTCACTTCAACTCCAGCAGTCTCTCGCGAGACGAAATTATGGCATCTGGCATTCATTTTTACCCCACTATAACGGCAGCCCCCTCCTTGGTAAAACCACGTATGCGTCAAACGATGTCAAACGGTGGCAACCCCGCGCCACGTGACTACACTGATTTTGTTGTTTATACGCACCCAATCTAAAAAGGAGTCTCCGGAATGGTGCAACCAACCCGCATTGCCGTGACCCCCGGCGACGGTATCGGCCCGGAAGTGGTGGCGGAGTCTGTGCGTTGCCTTGAAGTTCTGCGATCAAAGCACGGACTGGCACTGGAATGGAAACGCTTCCCGTGGCCCTCTCACGCCTGGCATGAGGAGCATGGTGAATCCTGGCCGGCAGACGCGCTTGAGCAATTGCAGCAGTACGATGCCATCCTGCTCGGTGCGCTGGGCGATCCGGGACCGGTGGACGACCCTGGCCGCTACCTGTTACCGGACAGCATCTCGCTGGCACCGCTGCTCGACATGCGCAAGAACTTCGACCAGTGGGTGTGTGAGCGCCCGGCCCGACTCCTTCCCGGCGCCCGGCAGTATCTGGCGGATGAACGCGCCAAAGACATCGACATGCTGGTGATCCGCGAAAACAGCGAAGGCGAGTATGTCAGTCAGGGCGGTCGACTGCGGAAAGGAACCCCCGATGAAGTGGCAACACAAATGGAGGTTTTTACCCGCAAGGCAACGGATCGCATCATTCGTTACGGTTTCGAGCAGGCCCGCCGCCGGGCGGAACAACGGGCCAAGGAAGGTAACACACGCAGTTTCCGGACCCTGGACGGCAGCACCCGGGAGAGCCAGGTCTGTGTCATTACCAAGCGCAACGCCCTGCGCTACTGGGGCGATATGTATACCGAGGTCTTCGAGGAAATCGCGGAAGAGTATCCGGATGTGGCCACCCATCATGAACTCGTGGATGCAGCGTGCATGAAATTCGTCCAGAGTCCCTGGGCGTTCGATGTCGTGGTGGCCAGCAACCTCCAGGGCGACATTCTCACCGATCTGGCCGCGGTGCTTTCAGGTGGAATGGGGGTGGCACCTTCGTGCAATCTGAACCCGACCGATCCGGATATGCCGTCCATGTTCGAACCAACCCATGGCAGCGCTCCGGACATCGCCGGCCAGGGTCTTGCTGACCCGACCGCCATGCTGTTCACCACCGCGCGGATGCTGGACTGGCTGAGTCGTAAAGATCCGACCCTCGCCTCTGCCGCCAAGGAGTTATTCAATGCCGTGGCCGCGGATCTTGCGGAAAATGCCGGCACTCAGCGGGGGACCCGCGAGATTGGCGATGCCATCTGTAAACGTCTGGGAGACTGACAAAGGCGGCCTGAGAGGCCGCCTTTTTTAATCCTTGAACGGCTTCGCCGTTACTTGTCCGCCATGACAAATTCCAGCCGCCCGGGAGCCACACGAACATCCATCGGGACCATACCGAACATTCGTTGCGCCAGCTTGGTCTCGTCAAGACGATAGACCGGCATGGTTTCGAGCATCTGCGCCACAACCCTCATAACCGTGTCGGTGACTGGCGCCAGATCACCCTTGAAGAACGGCGAATCGATACTGCTCTCCAACAACTGGAGCCGACGGATATAGATCGCCTTTTCCTTGCTGTCGTAATAGGGAGCGCCCTCCACTTTCAGGGCAATATCCACTGGCAGTTTCGCCATGAGGGCATTGAGTGCAATCTGGCCTCGCACGTCGATCACCGCCACGTTGCGCCCGTCCGGGCCAAGGGTGATATCGGCGTCATCAAGGCTCAGGCTCAGCGGAGAACCGCTTTGCAGTTGCTCCCGGTCATAGTCGGCCACAACGCCCTTGAGATGCTGCTCCAACTCCGCTTCGGAGATCGAATAAGGTGACATGCTGGCACAACCGGAGGCCAGCAACGCCACGGCCGTGATCATCAGCCAGAACACTGGCCGGCATTGGATTTTCATCAGAAGCTCCTTCCTGGGATGCCTATATCCTGCGCCTCTGCCATGGCCGGGGCAACTGCGTTGAGATTAAAAGACTGAGAGAAGGCCCGAAATCACTCGTTTTCAGCCCGGGCTTCCACATGGGGAGTCAGTGTCTCATCAAAGGTCACGTGAATCACGATCGGTTGACAACACACCTGACAGTCCTCGACATACTCCTGATCCGCAACGGAAGGGTCGACACTGATATCCAGGGTTTCCCAGCAGTAGGGACATTGGACAAGTACGGATTCCAGCGCCGACACCATGCACCTCAGAACTGTTGTTTGGCCATCCAGGGGATAATCCGGTCGAATGCCTGATCGAGCTTTTCACAGGTTGTGGAAAAGCTGATGCGCAGCGCATTGGTGCAGGCTTCACCGAAGGCATCTCCGGGAACCACGCAGACCCCTGTCTCCTTGAGCATCCGCAACGCCAGATCCGACCCATCCACATGGGGCGGCAGGTCCGGGAACGCGAAAAACGCACCGCCCGGCTTGTACCCGGTCATGTAGGGCGTCTGTTCGATCAACTCGACCGTCTTGTCCCGACGCTCGCGATAGATATCCACCATGTCGGTGACGCACTGCTGGTCGCCGGTCAGCGCCGCAACACCGGCAAACTGCGCGGGCGTATTGGCAACGGACGTGGTGAACATATGGTAACGGCGAAGGGATTTGATCGCCGCCTGGCTTGAAATCACCCATCCGACACGGAGACCGGCCATGCTGTAGGTCTTGGAGAAGCTGCTGATGCACATGATGTTGTCCAGGTCCATGGAACAGTTCAGGACGCTGGCGAAGTCATCGTCGTCAAAGATCAGATGGTCGTAGACTTCATCGGCGTAGACCTGAATCCCGCGATAGGCGCACTCGGACAGGATCGTTTCGACGGTGCTTCGCGGATACACAGCCCCGGTAGGGTTATTGGGATTGTTAAGAACCAGCGCGAAAGTACGGGACCCCATGGCCTGGATTACCTCGTCCGGATCCAGCTGGTGGTTGTTCTCCGCACGAGTGGGCACGTATTTCACTTCGCCGCCGTTCATCCGTATCAGCGGCGCATAAAGAAGGAAAGAGGGGTCGGTCACGATGAACTGCCTGCCGGGCGCCGCAGTGGCAGACAGCGCCAGATACATCGCCTCGGTGGCACCACTGGTGATGAGGATGTTGTCACGGGTGAGCTTTCGGTTGTAGCGGCGCCCGTAATAGTCCCGCAGAGCAACCAACAGTTCCGGCAGACCCGCATCCATCGTGTATCCCGTCTGCCCCGCATTCAAAGCATCCACGTAAGCGTCGATGATGTGCTTGGGCGTTGGCAGATCCGGTTGACCAATGGACAGGTGGATGACGTCTTTCATCGACGACGCCATATTCACGAGTCGACGGATTCCCGAAACCGGAATCGCCTGCATGGCAGGGTTAAAACTGGCCTTTGCCTTACGATACTTCACCTTGCGCGGCTTGGCCTGACCGGTTTCTCTGTTGGGCGCTTCTGCCATAACCACCTCCTGGCAACGGGATATGAAAAAATGTCTACTCATGCAGGTTAGTCAGGAACAACAGGCCATACAAGGCAAAACACCCCAAACATCTGGTAGGTAGAAGTACGGCCTCAATCCCCGCCATGGCGGGCCCGAAATTTGCCCAGGTTGACCGACTCACCGGCGGCAACCAGACTGGTAAACATAAATGTTGCATCCATCAGGACGCGCTTCACTCACGGATAACCAGGCGGAGGCCCAATGACTCAGCAGAACCAACCAGTGATCACGGTTTTGACTGCACCCGGCGAACAGGAACCCCCCGGCATGGATGCAGTCAGGGCAAGGGCGGAAGTCCGGTTTGCGTGCGACGAAGAAACGCTTCGGCAGACACTGCCCGGAACCGACGTAATGATGGTGACCGACTTTCGGACCGAGGCGTTCGAGGCTGCCTGGCCGGCTGCCGATCGGTTGCAGTGGATTCATGCCACCAGCGCAGGGGTGGATGCACTTATGTTTCCGGCACTGATCGACAGTGATGTGGTCGTCACCAATGCGCGCGGCATCTTCGACCGGACCATCGCCGAGTATGTACTCTGTACCATCCTGATGTTCGCCAAGGACTTTCCTAATTCCGTCCGACTGCAGGAGCGGCACGAATGGAAACACAGGGACACCGAGCGCGCGGAAGGAAAACAGGTGCTGGTGGTCGGCGCCGGCTCCATCGGCCGTCAGATTGCCCGCCTGACCAGCGCTATCGGGCTCCATCCCCACGGCATCGCCAGGACGCCCCGGCACGATGACCCGGATTTCGTGGCGGTTCATGGCAACGACCAGCTGTTCCAGCAACTGGAACACTTCGATTACGTCGTCATCGCCGCCCCCTTGACCCCGCAGACCGAGGGCCTGTTCGACCAGCGGGCCTTCAAGGCCATGCGAACCAGCGCGCGCCTGATTAATATCGGCCGCGGCCCCATCGTCAAAACCGACGACCTGATCGCCGCCCTCGATGCGAAAGAAATTGCCGGCGCCGCCCTTGATGTGTTCGAGGAAGAGCCACTGCCGGAAGATCATCCGCTCTGGGACAGGGACAACGTGATCATGACCGCGCACATGGCCGGTGATTTCATCGGCTGGAAACGGGCCCTGACCGATCAGTTCCTCGAGAACTTCGACCTCTGGCACTCCGGTCGGGACCTGTTCAACCTGGTGAACAAGAAGCTGGGCTACGCCGGCAGCTAGTCGCTGCCGGCAAGGGCTCACCGATTGGAAGCAGCGTACTCAGCCTGCAGTGGCAGGAGGTCAAAAACCCGCTGCGGATTGTTGGGATCCACCAGTTGTGTTGGCGTCTTGTAGACCCTGGGCGTGGAATAGAGCATGGCGAGCGCCCTGCCGTGAGGCATCGCCATGTAACGGTCCCCTTCGTGGGTTTCCAGCCACTGCCTCACCCGGGGCGCCATGGTCGAAGGCATCTTGGGAAAGAAGTGATGCTCCACATGATGGCTGAAGCGGAAATGCAGCCGGTCCAGAACCGGAAGCGTTCGCAGACTCATGGAATTGTCCAGGGGATTGTTGGTTGGTGTCTGAGGCCGGAGAAAGTGATTGGTCAGGATATAGGCCTGCGCCAGCGCATTGGCTGCCATGAACGGAACGAGCACCGTGAACACGGCCAGCGGGCCTGAAATCACCGCCAGGGCCACCCACAGGCCAAGACAGATAACCGACTGACGGATAGCCTTCCTGCGATCAAACCCTTTGAACTGTTTCCGGCGCCTCGCCTGAAACCACAGCACCAGCTGTGCGTGGAAAGTAAACGAATAGGTCAGGAACAGATAGCTGAACCAGGTGCCACCTCCCGGCGCGAGCCGGGTGAATTTCTTCTGCTTCGGATCCGTCCGGTAGCGACGCAATGTCCCGAAGCTGTCAGGATCCACGTCCCCGGCATTGGTGTTGCCGTGGTGTACCACGTTGTGCCACTTCCGCCAGAACTCGGGCGGCACGAGAAACGGACCGAATCCCAGCCAACCAAACAGGTTCTGCCATCGACGGCTCATGCCGAGTGCGCCGTGCAGCACTTCGTGAGCCAGTAATCCCTGGCAACCGAGGGTATGCCCAACTAACAGCGCCAGCCCCATATTCGCATACCAGGGCAAATCCAGAACCAGAATGGCCGCGATGCCTCCCCAGATAATCAACTGCATGGGAAGAAACCAGACCACACGCCAGGTCTGCGCCTTGAACGTATCCGCAGGCAAATCCCGCTTCATACGATCCCTGAGTTCCCGTTCGTCCGGTTTACCAAATACCGGGTCGCTTGCCGAGTCCGGCCTTGCGATTGCGTTCATTTCTCACCTTTGCTTAACCGACAGATCTCAACTCACCTATTTTGCGTACACTTGTACGCTGAAAATAGCGTAAACCACTCGAATAAACAAAGAAAGCTTACTTTTCAACAATCTGAAAATTTTTTATCGGTACACATGCTCTTCCTCGATCAGGGAGAACTCAAAAAAGGCACACGACTCCTAACACCAATCAACCGGGGACCAGCTGGAATAAAGCGAAAGAAAGCGGGTGGGCGGGAGCAATACAGAAGAACCGAATGTGAACGCTAACCAGGGAAAATTTCAACGGCCCAATCGGTTAAAGCACGCGCAATGTAATTGGAAGAAAGCCTCTCTTGCTCAAGACGACGTTTTCCGAAATGCCCCTCCCTCAGCTTTTGTAAGAGAACGGCCTCTTGCCTTTCCAGGCACCTCGGGCGTAATCTCGCAGATTCTGGCTCGCCCACCATTCGATTATTGAATGCGTTAACGGTTGCCTCATCCATCATAATGGATCGAACCGTAAGACAGCGGCTTCGCGCATCACCCAGAATTCGGAAACCCTCGGAATCTATATCCCCCCAATAGGCCACCCTCTTCGACTCAAGCCAGGACGCAGATAGCCATGAAACGTTCTTTCCACCGCCAAAAACCGCGATGGTGTTCTCTAGAGACGGCAAAGCCAAACCGGATTGGACATTCTCTACAACCAGAATGTTTCTGGCAGGAAGCTCGAAGTTCAGCAAGGTATCCGTATCCATCTGCAGAATCGGAAGACCGCCGAGTGCAGACCGGCTCTCGCCACACAAAGGGCGAACAAAGAGCCAGCCTTTAGGGTTTTCCCTGCAATTCAGCCATTCCATAAGGCCGCCAGAAGCGCTGACATCTCCGAAATACACAACGTCGGTCAAGCGCTCAATAAGTTGGTAGTTCTGCTCAATAAACTTGGTATCCACGTGAACAACTGGCAACGCACGAAGGTACGTACCACCTCCCAGGCCGGGACGCAGTTGCGGAATCAATCGGACGAATAGCGTCAGATCATCGTCGGAAAACGTCTCCAGGACTTCCAGGTTTTCTACCAGCGCAACAAAGAGCTCGTGCTGAACACCGTCACCCCGCGCGAATGGTTCCGCAAGAATGCGCGAGATCCTTTCTTCCCAGTCAGCCAATGCTGCTCGCTCTGCCTTTCCGAGCAATCCAGCCAGAAGCTCAATGTCGCTGACCAGAAAACGAACAGGAATATTCTGGGAAGAGAGCTGCCGGAAACTCCGGTTTTCCCAATGAACGCAGCTCTGTTCCGGGAAAGCCCTCCATGCAGAAACAAAACGATGAAATCGTTTCAGGTCTGAAACTGCTTCTTTTCCGCGTGGCGGCTTGAGGCTAATACTAACCGGGAATGGCTTTTCCTCTTTAAGCCGCGCCTTTAATGTTCGGCGGTTGCCCCACTCTCTCTCACGGAGGCGTTCGATGACCTCTTCAGGCATCAGCCCCCAACCACGATCACTCATCAACACCAATTCCCAATGACTCCGCATCACTCACGATCGACAAACGCTTTGCCTCTGCAAGCTTTTGATCAATCTCCTCCCAGGTCAGCTCGCAAAGTTGGCTCTCATGATTTTCAGCATCGCGTTCAGCGATTAACAGTGAACGGGCAGACTCTCGGGCCAGGTTAAGATTCTTGTAGGGAGTGATCAGATTGACATGGATATGAAGCTCCTTGAAAACCTTCAGCACGCGACGGCTCACGGACTCAGCGGTGTTCGAGAATGCTTCGTCAAGAAACACCGTGCTGTAAACAGGCCGGTCATACCCATCTGGAGTCAGGACATAGGCCAGGCTTGCCGCCACAACCATTCCGGCAAAAGACTCTTTTTCGCCGCCGGATTTCCCGCTGGAGGAATTGAGTACGTCGCGAATTTCCAGCGTAGTGGCGTCCACTTCCTCCGCGAAAAACGTCATCTGGTAGCGCGGGTCCAGCAAGCGCAAGCTCTCCAGCGAACCTGACGTTCCCGATGAACTGGCCTTATCAAGGACGGAAACCACATCTGACAGCGCATTGAACCGACTCTCGTGGTCGTCACTGGTTACCTGGCCCAGAACATTGCGAAGCTTACGCTCAAAATCCAGAACATGAGGATATCTTTCCTTGCGTGTACCTAACTTCAGATAACTACCTACACGAAATTCGGTTCGGCGAAGAACGTCATTGATGATACTGATACGCTCCAGAATATCCTCACGTTCGGCACTCAGTTTGTTGTTGATGTTTGCCAGTGACTGGGTGGCATGCTTGTTCAGACGTTCCCGGAACTGATCCACCAAAACAGGAAGGCCCTCGGTCTCCAATTGATTCAGGTATTCGAGAAAGTCATCCAAAGCATCCAGGCCTGTCGGCCAATCGACAACAACGGGCGACCACTGATCCTTGCCCCGAAAGGCCCCCATAATACTGTTGGCCCTGTTCGCGGCGTTACTGTGCCGGGTATGCTCCTTATCGACCAGTGAATCCAGCTCTTTCTCAACGTCGCCCTGTCGCTGAGTCTGGTCTAGCGTGATCGGCCCCACACGTTGATCCAGCAATCTCCGACACTCATCCGTCAGACCGGGAGATGCGGCTTCACGAGCTCGCTCCAGCTCTTCTCGTGAAACCTCCAACCGGCTGTCGACTCTTCCCAATTCATTATTTATTTCACTCACTTCGTGCTGAATATTCTGCCTTGCCAGCTTGGCGTCTTCCCACCGGCGTTTCGCCTCGGCCAAATCCGCTTGCGAAGCCTCAATCGCTTGCAGATCCGCCTTCAACTGCTCTAGTTTGCCGTTCCAGTAGGGCGCATCGATTTCTTCCCAGCGAACCGCATCGACACGTTCCAGGACTGCTTTGCGTCCGCCAACCTCATCCATCGCCTGCCTGGCCTCAGCAACAGCCCTATCAAGCTGTTTGACCTGCTGCTCCAACTGACTTCGATCATGACGTAAAATGGCCAGACGACTCTTATTGGAAAAACCCAGTTGCCAACGGCGGCGATCATCAATCCTGAACTGGTCTTTCTTCTCGAACCGCCCTTGTTCCTTATGGATCAACCCTCCGCGGGTCATTGAAAACGGCGTTACATCCAGATCCTCGGTGGTATCCACGCAGGCGAGATCAAACTTACTCAGATGATGTTTGAGCCAGTCTCGGTATGGGTGTTGGCGCCAGTCCAGTTTTTTCAGAAAACCGTTTTCTTTGAACTCTGGAGGTCTCCGGTTACCCGAGTTGTCGTGCACAACTTGGGCCCGGACGTGAAGGCCGGTATGCCGGGCGTTAAGCCAGCGAGTCACCATGGAGTAGCTTTCGCCCGGGACCAAAAGCGTTGTCCGCAATCCGCCCAGCGCTCGCTCGATGGCACCCTGCCAAGAACGTTCGTCTTCCAGCACATCAATTAACTCACCGACGAAAACCAACCCGTCTGCCGGCAAGCCCAGCGATTGCACCAATTCTTCACGGAGGCGTTGAAAGGGATGATCGATATTGGAATCCGGCCGTGCTTCGATTTCCCGGATGTCTGATTCAAGAGTCGTGATCGCCTCTTGCGATTTACCAAACTCAGCGCTGGTATCTGCAAAATGATCCTGGCTGGCTTTGGTTGTCTGAGCGATCGTGTCGAGGAGCGTTGCCACTGCCTTTTTATTGTCACAGAAGGCCTCTTCCGATAACGAATCAGAAAGCCCAAGTTCTCGCATATCCCGCTGGTAGGCGGAGGCCTTCTGGCTCACTTCGGCAAGCTTGTCCGATGACTGGCCGATGTCTTTTTTAAGAGACTCGACCTTATCACCGCCATGCTGCAGATATTCCCCATAACGGCGCTCAACCAGGGCCTCTGCGTCTCGCTCGTTACGAGTCAGCTCCTCATGTGTGTCACGAAGCCTTTTGATTTCGGCCTCAAGTTCGTCTACCCGCACCGACCACAGCTTCGCCAGCACCTCTCCGAAGTAGATGCCCAAGTGCTCTTTTTCCAGACGAAGCCCCTGCAACGCCTGCTCTGCCTGCCGGATTACTTGTGACAGACCTGGCAACGGACTCAAGTGCTCTACCTGTGCCCGCGTATCCACCAGTCTGTCGTGTGTTGCCACCAGATCGCCAAACTCCTCAACAACTTTTTTGGTATCCTCCCGGATGGTGCTTGGTTCCAGAACCAACTCGCGTATTAGTTTGGTCAGGTCATCAATCTTTTTGAGCCCGAGGGCCCGTGACAACAGAGCCGAGGCATTCTTGTTTTCCATAAACAAGAGCTTTCGGTACAGCTCCTGGTAATCCGAAAACCGATCGTCACAGCAGGTGATAAGCGGGTCATTACGCAACCATTGCTTCAATGCGGTGGCACTTCCCTCGCCAAACGCATCCAGCATCTCCTTTAACTCAAGATTGCGCCTGGCGACCACATAAACACGCCGGACTTCCCCCAGAGAATTAGAAGCCTGAGCCGTCCAGAACAATGCTGCCAGCGTGATCTCCGAGCCATCATCAGCGCGATAGAGTGCCCTCAATCCGGTGACAACGGATTTTTCCCGTTTGCTTTTGACCCTGGTACCCGAGCCTTCGTGTGCCGCCCCGAAACTACCCCGCATGTAAGAAAGTAAAGAGCGATCCGTTCGGTCGCCTTGCGCTGCTGCGACATTAAAAGTCGCCCGTCCAGCGGGAAGTAACAGGGCCATCAGGCCGTCCACAAACGTCGATTTACCGGAACCGTTGTCGCCTGTAATCAACGTACCTTCCGGATCGATCCTTGCCGTGTGCAAACCTTCAAAAGAGCCCCAGTTGAAGACACTCAGCTCCGCCAGGCGAATCTGCCCTTGCTGGAAAAACGTATCGCCATACCGCTCCATGCTGGTCATACCTTAAAGCCCTCCCAGCAAATCATCCTGGCGTGATTGAGGCTGATCCGATATCGGATCAGGTTGGCGCGGCACATCAATCTCAACATTTGCCTCTTCAGCCATTCGAAGGTACTCATCTAACATTGACTCAAGAAATGCAGCATCCACCACATAACGAATGATGGGCGTAATCTCATAACGATCCTCTGCACCTCGCGCGGCGGCGAGTATTTTTTTCTGAATAAGCTTCTGAACCGCCCCGTTGAGTTTCTTACGATCTGCTTTGGCATGATTGGTCAACGGTAAAAAAGGGGTCAGATAGGACTCCAGCCGTTCAAGATCTACAGCAATCTTCTGCTCACCGGCCGATTCCCGCTCCTGATAATGACGACGGAGCACTAAAAGCAAAAGTGTGTCATAGAGCGACAATGTGCGTTTTGAAATCAGTGAAACCGACTCGCCGTCGATCGGATTATCATCCTCATCGGTTTCAGTCTCATTCAGGCCGACAAACGCAACTCCAGCCTTCTCGTCCAGAACCAGCCGCAGATACACCTCAGCCAGGTGGCGACGAATCTGTGACTCATACCTGCACAGGGTCGCAAACACCCCGGGTTTCTGGGTTCCAATGACCGCACCCTGCCGCATCAGATAGACCAACACCCGCCTCGCTTCATGAGGCAACTCTGAAGAATTCGCGAAGTCATCTTCCAGCGCGTCAATAGCCTCTACTTCCTCAAAGGCATCGTTTTCCAGGTCCGGAGAATACTCAGAACGGGCAGGTGCGTCCCGTTGGCCGCGCACTTTGTCAAAAAAGCTCGTGCTCGCAGAATTATCGTTGTTATCAGTCATATCAGCTCCTACAGCAACAGCTCATTCAGGTTCGGGGGAAACAATTCTGCGCTCAGTACAAAGGTCGGCACAGTCGCGCGAAACCGTGCTCCGCTCTTGTCTGCAAGCTCAACCCGTTCCATATCTTCCAATTGCGCAGCTTTGACGGACTTTGCCACCCTCACGTAGGCGACGAGTTCCTCAAGTCCTGCGTTTACGGGGTGATGTCTCAAAAGACCCGCGATGGTCATAGGTCCGTTCGCGGCCAGAGCTCGAAAGGTTTTTTCAGCGACTTCCCGAACCCGCACCGTTTCAAGGCTGTCGAGGATGTGTTTGCTGGGTTCTCGTGCATTTTCCCGAGCTTTCACACCACGGGTATCGAGCTTCTCATCCGGGCTACGGAGGCGCATGGTTTCGGGAGAGGTTAGTTCAAGCGGTCCAACGGGCAGGGATAACGTGGTTTCCGTTCTCAAATTCGTGCCCCCATCCCGCAAGGCAACCGCAACCTTCTCCAGCCTCGACAGAAGCTGGTCAACCGCACGATTTTCACTGGCCGCACCGCTCTCGACGTATGCCCTCAGACTTTCTTCGGTTCTCCGGCGCACCTGGAAGACACGATCGCTCTCACGGCCCAATTCCCTCATCAGATGGGCGAGAAACTGCTGCTGGGACTGAGATAGCTGCTGTGCAATGGGTTGATTCAGAATACCGTTAAGCTGGTCGCGCAATTCGGTTTGCCGATTCTGGTCGCACAACAACTGGAAGAAACCTTCGAAAGCACTGCCCGCATCGGTCGAGGACAATAGCGCTTCCTTTTCCATAACCGAAAGCAACACCTCACCCCGGGTGGCCCCCCCTTCAATCAACTGGATCCGCAACGCTTTGTCCAACTGCCGGATTTCGTCTTCCACGCGGCGGAAATCACCGGTCAGTACCGAGGCAAGCTGATACACCTCGCGGATGCGTTCCCGTTGCTGCTGTTCACTGAGCTCCTTAACGATCCCCGCTCTGAGGTCGGTGATTTCCCGCTCAAGTTCTGCTTTCTTGTGTTCCAGCAGCGTGATGCGCTCGTCAACATTCGGGCTGATGGCGACGGCAAGATCCCGGACGGCTTCCTGCACAATTCTCAGATGGGACGCGGTGGTGCCTGCGGTTCGTTCATCAAGGGATCGGCAGAAGCGCAGGGCGGTTTCGCTGGCATCTGTCTTGGTAAGACTGTCGTCCAGCTCACGCAACCATCCCGAAGCAATCCACTGGTTCAGGTAAGTATTGGCTGCAGTCTCAGTTTGCCAGATACCGAGTTCGCGCAGACGATCAATTTCTGCATCGAGACGGATACGTGCACGCCCGAAGGGGACTTCACTTTCCTCCGCAAACAAATCCGAGATGAAGGCGAGAATGTATGGGGCATTATCCGCGCGCAGCAGCTTCCATGCTGCATTTTCACCATGAAGGCGGTTGTATTTTGCCTGCAATCCCTGAAAGCTCATTGGGCATTCCTTTTAACTAAACGGCCGTCACCTCAGCCACCGTCGTTGCCACTTTGTAGTCTACATCCCCCAACGCCTCGAAATGCGCTTCGCCACATAGAATCTTCAGATTCTCCTCCAGCCGGCGTTTGTCGCTGTCGTGGGTGGTTTTGGTCTCACGAATCAGATACACCTTTCGATCCTCTTCCATCACTACCGCCCAATCCGGATTGTAATCACCTACCGGGGTGGGGATGGTGAACCAGCGGGGTAACTTGCAGAAGAACTTGATGTTCTCCGCACCGTCGAGCGCCTGAGCTGTCATCCGTTCGATATGGGAATCGCACTCGATGTAATCATACGGCGTCTGCACCTGATCACCCTGGTTCCCATATTGGACCTGGTAGGAGCGGTCCAGATAGGCTTCCAGTTCCGGCTCATTGAACAACTCCATCTTGTAGTGGTCGCCAGCCAGCTTTTCATAGCGGATACCATCCACCAGCAATTCATCCAGCGCTTTATCGATTTGACGCGCTGCTTCCGTAATAAACCCTTGGGGATTGGCCTTGAATTCACTCAGGCGTTTGCAGTTCCGGATGATCGTCAGAAGCGTGCCCCGGGTCAGCTGCGTCCGCTCCTGTAAAGCGCCAATCAGGTCAGGCAGGACTTCGTGGGAGCTGACATAACGTTCTTTAGTAGTGGAGATCTGCCGGTCACTGCCAAAGCCGGCATCCGTCAGTTTGGCCTGGGTATGGTCAATGGTGAGCGTCACCGGCTTGATCACCGGCATACTCTGGAGCTTGTGGCTGGCCAGATCGATCAGTTGCTGGGTATCAAACCGGATGGAATACCGGGTTTTCTGGCTGATCTTGTCCCACAGCGCCTTGAAGTCCGGGTTCAGCTCCACCCGCTTGTTATAGGTAACCATTGTGCGCTTGCGGGCATCCTGCACCCGGCCTGCGAACATAAAGCTGCGCAGGCGGTCGATGATCTCGTTCTCCAGCGGTTGGTATTCCTGTGGCACCTGCAACTGGAAGTACATATCATCCGGCTGGAATCGGGCGGTGAGGTCGCCCTTGGCATCCAGATAGCCCTCTGCCTTCAAGGCCTGCCAAAGATGGCGGGATTTTTCCTGGCCCAGGGTTTCGGTGTCGTTGATTGCCAGCGGCGCAAACGCGATGGCCGGTACCCGGCCAAACTTGAAGCCACCGCCGATGTCCTTCTCCATTTCCGTTTGCAGGTTTTTGGCATAGTCCTCGAAGGATTCGCTGGCCACCACGGTCAGGCGGTTCACCTGTGGGTCGTAAACCCGGTTGCCATGGGCATCCACACAAAGGCGAAGCCCCCGACCCAGGGTCTGACGGCGCTCTTTCTCGCTGCCGAATTCCCGCAACGTGCAAATCTGGAACACATTGGGGTTGTCCCAGCCTTCTTTCAGGGCTGAATGGCTGAAGATAAAGCGCAGCGGTTCGGCGTCGTCCAGCAGCCGTTCCTTGTCTTTCATGATCAGTTCGTAGACTTCGGCATCGCTGGCGGTGGTGCCGCTGGTGTCCTTCAGGTCCACCACCTTGCCGCGCTTTTTGACCTCGGCGAAATAGCCATTATGGACCTGCGCCACGTTGCGTTTGGGCAAGTCGCCGAACAGCGGGCTTGCGGCGAGTTCTTCGTAGGCCTCTTCGAACCAGCGGGCAATTTTGCCATTCCGGGTGTGCCCGTGTTCGTCGTAATAGCGGTAGTTGGCCACCTTGTCGATAAAGAACAGCGACAGCACCTTCACGTCCAGCCCCTGCTTCTGCAGGTTCCGCTCTTTCTTGAAGTGCTCTTCCACCGTCTGGCGGATCTGCTCTTTGAGCACATCGTCGTGGATGCCGTCTTGCTCCTGCTCCGGCTCCAGAATCACGTTATTGGCGAAGCGCACGTATTCCGCACCGGGCTCCGCGTAAATCTCATCCACCACATAGCCCTGATAACCTGGGCGGTTGGTGTGGTCAGACAGGTCCGTGCCTTGCTTGAGCTTGACGGTCTTTTCCTTGGTGCCGTTGGGCGTGTCCTCAAAAAGCACCACCGAGGCCGAGGGCGTCTTGGCTTTGCCGCTGTAGCCAATCTGGCTCAGCTTCAGGTAGGTCTGGTTCACATTGCTCTGGGACTGGATAGACGCCACAGAGATCTGCTTCACCAGCTTCATGTCGTAAGCCTTCACCGGGCCAAGCTGGTACACCACGTTGTAGGGATTGCGGTGAGTGGCGGAATAGCGCAGGGCAAACAGCGGCTTCAGGTGGTTCACCGCCCGGCGGGCCTTGGCGGTGTTATCCACGGATTGCGGTTCGTCGATGATCAGCGCCGGCCGCACATCCTGGATAAACTCGATGGGTTTGACGCCCGACATCCGGTCCTGTTCCCGGTGAATCACCGAGAGCTTCTTGATCTGTTCCGGCGTCAGGCTGTCGTAGCTGTCCACATCCCCGGCATCCCGTTGAAATGCCTGGATATTGATCACCATAATCTGCAGGGTGTTGGCCGTGGCGAACTGGCGAACCTTGGACAGATCCTTGGCGCTGTAGACGTAGTGATCAAAAGGCGCGTTGTTATACAGGCTGCGGAAATGCTCCTTCATCATGGCCAGAGACGACAGCACGCCTTCCCGTATGGCCACCGACGGCACCACAATGATGAACTTGCGCAGCCCCAGCCGTTTGTGCAGCTCGAAAATGCTGCGCAGGTAAACGTAGGTTTTACCGGTACCGGTTTCCATCTCCACCGAGAAGTTGGGAAACGGATAGTCGTCTCCAGCCTCGAACAAATGCCGGGATTTCTCGATAAAATTCTGCTCCTGCACCCGGTGCAGGTTATCCAGCAGTTTGTCCGGGTCCAGTGCCAGGGTGTTGGCGATGCCCAGCTTGCGATAGGGTTCACCAGCGGTGGACAAGCCCTCGAACACAGACAGAGTGGATTCGATGGCGTCCTGCTGGTAGTCCAGGTTGGGGTTGAACTTCAGTTTCATGCCAACGCCCCTTACACCGTTTTGAAATCGATCTGGTCGATTTTTTCCTTGCCCTGGTTAAAGGCCTCGAAGGTTTTCACGGCATTGGTCTTGAGTTGGTCGTTGCCGTGGAAGGCTTTGTCCAGGCAGATAAACTGGCCGGGGGCATGATTTAGCACGGCATCGATAAGTGCTTGATCAATATCATCCCCCAGATGCACCAGAAGAATACCCTCAGCTACAGAAAATACGGTGTGGCCCGCGAGCTCAATTTGCTCCACTCTCTCAGTGGGCATCACGCCGGCCTTGATCAGCAGCTCATAGAGCAGGTCTTCCTGGCTGGCGTTGGGATCAATGTGGTCAACATTGAGCTCCATTTGCTGGAGGAGTTCTTCGTCGGAAATGTCTTTGGCCGGGGCTTGCCAGAGTTTGAAGTTGCTTTGGTTGAGTTTTAGGACTTTGAAGCCCCATTTGTATTCATTTTGCTCTCGGTATTCACCTGTAGCTTCAAGTCCAGAGTAAACTTTGCGTAACCTATCCTTGGATATATCCGAAATCGTAGCGTATCCAGCTTTAAGCGCGGCCTTTCCGGTTTTCTCCTTTTCAGAGTTCGGTTCAGGCAACTGAACTAAGATATACTTGAGATCTAAGCAATCCCTCATTGCAAGCTCAGCTACGGATTCCCCCGTTGTGCCAGATCCAGAGAAAAAGTCCAGAATTATGCCTTCATCACCGCACACATACTCAATGAGGCGCTTGATTTCAACATGGTCTTTGGGATTGTTGAATAGCTTTGCCCCCATTAGCCCTTTTAAGTATTTGACAGCCACTTGACTCTGTTTGTAGATACAGCTGCCTCGTACTTGTGTTGCCAGCCCATCATCATCGTCAGAATCTTCAGAGTTATCATCTAGCTCTTCCGCAATTGGCTTGAGGTGGGTTTTACGAAACGGGGGTTTCGTATGGTCTTCTCGAAACTCAACGAGCCCTGCTTCAATTTGCCGTTTCATTTCATCAGGATTAGCGAATCTCCAGCCAGCTTCTGGGACTACACAAGGCTTCTTAGTCACCGGATGGATAACATCGTACTCAGGCCCTCCACCACCCGGCCAGGATATATCCCTGTCCCGCCAGGGCCCGTTTTTGTCTATTCGCTTATACCGACTCCATTTTTTTGAAGGATGAGACTTAGGTAATTCGGCAAACCAAGCCTGCAAGTCGCTTTCGATAGCCGCATCATTTCCACCATGCTGCTCCCGCAATAACAAATATTGCTCCCAAATTTCCTTTGCTCCGGGCTTTTCTTCTCGCCAGATAATGTTTTGTTCTTTGAGAACGCTAGCGCTCTTTGCGTAAACGAGCATGTATTCATGACCTGTAGAGAACAATTTCGCGTCATTTTTTCTTCCCTTCTCCCAAACAAGACACGCTATTCGATTCTCCTCCCCAAAAATCTCATCACACATCCGCCGCAGGTTTTCCACCTCATTGTCGTCGATGGAAATAAAGATCACCCCATCCTCCCGCAGCAGGTTGCGGGCCAGATACAGGCGGGGGTACATCATGTTCAGCCACTTGGTGTGAAAGCGGCCTTCGTTGGCGGTGTTGGTGGAAAAGGTGCGGCCTTCGCTGTCTTTCAGGCCGGCGTATTGCAGGTAGGTGTCCAGGCTTTCGCTGAAGTTGTCCGGGTAGATGAATTCCTTGCCGGTGTTGTAGGGCGGGTCGATGTAGATCATCTTGACCTTGCCGTAGTAGCTCTTCTGCAGCAGCTTGAGCACTTCCAGGTTGTCGCCCTCGATAAACAGGTTTTCGGTGGTGTCGAACTCCACCGACTCCTCCCGGCAGGGTTTGAGGGTGGCGGTGGAGGGCTGCTGGATCAGCCGCAGGCAGTCCCGCTTGCCGGGCCAGTCCATGCCGTAACGTTCCCGGCGACTGTCGAAGAGGTCGGTGAACTCACCCAGTTCCGCTTTCAGGCGCTCCAGATCAATGGTCACCTTCAGCTCCCCCTGGTCGTTGCGGGTTTCGGTGAAGATGCCCGGGAACAGTTGCTCGAGCTCCTTGCGACGCTGCTCGGCAATGTCCAGGGACTTGCCGTTCATCTGGGTGTCGGTGGAAGGCGTATCTGGGTTGGTCATGGTACTGCGGTGTCCTTGATCATTGCGAAAATTGGCGTGCTTACGGTGGCAACGCTGGTATCAGTCTTTCGGCGGTTTGTTGGGATAATCCGCCAACTCCCAGAAGGAGCGCTTGCGCCAGTGCCGGGCTTGCAGGCTGCGGATAAAGGCCAGGGCATCCGCCAGCCCGAGGTAATCGTCAATCGCCTTGTCCAGCGCCAATAATTTATGGAAATAGCCGGCTCCGTGGCGATATGCACGGGTGTAACCGCGCTCCAGCAGGTCGCTCAGCAGCGCACGGTAGCACACGACTTGCGCCAGAGGCAGGTGCTCTTCAGCAAACATCCTTACCCAGTTCAGCAGGGTGCCGTAATGCACCGAGGCAAAATGATCCGGTTGTTCCAGCAAGGCAGCTTCCGCCCGTTCCAGGCTACCCACCAGCAACAACATGGCGACCCGCTCTTCGGAGTCCACGTCATCGCTTGAGAGGTTCTCGACCTGCTGCTGGAGTTGGAGTTTCTCCGAATCGCTGGCCATCAGCCACAGCGGCTCCAAGGTGTATCGATGAGGGCGCTGGGTGAAATCGTCCCAAAGCTCGCTTTTTAGCAGCTCGGTGTCGCCTTTGCGCTTGAGCCAAAGGTGGCGCAGGGCCCGATAACGGCTCTGGTCGCCTTGCCACTGGGGCTGCTCCAGCCAGTACCCTGCCCGGCCCAAATCGCCGATGGCCAGCGCAAACTCGACGATGCTGGCCAGTTGCAGGGTATTCGGCTGCGGGCTGGTGAGCAATGTTGCCTGCTCATACAAGGCCATGTCTTGCAAAGCTTCAGCCACGGATTTGATGCCGATACAGGCATGGGCCGCTTCGAAATTATAGCGGCCCGGTTCTTTGGGTGATGCCAACGCGGCCTTCGCATTCCCCTCAAAGTGAGCAGCCAATCCGCGAAGCTCCTGTTCGGTCAGTAACGGAGTGCTGTTGGTGATAATGTCATCGAGAACGCCGTAATCATTGTTATCAAAAAACGTCCGTACTTTTTGCGGCCAGTTTTCAGCATTCGGTTGTTGGTGGCGCAACTCGACCGCGATGGCCAGCCACTGCCTGGTGGCGTCCCTGAAAATACCACCCACGTAGCCGTCGGAATCGTCCACGCGCTGGAACGCTTCATCCGCCAGATCAAGAAAGGTCTCGGTCAGCTTCAGTGCAGCCTGCGGATCTTGCGGGCGTAACAAATTGTCGATGGCAGACAATATTGAAGACAGACGCTCGCTGAAATCATAGCTGCCCCGGTAGCCATAAAATTCGTCTTCGTCAGCAATCTGTTGCAACTGGGCTGACAGTGTTTCCGCCAGTGCGGTGGCCTCGCTGCCGGGCCCCTCACCGGCGGCCAGATACCGGTCAATGATGTCATCGACATGGGTCTCCACCCCGTATATGGCGCTGAGTAGCCGGATCAGGTCTGACTTTGACAGTCTGGCGGCTCGATCTCCCAGCGTCATGGGCGGTATGGCCCCTTCTTCGCTGCATAAATCGTAAGCTGAAGCTCCTCCCCGACCATCCTGTATTCCGGCCGTTTGCCAGAAAGCTTTTCGGATTCGTTGAGAATAACCGGCACGCCTTCTCCCCGCTTGTCCATCATCCGGGAGCGGTTAATGGTGGGGTGTTCATAGGGGCAGCGAGCCAGCAGGCTGGTGATGAGTTGGTTGCGGGAGGCCTGCCGAGCCATGAGTTCGTCCACTTCCATGGTGTTGACCAGAGCCCCCGGGGAACACAGCACCAGCCGGCCCGCAAACATGTGTAAGCGGATGTGGGCACCATAGATGTCGTAATCCCGGTGAGCGACCGCGTTGACCAGTGCTTCAAAGATCGCGGTCAGGCTGTACTGGGGGATGTCCTCCCGGCCCAGCAGCTTGCGAGCGGCCACCCGCTGGTTTTTCTCAACGAAGGCCAGGGCGCCGCTGATCTGCTGGTCCAGAGGCCCGGTGAGATCCATGGCGTCAACTTGTTGGTCCGCATCGCGGTCCTCGCCTGCGTAACAGACGGCCTGGATGTAAGCGTTGGGGAGCCAGTTGACCGGGCTTGGTGTGCCTAACAGAACGCCGGAAACACTCAGTTTTTCGTTACCCTCATCATCATCTACCAGCATACGGAGTTTGCGCAGCTGGGTTCGTTCCGGCTGGCTTTCCTCGCGCAGGAATTTGCGGTACAGGCTCGGGTCCAAGTCTTCGTAACGGGTACCGGGCACGGGGCGTTCGTCCAGCCAGATCAGCCGGGACTGGCTGCGTTGCATCATCAGCCGTGCCAGATATTCCTGTTTCATGGGATGTTTGGACTCGGCTACACGGTGGAAATAGCGGCCGTTGCTACTGTGAACGAACAGGCTTTTCTCGATATCCACGTGCAGTACGTTTTTCATGTCGCCGTGTTCGTCGGGCAGCTCAAGCAGTCGGGTGGCGATGGGCAACGGCGGTTCTACATTGTCGGTGGCGGCGTCCTTTACCCTTTGTTGTACCGCCTCGAGCATGTCAGCGGGGATACCGGTGATTTCCCGGGTTTTGTCATCGACACCCAAAATCAGATAGCCGCCTTTCTGGTTGGCGAAAGCGGCCATTTCGTCCGCCAGGTCTTTCTGGTCCGGGCCTTTGATCTTGGTGCCCCGGATTTCAACACGTTTGAACTCATAGCCGGAGTCTTCCCCCAGGCGAATCTGGTACAGCAGATCTTTAACCAGTTTTTCTCTGTCCATGATGTTCTCTGGCCTGTATTAGTGGGTGAGTGTCCAGCGGGCGGTAAACAGCTCTTTGATCTCGAACGTCAGTTCCAGCTTTTCGCTCACTTCATCCAACAGGCGGTCTTCCTCTTGCTCAATGGCTTTTTTGGAGTGATGGTATTCTGCCAAAGCGTCGTCCCGCTTGCGCTCCAGTTTGCGAAGTTCCTTCTTCGCCTGAATCTTTTCCGCCGTGGAAGCCAGTTGTCGCGCTTCTTTTTTATAGGCGCGGATCTGTTCGTCCAGCTCCTCAACAGTGGCCATAAGCGCTTTGCGGCGATCCTGCGCCCAACGTTCAAGCTTTTCGGATTCCTGTTCCAGGTACTGATCCAGTTCTGCTTCGGTTTCGGCTTCGGTTTCTTCTACCACCTGCGATTGCCAGCTTTTGAAGAGTTCCGCCGGAATGGCATCTGTCAGGGGTTCGCTGGTGGCCGGCACGCACATCATATGATCGGCATTCTCCAAAGTCAGTTTCTGGCCGTCATCCGTTTGGGCCAGCACCACCAGGCGGGTGTTCCGTGTTCTTCCCTTGTTGTAGGTGAACCGTATTTCAAACGCGATGAGAACGCCCGACTTACCGATGTATTCTTTGAGAGCAGCATACTGACCGTGAAGCTGATCATAATGGAACACTAAATGCGCGGGCTCCGGATCACGGGCCTTGGCCCTGCGCACCAGGTCCCAAGCCAGATAATGCTCGGTGGCCTGTAAACGGAAAAATTCGGAGTCATTCTGTTCTGCAAGAGGCCAACTCAAATCATATCGCTGGCCATCAAGGTAGAAATGATTGGCGTTGAACTTTGCCTCTGGCAGTTCGGCTCGAGCAAGATCCAGAAGGACCTGCTCGAATTCCTGCAGGAAATCGTTGCTTTGATCGCGGCGAGTCTTAAGGGCTGACACTACATCCCGGTCGAAATTGTTCAGCAATGCTTCCCGGGCCGCTGTCTCCCTTGCGGAAAGGGTCTCCTCGAGTGATGTCTGCAGTTGATCGAACTCGTACTCGATTTCCTGATCGGTTCGGCACTTCTGGTAGATTTCGTAAATACGACGCTCGATATCGATGCTACCTTCGATCGCACCGAGCACTTCATCCGAGGCACCAAACACGCCTTCAAACAGCTTCAGCTTCTCGTCCAGAAGCTGGAACACCCTGCGATCAGCCGGATTCTTGCGGTTTACAAAATTGACCACCACCACATCGTTCTTCTGCCCATAACGATGGACCCTACCGATGCGCTGCTCTACCTTCTGAGGGTTCCAGGGCAGGTCATAGTTGATCAGCACGGAGCAGAACTGCAGGTTGATACCTTCGCCTCCGGCCTCTGTGGAAATCAGAATGTCGGCTTTGTCACTGCGGAACCGGTCCACCAACGCGGCTTTCATATCGGCGGGTTTCGAACCGCTTATTCGAGCAGAACCCCTGTGCTCTTCCAGCCACGCCCGGTAGATGGCTTTGGAGCGAGCGTCGTTGTTGGAGCCATTCAGCAATACGGTTCGCCCAGCATAGCCACGACTTTCCAAAAGATCGTGAAGGTATTGCTGGGTTCTGCACGACTCGGTAAAAACCACCGCTTTACGTTGTCCGCCAAGGCGTTCCGTCATGGTGAGGGCTTTTTCCAGCACCGTTAGCAGAGCCAGCCCCTTGGCGTTGCTGGTGATGCTCTGGGCGAGGTCCCGAAACTCAGCAAGTTGGGCGATTTCCTGGCTCAGCTTGCTAGACGATGCAGGAGACTCGACGTTGCCACCCTCGCCATTACCGTCTTCGTTTTCGGACTCTGCCCAATCGTCAATTTCCTCAATATCAGAAAGACTCTCCTCATCAAGCCGCTGTTGTTGTTCAAGACGATCGATCATACCTTTAAGGGTATCGGCAACGGCAAAGGAAGAAGACGCCAGAATTTTACGTAAGCCCATACTCACCAAATGGCGAGCACGCGGGTTGATCGCCTCATTATCCGGGCGTTGGAGGTAATGAGAGAGCCTCCGGTACAGCTCCCATTCTTCAGGCAACGGCGTGAAGTCCTGGGTGATGGAGTAGCGGTTGGTAAAGTTGATACCGCCTTCTTCTTGCACCTGTCGCCGCAGAGTCCTGTGGCATAGAGGACGAATCCGGCGTTTCAGATCCTCCAGCGACTTCTGATCCCTTTGTCGGTTCACGTATAGAGCGCGAAAGGATTTTTCATCACCAAAGAAATGGGGATCAATAGCCTGGCTCAGGCCATACAGTTCCATCAGGTTGTTCTGAATCGGTGTCGCGGATAACAGCACGCGGCTGTCAGCGAGTTCCGTGGCCTCGACGAGCGCTTTTGCCCGTTTGCTGCTGTTGGTCTGATAGAGGTTCCGTAATTTGTGGGCTTCGTCGAAGACAACAAGATTCCAGCTAACCAATCGCACATAATCCCGCTGGCGAGCCGCGTACTCATACGAACAGATAACAATCTGTTCGTCCTGATCGAAGGGATTTGTCTGTCCCTCTTTTTTGAGGCTTGTGGCGACTTTGCCATCAATGATGATTGACGGCAGTTCAAACTTGTCTCTGAGTTCCTGGCTCCACTGCTTCCGTAATGAGGCTGGCACGACGAGGAGAATGTTTCGTTTGTTTTCTGCCCACTTCTGCGCCATCACCAAACTGGCTTCAATGGTCTTACCGAGACCCACTTCGTCAGCCAGGAGCACACCCTGCTCCAGAGGCGATTTCAGGGCAAAACAGGCAGCGTCGATTTGGTGCGGGTTCATATCCACACGGGCAGAAGCCATGGCCCGGGAGACCTGGTTCTCGATTTTGCCGGATTGGGTCAACCAGTGAGCAAAGTAGGTGCTTTGGTGAGGGGTGAACATCTCCGGTTTTCCTTATAAACAGAACGCCAATATAGTTCCCACCCTACTTACTCTCAAGGTTTATCACCCTGTAATCAATAAGCCGCAGATTCCCGAACAAAAACGGGAGCCCTCAGGCTCCCGTTTTCAGATCAAACCCGGGGTCAGATGAAATTTTCATCTGACCCCAACTTCAATCAGCTACCAGACAACGACTGATCCGACGGGTCAATCTCCATCTGCTGAATCGCAATCACCGCCTGGGTCCGATTGCGAACTCCAAGCTTTCGGAACACGGCTGTGATGTGCGCCTTGATGGTTGCTTCCGACACGTCCAGATCATAGGCGATCTGTTTGTTCAGAAGCCCCTCGGCCAGCATGCCGAGCACCCGGAACTGCTGCGGCGTCAGGGACGCCAGCCGTTCAGAGAAATCCGTCGCTTCGGATTGCATTCGCTCGATCTTCTCAGCCACCCCATCCGGCAGCCAGACATCCCCTTCCAGGACTGCCTGAATAGCCTCGGTAATGGTGGGCAGTGGCGCCGACTTGGGAATAAAGCCGGATGCGCCGTAGTCGATCGAGCGACGCATCACCTGCAATTCCTCGGAACCTGACACAACCACAACGGGCAGCCCGGGATATTGCCCGCGCATGAACACGAGCCCGGAGAAGCCGTGGGCACCCGGCATATTGAGATCCAGGAGAACCAGATCTGCATCCGGATGGGACTCCACCGCCGCTTGCAGTGATTTGATGCTGTCAACTTCGACCGTTTCAGCATCCGGCACCGCCTGACTGACCGCCTGCTTCAATGCTGCACGAAACAGCGGGTGATCATCAGCGACGATAATTGTTTGTGTCATTCAACAGATTCCTCACAGGTTACTGGCTGACCAGCCGGCGTTACTTGAACACCCGACTGCTGATCAGCTCATCGACAACTCCCGGATCAGCCAGAGTGGACGTATCTCCCAGCTGATCGTGCTCGTTGGCAGCAATCTTACGCAAAATCCGGCGCATAATCTTGCCAGAACGGGTCTTCGGCAGTCCAGGCGCCCACTGGATCACGTCCGGCGAGGCAATCGGGCCAATCTCCTTACGGACCCACTGAACCAACTCTTTCTTGAGCTCATCACTGGGCTCCTCGCCCTGTACCAGGGTGACATAGACATAGATGCCCTGCCCCTTGATATCGTGCGGATAACCCACAACCGCGGCTTCAGCCACCTTGTCGTGCGCGACCAGGGCACTCTCGACCTCGGCCGTACCCAGACGGTGGCCGGACACGTTCAGTACGTCGTCGACCCGGCCGGTAATCCAGTAATAGCCGTCCTCGTCCCGACGGGCCCCGTCGCCGGTAAAGTACATGCCCTTGTAAGTGCTGAAGTAGGTCTGCGCGAAACGCTCATGGTCGCCGTAGATGGTGCGCATCTGGCCAGGCCAGCTGTCCAGGATAACCAGGTTACCCTCGGTCTTGCCTTCCAGGATGTTGCCATCGTTATCCACCAGCGCCGGCTGGACACCGAAGAACGGCAGAGTGGCCGAACCCGGCTTCAAGTCCACCGCACCGGGCAACGGAGAAATCAGGATGCCACCGGTCTCGGTCTGCCACCAGGTGTCCACAATGGGACACTTGCTGTTGCCGATCACCCGGTGGTACCACTCCCATGCTTCCGGGTTGATGGGCTCACCCACGGAGCCAAGAACCCGCAGGCTCTCACGGGTAGTGCCGTCCATAACGTGGTCACCCTGAGCCATCAGGGCGCGGATGGCGGTCGGCGCAGTATACAGAATGTTCACGTTATGCTTATCGACAACCTGTCCCATGCGGGAGCTGTCCGGATAGTTGGGCACACCTTCGAACAGCAGCGTGACCGCACCATTGGCCAGCGGACCGTAAAGGATGTAGCTGTGGCCCGTTACCCAGCCGAAGTCGGCGGTACACCAGTAGACATCGCCATCATGATAATCAAACACGTACTGGTGGGTCATCGAGGTATAGACCATATACCCACCGGTGGTGTGAAGCACACCTTTGGGAGTACCGGTAGAGCCGGAGGTGTACAGCATGAACAGCGGATCTTCCGCGTTCATCGGCTCGGGTTCGCACTCGGCAGAGGCAGACTTCATCAGATCTTCGTAACGCTCGTCCCGGCCGTCGTTCCAGGGTACCTGGTCATTACCTGTGCGGGTAACCACCACAACCTTGTCGACGTTGGCGGAGTCTTCGTGCTTGAGCGCTGAATCCACGTTCTTCTTGAGGGGAATGGTGCGACCACCACGAACACCCTCATCCGCCGTAACCACATAACGTGATTTGCCGTTGACGATCCTCGCGGCCAGCGCTTCCGGAGAAAAGCCACCGAACACAACCGAATGGATCGCGCCGATCCGCGCACACGCCAGCATGGCAACGGCGGTCTCAACGATCATCGGCATGTAGATGGTGACGACATCACCCTTTTTGACACCCAATCCCTTCAGGACGTTGGCGAACTTACAGGTTTCTTCGTAGAGCTCGCGATAGGTGACAGTCCGGGATTCCGAGGGCTCGTCACCTTCGAAGATGATTGCGGTCTGGTCACCGCGATCCTTCAGGTGACGATCAAGACAGTTGGCTGAAGCGTTCAGCACACCATCTTCGAACCACTTGATGGAAAGATTGTTGTAGTCGTACGTCGTGTTCTTGACCTTGGTGAACGGCTTGATCCAGTCAATCCGCTTGCCGTGCTCACCCCAGAAGGTATCCGGGTCATCCACGGATTGCCGGTACATTTCCTCGTATTGTTCCCGAGTGACCAGTGCCCGTTTGGCGACGTCCGGTGCTACCGGATATACCTGCTTATGCGTCATTGTGCTCCCCTTTTCAGTTAGAGTCTGTTGTCATTGTCGGTATTTGGAAACAGAGCGATCGGGCCTCTCCGGCCCTGACGACGGATAGTGGTAGTTCAACACGTGTGTCACCACTCATTGAATTAGACTAACGTCCTAATGTGCCAGCACTTTTGACCGCAAACAGACGACAAACTGCAAGAAACAGACGTAAAAATCAGACAACTAACGCTTAAACAAGCATAGTTTGGACACGGGGATTCGCAAGGAGGAAGGGGCTGGCCACAAGGGCCAGCCCGGAAGGATTCAGGCGGCTTTTTTCTGCGCCCGACGACCACGGAGGCTATGGAGTTTTCGCTCCTTCAGAGCGTACCGGTTCAGACCCGCAAGGTGGATCTTGCGCAGGTAGGTAGACCAGTCAACCTGCCGGGCGTCCACCGGGAAAAGCATCTGATCCAGTTCACCCATGCGGGCAGAAAGAGCCATAAGCCCATCGTTCCGGAAAATGTAGTCCGGCGCCGTGTAAAAGCCGAAGATGGTTGCCAGTGACCGGGTGGTGTCGAGATTTCTGAGCATCTTCAGTTCCCGGCTGTGCCCGAGCATTTTAAGCACACGATCAGTGACACTCAGGGGAATCCGGACACCACTTACCAACGCATCAAAGAGCTTCCGGTTGACGGCCACGAACGGTTTGCTCGGCTGACGGTAGAACAGCTGATCATAGCTGGCGTAATTGGCTTTCGCCTCGGCCAGCAGATGATCAATGAACTCCCCGAGCGAGACAGGGTTGGAACTCCCGCTGCAGCATTGATAGATCCGGTGTGCCGGCGCCTCACGGAGCGCTTCAGAAACCGACAGAATGATCGAGTTGGCAACCAGATCGACAGGAATGACATCGATGATTCCCGAGCGCTTGCCCGGGAAGATGGTCACTTTCTCGCGCGCATAGGCGAGAATGATGGCATCCGCCACCTTTACGCCCTCGATCCAGCCGGGCGCCGGCTCCTCAAGGGCGCTTTCAATGATGGAAGGACGCAGAATCGTCAGTGCACGACCGCTCAAGGCCTCCATCAGAAGCTGCTCGCCCAACCACTTGGTGAACGTGTAGGTATCGCTCCACCCATAGCGGTTGGCCTCCCGAATACCGAGCTCTACCAGCTTTTTCTCCAGAACCTTGCCGGAGTATCGGGCCCGAACATCGGCAATCTTGTCCTGCAACAATCGGATCAGGTCCGAGGTTTCGTAAAAGCCTTCCGCATTCCGAGGTATCGATTCACCGGCCGGCTTGATGATCGATTCCGATACCTGGCCGGAGTTCATCCCGTTTACATAGCAGGTGGAGACCTGGACAACCGCCAACCGGTCATTCTGACGCGCCAGCTCAGCGATGTTATCGAGACACAGGGTGTTAATGGCCAGGGCCTTGTCCAGCTCTTCCCGGAAGTTGACACTCGCCGCTGAGTTAACGACAGCATCGAGCTGACCCGCCAGGGCGCCAAATGCCTTTTCGGTCAGACCGAATGCCGGCTCGGTCACTTCACCGGTGACACAATGCACTTTCTCCTCAACAAACGCTTCGAAACCCTCGAGGTCCTCCTCCCGCATACGCTCGAACACGGATGAGGTTACGATTTCGTTCATGAAACGCGTGCGGGCGTCCGGATGCCGCTTGTTCCCGCGTATCAGCAGATGAATACCGCCAATGTCCGGCACTGCGCGCATCAGCTTCTCAAGCACAACTTTGCCAAGGAAGCCGGTCGTCCCGGTCACCAGGACCTGTTTGCCGCGAAGTGTTTCAAGCACCTGAGAAGCTGGTGCGGCGGGGGTATCTTGCGATGTTGCCATGGGAGAACTCCTTCTCTGTCAGAACCGGGGGCATCCGGGTGTCACCAGAGACATTGCATATTGCGGGCCACGATGAACTTGGATGTGCTCAATACTTGCACAATTCTCGTGACAGAGTGGTGACACACTGCAAAATTACGATACAAAACTGCAAATACAGAAAATTAACCCTTCGACTCTCAGGAGCCGTTCCGATCCTTGAGGGAGAGCGAGCGCAGCAGCTGATCCAGGGAAATGTCAGCAGGCTGCTCTTTCAGGACTCTCACCAGACGGTCCTGCTCGCCAAAACTGACCCGATCGTAAACCGGCTCATCATTAGCCACGCTGTCTACCGGACGCAGGCTGCGATCGGCCCGCGGTACCACCTGCTCGGCAAGATGTCGCAAATGCTCAGCCAGCTGAAGACGCCGCTCAGGCTCAAGTGTTTCCCAGGGCATCGCCGCCAGACCGGTCTGGATGATTTCGATGGCATCGGCGTCGAGCGTGCGCCCCAGCAGTGCAAACAGGCGGTTGAATGCGTCATAACGAAGCATCGGATCGCCGGCTGATTCGTTCAACGCCGATTCGAGTTCAGTAATCGCCTTTTGACACCGATCGCGGGCAGGCACCGGCGCCGCCGAAGGGGCCTCAGCCGCTTTTTCACCCGTTTTCCCGGCGCTCTGGCGCCGACTGACCGAATGCCAGTAGGCGGCCAGGCCGGCCTTTCTGGGCGGCAACTGGGCCAGCCTCACATCGAGCATGTCCACGAGGGTATGGAATTGTCGGCACGAGGGATCGGAGGCCGGAAGCAATGCAACCGGATGCTGGTTGAGTACGGACTGCCTGAGCGTTTCATCGCGCCAGACCGCTCCGAGATAATGAAGCCCGTCCCCGAGGTGTCTCTGGGCCGCAGAATCCAGACGCTGGAATACCGATCGGGCCTGGCTTGCCCCCTGGGCCATATTCACCAGGATGCTTGGTCGCCGCCGGTAGCCGCGCCTCTTGAGCACCTTGATCAGAGAAAACGCATCGGTGAGTGACGCCGGATCCGGCGTCACCACCACGCAGGCCAGTTCTGCGGCCGCAATCATATGTAACGACGCTGCCTGCAACCCTGCCGGAGTGTCTGTTATGACATAATCGTAACGCTTTTCGAGCTGCCCCAGCCCACGAAGCAGACGCATGCTGTCCTGGGGGGTCATATCCAGGCACTCCTGGACCCCGGACGCGCCCGGCACAATATGCAGACCGTGATCCGCTTCCAGCAGGGTGTCTTCCAGGCGACATTCACCGGTGATCACATTCGCGAGCGTTTGCCTCGGGTACAGGCCGATCATGATACTGACGTTGGCCAGATCGGTGTCGCCATCCAGTAACAAAACACGTTTACCCTGACGCGCCAGTGTCAGCGCAAGATTCAAAGCCACCGATGTTTTGCCGACTCCGCCTTTGCCACCGGTGATCACGATGGTGCGGGTCTGGTGCGAATTGTGCTTACCGAGTGTCATCTGAGCAGGTCACATCCCTGGATAAACGAAGCATATAAGCTTAACCTGTAAAAATTCTACACATATCACAGAACAGATAATACACTGCTTAAAAAAGCATCAATAACCGTTTAATAATCTGCGATTATTGTCTAAGCTCCATTGGACTATAAGAATGAACAAAGCGTCAGGATTCGACGTTCAGGGTTTGGCGGGTCTATGAATATAGCAACCGATCTACAGCTACCGAGTCTCCCGGAGGTTACCCTGCGGGCGCTTGAGGCCTGCCATGACGACGCCAATTATCGAACCATCAGCGATATTGTTTCTTCAGATACGGCACTCGTTGCCCGCATCCTTGCACTCGCAAACTCCGCGCTTTACGGGCCCGCCACTCACATTCGCTCCGTTGACCAGGCGCTGCTCCGATTGGGAACCCGCCGCTTCCACACACTGGTCCTGACCGCAGCCCTGCGGCAACTGCTCTTCGAGCTCGGTGCCGATGAGTGGCAACAGCTTCGGGATTTCTGGCGCCACTCCCTGACAACGGCACTTACGGCACGGGCCCTCGCGACACTCACCAGCTACCCAGACCCTGATGAAGCCTTTCTGCTGGGAATGATCCACAACATCGGCGAGCTGATTGCCATCAAAACGCCCACTGCTGAAGCCAAGCAGCATTATTTTACCCACCAGGCGGACATCGCTGCCGATCTTGCGACCGCCTGGGGGCTGGGCCCAATGGCCGCCGACGCCATGCGCTATCAGCAGGCGCTACCCTCGGAACTGCGTGACGCCGGCCACCTTGTAAAGATTATCAGTCTCTCGACCCGGCTGGCGCTCTCCGATGCCAGCGGGGTATCCGCCGCCAGTACCATTCTGGGACTGAACGAAGAACTGACCCGCGAAATCAGCCGGCGCATTGGTCACGAAGTCTCCGGAGTTGCAGCTTCGCTCGGCATTCCCACGGATGCAAGTTACAACGGTGACAGTGCAACGCTCAAGCTTAAACAGACCATTTTGCGCGAAGCAATCGCCAGCCAGGCCCTCAGTATGGCCGATCTCAGCGCCGAGCCAGACGACGTGCTCGCCGAAACGGTCAACAGCCTGACTCTGGTAACAGGCTGCCCGGCACTCTGTTTTGGTCATTCGGAAGAGCTGCTGGTGCTGTTATCCGGTACCATCGGCGAACTGCCTGAACTGGCCATCTCCGCCAAGCCCGGCGGCAGCGTTCTGACCGAGGCGTTTCATCTGGGCGAGCCTGTCAGTCTGGAGGGGCGTACGCCTACGGTGCTGGACCGCCAGCTCATGTCCCTTCTGCACGCGCCTTCGTTGCTGGCCATCCCCGTCAACGCCGGCAAAGAGTGTCCGGGCATTTTCGCACTTGGCACTGACGAATCGCATCAGGCGACCACTTTGGAGCTTGCCCGGCTGTTTACCCGACAGGTCGGCCAGACGCTGGAGAGCCGACTCTCCCTGACCGGTCCAACGCTGGAGGAGACCCTGCGGGATCAGATTCATCGCGACCAACTTCGTAAACAGGTACACGAGGTCAGCAATCCGCTGACCATCATTCGCCAGTACATACACCAGCTTCGCAACCGCCTCGCCGACTCGGACGTTCAGCAGGAGCTGGATATCATTCGGGAAGAGCTGGATCGCGCCGGTGATCTGTTGGTTCAGATGAGCCAGTCCGGATCCCTTCAAGACTCGGCCGAACCCGTCTCACTGAACAGTGAAATCGAGAGTCTGGACCGGATTCTGGGTGATACGCTGTTCAGCTTGGAGGATCGACAACTGGAGCTACGGCTGGCCAGAAACGCGACACAGATTGCCGGGCATGCTTCGGCGGTGAGGCAGGTCGTCATCAATCTGGTCCGCAACGCCGTGGAAGCCTTGCCGGAATCAGGGGGCAAGGTGACAATCGGCACCTCGGCCCCGGTATGGCAGAATCATCGTACCTGGGTAGAGCTGGAAATTTCGGATACCGGTCCCGGCATCCCGGAAGCAGTGGGGAAACAACTGTTTTCACCGGTAAAAACCACAAAGGGAGAGGGCCACAGCGGTTTGGGCCTGAGCATTGTGAAGCAACTCGTTGATGACATGGAGGGCATCATCGCTTGTCGGACAGGGGCGGATGGCACGACGTTCCGAATACTGTTCCCGGCCGCGAGTGACAATAAGAACGAAGAAGGCTGACGACGAAACAATGGACGCAGACCGATGACACCTGAACATACTGGTCTTACAAGCAGTCACGGATTTCCGGCAAGGTTACTCGTTGTCGATGACGAACCTCGCCTGCTCAACAGCCTGGCCACCCTGCTCCGTGGCGAGGGCTACGAAGTGACCGAAGCGGCCGGCGGGCGGCACGCCTGCTCAATCATCGATCAGATGTCTTTTGATCTCGCCCTGCTGGACCTTCGAATGCCGGAAGTGGACGGCTTCGACGTGATGGCCTACCTCAGCGACAAACAGCCGGATTGCGGTACCATCGTTGTCAGTGGCGAAAGTTCCTTTGCCGCCGTCAGCCGGGCATTGCGGCGAGGGGCACTGGACTATATCCGGAAGCCCTTTGATCCGGATGAACTCCTGACGACCGTCAGCAGTGTGATTGGCAAACAGTCACTGCTGAAGGCCCACGAACACGTACAGATGCGCCTCGAAAAGTCCGAGGCCCTGCACCGATATATCGTCAACAGCTCTCCGGACATTGTCTTCATGCTCGACGAGGATGGCCACTTCTGTTTCGTCAACAGCAAAGTGGAGGCCCTTCTTGGCTACCAGCCCTCGGAACTGTGCGGGCATCATTTCCGGCACATACTGGACGATCGGGACGTAGCAAGGGGTACCTATGCCCTGAAAGGCCCGAATATTACGGCAGACAACCCGCGAACACTGGAAGTCCGCCTGAAAACCCGTGGCAGCCGTCGAGCGACCCGGCACTTTGAAATCACCGCGTTCCCAATCGATCCCCAGACCTGGCCTCAAAGCCAGGACACCCGGGGACGAACGAATGGCAAGGCTGCGCGCTATTACGGTACTGCCAGAGACGTAACCGAGCGGAAAGAAGCGGAAGCCTTTATCAACTTCCAGGCCTACCACGACCTGCTGACGAGGCTCCCAAACCGGGCCCTGTTCAAGGACCGGCTGGAACTGGCGATCACCCATGCTCGCCGAAACCACCAGAAACTCGCCGTCATGTTTCTGGACCTTGACCGCTTCAAGGTCATCAACGACACCCTCGGCCATGCGATGGGCGATCGCCTGCTGCAGGCGGTCACCCAGCGTCTCGAAAAATGCATACGCAAAGGCGATACCCTTTCCCGGTTTGGTGGGGATGAATTCACGCTGTTGCTGCCCTCGATCCACAGCCACGATGACGCCCGGCAGATATCCAAGAAGCTGATCAAGGCTCTGCGCGCGCCGTTCCAACTGGGTGAACACGAAGTCTTCGTGGGTGTCAGCATTGGCATTGCCATTTACCCGGAAGCGGGTGAAAGCATGGATCAGCTGATCCAGAATGCCGACATCGCGATGTACCATGTCAAGGCACGTGGCAAGGACGGTTACCGTTTCTTCTCCGAAAGCATGAGCATTGACAGCGTTCACAGGCTCAACCTCGAGCGGGATCTGCGACTGGCCCTGGAACGCAATGAACTGAAGGTGTTCTACCAGCCCCAGGTCTGCTCGACCACCAACCGGGTTGTCGGACTCGAAGCGCTGGTACGCTGGCAGCACCCGGAGCGCGGTCTTCTCTATCCACGGGATTTCCTGCCTCTGGCAGAAGAAACCCGGCTGATCAGCCAGGTCAGTGAGCATGTCATGGATCAGGCCTGCAAGGATGTCGGCCAATGGATACGCGATGGCAATCCGGATCTGCGGCTGGCCGTCAACCTTTCCCCGGTCCAGGTGGAGCATCCCCGCTTCGTGGAAACCCTGATGCAACGGGTCACGGCACACGGCTTCCCGGCGAAGAACCTCGAAATCGAGATCACGGAAAACGTGATCATGAACGACCTGGAGCAGATCAGCCAGAAGCTGCGTGAACTTGCCACCCTCGGTGTACGCATCGCCATTGACGATTTCGGCACTGGATATTCCTCCCTGAACTACCTGCACCGGCTGCCTATCCACACCCTCAAGGTGGACCAGTCCTTCGTCAAGGCCATCCGAGGCGGAGAGGACGGCGCCTGTATCGTTAACGCCATTGTGGCGATGGCCCACGGACTGAAGCTGGAGATCGTGGCTGAGGGCGTGGAAACCGACGAGCAGCTGGAATACCTGCGAAGCCTCGGCTGCCACCAGGTGCAGGGCTTTTTCTACGGACCCGCACGGCCGGCCAACGAAATCAGTCAGACACTCTGCAATCCAAACGCAGAAGCCGTGTCCTTCTGATACTCCATTTTCGATTGTCTGACAGTCAGAATTAAAAGCATGACCCGGTTTGCAAAGTGTAGCGTTACGTTACGCTGTGTATCCGGAAATGCGCAGTACTGCACATAATTCCCCCCACCTGTCTCTTAATCTCCTAACCACAAGGCGTCGAAACCCAACCGGCCGTCCCTGCTCTCATCGATCAGAGGCAGCTCAGAACGACAACAAGGGTTCGGCAACAAAGGACTAGGAACAGGCAGCAGTGATCATGCGCGACAAGTACAAATACATTGGCCCGGTCTACGACCTCCTGAGCAACCTCTACAGCGGAAAGAACATTCACCGGTGCAAGACCGCAATGCTGGATGTGGAGACAGTGCAACCCGGTGACCGAATCCTGTTCGCCGGCGTCGGACACGGTCGTGATGCCATCCGTGCGGCCGAACTGGGCGCCGACGTGACTGTCGTCGATCTGTCAGAAACCATGCTGCGGAAATTTGGGGAAGCTCAGGAGAAGGAAGCTCCCCACCTGACCATCCGCCGTATTCACAGCGACATCATGAAAGTCGACGAGTTCGAGCAGTACGACATGGTCATTGCCAACTTTTTCCTGAACGTCTTCGACGAGGACATGATGGTCCGGGTCCTGGAACACCTGATCCGCCTCGGCAAGGCCGACGCCCGAGTTGTCGTCGGCGATTTCTGCTACCCGACGGGCAACCTGCTCTCCCGCCTGTTCAAGAAACTGTACTGGTACATGGCGGTCTTCGTGTTCTGGCTGTTCGCCAATAACGCATTCCACAAGATCTATAACTACCCCGAACACATGCAGCGTCTGGGACTGAAGGTGACCGACAAGAAGCACTTCAAGCTGCTCAACATGGATTGCTATTGGTCCATCCTCGGGCGCAAGCAGGCCTAACCCAGCGTTCTCCGCCAACAAAAAGAAACCGGGAGCATAGATATGACGGATCAGATTCTTGCACTGGACAGCCTCAGGGTCCTGGAGAGCGGCAACTTCAGCTTTGCCGAGCGCGTCGCGTTCCTTAAAAAGCACGGAACCCACTCGCAGTCCTTCTCCACCCTGCAGCCGGGCATGCAATATTTCGATTTGCCCGGCATCGGTTACATCGCCTACATGCGCAAATGGGGCGGCACCTTTGTGCTTTCAGATCCGGTGTGTGCCCCCGAGAACTTTGCCGTCATGCTTGAACGGTTCCACCAGCGCTTCCCCAACGCCAGTTATATCCAGGTATCCCGTTCAGTGGTGGATTTCCTGCATCTCAGGTTCGGCATGTACGGCACGCAGTTTGGCAGTGAGTCGCGGATCGATCTGGGAAAATGGAATCTCTCGGGCAAGAAAAAACAGATCCTCCGGACCGCACTGAACCAGGCCGAGAAAAAAGGGATTACCGTCAAGGAGCGCTTCAGCGATGACCACACCCGGGAGATCTCCGAGGCCTGGATCCGGACGAGAAAATGCAAGAGCAATGAGATCCGCTTTCTGATCCGGCCCATGGAGATGGAGTATCGGGAGAACGAGCGCCATTTCTATGCCTATGAAAACGGCAAGGCGGTGGGTTTCATCTACTTCGACCCGATCTACCGGAACAATGAGATCATCAGTTATGTTCCGAATATTTCCAGGGCCAATGCCGAGTTCCGTCAGGGCATCTTCTACACGCTCATGGCCCACGCCATGGACGTGTTCAAGGCCGAAGGCGTGCCCTATCTCGATCTTGGACTCATTCCACTGTCGCTGGATCGAACAACAGAACATCAGGAAAGCGGCCTGCTGAAACGCCTTCTCCACCTGATCTACGAGAAAGGCAACTTTCTTTATAACTTCAAGGGGCTGGAATTCACCAAGTCCCGGTTCCGTGGCGAGGCCTTCAAGACCTACTGCTGCCACCGGCGGGCCATTCCCGCGCTGGAATTCCTCGCCATGTTCAAGCTGACCCGGCTGCTCTGACCGGGTCTGCCAGTCCCCCCCAATGTTGATCGGCCTGGCTTGCAACCAGGTCGATCGACGCCATGAAAGTCAGCAAACCGTCGGGCAACGCGCCGGAAAGCAACACGCGTGAGACCGGTGGCTCATCGGAACCGGGGGAACCCGGTCCGGTTTCTATCCCCGATTCTTTCAGCAGATAGTGAACCCGTCGGGCAATGGCGTCCCCCGAGTCCACCCAGTATCGAACCCCGGGCATCACAGCCTCCAGGTCCGAACGCAGAAGCGGATAGTGAGTGCAGCCCAGAACCACCGTATCAACACCGGTCAGAAGCAGAGGCTCAATGGCCTCCGCGAGTTCATCCCGAGGCACCGGCTGGCCTCGCACCAGATCCTCTGCCCAGCGGACCAGACCGGGATGGCCTAGCAGCTCCACCTGACAGTGCGGTGCAAAACTGTCGATCAGGCGGGCCAGATAGAGTCGTCGAATGGTCGCCGGTGTTGCCAGCACGCCCACTCGGCCATTGACGGTCAATTTTGAGGCAGGCTTGATTGCGGGCACAACACCCACCACCGGCACCCGCACCAACTCCCGCAGACGAGGCAACACCACCGTACTCGCGGTATTGCAGGCCACCACCACGACATCGCAGGGCGTCTCGGCCAGGGCCTTGAGAATCAGCGATGTGCAACGCTCGATAACCACGGCCTCGGGCTGGCTGCCATAGGGGAAACCGGCCGTGTCGGCCAGATAGACGAGCCGGGCTGCGGGGAGCTCGCGGTGGATACAGTCGGCAACGCTCAACCCACCCACGCCGGAGTCAAATACCAGGATTCTGGACATGGACGTCACCCGCCGCTCACGTCACCAGCGATTTCGCGCTCCATTGCCTGAATCAGGCGGCCGGCAATGGTGGTCTCCGGCGGTATGGGCGGCGTATCACCGGGCGCAAACCAGCCTGCGTCCGACAGCTCGTCCTCCTGAAGCACCAAGCTGCCATCGACGTAATCCGCAAAGAAACCGACCATGAGCTGATGAGGAAAAGGCCAGGGCTGGGATCCCTGATACCGGATGTTGTTCACCGTCAGGCCTGTCTCCTCCAACACCTCCCTGGCGACCGCTTCTTCAAGGGTTTCTCCCGCTTCCACGAATCCCGCAATCAGGCTGTAGAAGTGTCGCTTCACCCGCGCGTTCTTCGCCAGCAGGAATCGATCCTGCTTGCGGATCACAACGATCACACAGGGTGCAATTCTCGGGTACCATGGGATACCGCAGGCGTCACACCATTTTGCCCGCTCCCGTGCGTGAAGCCCGGTTTCCTGACCGCAACGCCCACAGTAGCGGTGATCCCGCCACCACTGAAGCACCTGGAGCCCGGTACTCAAAAGGGCAGCTGGAGCCTCCTCGCCCGCCAGCAGGGCTTCCCTCAGACTGACCGGCTCAGCCTCCGGCGGCAACTCTGAAATCTCTGCTACATAAAGCGGTCGCTCGCCCGACGTTCCCAGCGATACCGGGCCGGTAGACAGGTCCTGAAGTCGGGTCTGTTCTCCGGCATGGAGCCAGCCATTCCGGGGCTTGACGATATCCGAGCCGGAAACCAGCAGAAAACGCGCAGTGTGGTCGGGCGGTTCGGTGGTCCAGCCCGGATTCCAGTCTGAAGTGCTCATCGGCGGTGAACGTCTTTTTCGTTGAAACAGAACGGCAATGTACCACATTGCAGGGAGTGCCAAGAATGATCCGGCGACTTTCCGCCCAAAGCCCAACCAAGTAAACTTAGCGCCTGTTTTCAGTCACCGGAGCGACACCTTATGCGACTTTACCAGGGCTTTCGCAGCCTGATCCTGACCATTTTTCGCAAGATTCTGTTCTTGTGGGTCCGGACGGATGTCAGTGGTAACAGCGCCGAGACCCTGGGCCTCGATCCGGAAAAGCCGGTCTGCTACGTGCTCCAGTACAGTTCCCTCTCCAGCCGCCTGGTTTTGGAGCAGGAGGTAATTCGAGCCCATTTGCCCGGTGCCAGCGAAGCACTGCCGGTCAAGAACGGTCCCGCTCATTCGTTCTTTTTTCTCTATCGCCGGATTGGCGGTCTGTTCAGCGGCGGCCGGCAGACACCGGTTCCCACCAACGAATTCCAGGCCCTCGTGCGCTATGGACTGGAGCATCCGGAACAGGATGTGCAGATCGTGCCGGTATCCCTGTTCTGGGGGCGGTCCCCGGACAAGGAAAAATCCCTGGTGAAGCTGCTGTTATCCGACACCTGGTCTGTGGCCGGGCGCCTGCAGAAGTTTCTGATCATCATGGTGCATGGACGGAATACCTACGTTCAGTTCAACCAGCCGCTGTCCCTGAAGCAGGTCATTGATGAGTACCGGCACAGCGAGGAGCGAGCCAACCGGAAGCTGGCTCGCCTGTTGCGAACCCATTTCCGCCGCGTTCGGCAGGCGGTGCTCGGCCCGGATCTGTCCCACCGGCGAACATTGGTGGAGGGGCTGGTCAGGACCCAGGCGGTGAAAGAAGCCATCCGGGAAACCGCGGCAAAAGACGACATTCCGCCCGAGAAGGTACGCGGCAAAGCCTATAAATACGCGGACGAAATCGCCGCCAGCATGTCCATCGTGACCATCCGTTTTCTGGAAGTGGTGCTCTCCTGGCTCTGGAACCGGATCTACAACGGTATCGCGGTGAACAACATCCAGGAAGTGAAGGAGGTCGCGCAGGATAACGCGGTGGTCTATGTGCCCTGTCACCGTTCGCACATCGACTATCTGCTGTTGTCCTACGTGCTCTACAAGAACGGACTGATGCCGCCACACATTGCCGCAGGCATCAACCTGAACATGCCGATCGTCGGGCCGATCCTGCGACGCGGCGGCGCGTTTTTCATGCGTCGCTCGTTCCGGGACAACCCCCTCTATGCGACCGTCTTCAACGAATACATGCACGTGATGTTTTCCCGGGGCTATTCAGTGGAATACTTCATAGAAGGTGGGCGCAGCCGCACCGGACGCATGCTGCAACCCCGGCCGGGAATGCTGTCGATGACGGTCCGGAGTTTCCTTCGTGATCATCGCAAACCCATCGTTTTTGTGCCGGTTTATTTCGGCTATGAGAAAGTCATGGAAGGTCGCTCCTACCTGGGCGAGCTCCGGGGCAAGAAGAAACAGAAAGAGAGCGTGTTCGGACTGGCCAAGACCGTTCGCAAGCTGACCAATTCATTCGGTCGGGTGGCTGTCAACTTCGGCGATGCAATCCCGCTGGCCCAGGTCCTGGACACCGTTCATGACAGCTGGCGTGATGAGGCGTACGACGCGGAATACCGGCCCGCCTGGCTCACAGATGCGGTGGACGTGCTCGCGCAGCGGGTCGCAGCCAACATCAACGCCTCCGTGGCCGTGAATCCGATCGGCATGACCGCCACGGTGCTTCTGGGTACAGAGCGCCTCGCCATGGACGAAGGGCAATTGATCCGACTGATGGACCAGTACGCCCGGCTGCTCACCACCTTCCCCTACGCCGAGACAGTGACCCTTCCGGAGGGCTCGGGCAAAGACTGGATTGCCTACTGTGAATCCATGGGACTGATCACTCGCCAGCCGCAGAAGCTGGGGGACATCATTGCCCTGGAGGGCAGCAATGCCATCCTGATGACCTACTACCGGAACAACATCCAGCATCTGTTTGCCCTGCCCTCACTGATCGCGAGCCTGTTCGAGAACAAGGATTCGCTGCGCCGGGACAAGATCGTGTTCCTGACCAGTGTCGCTTATCCCTACCTGCAATCGGAGCTGTTCCTGAAATACTCCATGGAGGAAATTGACGGGATCATTAACCAGTGGATCGATGTATTGGTCGACCTTGGTCTCCTGACAATCCTGGAAGACGACCGGATTGGCCGACCGGAGGAAGGGACCGAAGCCATGCTCCGCCTGCGCATCCTGTCCCGCTTCATCATCCAGACGCTGGAGCGCTATCACATTGCCCTAGGGATACTGAGAAAATACGGCTCGGGCAAGATCAGCGCGAGCGAACTGGAAGAGCAGAGCACACTGCTGGCAGAGCGTATGTCGATCCTGTTCGGGCTGAATGCCCCGGAATTTTTCGACAAGAGCCTGTTCCGCAATTTCATCGCGAACATGCAGAAGAACGGTGTTATCACCACCGACGAAAACGGCCTGATCAGCTACGGTGAGGGGCTGGAAGAGGTGGCTGAGGACGCAAGACTGGTCCTGAGCGTGGAAAAGCGCCAGGCCATCCAGCAGGTCACCATGATGGGCGCCTGAACGGCTCAGGCGTCAGGAAGGGCCTTGATGGCGTAAATGTCGTAACGGCTGCTCTTGCCTTCAATCCGGGTACTGGGCTCCGGTCCCGGAATGGGCGGAGCCTTGCGCGGGCGCTTCACTACGACTCGATAAGTGGCAACCGCGAGGGCAGCCGACAACAATTCTTCAGCATCCGGATCCTCGCCCACCACCTGGCGAAAGACTTCCATTTCTTTTTTGACGCGGGCCGACTTGTCTCGGTGCGGGAACATGGGGTCCAGATAGACGATGTCCACGGACCCGGGTTCCCTCTGCCGCATCCAGTCGCTACTGCTCCCTTCCGCCAGATGCATCCGCGCAACGATGGGCGCGCAATCGGTATTCAGCCGGGCGCGATCCAGGCCATCCTCCAACAGGGCGTGAATAACCGGATTGCGTTCGAACAGAGTGACGTCACAGCCAAGCCCGGCCAACACGAAAGCATCCTGGCCAAGGCCCGCCGTGGCATCCAGCACCGCCGGGCGGGCGCGGCTTTTCTGCAAACCAACCGCGCGGGCAACCAACTGCCCTGCACCGCCACCGTGTTCCCGTCGATACCCCATTTTGCCCGACACAAACTCGGCACGGACCGGCCCTGGCGCCCCTTTACCCGTCACCTGCAGACAGACGCCCGCCTCATCCAGGTAAAGAACAAGGGGGACGTCGGTAACATCCTTCGGTCGAAGTACGCCACGATCCGGGATGCCAAGACGTTCACTTAAACCCCGGGCTTTCAGGGCATCACCAAGGGGGCTGCGACCGACGATCAGGGACGGAATCGTCCGGTGCGAAGATACGGATCCGGAGGTCATCAGACGATAATATCAATGCCGGCGAGTGAGCTCGCAGCACCCGAATCCTGGCCAGCTGCAGCGACACCGGCAAATGTGGAGAGAGCCTTCGCGGTTGGAAGTGGCAGTTCGTTGGCCTGAAAGCGCTCCAGACGAGTGTCTTCGGCAGCCCGCCGGGCCTCTACCCGACGGGCCAGATTATCACTGCCCGGAGCCGTGGGTTCTGACGTGGACCGTCGCCCGTTGTCGGCCAGGTTCTGACGAACGGCTTGCGAGTTGGCATCCGGCGAGGCCGCCGGTGCACGGGCACCCTCGGTCCGTTCCCGGACGGGGCTATTGTTACCGTTCTGGTAGAGAGATTGATTACCGGGGCTGATACCGCCAATCATTGAAAGACACCGCTCAACGAATGATCAAAGATTAGCCGAGTATGAAAGAAAGCGGGCAGGATTGAAAGCGTGTTGACCAACCCGGGTACTCAGGCCCGGCCGGGAAGTTTTTTCCAGGCTACCTCGTCCCGGATGTAAACGGGCTGGGCCTGACTGGCCGGTACGGTTCGGCCATCCGCCAGGGCGCTTTCGGCCAGACGGGCCACCCAACTCGCCCGGAGCAGCAAATCCGGTTCGACCATCGCCATCTGCTCCGTCACATCGGAGGGCATATCACTGCGGAATTGCCAGCCCGGTCCGGCACCCAGCCACCGCCCGGAATCACCTTCAAGGCGAACCGCCGACGGGGGGCAGACGCGTTCTTTACCCATAAGTCTCGGGAAGCCTCGCCGGATCTCGTAACAGCCCCAGTACACTTCCCCCATACGCGCATCGAACGCCACCGCAATCGCGTCGCCTTCCCGGGCATCAAATGCCTCAATGGCGCCAAATGCCACCGCTTCCAGGGAAGAGACCGGAACCACCGGTAGCTCGAGACCCCAGGCCATCCCCTGGACCACGCCGGTGGCAATCCGCAGCCCGGTGAAGGAGCCCGGACCACAGGCAAATGCCAGAGCGTCCAGATCGACTGGCGCCAGGCCTTGCCCGGACAGTAACGACCGCACCATTGGCATGAGCAGACGGGTGTGCCCACGGGACGCAACCTCGAAACGCTCGGTCAATTCTCCGTCAACCAACAGGGCTGCAGAGCAGCCCTCCGATGAGGTATCCAGTGCGAGAAGTTTCACAAGAGCCCAGCCCGATCGCCGTATCCGATTACTTCAGACGGGACAGAATTTCGTCCCGGATGCTGTCCAGACTGCCAACACCCTCGACGCGAACATACTTGGGCGCCGCAGCGGCATCTTTCTCCGCCCACTGCTGGTAAAAACCGACCAGGGGAGCGGTCTGCTCATGGTAAATTTTCAGGCGCTTGCGAACCGTCTCTTCCTGGTCGTCTTCGCGCTGAACCAGAGGCTCGCCGGTTTCATCGTCCTTGCCTTCAACCTTGGGAGGATCGTATTTGACGTGGTAGATCCGGCCACTGCCCTCATGCACGCGACGACCAGACAGGCGGCTGACGATCTCCTCGTCATCGACCGCGATCTCGACGACATAATCGATGGCGATGCCCTGGTCTTTCAGTGCTTCAGCCTGGGGAATGGTGCGCGGGAAGCCGTCGAGCAGGAAACCGTTCTTACAGTCAGGCTGCTGGATACGCTCCTCGATCAGGGCAATGATGATGTCGTCTGACACCAGACCACCGGACGCCATGACTTCTTTCACCTGGTTACCCAGTTCGGAACCGGATTTCACCGCGGCCCGCAACATGTCACCGGTGGAGATCTGGGGAATATCAAACCGTTCGGTGATGAACTGGGCCTGAGTCCCCTTGCCCGCGCCCGGCGCGCCTAACATGATGATTCGCATACGTTGTGCTCCCATTGTCTTCTTTATCATTTGAAAAGCTGCGGCAAAAACCCGTGCCTTTGCGACAGCCTCTCACGCCCTGGGCGGTTGCCGGGGAAACGCGACGAGGCCGCATTATACGAACTCAGTCGCCCCATAGAAAGTCGACCTCCGTATCATGGAGCAAGAACGGAACGGCCCGAGGGCGTCGCAGCAGGATGGGCGTCAGGCGGAAAGAGAGGTTGCGAGGGCGTCCAGCTCAGGAGCGACCCGGTCAACTTCCTGTTCAAGCCCGTCCAGGATTCCGGCATCGAATCCAAGCGCCTCAAGCAGGGACGGAACGTCGTCCGGGTTGAATTCATCACCGATCCCACGGGGTTTGAGAAGGGCATTGGCCAGTTGCACGACCAGCACGTAACGTTCGTGCTCACCGTGATAGCCGGGGTGCTGGTGCATTCCGGCGGACTTGATGACCGGATCCGGAAGCTGCCAGAGTCGATGGAGGATTCCGCCAATCGCACCATGGCCGACCGCAAGAATCTCCTGACTGTCAGCCCGGCCGAAGACCTGTTGCTCCAGCGAATGCATACTGGCCTCCGGATTGGCCTCACGTAACTGATTGAGTTCGTCGAACTCGGCCGGAAACAGATGACCGACCAGCAGAAGGCCGAAGTTGTGCAACAGGCCACACAGATACGCGAGCCCTTTGTCCAGATCGCACCGGACAGCGAGACTCTGGCAGACAAACGCGCAGTAAAGGGAATGACGCCAGAATGCATCCATCCCCAGCATGCCCTGCCGCGGGACCTCAAAGGCGCGCACGGACGCAATGCCCAGAGCGATATGAGCGACCCTGTCAAAACCCAGTACACGGGTAACCGCTTCCTGAACTGAATTGACCTGCCCCGGGTAATTGAACAATGCCGAGCGGGCGTAGCGCATGATCTGGGCCGTCAGGCTCGGATCGAATTCGATCAGTTCGGCCAGCTCCCGGGCCGTCGCCTCGGTATTGGCGGTCAGACGCAGGATTCTCAGCGCCAGCGCCGGCATCGGAGGCAAACGGTATAACTTCTGGAGCTTATCAGCCACTTCGTCGAGGCTGAGCGCCTTGCGGTCGCCATTACCCTGCCCCCGGATCACAAGCTGGGCCTTGCGAGCGCCCGCAAGGGCCAGGCGAAGACTTCGGCCGTCCACTTCGACAAGTGAGTTGTCCGTGCCGGCGGTGAATACCGCACGATCAAGGTTCAGGACATCCTCATCGATCAGCATCTTCAGCCCGTAGGCCGAACCGATCGGCGGAGCGAACCCGGGGTCGCAGTCTGAAAACAGTCTCGTGGTCTGACGTGCTGTCAGTGGCTGGAGGCGCCGCCCGGTCAACTGCCGGACTGCATCCAGATCAAGCGCGCTGTCGAACCGGTGGATGGCCATCATGACCCCCTCAATGTCGATGAGCAGCGTGGCCTGAACGAACTCATTCTGCGGACGACCGGAGGCCATCACTGCGGCATCCAGGTTGAGGACCTGATCAATGGGCAATTCCCGGTAATCGATGCCCTTTTTCTGGAAAAAATTCGCCAGTCGTGCCGCCAGTGCCAAATTGATACTCCTTTTCCTCAATGAGCGTCCGAGACGCCGATAAATCCGTCAGCCAGTGTTTCGCATACCGGCGGCAATGCCAGCCATGGTTACCTTCAGAGCACGCTCGACCATCTCCGGAACCTCGCCTTTACCCTCACTCTCCCGGTCTCGCTTGAGCAATTCCGCCTGAAGATAGTGCAAAGGGTCGGTGTACGGATTGCGAACCCGCATCGAATGGGCGAATACCGGTTCCTGCTCCAACAATTCTTTTTGCTCTTTCAGCTCCAGGAGACGCTGGATACAGCCCTGAAGTCTCTCCCTCAGGCTCTCTCCCAGGGTTCGCAAACGGTCATCGTCCAGAAGGATTTTCTCATAATAAGAGGCAATTCTCAGATCCGATTTGGCGAGAACCATCTCGAGCATATCCACATAGGTGCGGAAGAAAGGCCAGCCCTGCATCATTTCACGCATCAGCGGGAGGCGGTTATCCCGCGCGGCGTCCTCCAGCGCAACGTCACTGCCAAGCCAGCTGGGCAGCATCAGTCGCATCTGGGTCCAGGCAAAAATCCACGGTATGGCCCGCAGGCTCTCCACACCGCCCGAGGGTTTGCGTCGGGCGGGCCGGCTCCCCAGAGCGAGCTTGCCAAGCGCCTGTTCGGGCGTCACCTGGCGGAAATAGGGGACGAAATCGGGATTATCACGCACCACGTCCCGATAGGCCTTGAGTGACCGTTCGGTCAGCCAGTCCATGGTTTCCCGCCAGCTGTCATTCGGCTGTGGAGGTGGTGCCAGCGTCGCCTCAATCACCGCCGTGGTATAGAGCGTAAGACTCTGCACCGCCAATCGGGGCAATCCGAACTTGAACCGGATCATCTCACCCTGTTCGGTAATCCGGAAACTGCCGTTCACCGATCCCGGAGGCTGAGAAAGGATCGCCCGGTTGGCGGGCCCACCACCGCGGCCAACCGTTCCGCCGCGGCCATGGAACAGGGTCAGGTGAACGCCGTATTGATTGGCAACATGCGTCAGCTTTTCCTGGGCCTGATACTGGGCCCAGGCCGCCATCAACTGGCCGGCATCCTTGGAGGAATCCGAGTAACCGATCATTACTTCCTGGCGCCCCTGGCAGTACTCGCGATACCACTCCACTTCATAAAGAGCCGCCATCGCATCGGGCGCCCCGGTCAGATCGTCCAGTGTCTCGAACAAAGGCACCACACGCATGGGGAATTTCATCCCCGCCTCGCGCAGCAACAGAATCACGTTGAGAACATCCGATGGCGTACTCGCCATCGAGATGACATAGGATCCCAGGGCTTCCGGCGTCTGCCCCGCCACCACTTCACAGGTGGCCAGAACCTCCCGCACCGGGTCCGACGGTTCCCAGTTACGCGGCACCAGTGGTCGCCGCCCCTGGAGCTCCCGGACCAGAAAGGCCTGCCGTTCCTTCTCGGACCAGCTCAGGTAATCTCCCATTCCGAGGTAATCCACCATTTCCGCCACCGCTTCGGCATGTCTCGACGCCTCCTGGCGGATATCCAGACGAATCAGTGGCAATCCGAAGGTGTGGGCGCGACGGATGGTATCCAGCAGCGGACCATTGGCGATGGTCTCGAGGCCACAGTCCATCAGCGAGCGATAGCAAAGTTCGAGTGGTTCGGTCAGATCGCCATTCTCGAAAAGAATCCCGGAAGCGTCCGCCGGCTCGCCATTGACGCTGGCCTCCGCCCAGTCACGGGTACGTATCAGTCGGTCGCGGAGTTCCGCCAGCACCTGTCGATAGGGTTCCCGGGACTCGCCCACTCTGGCCCGAAGCTCCTCATTCGCCTGCCACATCGACAACTCTGCCCGCAGTGACTGGATATCCCGCAGGAAGAGGTCCGCGGCCATCCAGCGCCCGAGCAGGAACACCTTGCGGGTCACGTCGTGGGTGACATTCGGGTTGCCGTCGCGATCGCCGCCCATCCAGGAGGCAATACGGACCGGTGAGGCCTGTAGCGGCAAACCTTTCCCCGTCGCTTCCGACAACGACAGATCCAGGCTTCGCAGGAAATCGGGAAGGGCCTGCCAGAGACTGTTCTCGATGACGGCAAAGCCCCACTTGGCCTCATCCACTGCCGTCGGTCGCTCATGACGAATCTCGTCGGTGCGCCAGGCTTCGGCAATCAGACGCGACAGCCGCTCGACGATCTCGTCCCGTTCCGCTGGCATGAGGTCGTCGTGGTCCAGTTGCGCCAGACAGTCCGACATTTCATCGTACTTCATGATCAGCGTCCGGCGGGTCACCTCCGTCGGGTGGGCCGTCAACACGAATTCAATGCGAAGTTCAGCAACCCGGCGATGCAGCTCTTCGGGAGTCACCTTGCCCGTCTTCAGGCGGTCGAAAACTTCGGAGAACGACTCCACCATCAGATCAGACTGGTGTCCCCGCTTCCGACGGATACCGTGGTACTGCTCGGCCAGGTTGGCCAGATTGAGAAACTGGTTGAAGGCACGCGTTACCGGGAGGAGTTCGTCGTCGGAGAGCTTCCCGAGCAGGCTGACCAGTCGTTGCCCCGAACCGCTTTCCTGACGGCGATCGGACTTGGCAGCGGCCCGGATCTCCTCGATCAGATCGTAACAGTCCTGGCCGGGATAATGCTGGATATTCTGCCCCAGCAGCTCGCCCAGCATACGTACGTTTTCGCGCAGATCGGGATGTAGCTCAGTCACATTAACGTCCTTTTGAATTGACGGAGGCGAAGTAAACTTACGATACTAAGAATCAGTTGAAGAAGTCTATCGGCGTAACCGCCCATGGCAGCGAGGAGTATTCATGAAGGTCACCGATTTGCCCAAACACTGGGAGCAGAAGAAAGAAGCCGTAGAGCGTACCCACGACTACAATCTGCGCTTGCCGCTGGAAGACGCGGCCCGGGTTGCGGCGTTGGCGGAACTCTATCCCGACCGTTCGGAAGCGGATATTCTGAATGACATGATCGGTGCCGCCCTGGACGATCTGGTTCGTCAGAGCCCGATCAAGGACCGGCTGGAGAACAAAGAGAAGTAATATGCTCTGAGCCTGACAACCGGCGTGGCGGATGGCCACACCGGTGCAGAATCAGGAGTAAGGAAGGGGTCAGGCGACCGATTCGATCTGGCGCGCCTTCAGACGCTGGATGTGCTTCTGACTCAGGCTGACGAAACGGGGAGTGAGTCCCTGATCTTCGTAAATCTCAAACCCATCCTCGTCGTACGCTACCACTTTCGTGCCCTGCACATACGGGAAACTGGTTTCGAGCTCGTCGAGGGCGGCCGAAATAAGGTCGCGCATGAGATCCTGCGGCGATTTCATCGGATACAGTGCCGCCAGCTTTTCCAGTCGTTTGTGATGCTGGTCAGACAGCGCCATGAAATAGGCATCACGGGTCAGACGTCCCCGCGCATGCTTGTCCCAGTAATTGACCAGATCTTTGATTTTCATAGTGCCTTCACTCCTGCATCTTCTTGATGGCGTCCGGCGCACAACCGCAGTGCGTCCGATACCGGAAGTGTAGACGAAGCCTCCTCTTCGGGGGCCGGAAAATTGGTAACGGATTGTACTTACCGCAGGGCAGGTCTCATTTTTCGCGGTCCGCCTTTTCCACCCCTTTCACCGCTTGCCACACGGCATCCAGCGCCTCCAGGGACTCTTCGTCCATGTTTCGGCCCTCTTGCTCCAGTACCGATTCGATGGCCCGGAAGCGGGCGTCGAATTTGTGGTTGGTGCGTTTGAGGGCCTGCTCCGGATTTACCTTCATGAAACGTGCCAGGTTGACGCAGACAAACAGCAGGTCGCCCAGTTCGTCCTCGACATCATCGGCATCGCCGTGTCCCTCCTGGGCGGCCTGCCAGGCCTCTTTCAATTCGTCGATTTCCTCGTGGAGTTTGTCGAACACCGGCGCGATATCCGGCCAGTCAAAACCATGGAGGGCCGCCCGTCGCTGCAGTTTTTCAGCGCGGGCCATGGCAGGCAGGGTGCGTGCAATACCATCGAGGCGGCTCGCGGGCCGTTCGGCTCGCTGGCCACTGTCGCCCTGCTCTTTCTCAGCCCGCTCCTCGGCCTTGATGCGTTCCCAGCTCTCCTTGATCCAGGCTTCATCAGGCCGGTTGTCCGGATCAATACGACTGTCCAGAGTGCCCTCCGGGAAGACGTGAGGATGCCGGCGGATCAGCTTCCGAACCAGATGATCGACCACCCCGTCAAAATCAAAATGGCCATCCTCACGACCCATCTGCGAATAGAAGATGACCTGGAACAGCAGGTCACCCAGTTCGTCCTTCAGGTGTGGATAGTCCTCTCGGTCAATGGCATCGGCAACCTCGTAGGCCTCCTCGATCGTATGGGGCACAATGGTGGCGTAGGTCTGCTTCGTATCCCAGGGGCAGCCGCTCTCCGGCTCGCGAAGGCGGGCCATCAGAACCTTCAGGTCGTCGATCGAGTAACTCATCCGCGTTTGCGCCTCACGTCAATGATATTCGGCAGATTCCGGATCTGTGCCAGCAACCGGGCGAGCTGCTCCAGGCTGGAAATTTCCACGGTGACATTCATGGTCGCCGTGTTCTCATTCCGATTACTGAGCGTGTTGAGGGAAAGGACATCGCTTTTCGACGCGGATAGAACCTGCGTGATATCCCGCAGAAGCCCGGAGCGGTCATACGCCTCGATTTCGATGTCCACGGGATAGACGGCCGCAGGCGCGCCGCCCCAGCTCACCTCGATGATACGGTTCGGTTCGAACTCGCGAAGATTCAGAAACGTCAGGCAATCCAACCGGTGCACGGTGACACCGCGGCCGACAGTAATGTAACCGCCAATGGGATCCCCCGGCAGAGGCTTGCAGCACTTCGCGACCTGGGTCTTGAGCTTGCCCACCCCGAGTATCTGGATATCCGACTCGGTGTCGTAGGGTTTCTTGCGATGGCTGGTCAGTTTCAGGTCGAGCTGTTCGGTCTTCGGTTCCAGCATCTGCTGGGCCACATTGGCGACGTGGGTCGGGCGCAGGTCTCCTGCACCAACTGCCGCAAACATGTCTTCCGAACCGTGGTAATTGACCCGGCGGGCCAGCTCTTCCAGGTCCACCTCGTACAACGACAACCGCCTGAACTCGTCCTCGAGAATCGCCCGGCCATCGATGACGTTCCGGCCGCGGTCCTGTTGCTTGAACCAGTGGGTGACCTTGGCCCGGGCCCGCGACGTCTGTATGTAGCCCAGGCTCGGATTCAGCCAGTCACGGCTGGGTGCCTGATTGTTGGACGTGAGGATAAATACCTGGTCGCCAGTCTTCAGGGGATACGTCAGCGGCACAATGCGGCTGTTGACCCGCGCGCCCCGGCAGGCATGCCCAATTTCAGTGTGTACCCGATAGGCGAAATCCACCGGGGTAGCGCCCTGAGGCAGGTCTACGACATGCCCTTCCGGCGTGAAGACGTAGACCCGGTCAGAGGCCACGTCGGATTTGAGATGGTCTGCCAGCCCGGACAAATCTCCCAGCTCTTCCTGCCAGTCCAGCACCTGGCGAAGCCAGTTGATCTTGGCATCGTAACCGGTCGATTTGTTGTGCTTGTCGGTTCCCTTGTACAACCAGTGGGCACACACACCCAGCTCCGCTTCCTCATGCATCTTGTGGGTACGGATCTGGACTTCCATGACCTTGCCTTCCGGCCCGATCACGGCAGTATGAAGGGACTGGTAACCGTTTTCCTTGGGGTTGGCGATGTAATCATCAAACTCGTTGGGAATATGACGCCAGAGCGTGTGGACAATCCCCAATGCGGCATAGCAGTCCCTGACCTCCGGTACCAGAATGCGGACCGCCCTGACATCGTAGACCTGTGAGAAGTCGATGCCTTTCCGCCGCATTTTCCGCCAGATGCTGTAGATATGCTTCGCCCGGCCGGAAAGATCACCAGCAATGCCCGCTTCGGACAACTCCTTCTGGAGCGTATCGATCACACGTTTGATATAGCCTTCGCGGTCGAGGCGCTTTTCATCCAGCAGCTTGGCGATTTTCTTGTAGGCGGATTCGTGCAGGTAGCGGAACGACAGATCCTCGAGTTCCCACTTGATATGCCCGATTCCCAACCGGTGGGCAAGCGGTGCATAGATATCGAAGACTTCCCGGGCCACCCTCATGCGCTTCTCTTCCGGCGCGTTCTTGACCGCCCGGATAGCGCAGGTCCGTTCTGCCAGCTTGATCAGGGCTACGCGAACGTCGTCGATCATGGTCACCAGCATCTTGCGGACGTTATCCAGCTGGCCCTCACTCTGACCCAGTACATTGCCCTTGAGCGGGTGATGGATAGACGAGATCGCAGCCATCTGCTGGACACCATTGATCAGGCCCGCGACCTCATCGCCGAATTCCTTGCGGATGTCTTCCAGAGGGACACGCTCTTCCCGGACGGCTCGATAGAGCATCGCAGCCACCAGACTGGCCTGATCCAGATGCAGCTCGGCCAGTACCTGGGCCATTTCCAGACCAATCCGGAAACTGCTAGAACCGGGGGCCCACAGGCGGTCCTCCCGGAACGCCTGGAGATCAATCTCGGCAGCCTTTTCGCAGGCCCGGCGAAATTGATCAATGTCTTCAAGATGGGTTTGGGAGGCGATATGGCTGACACACTTTTCGATGTCGACCTCGCCGTCCCCGGTTACAGCATAATCTTCGCGAACTTTTACCATAGCGGTCTTCTGGTTCCCGTTCTTTACCGCGACCATCCCTGGCCGCGCCGATCCCCGTTCAGCGCTCGATCCGCTCAAACAGGGCAATGGACTCTACATGCGTGGTATGAGGGAACATGTCCATCACACCGGCGCGTACCAGACGATAACCATTGCGCACCAGTACACCCGCATCCCGCGCCAGGGTCGCCGGGTTGCAGGACACATAGACAATCCGGCTGGCCCCGAAGGCCGTCAGATGCTCACAGATCTGTTCCGCACCGGATCGGGGCGGATCAATCAACACCTTGTCAAAACCCTCACGCGCCCAGCTCTGCCCGGTAAAATCGCCATGGAGATCTGCACCATGGAAAGTCACATTCTCCAGACCATTTGCACGCGCGTTTTCCCGGCCCCGGACAACCATGGCGTCATCGCCTTCCACTCCGACCACCTGGGCACTGCAGCGCGCCAGGGGCAGCGTGAAATTACCCAGGCCGCAAAACAGATCCAGCACTCTTTCCCCGGGCTGAACATCCAGCCATTCCACGGCCCGGTGTACCATGCTGCGATTGATTCCCGCATTGACCTGGGTAAAGTCCATCGGATGAAATGCCATGGTGAGGTCGAATTCTTCCAGCCGATAGTGCAGGCGCTCATCCGAAGGACCTGATGACTCCGGCCAGATCCGGTGAACGGTATCCGGCCCTTTCGGCTGCAGGTAGATATGCAATTCGTGGGCCTTGCCAAAGTCGATCAGGGCCTGGCGATCCCGATCACTGAGATCATCCATGTTCCGGAACACCATGGCGGCGACGTCATCCCCGCAAGCCACTTCTACCTGGGCGATACGATCGAACGCATCCATGCCGTGGAGGAGTTCCCGCAGTGGCAGTATTCGTTCCCCGATCCGGGGATCCATCACCACGCAGTGATCGATGTCCGTCAGGAAACTGTTACGCTTTTCACGGAACCCGACCAGTACCGACTCGCGAGCCTTGACGTAACGAACGCCCAGCCGGGCCTTGCGGCGATAACCGACACTGGCTTCCGAACGCATCGGTGGCACCCACTCTTCGGGTTCAATGCCCCCGAAATGGGCAAAATGCTCTCTCAGGGTATTTTCCTTGAACCCTATCTGGGCGTCTGCGCTCATGTGTTGCAGACTGCAGCCACCGCACAGATCCGCAAATTCACAGGGCGGCGTTTGCCGTTCCGGTGCAGATTCCAGCACCTCCAGCGCACGAAGCTCGTCGAACCGGCTACGGGTGGACACCATTTTCGCCATGACCGTCTCACCGGGCAGAGCGCCGTCCACGAACTGGGTCTTGCCGTCACTACGGGCGATACCGCGTCCATCGTGGCTCAGGGTCTCAATGACACAACGAACGGGCTCTTTCGGCAGGACCTTCCTGCGTCTTCTACTCATACTGCAATCTCTCGATGACGGGATTCAGGCGCCGGGAAATACACCGGTGGACAGATAGCGGTCGCCGCGATCACAAATAATGGCCACGATCACTGCGTTTTCAACCTGTTCGGACAGTTTCAGTGCCGCTGCAATGGACCCACCGGAAGACACGCCACAAAAAATGCCTTCGCGAGCGGCCAGCGCCCGCATGGTGTCCTCGGCCTCTTCCTGGCCAATATCGAGCACCTGATCCACACGAGTGGCATCGAAAATCTTCGGCAGATAGGCCTCAGGCCACCGACGGATACCCGGAATCGAGGCGCCCTCTTTCGGTTGAAGACCTATGATCCGGATGTCGGGATTGCGTTCCTTCAGGTACCGGGAAACACCCATGATCGTGCCGGTCGTCCCCATGGAACTGACAAAGTGGGTCACACGCCCATCGGTTTGCTCCCAGATCTCCGGGCCAGTCGTCCGGTAATGGGCCAACGGGTTATCCGGGTTGCTGAACTGGTCCAGAACCTTGCCCTTGCCCTCGGCCTCCATCGTCTGAGCGAGGTCCCGCGCCGCTTCCATGCCTTCTTCCCGGGTCACAGTGACGATTTCTGCACCGTAGGCGCGCATCGAGGCCCGACGTTCCTCACTCATGTTTTCCGGCATGATCAGGACCATCCGATACCCCTTGATGGCAGCGGCCATCGCCAGTGCAATACCGGTATTGCCGCTGGTCGCCTCAATCAGGGTGTCGCCCGGTTTGATATCCCCACGCTTTTCCGCTTCCTGGATCATGCTGATGGCAGGGCGATCCTTGACCGACCCCGCCGGGTTGTTGCCTTCCAGCTTGGCCAGAATCACATTGCTGGTGTTTCCCGGCAGGCGTTGCAGGCGGACCAGCGGCGTATGACCAACATAATCTTCAATGGTGGGAAAATTCATAACAAAACCCTGTGGTACACTTTTGGGTCCGAATCATACGCGTTATGGTCCTGTCATCCCAATACGGCTTCTCGCTATATCCATGACCGCGGGCTATAAACGCTGAAATTTCCGGACCCGCTGGGACAGGTACCACAGCCGACGCGTTCCGGATCAACTATTCTGACAGGGAAGTTTTCCCGCGATCAGTCGCGGGCCAGGCAATTTTCAGGAAAATGGTATGCGGCGCTGGGGCATTCGCAAGAAAGTTCTGGTGGTGACCCTGGTCCCCACCCTTCTGACAACCGTCGTGCTCGGTCTGTTCTTCACCTACAGCTGGGTCAACAATATTGAACACCTGCTCCGTGATCGCGGTGAGTCGCTGTCCCGTCAGCTGGCCTCAGCCTCGGAATATGGCCTGTTCACTGCGAACCGCGGCCTGCTCAGCAGTCTCTCCAACGCCCTGCTGGAAGAGCAGGATGTTCGCTCTATTACCTTTTACGGCAGCGACAACAAACGCCTCCTGCATACCGGCCCCGGCAGCTCCGAGTCTCCCGATGGCGCTGACCTGCCTTCGGGCAAGGCCACCCGGATCACCGACGGCACCAGCACCCGCTTCATCACCCCGGTCTACCTGCAGGATCTCATGATCGAAACCATGCTGGACCCGGATATCCGCCAGTCCATGGCCAATCAGAAAGATCCCCTGGGCTGGGTCTCCGTGGAAATGTCCCATGTCCGGACGGAAAAGGAGACCTACAAGGCGATGCTGATATCGCTGCTGCTCGTGCTTGGCGGCGTTCTGGTCAGTCTCGCCATCGCGTTGCGCCTGAGCCGGGCATTCACCGATCCCGTCTTCGAACTCAACGAAGCGGTGGCGAAACTCAAGGAAGGCAAACTCGATACCCGGGTCTATACGGGCGCCGGGCCTGAATTCGAGCAGCTGGAATCGGGCCTGAACGACATGGCCTCCGAGCTGAGCAAAGCCCAGGCCGAGATGCAGCAGAACATTGATCAGGCCACGGAAGACCTGCGTGAAACGCTGGAAACCATCGAGATCCAGAATATCGAGCTGGATTTCGCGCGCAAAGAGGCACTGGAGGCAAGCCGGATCAAGTCTGAGTTCCTGGCCAATATGTCCCATGAAATCCGCACACCTCTCAACGGCATCATCGGCTTCACCGAACTGCTCCTGAAGAGCCCGCTGCCAAGGCAGCAGCGTGATCACCTGAACACCATCCGGAAATCGTCGGAGATTCTCCTGACGATCATCAACGACATTCTCGATTTCTCCAAGATCGAGGCCGGCAAACTCATTCTCGACCGGGTGCCATTCCAGCTCCGCGATATCATCGAGGAAGTCATGGTGATGCTGGCACCAGCGGCACATGCCAAGAATCTGGACCTGGCCCCTCTGGTTTACAACGATGTCCCCGACAACGTGATGGGCGACCCTCTCAGGGTCAAGCAGGTGATCACCAATCTGGTCAACAATGCCATCAAATTTACCCAGACCGGCGAGGTTGTCCTGCGCGTCAGTCTCGAGGAGGAGGACACCGAGAACAATCACGTCACCCTTCGCATCAGCATCACCGATTCCGGTGTCGGCCTGTCACGGGCGCAGCAGCAATCCCTGTTCAACGCCTTCAGCCAGGCGGATGCCTCGACGGCCCGACAGTATGGTGGAACCGGGCTTGGACTGGCGATTTCCAAGCGACTGGTCGAGGAAATGGGTGGCAAGATTGGCCTTGAAAGCGAACTGGGCAAAGGGTCCACGTTCTGGTTCACACTCAACTCCGAGCTGTCGACCAGTAACGAGGCCGTTACGCCACGGGATGCGCTCCGGGGTGAACGGGTCATTTACCTTGAGCAACAGAAAACAACGGGGCTGGCCGTAGAACACATGCTGCGGGACTGGGGCATGGAAGTCGACCGGGCCTCCTCGCCGGCGACCATGCAGGAGCAGATTGAAGAGGCCCAGAAAAGCCAGGCTGGCTACGCCGTTGCAATCATCGGCATCACACGCCACCTGCTCAGCTCCAGCCAATACGGAAACCTTATCCGAACCCTGGAAGTCGACCGGGACTGCCGAACCCTGTTGCTCACACCCACACTGGAAACCCACGATGCAACAATGTCCGGCCAGGCCAGTGGTCACCTGACCAAGCCGGTCTGCCGTGCCCCTCTTTACGACGAGCTACTGCTCCTCGTCCACGGCATTCACGCGGGCGGACGCGCTGCAGGCAGACCGGAACCCTCGACCATCCAGGCGCTCCGACACAATGTTCCGAGAGTTCTGGCGGTCGACGACAACGAGGCCAATCTCAAGCTGATCATGACACTTCTGCGTGACTACCAGATTGATGCGGAAGGCGCCTGCAACGGCTTCGAGGCCCTGAGCAAAGCCCGCCAGGCTCCCTTTGACCTGGTTTTCATGGATCTTCAGATGCCTGGCATGGATGGCGTAGAGACGACTGCCCGTATCCGCGAGCTGGACTCCGGCAACCACCGGACCCACATTATCGCCCTGACTGCTCACGCTCTTGCCGACGAGCAGGACCGGCTGGCCCAGCAGGGTTTTGACGGCTACATGGCAAAACCGATCAGCAGCAGTCAACTGACGGCAATCATCCGAGAATATACCGGCTACGAGCCGGGAGAAACCGGGGCCGGAGAGCGGATTGCCGAGGTCAGGGATACCAGGCGGGTTTTACGTCCGTCTACCCGAAAGATGCAAAAGGATTGCGTCAGTGTTGAAGAAAGTATTCAGCTAGCGGCGGGAAAAACCGATCTTGCCGAAGAGCTGTTCAGCATGTTGCTGGAGCAGCTCCCTACCGATCTGGAGAGGATCGAGGCGCTCTGGGACGACAAGCAGATGGAGGAACTCCTGGAGTGTGTTCACAAACTCCACGGCGCCACCCGGTACTGTGGCGTACCCGAGCTCAGGGGCGCGGCCAATCAGCTGGAAACCGCACTGAAACGCGGCTCGGCTGACATTGAGGCCCACAAGAACCAGCTCGTCTCTGCCATCGAGCGCCTGCAGATCTGGAGCGAACAGACCGACTGGCAACAGCTCTTCCGTGGGCAACCGCACCCGGAGGAAACCACCTCCTGAGGCGGACCTGGGGACGTCAGCGTCGCGCCCGCTCCAGAATCGCTTTCATATCGGACACAGCCTCCTTCAACCCCGTGAAGACGGCACGCGCAATAATGGCATGGCCGATATTCAGTTCGTTGATGCCTTCGATGGCCGCAACGCGTTCGGTGTTGTGATAATGCAATCCATGCCCGGCATTGACCACCAGCCCTTTCTTCCGGGCATGTGCCACGGCCTTGAGCAACGTATCGAAGGCAGCGTCTTCCTGCTCCGGGGTTCTCGCTTCGGCATACTCGCCAGTATGCAATTCAACCACCGGCGCCCCACAACGCACCGCCGCATCAATCTGGACCGGATCCGGATCAATGAACAGGGATACCTCCGCCCCGATCGCTCTCAGTCGTTCACAGGCCTTGGCAATCCGCGTTTCCTGACCGTCGACATCGAGTCCGCCTTCGGTCGTGAGCTCTTCCCGTTTTTCCGGTACCAGGCACACGCACTCGGGACGAACCTGCTCGGCAAAAGCCAGCATGGCGTCGGTAACCGCCATTTCCAGATTCATCTTGGTCTGCAGGACTTCTCTCAGCAGCAGCACATCCCGATCCTGAATATGGCGCCGGTCTTCCCGGGGATGAATCGTGATGCCGTCAGCACCCGCTTCTTCTGCCAGGATGGCGGCCTGCACCGGATCCGGGTAACGGGTTCCGCGCGCCTGGCGAAGGGTGGCGACATGGTCAATATTGACCCCAAGCAGTACTCTAGGATTCATGGTTTTCTCCCCGAAGATGCATGAATAGGGCCCGACTGTTCAGCGGTTTGCCCTGAAGCAGGTAGTCCATCAGAACCCGCATGACCTTTTTGGCCACTCGCCGGGCCTCCGGTGTCTCAAGGTCACCTGCCCCAATGGCGAGCAATGTCTCGCCGGGAAGGCCTTGCAACCGGACGGTGGAACAGGGCTCGCAGACAATACCCTGTTCCGGATCATAACAATAGGTTTTGCCAGGCTCGACCGGTGCACGGGTGTCCGTCGTCTGATCCCAGGCAAAATCATAGCCAAGCGCACTGGCAAAGGTTTGCTCGAACTCCCTGAGGACGGGCTCGATGGCTCCGCCGTCTGACAAACGGGCAATTGCATCGATATACGCGGCAAACAACGCGGGGTGCGGATCTGCCGGCGGCAGGACTTTCTGCAGGAGTTCGTTCAGGTAAAGGCCGCTGTATAGAGCCTGGGTCCGCCGGAGCTCGGGGCCCGGGCGAACGTCAACCTGGGTCAGGGTTTTCAGATCTCCCCGGCCGGTCCAGTCCACCAGCAGTGGCTGAAACGGTTGAAGCTGCGCCTTCAGCGGGCTTTTGGCACTGTTCGCGCCGCGGGCAATCAGTGTCATGCGGCCCCGATTCAGGGTGAAAACATCCACCAGAAGGCTGGTTTCCCGCCAGGCGCGGCGATGGAGGACGTAGGCGGGCTCCTGCTGTTCAGGCTCCCTCATGGTCACGCCTCAGAAATCACTCATACCAAGGCTCTTGAGCGCTCGATCACTATCGGCCCAACCCCGTTTGACCTTGACCCAGAGCTTGAGCATGACCTTGTTATCGAACAGGCGCTCCATATCGGTCCGGGCTTCCTGGCCTATCCGCCGCATGCGCTCGCCCTTGTCGCCGATAATGATTTTCTTCTGGCCTTCCCGTTCAACCAGAATCAGCGCCGAGATATGCAGCGTCTTGCCTTCCTGCTTGAACTCCTCGATTTCAACCGCGACCGAATACGGCAGCTCTGCGCCCAGTTGTCGGGTGATCTTTTCCCGGACAATTTCGGAAGCCATGAACCGCTCGCTGCGATCGGTGATCTGATCGTCCGGATAAAAGTGAACGCTCTGCGGCAGATAACGCCCGACGGCCTGTTCCAGCGGTTCCAGATTGGTTTCCCGGAGTGCCGACAGAGGAATGATCTCGGCAAAGTCCCGCTTCTTCGAGAGCATATCGAGATGCGGCAGAAGCGCATCCCGGTTATCGATCTTGTCGACCTTGTTCACCGCCAGGATCACCGGACACTTAAGGCGGGAAAGTTTATCCAGAACCAGTTCATCGGCGGTGGTCCAGGCCATCTGGTCGACCACAAAAACCACCACATCGACGTCAATCAGCGCCGAAGACGCCGCCTTGTTCATGTAGCGGTTCAGCGCCCGTGGTTCATCCTCATGCATCCCCGGCGTATCCACATAGATCGCCTGGACCGGACCGTCGGTCTTGATGCCCAGAACCTGATGGCGGGTTGTCTGGGGCTTCCTCGAGGTAATGCTGAGCTTCTGGCCAAGGATGTGGTTGAGCAACGTCGACTTGCCCACATTCGGGCGACCGACAATCGCAACGAAGCCGCATCGACTGTCCGGGTTTTCCGGGCGGGTAATGTCATTCATCAGGAATTCTCCACACCCAGTTCCTTGAGCGCATTGCGTGCCGCCTGCTGTTCGGCAATACGACGACTGCTTCCGGTACCGGTGGTCTTGCGATCCAGGGACGGTAACGCGCAGGAAACATGGAATGTTTGATTGTGGGCCTCACCGTCTACGGAGATCACATCGTAGCGCGGCAGGGGAAATTGTCGGGACTGAAGGTATTCCTGAAGCCGGGTTTTCGGATCTTTCTGGGTATCCTGTAAATCCAGGTTCTTCAGACGTTGTTCAAACCAGCGCAGGACCTGAGCACGGCAGGTGTGGAAATCACTGTCGAGATAGATGGCACCGATGATCGACTCCACGGCATCGGCCAGAATCGACTCTCGCCGGAAGCCGCCGCTTTTGAGTTCTCCCGATCCCAGCCGCAGGTACCGTCCGAGATCGAACTCCCGTCCGATTTCCGCCAGCGTCACCCCTTTGACCATACGGGCCCTCAGCCGGCTGAGCTGGCCTTCCCGTGCCTTCTCGAAGTTCAGGTAGAGGTACTCGGCAATCACCATGTTGACGATGGAGTCTCCCAGAAACTCCAGTCGCTCGTTATTCTGGTTGCCGAAACTCCGGTGGGTCAGTGCCAGCAGCAGGCGTTCCGGTGATTTGAACTGGTAACCGATACGCCGCTGTAATTGATCCAGATCGGGTTGAGAACTCACTTGCCCTTCATCTCGTATTCGTGTTTGAAGTGGACCACGGTATCCACGTTGCTGAATATGTTGTTCCGGACTTCGTAATCGACCTTGATAACGACAAACTCTCCATTCTTCTCAACCGAGATCTGTTTGGCGTCGAATCCCCGAATACTGTTCACGCTCAGGCGCTTGTTGATCAGGGTTCTGACCTGTGCCGGCCCCATGTTCGACAGCCCCTCGGTACCGTCGAGGCTTTCCAGAGCTTCCTGAATGGTCAGGTCGTCCAGATACACCGGGCCGAGCTTGATTACGAGGGTCAGAAGGCTGCCAAAGAACAGCACCATAACCAGAACCGTGATTGCCGAGGCACCGCCCTGACGCCCCAGTGCGGAGAGATTGTTTTTCGTCATTATCATTTAACTCCAGGATAGTCCGAGTTACTCGATGCCGCCCACTCGATCAAAGGATGGCAGCGTGGTGAATGATTTCCAGTGCATCCAGATGGCAAAGGCCTTACCAACAATCATGTCTTCCGGGACGAATCCCCAGTATCGACTGTCGTTACTGTTGTCACGGTTGTCGCCCATCATGAAATACTGGCCTTCGGGAACCGTCCACTCACCCTCACCCCGGTCGCCAGTCCATCCCAGGCTGTGGAAGATATCGTGTTCGACACCGTCAAGATCCTCCCGCAACAGCTCCACCGGCGGCAACCTCGCCACGGAGGTGTGCTCGATCTTTTTCCCGTTAATGTACAACTGCTTGTCCTTGTACCGGATATGATCTCCTGGAAGACCAATCACCCGCTTGATGTAGTTGGTTTCGCCATCTTTGGGGTAATGGAAGACCATGATATCGCCGCGCTGGGGCTCACCCACCGGGATGATCTTGGTGCCGATAACCGGCAAACGAAGGCCATACGCGTATTTGTTGACCAGGATGAAATCACCCACCTCCAGCGTCGGCAACATGGAGCCTGACGGAATCTGGAAAGGCTCCACCAGGAATGAGCGCAGCACCAACACGATCAGCAATACCGGGAAAAAGGAGCGGCTGAGATCGACCAGGTAGGGTTCCTTCGGTTCCTCTACCTCCTCGGCGCCCGCCGTATCGGCAGACACATTGGCAGTCTGGCCGCTTTCCGCCCTTGCCGCTGCCAGTCGACGCTCCCGGAGGAACAGCCTGTCCGCCAGCCATATCAGACCTGTCGCAAAGGTCAGAACTACCAGAACCAGGGGAAAATCAATATCCATCCGGAAGCCTTCTGTTATTTATCAACTTGTAACACGGCAAGAAACGCTTCCTGAGGCACTTCGACATTTCCGAGCTGCTTCATGCGCTTTTTACCTTCCTTCTGCTTCTGCAGGAGTTTTTTCTTACGGCTGACATCGCCGCCGTAACACTTTGCCGTGACGTTCTTGCGAAGCGCCTTCACGGTGACCCGGGCCACAACCTGATTACCAATCGCGGCCTGAATCGCGATATCGAACATTTGCCGGGGAATCAGCTCTTTCATCTTGTCGATCAGCTGGCGACCCTTGTAGTGCGCCTGTTCCTTATGAACGATCAGCGCCAGGGCATCGACCCTGTCACCATTGATCAACACGTCCAGCCGTACCAGGTTCGCCGGCTGGAAACGCACGAAATGGTAGTCCAGTGACGCAAAACCGCGGCTCGCGGATTTGACCCGATCGAAGAAATCCATCACCACTTCGGCCATCGGCAACTCGTAGGTGAGCTGAACCTGGGTGGACATGAAGTGCATGTTTTTCTGCACGCCACGCTTCTCTTCGCACAGGGCAATCACGTTACCAAGATGTTCCTGGGGCACCAGAATGTTCGCTTCCACAATGGGCTCGCGCATCTCCTCGATGGACCCAATATCCGGAAGCCTCGACGGGTTGTCCACCGACAGGGTCTCACCCTGTTTGGTCACCACCTCGTAGATTACCGTCGGTGCTGTGGTGATCAGGTCCAGGTCGTACTCTCGCTCCAGACGCTCCTGGATGATCTCCATATGCAACATGCCCAGGAAACCGCACCGGAAACCGAAACCAAGGGCGTCGGAATTCTCCGGCTCAAAGAACAGCGACGCATCATTCAGCGTCAGCTTCTCAAGGGCATCCCGGAAATCGTCATAGTCATCGGCGCTCACCGGGAACAGACCGGCATAGACCTGCGGTTTCACTTTCTTGAACCCCGGCAGCATCGGTGTCTGTTCGGCAAACTTCTGGTGCACAATGGTGTCGCCCACCGGTGCGCCGTGGATGTCCTTGATACCGGCCACCACAAACCCGACATCACCCGACTCGAGAACATCGGTGTCTTTCGGCTTGGGGTTGAAGATCCCGACCTTGTCAGCGTTCCATACCTTGCCGGTCGACTTCATGACGATCTTGTCACCTTTGCGAAGCGTTCCTTCCATCACTCGCACCAGCGATACGACGCCAAGATAGTTGTCGAACCAGGAGTCGATGATCAGCGCCTGCAACGGAGCGCTGCGGTCTCCCTTGGGCGGCGGAATCTTGCGGATCAGATCCTCGAGAACATCCTCGACCCCCATACCACTCTTGGCGCTGCAGCGGACGGCATCCGATGCCTCGATCCCGATGATGTCCTCGATTTCCGCCGCTACCCGATCAGGCTCCGCCTGCGGCAGGTCCATCTTGTTCAGGACAGGAACCACCTCCAGCCCCTGTTCGATGGCGGTGTAGCAGTTGGCGACCGACTGGGCTTCAACGCCCTGCCCGGCATCAACCACAAGGAGAGCGCCCTCGCAGGCATACAGCGAGCGCGATACCTCGTAGGAAAAATCGACGTGACCGGGAGTATCGATGAAGTTCAGTTTGTAAACTTCACCATCCCGGGCCTTGTAATTGAGCGTGACGCTCTGGGCCTTGATGGTAATCCCGCGTTCCCGCTCGAGGTCCATGGAATCCAGGACCTGCTCGGCCATCTCCCGATCGGTAAGTCCGCCGCAGAGCTGAATGAATCGATCTGCCAGCGTGGATTTACCATGGTCGATGTGGGCAATAATGGAAAAGTTACGGATTCGGCTCAGTTCAGTCACAGACGATGATTACTCATAAATTGACGAAGGATTGAGCCCGGAGGGGCCGCTACCGGGATCCGGGAACGGCGTGATTTTACCGGTTACCGACCGCCATTGCCATGATCAGGAGATCAGCGGTCGCTCATACTGACGAATCAGGAAGCCGATCAGCGCATCCTCATCCAACGGGTAGCTGAACAGATTGCCCTGACACTGGGCGCAACCGGCGGATTTCAGGAAATGGAGCTGCTGGGGAGTTTCGACTCCTTCCGCCACCACGGTCAGGTGAAGTTTCCGGGCCAGGGCAATCACCGCGGAGGCCACGTCGGTCGCACTGACGTTGTAGGGAATGTCCCGGATAAAGCCATGATCAATCTTGATCACGTCCAGTGGCAACTGTTGCAAAGCCACCAGGGAACAGGCGCCGGTCCCGAAGTCATCGAGGATCAGACAGACGCCCAGATCGTTCAGGGAAACCAGAAGTTCCCGGAGCATCCTGGGATCTTCGTTCAGGAGTTCGGCCGGCATTTCCAGTTCCAGCCGTTCCGGAGAGACACCGGTTTCGGTGATGACCTGCCGGATCATATCCAGAAATCCCGGATCGATCAGCTGCCGAACAGACAGGTTAACAGCCATTTTCAGGGACTCAAAGCCGGCCCGCTCCAGGGCCTGGACCTGAATACAGGCCTGCCGGAGAGCCACCTCGCCAAGGCGCACAATCAGCCCCGTTTCTTCGGCAAGACCAATGAACTGCTGGGCAGAGACCAGCCCCTTTTCGGGATGATGCCATCGCAGGAACGCCTCGACGCCAATCACCCGCTCGGTGGAGAGATCGATCTTGGGCTGGTAGTGAAGGACGAACCGGTCATCGGCCAACGCGGTAGACAGCTCTTCCTGCTGCAAAAGGCGACGGGCGGCCTTGATGTTCATGGCCGGCGTGAAGAACTGGTAGGTGTTTCGGCCCACTTCCTTGGCGCGATACATGGCAAGGTCCGCATATTTCATCAGGGCGCCAGAGTCCTCACTGTCGTGAGGCACCATGGTAATGCCGATGCTGACTGTCACGCCGACTTCGTGGTCGTTCAGCCGAATCCGCTGACAAAGACGATTCAGAATGGTTTCCGCAACCTTGCCAGCAGCGTCGGGCCCACTGATCCGCGACAGCAGGACCACGAATTCATCGCCCCCCAGCCGGGCCACCGAATCCTCTTCACGCACACACCCTTCCAGCCACTGGGCAACCTGTCTCAGCAGTGCGTCTCCGGCATCGTGCCCCAGGGTGTCGTTGATCCGTTTGAAGCCGTCAAGATCCAGAAACATCAGGGCCGCCGATTCGCCACTGCGTCGGGCCCGACGAACGACGTGATTGAGACGGTCACGGAACAGCTGGCGGTTGGCCAGACCGGTCAACGGATCGTAAAAGGCAAGACGATGCAGTTCGGACTGGGCGGCCTTGAGCTGGGTCAGATCCCGAAGGCTGAGGACAACCCCGTTTACGCCCGGGACCGACAGCATTGCGGTAAAGGTGCCTTCCATATCGCGCCACTGACCTTCGGCGTCCCGAATCCGCGCACGAATCATGGGCATTTGCTTGCCAGGTGAGCCGACCGCATCCCTGAAGCCACTTTCGAGGGCCGGCCAGTCATCGCCATGCACCAGCTGTTGAAAGTCGAGCTGAGACACCTTGTCCGGGTCGAACCCCAGAATGTCGTAGCTTGAGGGACTCGCATAAAGCGCCTTGCCGGCCCGATTCATCACCAACGTCACGTTGGCGGCACCTTCTGTAATTGCCCGGTAATGGCCCGCCGTAATCTGGGCCATCAGACGGGATCGAATCATGGCGAGGACAAACAGGAACAACAGCACACTGACCAGCAGGCCACTGCCCAGGACGATGGGGGGCCTTGGATCGGAGGCGAGATAGTCAAAAGCCGGAGTGGACCGGGTCTGGAGCAGCCAGTCACGACCGCCGTGAGAGATGGTCTGACTCATGTCGAAACTGAAATCGTTGTCCAGCGATCCCAGATTCGAACCATACATCAGGTTGTCCCGGTTCACGGCACCTTCATCGTAGATGCGGACATCCAGAAACGGCGCAATAAGCCCCACAATGCCATCAATCAGATTATTCATCCGGAACGCGCTGAACACGTATCCGGCGAGCATCATCCTGCGCTCGGCACGAATTTCCGGTACCACTCCGCCCTGATAGACCGGGTAGTACATCAGGAAGCTGGCCTGGTCCTCGTCCACCTCTTCCTGTACCAGCACGACCTTGCCGGTGACCGTGGGCACGGCTTCATCCCTGGCGTGCTCCATGGCCCGGCGATGTACCGGATCGCTGAACGCATCGTAGCCCAACGCCCGTCGATTGCGGTCGGTACCGGGCTCAAGATAGACGATGGGGTAATAGTAAGGCCCGATACCCAGCGGATTGACCAGATAGTTGTGAATGCCCTCGGCCCGGACCGAAGCAATGTGATCCGCCATTTGCCGGACACCGATCCGCTTTACGAATCCGATGCCCTGAATGCCGGGGTAGTAACGATTGATGTCGACCTTGTCGACATACTGCCGCCATTCGTCCCGGGACACCTCGCCGGCAACAGAAAACAGGCCGGCACTGCCCGCCAGGACCTGCTCGTAGTTGAGCAAGCGCTCCTCGATGGCGGTTTTCAGTTGCAGGGATTGAGAACGGAAGCGGGCTTCGGTGCGGTCCTCTACCAAACGAATCGAGACTTGCCAGAGAATCACGGTGGCAGCGACCGAGACCGCGAAAATCAGCCAGGCCAGCCAGCCGTTGCGAAACTTCAGGAGTTCGCGGAGGGAAAGATCCTTCTTGTCCATCATTCGATTGGGTCCAGTCCGTGGCCGTATCACTCAACGTCGGGAAAGTATAGCAAAAGCCCCCTGACGTGTCTGCGCACGTCAGGGGGCTTCGGTGGAACGATTCCTTTCGTTTCCGGATCAGATCAGGGCTTGATCACAAGGTAGAGCGCCCGCCCCTGTCTGACCACCCTGGCGGAGACAGCCTTGCCTTTCGGCAGGGATGAAACCACGTCCTCGAAATCCTTCACGGACGTGATTTTCTGTCTATTGATTTCAGTAATCACATCCCGGGGGCGGATACCGGCATTGAACGCGGGTCCCCGGCTGATACCGGTTACCACAACCCCGCCTTTGAGCCCGAGCGAATCGGCCATATCCGATGGCAGCGGTTCAACGGACAAACCCAGTGGTGCAGACGAAGAACCGTTATTGGTATCCGGCGCGGCCTGCCCCTGATCTTCGTCCTGGGACGGCAACTGACCGATGGTCACCTCCAGGGTCTTCTCTTCGCCGCCACGGAGAATTTTCAGTTTGGCGGTGTCCCCGACGGGCGTCCGGCCAACCATTGGCGGGAGATCCGAAGAAAACTGGATGTCTTCACCATCGTAGGAGAGCACGATGTCCCCGGACTGCAGACCGGCCTTCTGTGCCGGAGATCCATCCATCACCTCTGCAACCAGCGCACCACGAGGCCGCTTCAAACCGAACGACTCGGCCAGATCGCGATTGACCTCCTGGATCAGGACACCCAGCCAGCCCCGGGAGACGGTTCCCTTGTCGCGAATCTGGTGGAAGACATTGATGGCATTGTCGATGGGAATCGAGAAGGACACACCCATGAAACCACCGGACCGGGTATAAATCTGGGAGTTGATACCCACGACCTCGCCATCCATGTTGAACAGCGGACCGCCGGAATTACCGGGATTGATGGCGACATCGGTCTGAATGAACGGCACATAGTTTTCTGTCGGCAGAGAGCGGCCCAGCGCGCTGACGATACCGGCTGTCACGGTGTGATCAAAGCCAAAGGGCGAACCGATGGCAAAGACCCACTCACCCACTTTCAGGTCCCGGGATTTGCCAATGTCCACCACCGGAAGGTCGTTACCGTCGTCGATCTTCAGCACAGCGATGTCTGAACGGGCATCGGTACCAATCAGCTTGGCCGGCAGTTCGCGACGGTCACTGAGGCGAACCATGATTTCATCGGCGCCTTCCACCACGTGGTTATTGGTTAACACGTAGCCATCGCTGGATACGATAAAGCCGGACCCCATGGATCGACGCGGTTGGGCATGACCCGGCGCACCGCCAAACGGCGACTGGGGCCCCTGGAAGAAACGCTTGAAAAACTCAGGCATCTGATCAAGCTGGCCCTGATCGAACGGCATCTGCCCCATACCCGCGTTGCCCTGCTTGGGCTCCGTGGTGGTACTGATGTTGACCACCGCATCGGAATTTTCTTCGACAAGGTCGGTGAAATCCGGAAGGCTGCGGGCCGCAACATTCTGGCTCCAGAAAACCACCACCATTACCGATAGCATGAGGAGCATCCCGACGACCTTGTCCGGACGTAGCGCCGGCAAAGGACGGGATACCTCGTTCAGTGTTCTCGACATGTTCAACCCCCTGTTTTATTTCAGCTCGTAAAACTAGTCTTCAGGTCGTATGAGGGGTTTTCAACTTACAAAACGGTAGGATTTATAGACAGGTTACAGACGCGATATGATTCACCCGCAACAGCTTCGGCTCGTAGGCCTCGCCGCGACGACCCTGCAGAAATCTCGTAGCCAGCAACCCCGCACCCAGCCCCGTTGCCGCACCCAGAATGGCGCCGATATCCTGACCGCCAGAGAGATTGTGCCCGGCAATCGTTGCTAACAACATCGTAACCAACGGAACGGCATAAACCAGAACCGAAGCGCCCAGCAGAGCAGATTCTTCAATACCGAGAGTCACCTCGTCGCCAACTTTCGCGTTGATGGTGTTGGCGACCAACACCTGATTCGCCCTGCCCCCTGACATCTGTGCCAGCGCTTTCTGACCACAACCTTTTTTCGCTGAACACTGCTGGCAGGCGCTGGCGCTGATGGTTTGCACCCAGACCCGGTCCCCGTTGACGGCAATCACTTTTCCGTTCTCAGTAATCATGACGCCCCCGCCTGCGTGCCTTTCTGCATGCGAACCGATTCAGCAACCCTGCGGGCCGCTTCCGGGGGAATTTCCCCGACAACCGTCACCAGGAACTGCTTTCCGCCCGATGTCAGATCGTGCGTGTAGACGGTCGTCGCGCCAATCCGAGAGGCGCCCTGGGGCATCTTGAGTTGCCCGGCGGGCTCGACAAACACCGAAAAGGTTGCCAGACCATCGGAGTAGGCAACCGCATGGCCCTTGGGCGCCTGCGGAATAGCAGACGCAATAAATCCCGCCGGGCGCCAGCCCAGCTCCCAGTCGTTCATCCGGTGCTTCGATTCCGCTCCGACGCGGACGCCCTGCGGCCCGAGCTTTCCGGTAATTTCCGGACCTTCGGTGTGGATTTTGAATTCGTCATCGTGAATATCGTCCGTGATCTCGAGACTGGTGAACTGGAAGTGTTCAAGGACCTGCCCGGACGCGCCCTGAACCTGACTCTTGACCAGCAATCCGGAGCGCTTTTCAAGCCAGAGCTGATAGCTGTAACGGTTGTTGTCTTTCGCGGTCAGTGCGATTCGGACCGCATCGTAGCCCGCAACCCGGTCCTCTCCCATCACATGGGCGTCATACCAGCGCCCGACCGGCATGAACTTGCGATTGAAAACGTCGGCAAACGGGCCGGATGGAATCACCTGTTCGAGTTTGAAGCGCCCCTGATCCGGCAACACACAGACCACGTCCGATCCCTTCCGGACAATCTCGCCAGCCCCCCCATCCTGCATCACCAGACGCTCGTCCACGACCCCGTCACGGAAACGATGAATAATTCGCATGGAGTGAACCTGATCCCCACGGGCATAGACAAACACGCCCCGATAAGAGGTGGCGTTCAGGGCAGGCCCCAGGCGCTCAAGCCACTGCTCGACCTTCCCGGACGTTTCTGCCAATGCGGAAACAGGAAGCAGAACCAGCGAAAACAACAGCGCCAGCAGGGCGGCCAGATGTTTTTTTCTCAGGTCCGGAAACAGGCGTTTCATGCCGACAATGATCCTTGTTTTCAGTAACCGTGGTCAGCTGCGCTGACGACCCGGGCATAACCAACAGAGCCCTGCCCGGCGCCCACACTGTTATGCTGGGCATGTTCCAGGAGGTAACGGCTCACCTGCTCCCACTGCTTCTCGTCCAGTCGCTTCAGCGCAACCTCACGAACCGGCTGTTTGTCGGCAACCTCAGATCTGGCCAGCGTCGACGAAGCCGCGTCCGTGGATTCCCAGCCAGCGCCGGCCCCGAACCCGACGACAAGCGCCAGAGCCGTCATGGCAACGGCGGACCATCGCCACCGGATCCGACGACCGGCCGACGAGGCATCTCCGGCCGACACCCTCTCAGGGCGCCCATCCAGAGCCTCTCGCACACCGGACGTCACATCAATACTCTCCATCGGCACCTGACTGGAGTGCATCAGGTCACGCACCTCCTGCCAGCGCTGCCACTGTTCGCGTACACGATTCTGGTCATGATGGGACAGCAACCGCCGAACGGACAATTCATCCGCTTCGTCATCCATCATGGCCGACAATGTTTCTCTGAGACGATCATCCATCGGATGCAACCTCACGTCGTTTCGGTGTGGTTGAGCAATGGCCCGAGGTGCCGGTCAACCGCATCCCGGGCTCGAAAAATGCGGGAACGCACCGTACCGATCGGGCATTCAAGTATTCGGGCAATATCTTCGTAACTCAGGCCATCGTATTCGCGCAGCAAAAACGCCGACCGGAGCTCTTCCGGCAAGCCCGCGATGACTCGGGACAGCGCTTCCTGCAACTGCTCCCGCTGAAGCAGCCGCTCCGGTGACGCCGGATCCCGCAGCCGAATCCCGTCGTCGAAGTTTTCCGCCTCGGATACATCGGCGCTGCCCTGGGGCCTTCGCCCACGGGCTTCCAGAAAATTCTTGGCGGTGTTGACCGCAATCCGGTACAGCCAGGTGTAGAACGCGCTGTCACCGCGAAACCGGTCGATGGCCCGATAGGCCTTGACGAAGGTTTCCTGGGTCAGATCCATCACTTCCTGGGAGTCGTAGACGTATCGGCTGATGATAGCGGCCACACGGGACTGGTACTTGATGACCAGCAAGTCAAAGGCAGCCCGATCTCCATTGCGGACCTTGCGAACAAGCTGGAGGTCCGTCTGGCTGTCGGGCTGGTCACCATGTGTCTGCGTCTTTTCAGGCGTCATGGACGATTGGCCGGCTTTCTCTGGTTCTTTGGCCACCCGGGTGGCCTGCGCGAGGTTTGATTGCGTCATACCTGCTGTCCGACGTCCTTATTCAGCCCGATAATCCGGCGCCCGAGCGGGCACCACCATCAGGCCAAATAGACAGCGGACGCAAAGTTTAGTTCAATACAGGTCCACATTATGGCCCGCGATATCCACTCAATGCCACAGTCTTACGAATACGACGTTCTCATCATCGGAAGCGGGGCGGCCGGACTGACCGTTGCGTTGAATCTTCCCCCCCACCTGCAGATCTGTGTGATCAGCAAGGCCGACATCAGCAGCGGTGCAACATTGTGGGCACAGGGCGGCATTGCGGCGGTACTTGACGACGACGATTCCATCGAGAACCACATCCAGGATACGCTGTCGGCCGGAGCCGGGCTCTGTCACGAGGACGCGGTGCGCTTTACCGTCGAACACAGCACGGACAGCATCGACTGGCTCATTCGCTCCGGGGTGGATTTCACCCGGGAGGACGACAGTGAACAGTACCACCTCACCCGGGAAGGTGGCCACAGCCACCGCCGGATCATTCATGCTGCTGACGCCACCGGGTATGCGGTGTCCACCACCCTGACCCGCCAGGCGCAGGCGCGACCCAACATTCACCTGATGTCGAAACGGGTCGCCGTTGACCTGATCACCAACCGGAAACTGGCACTTCCCGGTAACCGATGCGTGGGCGCCTACATACTCAACCTGGAAGACAATCATGTAGAGCTTTTCCGGGCCCGCTTTACGGTGATCGCCACCGGCGGCGCATCCAAGGCTTACCGGTACACCACCAACCCCGATGGCGCATCCGGAGACGGCATCGCCATGGCATGGCGGGCAGGCTGCCGTGTCGCCAACATGGAATTCAACCAGTTCCACCCGACCTGCCTCTATCACCCGCACGCGAAGTCCTTCCTGATCACCGAAGCGGTTCGCGGCGAAGGCGGTCTGCTCAAGCTGCCGGACGGAAGCCGGTTCATGGACCGTTTTGACGATCGGGCGGAGCTGGCTCCCAGGGACATCGTGGCACGCGCGATTGACCACGAAATGAAACGTCTGGGTGTGGATCACGTCTATCTCGACATCAGCCACAAGCCGGCGGATTTCGTCCGTCACCACTTCCCGACCATTTACGAGAAATGCCTGGAATACGGTATCGACATTACCCGCGAACCGATACCTGTGGTACCGGCAGCCCACTACACCTGCGGCGGCATCATCAGTGATGAACGGGCCCGGACAGACATCAACCAGCTCTATGCGGTGGGCGAGGCTGCCTTCACGGGCTTGCACGGCGCCAACCGGATGGCCAGCAACTCACTGCTTGAATGCCTCGTATACGGCCGGGCCGCTGCGGCGGACATTACCCGTCGTGAATCCGATATTCCCGCTCCTCCCGAAGCGCCGGAATGGGACGAAAGCCAGGTCAGGGACTCGGATGAGGACGTCGTTATTTCCCACAACTGGGATGAACTGCGGCACTTCATGTGGGACTATGTCGGCATCGTCCGCACCACCAAGCGACTGCAGCGGGCCAAACACCGCGTGGACTTGCTGGAACGGGAAATCGGTGAGTTCTACAGCAATTACCGGGTTTCCAATGACCTGCTGGAACTGCGCAACCTGGTGACCGTGTCCGACCTGATCATCTGCTCGGCCCTGCAGCGCAAAGAAAGCCGGGGGCTGCATTACACCCTGGACTACCCGGGGCTGATGCACGACGCCCGTGATACCATTCTGGTGCCGACCACGTATCGTACACCGTCTCCCTGATACATCTTCTCTGGAACAATTGGCGAATACACTATGTCCTCTACCCCAACCATCTCCGACGATCCCGAATTCAAACGCCTTTGGTGGCATAGCCGCCGCGGCATGCTGGAACTCGACGTCCTTCTGGTCCCCTTTGTCGAACAGGCATACAAGGATCTTGATCCGGAAGACCAGGCTCGGTACCAAAAGCTGCTTTCCTGCGAGGATACCGACATGTTCGAGTGGTTTATGCAACGCAGCCGACCGGAAGATCCGGATCTGCAGCGGATCGTCGATATGATCCTGAACCGTGTCCAGCCGGATTGACCTCAGCCTCTCTCCCTGCACAACCGTCGGTCTGATTGCCAGCCTGCCCTGGCTGGCGTTCGTCGCTTTCGTCCTGGTCGCGTTTACCCCGGGGCAGGCGATTGCGGGCCTGGCCTTTGCCCTGGCAATGACCATCCGGGATTTCCGCCGCCTCGGGCAAATCGCAGGAGGTCACGCCATTACAGGCCTCCGCGTCCGTGCCGGACAACTGTTCGCAATATTCCGGGATGAGAGTGAGGTTCCCGTGAGGCCCGGTCCGGCCAGCCGGCTGGGTGCCGGACTCACCCTCTTGAAACTCCACCCCGATGGCACCAGATTCAAGGCATATCATGTGATACTGCTGGCCCCTTCACGCTGGTCGAAAGGCAACGTTGTCGCGCCCGACCAGTTCCGGAGGTTGCGCCAGTGGCTACGGCTGGGCAAGCCCCGCCGTTCAACCGATAACTGACCTGGAGTTTCCATGACCGACTCTGAGACTGCGCCCGAAACGGCCTCCCTGCCTCGTCCGGAAAGCGGATACTGCCGACTCACGCATCGGATGCTTGTCCGGATATCCGGCCCCGGCACCGACAAATTCCTTCAGGGTCAATTCAGTCAGAATCTGGACGACGTGACCGCAGATCGCGCACTCCGTGCCGCAGCATGCACGCCCAAAGGCCGCACGTACTGCCTGACCCGTCTGGCCAGGGCTGGACAGGATGTTCTCATGGACCTGCCCACCGATCTGTCCGAAAGCATCCTGACGCAGCTTCGGAAATACCTCATGCTATTCCGCGGCACTTCCATGGACGCCGTCCAGGAGGGCGTTGTGTGGGGAATTATCGGTTCCGGCATTGCGGAAACCCTCGCCGGCTCAGACCTCTCGAAACTGCAGACCCCCGGGGATGCCCTGTCGCTGGACACCGGAATCCTGATCCGCCTTGAGCCCGACGACCGGGCCACCCCGCGATATCAATTCTGGCAACTTGGTTCGGAGCAACCGGATTGGGACGATGCGCCGGAGCTTACGCGCGCCGACTGGCGGGCCAGCGAGATCGCTGCGGGGATTCCTGAACTGGATGCCAGTAGCCAGGAAGCCTACGTTCCCCAAATGCTCAATTGGCAACACCTCGGCGGCATACACTTCAAGAAGGGCTGTTACACCGGCCAGGAAGTCATCGCCAGGATGCATTTCCTGGGGCAACTCAAAAAAAGCCTGTTCCGCGTCGCAACCGATAATCCGGTATCCGTAGGCGCAGCCATCACTGGCGGCGACCGCAATGCCGGCGACATCATCAGTCAGGTGGTCTTTGAAAACGGCCAGGCCGAGCAGCTGGCCGTCATCCGCCACGACGCCACCTCCGGCCCTCTAACGGTCGATGGTCAGACACTGGAAATCCTGCCTTTGCCATACTCCGTGCCGGAACGAGAGTCGGCATCTGATACATAAGTTGACAGGCAATTCCCGTGAAATTTGGTATAAAGGGAACCGAAACCTAATTTCAGGATACTGGCGCCCCCTGGGCTCGCCAGCCAGACAAGCGGATCCAGACAGACCATGTCAAATATTGTCGAAACCATCAAGAATGACCTGATTGGCGCCATCGAGGCGGATAAACTCGTCCTGCCGACACTTCCGGAAGTGGCATTACAGGTGCGTGAAATCGCCGAATCGGAAGATTCCGCCATCGCCGACCTGGTTAAAGTCATCAGCAACGACACCGCCCTTTCAGCCCGTATCATCCGGGTCTGCAACAGCCCCCTGTTCCGCGGCAGTCGGGCCATCGAAAACCTGAATATGGCGGTCAGCCGGCTCGGCATGGCCTACACCAGCAACCTGGCCATGGGCCTGGCCATGGAGCAGATGTTCCAGGCCACATCTGACATGATCGACAAGCGTCTTCGGGCCACCTGGCAAACCAGCACAGAAGTGGCAGGTGTCTGCCACGTCCTGGCCCAGAATTACACACGGCTCAAGCCGGATCAGGCGACGCTGGCCGGTCTGGTCCACCTGATCGGTGTGTTGCCTATCCTGCGGTACGTCGAGGACAGGGAAATCCAGATCAGCAGCATCATGCTCGACAACGTCATTGACGAACTGCACCCGCGGATCGGTTCGATGATTCTGGAGAAATGGGACTTCCCGAAAGAGCTGCAAAACGTGCCACTGGAATACGCCAACTTCCAGCGAGAGGTACCTGCACCCGACTATGCCGACCTGGTGATGGTGGCGAACCTTCAACTGGTCGCGGGTTCGGATCATCCCTGGACCGAGATGGACTGGAATCAGATTTCCGCCTTCCAGCGACTGGGACTGGACCCCAACGTGGACATGAGCGAAGAGGAAGACCTCAACGCCCAGATGGAAGCCGCGATGGCGCTGCTGAAGTAATACGGTTATTTCTGATAACGAGCAATCAGCTCGTTTTTGGAGGGCAGCGCCCAATCGATGGGCGACTGCCCGTGCCCGTTCAGCCATTCATTGGCCCGGGAGAAGTGTTTACAGCCAAAGAAGCCTCGATAGGCGCTCAATGGCGACGGGTGCGGTCCTTCCAGGACGAGATGCCTGGTGCGATCAATGTGGCGCCCCTTCTTCCGCGCATAGCTCCCCCAAAGCAGAAAAACCACGCCTTCCCGCTCCCGGTTGACGGTCTCGATTACCTTGTCGGTAAAGGTTTCCCAGCCTTTGCCCTGATGGGCACCAGCTTGTCCCTGGACCACGGTCAGAACACTGTTGAGCAGCAGCACGCCCTGCTCTGCCCACGGCTGCAAGCAGCCATGATCCGGCGGCGTGATACCCAGGTCGTCCTGAATTTCCTTGAAGATATTAACCAGGGAGGGGGGCGGCGGTACGTTCGGCCGAACCGAAAAGCAGAGTCCGTGAGCCTGTCCCGGACCATGGTAGGGATCCTGACCGAGAATCACCACCGATACCCGGTCAAGAGGTGTGCTGTTCAGCGCATTGAAGCAGCGGGCGCTGGGAGGGTACAGAACCTTACCGGCCGCCTCCTCGGCGGCCAGGAACTCAGCCAGCTGCCTCATATACGGCTGGCTGAACTCGCCGGCAAGGTGCTGATCCCACCCCCGGTCGGGCTTCAGTTGTTGCAACAGGCCCTCGGCCGGATGCATGGCATCACTCCCCGTCTTCCGCCTGGTGAGAGTCAGCCTTGTGCTCCGGTCGCATATGCGGGAACAGGATGACATCGCGGATGGAAGGTGAATTGGTCAGCAACATGGCCAGACGATCGATGCCGATACCCTCACCGGCGGTGGGCGGCAAGCCATATTCCAGCGCCATCACATAGTCTTCGTCGTAGAACATGGCTTCGTCGTCCCCGGCATCCTTCTCGGCTACCTGGGCCCGGAAGCGCTCGGCCTGGTCCTCGGCATCATTGAGCTCCGAGAAGCCATTGGCCAGCTCCCGGCCACCAACAAAGAATTCGAACCGCTCGGTAACAAACGGATCGCTGTCTTTGCAGCGCGCCAACGGGGAGACTTCTTTCGGGTAATCCGTGATAAAGGTCGGCTGAATCAGAAGATGTTCGGCAGTCGCCTCAAAAATCTCAATCTGCACCTTGCCCAGTCCCCAGGTGTCCTTGAGCTGGATACCGAGACCTTCAGCCACCCGGCGGGCACTGGCTTCGTCGCCGAGCTGTCCGGCCTGAATGTCCGGGTTGTGCTCAAGAATGGCCTCGACAACGGTCATGCGACGGAACGGCTTTCCGAAATCGTACTCGACCGATTCCGTCTCGCCATTGGCAAGCTCACGGGTGTTGACCACGGTGGTCGTCCCCAGCACTTCCCGGGTCATCTGGCGCAACATGTCTTCGGTGAGATCCATCAGATCGTTGTAATCGGCATAGGCCTGATAGAACTCCACCATGGTGAACTCCGGATTATGCCGGGTGGAAAGCCCTTCGTTCCGGAAATTGCGGTTGATCTCGAACACTCGCTCGAAACCACCTACGACCAGCCGCTTGAGGAACAGTTCCGGGGCAATCCGCAGGTACATATCGATATCAAGCGCATTGTGGTGCGTCACAAAGGGACGCGCCGTCGCACCGCCCGGAATCACCTGCAGCATGGGGGTTTCTACTTCCATAAACCCGCGGGTATTGAAGTAGTTCCGCATGCTGTTGATCAGACGGGTCCGGACCATGAAGGTCTTGCGGGTTTCCTCGTTGACCATCAGATCCACGTACCGGTGCCGGTAGCGGGCCTCCATATCGGTCAGGCCCTTGTGCTTCTCGGGCAGTGGGCGCAGGGACTTGGTCAGCAGGACATACTCGTCCATCGTGACGTAGAGGTCGCCTTTGCCAGATTTCGAGAGAGTACCGCGAACCCCAATAATGTCGCCCAGGTCCCAGTGCTTGGTGTCCTTCTGGACATCCTTGGTGGCATATACCTGAATACGCCCGGTCATGTCCTGAACCACCTTGAACGCCTTGCGGTCCAGCATCATGCGGCCCGCAATGGCCACCTTGATACTGAGTTTCTCAAGCTCTTCCTTGCTCTTCTCACCGTATTTTTCCTGCAGCTCGGCAGCGGTGGCATCCCGGCGGAAGTCGTTGGGGAACGGATTGCCGTCTCGACGCATCTCCGCCAGCTTGGCGCGACGCTCGGCAATCAGCTTGTTGTCCTCGTGCTGTGCGGCGTGTGGGGTGTGTTCAGTCATGTTGGCTCGCTAGGATTGAGATTATCCGGGTTTATCGGTTCGGTACGCATGGCGCCGATCAAAGCGCCATTTTCAGACTGGCTTCAATGAACTTGTCGATGTCGCCGTCCAGAACGGATTGGGTGTTGCTGGTTTCAACCTTGGTGCGCAGATCCTTGATCCGGCTGTCGTCCAGCACATAGGAGCGAATCTGGCTACCCCATCCGATGTCGGATTTGGCGTCTTCCTGCTTCTGCTTCTCAGCGTTACGCAGCTGCATCTCACGCTCAAAGAGCTTGGCCTTGAGCTGCTTCATCGCCTGGTCTTTGTTCTGGTGCTGACTACGGCCAGCCTGACAGGCGACAACGATCCCGGTCGGATTGTGAGTCAGACGCACCGCGGACTCGGTCCGGTTAACGTGCTGACCACCAGCCCCGGAGGCGCGATACACATCCACACGCAGATCCGCAGGATTGATTTCGATCTCGAAGCTGTCATCCACTTCCGGTGATACAAACACCGACGAGAACGAGGTGTGGCGACGGTTTCCGGAATCAAACGGTGATTTCCGGACCAGGCGGTGGACACCGGTTTCAGTACGCAGCCAGCCGTAAGCGTAATCGCCCTGGATATGGATGGTCGCGCTCTTGATACCGGCTACTTCACCTTCCTGCAACTCGACGATTTCGGCCTTGAATCCGCGTCGCTCAGCCCAACGAAGGTACATGCGCAACAACATGTTGGCCCAGTCCTGGGCTTCGGTACCGCCGGAACCAGCCTGGATATCCAGGTAGGCATTGTTGGCATCCATCTCGCCCGAGAACATGCGCCGGAACTCAAGCTTCTGCAGCTCGCCATCAAGTCCATCCAGATCGCCCTGGATGTCCTCGACGGTGCCCTCGTCGTCCTCTTCCACGGCCATCTCCAGCAGACTTTCCGCGTCACTGAGACCGTTGGTGAGGTTATCAATGGTGTGCACGATCAGCTCAAGATCCGACCGTTCCTTGCCCAGGGCCTGGGCGCGCTCGGGATCGTCCCAGACGGAGGGTTGCTCGAGTTCGCGCTCTACTTCGACCAGACGTTCACTACGCTGATCATAGTCAAAGATACCCCCTCAGCGCTTCAGTGCGCTCGCGAAGCTCTTTGATCTTCGTCACTATGGGATTGATTTCCATGAAACCCTTTCTCGCTTTGGCAAATGGGGTGTAAAACAGAGGCGGAATTCTACCGGAATTCCGCTGCTAAATCAGCCGGCGGATATACTCAGAGCGCTTCGATGTAGTCTACGAGCAACTGCAGGTTGGTTCGTCCGCGGAAGGTATTGGCATCCGGCTTGTACACGACACGAGCGCCGGTTCGCGTGTAATCCGGCACTTCAGGCCCCGTATTGAAGGCAATTCCGTCGACAATGGCTTCGCCATCCACCGGTTGCAGCACCAGCTTCAGGTGGTTTTCGCCAACGATACGCTGGCTGACCACACGGAACTCACCGTCGAACAGGGGTTCCGGGAAATGCTGCCCCCAGGGCCCGGCCCGCTTCAGCAGGTTTGCGGTTTCCAGACTGAGCTCGGCCGCATTCAGCGGGCCATCGGTGACAATCGCCGCCTCGAGATCCTCTTTGGCAATGGCATCCCGTACAGCCTGGTCAAAGGCTTCGCAGAAGTCATCCAGGTCCTCCCGGGCGATGGTCATGCCCGCCGCCATGGCGTGCCCGCCAAATTTTTTCATCAGCCCCGGCCGGCGCGCATCGACCACCGCCAGGGCATCCCGAATATGGAGCCCCGGAATAGAGCGGGCCGAGCCTTTAAGGTGAACCCCGTCGTCGTCCGGCGCAAATGCGATGGTGGGCCGATGGGTCTGCTCCCGGATCCGTGCGGCGAGGATGCCGATGACACCCTGGTGCCAATCCGGGTCAAACAGGGCAAGCCCCCATGGCAACCCCTCGATATCCAGAGACATGGAGGCAAGCAACTCCTGAGCCTGCCCCTTCATCTCGCGCTCGATGGTGCGGCGCTCCCGGTTGAATGAGTCCAGCTCGCCGGCAAGGCGGCGGGCTTCCTCCGGCGAGTCGGCCAGAAGACAGGCAATTCCGACACTCATGTCATCAAGACGCCCGGCTGCATTCAGCCGCGGTCCCACAACAAAACCGAGGTCCGTAGAGCTGATTCGACCGGGATCGCGTCCAGCCACTTCCAGCAACGCCAGGATGCCCGGACGAGCTTCGCCCTGACGAATGCGGCGCAGCCCCTGCTCGACAAAAATGCGATTGTTATGATCCAACGGCACCACGTCCGCCACCGTCCCCAGTGCCACCAGGTCAAGCAGACTGCCCAGGTTGGGCTCCGGCGTGGGCAGCCGACCGGTTTCCCGGAGGTGCTTCCGCAGCGCGGTCAGGACATAGAACATGACGCCGACGCCTGCCGCATTCTTGCTCAGGAACGGGCAGCCGGGCTGGTTGGGGTTAACGATGGCGTCGGCTTCGGGAAGCGTTTCGCCGGCGAGGTGGTGATCGGTGATGACGACCCGGATCCCGAGGTCGCGCGCCGCACGCACGCCCTCAATGGCGGAGATGCCATTATCGACGGTTACCAGGAGGTCTGGCAGCTGCCCTTCCTCCTTCAACCGGTCGATGATGCCGGGGGTCAGACCGTATCCATCCGAAAACCGGCTGGGTACACGGAAATCGACATCGCCCAGCCCGAGCATGGACAGACCAAGCATGGCGACGGCGGTGCTGGTCGCCCCGTCGGCGTCAAAATCCCCTAAAACGAGCACCTTCTGCTGCTTTTCGATGGCCTCTGACAGGAGCTCCACCGCCCGCTCGATACCCCGCAGCGTGCCCGGCGGCGCCAGGTGCTTGAGGGTATAACTGAGCTGTTCGTCAGACGTCACGCCCCTGGCGGCATAGAGCCGGCGCAGGAGAGGCGGAAGATCCCCTCCCCACTCCGGCCCGACGTCTGGCTGGGGGCGACGCAGGATCTTTTTGGGTGTCATACCGGATCAGGCATTTTTCCAGTGCTTTGCAATGAAGTCCTGAACCCCTTGAACGTCATTATCGAGTACCGTGTAACGCTCCTCTCGCTCGAACAGATCGGCCATGTGAGGCGGAAGCTGAGGCTCGACGGACAGCCCGGATTCGGCGATGGCATCGGGGAATTTGGCAGGATGCGCAGTACCAAGCGTGATCATCGGGATGGCCATGTCACGACGGCAGTTTCGGGCGGCCCGCACACCAATCGCGGTATGGGGATCCAGCAGGTATTCGTTCTGCTCGTATATCTCCCGGATGGTGTCGCACGTGGTCTTGTCGTCCACAGCATCGCTGTCGAACAGCTTGCGCGCATGGCGCCATCGGTAGTCCTCGATACTGACAGGGCCCTTGGACGCGTTCTCGAGGAGCGATTTAACGGCGGCACCATCACGGCCGTGCAAATCAAACAGGAGCCGTTCGAAGTTGCTGGAGACCATGATATCCATGCTCGGAGACAGGGTATGTTCCAGCTTGTGCTGCTCATACCGGTTGCCACTCATGAAGCGATGAAGGATATCGTTCCGGTTGGTGGCGATTACCAGCTGGGAAATGGGCAGCCCCATTTTCTTCGCCAGATAGCCGGCAAAAATATCACCAAAGTTCCCGGTGGGGACCGAGAAGGCCATGCTGCGATCCGGGCCACCCAATGCGAGAGACGCCTGGAAGTAGTAGACGATCTGGGCCATGATCCGCGCCCAGTTGATCGAATTGACCGCCGCCAACTGGGTTTTACCGCCCAGGAACGACTGATCTCCAAAGCTCTCTTTCACCATCCGCTGGCAGTCGTCGAAATTGCCTTTCACAGCGATGTTATGGATGTTATCACCCAATACGGTCGTCATCTGGCGACGCTGTACTTCCGACACGCGCTGATACGGATGCAGAATGAAAATATCCACGTGCTCGCAACGACGACAGCCCTCAATCGCGGCTGACCCGGTGTCACCGGACGTGGCGCCCATGATGACCACGTGCTGCTTGCGCTTCTCGAGTACGTAGTCGAGCAGACGGCCGAGCAGCTGCAGTGCAAAGTCCTTGAACGCCAGGGTGGGGCCACGGAACAGCTCCAGTACCCATTCATTGGTGTCGAGCTGAACCAGCGGGGCGACGGCCTGGTGCGCAAAGACATCGTAGGTCTCTTCCAGCATGGCGCGGAAATCGTCGGCCGGAATGGCATCGTCGACGAATGGATGCATTACCCTGAAGGCGAGTTCACTGTAGGACAGTCCGCGCCAACTGCGGATTTCCTCAAGACTGAAATGCGGGAGCGATTCCGGCACATAGAGCCCGCCGTCACTGGCCAGCCCGGTCAGAAGAACGTCTTCGAAGCCCAGAGCGGGTGCTTCGCCCCGTGTACTGATGTATCTCACGTGCGTACCTGTCAGTTAAAGTTTTCGGCGCGGATGCGAACCACTTTGCCATCGACGTCGGACAAGGCCTCCATATCTTCGATGGCGAGGTTCATCTGCCGCTCCTGGACCGTATGGGTCAGGATGATCACCGGAATGCGACCGTCCTTGAACTCGGATTCCTTCTGCATGATGGACTCGATATTGATGCCGTGTTCACTCAGGATCGACGCAATCTTGGCAAGCACACCGGGGTGGTCAAACGCCTGGATACGCAGATAGTAGGCGGAGTGGATATCTTCCATCGGCAGCACGTCGAGGTCTTCCATCGCATTCGGCTGGAAGCCGAGGTACGGAATACGGAGGGTACTTTCGGTGGAAACCGCCCGCGCGACATCCACAATGTCGGCAATCACGGCAGAGGCTGTCGCCTCGTCGCCCGCACCCGGACCGTAGTACATGGTCTGTCCCACGGCATCGCCATCGACCAGAACCGCATTCAGAACCCCGTCTACCTGAGCAATCAGGTGGCTCTTGGGCACCAGCGTCGGGTGAACGCGGAGTTCAATGCCCTCTTCGCGACGCCGGGCAATACCCAGGTGCTTCACCCGATAGCCCAACAGTTCCGCGTGGGCAATGTCATAGGGCGTAATGGTCGAGATTCCCTCGGTAAACCCTTTCTCGAACTGCAGAGGCACCCCGAAACCGGACGATGCAAGGATGGCCAGTTTATGGGCGGCATCGATACCTTCCACATCGAAGGTCGGATCGGCCTCGGCATAACCCAGTTCCTGGGCTTCCTTGAGTACCTCGGAAAACTCCCGGCCGGCACGCATCTCGGTCAGAATGTAGTTTCCGGTGCCATTGATGATGCCTGCGATCCAGTCGATACGGTTGGCTGCCAGGCCTTCACGAACCGCCTTGATCACCGGAATGCCGCCAGCAACACCGGCTTCATAGGCCACGACAACGCCGGCTTTCTCTGCCGCTTCAAAGATTTCATTGCCGTGAACGGCGATCAGCGCCTTGTTGGCGGTGACCACATGCTTGCCATTACGGATAGCGGCCAGCACCAGTTCCTTGGCGGTGTCGTAACCGCCGATCAGTTCGACCACCACATCGACGGCAGGGTCGTTGACGACGTCAAAAATGTCGGTACTGAACGGCACGGACCCGAGATCGAGGTCGTCGCGACTCCGGCGGCTGGCGACCCGGGTAATTCGGATGTTGCAGCCGGCACGACCCGCAATAAGTGCGGCGTTACGGGTCAACACATTGAATGTACCGCCGCCAACGGTTCCCAATCCGCAGATTCCGACACTGACGTCTTTCAAGCTCTCACCTCTGATCCCGAAGGGGTGCTGATGGATTACTGATAAGGGGGCATAGTATACCGATTCAACCGGCAGGGAATAAGCCCCGGAGGCGGTTTGCTGTGACGGGGAGAACAAAAGGCGGAGACGATCGCCTCCGCCGGAGTGGATCAGAGCAGGCCAAGGCCTTTGGCAAGGCTTTTCGCAGGGACATAGCCGCGAATCATATTGCCGTCTTCGAGCACGATGGCCGGGGTGCCGGAGACACCGATCTTGCCACCGAGCTGATACTGCGCAAGAACCGGGTTATCGCAGGTGGCATCGGAAACCGGCTTACCCGACTTCGCCGCGGTCATCGCTGCCCGCTGGTCGTCCGAACACCAGACCGAAACATACTTTCGGAAGGAAGGCGTGCCGGGACCGGAACGGGGAAAGGCGTAGTAATGCACGGTAATGCCGTAGTCATTGATCTGCGCGATTTCATGGTGCAGTTTCCGGCAATAGGGGCAGTCGATATCGGTAAACACACTGATGACGGCCTTCTCCTCGCCAGAGGCGGGGAACGTGATGGCACTGTCGGAACCGTATTCCTCTATGGCCCGTTTCCGTTCGGCGGCACGCGCCTGCTCGGAAACGTTGGAAATACCCGAATCCGTGACCTTCAGCAGATCTCCGGTCAGAAGATACTGACCATCGCGGGTGGTATAGATGGTATCGCCGTTATTGCTCTGAACCTCATAGAGCCCTGTTGCTTCGGATTCACGGACTGACGAAATCTTGAGTCCGGGAACCGCATTGGTGAGACGCTGGGCGATGCTGTCTTCAACCTCACCCGCCGTGGCGACAGCGGTGACAAAAAAGCCGGCAACCAGACTGGTAGCCAGGGCCAACTGCTTGATGGTCTTGAAATCTCTCATGAATAACATCCGTCAGATTGCGTTGCGACCGCCCGGATGGCGGGAGCTCCGGGCTCCTGCTGCGACAGCGGACCGGGGCAAAAGTTCAGTGAGGATACCACAGGCATCATCCACGTGGGTGATGCTCCCGATGGAGCGACTGGAGACGCTGGCGGGCCACATGGGTGTAAATCTGGGTAGTAGAAAGGTCGGCATGGCCGAGCAACATCTGAACGACGCGCAAGTCCGCGCCATGATTCAGCAAATGAGTGGCAAAGGCGTGCCTGAGGGTATGGGGGGAAAGGTGTTTGCGAATCCCCACCCGAATGGCGTAATGGCGAATCCGGTGCCAGAAAGTCTGCCGCGTCATGGCACTGGCGCGATTCCCCGGGAAGAGCGCATCGCTGGATCGCCCCTTGAGCAGCTCACCGCGCCCTTCACGCATGTACCGGAGCAACCAGTCCACCGCCTCCTCGCCCAGAGGGACCAATCGCTCTTTGTCACCCTTGCCGGTAATCCGAACCACCCCCTGCCGCACATTAACCTGGTCAACCCGGAGACCGGTCAACTCCGACACCCGCAGCCCACAGCCGTAGAGGATCTCGAGCATTGCCCTGTCCCTCAACTCGATAGGTAGGGACGGATCGGGCGCACTCAACAACGACTCAACGTCTTCTTCGGTCAACGAATCGGGCAACCGCCGGGGCAGCCGGGGGCTATCGATCCGCAGCGTCGGATCCTCTTCGAGCAGACCTTCACGGATCAGAAAACGGTAGAACCGCCGAACGCCGGACAGCCGCCTGGCCGCCGTCGAGGATTTTATACCCTCAGCCAGGCCGCGGGACATCCAACCGAGCAGGTCCGTGCGCTTTGCCTGCAAAAGACCGGGCCGGCCCGGCTGGTCCGCCAACCATTCCGACAAACGCTGCAAATCACCGCGATAGGCTTCCCGGGTTTTTTCCCCGAGCCCGTCTTCCAGCCACAGCGCATCGGTAAATCGACGGATGATGGCGTCGTCTTCAGCTCTCAAAGACATTCTCCGCATATAAAAAAAGGCAGCCCAAGGGCTGCCCTTTTTAACCGGCTTTCTGACGAATCGTCAATCAGCCCAGCTTTTCCTTGATGCGAGCTGCCTTACCAGACAGGTCACGCAGGTAGTACAGCTTGGCCTGACGAACGTCACCACGACGCTTCACGCTGATGCTGTCGATCAGCTTGGAGTAAGTCTGGAAGGTACGTTCAACACCCACACCGTAGGAAATCTTACGTACGGTGAAGGAGGAGTTCATGCCACGGTTACGCTTCCCGATGACAACACCTTCGAACGCCTGCAGACGCTCACGGTTGCCCTCGGTAACACGAACCTGAACGACCACGGTATCACCCGGCGCGAACGCAGGGATTTCCTTGGTCATCTGTTCTGCTTCAAGTTGACTGATGATGTTGTTCTTGCCGCTCATCGTAATGCTCCTGATACCCAATCTCTCAATGCCCTGATCACTCAGAGACACCCGGTTCATTCAAAATTTCTTCCAGCAGCTCACGCTCTTCTTCCGTTAACACCCGCTGTTCCAACAGGTCGGGGCGTCGCTCCCGGGTTCGCCGCAGCGACTCTTTGAGTCGCCAACGCCGGATCTGTTCATGGTGACCGCCCAAAAGAACTTCCGGCACCGCCAGACCTTCGTAAACCTCGGGCCGGGTGTAGTGCGGACAATCCAGCAAACCGTCAGCAAAGGAATCCTGCTCCGCTGACTGCGCATGACCCAGCGCTCCGGGGATGAGGCGTGTAACCGCATCAACGACAGCCATGGCTGCCAACTCGCCACCGGACAGGACAAAATCGCCCAGCGACACTTCCCGATCGACTTCCGTCGAGATCAGGCGCTCATCAACACCCTCATAACGCCCCGAGACCAGAATCAGTCGCTGCGCGTCCGCAAGGGACTCGACAACCGACTGAGTCAGGGGTTCTCCCTGGGGCGACAGGTAAACCACACAGGCCTTACCGGGTGCCGCCTCCCGAGCCGCATGAATGGCATCCCTCAGCGGCTGGATTTTCATCAGCATGCCAGGGCCACCACCATAGGGCCGGTCATCAACCGTGCGGTGACGATCATGGGTAAAGTCCCGGGGATTCCAGCTCTGGAAGGTCAGAAGACCATCCCGAACCGCCCTACCGGTGATCCCATAATCCGTAACCGCACGAAACATATCCGGGAACAGACTGACAGCGCCAATCCACACCCGTCAGAACTCCGGATCCCAGTCAACGACCATACGGCCCTGATCCAGTGCTACCTGTTGAACCACCTGGTCTGGCAGATAGGGGATCAGGCGCTCTCGCTGATCGATGGAGCCTGAGGTGGCACGAACGACCAGGACATCGTTGGATCCCGTTTCCATCAGGTGATGCACCTTACCCAGGAACTCACCGGACACCGTGAAAACATCGAGACCTTCCAGCTGGTACCAGTAGTATTCGCCACTGGGCAACTCGGGCAACTCAGCTGTAGATACCAGAATATCTGCTCCGGCATAGCTCCGGGCAACTTCACGGTCATCAATACCTTTAAGCCTGACGACGATCCCCTGCCCCTGGCGGCGACCCTCCTCAAGCTTTGCGGAAATCCGTTTACCGTTAAGGACCAGAGTCCAGTCCGGGTAACCCAGAATTCCTTCTTTAGGGTCAGTGTAGGAATAGACCTTTAGCCATCCCTTGACCCCAAACACCGAGGTAATCCGGCCGATCACAGTTTCCTGCGAAGTCTGCGTCATGCCACCAACCCCGGGTCGTGCGTTATTACTCAGCAGCCTTCAGCAACTGGGCGACGCGCTCGGATGTCTGAGCACCCTGCTCCAGCCAGAAGTTCACGCGATCGCGATCTACACGCAGACGCTCTTCCTGACCACGGGCCACCGGGTTGAAGAAACCAACGCGCTCAATGAAACGACCGTCGCGTGATTTGCGGCTGTCAGTGACTGTCAGATGGTAGAACGGGCGCTTCTTGGAGCCGCCACGAGCCAAACGGATTGTTACCATTTCGACCAATATCCTGTTCTGTTGTACGAACTTTGTACGATTCACGCCCGCCAACCAAGGCTGACGCGAAGACCCATACTCGAAAGGGGCGCTATTCTATGCTAAATAAACGCCAAAGAAAACAGGAAAACCTGCGGTTTCCCCGTTTTCCACATACGGCTTTTTACATACGGCCGAATGGAGGCATTCCACCGCCACCGCCGGGGGGCATCATCCCACCCATGCCGCGCATCATATTGGCCATGCCGCCTTTCTTGCCGAACTTCTTCATCATCTTCGACATCTGCTTGTGTTGCTTGAGCAGGCGATTCACGTCCTGGATCTGGGTTCCCGAGCCGGTGGCGATACGCCGCTTCCGGGAGTTGTTGATGGTGTCCGGATAGCGTCGCTCCTTCGGCGTCATGGAGCAGATGATCGCCTCCATCTGGCCGAGGGATTTGTCATTGACCTGCTGCTGGGCTACCTGGGCCATCTGCCCCATACCGGGAAGCTTGTCGAGAAGACCGCCGATCCCACCCATGTTTTTCATCTGCTGCAGCTGATCGCGAAAGTCCTCAAGATCAAAGCTCTTGCCTTTCTTGATCTTCTTGGTGAGTTTCTGCGCCTTTTTCTGGTCGAGCTTGCGTTCCGCCTCCTCAATCAGCGACAGGACGTCGCCCATCCCGAGAATCCGGGAGGCGACCCGATCCGGATAGAAAGGCTCGAGAGCATCGCTCTTTTCCCCGACCCCGAGGAACTTGATCGGCTTGCCGGTAATATGGCGAACCGACAGCGCCGCCCCGCCCCGGGCATCACCATCGGTCTTGGTCAACACAACGCCCGTCAATGGCAAGGCATCGTTAAAGGCCTTGGCCGTATTGGCCGCATCCTGACCGGTCATGGCGTCAACCACGAACAGTGTTTCGACAGGCTTCACGGATTTATGCAGACGCCCGATCTCATCCATCATCTGCTCGTCGACATGCAGACGACCCGCAGTATCGAGAATCACGACATCTATGTGCTTTTTGCGCGCAGCACCGATGGCGCCTTCGGCAATGTCGACCGGATCCTGATCGGCGGTGCTCGGAAAGAACTCGACGCCCACTTCTCCGGCGAGGGTTTCAAGCTGCTTGATCGCTGCCGGACGGTAGACGTCCGCACTGACAACCATGACCGATTTCTTCTGCCGTTCCTTCAGGAATCGGGACAGCTTGGCGACCGTCGTGGTCTTACCCGCACCCTGCAAGCCTGCCATCATGATTACGGCGGGCGGTTGGACGGCCAGATTCAGAGACTCGTTGCCCGCGCCCATGACGCGTTCCAGCTCCTGCTGGACCACTTTCACGAATACCTGACCCGGCGTCAGGCTCCGCTGGACTTCCTGTCCGATTGCCCGTTTGCGGACACCTTCCACGAAATCCTTCACCACGGGAAGCGCTACATCCGCCTCCAGCAGCGCCATGCGCACTTCACGCAAGGTCTCTTTGATATTGTCGTCAGTCAGCCGCGCCTGACCGGTAATCTTGCGCAGACTGCCGGAAAGCCGGTCCTGGAGATTTTCAAACATGCGTCTCTTCCGTATCCGGGAGATAAAATGTATACCGAATCAGGGAACCACTGCGGCACCTTGATTCCTGTTGCATAATCGCGACATTATAACCAGACTATCGCCCTGAAACGACCAGCCCGGTCAAATCGGCTGAAAGTCAGCCCGATATCCAGCCAGTTGAATGTTAATAAGGACATCATGGGAACGCTGATTCTCGCGGTCACCTCTCTCTTTCTTTACAGCGTTGGTACCGCGCTGCAGGCGCTCAATTTCCGTGGCAAGATACAACCCAACCCGGCCGTGACAACCCTGATCGGCATTCTCGCACTGACCGGCCACGGGCTGCTGATTTTCCAGACCGTCTTCCATAACGGCAACATTGATTTCAGCTTTTTCAAGAGCTCCCTGGTCATTTCCTGGCTGATTGCCTTTCTCCTCATCGGCCTCAACCTGCGGAAGCCGGTCCAAAGTCTCTTCCTTGTGGTCTATCCACTGGCGATCCTGACCATCGTTCTCGCCCTGATTACCCACACCCCGTCCCGGCTGGTGTCCGAGGAGAGCTATGGCATGCTCGCCCACATCGCACTTTCCGTGACCGCCTATAGCCTGTTCAGCCTGGCCGGCATACAGGCGATTCTGCTGTATTTCCAGAACCGCCAGCTCAAGCACAACTACAACAGCCTGCTGGTGCGCAATCTGCCGCCTTTGCAAACCATGGAGTCAGTGCTGTTTGAAATGGTCTGGGCCGGCGTGGTCCTCCTGATTCTCGCGATCGTCACGGGTGCACTGTTCATTAAAGACCTGTTCGCTCAGGATCTTGCCCACAAGACCGTCTTCTCGCTGCTCTCACTCATGGTCTTCGTGGCGCTTCTGATTGGCCGATACACCCAGGGCTGGCGGGGCATCACGGCCAGCCGCTGGACCCTGGCGGGCTGCGTGCTGCTGATGCTGGCGTTCTATGGCACCAAGTTTGTCCTGGAACTGCTGTACCATCGTGGTGGCTATTAAGGGTGCTCGTCATCGTCGCTTGACACCCGACCGACTCACATCCTATTTTCGCACCTTGTCGGCAACATAAGGACACCCCCGTTGAACGAAACATCGCTGACCGCGCTGTTCACACTCCTTTTCGCACTGATCCTGCTCTCTGCATTCTTCTCCAGTTCTGAAACCGGAATGATGTCGCTCAACCGCTATCGGTTGAAACACATGGCGAAGACCGGCCACAAGGGAGCCCGTCGTGCCCAGGGGCTTCTTCAACGGACCGACCAGCTGATTGGCGTCATACTGATCGGCAACAATTTTGTGAACATCCTGGCGTCGTCGATCGCAACGGTCATCGCCATACGCATCTGGGGCGATGCCGGCATCGCCATTGCCACCCTGCTGCTCACCATCGTTATCCTGATTTTCGCCGAGGTGACACCGAAAACCCTGGCGGCCCTTTTTCCCGAGAAAATCGCCTTTCCTGCCAGTCATATACTGGGCCCGCTGCTCAAAATCCTGTATCCGATCGTCTGGTCCGTCAACCTGTTCACCGGCGCGATACTCAAACTGCTGAGAATCTCACCAGAGGATGCCGCCAGCGATCACCTCAGCCGGGAAGAGCTCCGGACCCTGGTGAACGAGGCAGGCGCCCTGATCCCGGCCAAACACAAGGACATGCTGGTCAGCATCCTCGACCTTGAGAATGTGACCGTGAACGACATCATGGTGCCCCGGAACGAGATTGTGGGGATCGACCTCGAGGACGACACCGACACCATTCTCAGGCAACTCAAGAGCAGCCAGCATACCCGCCTGCCGGTTTACAAGGGCGACATCAACAACATCCAGGGCATCCTGCATCTCCGGAGCGCGACCAAGCTTCTGCAACAGGAAGAGATCAACAAGGCCATGATCATGCAGCTCTGCCAGGAACCCTACTTCATTCCGGAGAGCACCCCGCTCAACACCCAGCTGATCAATTTCCAGAAAGGCAAACGCCGGTTTGGCATCGTGGTGGACGAATACGGAGATGTGCTTGGCCTGGCCACTCTTGAGGACATCCTTGAAGAGATTGTGGGCGAATTCACAACCGATTACGCCGCCACCAGCCCGGACATCATCCCCCAGGACGACGGAACCTTTATCATCGACGGAACGGCTGCCGTGCGAACCATCAACAAGACGCTCGGCTGGAAACTGCCGACCGATGGCCCGAAGACACTGAACGGCCTGATCACCGAAACCCTCGAAAACATTCCGGAGACCAACGTCTGCCTGAAGGTTGACGGACATCGCGTGGAGGTACTTCAGATCAAGGATAACGTGGTCAAGGCGGCGATCGTCCACCCGCGCAAGCGGAAACGGCGTTCCCTGAAGATCAGCCAGGCCTGATTTTTTGAAAGGACTCTCAGGTTAGCATTTATTCATGTTAACGTAGCCAAAAATGCGGTAAATTTGACCAATAACGAGAATCAGGGATCCAAAGCTCGGTCATGTATCCGGTTGAGGCGAAGACAGGAGACGGCCATGAACAAGCAGTCCGGTATACATTACCTCCGCGAACACAGGGAAGCTGCCAGCAGTAAACCGGTTCCTGCGGAGGTTTCCCGTATTCGGGAAACCGTGGTTGCCGGCCTCGGCGACTTGCTGCAGGGCGCATTCGATGCCGTAGACGATTCCCTGTTCGAACTTGCCAACAATGCCCGGTCCAACAACGAACAGAACCGGTATTTTGAGGCAATGCGCGAAATCCGCATCAAGCGGAAAGGCGTAGAGCGGCATTTCCAGAACGCCGTCGCACAACTCTTTGCCACACCGCCTCACGCCGGCAAGCTTCACGACGATTCCCAGAGCCAGCAGGCTGCAAGTGCAGACTCGCTGTCACTCGTCGGCAATGATGACCTGGAAGAACAGGTTGCCCTCAATGCCATGATCACCAAGGCAAAGGCACATTTCCAGGGCCCGCTGCTACAGCTGCAGACCCGTTTCAGCCAGGTCTACCCCGAGGCCACCGAGGAATCGCCGGTCAATCCGATGGCGCCCGAGCATCTCTGCAGCGCCTTCACCGAAGCCATCCAGGTCCTCGAGATCCAGATCCGCGAACGTCTGATTCTGCTCAAACAGTTCGACCGCTACGTGGTCTCGAATCTGGGCATGCTGCTGGATGAAGCCAACCGCATCCTGATTCAGGCCGGCGTGATCCCCAACTTCCGTTACCATGGAAAAACCGGCCAGCAGCATGGCGGTTCATCCGGATCCACGTCCGAGCAACCGGATCAAGAGACCCAGACGCACTCCCGAACCGAGCGCGTCGCCGCCGACAGCAGCGCTGTTCTTGAGCAGATTCACCAACTGCTGGCGTTGCAGAGGGCCAATGCCGGCATACCGCCTCGCATGAGCGATCCCAATGTCCAGATCGTAGGTGACCGGGAACTGTTGAACCTGCTTAGCGCCCTCCCGGCCGCAACACCTCCCGACCCAGGCCAGAACCTGAGCGAGGGAGAGCCTGTGGCAATCGACCTGTCTGCGGTCGTACAACAGGTGCTTGCCCAGGTCGATACGCGCGAAGGTAAGAAGCCTGCTCTCGACGAGATGGACGAAGACCTCATCAACCTGGTCTCCATGCTCTTTGAGTTCATTCTCGACGATTACAACCTTTCGCCGCCGGTGCAGGTCCTGATCAGTCGCCTGCAGATCCCGATTCTCAAGGTTGTCATCAAGGACAAGTCGTTCTTCAGCAAGTCCACCCATCCAGCCCGGCGCCTACTGAACTCGCTGGCCCGGGCGGGCATAGGCTGGAGCAAGAGCGACGACAAGGGGCGCGACAAGCTTTACGAGAAAATCCACAGCATCGTACAGCGGATTCTCGAAGAGTTTGACGGCGACATTTCACTGTTTGAAACGCTGAACGCCGACTTTGAACAATTCCTCGCCAAGGAAAACCGTAAAGCGTCCCTGGTTGAGCAAAGAACTCGCGAATCCGAACGCGGGCGAATCAAGTCCCAGAAGGCGCAGGAAACCGTCGATCGCATTCTCCGGGAGAAGCTTCAGCGCTATCGTCTCCCTGAAACCGTACACAGCATCCTGACCAACGGCTGGAGCCGGGTCATGTTTCTGGCCTACCTCCGGGACGATGTCGAGCATCGCTGGCAGGAAACCGTGAAAGTAGTCGACGACCTGATCTGGTGCCTCCATCCCCATCAGGAAGATGCCGAGCGCGATCAGTGGGTCAGAGTCGTACCCGGTCTGCTGAAAACCCTCCGGGCAGGCCTTGAGGAAGTGTCCTACAACGCATCCCGCCTGGACGAGATGATGGGCTCGCTCAAGCATGAGCTGGCCGAAGCGTTCCGCAACAGCCAGAGCGGCGGGGAAATCCAGGAAGAACCGGCGGCCGCAGAACCACCCGAGGCCGAGGAAACGACCTCAGATAGCAGCCAGTCGGAAGACGCCGCCATAGCCGAATACGTAGCACAGATCGACGCCATGGAAATCGGTGGTTGGGTCGAATTCCGCCTGGTGAACGGCGCCAGCTTCCGGTGCAAGCTGTCGGCCATTATTGATGAAGCCGATTCTTTCGTCTTCGTAAACCGGATGGGACTGAAGGTTATCGAGAAAACGAGAGTCGAGCTCGCCCACGAAATGAGGCGCGGCCGGTTGACCCTGCTTGAGCAGGGCGCGCTGATTGACCGGGCCCTGGATGCCGTGGTGGGATCCTTGCGGAGCACGACTGCCTGAGTTCGATGACAGGCCCTTCTCCCAGCCCAAGACTTGCCGCTCCCTATCGGTTTGCCCTCGCCGGGTCCATAGCGCTGTTGCTGCACGTATTATTGCTGTCCGGCCTTCAGTTTCGCATTGATGAGCCGGACATGCCTCATTCAAGGCTGACCGTCAGGCTCCTGCCGATCGGTGCCGAACCCTCAGAGCCGAGCCAACCAGCTCCCCCCAAGACCTCAACAACGCCTCCCGCTCCGAGACACATGGATTTCACGGTGCCCGCCGCCGAACCAGCACCTGCCTCACCCCCTGACACCGTCACAGCGAGCGACTCCCCCGTATCGCGACCCGACAGGGAATCGCAGCAGCGCCCAACACAACCCGCCACCCCCGAACCGGTGACCAGGACACCGCCGAAGACGGCGGAAACCGCCCCGACCACCGCCAGCGAAGACAGCAAAGCCGGCGCTCCGCCCAGCGACAGGGTTGCGGATGCCACGCCCGCAGATGTCACACGCATCAGCCAGTCTCCCAGCGAACAGGACCCCTACCTGGTCCAGCTCGCCGTTCACCTGGCCCATGAGTTGGAACGACTTAAAATTCCGGCGATCGGCCAGCTGAGTAACAAAACACGAATGGAGATCGAGTTATACCTGATGAAAAACGGAACCCTGACCCGGGCAAGAGTGACGAAATCGACGGGAATAAAACGGATTGACGAGGCCGCCTATCGTGCGGCCCTGGCAGCAAGCCCCTACCCGGAGCCACCACCAGACAATGAAAGCCAGGACCGCTTCGAGGTCGAACTGGTGTTCTCCCCCAAGCGGCTCTGACTCAGACGGGCAGGACTCAGGCTTCGGCCTGTTTCGCAGCGTCTTTTACCACTTTGGCAAGCTCACCGCTTTCGGACATTTCCAGCACAATGTCACAGCCACCTACCAGCTCGCCATTGATATACAGCTGCGGATAGGTGGGCCAGCTGGAGTAGACCTTCAGCCCTTCGCGCAATTCCTGGTTGTCCAGGATATTCACGAACGCAAATCGCTCACCGCAGGCCATCAGCGCCTGAACGGTCTTGGCGGAAAACCCGCATTGTGGCGCCTGCGGAGTCCCCTTCATGTACAGAATGATGGGATTTTCTTCGAGCTGGCTCTTGATGGTTTCGTTGATGTCCATGAACATTCACCTCTGATTGAAAACGGATTTGCCAATCGGCAACCGGATGCCATCATTGTACACGCCTCCCCGGCGGCCGACCAAACCGGCGCACCACGGACGACATTGTCTTAACCTCCCCGACGGGCTAGACTTCTTCCCCTTTTCTGACACAAAATTTCCATCAAACATCGATCGGGAACCCCGCAAGTCGCGGTTTCACAAAGGTAAGGCCTATTTCATGGCGGCAAGACATTTTCTGACACTGAACGACCTGACCACCGGCGAACTCGAAGATCTGCTGGATCACGCCACCAAACTCAGGAATGAGTGGCGGCAGGGCAAGGTACGGGACACGCTCAAAAACCGTGTACTCGCCATGATTTTTGAAAAGTCTTCCACACGGACCCGTGTCTCGTTTGAGGCGGGCATGACACAGCTCGGTGGTTCCGCCATGTTCCTGTCTCCCCGGGACACCCAGCTCGGCCGGGGCGAACCGATCGAAGATTCGGCCATCGTGATCTCCAGCATGGTGGACGCCGTCATGATCCGGACCTTTGCCCACAAGACCGTGGAATCGTTCGCGGCGGCCTCCCGGGTCCCGGTTATCAATGCCCTGACAGACGACTTCCACCCCTGCCAGCTCCTGGCAGACATGCAGACCTACCGGGAGCACCGCGGCAGTATCCGTGGCGGCACGGTAGCCTGGATCGGTGATGGCAACAACATGTGCCACTCCTACATCAATGCCGCCTCACAGTTCGATTTCCATCTGAACGTCGCCTGCCCGGAAGGTTACGAACCGGATGCCAGGATTCTTGACGCACACAAGGACAGGGTTACTGTGGTACGGGATCCAGCCGACGCGGCCCGGGATGCCGATCTGCTGGTGACAGATGTCTGGGCTTCCATGGGCCAGGAAGATGAACAAAAAGCCCGGGAACACGCCTTCCGTAGCTACCAGATCAACCCGGAGCTGATGAACCTTGCCTCGAGGGATGCCCTTTTCATGCACTGCCTGCCAGCCCACCGGGGCGAAGAAATCTCTGTCGACATGATGGAGCACCCGGGATCGGTGGTCTGGGACGAAGCGGAAAACCGCCTGCATGCCCAGAAAGCCCTGCTGGAATTCCTGATTCTCAACAGACTGGATTGAGCAATGGCACGGCACGAGATGCCCGCTGAAGACTGGCTCCTGGAAGTCACTAACCTCGCCTGCGGCTATGGTGGAGAGTCTGTTGTTTCGGACATCAGCTTCGCCCTGAGCCGAGGTGATATCGGCTGTCTCCTCGGCCCCAGCGGTTGCGGTAAAAGCACGATACTTCGGGCGCTCGCCGGGTTCCTGCCGATCAACAGCGGTGAAATAAGGCTGCAGTCCCGATCCATCAGTCTGCCCGGGCGCACGCTGGCGCCGGAGAAACGCCGGATCGGAATGGTCTTTCAGGACTACGCGCTTTTTCCCCACATGACCATTGCCGAAAATGTCGGCTTCGGCCTGACGAGCCTGGAAAAAGCCGAGCGCCGGAAGAAGGTCGAGGAGCTGCTGGATGTGGTCCACCTCCAGGATCTGGCAAACAACTATCCTCACGAACTCTCTGGCGGCCAGCAACAGCGGGTCGCCCTGGCCCGGGCTCTGGCACCGGAACCAACGCTGATTCTGTTGGACGAACCGTTTTCAAACCTTGATGCCGATCTGCGTCGACGCCTGAGCCTGGATGTCCGCGACATACTGAAAAAACTTGGCATCAGCGCCATCCTGGTCACTCACGACCAGCAGGAAGCCTTCGCCATGTGCGACCAGGTCGCCGTATTGAAAGCGGGCGCTCTCCAGCAGTGGGATGTTCCCTACAACCTCTACCACGAGCCGGCCAATCGCTTCGTCGCCCGCTTCGTGGGTCAGGGAGGCTTTATTCCGGGCAAGGCTCTGGGACCCGATGCCATTGAATCCGAGCTGGGGCTGATCCAGGGCAACCGGGCTTACAAGTGGCAGCCCGGAACCCTCGTGGACGTTCTTATCCGACCGGACGACATCGTCTACGATCCCTCGTCCGATCTCCGGCCAAAGGTCATCGAGAAAACCTTCGCGGGCACATCAACGCTCTATCGGTTTCGCTGTTCCGAGGACACCGAGTTCGAAGCCCTGTTTCGCAGCCACCTGGACTTCCATCTGGGCGAGCATGTGCCGGTGCGCGTCGAGGCAGACCATCTGATCGCCTTCGAGCGCACCGCCTGACTATCCTTAATGGTGATTGCAAACCCGCTCTACAGCGTCCAGCCAACCCGCATAGAGTGACTCTCTCATGGCGGGCTTCATATCGGGACGAAACTGGCGCTCGCATCCCCAGAGCTGACTGATCTGCTCGAGGCTTGACCAGATCCCCACCTGCAGACCAGCAAGATAGGCCGCCCCGAGGGCGGTTGTTTCCGTAATCGTCGGTCGATCGACATCGACATTGAGGATGTCGGCCAGGAACTGCATGACCCAGTCATTGACCGCCATACCGCCATCCACCCGCAGAGATGCCAGGCTGGCACCATCGTTCTGGATTGCACGTACCAGATCTTTGGTCTGATAGCAGACCGACTGGAGCCCAGCCGTAACAATTTCGGCAATGCCGGTATCACGGGTGAGGCCCATGATGGCGCCACGGGCATGGGGATCCCAATGCGGTGCGCCCAGACCGGTGAACGCGGGAACCAGATACACGGGATTGTCGACGCCCACGGTTTGGGCCAGTTCAAGGGACTCTCCCGCGTGACTGATCAGCCCAAGGCCATCCCTGAGCCATTGCATGGCCGCGCCGGCAACGAAAATGCTGCCCTCCATGGCGTAGGTGGGAACACCGTTGAGGCGATAGGCCATGGTAGTGAGAAGACGGTTTTCCGATCGCAGCGCCTTTTGCCCGGTATTGAGGATCAGGAAACACCCGGTACCGTAGGTACTCTTGGCCATTCCCGGTTCGAAACACGCCTGCCCCACCAACGCCGCGTGCTGGTCCCCGGCAATGCCCGCCACCGGGACTTGCGCCCCGAGCCATTCGGTATCGGTGTGACCATAGTCCGCAGCACTGTCCATAACCTCGGGCAGCAGAGCACGGGGTACGCGGAACAACGCCAGGAGATCCTCGTCCCAGGACTGCGTATGGATATTGAACAGGGCCGTCCGGGAGGCATTGGTTGCATCTGTGGCATGGGAACGGCCTCCCGTCAGATTCCACAACAACCAGCTGTCCACGGTGCCGAACGCCAGCTCGCCGCGTTCAGCGCGATCGCGGGCGCCCTCCGTGTGATCCAGAATCCAGGCTATTTTCGTGGCCGAGAAGTAAGGGTCGATCAGGAGCCCCGTACGCTCGACCACCATATCCTCGTAGCCGTCGGACTTGAGCTTGGAGCAAACCGCCGCGGTACGCCGATCCTGCCAGACAATGGCGTGGTGTAGGGGTTCGCCTGTCGCACGATCCCAGATCACTGTGGTTTCACGCTGATTGGTGATACCGATCCCGGCGATATCGCTGCCTTCAATTGCTGCCTTTTTCAGCGCCGACCGACAAACCCCCAGCGTGGTCTCCCAGATTTCTCTGGCGTCGTGCTCAACCCAGCCATCTTTCGGGAAATACTGGTGAAATTCCTGCTGGTCTGAACCGACACTGGTCCCGGTTTCGTCAAAAACGATGGCTCGGGAGCTGGTCGTTCCCTGATCAATGGCAAGCAAATAACGGGTCATCAACGGCCTCCTGTTGTTGTCAGGCCAGTGTACCAGCAGATCGGGAGGCGGGAGAGTTGCAAAGGGCGGAAACGGGAAACAGGGCAAAAAAAAGGGCCGGAAATTCCGGCCCTCAAATGACGAATGAAACAAGGAAAGTTCGTAAGAACTACAACCTCAAAAGTCATCCCTTACGCTTTGCATTATGGCCATGACGGGGCCGCGCTTCAGTAGCCGTTGTGTAGCCCCTTTGTTACATCAGGTTAGGAGCTGAGGCGCAGTTCACAAATTCGAGTCCTGAGGCTTCTTCCGGGGCCAGACCAGACTGAATCTGGCGCCTCCGAGGGTGTCGCTGCGTGAGACGAATGCCTGACCACCATGCCAGTACAGGATCCGGCGGACGATAGATAGCCCCAGACCATAGCCGCCCGAAGTCCGGGTCCGGCTATCATCCAGGCGGGCGAAGGCGGTAAAGACCTTTTCCCAGTCTTCTTCAGGAATACCCGGGCCATCATCTTCAACGTCAACCCGGCAATTATCCTCGTCGATCCGGCAACGCACCCGCACCTGGCTGCCGGCATAACGACCGGCGTTACCCACGAGGTTCTGGATTGCACGGTGAATGTACCGGGGCTCGATATCAGACAGGGCCCAACGCTCCGAGGTCTCGTCGATGTCGCTGGAGATCGTCAGGTTGGGACGCAATACCTGCTGTTCAGACACCACCTGCCGGATGATGTCGGTGACCGAGGTTTCGGTCAGAGAGAAAACCGGGCCACCCTGCTCCAATCTGGCGTACGTGAGGATCTCATCAATCAGTTCATCCAGTTCCTGGATGTCTCCATCGATGCCATCCAACTGCTTTTTCAGCATCTGCTGGTCTTCACAGTCCTCAATCATCTGCACACCGAAACGGATCCGGGCTACCGGTGTCCGAAGCTCGTGTGACACAGCGTGAATCATTTCCCTTTGCACCTGCACCAGGCGCTGTATGTGCTCGGCCATGCCATTGAAAGCGGCTGCAAGACGACCGACAAGGGTGCTTTTACCGGCGTCGACCCGCGCGCCCATCTCACCCCGGGCGATGCGCACCGCAACCGACTCCACCTGGCGAAGACTGTTGTCGGTTTCCCTGACAGCGAGAAACAGTGCCACGGCGAGCACTCCCCCCACCAACACCACCAGCAGCGTCACCACAGGCCAACCCCAGGGAGAAAACGGGGCAGGGAAACCAAGCTTTACAAGCGTGCCGTCGGACAACCGGATAAGTGCATTTTCAAATTCATGGCTGTCACTGCGGAAGGTAACCAGCCCCTGATCGGCAACCGCCTGCAGGACGTCAGAACCCGGCAATTGATGCGATTCAATCAACGGGGTGATCGACACGCCCAGACGGCCGGCGAGTTCAGACACTACCCGATCCTGATCCCCCAGCGATGCGGTATCGAGGTGCCAGCGAACAATCAGTGAAGTCGCCCTGACAACCGCGCGGTAGGGATCCTGAAACCGAACCTGCAGGATCTGGCCAGTGTGCGTCTGACTCATCAGGCGGTACCCCACCGCCGACTCAACAGCCACGACCTGGCCATAGTCCAGGCGCTCCTGCTCAACCGGCGAAAGGTCAAGTTCCGCCGGAGACAGCGTCCTGAGCCCATACATCGGAGTCAACCAGTGATACTGTTCCTCGGGGGCCGGTGCGGCAGCCAACCACCGCATCAGCGGCTCCGGAAAACGCTCCAGCCAGAACTGGTGGCGTACCGAATTCAGACCATTGAATACAAGGAGGCACAACAGAAGGACCAGTGCCGAGGCACCGGCAAGTCGGCCATACAATTTCAGGAGAAATCTGGGGGGCATCTCGGGACCCTGCCTGGCCGATCCGGCGCATCCTGCATCCAGGAATCACCGGACCGGCAAAGGGAACGTCAGGCTTCTTTTACGAACAGATAGCCTTTACTGCGGACGGTCTTGATCCGCCGCGGATGAATCGGATCGTCGCCGATCTTCGGCCGGATCCGGGAAACCCGGACATCGATGGAGCGATCCTGGCCGTCATATTCGATGCCACGAAGCGCCGTAAAGATCTCTTCCCGGCTGAGTACGCGACCGGCATTACTGGCAAGCAGCCACAGCAGATCGAACTCGGCGCTGGTCAGATCGATGCTCTGGTCATTCAGCCAGGCCTCCCGCATGGACCGGTCTACCACCAGATCATTGAACTGGAGTCGCACCGGCTCTTCGCCCGACGTGTCATCCCCGCCCGCGCCCGCGGCATCGGTGATACGGCGCAACATGGCCCGGATGCGCGCCAGCAGAACGCGCGGTTTGACCGGCTTGCTGATGTAATCGTCAGCGCCCATCTCGAGCCCCAGCACCTGATCCAGGTCGTCCGTCCGGGCTGTCAGCATGATAATCGGCCCATTGTAGGCGGGACGAACGCGCCGACAGATCGACAGGCCGTCTTCCCCGGGCAGCATCAGGTCGAGCACGACCAGGTCAGGCTGTTCCTCCCGGATCCGGTCCACGGCAACAGAACCGTTACCCTCAACGGTTACCGTCAGACCATTGCTCTCCAGATACTCGCGGGTCAGTTCCGCGAGCCGCTCATCATCTTCAACGATCAGAATTCGCCAACTTTCGTTCGTCTGTTCCACGCCATCCATCTCTGGTTTTGTTATTCCGGTTTCAGGGTCATTGCCACTGACAATACAGGCAACCTCTTGTAACAGCAATTATACATGCCATTCAGAAATATACATGGAAGCGCTCCAGTGTTACAGCCTGTGACAATTCCCTCCGCTGGCCCGAACTGACACCCGCTGTCATTCAGCGGTCATTTCCCGTTCACCTCAATGTCACAGCCACTTCATAGGCTTGTCGGGAAATGGACACAAAGAGAAAGAGCCATGACCGCAATGACCGCCCGAGCGCGACAGCTGACCACTGGCATTACCCGGGACCCGGACGTAATTGAAGAGGCCCAGAGATTACGCTACGACGTGTTCTCCGCCGAGTACGGCAGTGACCTCGGCGCCACCACACCCGGACTGGATGCCGATACCTTCGATAACCTCTGCGACCACCTGACCGTCAGGGATGCCGAAAGCGGAAACCTGGTTGCCACCACCCGCATTCTGCATCAGCGGGAAGTCGATGGCGTAGAACACTTTTACTCCGCTGGCGAGTTCGACCTTTCCGCCCTTGCCCAGCTGCCCGGAACACTCGCGGAACTTGGACGGACCTGTGTGCACCCCGATTATCGCAACGGGGCGACCATCAGCCTGCTGTGGTCGACACTTGCGTCCTACCTCCAGGAACACCGGATCGATTACATCATTGGCTGTGCCAGCATCAGCATGGCGGACGGCGGACACCGGGCCTGGCGAATCGCCAATCAGCTCCAGCAGACCTATCTGGCCGAGGAAGCGTTCAGGGTGTCTCCGCTGAAGGCACTGCCCCATCTTACCCACAGCGTTTCGGCGGAGCGCCCGGCCGCCATCCCGCCCCTGATTCGTACCTACATGCGTCTGGGCGCCCGGGTCTGCGGTGCACCCTGCTGGGACCCGGAGTTCCGGTGCGCGGATCTTCTGGTGCTTCTGGAAGTGGACAAGCTGGCAGCCCGGTACAGCCGGCATTACCTCGGCAAGGCATCCTGAGCGGGAGACAGACACCATGGCCGGCTGGCTGCGATTGTGCGTGCGACTGACGGGATTCCTGCTGTTTCTGGCAGGAACCACACTACTCGCCCTCGCATTGAGGGCCATGGATTACCTGACCGGCTCAACGATCGATCGGACGCCCTGGGCCGGACGCTGTTTCAGTGTGGGGTGTCGGTGTCTGGGTCTGAGGATCCGTCACCACGGCGCAGAGCCTGCGCAGAACGTTCTGATCGTCAGTAATCACATCAGCTGGTGTGACATTCCTATTCTCGGCGCCTTCGCTCCTGCACGCTTCCTGTCGAAAGCGGAGGTCGGACAATGGCCCCTGATCGGCTGGCTTGCCCGACAGGCCGGCACACTGTTCATACAGCGGGGCAGCGGTCAGGCCAGAAGAGTCAGGACAGGCATCGAAGAGGCTCTGAAGCGTGGTGAATCGGTGACGATATTCCCCGAAGGAACGACCAGCGCCGGCATCACCGTGCTGCCATTCCATGGCCTGCTGTTGAAGGCGGCGACCGCCGCCGATGTTCCGGTACAGCCGGTCACCATCGCCTACCGTCGAAATGGCAGACCCGACCATGTCGCACCGTTCATTGGTGACGACGAGTTCCATCATCACCTGACAGCTCTGCTGAAGCAGCCTTCAGCCGACGTGGACGTGTTGTTTCATCAACCAATGGAGCTCCCGGAGACGGCCACCGCGCAAGAGGCGGCAGCGGAGCTCCGGTCGACGGTCCATAACGGTCTGGAGCGGATTTATCGGGGAGAGATGGACCAGGCGCCAGCATCGGGCGATTTCAGAAGAGAGGACGTCCCTGAGCGATCTCATCCTCCGTCGCCTCCCGGCGCCCCACAATCTCAAGGTCAAAGTACAGCGTGAAGCCAGCCAGGGGATGATTGGCGTCAACCCGCACAAGGTTTCCGTCAATGCCGACCACCTGGACGATCTGCGCTTCATCACCGGTATTGGTCTGGAATTTCATGCCGACCTGAAGATTCTCGACGCCTTCGAACAGTGACCTCGGCACCTTCCGGACCAGATCTTCCCGGTGCTCGCCATACGCCATCGCCGGAGGAATTGTCACCTCCAGGCAGTCCCCGACATTGCGATCCTTCACCGCTTCCTGAATGCCCTTGATGATTTCCGGGCTGCCGTAGACGAAGTGCAGGGGCTCGCTCCCCTCGGAAGTATCGACGAGCTCTCCGGCCTTGTTCTTGAGCACATAATGAACGGTAAAGACGTCGGGCTTGTTGTCAGACTCTTGCATCAGGTTTCTGAATGTCCTGTGGTCGGAGGAGTTTCAAGCTGACGCAAACCGTGGATGACCAGCTTCCGGTCGAGTTTATCCCGGAAGCCACGAGCGTCCTGCAACCCCATACGCTTCAGGTAGGGTTCGTAACGCCCCTCATCGTCACCGGCGCGCGCCGCTTGCCAAAGAGTCGAGAGTTTACCACGACGCGTAGCCGTTGCAGCCTTCAGGCCTTTAAGGGCTTTCCCTAACGTCAGCTCTTCGTCGGTAAAGTCCCGCCCAAACGGGAACGGAGGGAACAGATCGGGGTTTCCTGTCACCAACACCGCCTTACGAATCGCCTGGGGCGTGTTGTTTTTCCAGGACGCCGGTAAACGGAACTTGCTATCCACCTTGCCCGCCTTCTGTGCCTGACGAAGCAGGGACTCCTGGAAACGGGAATCGGCAATGCGGATGAGCCGGAGATAGACCTGCTCATCGGATTGGCCCCGCAAATCTGCGATCCCGTATTCGGTGATGACAATATCCCGCAGATGACGCGGAATCGTGCAGTGGGCATAGTTGAACACGATATTGGACAGCGCCTTACCCTTCGAGTGACGGACCGCCCTCATCGTCAGGATCGACCGTGCACCCGGCAACTCATGGGCCATGGCAACGAAATTGTACTGCCCCCCCACGCCACTGACCACGCGGCCGTCGTCCAGACCGTCGGATACCGCGGCACCACTCAGGGTATACATCATTGCCGAATTGACAAAACGGCCGTGCTGGCGCTGCGCCACCTTGAGTTTCTGATCGCCGAACCGGTGATCGTAGAGGTGGTTGATAAAGTTGACGCTGGTCATGCAAATCCGGTCATGGCGCTCGGGCGACATATCCCTCAGGGACTGGTAGAACTGCTCGGGCCCTACGTAGAAGCCACCGTGCATGGCAATCCCGCCTTTCAGATGGTCGCCGAGAATCAACGTTTCAATCGCTTCCCGAGCCTCGGGCTGATCAAGATCCCCGTCCAGCGACTGCTCGCCCAGTGCCAGGCGCCCGCCTTTGAACGCCACCTCCGACCGGAAGAATCCGTAGGTGACCAGCCATTGGACGTCGCGGGCCCGCAATGGCGAGTCGATGATGCCAGCCTCCCGGAGCGTATCCAGGTCAGACAGCGACGGCGTCGGCCCGATTTTCTCCCGGTTGATCAGATCCTGCAGTCCCGCGTGATCGTAGACTTCCCGGGAGAGGATTCCCGCCTCCATGAGATACAGGAAACCGTCGACCATCATCTCGCTACAGCCGTAAAGCCCCGCGTCGAACGGATCCGTGCCGCCGACCTCATCAACCACCGGAAAGTGTTCTGCAACCCGCAGATGGTCGAAAACAGCTCGCCAATCCTCGTTCGAACGGTGTCGCAGGATCGTGCTGTGAACGAGTGCCGCGCCCAACGAGCCGATTCCTACCTGAAGCGTACCGCCGTCGCGCAACAGGCAACTGGCATAGAATCCGATCAGGTGATCTTCAGGGCTTACCGACATTTGCGGGGCCGAGAACAAGGGGTAATCGGTGTTTGGCTGGTCCAGCACCACATCAAACCGGTTTTCGTCGATCGCTGCATGGTGCCCCATGAACGGAAGCGGACGGTTAAGCTCGGCGACCATGGCAACCGGGGTGCCGGCCGCTTCCCGCTCCCGCATCAACAGCAACAGATCCAGTGTCAGGTCGGGATTACAGCTCAGGCTGATCTTGCCCGGAGCACCCACCGCTTCACCGGGAGACACCATCTGCGCCAGCACATTGACCCCCAGCGCCATCAAATCCCGCACGGCATGAGTGTAGTTGGTCGAGACGTAATGCCGTTGCTGGGAGCGGTTATTGAGATAGGAGCCCGCTTTGAAGAAAAATTCGGAAACCGTCACATTCGGCGGCAGTCGATTGGCGGACACGTCACGGGCATAGGCCAGTTCCGGGATGTCGCCATACAGCCGCTCGGCAAAAGGCTTCATGAACCGCTGTTCAAGGGACGATGCTCCTCTGGGAGCCAGAAGAGACAGCGCCGTCATGATGTGCAGGCGAATCTCCGGGTCCTGCCGGGCCCGCTCATAGAGCGCATTGACGAAACGAACCGGCTTGCCAAGCCCCAGGGGCAAACCAAGGGTAATGTCCTTACCCACCCTTCGGATAACTTCATCAACGCAGGCTTCAGCGTCGTTCAAACGCAGACTGTTTCCCGACATCACCAAGCTCCTTTCAGCATGTCCGTCCCGACCGGGATGATTATCGAAGTCCGATGATCACACGGCGAGATAGTTCAAACAATGCGCCAGGTCAGGATGACGGAAACGGGGAGAGCAGGAGGATATTTGTTGGAGAGAACGAAGCGGTCAGAAATTCCACTTCAGATTGAGACACGCCCCATTGTTCAGCAGAGCAATGCTGTGATCGGCCTGGGCCGGTTCCGAGACGTAATGCTTCCGGTCTTCCCGGGAGCGGGTCAGCGTAAGGCTGAGCAACCTTGATCCGATTTCCGCAGCGGCCTCGGAACTGTCCTGCCCGAGTTCTCCCCGGACCCTTTGCTGGACCTGGTAGATTTCCTGCGCCGTATTCATCGCGATCGAACTCTCACCCATGGGTCGTTCCGCCGCGTCGGCACGGACCACAAAAGCCAGGAAATTGAGTGCGAGCAGAACAATAAAGAGTCGAATAATCATGGCGCTTACCGGGACTTTGACGTCTCAAAATGAATAACTAACCGTCTAATGCCAAAGTCTAATGAATGGTGCAGGAAAAGATGTGAATTTGCACACACTGGCGTCCGTTTGTTGTCATTTTTTGACCACTTTTATGTCAAAAAAATAATCCGGACGGTTTCAGATTGTAACCGGAAGCGGCGGAGCTGACGGCTCAGCTCCGCCAATTTTTATCGATTATCAGATGCTTAGGGGCATGGATAAGTGAAATCCCGGTGAATGGCCTCAATACCCTCCATCACCGACTCGTCCAGCGTGATATCCGCAGAGGCAATGTTTTCTTTCAGCTGCTCCATGGTGGTGGCTCCGATGATATTGCTGGTCACGAAGCTGCGGCTGTTAACGTACGCCAGGGCCATCTGGCTCGGCGACAGTCCATGCTGGCGCGCCAGTTCAACATAGGCCCGGGTAGCCTCCATTCCACGGGCACCGGTATACCGGCTGAAACGCTCATACAGGGTCATCCGGCCCTTTTCCGGCCATTTGTCGCCCAGGTATTTGCCGGACAGCATGCCGAATGCCAACGGCGAATAGGCCAGCAATCCTGTCTGTTCACGATGGGCAAACTCCGCCAGCCCCACTTCGAAGGAGCGGTTCAGGAGGTTGTAGGGGTTCTGGATACTGACCGGTCGGGGCCAGCCCCGGCTTTGTGCAAGGTGCAGATACTGCGAGGTCCCCCACGGGGTTTCGTTGGACAGCCCGATGTGCCGGACCTTGCCCTCACGGACCAACTCATCCAGTGCAGACAGCGTTTCCTCAACGGGCGTGGCATCCTCATCGGCGCTGTGCACATAACCGAGTTTGCCAAAGAAGTTGGTGTTCCTGTCCGGCCAATGAACCTGGTACAGGTCGATATAGTCTGTCTGCAAACGCTTGAGGCTGTCTTCGCAGGCCTGGCGGATATGATCGCGCGTCAGTCTCGGCCCACCCCGGAGATAGCCCAGACCATTGCCCGGCCCGGCCACCTTGGAGGCAATCACCAGGTCGTCACGCTTACCGCGGCGGGCCAGCCAGTTGCCAAGGTATGTCTCCGTCCGGCCCTGCGTCTCCGCCCTGGGGGGTACGGGATACATCTCCGCCGCATCAATGAAATTGATGCCCTGGTCCATTGCGTAATCCAGTTGTTCGAAAGCTTCCTGCTCTGAATTCTGCTCGCCCCAGGTCATGGTGCCCAGGCAGATGAGGGTGACATCAATGTCTGTCTTTCCAAGCTTTCGCGTTTGCATAGTGTCTCCGCTTCAGTGTGTGAACGGGTAAGAGGAATGTCACAGCAGTGTCGCATAACTGTCACAGCGACTTTCCATAGTGGAGTCAGGTGTGAGCAATGACAGGAATCACCGTGATCGAAACCATCCAGGCCAACCGGCGCCGCCAACACATTACCATTGTTTCCGAGACCTTTCCGCCGGAAATCAACGGGGTGGCCAATACCCTCCGGCATCTTTGCCAGGGTTTGATGCAGCGCGGCCACCGGGTGACAGTGATTCGCCCCCGCCAACGCCATGAACGCAAAGGCAGCGTTCTGGCGGCGGGCGATGGCCTGTTCAGTGACGAACATGTCGTCACCGGCCTCCCCCTGCCGGGCTATGCCGACCTCCGGTTTGGCCTGGCCAGCAGCCGGTCACTCCGCCGCCTCTGGCAGCAAAGTCCCCCCGATGCCATATACATTGCCACCCAGGGACCTCTCGGCCTGGCCGCCGCCAGAGCAGCAAGGCGTCTTGCCATTCCGGTAACCTCGGGGTTCCACACCAACTTCCACCAGTACAGCCGTTACTACGGCGTTGGAGGCCTGGAGAACCTGCTTCGAAGTTATGGACGCTGGTTCCACAACCAGACCGACCGCACTCTGGTGCCGACACGGAAAGTGCAAAACCTGACGCAGACCATGGGAATAACGGATACCGCGCTCTGGAGCCGGGGCGTCGACTGCCACCGATTTTCTCCCCACAAGCGGGACCCGGCATTGAGAAGCCAGTGGGGACTGGCCGCGAGTGATCGCGCCATCCTTTACGTCGGCAGGCTGGCCCCCGAAAAAAATCTGCGAATGGCCGTTGCCTGCTTTGAACGGATTCGCGCCCTGCATCCCCAGTCCCGGTTCATCCTGGCGGGCGATGGCCCGCTTCGGCGAGAGCTGGCCGAGCGACATCCGGATTATGTGTTCTGCGGCGTCCTCCGTGGCGAGGAGCTTGCCCGCCATTATGCCTCCGGGGATCTTTTTCTGTTTCCCAGCAAGACGGACACGTTCGGCAACGTGGTGCTGGAAGCCATGGCCAGCGGACTGCCGGTGGTGGCGTTCAACGATGGTGCCGCTGCCGAACACATACGGACCGAGGAAAACGGCATGAAGGCCCCGCTCGACGACGACGAAGCCTTCGTTGACGCAGCGCTCAGGCTGGCAGACCAACCCACGCTGCTGGCCCGCCTGAGTGCCCAGGCTCGGCTTGATGCACTCGAACTGACCTGGCCGTCACAAATCGAGCAGTTCGAACAACTGGTTCTGAATACCGACATAAAGGTGCGATACCATGGCCTCAACAAGCAAAGCCTCACGATTCTTTGAACGGGCCGACCAGCGGGAATACCTCTTCTGCCAGGCCATCAACCGCTCAGTGCAGTTCCGCCCCGTACTCGCCTATTTCCGTACCGTCAGTCGCCTGGGAGACGGCTGGTTCTGGTACGCGCTGATCCTGTCGCTGCCCCTGCTCCACGCCGAAGGCGGACCTCGCCTGGCCCTTGCCATGGCACTCACCGGTCTGGCCTGCACGCTCACCTACAAGGGCCTGAAGCGCTGGCTGATCCGGGAGCGACCGTTTATTTCCTTTCCGGCGATCAGTTGCGCGACGCCCCCCCTGGATCGCTACAGTTTCCCATCCGGCCACACACTTCACGCCGCATGCTTCCAGACGATGCTGTGCCTGACCACTCCGGACCTGGCCCTGGCGGTACTGCCGTTCACGATCAGCGTTGCACTATCCCGGGTGGTGCTTGGGCTTCACTACCCGAGCGATGTTCTGGCCGGCGCCGTCCTCGGCAGCCTGATGGGTTACCTGTCGCTTTGCGGCTTTCCCGTTACCGTAGCGCTCTGATCACTCGAACAGTCGCAACTGGGTCACGGGTGATTCGTCGTTGCGGAACCGGACCCCGACGCCCAGAAGCCTTACTGGCCGCTCAACATCGGTAACCAGCTCATCCAGCAGGGGCTGGTAATCCGAAACCGTCGGCTCGGCAATCTGATCGCGTACCCGCTCGAGGGTGTGGGTGGAAAAGTCGCTGTAGCGGATCTTGATGAAGAGCTTGTGAATGGGTTTGCGGCCGGTTTTCCGGCTGAGCCGGACTTTCAGGTCCTCCACCAGCGCGGGCATGACCGTCTGACAAGCGGTTTTATCCGGAAGGTCCTGGGAAAAGGTCCGCTCCACACTGACCGATTTGGCAATACGCGACACGACCACCGGCCGGTCGTCACGGCCGTGTGCCATTTCATGCAAGCGGTACCCCTGCTTGCCGAAACGCTCCACGAGTCTGTCGGCACCCAGCCCCTGCATATCGCCACAGGTGGTCACCCCCAGATTATGCAGTTTCGAGGCAGTCACCCGACCAACTCCAAACAGTTTTTCAACCGGTAGCGCACGCACAAACTCCGGCACCTGCTCCGGCGTGATGACAAACAAACCGTCCGGTTTCTCCCAGTCACTGGCGATCTTGGCGAGGAACTTGTTGGGCGCGACGCCCGCCGAGACCGTAATCCCCACTTCCCGCTGGATGCGTTCCCGGAGACGTTTCGCCATGAGCGTACCGCTGCCACGGCAATCGGTAACGTCGGTCACATCCAGGAAGGCTTCATCCAGGGAGAGGGGCTCCACCAGATCGGTCAGTTCCCGGAGGATGTCCATCACCTGGCGGGATACCGCGCGATATTTCGACATATCTGGCGGCACGGTCACCAATCCCGGACACAGGCGCCGGGCCTCACTGCCGGGCATCGCCGAACGAACACCGAAGGCGCGGGCCCGGTAATTACAGGTGGTGACCACGCCCCGACCGCCGGCACCGCCAACAGCCAGAGGCACGTCGCGAAGTGTCGGATCGTCCCGCATTTCCACCGCTGCATAGAAGCAGTCGCAATCCACATGGATGATCTTGCGCTGGGACATGTCAGCTGCTCACGTCGAAAATCTGTACATATATACAGCCTTGTATCTTACGCTAACATGCCGAGAATGTCAGGAATTCCAACATCATCGTCAGGATCATTGCGAGCCCTCATGAGTAACCCGATTCCCGAATCCGAACGCACTGAAATCGAGGCGGCGGCCTTCCGCCGTCTGGTCGACCACCTGCGCGGCCGTACCGACGTCCAGAACATCGATCTGATGAACCTGGCCGGCTTCTGTCGCAACTGCCTGTCCAAGTGGTATCGGGCAGAAGCCCAGGAGCGTGGCTTTGACCTGTCAGACCCGCAAGCCCGGGAAGAAATCTACGGCATGCCCTACGAAGACTGGAAAGAACGCTACCAGGCCGGCCCCAAAAAGGAACACCACGGATGACTGTCAATGACGCGGTTCGGATCCACCTCGCCGCACTCAGTGCCGGCCGGAGTACCTTCGAGGATACCCTCGAACTGATAGAGCGCTATTTCGACTACCGGCCGACCGGGTTTCGTAACGGCCCGCTGACCAATGCCCCCGGGGAGAATGCGGGGTCATGCCGGACCTTTGCGATGGCCCGTTTCTGCAATCTCAACGAAGCGGACACGTTACGACTCTTTGGCCAGCACTACGATCAGGTACTGAGCGATCCGGCGGGCGAGAGCCATGGCAACATCCGTCAGTTTATCAGCACCGGCTGGTCAGGCATCCAGTTTGAGGCAGAACCCCTGACACTCCGCCCCCTGTCAGACATCCCCGAAGAAGAGAACCGTACATGACAGACACCGCCAGCACCGGGCTAGCCCACAGCTTCCAGCTCAAGAGCGCAAATGTGTCCCTGACGGCGCTCGAACTCTACTACTTCGACCAGGACGACTTCGAAAACGCCCTGCGCGAAAAGATCAATCAGGCCCCTGGCTTCTTCAGGGACATCCCTCTGATCATCAGCCTGGAAAAATACGAAGGTATCGACAGCGAACTGGATTTTTTCAAGATCATCGGTACCTGTCGTCGTCATCAGATTCATGTGATCGGGGTTCGTGGCGGTAATGACGACCAGAGGCGACTGGCGCGGGGCGCCGCCCTCGCCCTGCTCCCCGGCTCGGGGCAGCGAGAGAAGCCGGCAGAACCCGAAGCCGAACAGTCTCAGGAGGAATCACCACAAACCCCGGAGGCGGCCACATCAGACGGTCCCGCTCCTGCAAAAATCATCAGCCAGCCTGTCCGCTCGGGCCAACAGATCCACGCGCCGGAGGGTGATATCGTGGTGCTGGGCCCCGTCCAGGCCGGCGCCGAAATACTGGCGGCGGGCAACATTCATGTCTATGGCCCGCTCCGCGGCAGAGCCCTCGCCGGGATTCATGGCAACGAGGCGGCGAGAATTTTCTGCCAGTCCCTCGAAGCAGAGCTTGTGTCCGTCGCGGGACACTATAAAATCTCCGAAGATCTTCAGGACAACGGCTGGAAGAGCGCTGTGCAGATCCAGCTCAGGGACGACCTTCTGGTGGTGACGCCACTGAACAAGGCCTGATATTCACAACAAAGACAAAGATCCGGAAGACACGACGAATCCATTGCGAAACAGGAATTGAACCTTGGCTAGAATCATTGTCGTAACCTCAGGAAAAGGCGGCGTTGGCAAGACGACTACCAGCGCCTCAATCAGTACCGGCCTTGCCAAGCGTGGTCACAAAACCGTCGTGATCGATTTTGACGTGGGCCTGCGCAACCTCGACCTCATCATGAACTGTGAGCGTCGGGTGGTGTATGACTTCGTCAATGTGATTCAGGGCGAGGCGACGCTCAACCAGGCGCTCATCCGGGACAAGCGGGTCGAGAGCCTCTACATTCTGCCGGCCTCCCAGACCCGTGAGAAAGAAGCCCTCACCAAGGAAGGGGTCGAAAAGGTCATCAACGAGCTGTCGGACACCTTCGACTACATTGTGTGCGACTCCCCCGCCGGTATCGAACACGGTGCCCTGATGGCCCTGTACTATGCTGACGAAGCCATCGTGGTGACCAACCCCGAAGTCTCCTCGGTCCGGGACTCGGATCGAATTCTCGGCATTCTCCAGAGCAAATCCCGCCGCGCGGAAATGGGCCAGGATCCGGTTCGCGAACACCTGCTGCTCACCCGGTACAATCCAGATCGGGTAGAGAAGGGAGAAATGCTCTCGGTCGCCGATGTCGAGGAAATCCTTGCCATCCCCCTGCTCGGCGTCATCCCTGAAAGCCAGGTGGTTCTCAATTCCTCCAACCAGGGCATGCCCGTCATCCTCGAGGAACAGAGCGACGCGGGACAGGCCTATGACGATGCCGTGGGCCGCCTGCTGGGCGAAGAGCGCGAACATCGATTCATGACCGCACAGAAGAAAGGTTTCTTCTCGCGGATGTTCAAGGGGGGCTAAGGCATGAGTTTTCTTGACTATTTCCGGAGCAAGAAAAACACCAGCGCCAATGTCGCCAAGGAACGCCTGCAGATCATTGTGGCGCACGAACGTGGTCAGCGGGAACAGCCGGACTATCTGCCGCAGCTTCAGCAGGAACTGCTTGCAGTCATCCGCAAGTACGTCCAGATTTCCGACGACATGGTTCAGGTCGAAGTGGACAGGAACGACAGCTGCTCGGTTCTGGAACTGAACGTAACCCTACCCGAAAAATAGCCGGGTGCAGCCTTACCATCGCGCGAAGTGATCTTCCATCAATCCCCGTAGCCCGTCTACGGGGATTGATCGGCCCTCCGAATCCACCACCGTACCCTCGAAAGTTCCCGCGAACTGGCGAAAATTCGACGCCAGGACACCGACATTGAGTTTTTCCTTGCGCACTCCGGCCGGTACAAACCGGAGATCCACCCGCCCGTCTTCCGTCACAACCCGCCATTCAGTGTCCGGCCGATAACGATCGAAGACGAACCGCGTGGGCCCTACCCGCGAGCAGACACCATCGAACCAGAGCGCGTTTTCCGTCAATCCGGTCTCGTTCACGCCGGCTGCCAGATTCAGACCCACCGATCGGCCATCCGGCAACACACCGGAGATACTCGCCCAGTTCCAGGCGGTCTCCCGCCGCATAAAGCCACAGCTCCAGTCGATGGCCGCCCGGCTGGTTTCGTCGCAGCGCCAGACCTGGTCCCCCCAGCGGATTTCTCCGTCCACGGGAAGGCCGGCGGACTTTCGTGTGAACACCCACCCATTGTAACCAGCCTGCGACACCAGCCGTAACGGATCAAGGTCGTCCCGAAACTCCAGGTCGATACGGATGCCATCCGGTGCGTTCACGGAAACATTGCGCCCCCCGGCCGCAGGCTGGATCGCCAGTTCCGTCCCCCCTTTCCGGAAAAACGCATTTCCATGTTCGGGCCGGGGTTCCAGCGACACATTCCTTGCCAGCGGTTGAAGCAGAGACCGCTCCAGCATGACACCGGACTCGAAGTCGTACAGGTAAAAAAAGCCGTTACCCACGAGTTTCAGATCCACCAGCGCCATGCCGAAAATCCACCCCGGAGCCATGACACTGACAAACTGGAACTGGTTGAAACGCCAGTGGCGGGCAAACCGTGAACGGCGGCGATCCATCACGGTGCGAAGATCATAATCAAGGTAATTGATGTGATCGACTGGCGCTTTCAGTATGCCGGGGGCCACCTGCCCCCGTTCATTGATCAGTCTGGAAGTCATGATAGTCCGTCAGAAAAGGCCAATGGAGATGACCGGGCTTTCAAGGGGCTACCTGGTTCACAATCCCCGCGTTCACGGCTTGGTCCAGGGCAGCGACATGCTAGACTCGGCGGCATCATAGTCAAGGAAGTGTAATCGATGATGCGCTCAACAGCCCGCGGATGGACAGGCCAGATATTCAGGCACGTGATGCTGGTCACCCTGACACTCCTCTCCGCATCTTCCGCGGCCCTCGCTCAGTCGCCATTGCCCGATGAAAACCAGGCCGACTGGCAACTGCAGACCGAGACGGACAACATCCGGATCTACACCACCAAACAGCCGGGATCGACGTTCGAAGCCTTCAAGGCCGTTGCCGTCCTGGATGCCCCCATCGAAAACCTGATGGCGGTCATGATCAACCCTCGTTCATGCGTGGAATGGGTTTACAACTGCAGCGAGTCCTATGGTTTCGGCGAGGGTGATTTTCACGACCGGTTTGCCTATTCCGTCAACGACATGCCCTGGCCCGTCACGGACCGGGATTACGTGCTCCGTATCCGAACCCGGGGTGACCACGACAGTGGCGAAATCGTCATGGATCTGAACGCCACACCCGACCAGCGCGCGGAAAGCAGCGGGCGGGTTCGCGTCGATCAGTCGGACACCCTTTACCGGTTTATTCCCGAGGGCGGGAAAACCCGGATGATCTGGATCCAGCACACCAATCCGAATGGCGCCCTGCCGGGCTGGCTCGTCAATTCCCTGCTGGTGGATATTCCCGTGCGCTCCATGGAAGCGCTGGAAGAGGTCGCTCAAAAACCACGTTACCAGGGTTTCCGGCTTGTCTGGGACAAACAGGGACATCTGGCTGGTGTGGAGAAATCCGTTCCGCAAGGGGGTGACGGCTCCGACAACTCGCGCTAAGCTTTGGGTAAATTCACGCACAGAGGTCAGCCCAGCCTGATGACCGTTCTCGCTCACGAGATCATGACCCCCAGCGTCAAGGCCGTCCCCCAGAACTGGACCATGGAGCGTCTCGCACGTTTCCTGACAGACAACGAAATCACCGGCAGCCCGGTCACGGATGATCAGGGGGAAATTGTCGGCATCGCCACCCTCAAGGACATCACCGAATTCCGCTGGAATGCCTCGCGTTCCAAGCCCGATGACCAGTTGACCACTGAAGAGGCCGCCGAAGCCCGCCGGCTTCGCATGGCGATCTTCGAGGAAATGGGGAAGGTCCCCGTGGAGGTTCGTGACATCATGACCCCCATCGTGCTGTCGGTTGACGAACAAACGCCGGTACGGGACATCGCCGATATCATGATGCGCGAACACCTCCACCGCATCTTCGTGACCAAAGACGCCCGAATTACCGGCATCATCACAACCTATGACATGCTCAAACTGATTTCCAACAGGGAACTCACGCAACGCTGCGCCGAGAACGACTGAGCCACCAGAGAGGTAGCGCCCCCTATGCCCAGAGCACCGCAAGCTCGCAAGAAGATGTACGTCCTCGACACCAACGTCCTGATCCACGATCCCAACGCCCTCCTCAACTTTGAAGAACACGATGTCATCATCCCGATGACGGTCCTGGAAGAACTCGATAGCCTCAAGTCCGGCAAGCAGTCTGTAGCCGCCGATTGCCGTCAGGCCATCCGCAATATCGACCGGGTTCTCGGCGATGCCACCCCCAAGCAGATTGAAAAAGGCGTGCCCATCGTGCGGGGCAAGAAGGCAGATCCCCTGGGCCGACTGCAGATCCTGATGAGTACCGAGCTTCCCGATACCCATTCGCTACCGGAACACCTGAACGACAACAAGATCATCAATACGCTCGCAGCGCTTCAGAATCGCCACAAGTCCCGGGACATCATCCTGGTGAGCAAAGATATCAACATGCGCCTGAAGGCCCGGGGCTTCGGGGTGGAAGCGCAGGATTACCATAACGACCAGCTACTGGACGACATCGACCTTCTGCCGACGGGGTATCACGAATTCAGCAATTCTTTCTGGGACAATATCGAAAAGGTCGAGACCGTTCAGCGTGAAGGGGCAACAGAACATATCCTGCGCCGGGAGGGCGTGCTGGCGCGTGTGAACATCAACGAATTCGTCATTGACGAACTGGGGTTCGTCGGCAAGGTCGTCGACCTCGACGAGACCCGCATTGTGATCCGCGACCTGCACCAGCACGACCTGATGAACGAGGAAGTCTGGGGCCTCGTACCGCGGGACATCTACCAGGCCATCGCCCTGAACCTGCTGCTCGACCCGGACGTGCATCTGGTCAACCTGACCGGCTCCGCCGGCTCCGGCAAAACCATCCTCGCCCTCGCTGCCTGCATCGAGATGACCGTCGCCAGCAAGCTCTACAAGCGAATCATCGCCACCCGCTCAACCCAGGGACTGGACGAGGATATTGGCTTTCTGCCCGGCACCGAGGCGGAGAAAATGGAGCCCTGGCTGGGCGCCATTGTGGACAATCTCGAGGCACTGCATGAAGACGATGAAAACATGACCGCATCGGTCGATTACATCCTCAGCAAGGTCCCCCTCCACTTCAAATCGATGAACTACATCCGCGGGCGGAGCTTCCAGCACAGCCTGATCATCATTGACGAGTGCCAGAACCTGACGCCCCACCAGATCAAGACGATCATTACCCGGGCGGGCAATGGCTCGAAGGTGATCTGCCTGGGCAACCTGGCCCAGATTGACACGCCCTATCTCAGTGCCCTGAGCTCGGGCCTCACCTACATGACCGAACGTTTCAAGAGCTTCCGCCACGGGGCACACGTGCATTTGCAGGGCGTCCCCCGCTCTCCCCTTGCCGAGTTCGCCGAAGCCAACCTGTAGCTCCCGCCGACGAGTTGACCCTGGCGACAATCCCCGGGGTCGACTCTGCCATCGCCTGTTGTCGCAGCGACGTTTAATGTGAACCGCGTCACAAAACGTTACTCAACAACAACAAAACAGGCGAAGAACCATGCAGAAACTCAACCTGCTCCTGGTATCTGGAGTATGCGCCCTGTCACTCGCTGGCTGCGGCGGCGGCAGCACCGACTCATCCAGCACCCCCTCTACCAGAACCGAGACCGCGGTCGCGCAGAGCCCGACACCGTCGCCCGGCGTCGTCGAGGGCGATACCCAGACAGCCCGGCCACTCCCTGCCAGCACCGATGAGCTTGCGGCAGCCTCCTGCGATCAGGGCACGAATCTCTCCGGCGGTCGGAGCTATCGGGTCGAAATGCCGTCTCGGGTAGACGGGGCAGCGATCGTGTTCCAGGTGTTCGAACCGACACTGTTCGATTGCCAGGCCCATCACCCCTTGATTCTCCAGGGGCACGGTTTCAGTGGCTCGAGAACCACCGAAGCAGGCAATGATCCGCTGTCGCCCATCAAGCCGCTGGTGGATGCCGGCTATGCGGTCATCAGTATTGACCAGCGGGGTCATGGCGAGAGTGGCGGCACTATTCGCGTGATGGATCCGGATTTCGAAGGGAAGGATCTGGTCCAGATCGTGGACTGGGCAGAAGCCAATCTGGATTACCTGAAGTACGAAAACAACAACCTCCTGCTTGGGGCCGTTGGCGGCAGTTATGGCGGCGGCTATCAATACATGCTCTACAACGTCGACCCGGACCGGCGCATGGACGCCATGGTGCCCCAGATCACCTGGCACGATCTGGATTCCAGCCTGGACCCCGGCGATGTGACCAAGAACTACTGGTTGGCCTTCCTGTCCGTCATGGGAGACAGCCAGACCGATTTCTCCATGGACCCCTATTTGCGGTCGTCGCTGCTGGAGGGCATAGCCACCGGTTACTTCCCGCCCGGCGCCCTCGCCTTCCTGCATTACCACAGCCCGAGTTACTTCTGGCAGAACGAACTGGGCCTCGCCTTGCTGGACAGTGGCAACACCAGCGACTATCTGCTGGATCCGGTTACCGGGAAGTTTCCGCTCACCAGCGATGGACGGTTTATCGTCAAGACTCCGACCCGCCAGCCGTATCCGGTGGACGTACTGATGTTCCAGGGGATGCGCGACAACCTGTTCCCGTTTAACGAAGCGGCGGAGAACTACCGGATCCTGAAGCAGGCAGGCGGCGATGTCCGGTTACTCACCTACCCGTATGGCCATCATTACCTGGCCCCGAACGTCGGCCTGATCCAGGAAACACTTTCCAACCTGACCTTCTACAGCGGTGAACTTCCGCAGTTGGCCACCGGGGATCTCAATGGCCTGACCAACTGTGGTGACATCAATGTAACCCGGGCGACCGTTGCCTGGTTCAATGAAAAGCTGCTTGGCAAGGGCGATGCGGACAACGTGATCACCACCGGTCAGCAGATCTGTTACACCCTGGCACCAGGGGATTCCGTTTCGGCACCGGCCATCACCCGGGGTGGCGAATCTTTCCCGGTTGGACTGGACGTCCTTGGCACCACCACTCCGGTCTCAGTTCCCATCGGCGCCGCGGGCACGCTCCCGGTGATTGTGCCGCTGGACACACTGACCGAAGACGGGGTCATTGCCGGCATCCCCACGGCCACGCTCAATGTCAGCACCGGGTTCCCGGAGATCGATTCGCAATGCCTGGAACAGAGCGACCCGATTCTTCATATCGGCACCTGTGACGCCATCATGTTTGTCGGCGTGGGCATCATCCGCCAGGATCAGCCAACTCCGGAACTGATTGACGAGCAGGTTCAGCCGGTCCGCGGGCTCGGCAACCATGACTTCGATCTCACCGGCATTGCCGAACGGTTGCACGCGGGTGATCGCCTGGTGCTGATGCTCTATGGCCAGCACCCGACGTTCGCCGGCGCCTTCTCACGGGATCTCGTGGTGCCCGCAGTCCAGGTGTCCGGTACCGTTTCATTGCCGCTGCTGACATCAGACGGCCAGGCCTCTCTGACTACACCCGATAACGGCTGACCTCCTCTGACAACTGGGAAGCCAGCTCTTGCATCCGCTGGGTCGCATCACCGGCCCGGCGGGTGCCACCCGCCGTCTGTTCCGTGATCGCCACGATCTCATGAACGTTCTGGTTGATCGCCTCGGAGACGCTGGTCTGCTCCTCGGCGGCACTGGCGATCTGGGTGTTCATCTCGGTGATGGTACTTACCGCTTCCCCGATCTTCCTGAGCGCTTCATTGACCTGGCGGGTTTCTTCCACCGTCGCTTCGCTGCGCTCACTGATGGCCCCGATGATCCGGACGGCGTCGCCAGCGCCCGACTGGAGCCCTTCGATGGTTTGCTGGATTTCCTGGGTGCTCTGCTGGGTCCGGCTGGCCAGCGTGCGAACCTCATCCGCCACCACCGCAAAGCCTCGTCCCGCCTCGCCGGCGCGAGCCGCTTCGATGGCCGCGTTCAACGCAAGCAGATTGGTCTGGTCCGCGATCTCGCGAATCACATCGAGAACGCTGTCAATCTTCCGGGAATCCGTACCGAGGCGTTCAATGACACTGACACCCCGAACCACCTGGTCTGAAAGGCCGGCCATGCTGTCGACGGCCTGCTGCACCAGACCCTGCGCGTCGCAGACCTGTGCATTGGCGTGACCAGCCGCATCGGATGCCTCACTGGCATTGCCCGCGACTTCCTGGGCTGCTGCAGTCATCTCATTCATCGCCGTGGCCACCTGGTCGCTCTCCGACGTCTGGCGCTCAACACCACGTTCGGCCTCACTCATCACCTGGTTCAGTTCTTCGGTGGCCTCGTTCAGTGTTCGGGTCGATGACAGAACCCGCTCCACCAGCCCGTGAACCTGATCGGCAAAGCTGTTGAACGCGGCGGCCAACTGGCCAAGCTCGTCCCGGGAGTCGACCTCAAGGCGGCGAGTCAGGTCGCCATCGCCACCGGCGATATCGTTCATGGCAGACACCGCACTCTTCAGCGGCCGGATAATGCTGCGGACCACAAACAATGCCAACAGAACGATCAGCACCAGGGCAATCACCGAAGTCGTCACAGAACCTATGACACTCCTGTCGAGGGAACCCTCCACTTCCTGCCGCATTCCGGCAACCTGCTCATCCAGACCATTGACCCAGAAGCCGGTACCGATCATGAGGTTCCACTTGGGCAACATCTCCGCATAACCGAGCTTCGGTTCCACCTTGCCCGTCTCGGTATTTTTCCAGCCGTAGGACACATACCCGCCTCCATTCTGGGCGGCCTTCACCAGTCCACGGATCAGGTAGACACCATTGGGGTCCTGCAGATCCCACAGGTTTTTGCCTTCCAGCGACGGCTTGGAGCCGTGCATGACCACATTGCCCTTCGGGTCGTAGCCAAAAATGTAGCCGGCGCTGCCGGAATCGTTGAAGCGGAGACCGCGGAGGATGTCCATGGCCTGCTTGCGGATTTCCGGGTCATCGGCCGAACCGGGCTGGTTATACAGGGTGGCGATGGAGGTTTTGGCGAGCTGGACGTAATTCTTGAGTTCCTCCCGCTTGCTGGCTTCCATATCGCTGGCGAAACTCTGCACGGCGGCATCGCCAATCTGTTGCGCCTGGTTGAGGTTGTACGTTGTCAGAAAGGCTGTCAGGACAATCACAGGCACCAGTGCCAGCAATAACACACGCGCCTGAATGGTCAGATTTTTCATTGCGTTCCAATGTTGGTTGGGTGGGACATCGGCCGGTGGTGCGGCCCCGGAGAAGGACGCCGATACTACCCAAAAGGCGGTACCAATATCATTGGACGAAACGCGACGTTTTTATACGGTCTGTAACCGGACACTTTCATGCCGGCTCATGAGTGCCCGGAATTCGGCAGGGTTACCCGTACTCGCGTGCCCGGGCCATCCGCCCGATCCTCGATGGCAATGCTTCCCCCCATACCCAACACCAGCGTCCGGGCAATGGCCAGGCCAAGGCCGGCGCCGCCACTGTCCCGGCTGCGTGAGGCTTCCACCCGGAAAAACGGTTCGAAGACTTTCTCCCGCAGCTCGGCCGGAATCCCCGGCCCTCGATCAACAATGTCGATGGCGATGGAATCAGTATTGACGACCATCGATACCCGCGCCTCGTCACCATAACTGACTGCATTCTCGATCAGATTGCGCGTCGCCCGGCGAACGGCTTCCGGCCGTCCCTGCATGATGCAGCGAGGCATCTCATCACAGGTCACCGCCATCCCGATCTCGGCAAGATCGTCACACAGGCTCTCGAGCAAAGCGCCCAGATCGAATCGGCGGGTCAGCTCCGACGCGCTGCCCCGGATAAAATCCAGGGTGTCCTCGGCCAGTCCTTGCATCTCCGCCAGATTATCCAGTAACCGGCTTCTGTCCTCGCCATCTGGCAGCATTTCAACCCGCAGGCGCATCGCCGTCAGCGGTGTACGCAGGTCATGGGCCAGGGCCGCAAGCAAGCGCGCTTTTTCGTCCTGGGATCGACCCACCTGATGCTGCATATCATTGAACGCCCGGATCACGTCGCGAATGTCTTCCGGGCCCCGCTCTTCCAGATACCGGGGATTCCCCTGTGAAAAGGCTACGGCCGCTTCACGGAGGTTGCGGACGGGCGCCAGGATATACCGCACCGCCAGCAACACCGCCGCAATCAGAAGAATCGCCGTAACGCCAGCACCGATCAGCGCAGCCTTCAACCAGAGCCAGGAGGGCCGCGGTGGCAGGGCCACGGCGTTCAGCCACTGGCCATCCTTGAGGTCGAGCGACAACTCCAGCACCGGCGGGCAATCCATTTTCCGGAGGCGTTTGTGCCAGTCTTCCTGATATTCCTCGATCAGGTTGTCGTGCTCGTCGTGATGTTCGTAGTGTTCATGGTGATCATCCTTCTCCCGCTTGCAACGATCATCGTCAACAAGGATCCGGGTCCGGACATCGTGACTGGCGGACGTGAGATCGGACAGTGGCCCCTCGGACAGCAGCCATACCGAAAATGGGGGCGAGGCGTCCCCCTTGAGCAGTGGTTCGGAACCCTCGGACAACTCCAGCAGAGAATCGCTGAGCGCGGCCAGCGCTCGCTTCCGGCCGTCCGGCTGCATACTGTTGATCAGGGAATAGGCGTTGCCCACCCGGTTCAGAAGGTTATTCAGACCCGCAGTCTGTAACGCACCCTGGCGTTCGCCAACCATCATCCAGAAGGTGATCCCCTGCGCCAGCAGCATCACCACAATGACCAGCAGCACCAGTTGGCTGGCAGCCCGCCTCGGGAACAGGCGCATCTCAGTCGGCCTCCACATCGGCGGTCCACTGGTACCCTCCGCCCCAGACCGTTTTGATCAGCTCGGGGTTTCGCGGATCCTGCTCCAGCTTTTTCCTCAGCCGGCTCACCCGATTGTCGATGCTTCGATCAAACGGGGCAGCCTCACGTCCCTCTGCAAGATCCAGCAGATGATCCCGGGACAGCACCCGCCCCGCGTGGTTGAGAAAAACCAGCAACAGATTGAATTCACCGGTGCTCAGCGCCACTTCGACACCCTCCGGGTCCACGAGTCGCCGACGGTCCACATCCAGGTGCCAGCCTTCGAATCGCAGCTGCCGCCCGGCGGCCTGACTGGCCGGCGGTGGCAAAGCATCGACACGGCGGAGCACCGCCTTGATGCGCGCCAGGACCTCCCTCGGATTGAACGGTTTGGTGACGTAATCGTCCGCGCCCATCTCCAGACCGATGATCCGGTCCGTGTCTTCGCCCATTGCGGTCAGCAGAATAACGGGCAATGTGGTGTGCTCCCGCAGATATCGGCAGAGCACCAGGCCGTCGTCCCCCGGCATCATGATATCCAGCAGCACCAGGCTGACCCGGTGAGAGTTCAGACACTGCTTCATGGCAACCCCATCCTCCGCCTGAAGGACCCGAAACCCGTGGTCACTCAGATAACGGCTCAGCAGATCCCTGATTTCCCGATGATCGTCCACCACCAGAATTTGTGGCGCCTGCTCGTCATTCATCACTCGTTTCAACTTGTCCAAACCTCTGACAGCCTGATTATAGGGGTATCGCCGCTGATCTTGGGTGCTGACTTTGTCGCAGGTTTTGTCGGCAAGCGGGGTTGCGACAATTTGCGACAAAAAACCCGCCGCTCCGACACACTTTCACGACAAAGGCCCGCTTTACTGTGTGCAATTCCGACGCGACCAAGACCCGGTCTCCGGCTCATCCGGCGACTGATCCTGACACAAACGGCAAAGGAGAGAATTGATCATGGCCATATCACAACACAGTAAACGGTATTCGCTGTCCGCACTGCTCGCCGCCACCCTGCTGGTCGGCCTGACGCCCACATACAGTTTCGCGGATGATGATGACGATGAGTATTCCCGCCAGGCCTGGGCGCCGGCGAGCATGGAAAAGAACTACTCACCGGAGGAGATCCGGGTAATGGCCGAGGCCACTGCCCTGAAACGCTTCGGCCCTGGCTCAACCGCCACCATCTCCGAGCAGAATGACGGTTACCGAATCCAGCTACGGGACAGCAACGACAACGTTGTCCGTGAGCAGGACGTATCGCTCGTGGGCAACGACGCAAACGCCGAGCAGCAGTAAAGGAGACTGAGCATGACCTGGCTGGACTCTGACAATCGATACGGTCTCGTCTCCAGGGCCATTCACTGGCTGATGGCCGCCCTTCTGATCTTCATGCTGTTGAGCGAGGTATGGATGGAGGCCTTCGAGGAGATCGGCGGAGGCTCCGGCATGCCGCTTCACCAGGGAATCGGTCTCGCACTGGGAGCGCTTCTGGTACTCCGGCTATTCTGGCGACTCGTCAACTGGGGGCAGATCCGTCCGCCCGAGCGCTGGCGAATGGCGGCCAAACTGGGACATATAGCACTCTATGGCCTGATGCTCGCCCTGCCACTGACAGGCCTGTTTACCACCCTGGGAAGCGGGCACGGGCTTCATCCCTTCGGCCTGACGCTGATCGAACGCGGACCGGAAATCGAGTGGATGGAGGAGATTGGTGAAGACGCCCACGAAGTGATGGCCAATCTGCTCTGGTTCGTGCTGGCCGGCCACGTACTTGCCGCACTGCTCCACCATCATGTCGTCGGCGATAATACCCTGCGCAAAATGGCCTGATTCGTCCGGACAGGCTCAGTCCTTGAACTGGGCCTTGTCCAGACCGTGTTTTTTCATCTTGTCATACAAGGTCTTGCGGGCAACACCGAGATGCACCATGGTGTCCTTGATACTACCATGACAGGCATTCAGAGCGCTGATAATGGCGGAACGCTCAAACCCGTCAACCATTTCAGAGAGCGTCTGGCGCCCCGTGATGTTGGCCTCTCCGGCGGCCCCACTGTCATCCAGTGCGGCCGGTCCGAGCAGCACGTAGCGCTCGGCGAGATTGCGAAGTTCCCGCACGTTTCCCGGCCAGGACCTCTGCATCAGCCCTGCGGCCTGACCGGCATCGAGGGGCACACTTTCCCGGTCATACCGGGCTGCCGCAATCAGTACGAAGTGATGGAACAGAAGCGGTATATCTTCTTTCCGGTCCCGAAGCGGCGGAATATCCACCTTGACCACGTTCAGCCGGTAATAGAGGTCTGATCGGAACTGGCCCGTGTCACTCAGCGCCTTCAGGTCCTCTTTTGTCGCTGCGATGATACGGACATCGACGTCCCTTACCTCATTGCTGCCGAGCCGCTCCACCCGTTGTTCTTCCAGTACCCGCAGCAGCTTCACCTGAAGCGGGAGGGGCATGCTCTCCACCTCATCCAGGAACAGAGTACCCCCATGGGCATGCTCGATCTTGCCGATCCGCCGCTTATCCGCCCCCGTGAAGGCTCCGGCCTCGTGGCCGAAGAGTTCGCTTTCAATCAGGTTTTCCGGAACCGCCCCGCAATTGATCGCGACAAAGTTATGGGCGCCCCGTGCACTGCTCTCGTGAATATATCGAGCCAATGCATCCTTGCCCGAGCCGGTTTCACCATGCAGCAGGATGTTGGCCGAGATCTCGAGAATCGGGTTAACCAATGCCAGCACCCTCTGCATCGCCGGGGAATCTCCGAGAATACGGGGGCCGGGCTTCGCCATGTGCCGCAACTGGGCCTTCAACCGCCGGTTTTCGAGCGCCAGCTGGCGTTTTTCCATCGCATGGCGTAACAGCTCGATCAGCTCCTCGTGATCGAACGGCTTTTCAATAAAATCGTAGGCGCCTTGCTGCATGGCAGACACCGCGGTACTGATATCGCCCTGTCCCGTCAGGATGATCACCGGAATGCTGTCATCCACCGCCCGCACTTTCTCCAGCATCTGCAGGCCATCCATGCCCGGCATGTTGTAATCGCACAGGACAATGCCTTCGAAGTCAGGGGTTATCGCGGGCAAGGCGGATGGCGCATCCGCATGACAGGTCACCGGTATATCCTCCAGCGCCAGCGTCTGGGCCATGGCCTGAAGGATGTGGGGATCATCGTCCACGAAAATAACCGAGGGTTGACTCATTCGATGACCTCCCGCTTTGGCAGAGTGACAACAAATTCGGCTCCGGGGCCGTCCTGACGATTGGAGCCGGTCAGCGTCCCGCCGAGGGCATCGACAATCTGGCGCGAAATCGACAGCCCCAGGCCCAGCCCCTGCTTGACCGACTTGGTGGTAAAGAAGGGTTCGAAAACCTGCTCCGAGTTGGCGGGCAGCCCGGTTCCATTATCGCGGACCACACACCGCCAGTTTCCGTCGTCCTCTTCAATGTCGACGGAGACCAGCGGACCGTCAACCCCGTCCACGGCCTGGACGGCATTCGCCAGCAGATTGACCATGACCTGTTCGATGCGTATCAGGTCTCCGTGGCACATGATGGGGCTCTCCGGACGGTGCCAGCGTATCCGGGGGGTTCCCTCACCCCGCTGGGCAGAAACGATCTTGAGCGCTGCGTCCACCGCCAGGCGAACGTCGACACTCGTAGGCGGCCCTTCGGACTTGCGGGCAAACACTTTGAACTGACGGGTCAGCTCGGCCATCTTGTCGCACAGGGTTATGATCTCGGCGAGATTGGCGTCAACCATATCCGGCGCCCCCTTCTGCAGAAAGCGCCGGCTGTTTCTCGCGTATGTCTGGATCGCCGTCAGCGGCTGATTCATCTCGTGATTCAGCCCTGCCGACATTTGCCCGAGCACTGCCAGCTTGGCAGCCTGAATCAGCTCCTGCTGGGTTTCCCTGAGCTCCTGCTGGGCCCGCTCCCGCTCCGACACTTCTTCCCGCAGTTGCCGGTTGGACCGTTCGAGGTCTGCGGTTCGCTCGGCAACGCTCTGTTCAAGCTGTTCCCCTCTCTGGGCCAGCTCTGCCTCCCGACGGTATCGCTCTCTCACATACAGCCAGGCGAGCAGGATGGCCAGGTAAAGGGCGAGACCGCCAATCACAAATGCAATCCGCGTCCACAGAACCCTGGCGGTGGAGACCATGACTCTCAACGACCAGTCCAGTCTTGGCAACGGAGTTGTCACACTGAGGTACTCCTCTGTTCCCTCACCGGTCTGGATACTGAGCTTGCGGGACTTCTCGGATACCCCCCAGGGGCGACCAAGGTCATGAATCTTCATGGCCCGAAGCTGGCGACCGGGATAACGTTGCCTGATCTCGAGGGCCTGCTGCTCCTCGCGCCGCCCCGAAAAATCCCGGTACAGCCAGTCCTGCCGGCTGGCCAGAAAGCTGATGCCCGCGCTGTCCAGCACCACCATCTGCGCACCATCGCGATTGACCGGTCGGTGCCACTGGGATTCCAGGTCATCCACCTGCACTTTCATGGCCAATACGCCGAGCATCACGCCGTTGTCACCTCGCAGCGGATGTGAAAAATACAGGCCCCGGACACCGGAGGTAGAACCGAGCGCAAAGTAGATCGCGGAGTCTCCGCTCTTTATCGCGTCACTGAAATACGGACGGTAGGCGAAACGTCGGCCGACGAAGCTGTCCCGTCGACTGAAATTACTGGCGGCCACGGTCAACCCGGTATCGTCCATCAGGTAGACATCGGAACTGCCCACGATACCCGCCATCCGTTGCATTTTCTGATTGGCTTCGAGGATCAGCTCCGGCTGGTCCGGATGCTGCAGTGCGCGGACCATCAACGGATGCTGGGCCATGAGTTCGGGAATGGGCAGGTAACGGTTGAGTTCGTTGGCAACCAGTTGTCGATAACGGAACGACTGCTCGAGACTTTCCTGCTCCACCTGGCGATAACCGAACCAGTCACCGAGCAGCCAGGACAGCCCCAGGGTCATCAGGAAAGCGAGAAGGATTCCGAGTCGCACAGATAGGTTTCGCCGAGTGGAAAATGTCTAGCGTAACGTTCCGGCCGGTCAGGGACAATCGGTCCCGCCGGCCGGACGCGTGCTTATCAGGAGGCGATGGAAACCTCTGGCTCCCGACGCTTGCGCTGAACCAGAAGGACCGCCATGCCCATGACAATTCCGACCAGGTCGGTCCAGCCACCGCCCTCGATCATCAGCAAGGCGGCGGCGATCAGAACCAGCCGGATCATCCAGTTGGCGGCAATCTGACCAAACCATCCCATGACGCCACCGGACAACAGGTAGACACCAATGGTGGCTGTCACCAGCGCCCGAGCCACCTCAAACCAGGGGGCGTCCATCAGCAGTGCACTGTTGTAGAAGAACATGAACGGCACAATGAACGCGGCAATGCCAACCCGGAAAGACGCCACGGACGTTTGCATTGCATTGGCTCCGGAAATACCCGCTGCCGCATAGGAGGCCAGGGCCACTGGCGGCGTGATCGCGGACACCACCGCAAAATAGAACACGAAGAAGTGGGCAGTCAGTGGCTCAATACCAAGCTCAACCAGGCCCGGCGCCACAACGGACGCGGCAACCGCATAGGCAGCGGTTGTGGGCATGCCCATGCCAAGAAGGATTGAGATGAACATGGCAAAAATAAGCGCGAGCAGATCGCTGTGGGCAGCAATATCCAGCAGCATGGACGAGAAGCGTGCGCCCACGCCGGTCAGGGAGATGACGCCTACAATCACACCGGCTGCGGCACAAACCACGATGATCTGGATCGCCATGACCGAGGCAATATCCAGCGCATGCAGGATCTGACGGGGGCCCATCTTGTTCGGAGACAGCCAGCTCACCATGGCAGCCGCCACCATGGCCAGGGTGCCCGACCGTATCACCGAATACCCGAGGAACAGGGCGACCACGAGTATGATAATCGGGATAAACAGATAGCACTGCTTCACCAGCCGCGACAGCTTCGGCAGTTCATCTTCCCGCATTCCCCGCATTCCGGTCTTGGCCGCTTCGAAGTCCACCATGAAGTAGACAGACGCAAAATACAGAATGGCAGGAATGATGGCCGCCACCGCAATGTCGGTATAGGGAATACCGGTGATCTCGGCCATGATGAACGCGCCCGCGCCCATGATCGGCGGCATAATCTGCCCACCGGTTGACGCAGCAGCCTCAACGGCACCCGCGGTCTGCTTCTTGTAGCCCACTTTTTTCATCAACGGAATGGTCAGCGAGCCGGTCGAAACGACATTTCCGGCGCTCGTACCATTGATCATGCCCATCAGACCAGAAGCGAAGATGGCGACCTTCGCGGGTCCCCCGCGGGAGCGGCCTGCGCAGGCAAACGCGAAATTAACGAAGTAGTCCCCGACTTTCGATGCCTGCAGAAACGCCGCAAAGATAATGAACAGGATGATATAGGTGGACGACACCGCCGTGGTCGGCCCGAGGATACCCGCATCGGTGTAGACCTGGCTGAAGAAGCGCTGAACCGTCAGTCCGGGGTAACCGAGAAATCCCGGCAGATACTCACCCGTGAACACATACACCAGGAAAACGAGCCCGATGATAACCAGCGCCATGCCGGCAACCCGACGGGTCATTTCCAGAATCAGAGCCGTACCGGCAACCGCCGCGAACGAAATGCCGATGGGCGCAAACGATGTGCCGGTGGACATGCGCAGAGGGGTGTTGTAAATCACCAGCAAATAGGTGGCGACCGCCAGCGAGCAGACCATCAGCACGAGATCCGGTGCACTGAACCTTGCCCGGCCGCGCTGATGGAACCAGCTGATCAGAATACCGCCAGCCGTCGCGGCAATCAGCGGCCAACCGAAATGCCACGCCTCCACTTCCGGCTCGATCCGCATGGCTGCGCCCTGCAGCATCTGGTAGAAGGCAAAACCCTGGTAAAGCGCGTAAAGCGCCGGCAGCATCATTACCCCTGCGGCCCAGCTGGTCCAACGGTGACGGACAACCCGATCGTCTTCAGAAGCAAACCGAGCTCCGGCGTACAGCATGAATCCGAGCACCAGGGCGCCGGCCACATGGACAATGCGGAACGACCAGGTCTCCATGGGTTCGATGTTCAATGAATACAGGTGGAAAGACGAATAGCCAATGGTCATCACGGTGACCAGTTTGAGCAACCACCCCTCAAACAGTCGGCGATTGGGCTCGACAGGCTCCTCATCCACGTTATGGGCCAGGATATGGTCTTCGTCCTCGGTTACCCGGGGCGCGTGTTGGATCTCGTGTTCGGTTGTCATGGTAGATACACCCTGCAAGCGGAAAGGCCCGGCCGGCACTGTGCCGGCCTGTCGGAGGGACCCGTCGGGCCCCTCCGGCGACATTTACGGATGGATCCGGTCAGCCGGAATCTCATAGCCGTTTTCGTTGAACCAGCGCGCAGCGCCCGGGTGCCAGGGCAGGACGTTGTTTTTGCTGTAATTCTCAGGAACAGAGGAACGGGCCGCCTTGTGAATGGACGTCATTTTGTCGTTGTGCTCCATGGTCAGCTTGACCATCTGGTAGACCAGGTCGTCCGACACGTCGCAATTGGCAACGGCAAAGTTCCACATGGACACCACCTGTGAAGGCTGCTCGAGAGACTTGTAGGTGGTCTTCGGAATGGTGAAGGGCGCAACCGGGAATGCATCAGTCACTTTTTTCAGCTGAGCCTCATTCATGCCGATGATGTTGATATCGGTCTGGACTTCCAGCTGGCTCACCGCCGGAATCGGGATTCCCGCTGCAAAGGCCACGACATCAATCAGGCCGTCCTGAAGCTGACCGGCGAGATCGGACCAGCTGCCATTACGGCGCTCATACTTCACGCCGAGCGTGTCCATCATCTTGGGGAAATAGGTATCGGAGGTGGAACCCGCCGGACCGAAACCGATGGTTGCGCCATCCGGGATATCGTCGATGGTCTTGATGCCGGAACCGCTGAGCGCCGTAATAGAGAAGGGTGTCTGATACATCGGGAACATGGCACAGACATTGTCCATCTTCATACCCGGAGCCAGCGGGCTGTTGCCTTCCATGGATTCACGGGCCGGACCAAGCGTCGTCAGGCCGAAGTTGAGGTCACCGGTATGGACCAGCGCCATGTTCTGCATCGGTCCACCGGTAATCTCCGCTCCACCGGAGATACCCAGCTTTTCGGCCATGTAGTTGGCCCAACCAGAACCGTACGCGAAATAGGTCCCACCCTGACTGGCGGTACCCACCGTGAAACTTTCGGGCCAGTCGGATTTGTCCTGGGCACTGACAGGGCCACTCATGACGGCAGTAGCAGCAACAGCAGCGAGAATCACTTTGAATTTCATAGAAAGGCTCCCTGAATCATTGTGTTGGTTATCGGGTGCGTTACACGCCGCGAAGGACGACGCTGCCAGTCAGGGAGCAAAGGGCAGACCAGTTTCGGAATTTACTTATAAAACGGAAGGTTACTGAATTTAAAGGGAAAAATAGTGCAGAAAACGGGTGGATACCCACCCACCGGGAAGGCGCCAATGGGTGGAATCCCACCCATTGGCAATATCAGAAACGGAACGCGTTCGGAAAAGACGTTGCGATCACCAACGCCCCTGAAGCGTTGCCATGATTCGGCGACTGCCGGCCCGGTCCCGGTGTTCGCAGAGATAGATTCCCTGCCAGGTGCCCAGAGCCAGATGACCGTGACTGACGGGAAGGGTGAGCGACGGACCGATCATCACGCTCTTGATATGGGCCGGCATATCATCGGGCCCCTCCATGGTGTGCACAAAGTGAGGGGAATGCTCCGGCACCATCACATTGAAGTGCCGCTCAAGGTCGCCACGCACATCCGGATCGGCGTTTTCATTGACGGCCAGGGACGCGGAGGTGTGCTGGATGAACAGATGCAGCAGCCCGACCTCGCAATTCGCAAGACCGGGCGCCTGGGCCAGCACTTCGTTGGTGACCAGGTGGAATCCCCGGGGTAGCGGAGCCAGTTCAATCAGCGCCTGATCCCAGATCATTTCGGTGTCTCCTCGTCACTACTTCTGCAAATCGTCCCAGGGATGGACCGGAACCACCGCTTCGGTCGTTTCGGCCTCAAAGGAACTGCGAAAATAATCCATGGCTTTCTCCGCTTCGCTGAGCTCGTCGAAACGGGCAACGTGATAGATGGCCTCGCCTTCGTTGACCAGCGGCAGATTGTTCACACAGATCACGATGCCGGAACAGGGTGACGTCACCGCCGTTTCCGATTCACCAAACGGGTCGGCGACCATGGCAAGCCGCTGCCCTTTCCGGACTTTCTGGCCCAGATGGGCAACCGGCCGCATGATGCCGTCGATGTCAGCTCTCACCCATTGGGAGTTCGCTGCCGTTTCCGACCGTTTCCTGGGAGCCTTGGGACCCTTTTTCGCCGGCACCATCGCGAGCTCGCGCATGACCCGGATCACGCCCTTGACGCCACTGGTGATCACTACGTCATCGAAACGGAGGGCCTCACCGCCCTCAAACGTGATGACCGGTATATCCAGCGAATCGGCGTAGGCCCGGAGACTGCCTTCCCTCAAGCCGGCATTGATAATGATCGGCGCGCCGAAGGCCTCCGCCATGCGGATGGTCTCCGGATTCTTGAGCTCGGCCCGTATCTGGGGCAGGTTGAATCGATGAATCGCACCGGTATGAAGGTCGATAATGTGGGTCACATTCTCCATGATCTGGGTGCGTAGCAGGTAGGCAATGCGCCCACCGAGCGACCCGGTCTCACTGCCCGGAAAACACCGGTTCAGGTCACGCCGGTCTGGCAGGTAGCGGGTGCGCTGCACGAACCCGAAAATATTCACGATGGGAACCGCCACCAGGGTGCCCCGCAGGTGCCGGAGTGCCGAATTGGTCAACACCCGGCGTACGATTTCCACCCCGTTGATCTCATCACCGTGGATCGCCCCGCACACCATGAGTACGGGGCCGTCCCGGCGACCATGAATGACCTCGACCGGAATATGAAGCGGCGTGTGGGTATAGAGTTTGGCAACCGGTACTTCAACCGTCTGCCGGGTGCCGGGTTTGATCTGTACACCGGCGATTTCGAAGGGTGCTCGCGCCTTGCTCATCCCTGCCCCTTGGTCCGTGTCTTCCAGGGCTTCTGGTTCTTCTCGGTCCAGTTGATGATCATGCCCGCGACATTCTTGCCGGTCGCGTTCTCGATGCCTTCCAGTCCCGGCGACGAATTCACTTCCATCACGAGGGGGCCACGACTCGAACGCAACAGGTCCACGCCGGCCACATTCAGCCCCATGGCCTTGGCAGCGGCAATCGCGGTACGACGTTCCTGGGGCGTGATCCGGACCAGGGAGGCGGTACCGCCACGGTGCAGGTTGGAACGGAACTCGCCTTCGGCCCCTTGCCGCTTCATGGCCGCGATGACCTTATCGCCGAGTACGAAACACCGAATATCGGCGCCGCCGGCTTCCTTGATGAACTCCTGCACCAGGATGTCCGCCTTCAGGCCCATAAAGGCCTCGATCACGCTCTCCGCAGCCTTGCGGGTTTCAGCCAGGACCACACCAATACCCTGGGTCCCCTGCAACAGCTTGATGACCACCGGGGCACCGCCCACCATTTTCAGAAGCTCAGGCACGTTGTCAGGCTTGTTCGCGAAGCCGGTTACCGGCATGCCAACGCCTTTCCGGGCCAGCAACTGCAGCGACCGGAGCTTGTCCCGCGAGCGGGTGATAGCCACCGATTCGTTGACCGGGAACACCCCCATCATTTCGAACTGACGGAGCACGGCTGTACCATAGAACGTGACCGAGGCACCGATTCGTGGAATCACCACGTCAAAGCCTTCAATATCCTCCTCGTGGTAACTGATCCTTGGATCCGCCGAGGTGATATTCATGGAACAGTGAAGGCAATCAATCACATGCACCTCGTGGCCGCGATTGATTCCCTCCTCCACCAGTCTCCGGGTGGAATACAGATTCTTGTTTCGCGACAGTACCGCAACTTTCATGTGTCAGTCCTTATAACCGGCTCGCCGGCAAGATAGGAAGATTCGGGGTAAACCGCCGAGCGACCCGCCATGGCGGTTCGGCCCAGCAACATCCGGAACCGCATTGAGTCCCGATTGGTCAGCGTCATTTCAATGGGCCAGCTCTGGTTGCCCACCACCACGGTCGTCTCGATCACCAAACGCAATTCCTTGTGTCCTCCGGAATCCGAAACATTCCGCTCATCGAGGATTCTTGCGTCGCACTCGACAACCTGATGCAGATCGTTCTGAACCGGATGCACCCAGAAACGGACGCGCCGCTCACCGTTTTCGGTGTAGGGCTCGGTACGAAACGTGTGCAGGCAGGAAGTCCGGGCGCCGGTATCGATCTTGGCCTTGATCCGGGCAATATCCAGATCCGGCAAGGACACCCATTCCCGCCAACCAAGGCATATCCTGTTCTCGCTATTTTCCGGCTTGTCCTTCGGGGCTGACTCGCTGGGCACTTTCGGCATCCGATGTTTCCTTTTGTTCGGGGCTTGCTTCCGGGCTGAGCAGCTGTACCCGGAAAGGTTCGGAGTGAGTGCCCGCATACACGCTGGTATGCGGGAAAGGTATCTCGACACCCTCTCGATCAAGCATGCCCTTGATCGCAACCATCATTCTGCTACGCCCCTCGAGAACCTTGTCAAGGGGGACCCAGACAGAGAACTGCAGATCCACGGAGGACGGACCGAACGCTGTCACGAGCACGAAAGGCCTTGGCTCCTCAAGGCAAAGTGGTTCCTGTTCCGCGAGGGCCAACAAGAGGGATTCCACCCGCTCCACATCTTCAGCGTAGGCAATACCCACCACCAGGTCGAGACGACGGATCGGAAAACGGGAGCGGTTGATGACCTGGGTCTTGATCAGCGTTTCATTCGGAATCCGTACATACAGGTTGTCGGGCGTCCGCAGCTTTACGCTGAGCATGTCGATACCGACCACCTCTCCGATGGTCGTGTCCACTTCAATCACGTCGCCGACTTCAAAAGGTTTTTCCACCAGCAGGAACAGCCCACTGATCATATTGGACGCCGACGTCTGGGAGGCAAAGCCGATGGCGACTGTGAGGATACCCGCAGCGCCCAGCACAACATCCAGGGAAAACCCGGCCTCTCTCAACGCCGCAATCGCAAACAGCGTGACGATCAGATAAAACACCAGCCGCCGGACCATCAGCGCATGATGCCGCGATGTGCGCTCCGCCATCACACTGGCAACGCTGCGGGCAACAGCCGCCCCCACCACCAGGCCCAGGACGAGCAGGAACAGTGCACTGAACCACTGGGCCCAGGCAACGCCATCGATCACAGACAACAGGCCTGTCTTGATATCCTCCAGCAAAGTGAACGCTCCTGCGATTAGCCAAACATTCGATCAAACGCCCGCACCAGCCGGCCCCGGGAACTTTTCTCACGGGCGTCGCCAACCTTGCGGCAATTGCCAGCAGCCGGCAGCAATGTCGTGTCGACACGAAGGCTTGCGGAATTCATATCGGTTTCACACTCCACGGTCACCCCCGGCGTCCACAGTTGCGCTCGCTCATTCTGATGCAACGACAACAATGGCGTCGGCAGGCTGAATCGTTCCAGCAGCAAAGGCTCTGACCGCCGGTTGATGATCGTCACCGGCGTCACCGCCCGCCAGGGGCGTTTGGGAACAGCCTCCAGTACCAGCCGGGCAAACGTTGACGAGGAATAACACAATTCACCCTCCATGGTGTTCCGGCCCACCCAGGTCATCAGGGGCGTAGAAAGCGGGATTTCCGTCAGCGGCGTCTCGTTCGGCCCCACGCAGACCTTCATCCAGACCATGGTGCCAACATAGATGACACAACGCCCACCTGCCGGAATCGTCATCGGCTGAAACGGCCGTATTACGGTTGGCAGACTGGCAACCGCCGGCATGAACGTGATGGTACCGCCGTCGTTTTCCGGGCGAATAAATCGCTGGAGCGGCACATCAAGAGACGGCAACACATGCCCTACACGCTCGGTCCATGCCGAGGGGTCACCCTGCGCTTCAAGGGTCCTCAGGCGCACCTGCCACTCGAGATCCAGAAGCGTTACCCAGAGCTGGACGTGGCCCAGTTCGTGATATTGAGTCTGACCGGATTCCAGTCTGTAGGGTTGCCGCCAGGCGCCATCCCGCCGATTTTCGGATTCCTGAATCATCCGTTCCTTACTCCCGTTCAAGCGCCGTTGATCGGGCTTAACTATAATCCAAACCCGCCGCCCCAGCGAATACACAAGTTGGTGATTTTATTGCAACAGTGGCTGTAATTACCCGTATGCGGGTCAGCCCGGGAAAACAGGGAAATCAATGACTCAACTGGTCTGGTTCAGAAACGATCTGCGCGTCGCCGACAACCCGGCGCTCACCGCCGCCTGTCAAACCCGAGAGCCGGTCACGGCATGCTATATCGTGACCCCCGGGCAATGGCAAACCCATGACTGGTCCCCGGCGCGGGTAAAGTTCGTCATCGACCACGCAAACGCCCTGGCAAGGGAGCTGGCAGCGCTGGGCATCCCAATGGTTTTCCTGGATGCAGACGACTTCACCCAGAGCCAGGACGCTCTTCTCAACGTTTGTCGGGAACACAGGATCACGCACATCCATTTCAACGAAGAGTATGGCATCAACGAGAGACGCCGGGACAAAAGCCTCAAACAGAAGGCGGATGGTCTCGGGGTAACCATCTGCAAGTACCGGGACCAGACGGTCGCGCCAGTTGGCGAGATCCTGACGCAACAGAACGAGCCCTATTCGGTGTTCACACCCTTCTCGCGGCGCTGGCAGAGCTGGATTGACGAAACCGCACCCACGGCTTTTCCGTCTCCCTCTGCCTGCGGCGATGCCATCCGTCCCAGCCAGATCGACGCCATTCCCGCCCCATTCAGGGAGGCACCGCCCGCCCTGGTAGAAACCGGCGAAAATGCCGCGCACGACCAGCTGGAACGCTTTCTTGAAACCCGGGCTGGAGCCTACAAGGAGCAGCGGGATTTTCCCGCCGTGGATGGCACGAGTCAGCTCTCGCCTTACCTGGCCAACGGCGTACTGTCGGGTCGCCAGTGCCTGCTTGCAGCACGGGAGGTCCAGGGCCGCGGGGGCAATCAGGAAGGACTGATTACCTGGATCAACGAGATCGCCTGGCGGGATTTCTACATCCACATCCTGTATCACTATCCGCGGGTCAGTATGCACCGGGCCTTCAAACCGGAAACGGAGGCGCTGGAGTGGAACCCGCCCGGAGACCATTTTGATGCATGGAAGGAAGGGCGGACCGGCGTCCCAGTTGTCGACGCCGCCATGCGTCAGCTCAACGCGACAGGCTGGATGCACAACCGCCTGCGAATGATCACCGCCATGTTCCTGACCAAGAACCTGTTCATCGACTGGCGCCTGGGGGAAGCCTATTTCATGTCGAAGCTCGTGGACGGATTCCTGGCGTCCAATAACGGCGGCTGGCAATGGAGCGCCTCGACCGGAACCGACGCCGCGCCGTACTTCCGGGTATTCAATCCGGTCACCCAGAGTGAACGGTTCGACCCCAGCGGCGAGTTCATCCGAAGGTGGGTGCCGGAGCTGTCAAAACTCGATGCCAAGCGCATTCATGACCCGGGGGCCAAAGGGGGAGTCATCCCGAAGGGCTACCCCAGACCCATTGTCGATCTGAAGGAAAGCCGGAAGGAAGCGATCGCCAGGTTCCAGGCGTTAAAAGACTAGGTCAGGAGCCAGAGACAGGGTTAGAGCAGACGGGACATTCCTGATCGCGGGCCAGCTTCATCTCCCGCCACTGCATCTGCCAGGCATCCAGCACCAGCAAACGGCCAATGAGCGGCTTGCCGGCACCGCTGATCACCTTGATCGCCTCCATCGCCTGCGCCGCGCCGATCATACCCACCAGCGGCGCAATCACCCCGGCCTGGGAACAGGTCAGATCCTCGTTGCCCTGCTCCGGGTACAGGCAGTGGTAACAGGGGCTATCCTCTACCCGACGGTCATAGACGGACAACTGGCCTTCGCCGCGAATGGCGGCACCGGACACCAGCGGAATCCGGGCTGCCACGCAGGCCCGATTCAGCGCAAAGCGGGTGGCGAAATTGTCACTGCAGTCGAGCACCAGGCTGCTTTCCTCTACCTGACGTTTGAGCGCATCGCCAGACAGCCGGTCGTTAATGGCAGTCACCGACACGAGCGGATTGATACGCCGGACCCGATCCGCCAGGCTCTCCGCCTTGGATTCGCCCAACTGATCCTGCTCAAAGCCAATCTGACGCTGCAGGTTGGCCAGCTCGATCTCATCGTCGTCCACAAGGGTCAGGTGGCCAACCCCTGCGGCCCCCAGATACAGGGCCACCGGACACCCCAGACCACCCGCACCGATCACCAGGACCCGCGCCGATTTGAGCGCTTCCTGTCCGGCGATATCAAACCGCGGCATCAGAATCTGTCGACTGTAGCGCAGCAGCTCTTCATCGCTGAGCATGCCCGTCTCCCCATTCTATTGAGTTGTGTCCGAGTCGCCCGGCCATTGCCCCAGCGTCATTCGGTCCCGCTGGCCATAGTCCCGGCGACTCTCGACGGCGTCAAATCCTCTGGCCCTGAACAATGCCCGCACCGCCTCGGCCTGGTCAAACCCATGCTCCATCAGCAACCAACCACCGGGCGAGAGCCACCTGGGCGCATGGTCCAGAATGGTTCGGATATCGTCCAGACCGTCCACGCCCGACACCAGGGCGCTGGATGGTTCGAAACGCACATCCCCCTGACCGAGGTGTTGATCACTCTCTTCTATATAAGGCGGATTGGACACAATCAGATCAAAGGTTCCCGGCGTCAGGCCCTCAAACCAGTTACTGAGCTCGACAGACACCGGCAATCCCAGCGAACGCGCATTTTCCCGGGCGAGCTCGACCGCTTCGGGCACGCAATCGCAGGCACGAACCGACCAGCCGGAGCGTTCTGACGCAAGCGCCAGGGCAATGGCGCCGGTTCCGGTGCCCAGGTCCAGCACCCGCGCAGAGCCGGGTAATGGCAATGAAAGGGCCGCTTCCACCACGCACTCGGTGTCCGGACGAGGAATCAAGGTCGCCCTGGAGACCCTGAGTGACAACGACCAGAACTCCTGGTGTCCGAGAAGATAGGCAATGGGGGTTCCTTCAACACGGGCGTCCACCAGGGCTCGAAATGCGTCGGCCTGCTCCGGAGACACGTCCTGCTCCGGCCAGGCCCGGAATCGGGTGCGGCTCCAGCCGGTCACGTGACTGAGAAGAAGTTCGGCATCCAGTCGTGGCGTGTCGCTGGCAATACGACCTGCGGCTTCTCGAATCAGACGCTCGCAGGCCAGCGAGGGGTTACTGGTCATCGGCCAGCGCGGCCAGCAGTTCGGCCTGATGTTCCTGCTGCAGCGGAACGATCACGGCATCCAGGTCCCCGGTGATCACTTCGTCCAGCTTGTAGAGGGTGAGGTTGATCCGATGATCCGTGACACGGCCCTGGGGAAAGTTGTAGGTCCGGATCCGCTCGGAGCGGTCGCCGCTCCCCACCAGGCTCTTTCGGGTTTCGGCCATGGTTTTCTGCTGCCGCTCGGTCTCGGCATTCTGCAGACGGGAGGCAAGCAGGCTCATCGCCTTGGCCCGGTTTTTGTGCTGGGATCGCTCCTCCTGGCATTCCACCACGATACCGGTGGGCAGGTGGGTGATCCGGATGGCGGAATCGGTCTTGTTGACGTGCTGACCACCGGCGCCCGAGGCCCGGAAGGTATCCACCCGCAGATCCGATTTGTTGAGCTGGACCGCCTCCGCTTCGTCCGCCTCCGGCATCACGGCCACGGTACAGGCCGAGGTATGGATGCGGCCCTGGGACTCGGTTTCCGGTACGCGCTGAACCCGGTGGGCCCCGGATTCAAACTTCAGAGCACCGTACACACCCTCGCCAGCGACTCTCGCAATGACTTCCTTGAAGCCACCGTGCTCACCCTCATTCTCACTGAGCACTTCCACCTGCCAGCGGCGGCGCTCGGCGTAACGGGAATACATCCGGAACAGATCCCCGGCAAAAATGGCAGCCTCATCACCGCCGGTGCCGGCCCGGATTTCGAGAAATACGTTCTTCCGGTCGTTCGGGTCCTTCGGCAGCATCAGCCGCTGCAGTTCTTCATCCAGCTCTTCACTCTTCAGCCGAGCACTTTTCAGCTCTTCTTCTGCCATTTCCCGCATGTCGGCATCGGCATCGCGGGTCAGCTCCTGCGCGGCATCGATGTCCGACAGAGACTGTTGCCAGGCCTGGAAACAATGGACGACGGGCTCGATTTCAGCGAATTCCCGGGAAAGGTCCCGGAACCGGTCCTGATTGGCAATAGTGGCGGAATCGCTCAGCAACGCGCTGACCTCCTCGAACCGGTCAACCAACTGTTCGAGGCGGGACTGAATGGATGGCTTCATAGTTTTTCCGGTGTGGTGACTGTGTCGGCGTCCAACGCATCAAGCTGATGCAACTCACGCAGCCACTCGGTCACCTCCGTGCGGCCCTCGGTCGTGGCCTTGCGCACCTGCACGGACGGTTCGTGGAGAAGCTTGTTGGTCAGGCCCCGGGCGAGACCGCGCAAAACGGTTTCGGGATCGGCACCATTGCGAAGGGCCCGAAGGGCTTTCTCGGTTTCGTTGTCACGAAGGGTCTCGGCCCGTTGCCGAAACTGCTTGAGGGTGGACACCGCGTCGAGAGCACGCAGTTGGCGCAAAAAGTCCTGAACGCCGTCCAGAACGAGGTTCTCGGCTTCCCGGGCAGCGCCCTCCCGGGAACGGATGTTTTCCTCGATCACGTGACGAAGATCATCAACGGTGTACAGATAGACGTCGTCCAGCGACGCCACCTCCGGCTCGATGTCCCTGGGAACGGCAATATCAACCATGAAATAGGGACGACGCTTGCGTTTCTTCAGCGCCCGTTCCACCGCGCCTTTCCCGAGGATGGGCAGCGGGCTGGCGGTGGAGGAAATAACAATATCGACATCGGTCAGGTGGCCCGGAATCTCGGAGAGAACAATACCCTTGCCACCGTAGGCCTCGGCCAACACCTGGGCGCGCTCCAGCGTTCGGTTGGCCACCAGGAAATCCTTCACGCCGGCTTCGGCGAGATGCTGGGCGACCAGCTCAATGGTCTTGCCCGCACCAACCAGCAGGGCTCGGTTACGGGACATGTCCGCGAAAATATGATGCGCCATGCTGACCGCCGCATAGGCGACGGATACGGGGTTTTCGCCGATTGCGGTATGGGTCCGGATACGTTTGGCAACCGAAAAGGTATGCTCGAACAGCCGGGAGAGGAACGAGCCCGTCGCACCGTTTTCCCTGGCAAGGGCGTAGGCGTCCTTCAGCTGTCCGAAGATCTGCGGCTCGCCCAGAACCATGGAGTCCAGGCCTGCCGCCACCCGCATCATATGACGAACCGCCTCGGCATCCCGATGGACGTAAAGCGCCTCCTCCAGGTCAGCCGCATCGAGGTTGTGAAAACCCGCCAGCCAACGCAGGACCGCCGGCGCACAGTCATCGTCTCCGGCGAGGTAGAGCTCCGTCCGATTACACGTGGACAGGATGGCCGCCTCACTGGCACCAGAAGCTGCCCGCAACTCGGCGAACGCCTCGGCCATTCGCTCGGGCGTGAACGCAATACGCTCCCTAAGCTCGACCGGGGCGGTTCGATGATTGATTCCCAGTGTAACCAGTGCCATTTCGGACCTGAAAACCCTACTCTTATAAAGGTTAAATTACCGACATTTTAACGACGCGGGCCGCTGCCTGCCACCCAAAAACCGCGGACCTTCGGCAAGTGCGGACCGATTGGGCAAGATCATACGCTTATGCCATTATAGGGGCTCGGCCACGGCCGGTACCCGATCTACCTCAATTTCGCGGGTAAAGCCCGGGTCATTATCAAGCGTCGCTGACAAGTAACGGGAAGTTGCATGCACAAATCCGCACCGTTTTTGGCCACCTTCATTCTGGGTGTCACCCTCGCCGGCCTGCCGGGCTGCGCCAGCCTGACCGGCTCATCGGAGCAACCCGCTTCCGATTCATCTGCCTCAGACAGCACCAAGGACACACCGGAAAAGCCGATCGAGTATGCGGACTTTGAGCCGGACGTCCTCTATCTTCTGATGAGCGCCGAGATCGCCGCCCAGCGCGGGCGTTACGACGTCACCCTGGTGAACTACCTGAAAGCGGCCAAACAGTCCCGGGATGAAGGCGTCATTGAGCGGGCCATGCGCATTGCCCAATCGCTCAACGGCGACAACGCCCAGACCCAGCTTGCCGAACTCTGGCTGGAGGTAGACCCGGAAAACCTGCAGGCCCATCGGATCGCAGCCATTCAGGCGGTCAAACGCAACGACCTTCAGACGGCCCTGGATCACATGGAGCAGATCATGAACCAGGGTGGCGATGCGGACTTCGACAGTCTTGCCGCCATGGCCGCCAGCCTACCGGCCGAGCAACAGCAAGAACTGCTTTCGCTGTACCAGCGCCTGGCCACGCGCCACCCGGACACACCGGAACTGGACTACAGCATTGCCCTGCTCCTTAAGATCAACCGCAAGCCAGACCAGGCACTCAAACAGCTGGACCCGTTGCTCGAAGAGCATGAAAACTTCCAGCCTGCCATCGTGCTGCGCGGAGATCTCCTGTACGAGACCGGCGAGAAACGGGAGGCGCTGGACTACCTGATGCGGAACACCCGCAAGTTCCCCAACAGCCGCCAGATGGGCACGCTTTATGGCCGCATGCTGATCAACGAGGGCGACCTGCAGGCAGCCCAGGACGAATTCAAACGCCTGGTGGACCTGTACCCGGACAACTCGGGACTGCTGCTTTCACACGCCCTTGTCGCTCTGGAGAACAACCAGAAAGATCTGGCCAAGGATGAACTGACCCAACTGCTTGAGCAGGGGCATCATACCAACGAGGCCAACTACTATCTCGGCAGGATCGAGGAAGAGGACGGCAATACCGACCAGGCAATCGGATTCTATGACGGTGTGCGCCAGGGCAACTACTATTTTCCCGCACTGGCCCGGGCGAGCGCACTGCTTGCCGAACAGGGCAAGGTGGACGAGGCGCTGACCCGGATCCGTACCATGCGGGAGAGCCATCCCGCCCAGGCCGAGAATTTCTGGCTTCTGGAAGTCAACCTGCTTCTGGACGAAAACCGGCAGCAAGCCGCACTCGACAGCGCGACGCAGGCACTGGAGGCTTTCCCGGACAATGCCCAGATCCGCTACGCACGAGGCATGCTTTACGACAGCATGGACCAGCCGGAAAAGGCCGAAGCCGATTTGCGCCGGATCATCGAGACCGAACCCAATAATGCGGTGGCCCTGAACGCCCTCGGCTACATTCTCACCACCCGTTCCGACAGACTGGAAGAGGCGAGGCAGTATATCGGTCGCGCCCTGCAACTGGATCCGGAGAACCCCGCCATCCTCGACAGCATGGGCTGGGTGCTCTACCAGGAAGGCCGGCTGCAGCCCGCCCTGCAATACCTGAAAAAAGCGTGGGAAGCCTACCCGGACCCGGAAGTGGCCGCACATTATGGTGAAGCGCTCTGGATGGCGGGCGAGGAAGAGCAGGCTCGCATCGTCTGGAGAAAGGGTCTGGAGAACAATAAGGATCACGAGATCCTGCTCGAGACCATCAAACGCCTGACGGGTGAAGGAACCCTGTAATGTGGCGGCACCTCCGGTTACTTCCGGTACTGGCGCTTGTCATCCTGATCCAGGCCTGTACCACCATTCGGCTGGAGCCCCTCCCCGATGGCATGACCGACCAGACGCCCGCCGACTGGGACGCGCGGGCCCGGCAGGTGTCCGGATTCGACCAGTGGCGCCTGACCGGCAAGCTGGCCGTGCGCCAGCCCTCCGACAGTGGAACGGCGCTCATCAACCACTGGATCCAGTCGGGCGAATCCTACGACCTGGCTTTGTCCTCATCGTTTCTGGGCATGGGCAGCACCCTGCTGAAAGGTCACCCGGACTACATGGAACTCACACTACCCGGCGGTGACACCTATCGCTCATCAGACCCTGAAAGCCTGGTCAGCGCAGCCACCGGGTGGCAGCTTCCCCTGCAGAGCCTGTCCTGGTGGATTCGCGGACTACCGGCGCCCGATGGCAATGCCCGGCTTCTCTTCAACGCAGAGCAGCAACTGGCGCTGATTCGCCAGTCTGGCTGGGAAATACGTTACGATCGCTGGAAACGCTTCCTGCCGGACCTGCCGGCGTTGCCCGCACGAATCACCGCGGTCAAGGGTGAAAAGCGGGTACGCATGGTTGTTGCGCAATGGGAGTCGCTGGAGGATCGCCCGTGAGCCACTCACTGACACTCCCCTCACCCGCGAAGCTCAACCTGTTCCTCCATATCGTGGGACGGCGCCACGATGGCTATCACGAACTTCAGACGGTCTTTCAGTTCCTGGATTACGGCGACGACATCACCTTTACCCTGACCCCGGACCAACCGGACATTCGCCTCGCCCGGCCAATACCGGGCGTACCGGACGACGACAACCTGATCATTCGCGCCGCGCGGGCGTTGGCGACCCATAGCCGCCACTCCCTTCCCGGCGTCGTTATCGACATCGAGAAACGCCTGCCTATGGGCGGGGGCCTGGGCGGCGGCAGCTCCAATGCCGCCACCACCCTGGTGGGGCTCAACCACCTTTGGCAACTGGGACTTTCGCTGGATCAGCTGGCAGAGATCGGTCTCGGACTCGGCGCCGATGTGCCGGTATTCGTTCGGGGCCATGCCGCCTTCGGCGAAGGCGTGGGTGAACGCCTTACCCCGGTCAACCCACCCGAAGACTGGTTCCTGGTTCTGAAACCCGCCTGCAACATCAACACCGGAAAGATTTTTTCCGAGGAAGGGTTGACAAGGGACACCCCAAAAATCAAAATAGCGCCCGCTTTTGAGGGAGACGCCTCGAGGTACCGAAACGACTGTGAGGATGTAGTTCGTCAACTGTATCCAGAGGTTCATAAAAGCCTGGAATGGCTTTCACAATTCGGACCTGCAAGATTAACCGGAACCGGGGCTTGCATTTTTGGACGTTTCCCGACAGAATCCGCAGCCCGGATTATCTGGGAAAGCAAACCCTCCGGCATCACGGGGTTCGTAGCTAAAGGGGTGAACATATCACCTCTACACAAAAAGCTGACAGAGCTGAAATGATGCCAAAAAAGCACGATACTGGGGTGTCGCCAAGTGGTAAGGCAACGGGTTTTGATCCCGTCATGCGCAGGTTCGAATCCTGCCACCCCAGCCACCTTTCTCCCGCTTCTTCTGAATCAAACGCCGATACTGAGAAGGATGCTGTCGTGTCCAAACTGATGATTTTCGCTGGCAATGCCAATCCGGCCCTTGCCCAGGACATTGCCAAGAAACTCCATATTCCAATGGGCCAGGCCACCGTCGGCCGCTTCAGCGACGGCGAAACCACCGTCGAGATCAATGAAAACGTCCGGGGTCATGACGTCTTCATTATCCAGCCCACCTGCTACCCCACCAACGACAACCTGATGGAACTGATCGTGATGGCCGACGCCCTTCGTCGCGCTTCCGCCACACGGATCACCGCAGTTATTCCCTACTATGGCTATGCCCGTCAGGATCGCCGGGTACGTTCAACCCGGGTAGCAATCAGCGCCAAGGTCGTCGCAGACATGATCTCCAGCATCGGCGTGGATCGCGTACTCACTGTCGACCTGCACGCGGATCAGATCCAGGGCTTCTTCGACATCCCGGTAGACAACATCTACGCCACACCGGTCATGCTCGAAGATATCGAGAAGCAGCGCTTTGACAACTTTGTCGTGGTATCCCCGGACGTGGGTGGCGTTGTGCGCGCCCGCGCCGTGGCCAAGCGCCTCGACGACGCCGACCTGGCGATCATCGACAAGCGTCGCCCCAAGGCCAATGTATCCCAGGTCATGCATATCATCGGTGACGTTCAGGACAAGACCTGCATCCTGGTGGACGACATCGTGGATACCGCTGGAACCCTCTGCAAGGCAGCCAACGCCCTGAAAGAGCGCGGCGCGGCACGGGTTGTCGCCTACATCACGCACCCGGTCCTGTCCGGTCCTGCCATCGAGAATATCGAAGCGTCTGAGCTCGACGAACTGGTGGTGTGCGACACCATTCCGCTTGGTGACAAAGCCCGGAATTGTGATAGAATCCGCCCCCTCAACATGGCAGGCCTGCTCGCGGAATCCATTCGTCGCGTCAGCAACGAAGAGTCCATCAGCGCCATGTTCGGGCACGACTGAGTCGAAAAGCCCAGCAGTACAGTTTCCGAGTCGGGAGTCCGCGTGGGCTCCCGACTCTTTTCGTCAGCCGGAGAAAACTCCGGTTTTTCAAAAACATCATCTGTTCCAAGCCTGGTCGCGGGCCGTTCAGATGACGATTGAGGTAAGAAACCATGTCTCAGGAATTTGTTATTGAAGCATTTCCTCGCGACGATCAGGGCAAAGGTGCGAGCCGCCGCCTGCGTCGTGAGGAGCGCAAGATCCCGGCCATCATCTACGGTGGCGACAAAGATGCCACTCCGGTTGCGATCTGGCACAACGAGCTGAAAAAGGCTCTGGAAAACGAAGCGTTCTTCTCCCACATCCTGACCGTTGATATCCAGGGTAAGAAAGAGAGCGTTATCCTGAAGGATCTGCAGCGTCACCCGTACAAGCCGATCCTGACCCACGCCGACTTCCAGCGCGTCGACAAGGATCATGAGATCCACGTAAACGTGCCGCTGCACTTCATTAACGAAGAGACAGCTCCGGCTATCAAGCTTCAGGGCGGCGTTGCCAACCACCAGATCAACGAAGTGGAAGTTATCTGTCTGCCGCAGAACCTGCCCGAGTTCATCGAAGTCGACATGACCGAAGTGGACATGGACCAGGTGGTTCACCTGAGCGACCTGAAACTGCCGGAGGGCGTCAAGATTGCAGCCCTGCAGCAGGGCGAAGATCACGACCTGCCGGTTGTGGCTATTCACAAGCCGCGCGGCGCCAAGGTTGACGATTCCGAGGAAGGTTCCGAGGAAGGCGAAGAAGGCGGCGAGGAGTAAGCACTCCCGGGGCAACGGTCAATGGCACAGGATATTGTCATGGTGGTGGGTCTGGGAAATCCCGGATCCGACTACGAGAATACCCGCCACAACGCCGGCGCCCTGTTCGTCGAAGCGCTGGCCCGCGATGCGGGCCAGACGCTCCGTCCTGAAAAGAAATACCACGGGCTTTATGCCCGCATTCAGTGGCAGGGTCTCGACCTGCACTTGCTGAACCCCACCACATTCATGAACCGTAGCGGCCTTGCCATAAAGGCGCTGGCGGACTTCTTCAAGATTGCACCCGAACAGATTCTCGTCGCCCACGACGAACTGGACCTGCCTCCGGGCACCGCCAAACTCAAAAAAGGTGGTGGTCATGGCGGCCACAACGGGCTTCGCGACACCATTGCCCACCTGGGCACCCGGGAGTTCCAGCGTCTGCGACTCGGCATCGGTCACCCCGGCGACAGCCGCAAGGTCACCGGCTACGTTCTTGGCCGTCTCGGCAAACAGGAATCCGAGCAACTTGAAGCCGTTTTCGACGAGGTCATGCGCGTCTTGCCAGACGCCGCGGGAGGCAAACTGGCTGCGGCCATGAACCGCCTGCACAGCTTCAAGCCAACGCCCTGAACACGGCATTACCCCTTACTCGCACCCATACCGATACACCGGTATAATCCGCGACAAATTTTCAGTACCAGCAGAGGCAACCCATGGGATTTAACTGCGGCATCGTCGGCCTTCCCAACGTCGGCAAATCCACCCTGTTCAACGCACTGACCAAGTCCGGCATTGGCGCGGAAAACTTCCCGTTCTGTACCATTGAGCCGAACGCCGGTGTGGTGGCCATGCCCGACCCTCGCCTCAACAAACTGGCGGAGATCGTAAAGCCCGAACGCGTCGTGCCAACCACCATGGAGTTCGTCGACATTGCCGGCCTCGTGGCTGGCGCCTCCAAGGGTGAAGGCCTGGGCAACCAGTTCCTGGCCAACATCCGCCAGACCGATGCCATTGCCCACGTCGTACGTTGCTTTGAAGACGGCAACGTCATTCACGTAGCCAACAAGGTGGACCCCGCGGCGGACATCGAGGTCATCAACACCGAGCTGGCCCTGGCCGATCTGGAAACCGTGGAAAAGGCCATCAAGCGGGTTCAACGCGTTGCCAAGAGCGGCGACAAGGAAGCCAAGGCCCAGCTGGAAATGTTCGAGAAGCTCCTGCCGGTCCTGAACGAAGGCAAGCCGGTCCGCAGTATGGGCCTGGACAAGGACCAGATGGCCCTGATCCGAGAGCTGTGCCTGCTGACGGTCAAGCCCACCATGTACATCGCCAACGTCAACGAAGACGGATTCGAGAACAACCCGCACCTGGATACGGTGAAGGAAATCGCCGCTTCCGAGAACGCGGTAGTGGTGCCCATCTGCAACAAGCTGGAAGCCGAAATCTCCGAACTGGAAGACGAAGAGAAATCCATGTTCCTGGAAGAAATGGGCATGGAAGAGCCCGGACTGGATCGCGTCATCCGCGCCGGCTACAGCCTCCTGGGCCTGCAGACGTACTTCACCGCCGGCGTCAAGGAAGTGCGCGCCTGGACCGTCAAGATTGGCGCCACAGCGCCCCAGGCGGCCGCTGTCATCCATACCGACTTCGAGCGCGGGTTCATCCGTGCGGAGGTGGTCAGCTACGACGATTTCGTCCAGTACAACGGCGAAGCCGGCGCCAAGGATGCCGGCAAATGGCGCCTGGAAGGCAAGGACTACATCGTGCAGGACGGCGACGTCATTCATTTCCGGTTTAACGTATAATTTTTATCGGAAATTTGGGCCCAAAGCCTTGACAGGATGAGCCCAAATACTGAAAATACGCGCCTCGTTTGGGGCGTTGCCCAAGGCGAAATGGCAAGGTAGCTCAGTTGGTTAGAGCACAGCACTCATAATGCTGGGGTCGGCGGTTCGACTCCGCCCCTTGCTACCAAGATTCAAAGGGTTGCGACTCATGTCGTGACCCTTTTTTTGTTGGTTGACTACAGATTGACTACAGAGCCCCGATAAAGCAATCTTGCGGGAATGCCACGTAACTCCTAACAAACAAATGGCAAAATCAAAGCAGCACCTAAAATGGCCTCGTTTGACGCATTTGTTTGCCGTAAGTACAATACGTAGCCCATTTTTTACACAATTGAAACACTAACTCTAAGTCCTCAAGAATAAAAGTGATTTTGCGGACGGAGTCGCGAAACAGAGAAAGTAGATGAATTCAATACATCAGGAACTTGTTGCCAGGGTCTACGATCATATACTACAGTCAGCTAACACAGTGTTGCGAAACTGCAAATTGTTTTCCATCGAGATCCTGAAGCTTGAGGATCCAACTTATGCAGAGATCGCGAATCAATTAAAAGGTCTGTGTGACATTCTGGACAAACTTCAAACAGACGATCCAGATATGAAAGTGTTGAAAGCTCACGAATACGCAGACCACGTTAGACTGATAGCAGCAGCAATAGAGGTCGAGGATGAGGAGTCCCTCAGCCGACACGTTGAAGAACTCGATAGGAGATCTTTCTTATGAAAATGACAGAAATGGAAAAATTAAATCTTTTGCGAGAAGCAGAAGCTATCGCAGCAAGTGTCAGCGAAAAGCTGCAGGCTTGCTATGAGGCGCACTGCAAGGCAGCCGGATATTCCGAAGACAAAGCTGCCTAAGCTAAGAGAGACTCCAGAGCCCTGCATATGCAGGGCTTTTTTTGAGCAATGTCCCGTCCTGAAATACGTTGTCATCTGGAGAATAAACAGATGGACAACGTTACTCCCACCCGTAAGAAGCGCACTCAGCGAGATTACAACCTAGGCTTTAAATTGGCCGTTGTCGACCAGGTCGAAAAGGGCGAGCTCACTTATAAGCAAGCCCAAAAGATATATGGTATCCAGGGCCGCAGCACGGTTCTCCGGTGGCTTCGAAAACATGGTAAATTGGACTGGTCCCGATCGAGGATCTCACCCATGAACCCATCGCAAGAAACACCCGAGCAGAAGATCAAACGCCTGGAACGAGAGCCGGAAGATGAGCGTCTGCGCAATCTCCTGCTTAATGAAATGGTCGATATCATGGACCGTGAGTACGGAGCGGGCCTGCGAAAAAAGTATTTATCCAAGGAGCGCGCACTCTTCAGGGGCAAGGCAAAGTAAGCCTCAGCAGAAGCTGTGCACTCTTTGGGCTATCCCGCCAGGGGGTTTACCAGCGCCTAAAGCGCCGTCGTATGCGTCAGGTTGAGCTGGCGCCTGTCAAAGATCTCGTCCAGTGCGTCCGAAAGCGACTGCCGAGACTGAGGACACGCAAGCTCTATCACCTGCTCCATGAGGAACTCCGGAACCTGGGCATTAAGCTTGGCCGAGATGGCCTGTTTGATTATCTCCGGCAACAGCAGTTGCTGATTCGCCCGAAAAAGAACTACACGAAAACCACCAACAGTCGCCATTGGATGCGAAAGCATCCCAACCGGTTTGCCGACTGCGCCCTGCATCGGCCTGAACAGGCCTTCGTGAGCGATATTACCTATGTGGAAACGGACGAGGGCGCCCACTATTTATCCCTTGTTACCGACGCATTCTCACGCAAGATCGTGGGCCATAAACTCAGCCATGAGATGAAGGCTGCCGATGCGATTGTTGCCTTGAAACAGGCGATTCGCAACCGGCTTAGCAGTCAGCCTCTGTTACACCACTCCGACAGAGGACTTCAATATTGTTCCTCCCTGTATCAGGGCGTTTTACAGAAACATCAAATCCAGCCGTCCATGACGGATGGCTATGACTGCTATCAAAATGTGTTGGCAGAACGAATCAACGGTATCCTGAAGCAGGAGTTCTTGCTCTATCGTTGTCGAACCTTCGCAGAGCTGAGCATGCTCATTGAGGAGTCGGTGGAGGCCTATAATACCTTGAGACCGCATCTCAGCCTGAACATGAAAACACCTCAAGAAGTGCATGAAAAAGCCAGCAACCGAGAGGTGCTGGCTTCATCAAAACTGTCAACGTATTTTAGGACGGGTCAGTGCAACTAGTCATGTGGTTGAGACCAAAGAAACCTCTGCGTTCAACAGGGCTCCACCGGGGGTCCAAAAATTTTATTTCAAAGCAGACTAGTCAGCTTGCGACCAACTTCCTTTGCGCCCAAAGAATGCTTTGCTACAACATTCCGAGTCTACAGCTTCAGGAACTCAACTTAGCACTGACTTAAGGGTCACAACTCAGACAACTTCGAACTTTTTGTTCCCAGCCTCCTTGGGGGCCCTCGCTCTGGTCCAAGGAAGATCCCGCGCTGTCAATGACCCTGACCCCGTATTAGGTCCACCCAGAGTTGGAAAAATCCGGCTCCTGACCCTGACCCCGTATTAGGTCCACCCAGAGTTGGAAAAATCCGGCTCCGATTGTTCCTGTTTTCTTCGTGAAACCGCATGTTTTCTGGCGTAGTCAGAGGGCGTGCACCACTCCAATGCGGAATGGGGTCGGACTTGGTTATAAAACGCTCGCCACGCTTCGATTTTCTCCCTGGCGTCGGCCAGTGACAAGAACCAATTTTCATTCAGACATTCCTGCCGGAGTCGTCCATTGAACGATTCTACCGTTGCGTTGTCGGTAGGTTTTCCAGGCCGCGAGAAGTCGATTTCGATGTTCCGCTCATAGGCCCAGCGATCCATGACCTTTCCGGCAAACTCCGAACCGTTGTCGGTCTTGAGAACTTCAGGATTACCTCGAAACCGTGCAATCGCCGTTAGGGCTTCTTGAACATCGTGGCCCCTCAGGCTCTGTCCAACCACGATGCCGAGGCACTCCCTGGTGAACAGATCAATGATGGTCAGCAAGCGCAGTCGCCGACCATCAAACAGCGCATCTGAGACAAAGTCCATGCCCCAGATGTGATTGGGATGGGTGGCTCGTTGAAGTGGCTGACGGTTCTTGGCCGCCTTGTTGCGTTTAGGACGCTTTAGACGAAGTGACAATCCCTGGTCCCGATACAGCCGGTAAACCCGTTTGTGATTGTCACGCCAGCCCTCTCGTTGCAGTTGGACATGCACGCGTCGGTAACCGTAGTGAAGCCGTGTGAGAGTGATCTCACGGATCCTCATCGATAATGCCGACGAATCTCTTGCCACCGATTGGTATCGACAAGATGCCCGGGAAAACTGCAAGACCGCACACGCCTGGCGCTCGCTGACCCCGTATCGCTTTTGCAGGTCAGCCACCAGTTGGCGTTTACGAGGCGGTCTCAGAGCTTTTTTGCCACCACATCCTGAAGCATGGCCTTGTCCAAACTCAGGTCGGCCACTAGCTTCTTGAGGCGCTGATTCTCCTCTTCCAGCTGTTTCAGACGTTTCAGCTCGGATGGCCCAAGACCACCGTACTTCTTGCGCCAGGTGTAGAACGTGGCATCGGAGATGCCCATCTTGCGACAGACCTCCGGGACCGGTGTCCCCAATTCGGCTTGCTTCAGGGCGAAGGCAATCTGCTCTTCGGTGTAACGGGACCGCTTCATGGCATGATCTCCTGCTCAGGGCTCTATCATGCCGGATTTTCCAGTTTTAAATGGACCTAAATTCTGGGGTAGGGTCAACTGGAGTAGCGTCGCAGATTACAGGAAGTACAGAGTCAGGCTGCTATCGTTTATGGCGTAAATAAACGAACCAACTCATCAAATGATGAGTAATTTGGATTTTTTGATATCGATAAATGATGCTATCAGTGGATGGGTCCTAGCGATAATCCACCAAACTCAAGGATATAGTCCAATGGTAAACCTTAGCTTAAGATTTTTTCTGCATTTCAACTAAAACGCTATTCGCGGCTTCGAGATTTCTGATTACTGCATCTGCGTTATCGATTGAGCTATCTGCGTGCCCGAGAAGAGTCTCACTGATATTGTTCAGTTTTTTGGCGATGACTATCAAGGTGATTAAGATCAAAGCTAAAAAAATGAGAATAAGTATATCCATATTTTTACCCTAAAGTGTTTCACCTGTCGGGTTTAAATTTAAAACCAAACGTTTTTGCCGAATGAATTTTTGCTATCCTCGTATGACTTTCGTCTGCAGGAATGGAACCCTCAATGAAAACAACACTGAAGGTCTTAGCCGCATGTTTTGTGATACTTCTATCAAGCTCAACTCACGCACTGACGGTGGCGGACTACCAGAGACTAAATGAAGCACAAGTTCGCGACTCTAGCGGTAAAGTTAACCTCCTTATGAAAGCTTATTTTCAGGCAATTTTCGAGTCTGTACTCACTATCGCGATGGCGAGCGAAAGCTCCCGGGAGCTGGACCTAGGACCTTACGGGAAGGCATGCTTTCCATCACTAAATGCTTTGTCACCCGATGTCATTAAAAACAGCTTAGAAAGCCAGATCTTCCAAATGAAAGACACGCCAAAAGCAGATAAATTTGACGTTTTGATGGCCTCGTCCTTAGCGATCTGGGGATTACCAGAAGTCTTTCCGTGTAGATAATTTTCTCCGAATACACACTTGGGCACGTAGCCTTGAGCATGTGCATATTGGAATAACTCCAGTGCGGAATTCAGCTTTAAGCCGAACTCAGAACAAGATTACGCCCGTGGGAAATCTGCACCCGCTCAGTCAACTATCAGGAAAACTCCAACCTTCTTGATTCCATCTTGCGATCAGTTCCTTTTTTGTTAGGTTCCAAAGCATGCTTCGTAGTTACTATGTGGGCATTTTGTGGCCACCCGATGGACCAAGATCGGCACCCATAGAACTGTCCAGGCGGAGACGGCCGGAAAGAAATCTGTTAAATCAGATAATTATAATTTATGGGAGCCCTCATAACGCTGGGGTTGGCGGTTCGACTCCGCCCCTTGCTACCAAGATTCAAAGGGTTGCGACTCATGTCGTGACCTTTTTTTATTGGCTGACTGCAAATCGACTGCAGCCCTGAATCCTGTGATCAATACCTCCCTTGCCTATCTTCACCCCCTACTTTCAGTGCATTTCGACAATCAGAGCGGCTGGAATTAGTGATGGAAGGACAATTTCGAAGACCGGCTAGCTGAAACGCCGGGCCTTTTGCAGGCACTCGTCTATGAGAATCAGTTCCTGAATGCTGAAGTCTGAGATCAAGGACCGGATGTGCTGTTCATCATCACGAATCGCAGCCTCGACCAGAAAAGCCACCTCTTCTTTCTTCTGCAGCAAAGCGGGATCAGCCGCCTCTTCAACGAAAGTCAAGGTAAGTTTCTTCGCCATTTCTGACACCTCCGCTCAGGGATCCCGGCCTGTCAGTTCTGATCGTTCCTGTACCGACACCGCCTCACGCTGGCTCTCAGTTTTTCGGCCAGGCCTTTCTCTTCGGTCGAGTGCGACACATAAAGGGAGATATCGACCCATGACGCAGACCGTACAAAGTACTGCCCCTCGAAGTCCGCCATCAAGGGATCCAGCAACACCCAGGGAAGGATCACCACGTCGGCCCGGCCCAGTTTCAGCATGTCCACGGCCTGCTTCCAGCCAGAAACCGCCAGCATCTTTGCGCCCTCTCCCAGCAGCAGTTGCTCGCCCACAAAACGTCTGATGAAGGAATAGGTCAGGCCGAAAGTCTGCTCCAGAGGCGGTAGATCCTCAAGTAACAGATAGACATATTCAGTCTGGAACAGGCGTCCACCGAAATCCGCATACTGATCCCGTTCTTCGGTCTGCACCAGCGGCAATCCGACATCGAGGCGCCCCTTTTTCAACTGATACAGGATCTGTGCAAGCGGCATCTGCCGGAAACTGAATTGCTGGTCGAGGCTTTCGAAAACGCAGTGGTAAAATGGGGAAAACCGCCCCACCAGATGATCCTGGTCGACCGCAATTTCCCGGGGAATGCCCTCAACCACGCCAACCCGAACCACCTGATCGGCCGCAGCCAAAATTGGGCAAAGAAGGATTGTGAGAGCAAAAATCAGTAGAGAACGATAGGGTGACGATTTCCTGTCCATGGCATCGGCTCGGTAAACGGGCACTCCGGCCCATTCACCAAGCCTAGTACATCAACCCCGGTCCTGCAGCCCGTTATGCGCTGGTACGGAAAGCAGAGACCTGATCCTTCATGGCGGCCGCCAAACGGGCCAGCTCACCACTCGCGGCAGAGGACTGCTGCGCGCCCGAGAGATTCTGGCTGGACAGGTCAACAATGTGGGTCAGATTGCCGCTGACCTGCTCCGCCGCCACGGACTGCTGCTCCGAGGCGCTGGCGATCTGCTCGCCCATCTGGAAGATATGGTCGATGGCATCGCCGATGGCGTTGATGGTTTCGGCCACCTCTTCGCTCAATGTTCGGTTATCCTCCACCTTTTCCAGGCTGGACTGCATGACGGCAACCGTCGCCTTGTTCTCCTCAATCAGGCTCTCAACAACACCGGCGATTTCCGCGGTGGACGACTGGGTTCGCTGAGCCAACGACCGGACTTCATCGGCCACGACGGAAAAGCCCCGGCCATGCTCGCCCGCTCTTGCCGCTTCGATAGCAGCATTCAGCGCCAGGAGGTTGGTCTGCTCGGCAATCTCGTTGATCACCTGGGTGACTTTGCGGATTTCCGCGCTCTTGCTTTCCAGGGAATGGATCCTGTCGGCAACCCTCCGGATCTCTTCCGCGAGGCGATGCAGGGCTTCCCGGCCCTTTTCACCGTTGACCCGCCCCTTGACCCCAAGCTCTTTCGCGGTGCGAGCCGCGGACTGGGCTTCATCGGCGCTGCGGGCCACATCGGAGGATGCCGCGCTCATCTGGTTCATGGCGGTGGCCACCTGGTCGGTCTGTTCCGACTGTGCTTCAATATTCTTTTCGGCGCTGGCGTTGATCGCGGACAGCTCCTCCGATGCTGTGGCAACTTCATCCGACACCGATGAAAGCTGTCGGATCACCTGGTCGAATTGTTCCAGCATGTGATTAAGCGCCCCTGCCAGCTCCGCCAGCTCATCGGATCCCTCAACATCAATTCGGCGCGAAAGATCCGAACGATCCGCCACCTCTCCCATCACCCGGCGCATGGCATGAATGGGCGAGGTAATGGACAGAACGATCAGTGCACTCGCCCCCAGGGTCAGAACACCTGCCGCTGCGGCAACGGCCGGATAGAGAATTTTGCTCTGGTCGTATAGCTGCCCCACCGATGCCCTTTCCGAGGCCGCAACGTCCAGCTGCAGATCGATCAGCTCGGCGATTTTTGCCGCCACCGGATCAATCACCCCATAGAGAGGACCATCCAGGGTATCCAGCTGGCCCTGCACATTGCCGGAAGACTGTCCAAGTATCGCGACCGCATCGGCAATGGCGGCATCCGCATCCGAAAACAGGGCTTCCACCTCAGCGACCAGTGCCTGCTCTCTCTCCGTCAAACGCGTGGCCGTGAACTTCTGCCATTTTTCAGAAATGATGGCCTGAGCTTCAACCAGCTGGCCCCGGGCCTGCTCGGCGGTCATCAGACCAGCGTTAGCCTTGTTGATCGCATCTACCACCAGTACCGCATAGTCATCGGATATGATTTTGAGGTCTTTGAGCGGAACCACCCGATCGTTGTAGATACTGGAAACGCCCCGGTTGATTTCCGAGAACACCACAACGGCGTATATCGAAAGACCGGCAATGGCCGAAAGTGGGACCAGAACGAGAACCGCCATGCGCCACTTCAGAGAGACATGATTCAGTGCCTTCATAAACACACTCCATTAGCGGGCACTCCCTTCCCGTTCACTTCTGGGCTACCACCCATATGAAGTTAACGGCGACAGTTTAAAGACATCGCGAAACCGTTGCACTCTCTACTTGTAATAATATGCACCTATTTAGACAGATTCCGGATCGGCCAAAAACCTGACACTGATCAAATAACCCCAGAAGAAATGATTTACGGTTCACCTGTTGGCAGTACGAACAGGTTTACGCAGATGGCCGATAAAACAACAAAAACATTCGTCATTGCCACGTTTGATGTCATCGGAATTCTTCCCATCGCCGGTTTTGCCCTGGTCCTGTTCGACCGGCCGCCCACCTATGCGTTCTATTTCGGGATTCTGGCAACGCTGATCGCCCGTGTATGGGCCATTATCTACGACTGGAAGTGGGGCATGCTGGAAGACAGCCAGACCGCAGGCACCGGCACACGCTGGGGAGACAGGTTGATGGACCTGGCGGGGTTCGAACTGGTCGCTTTTCTGGCGTTCACGTCACTGGTGTTGGTGTTAACGAATTCGTCTCTCGGCGTAGCATCGCTCAGCGGCGCAGCGCTGGTCATTCTTTACACCGTTTACTGGTCGCTGATCGACGCCCTGTTCAACCAGTTCTAGTAACGGCCCTTGGCATGCCCGCACCCGCAGGGTTATGAGGTTGTACCTTTCTTTACAGTTTGAACACGCGGATTAAACAACCTTTGACAGTCGGAAAGACGGAAACAGCGTACGCTATAACCTCTCCCCGATGTTCCCGATGAGCGTGTGAACCGATGAACCTGAAACCTGCCGACATGGCGCTGGTCGTCATTATCCTGGTGCCCGTACTGCTGGTGCTGTCGGGTTTCAACCTGAAGATGATCCTCACGGCTCTGGGGCTGTTTCTGCTCTATATCCTGATTCTGTTTTTCGAGCCTATCCGTTTTCACCTCTCGCGCTGGCTTCGTGACCGCACAACCCAACGTTCCCGTCGTCAACCCGACGAAAGATAACCGTGGTTTCATGCCAAAGTCGCACATTCCGGTTCGTTGTGAACGGCTACAATTGACGCCTGTTCAACTGATTGACCCCTCGTGACCCGATGAAAAAGATCCTCCTGGAGCTGGCAGCCGTTCTACTGATTACGTTGCCTGCGGTTCTGATGATTACCGATCAGGCAGCGCAGACCGTTTTCCTGTGCGCCACCCTCGTGATTGCCTATGGCATTGTCTTCCTGTCCATCCGTCCGGCGAGCCGAAACCAGGATCAGCGCTGGCGTTTCTGAAACAGCTCCCGCTCACTTCCGCAATTCTGCGGTCCCTTCTATCGCACAGCGAAATCGACTAAGCTGCGGGTTTTGACCCGAGGATCTGTCCATGTCGAAATCGAACGTTGTTGCAGGGCTGTCCCTCGACCGCCTCGACGCCATCACCCAGCATCTGGACCGGAAATATATTGAGCCTGGCCGTCTTCCGGGCACGCTGACCCTGGTCGCCCGACACGGCGAAGTCGCCTGGGTGAAAGCCCAGGGAATGATGGATGTCGAGCGGCAGAAGCCGGTGCAGCGGGACACCATTTTTCGAATCTATTCCATGACCAAGCCGGTCACCTCCATTGCCTTGATGCAGCTCTACGAGAAGGGCATGTTTCTGCTGGACGATCCGGTCCACAAATACATTCCTGCCTGGCGCAACCTGCGGGTCTACAACGGAGGCACCTACCCTCACTTCAAGACCGAACCGGCAGCCACCACCATGACGATACGGGATCTCCTGACCCACATGTCGGGACTGACTTACGGTTTCATGGAACGCAGCAACGTGGATGCGGCCTACCGGCAGCTGAAACTGGATGGAAGTGCCACGCTGACACTGGAGACCCTGGTGGAGCAACTGGCGGAATTGCCGCTCGAGTTCTCGCCGGGCACCGCCTGGAACTATTCAGTCTCCACCGACGTGGTTGGCTATCTCGTGCAGTTGCTGTCCGGACAATCGCTGGACGAGTATTTCCGGGAGCATATTTTTGCGCCCCTGGGGATGGACGACACAGGTTTTCAGGTACATCCGGATCAGCTGGACCGGTTCTCGGCGTGCTATCTCTACCAGCCCGGGGATCGTATGAAGCTGCAGGACGATCCGATGCGTTCCCGCTACCAGAAGACCCCCACGTTTCTCTCCGGAGGTGGCGGATTGGTCTCGACCATCGACGATTACCACAAGTTTGCCCAGGCCCTGTGTCAGGGCGGCGCCTATCAGGGCAACCGGATCATCGGCCGGAAAACCCTCGAATTCATGCGCCGGAACCACCTGCCGGGCAATCAGGACCTACCGGGCCTTTCAATCGGCGCCTTCAGCGAAACTCCCTACGAAGGCAATGGCTTCGGTCTGGGCTTTTCGGTGCGGACCGACGTCGCCAAATCGCAAACCAACGGCTCCGAGGGCGAGTTCGGCTGGGGCGGCCTGGCCAGCACCAGTTTCTTTGTCGATCCGGTGGAGGATCTGGTGGTGATCTTCATGACGCAGCTGATTCCGTCGTCCACCTATCCGATTCGGCAGGAATTGCGCGCGATGGTAAACGGTGCCCTGGTCTGAGAAATCGGATCGGCATCACCTTTATAAGCATATGACGCTTCGAACTGTGCCTGGGGCCAAATCTCTGTGGCATACTCGGCTTCCTGCACTCCAAAACCAATAACCATCAGCAAGGAATGTCTCGATGAAACCGGAAACTCTCGCGCTTCACGCCGGGTTCAAGAGCGACCCGACCACAAAGGCCGCGACAACCCCGATCTACCAGACCACGTCCTACACCTTCGACGATACCCAGCACGGGGCCGACCTGTTCGACCTGAAGGTTCAGGGCAATATCTACACACGGATCATGAATCCGACCAACAGCGTGCTCGAAGAGCGCATGACCGCGCTCGAAGGTGGCGTGGGCGCGCTGGCCGTTGCGTCCGGCATGGCTGCGATCACCTATGCCCTCCAGACCATCTGTAAGGTTGGCAACAACATCGTCAGCACCAGTCAGCTCTATGGTGGCACCTACAACCTGTTTGCCCACTCCCTGCCGAACCAGGGCATCGACTGCCGCATGGTGCCCCACGACGATTTCGATGCCGTCGAGAAAGCCATCGACGACCAGACCCGCGCGCTGTTCTGCGAGTCCATCGGCAACCCGGCCGGCAACGTGGTGGATCTCCAGCGCTGGGCCGAAATCGCCCACAAGCATGGCATTCCCCTGATTGTCGACAACACCGTAGCCACACCGTTCCTGTGCCGTCCCTTTGAACATGGCGCGGACATCGTCATTCACTCGCTTACCAAGTACATCGGTGGGCACGGCACAACGGTTGCCGGCATCGTGGTGGATTCCGGGAAATTCGACTGGAAGGCCAGCGCCGACAAGTTCCCGATGCTGAACGAACCGGATCCGTCCTATCACGGCGTGGTCTACACCGAAGCCCTCGGGCCGGCCGCGTTCATCGGCCGGTGCCGGGTCGTTCCGCTGCGGAACACCGGCTCCGCCCTGTCTCCGTTCAACTCGTTCCTGATCATGCAGGGCCTTGAGACCCTGGCGCTGCGCATGGAGCGTCATTGCGAAAACTCGGAAAAGGTCGCCCAGTTCCTGCAGGATCATCCGGCGGTGGAGTGGGTGAACTACGCGGCGCTCGCGAACAGTCCATACAAAGCCACCTGCGACAAAATCTGTGGCGGCAAGGCCTCTGGCATCCTGAGCTTTGGCATCAAGGGCGGCCGCGACGCCGGCGCCAAATTCATCGATGCCCTGGATATGGTCCTGCGGCTGGTGAACATCGGGGATGCCAAGTCCCTGGCCTGCCACCCGGCCACTACGACTCACCGGCAACTCAATCCGGAAGAACTGAAGAGCGCTGGCGTCAGTGAGGATCTGGTACGGCTGTCCATCGGTATCGAACACGTCGACGACATCATTGCCGATATCAGCCAGGCTCTGGAAAAATCCCAGGCGTAAACTGATCAATCGGGTACGACCAAGGTCGTACCCGATCCCCCCGTGATTGCCCTTACCCGCCTTGTAACTGTGCCCGCCGGCGATTAACCTTAAATGTTCTTCATACCCTTCATTTGAGAGTTTCCGGTCAATGAGCGACAGCGCTAAGCCCCGCATTACCAGTGGCACCAAGTTCCGCAACGAGCACGGATTCTCCGCCATCAAGGACGGCGTCAAACGTTCCTCTTCCAGTGCCGAAGGCCGAACGACGGAGCGCAAACCCAAATGGCTCAGAGCCCGCATGCCCGGCGGTGAACGCTACGACGCGGTAAAGCGAAACGTCACCGAGCACCGGCTCAGTACGGTGTGCCAGGAGTCCCACTGCCCCAACATCGGGGAGTGCTGGACCAATGGTACGGCCACCATCATGGTGATGGGCTCCGTGTGCACTCGCGCCTGTAAATTCTGCGCGGTGGACACCGGCAACCCGAAAGGCTGGCTCGACGCCGAGGAGCCCGAGAATACCGCCAAATCCGTGGAACTCATGGGCCTTCGCTACATCGTCCTGACGTCCGTGGATCGCGACGATCTCCCGGACGGTGGCGCTGCCCACTACGCCGCCTGCGTCAGCGCCATCAAGGCCAGAACACCGGAAGTCGCCGTCGAGGCCCTGACACCGGATTTCGATGCGGTGATGAGCGATGTGGAAAAGGTCGTGGACTCCGGGCTTGATGTATTCGCCCAGAACGTGGAAACCGTGGAACGCCTGACCCAGCGTGTACGTGACCCCCGGGCCGGCTACCAGAAAACCCTGAGCGTTCTGGCGCATGCGAAGAAACACAATCCGGATGTGCTCACCAAAACCAGTCTGATGTTGGGCCTCGGTGAAACCGAAGAAGAAATCCTGAAAACCATGGACGACCTGCGGGCCATCGGCGTGGATATCCTCACACTGGGGCAATACCTGCGCCCGACGCCCAATCACCTTCCCGTCGAACGCTACGTGACCCCGGAAGAGTTTAACCGTTACCGGGAAATCGGTCTGGAGAAAGGTTTCATGGAGGTGCCCTCCGGGCCCATGGTGCGCTCAAGCTATCGGGCCGACAAGGTCTTCGACAAGAACAATCTCGGGCTGGCCGTGCCGGATGTGCCACAAACGGATGCAGCCATGCAGATCCCGGTAAAAACCATCGACTGAGGAACCCAATGCTGACCTTCCTGCGGAACATTCGGCTGAAGTACAAATTCTGGTTGCTGAACATTGTTGTTTTCGCAGTACTTGGCCTGTTGGTGCTCTATGCCATGGGCAGCATGGCCGAGAGGAGCGGTCAGTCGTTTGGAGACGTCTTTGTCGATACCGCACCCGGGTTCGCCCTGGTGGTCGCGATACTCATGGCCCTGGAGATGGCCGGATCCCAGCTGCTGATCTCGTTCATCGAGCGTCACATCAACCGCCTCAAGGACACCATGGTTTCGGTTCAGGGCAGCGGCAACCTGAGTACCCGGGCACCGGTCGACTCTACCGACGAAATCGGCGAAATGGCGACGGCCTTCAATGCGATGCAGGACCGCACCATGGCGGTGGTGAAAAGCATGAAACAGGCCATCGATCGTCTGCACCAGGAGGTTCGGGAACTGACCGATGCTGCCGAGGCTCGACGGGATGACCTGGCCCGCCAGCAGTCCGGAGCCGACCGGTCCGCCGAGATGATCGAAGCCATGCTCCAGAGTTTCCTGGGCATTGCCGAACAGGCGGGCATTGCCAAAACGCTCTCCAATGAAGCCCGGGAGACCGCGATTGGCGGTGGTGAGCGCGTCGCCAGAAGCGCAGACAGCATCCGGAAACTGGCTGATGTGGTTCGGGACTCAGCCGGCAGCGTCGAAGCGCTGGCCGAGAACAGCCACGAAATCAGCCAGGCGGTCGCCGAAATCAAAGGCATCGCCGAGCAGACCAACCTCCTGGCACTGAATGCCGCCATTGAAGCTGCCCGCGCCGGCGAGCAGGGGCGCGGCTTCGCCGTGGTGGCAGAAGAAGTCCGTAATCTTGCGCAGCGGGTCCAGGATTCGACTGAACAGATCCAGACGACAATTGATCGCCTTCTGTCGGCCATGAACATTGCGGTAACCCGCATGAATGGCAGCTCCGAAGACGCCGACCGATGCGTTGCCGAATCCGAGGAAGGGCGCAAAGCACTGGAAGCCATCAATGAAGTGGTGGGACGGATTGACCGCACCAACCAGGAAATCGCAGGCCTGTCCGCCGACCAGACGGATGGCACGGATGCGATGCTGGCCAACGTTCAGGGCATCCGGGAAACCACCCAGAACATGGTCACCCAGCTGGGTGAGAGCGCTGACATGAGCCGGCGGCTCAAACACCTCATCGACAGCCTCGAGGAAGCATCGGCAAAAGTCTCCGTCTGAGCTGTCAGGACGTCACCAAACCCACAGATACAAAAAAGCCGCATCGGAATGCGGCTTTTTTCGTCAGGCAGCGAGTGGCTCTTACTGCTGCTTCTGCTGCTGTTGCATCTGCTGCTGCATCTGACGCTGTTGTTGCATCTGCTGCTGCATCTGCTTCATGCGCTTGTCCAGTTCGTCACGCTGCTCCTGGGTAAAAATGCCATCCACTTTCGCTTGCATCAGCGTTGAAAGTGCGGCGATTTCACCGGTCAGGTCACCCAGCTTCTCGGCGTTGTCACGAATCGCGGATTCGTCGTAGTCGGCCTTGATCTGTGACTGCATCTCCTGCTGGATGGTGCGGGCTTCCTTGCGCAACTCGCCGATTTTGGTCTGCATCTCATCAAGAATGGCACGAATGTCCGCTTGCTGATCCTCCGAGAGGCCTACCATCTTGGCCAACTGGTCCACCTGGTCCGGCTGACCACCCTGGGGTGCCTGGGCCATAACCGGCGCAGACAGAGACAGTGCCACAAGAGCAGTTCCAAGGATTTTTGCGAGCTTCATAAAGATCTCCGTAGTTATGGCGATGCCTGTCAGACCACCGCCGTGTTTCATTTAACTCAGTTGTCAGGTCCTACACCCTAAAACAACCTGCCCCCGGATTTCACCCCGATCTCCCTTCTTTTTGTACATACATCTCATTCGAGGGCACGACATTCCGCCACACCAGCGCATTCAGGGAAATGTGAAACTTTATCCATTCCCCTGCATAATGGCGCGGTTTCAACAGCCGGAGCAGGAAACATGGCAATCAACTGGTTTCCAGGGCACATGCACAAGGCCCGCAAGGAGATCAAAAAGGTAATGCCCCAGATGGACCTGATCATCGAGGTCCTGGACGCCCGCATTCCTTTCAGTAGCGAAAATCCCCTGGTTCCGAACCTTCGGGGTGATACGCCCCTGATCAAGGTCCTCAACAAGCGCGACCTGGCCGATCCTGAGATTACCGGACTATGGCAAGCGTGGTTCGAAAAAGAACGGGGAGTGCGCGCCATTACCCTCACCCATAACCAGCGTAATGAGGCCCTGGACATCCTCCGGCTCGCCGAAGAGATGACGCCGGGTCATGATCGCCAGAAAAGTGCGTTGCGGGTAATGATTCTGGGCATCCCCAATGTGGGCAAGTCCACGATCATCAATACCCTCGCAGGGCGGCCGGTGGCAAAAACGGGCAATGAGCCCGCCGTGACCCGCGCTCAGCAGGCGATCAAACTGCCAGATAACATCCTGCTGTATGACACGCCCGGCTTCCTCTGGCCCAAACTGTCGCCGGAAGCCTGCGGCTATCGCCTGGCGATCACCGGCGCCATCCGCAGCGCCGTGCTGGATTTCGAAGACGTGGCCCTATTTGAGGCGGATTACCTCCTGCAAGCCTATCCGGAAGCCGTACGTACCCGCTATGGCCTGGAGTCGCTCCCGAACGATGGCATCGGGCTGATGGACGCCATCGCCGAAAAACGCCGTTTCTTTGGTCGTGGCGGCGTGCCCGACCTGCACAAGGTGTCAGAAGTTCTGTTGAACGAATTCCGGTCCGGCAAACTGGGCCGCATTTCTCTGGAAACACCGGACATGGTTGAAGCCGAGGCCCGGGAAGCAGCCGAGCAGGAGGCCCGCAAGGCTGCCGAGAAGGAAGCCAGGGGCACCACTAAGGGGAAGCGAGGCCGCAGCGACAGACACTGAAACGCCCGCCCGAGACATAGTCGGACGGCAGGGCATCAAACATGTTCCGGGCCGTGCGAACGAGGTGGGGCTGATCGTAGAAGCCGGCCTCGGTGGCCAGCTCGGACATGGACCTGCCGGGCTCCCAGCCGGCAAGCACCCGGTTGATCTTCAGGTGCAGCAGGAAACGGCGCAACGGCACGCCCACCTGCTCACGGAACAGATGAGAGAGGCGGGAAGCCGACAACCCCACCAGCCCTGCCAAGGCGGCCACATCCACCCTTTCCGGCATGTCCCTGCGAAGGGCTTCACACACCTGCATTACCCGGGGATCCAGGGCGGTCGCCGGAAACCCGAGAGCCTGGACGGCACGGACCAGCGCCTGAGCAGCCTCGTTACAGTCGGGCGAGGTCAACGCCGGCAGGTGGTCCGGATTCAGCGTGATATCGCTGGAAGTACGATGCTGAAGGCCGGACCTGAGATTCAGCCAGAGAGGGCAGTCCGGATCGAGTTGCGCACACCACATGCGGGTCGAACCCGGATCCAGCGCCTGGACCACGTCCGGTGCGACAATCGCCGCCCGGCTTTCCCGCCATTGGCCATCCACTTCCAGCCTGAACGGGCCATCCAGTCCAACCAGCCAGGAAGCACTGATGTGTCGATGCGGACGGTTGGGGTAAAGCCGCCCGATCACCTGCCAGTGGTCGGGCCATACAAACAGACTGCCTTGGGGTAGCGACTGGAGGGACACACACAATTCCTCAACGGTTCCTCGTGCCCACCAGCATACCCCAGTCTGACAGCTACGAACGAACCCTCAATGCCCCTGCGGCTGGCCTCCGTGACCATCCTGGCGATGGTTCTGGGCATAGGGCACAGGCAGCCCCAGCTTGGCCGCAAATTCGACACTGACAAAAATTGGCCCGATCAGCAGAAAAACCAGATCCTCAACAAAGGACGGTTTTTTGCCCTCCACCTTGTGGCCATACACCTGGATGATCCAGGCGACCACGAACACGCCAAGACTGGTCCACAACAAAGACCAACCGGCCGCCAACACGGTCTGAATCACCCAGGCGGACAGCGCAAACCAACCCGCCATCAGAACCAGAACGCCAATCGACAGCCTGACATAGACAATGGCCGACAACGCCGCCAGGAGTGTGGCGCCGTTGACCCATTCCGCAGCGCCTCCCTCCAGGCCCAGCCAACGTCCCAGAGGCACCAGCCACAGCAGGCCCAGCGTTGAGATCAGGATGGCGGGGACACAGACAATGTGGACCCACTGGTTGAAGGGATTCCGATGACTTTCGCCGTAATCGTTCAGGAACTGCTCCAGGCTGCGCATGGGGGTATCTCCTTGTTGTTGTGTCATTTTGACGAAGTTTAGCAACGCCGACCCGGGATGCCTTGTACGTAATGGCTGCCCTCCCCTTACCAAGGTCAAATATCGCTGCGCCGACAAACCGCCTAAACTGTGAAACATTGTTATCGAACGCAAGGGCGTGCCGCAGCGGTATGCCCCCAAAGGAGGAAGACATGAGACGGGTCGTCGTCACTGGTATGGGCATTGTTTCCTGCCTCGGCAATTCCCTGGACGAGGTTCTGGACAGCCTGAAAAACGGCAAGTCCGGCATCCGCTTCAACGAAACTTACAAAGACAAGGGATTCCGCAGTCAGGTGGCGGGATCACCTGATGTAGACACCACCGTGATCGACCGGAAGATCCGGCGCTTCATGGGCCCGGCGGCAATGTATGGTTATCTGTCAATGGAGCAGGCCATTGCCCAGGCAGGGCTGACCGAATCACAGGTTTCCAATGATCGCACCGGTCTGATTGCCGGCTCCGGCGGTGCTTCCTGCTCAAGCCAGGTGGAAGCCACCGACATCATGCGGGAAAAAGGCGTCAAACGCATTGGGCCGTATATGGTCCCGCGCATCATGACCAGCACGGTATCCGCCTGTCTCGCCACCGCTTACAAGATTCGCGGCGTGAACTATTCCATGTCATCCGCCTGCGCCACCAGCGCGCACTGTATTGGCCATGCCATGGAACAGATCCAGTCCGGTAAGCAGGACATCGTTTTCGCCGGGGGTGGCGAGGAGGAGGACTGGAGCCTCACCATGATGTTCGACGCCATGGGCGCCCTTTCCACCAAATACAACGAGGCCCCCGAAACCGCCTCCCGCCCGTTCGACAGCGGCCGTGACGGCTTCGTAATCGCCGGCGGCGGCGGCATGATGGTCCTTGAGGAACTTGAACACGCGAAAAAACGCGGCGCCACAATCATCGCGGAGCTTACCGGCTACGGCGCCACCTCTGACGGGTATGACATGGTCGCTCCCTCCGGCGAAGGCGCTCAACGTTGCATGGAACAGGCCATGGCGACCATCCGGGGCAAAGTGCAGTACATCAACGCCCACGGAACCAGCACACCGGTGGGGGATGTGGCCGAGATGGGCGCGGTCAAGAACACCTTTGGCGACAGCATCCCGGCCATTTCCTCGACCAAGTCCCTCTCCGGCCACTCTCTCGGCGCGGCCGGGGTTCAGGAAGCCATTTACTCGCTTCTGATGCTCCAACATGGTTTCGCGGCGGGCACTGCAAATCTACAGGACGTGGATGAGAAGATCAGCGACCTGCCCATCGTGGGGCCAAGTGCCCGTGATATGGAGCTCGACTGCGTCATGTCCAACAGCTTCGGCTTCGGCGGGACAAATGCTTCTCTTATCTTCGAGAAAATCTGATGATTTTTTCGATAATTGAGTGTTTCTGATTATTGGCAAACTGCGCCATAGCCTTTAAAGTACAACTTTGATATGGATCAATCCGGACGGCGTACCTGCTATGGCGCAACCTATTCCCATCCACAAGCACTCCCCACTGAAGGCCTCCTGCCATCAATGCAGCCTGAGCAACCTCTGTTTGCCCCTGGCCATTGAAGAGAATGAGCTCGACCGTCTCGAAGACATCGTGCAACAGGGTCGCATCTTCAACCGGGGCGAACACATTTTCGACCAGAGCACTCCGTTCCGTTCCTGCTTTGCGGTAAAGAGCGGCTCCGTAAAAACCTCGATTATCACGGAGAGTGGTGAGGAGCAGGTAACCGGATTCTTCATGCCGGGCGAACTGGTTGGCCTGGACAGCATGAGCAGCAGTACCTACGCGTGTACGGCCAAAGCGCTCGAGCGCACGAGTGTCTGCGAGTTTCCGGTTGAAAAGCTGGAGGATCTGACCGGCAAGCTGCCGGAACTCCAGCACCACATGTATCACCTGATGAGTCAGGAAATCCAGAACGGCCATCAACTGGCCATGCTGCTGAGCAAGAACACCGCCGAGGAGCGGATTGCGGCCCTGCTGCTTTCCCTCTCCAGCCGGTTCCAGCGGCGCCGGTTGTCACCGACCAATTTCAGCCTGCCGATGGCCAGAAATGACATCGCGAATTTCCTCGGCCTTGCGGTGGAAACCGTTAGCCGAGTGTTCACGCGGTTCCAGAACCAGGGCCTGATCCGTGCCAGAGGCCGGGAAGTAGAACTCTTGGATGTAGAAGCACTCCAGCTGGTGACCCGCGACTCCGCCCGCCAGGGCTGCTAACCTTCTCTGGAAATGGCGGCACCGTCTCTACGGGGCCGCCGGCTCTTCCGCGTGGTGGCCACTCTCCACGTCCTTTACGCTGGCCAACTCTTCAACCAGCCCTGATCTCCAGGGAACCTGCTTGATACCGAAGGTGTTCCGTATCTTGGTACAGATCATCGTGGTATTCGCAGGCTCCAGATGGCCCCATTCCGGCATATCGTCTACAACCTTCAGGTCTTCGGGAATACCTGGTAAGCCCGCAATGGCGAGCCCCAGTTCATAGAGGTTGATTTCCTCGGCCCCCGCATACTGGTATGTGCCCCAGACTTCGGCTCCACAGTCGAGCTGCAGGATGACAGCCGTCATCACCCGGGCGAGATCCTTGACGGTAACGGGCTGCCCCCGGCAACGACCGGGCAAGGTCAGAACCTGTCCGGAGGACGTGTTGGCACGGATCTTCCGGATGAAGCGGGACAGGCTCCAGCCGGTTCTCAGGATGATGTGTCGCGGCAGGAGCGATCGAAGCGCCTGCTCGCACTCCCACTGCCAGTTTCCGAGCTCATTGACGGGCTGCCCCGGATTCGAGGTGATGTATCCGCTTTGCTTCCGGCCGTCGAACACATAACAGGAGGACAGCTGGAACAGCGCAATACCCCGTTCCCTGGCGTATTCGGCCATGGCCACCGGTAGTGAGAAGGCCGCTTTGTGAATGCCCTCAGGGTCCTCCTCCGCCACCTCCGGATCCGCCAGCCAGAGTGCATTGACGATCAGGTCCGTATCCTCGGGAATCCAGTTCTCAAGGGCATTGAGATCGGCACTGGCCGGATCGCTGACCAGCAGTGGGCTGATGTGCAGGTGCGTGTCCCGCAACTTTTCCAGCAACACCTTTCCGAGGGGACCATAGTCATGGACAACAAGCACATGCACGGGGGATCAAAGCCTCCAGGTTTTCACTTGGGTGACGGACGGCCAGAAACGGTAAGGCCAATGGTTTGTTCGCCGGGCTGTCTAGAATAACACTCGGCCGGTGACGCCAGCGTCCTATACCTTTGCCACCGCTTTCAAGAGCATACAACAACAGGAACCTTTATGCTGAAACAACACAGCCACATTGTTGCCCCGATCCCCGACGAACTGCGGACCCGAGCCCTGTACACCGTGGGCGAACTCCGGGAACGCGGCAAAGCCGATCGCGAAGCCACCGACAAACTGTACGACCTGATCATCGAGATGACCGAACAGGGCCTGGATTTCTTTTTCCTGGAACCGTTGCGGCGGCTCAAGGCCAGCAGCATGATGATGGGCATGGCCAAGGTCGGGATCAGCAGCATGCTCAAGGGCAGCAAGATGGTCATTCACAAGGTTCTGAAGAAGCTTGACGACCGAAGCCTTGCAGCCATCCTGGATTTCATCGAGGAAATCATTCACGAACCGGAAGCGGGCTGATCTCCCTGGGTACCCGGGCGGTAATGCCGGTCATCAGTTCATAGGAGATAGTGCCGGCGCAGGCGGCAACTTCATCCACACCGACCGTTCCGCCCCACAACTCCACGCTGTCGCCAACCCTGGCATCCGGTGCCCCGGACAGGTCCACCGCCAGCATATCCATGGAAACGCGGCCAATCAGCCGGATTCGATGGCCGCCGATAGCCGCCGGCGTATTGGTGCCGGCATGGCGCGGGTAGCCGTCCCCGTAGCCGATCGCCACCATGCCCATCCAGGTATCACGATCCGCCACCCAGGCTGCGCCGTAGCCAACGGATTCCCCGGCCCGGACCAGTCGTCGGTTAATCAGCGGAGCCTCGAGATGCATGACCGGCTTCAGGCCCAGTTCCGGCCCGGTTTTCCCGAGAACCGGCGAACCTCCGTAAAGCATGATGCCGGGCCGGGTCCAGTCGAACCGTTGCTGCCCCGGCAGGAAGTGAGCCGCGGAATTGGCCACCGACCGCATCCGGTCCGGCCAACGCTCGGTGGCGGCCACGAATCGGGCGGTCTGATCGGCCGTCATCGGACTGTCGGGATCATCGGCGCAGGCGAAGTGTGTGACGAATCCCAGGAGTTCCGGATAGCATGCGCTGTTCTGCAACCGTTCGATAACGGTGGCCATCTGGTCCGGATGGAAGCCTAGCCGGTTCATCCCGGAATTAACCTTCAACCAGAAGGCCGGACGGTGCTCTGACCGGATCAACCCGTCGAGCTGATTCTCGCTGTGCAAAACCGGCTCAAACCCCTGCCTGGCGCAGTCGGCCAGATCGCCAGAGTCATGCACCCCCTGCAGCAGCACCACAGGCTGGCTGAGCCCCGCTTCACGGATGGCAAAGGCTTCTTCCAGACAGGCAACGGCGTATTTGGGTGCGATATCCGCCAGTGCCGTTGCCACCGCCCGGATACCATGCCCATAACCGTCGGCCTTGACCACCGCCATGGCACGGGCGTCTCCGGCCAGCGAGCGGGCCGTGGCGTAATTATGCCTCAGCGCCTCAAGATCAATTCGGGCAAGGGTTTGCCTGGGCATCAGTAATCGTCACCGTAATCGCTGTAGTCACCATGAGCGAGGTCCTCAAACTTGGTGTACTTGCCGATGAAGGCCAGACGGACGGTACCAATCGGACCGTTCCGCTGCTTACCGATGATGATCTCGGCAATACCCTTGTCAGGCGTGTCCTCGTTGTAGACCTCGTCCCGGTAGACAAACATGATGACGTCCGCGTCCTGCTCGATCGCACCCGATTCCCGCAGGTCCGAGTTGACCGGCCGCTTGTTGGGCCGTTGCTCCAGGCTCCGGTTCAGCTGGGACAGCGCGACAACCGGGCAATTCAGTTCTTTGGCGATACCCTTGAGCGACCGGGAAATCTCGGATATCTCGGCCGTCCGGCCCTCGTTGTTGCCGGGCACACGCATCAGCTGAAGGTAATCCACCATGATCAGCCCGATCTTGCCGTCGTTCTCGCGAGCAATCCGGCGGGCGCGGGATCGCATCTCCGTCGGGCTCAGCCCCGGGGTATCATCGATGTAAAGCGGCTTGTCCTTCAGCAGGCTGACGGCCGAGGTCAGTCGCGGCCAGTCGTCTTCTTCAAGCTTGCCGCCACGAACCTTGGTCTGGTCGATACGGCCCAGCGAGGAAATCATCCGCATCGCCAGTGCGTCGGCGGGCATCTCCATACTGAACACCAGCACGGGAGTTCCGGTGCTGATCAATGCGTTCTCGACGATATTCATGGCGAAGGTGGTCTTACCCATGGAAGGGCGACCCGCCACGATGATCAGGTCTGCCGGCTGCATCCCCGATGTCTTGTCGTCAAGATCCCGGAAACCGGTCGTCAGACCCGTGGTCTGCTCACCAGACTCGAACAACTCTTCAATCCGGCTGAGTGTCTGGGTCAGGATGGGATTGATCGCCTTCGGACCGGATCCCTCCTTGGTTCGGGACTCGGCAATCTGGAAGACATGCCGCTCGGCTTCGTCGAGGATTTCGTTGCTGTTTCGCCCCTGGGGATTGAACGCAGAATCGGAAATCTTGCCGGACACCTCCACCAACTGACGAAGGATCGAACGCTCCCTGACGATGTCGGCATAGGCACGGATGTTGGCGGCCCCCGGGGTTTTCTCAGCCAACTCTGCCAGGTAGGACAAACCACCGGCATCTTCAATATCCCCGGCCCGCTCCAGGAATTCGGCAAGGGTCACGACATCCAGCGGCTCACTCTCACTGGCCAGCCGCTCCACCGCCCCGAAAATAAGCCGGTGATCCTGGCGATAGAAATCTGCAGCCGAGATGATCTCGGAAACTTCGTCGAAACGACGATTATCGAGCATCAGACCGCCCAGCACAGCCTGCTCGGCCTCAACCGAGTGAGGAGGCACTTTGATCCGGCTGGTTTCAAGATCGGTACTGGCGGGTTTCAGGTTGGGCTTGGCCATAGGAACGCTTCAGACTGGAAAATCAGGAAGTGTTAAGAATACCAGAAACAAACGGGCCCGAAACCGTCTCCGGTTCGGGCCCGTTTGTTTGACCAGGTCGGACGGATCCGACCCTGTCGGCAATCGCGGATTACTCCGCAACCACCGCCAGCTTGACGGTCGCAGCTACGTCAGTGTGCAGCTGAAGCTCGATGTCGTACTCGCCGGTCACCCGGATCGGACCTTCCGGCAGACGAACTTCGCTCTTCTCCACCTCAGTGCCACCGGCAGTGATGGCATCAGCGATGTCACGGACACCGATGGAGCCAAACAGCTTGCCTTCTTCACCGGCCTTGGAGGTGATGGTGAAGGATGCACCTTCCAGCGTCTCGGCGCGGCTCTGGGCCGCAGCCAGCTTCTCGGCTGCTGCTTTTTCCAGCTCTGCGCGACGCTCTTCAAATGCTTTCACATTCGCTTCTGTGGCAGGAACAGCCTTGCCATAAGGAAGCAGGAAATTACGACCGTAACCGGCCTTAACCTTTACCTTGTCGCCCAGGGAGCCAAGGTTTGCAACTTTCTCGAGCAGAATAACTTCCATCTCGTTAACCTCTTCGTGCTTTATTCAGCCGGCCCGGCAGGTTTGATTCTCCCCCGGATATCCAGCCAGCTATCCACAAAAGCCATTACCACTAACAGAATCATCAGGCTTGGTCCCAACAGGAACAGGGCAATGTAAAACATAACCAGCCAGTTCCCGCTCAGATTTTTACGACCAATCGCGCCATGAACCAGTGCCACACCCGCCAGGAACAACGGTGTGCCTGCTGCCCAGGCCAACAACATGGAATTGAGCCCCAGTACGGGACCAAGAACCATGGTCACCCCACACAGCACAGCCACAACTGGCGAGAGCCGGAGAGCGTGAAACTCCTTACGGAATCCGCCGGGGTTGTACAACCCCGCCTGCCACGCTCGCGACAGCATCGTCATACCAATGGCAGTTGCCAGGTAGGTACCGGCCATGCTGGCGTTCATCGTGTCCCGAATCACAGTCTCAAGGTCATCCCCGAGTGCCCGGGCCACTTCCGCGTTGTATTGTTCGTAAAAATTCACCCCGGTGCGGACCAGATCGTCCAGCAATCCGGGGAACAGCACAGGCAACATCAGACCTGTGACAATCGCCAGAAAACTCCCTCCGAGGAGGGCTTTCTCCCAGGACAGCGTTGCTCTCAGGACAGACGCCATCAGCATGGTCTGCAGCAATACCGCCAGGGCCGTCGGGTCGTGCCCGAACCAGCTCCAGCCAATCGCTGGCAACAATGCCCAGAGGCCGATATTCAGACCTTGCTGGATACCGAGCCGGAGAATGACCAACCCGATAACCGCCGCGCCTACCCAGAACAGCAAGGGTATGGCAGTCGTGACTGCTGCTACCCCGCCAGCCTGCAGGGGACCGCGCATTACGAACTGTGCCAGTGCACGCATGGTCCCAAATCCTGTTTATCTGTCTTTAGTGGTCGTGGCTGTCCGTATACGGCAGCAGTGCCAGGTAGCGGGCACGCTTGATAGCGGTAGCCAGCTGACGCTGATAACGTGCTTTGGTGCCGGTGATGCGGCTGGGCACGATCTTGCCGGTTTCAGTGATGTAGCCTTTCAGGGTGTCCAGATCCTTGTAATCGATCTCTTTAACACCTTCTGCCGTGAAGCGACAGAACTTACGACGTCTGAAAAAACGAGCCATAACTTAACTCCTCAACTCCGGTTAATTACTCTTCTTCGTCCTGTGACTTGGCCTTCTGGCCGGCGTCAGAGTCAGCAGAACGACGCGGACGGTCTTCACCGCCGGAACGACGATCTTCACGGGACTCAGCCGCTTTCATCGGAGACAGGTCGGTAACAGCCTCGTCGCGACGCAGGATCAGGTCACGGATGATGGCATCGTTGAACCGGAAGTTGTGAGTCAGCTCGTCCAGTGCGGCCTGGGAACATTCAACGTTCATCAGGACGTAGTGAGCCTTGTGGATCTTGTTGATCGGGTAAGCCAGGTGACGACGGCCCCAATCTTCCAGGCGATGTACCTTGCCGCCATCTTCGGTGATGACGCCGGTATAACGCTCGATCATTGCGGGCACCTGCTCGCTCTGATCCGGATGTACCATAAATACGATTTCGTAGTGACGCATGAGTTCTCCCTACGGTTTAAACAGCTTTCTTTTCAACGGACCGAATACGACCGCGGAACATGAAAGCAAGGAGGTGACAGCCAGTGGCTATCGGTTTCTTTTTTGCTTTTTCATTAAAAGCCTGCGCACAGGCCTGATCAAAAAGCACGGCCGCTGTTGCCATTTTCCAGGCAATAGAAAACCGCCCCTTAAAAAAGGGGTGACGTATTCTAGGCGGGTAAGGTCGTCTGTGCAAGCGCTACGCAAGCCGTTGACGCAGGGCCTCATAAAGGCAGACCCCGGTTGCCACGGAAACATTCAGGCTGTCCACATGCCCAAGCATGGGAATATTGATCAACTGATCGCAGTGTTCTCGGGTCAATCGGCGCAATCCCTTCCCTTCGGCGCCCATGACCAGCGCAACAGGCCCCTTGAAATCGGCCTGATACAGGGTTCCCGACGCCTCTCCGGCCGCGCCGATCAGCCAGACCCCTTGATCCTGCAGAGAACGCAGGAACCGGGCGAGATTGGTCACCCGCACGAACGGCACTGTCTCCGCAGCACCACAGGCAACCTTCCGGGCCACCGGAGTCAGGGAGGCCGACTTATCCTTCGGAACCACTACAGCCTGCACGCCAACCGCATCTGCCGTGCGCATGCAGGCACCCAGGTTATGGGGATCGGTTACGCCGTCGAGGACCAGTAGAAAAGCGGGCTTTCCTGACCGGTCCAGCTCCGCAAGCAGATCGCTCTCACTCCACTCCCGACTTTCACTGACCGCAGCCACAACCCCCTGATGAACGCCAGACACCCGACTATCCAGCTCGCGGCGATGCACAACCTGCCAGCGAACACCAAGCCCATCCAGCGCATCGGTAATGGAACGGACGCGTTTATCCTGGCGACCGGTCTGAATCCAGACCTGCTGCAACCTCTCCGGCTCGCGCTTGAGGACAGCCTCAACCGCATGCCACCCGAATACATACTCCTGGGACACGGATTCCTACCCTGTTCAATGGATTATTTGCGAGACTTTCGCTTTGGTTTGCGGTCGGTCGCCGAACCCTTGCCGCCCTTCTTACCAGGCTTGCGGGCCGCCTCACGGGCCGCTTCGGCCACCAGTTCGGCCTTGGCACTGCCGCGCTTGCCCGAACCGGTGCTTCCGGCGCCGGCCTTGCGGTTGCCGGAGCGCGCCTTGTCGCGACCGCCTTTATTACCGCCTCGATCCTTGCGGCCCCGCGGCTTGTCACCACGGTCATGCCGGGACACCTCCAGAGCCTCCCGATCGGCTTTCCGACGCCGGGGCTGACTGACCAGTTCCAGATCGATCTTCCGATCTTCCAGCCCCACCCGGGCAACCCGCACCCGAACCTCATCACCGAGTCGGAAGCTGATGGCGGTGCGCTCGCCGATCAGCCGATGCTTGGCCGCATCGTGGTGGAAATAGTCTCCACTGAGGGTGGACACGTGAACCAGGCCCTCAATATAGATATCCGCCAGCTCCACAAAGAAACCGAACGGCACGACGGCCGCAATGACGCCTCCGTATTCCTCGCCCACGTGATCTTTCAGGAATTCGCACTTGAGCCAGGCCATCACATCGCGGGTCGCGTCGTCAGCCCGACGCTCGGTTATGGAGGTGTGCTCGCCCAGTTCTTCAAGCCGGGCATAGTCATAGGGATACTCAGCCAGCTCCTGGTCCGGAGCCGGTGGCGTGACCACATCGTTCTGGACCTCCGTTTTATGTATCCGGGACTTGATGGCCCGGTGCACGATCAGGTCCGGGTAGCGGCGTATCGGCGACGTGAAATGGGCATAACTGGCGAAGCCCAGCCCGAAATGGCCGCTCTCCTTCGGACTATAGACAGCCTGGCTGAGTGATCGCAGCATGACAGTCTGGATGACATCCGCATCCGGCCTGTCAGACACCTGGGAGAGCAGCTCCTGGTAGTCGGCCGAGGTGGGCGAATCTCCGCCACGCAATTGCAGGCCAAGCTCGCCGAGGAACAGGCGGAGCGCTGCGAGGCGCTCTTCGGATGGCCCTTCATGGACCCGATAGAGCGCCGGCGTATTGTGCTTCTTCAGGAAGCGGGCCGTCGCCACATTGGCGCACAGCATGCACTCTTCAACGATCTTGTGGGCGTCGTTACGGTGGACCGGAACGATTTCCTCAATCTTCCGGTTCGCATCAAAGATGATGCGGGTCTCGGTGGTTTCAAAATCAATCGCCCCGCGCTCCGTGCGCGCCCAGCGCAACAACTTATAGAGTTCATACAGGTTGTAAAGCTGCGGCAGAACCGCCGAATACTGCTGACTCAGCCGATATCCGGGCTCCGAGTCCGGACGCTCCAGGATGTCACTGACCTTGTTGTAGGTCAGCCGTGCATGGCTGTGCATGACGGCCTGGTAGAATGTGTAGCCACTGATGCGACCGTTCGCACTGATCGTCATGTCGGCCACCATGCACAGGCGGTCCACGCCCGGATTCAGGGAGCACAACCCGTTGGACAGCTTTTCCGGCAGCATGGGCACCACGTGGTCCGGAAAGTACACCGAGTTGCCCCGTTTGAGCGCTTCCTCGTCCAGAGGCGTTCCGGGCCTTACGTAATGCGATACGTCCGCGATGGCAACCAGCAGACGATATCCGCCCCTGGACCGCGGCTCACAGTAGATGGCGTCGTCAAAATCCCGGGCGTCCTCGCCGTCGATCGTTACCAGCGGCAGATCCCGGATATCGACACGATTCTGTTTGTCCGCTTCCCGGACCTCCTCGGCGATCGCGGCCGTTTGCTCCCCGACTTCGTCGGGCCAGCTGTGGGGAATATCATAGGAGCGGATGGCCACGTCGATTTCCATTCCCGGAGCCATGTGTTCGCCCAGAATCTCGACAACCCGCCCCGTGGGCTGGGTCCGGACCGTCGGCTGACGAATGATGTCCACGACCACGTACTGACCATGACTGGCCTCGCCGGCGTGCTCTTCGGGCACCAGGATTTCGTGGTTTATCCGCGCATTCTCAGGCACCACAAAGCTGATGCCGCTCTCGCGGAAAAACCGACCTACCGTCTGATGGGTGTTGTGCTCAAGAACCTCCACGATCTTGCCTTCCCGACGCCCCCGGTCATCGATCCGGTCGACCCGGGCGGCAACACGGTCGCCGTGGAAGACCTGGCGCATTTGCCGCGCCGTGAGGAACAGATCGGAACTGCCGTCGTCCGGAATCAGGAAGCCGAAGCCGTCCTTATGACCGGTCACCTTTCCGGTAACGAGCTGGGCTTCGTCGATCGGGAGGAACGCGTTACGCCGGTTGCAGATGAGCTGGCCGTCGCGGCACATCGCAATCAAGCGGCGGCGGAGCGCCTCGATACCCTCGGGTTCAGTCTGCCCGAGTTCCTGGCAGAGAGTTTCATGCGTGGCAGGCGCACCTCGGTCTTTCAGGTGCTTGAGGATGAACTCCCGGCTCTGAATAGGGTTTTCGTACTTTTGAGCCTCACGGGTAGCGTGAGGATCAACATTGCCTTTTTTTCTGGAAGCCATTCGGATCCTTGTCTCATCGCCGCACTGGCGTGCGGAATGTGTGATTTGCTGCAGTATAACGTTGGTGCGGCTAACCTGCCTAACAAGGGGCTTATAATAGGCACAATTACCGCCGACACTTTTTTGCAAAAAATGTTTGACAGCCCCAACGGGAATTATTAAAGTACGCGCCATCGGTTGAGGGGCACCCCTCAGCCAGCAATGATCAGACTGAATTCGCTTTAGAATTCATCAAGATAAGATCACTGCATATCACCTGCCGAGGTGGTGAAATTGGTAGACACGCTAGCTTCAGGTGCTAGTGGGGGCAACCCCGTGGAGGTTCAAGTCCTCTCCTCGGCACCATTTCCTCCCCCAGGAAATGGCATTATCGAATCCCCTCTTAAATCGTTCGCCCCATAACCCGCGATCAAACTACGTTCGCCCAAGCCACGCTGACGATCTGACAGACCTGTCGCCGGGCCCGCGCTTGCAGACCCGACACGCCCCGCATCAGTTCAGCAATCCCACCAGATAATCCGACAGTGTCTGATAGTTGTATTGGACTCGAGCATACACGGAATATGGCGGCTCATCGTAACTGAGGCCGCAAGTTCGGGTACCGTCATAAGCCTTGAGGTAGGCATCTGCAATCAGGTTCGGATTCTCGGGATCAAGCACAGACGGATAGAACATTACCCACTCAAATCCCGACGCCAGATCTGCCATGGACGTGTCCCTGAACGCGTAATGCAACAAGCGATTCAGAGCGATTCCACCAGAAACTCGCCTGTCATACTCCGCCTCAACCTGCAGCACGTCTGAGTAATCACCGCTGATATCACCGGAATAGGCGTAAGGGAACTGGGTAGTCGAAACCTGTCCAGCATCTGCCGAAGAAGAACTGCAGAGATCCAGGGGCACTTCTGTTCCATCGAATGAGAGGTCGGCGATGACATTGCCGTTCTCTTTCAACGTATAGCCACGAAAATGAGAAAGATTGGATTGCACAGCTCGCGGAACCAGCGTCCTCATCAGAGTGGAACCACTCTGCGGGATTTCCGCAATCAGCTCGGACAACTCCCCACCACTCCGGGTCCAGCGATAGGTCACTTCAGGACTGCCAGACAGCTCGGAGGAACCTGCAGAAATCCCCTCCGCTTCATGGCAGGTGGTGGCCGTTTCGAAATAGATGCGCGCGTTGTCCCAGTCAAAGATCAGGCGCTCATCGATGCCCGGGCTCTCATAGAAATTGCGGCTTTGCACGGAGAGTGACACCGACGGCAGCCACTGGGCATCGAGCAAGCTCATGTCACCGTTCACGTCAATCAGGCGGGCCAGTTCCGGCATGGAGGGGTTCATGCAACCATCAGACGAGATGCCGATCAACCGGCCGTCCTCCGCGTAGTCAAAATGCAGCTCGGCCGATAGAACAAGGTTCGATCTATTTGTTGGCAAAGTATCGGCCTGAGCGTAGATGCGCTGATTGGTGAGGAGTTTGGGATTCTCGAACTTCAGCGGTACATACGGAAGATTCAGGCTGTCGACATCCACACTGCCGTAATCACCGGGGGCCGCCTGATCTACCACTGCGATAACGTCAGCGGCATTCTGGACCAGAGAAACACCGAGCATGAAAATTGCCTGAGTATTAAGACCAGTTTTGGGATAACGCTCAGTTCCATCACTATCGGCCTTGGAAAGCAAGCTGTTGTACTTAGTCGGCATTTGACTAGCAGTAAATCTAGCCAGAGCTCGCGCATAAGCATGGGCGCGCTCATCCCCTGCCAGCACATAGTCCCGAAGCAAATTGATGTTATCCAGGCTGGAGGAAAGTTTCTCCGAGACTTCCAGGAATGATCCTAACCCAGCCAGCGTGCGATAACGGGCCAGCATGGTCAGCGGCGTCACATTCCGAACGCCGGGAGGCGCGGACAGCAGGTAAGCGTGCTCGACCGCAACCGGGCCACCGGGAGTCTGCTCAAGCGTCTTTCCCGGCAACGCGACGGCATACAGCGGATAATCACCCGGGTCCAGATCGGGCCCGATCTCTGCGGGCAACGCCAGTTCGGATATGTCGAGAGAGAATCGCCCGCCTGCCCCCGTCATGGCGGTCGGTTCGCCGGAATCCAGCACCGCGGTGTTTCCGTTGCTCAACTCCAGGCTCAGCGGGCCTGCCGTATACTGCCCGTCCCCATCCATGTCCAGCCAGACCCGGGCGTTTTCCAGGTAGCCGTCGATCACCCGCCCCATGTACGGCGCGGGTTCACTGTAGGCCACTCCATCGAAATCCCGACCATCGACAGGCAACTCGGTGGAGTCCTTGCCACATCCGGAAAGAATGACTGGCAGCAGAGAAAGGGAAACAGCGAGTCGTCGCATCATGTCGGTAACCGTGGTCCGTCATCGTGGAATCTGATCAGTTACTTTATGGGATGTGGCGAGACTGAACCTTGATAGGCTTGGCAAATTGTAAAGTTAGGTAACGCTCGCTGAGCCAGATCAAGAGAACACAGGGCGATCGGAGCGGAAAGCCCCGGGTTGTTCTACTATCGGGATAGCCGGGCAGGCTTTGCCCGGGTTCCGGTGAGTTTGGCGATGACAGAAACTGCAGCCCCGACAGATGCGTCTCCGATCGGCTTCATTACGGAAGTACACGGTCCCGTGGTCATTATTGCCACTAACCGCCTTCCGCCGCTTCGACAGGCGTTAAAGGCCCGGGTGGACCACGAGCACTACCTGTTCGAGGTGCATCAGCATCTGGACGAGCGACATCTTCGAGCCATCACCATGCACCGTACCAGCGGGCTCTACCGGGGCATGCCGGTATTCGACACAGGAGCCCCATTGCATGTTCCGGTGGCGCCCGGGTGTCTCGGGCGCCTGCTGAATATTTTTGGCGCGCCCCTGGATGATGGCCCGCCGTTACCCGCCAGTGATTTTCGCAACATCCACAGCCGCATCCCACCGCTACACCAGTCGGTCGGAGCCGGCGAGGTCCTGCCGACCGGCATCAAGGTGATAGACCTGCTCTGCCCGTTCTTCCGCGGCGGGAAGACAGGCCTGTTCGGAGGCGCCGGTGTCGGGAAAACCGTGCTGATCATGGAGTTCATGCACGCCGTTGCCACCCTGCACCAGGGAGTCTCCGTATTTGCAGGCGTGGGCGAACGGATCCGCGAGGGCCACGAGCTATGGCATGAAATCCGCAATGCCGGTGTTCTTCCGCAAACACTCATGGTGTTTGGCCAGATGGACGAATCGCCGGGCGTTCGCTTCCGTGTCGGGCTCTCGGCCCTTACCTATGCGGAATACCTCAGGGACAGCCTCCAGAAAGAAGTCCTTTTCGTCATGGACAACATCTTCCGCTTCGTGCAAGCCGGCAGTGAAGTGTCCAGCCTGCTGGGCAGAATGCCGGCCACCGTGGGATACCAACCCACACTGACCACCGAAGTGGCGGAAATGGAGGATCGGATCCTCTCCACATCCGAGGGTGCCATCACCTCGGTCCAGGCGGTGTACGTGCCTGCCGACGATATGACCGACCCGGCCGTGGGAGCCATCCTCAGCCATCTCGATACCACGGTCATACTGTCCCGCACCCAGGCCGGCAAGGGCATCTACCCGGCCGTCGACCCCCTGCAGTCGAGCAGCCGCTTCATGGATCGACAGACCCTGGGGCGGCGACATTTCGAAATCGCCGAGGGCGTCCGGGAACATCTGGCGCGCTATCAGGAACTGGAAGATATCATCACCATGCTGGGCATCGAGGAACTCTCCGCGAACGATCAGAAAATCGTGATGCGGGCCAGGAAGCTTCAGCGATATCTGACCCAACCCTTCTGGGCAACCGCCTCACACACCGGTATGACCGGCGTTTCGGTACCGGTGGAGCAGACCCTGACCGACTGCGACGGGTTCCTGACCGGTCGCTTTGACGAGGTACCCGAGGACCACTGCTATATGCGGGGCACCATGTCCGGAGGGGTATCATGAAAACCTTTCAGTTGCGGCTTCAGGATGCCACCCACGCAGAGACGATTTCCGGAGTGCGGTCCTTTGTCGGCGAGGACGTGTCCGGCAGTTTCGGCATCATGGCGGGACACTGCCGGACAATCTCTGTGTTGACGATCGGCCTCGCCCGTTTTCGGATACAGGACCAGAACTGGCGGTATGTCGCCATGCCCGCAGCCGTGCTCTACTTCCATCAAGACCAACTGACCATCAGCACCCGACGTTTTATCGTCGATGACGATTACGATCGAATCAGTGAGGCGTTGCAGCAACAACTCGTGGAGGAAGAAGAGAAACTACACTCAGTAAAGGAAAGCCTGCACAACATGGAAAACGCGGTGTTCCGGCGCTTGTGGGAGTTGGGACGAAAAGAGATCGGATGACGGCACCATGACACGGCAAAACAATCTGAAGAAGCAGGTCGAACGCCAGGCCCGTCGAATGCGACAGGCAGAAGCGGACAAACCCACGCTCATGGCGCAAACCATCTACATTGGCACCCTCGGACTGCTGTTCGTGCTTCCCACCGTAGGAGGCGCCTACCTCGGGCATTGGCTCGACAGTCAGCTGGCGGGCTACTCCACCCGATGGACCATCAGTCTTATTCTGGTCGGGGTCATGGTCGGGGCAATCAACGTATATCTGTTTCTGCGGGAGTAGAAGGGCAATCATGGCGGACCAATCATTGACCATCGCCCCGGTGTTTTCGCTTGGCCCCCTGGACATCACCAGTACGGTCGTCACTTCCTGGGTGATCACACTGGCATTGGCAGTATGCGGATGGCTACTGTCCAGACGACTCAAACTGGATCCCGGGCCTCTGCAAACCGCCGCCGAGGGCGTTGTCCTGACCATTGAGCGTGCAGTCGCCGAAGTCGCGCCACAACATGCCCGCCAGCTACTGCCATTTGTCGGCAGCCTCTGGATTTTTCTGGTGATCGCCAACCTTGCGGGTCTGGTTCCAGGCTTTCACTCCCCCACCCGGGATCTCTCAGCAACCGCCGCGCTGGCGTTGCTGGTATTTCTATCGACCCATTGGTTCGGCATCCGGGTTCGGGGCTTCCGAGGCTATCTGAAGCATTATCTCAGCCCGAGCCCCATACTCCTCCCCTTCAACCTGATCAGCGAAATCACAAGAACCGTCGCACTCGCGATCCGGCTCTTCGGCAACATGATGAGTCTGGAGATGGCGGCACTGTTGATCCTTGTGGTGGCCGGTTTTCTCGCACCGGTACCCATACTGATGCTGCATATCGTGGAAGCGCTGGTTCAGGCTTATATTTTCGGAATGCTGGCCCTGATTTACGTGGCTGGAGGCATCCAGTCACAACATTGAGCTTTGCCTGACAAGGAGTAACGCTATGTCGGATCTTTCCACCTTTGCTCTGGCTTCCACTGTGGTGGCTGTGCTGGGTATCTCTCTTGGCGTGATGCTGCCCGCCGTTGCCATGGGCTGGGCGATCAGCCGTGCGATGGAAGCGCTGTCCCGTCAACCTGAGGCGGAACGTTCAATCATGCGCACCCTGTTTATCGGGTTGGCAATGATCGAATCGCTGGCGATCTATGTACTGGTCATCGTGCTGATTGTGCTGTTCCGGAACCCCCTTCTCGAATATCTGTTGCCTGGCACCTCAAGCTGATTATTGAACCGAAGAAAAGGATCCCGGCGTGGAACTGAACTGGAGCACGTTCATTCTCGAAGTCATCAATTTTCTGGTCCTGGTCTGGGTCCTCAAGCGTTTCTTTTACCGGCCGGTTATGCAGGTAATCGCCCAGCGCCGGGCCGAGATCGAAAAAACCATGACCGATGCCAGGGCCCTGGAAGAGAAAGCCGAGCATCTGCGCGAACAGTACGAGGGCCGTATTAGTGCCTGGCGAGAGGAGCGGCAGCAGGCAAGGGATGCACTGTCCAGGGAACTGGAGACCGAGCGGGCCCGTCGTCTGGACGCATTGAAGCAGGAACTCGGGCAGGCCCGGGAAAAACTGCGGGCAACGGAGGAAAACCGGCAGGCAGTGGCAACCAGGGCGATGGAATCAGCCGCACTGGAACAAGGGGCCCGTTTCGCCACGCACCTTCTTGAGCAGGCAGCCGGGCCGGAGCTCGAGTCCCGTCTGATCGACCTGTTCACGACGCAGCTGTCGCAATTGCCTCCGGAAAAACTCGAAAGCATCCATCGTCAACAGGCCAACGCGACACCGGCCGTGACGGTGCTTTCAGCCTATCCACTCAATGAACAGACGCAGGAGCACCTGACAGATCACCTGGCCAGGATATCGGGATCGGATAAACCGCCCGAGTTCCGGGTTGATCCGGATCTGGTTGCCGGGATCCGGGTGACACTCGGGGCCTGGACGCTGGCTGCCAATGTGCAAGATGAACTGAAAGGCTTCACGGAATTTCATAGCGATGTCTGAAACGGAAAAACCGGGTCCTCTGGCCGAGCAGTCACGCTGGCTGGACCACTATCAACCCACCCTGCGTATCCGCGAACGGGGAACCGTCATTTCCGTAGGCGACGGCATCGCCTGGATTGCCGGCCTGCCCTCAGCCGCGATGGACGATGTGCTGGAGTTCGACGATGGCAGCCGGGCCATGGTTTTTGACATCAACGAAGATCTTCTTGGCGCAATACTGCTCCACGACACCGATCGCCTGACGGCTGGCACCTCGGTCCACCGTACCGGACGGGGCTTGTCGGTACCGGTGGGCGACGCCCTTCTTGGCCGGGTCATCGATCCACTGGGCATTCCCCTGGACGATGCACCGCCGCCCATCCCAAGCAGTTACCAGCCTTTGGAAGCGCCCTCGCCGCCAATTACCTCGAGGGACTTCGTTCAAGAGCCGTTGTATTCGGGCATAAGAACCATCGACACCATGATCCCCATCGGCAAGGGCCAGCGGCAGCTCCTGATCGGTGATGAAGGGCTGGGGCGCAGCTCCATTGCTATCGACACGGTGATCAACCAGCGTGATAGGCACGTCTACTGCGTGTATGTGCTGATCGGCCAGAAACGATCCACGGTCGTCAATACCATCGAAACGCTCCAACGATATCAGGCCCTGGACTACACCACTGTTGTGGTGGCCGAAGCCAGCGGCCTCCCCGGCTTGCAGCATCTGGCGCCTTTTGCCGGATGCGCGGTTGCCGAGTTCTGGATGCAGCAGGGCCACGACGTCCTGGTAATCTACGACGATCTCTCGACTCACGCGAAAACCTATCGCGAGCTGTCACTGCTGCTCCGTCGACCGCCGGGGCGAGAGGCCTACCCAGGCGACATTTTCTCGATGCACGCGCGGTTGCTGGAACGTGCCACCTGTCTGCAGGGCACTCTGGGGGGCGGCAGCATGACGGCGCTTCCCATCGTAGAGACCCAACAGGGGGAAATCGCCTCTTACATACCCACCAATCTGATCTCGATCACCGATGGCCAGATCTATCTCGACCGCACTCTGTTCGCCAGTGGCTTTCGACCCGCGATCGACATCGGTCGATCTGTGTCACGGATTGGCGGTCAGGCCCAACACAGCTGTATCAAGGACGAGGCAAAACGGATGAAACTGGACTACCTCCAATTTCTGGAACTGGAGGTTTTCACCCGGTTCGGCGCGCGGCTGGAGGCGACCATGGAAGCGGCCATCCGTCGTGGCCAGGTACTGCGGGAAATCCTCAAGCAGGATCGCCTGAGCCCACTGAATGAAAAGGCCCAGTTGGCCTGGCTGATCGCCTTCAACGACCGTTGCTTCGAACACATTGAACTCGACAGGATTGCCACCAGGCTGGAGTACCTTGATCGAGCCGCAACAGAATCGGCTCTGGACCTGCAAAGCCCGAGGGAGGACTGGAGTTCGGCCGTTGCCCAGTGGCTGTTACCTGATACCGGGGAGGCAGACAATGAGCAACCGGCATGATCTCGAGCTTCACCGGGAAAGCCTTGCGGACATCCGGAATATCATGAATTCCATGAAGACACTGGCCTACATGGAGAATCGAAAGCTGGCACGCCTTCTCGCCTCCCAGCAGGCGCTGAGTCGCAACATCGAGGAGGCGGCGGCAGACCTTCTGGCCCATTTTCCCGACCTTCTGCCGGCAGACCACCGTGCGAAGAGCGTGCTGGTCGTGGTTGGCACTGAGCGTGGTTTTTGCGGCAACTTCAACCAGAAACTTGCGCGCCACATCGATTCCATGATGGAGGCCGACGCTCCGGCACCACTCCTGGTGATTATTGGTCACAAACTGCTGACTCCGATGGGCAACCACCCCGGAGTGGAAGTTTCCCTGGCTGGCGCAACCGTCAGTGAGGATATCCCGGAATTACTGAATCGACTGGTTGAACACCTGACAGCGTTGCAGGCAAAGCACGGTGCGTTGAACCTTTCCTGCCTCTACCACACGGAACCGGATAAGATCGATCTGCGGCAGCTTCTGCCGTCATTCCGTGAGCTGGCCCCCTCAGCGCCCGATAACACCGGCGAACCCCTGATCCACATGGAGCCAGAAGCACTTCTGAAAGAACTCTCCGAGCAGTATCTTCTTTCGGAGCTGCACGAAATTTTCTCGACGTCCCTCAACGCCGAGAACCTGAACCGGGTAACGCACCTGGACGGGGCGGTCAGGAAACTCGACGAGAAAGCCTCGGAACTGACCCGCCGCGCCAATGCACTTCGGCAGGAAGAAATCATCGAAGAAATTGAGGTCATCCTGCTCAACGCCTCCGCCGTGAAGGGCGACACCGGCGATGACCACCCATTCGCGAAGAAGGCCCCGTCATGACAGAAAAAAAGTCCACGACCGCAGTGCCCGGAATTCCGACGCCTCCGCACCCCCATTTCCGGCGACAGCCTTTGCCCGAGTGTCAGCCCAAGGCGGCAAGCGAGGATCTCTCGGCACCGGAACGGATCCGGATACTGACGGAAAGTCCCGGCTATCGCCAGGCCGATCAGGACATCGACTACCTGAATCTGGATGAAACCCGGGGGGTCCGCCTTCAGATTGACTACCAGAAGCCGGAATTCCTGCTGGAGCAACACAACATTTCCCACACGATCGTGGTGTTCGGCAGCACCCGGATCACGGAACCGGCAACCGCCCGCCAGAGGGTCAGGGCCCTCAAGGAGGAGCTGGCGGCCTCACCGGACGATCCGGAGCTGGTTCGGCACCTGCGGGTTGCCGAGCGCATTCTTGCCAAAAGCCACTACTACGAAGTAGCGCGGGCGTTCGGGCAGCGAGTCGGAAAGGCCGGGAAGACGCTTGGCGATGGCGAGCTGGTGATCATGACCGGCGGCGGTCCGGGCATCATGGAAGCCGCCAACCGGGGCGCCTTTGACGTCCAGGGCAAGTCCATCGGGCTCAACATCACCCTGCCCCACGAGCAGTATCCGAACCCCTATATCACTCCGAACCTCTGTTTCCGGTTTCACTACTTCGCGCTCCGCAAGCTGCACTTCCTGCTGCGCACCCGGGCCCTGGTCGTGTTCCCCGGCGGCTATGGCACCCTGGACGAGCTGTTCGAGACTCTCACACTGGCGCAGACCCGGAAGATCCAGCCAATTCCGGTGATCCTGGTGGGCGAGCAATACTGGCGCCGTGTGTTTGACGTGGATTTTCTGGTAGATGAGGGTGTGATCGACGAGGAGGATCGGGATCTTTTCTGGTATGCAGAGACCGCCGACGACATCTGGAACGGGATTATCCAGTGGCACCAGTCCAACGGTTCGGATCTGTTCGCAGACTGAGCGCGGGCGTCCTGCCAGCGGGGAAACGAGGTCTCCCCGCTGGCACTCCCCATCAGAATGACCGGGCAACGATCTCTTTCATGATCTCGTTGGTGCCCGCGTAGATCCGCTGTACCCGGGAATCGGCCCAGGCCCGGGCAATCGGGTATTCCCACATGTAGCCGTAGCCGCCGTGGAGCTGAACGCATTCATCCATGACCTTGCACTGGAGGTCCGTGGTCCACTGCTTGAGCATCGCGGCAGTGGGGATATCCAGTTTCTTGTCGAGGTGCAGTTCCAGGCATCGATCACAGAACACCCGGGCTGCAGTGATTTCCGCCTTCATTTCCGCCAGCTTGAAGCGGGTATTCTGGAAGGAGATCACTGGTTTGCCAAAAGCCTTGCGTTCTTTGACATAGTCCAGCGTCCACTGCCAGGCGGATTCGGCCGCAGCCACGGCAGCCAGGGCTACCTGCAGACGTTCCGCCGGAAGTTCCTGCATCAGCTGGAAGAACCCCTGCCCCTCGAGCGAGCCGAGCAGGTTGCCAACCGGCACCTTGACGTCCTGGAAGAAGAGTTCGGAAGTATCCTGGGCCTTCATGCCCACCTTGTTCAGGTTCTGACCCTTCTCAAACCCCTCCGATGCGGTTTCCACCAACAGCAGGCTGGTCCCCTTGGCGCCTTCCCGGGGATCGGTCTTGGCAACCACGATCACCAGATCCGCCAACTGACCGTTGGTGATAAACGTCTTGGAACCGTTCAGCAGATAGTGATCGTCCTTTTTGACGGCGGTAGTCTTCACGCCCTGCAGGTCGGAACCGGCTCCCGGTTCGGTCATGGCGATGGCCCCGATCATTTCGCCGGACGCCAGTTTCGGAAGGTAGGTCTGTTTCTGTTCTTCAGAACCGTAGTTCAGGATATAGGGTGCCACGATGTCCGAATGCAGCCCCCAGCCGATCCCGGATAGCCCTGCCCGGGATATCTCCTCGATCACAACGGCACTGTAACGGAAGTCCGCCCCGACACCGCCGTATTCCTCCGGCATGGTGGGGCACAGAAAGCCAAGCTCACCGGCTTTGGTCCAGAGTTCGCGGCTGACCTGGCCGTCTTTTTCCCATTGGTCGTGGTAGGGTGCCGCTTCCTGCTCCAGGAATTTGCGCACGGAGTCGCGGAATCCTTCCAGGTCGGCATCGAAAAGGGTGCGTGGAATCATGGTGAACCTCGGTGAATGACATCGGTTGTGGTTGTCGTTCACCCAGTCTCTGTCGATGCCCGCCCTCGCTCAATGATGAAAACCATCAAACGCGCTGGCCAAAACCATCGGGCGAGGGATCAGTCTCCGGATTGGCCTTTCCTGCCCGCTCGTGCTTCCCCCCACCGGGGCATCAGTCGCTGGGGCAGATCCAGATGATCCAGGATGCGGGCAACAATAAAGTCCACCAGGTCGTCGATGGTTTTCGGGTCGTGATAAAACCCCGGACTGGCCGGCATGACCACCGCGCCCATACGGGTCAGACGCAGCATGTTTTCAAGATGGACTTCGGAGAGCGGCGCCTCCCGGGTTACCAGGATCAGGGGCCGTCGCTCCTTGAGGGCAACATCCCCCGCCCGTTCAATCAGATTATTGCTGGCGCCGGTCGCCAGAGCCGACAGGGTTCCGGTGCTGCACGGACAGACCACGAGCGGGGCTTTCTCTCCCGAGCCGGACGCCGGCGGCGCAAACCAGTCCTCACGACCGAACACGCGCACCTGCCCCGGTTCAGCATTGGCAAAGTCCGACAGGCATTGCTCCATCGCCGGCGGCGATCCAGGCAGCTTCAGATCGGTTTCTGTCGCGATCACCACCTGGGCCGCCCGACTGATCATCACATGCACACGGCACTCGGACGCCACCAGGCACTGCAAGAGCCGAAGGCCGTATTGAGCTCCGGAGGCGCCAGTGAAGGCCAGATTTATGGTTTTTCCGGTCGATACTGGGTCAGTCATGGAGAAGTTTCCCGTCAGTCATTGATCCGGTTGCGCCGGACCGGAACTGATACGCTCGAGTTCAGCCACCAGTTTGCTGGAAAGGCCGCCGAAGCCGCCATTGCTCATCAACACAATATGGCAGGGGCGAGGCAGATCCGTCAGCGTGGTGTGAATCAGGTCCTCGACGGAAGCCGCGATACCATGGTGTCCGCTGTGCTGGTGGCCTGCCTGCCATTCGGCGATCAGCGACTCCAGCCACTCCATGTCATTGAGATTGGCCCACAGCACCCGATCTGCCAGCTCGGCACTCTCCAGCAGGCGGTCCCGGTGGACGCCCTGCTTCATGGTATTGGAACGGGGCTCGATCAGGGCCAGGATCGGCTCCTCGCCCACCCGGTTGCGCAGCCCCTGCAGGGTTGTCTCGATGGCGGTCGGGTGATGCGCAAAATCATCGTAAACCCGGACGCCATCAATATCTGCCAGCAACTCCATCCGCCGCTTTACCCCGGAGAACCGACACAACGCAGCGACGGCATGATCCGGCGTAACGCCAACATGGCGGGCCGCGGCGATCGCCGACAGGGCATTGCGCACGTTGTGGAGGCCGGTCAGATCCCAGGTGAGGGTGGCCACCGGCTGCTCATGGTGGATCACCATGAACCGGCTGCCATCCTCCGCGAGCAGTTCTGCACGCCAGTCGGCCATACGTGCCACCTCACTGCCGATGGCCGTATCCTGAACCGGACTCCAGCAGCCCATGGCGAGCGCCGTGTCGAGGTGGGCGTCCACTGCCGGACGGATAATCAGGCCCTGGGAGGGGACGGTGCGGACCAGATGATGGAACTGCCGTTCGATGGCCTCGACCGAATCGAATATATCGGCATGATCGAACTCCAGGTTGTTCAGGATCAGCGTGTGCGGCCGGTAGTGAACAAACTTCGACCGTTTGTCGAAAAACGCACTGTCGTACTCATCGGCCTCGATCACGAAGAAATCACTGCTGCCCAACCTGGCCGATACGGGGAAATCCAGCGGCACGCCGCCGACCAGATAACCGGGGTCGAAACCGGCCTGATCCAGAATCCACAGAAGAATGGAGGTGGTTGTGGTTTTACCGTGAGTGCCGGCAACCGCCATGACCCAGCGATGCCGGAGCACTTCTCGGGAAAGCCATTCAGGGCCTGACATATAGTCGATATTGCGATTGAGCACCGCTTCGACTTCGGGATTTCCCCGGGACATGGCATTGCCAATCAGAACCAGATCCGGCGCCGGCTCCAGGTGCGATTCATGGTATCCCTCCATCAGGCTGATGCCCTGACGCTCCAGCTGGGTGCTCATGGGCGGATACACGCCCTGATCCGACCCGGTTACCGTGTGCCCGAGTTCTCGGGCCAGTACCGCGAGACTGCCCATGAACGTGCCACAGATTCCGAGGATGTGAATGTGCATTCTGGATTCGACCTCTCCGTTGAAACCTGCCAAGCCTCCCCTATACGCTGGAAGGCGTCAAGGCCCGGCCCATCCGCAATCCTGCTCATGAAAATCCGGGACGTTTGGCGTATCATCTGCGCCATTGTCGAACCAGCAGGAGGCTCCAGCCCAAGATGGCCATCAAGAACGCTTTTTACGCCCAGTCCGGCGGTGTTACCGCCGTCATCAATGCCAGCGCCTGCGGCGTCATCCAGACGGCCCGCAAGCACCCGGACAAGATCGGCAAGGTATTCGCCGGTCGCAACGGCATTATCGGGGCGCTGAAAGAGGAACTGATCGATACCAGCCTTGAAACTGACGACGCCATCCAGGCGCTGATCCACACCCCGGGTGGCGCCTTTGGATCCTGCCGCCACAAGCTCAAGAACATCTCCGAGAACCGTCGCGAGTACGAGCGACTGATCGAAGTGTTCCGGGCCCACGACATCGGCTACTTCTTCTACAATGGCGGCGGTGATTCCCAGGACACGGCCTACAAGGTGTCCCAGATTGGCGACAAGATGGGCTACCCCATTACCTGTATCGGGGTTCCCAAGACCGTCGACAACGATCTCCCCTTCACGGACTGTTGCCCTGGCTTCGGGTCGGTTGCCAAGTACATCGCCACCTCCACCCTTGAGGCGAGCCTCGACATCAAGTCCATGTGTGAGAGCTCAACCAAGGTCTTCATCCTTGAGGTTATGGGCCGCCACGCCGGCTGGATCGCGGCGTCTGGCGGACTGGCCGGCCAAGGAGAAGGCGAACCGCCGCATATTATCCTGTTCCCGGAGATTCCGTTCGATCGCGAAGCATTCCTTGCCCGGGTGGATCAGTGCGTGAAGGACTACGGCTATTGCGTCGTGGTCGCGTCCGAGGGCGCCCAGTACGAAGACGGTCGATTCCTGGCAGATGCCGGTGCCAAGGATGCCTTCGGCCACACCCAGCTCGGCGGTGTGGCTCCGGCGCTGGCCAACATGGTCAAACAGGCGCTGGGTCACAAATACCACTGGGCGGTCGCCGACTATCTCCAGCGAAGCGCGCGCCACATCGCCTCTGCGACTGACGTAGAGCAGGCTTATGCGGTGGGTAAGGCTGCGGTGGAAATGGCCATTGCAGGCAAGCAGGCCCTCATGCCAACCATCGTCCGCGAGCAAGCCAAGCCCTACCAGTGGTCGATCGGCGAAGCCCAGCTCAGCGAAGTGGCCAACCAGGAAAAGAAAATGCCGATCCACTACATCACCGATGATGGTTTCGGCATCACCCAGGACTGTCGCGACTACCTGTCACCGCTGATCAATGGTGAGAGCTTCCCGCCGTTCGAGAACGGACTGCCAAAGGTGGCAAAACTGAAGAACGAACTGGTGGACAAGAAGCTGAAAACCGAGTTCAGTCTCTGACTTTTTGGCAGCAAATAAAAAACCGCCGGCCCCCGGGAGGGAGCTCGGCGGTTTTTTTATGCCCGCAACGACGGAGTGATCAGCGGGCAAGCTCCGCCGCGTGTTCCCGGACATAGACAGAAAACTCGTCGTAGCCGCCAATGTACTGCTGCCCGACGAGAATCTGGGGAACCGTATGAACCGGCTTGCCGATCTTTTCCGCAACATCCGCCTTGGACATCCCTTCCGCCACCATATCGACCCAGGTGTAGGGCAGTTGCATGGACTCACACAGCATTTTGGCCCGCATGCAGAATCCGCAGGAAGAACGGCCGTAGATGGTGACCTGATCCATTATTACCTCCTGAAACGGCGCACCGCACCGTGTTGTGAACCTGTTTGGTGAACAGGATACTGGAAAGAGGGCCGCCGACAAAAATTGATGCTTTGAATGGCAACCATAGTAGGTGACCATACTGACATGGGCAGCCCCCGACCTTGCAATCGATCAAGACCGGAGAAACCGTGGCATACCTGACGCTGTTTTTGACTGCATTTGCCGCAGCAACATTGCTTCCCGCCTACTCGGAAGTTCTGCTTGGCGGGATGGTCACCCAGGGGTTCAGCCTGTGGTGGCTCTGGTTCTGGGCAACCGCAGGCAACACCCTGGGTTCCGTCGTCAACGGGATCCTTGGCCGGCAGGTCGATCGGTTCAAGCACAAGCGATGGTTCCCGATCAGTGACATGCAGCTCCACAAAGCCCGCAACCGGTTCAATCGATACGGTCAATGGTCACTGTTACTGGGCTGGCTGCCACTCGGCGGAGACGCACTGACACTGGTCGGCGGAATCATGCGCGTGCCCTGGCTGAACTTTGTCGTTCTGGTTGCCATTGGCAAGGGCCTGCGCTACGCCTTTGTACTCTGGCTGGTGGCAGAAGCATCGGGCGTGTCAGGGCCTTCTCCGGCACCATAAAGATACTTCCGAAGGAGCGGTTCGCCGTTGAACTCCGAGTGCAACACGGCAATAAAGGTGTACACGCCGATCAGCTTCCGGTTAAGGAACACAAATTCTTTCGGCGGCACCCGGAAATAGCGGCTGATGGCAGAGCGGGCTGCCTGTCGAGCGACTCGGGATGGCAGATCGCTCTGCTTCCACCGGTACTGGCCGGCGCTGTTGACCGCGTAATCCGGCCATTGTCCCTGCTCCCGGGCCAGCGGCTCCAGCACCGACATGCAGACCCGGCCGAACTTTTCGCGCACCTCCTGCGGCCAGTCCATGCTCATGAATCGCAGGGCCACCCCGCCATCGATGACCGCGTCCAGATCATCCTCGTACGACGCCCGTATCATCTGGATAACCGGCTGGAGAAACTCGTCGGAGTATGACTGTACGGCCCCGAAATCCAGCAGCACAATCCGGTCATAGCCAGGATCCTCACCCTCTTCACCGGCAATCCGGATCCGGTAATTGCCGAAGTTCGGATCGGTCTGGATCTCTCCCCAGACGAACAGTTCCCGGAAAAACAGTTCCAGGGCCGCTTTGCCCAGCGCACTCCGGCGATCCTGGGGAAGTTCCCGGACCGCCGACGAGCCGACCGAATGCCCATGTTCGTAGGTGGATGCGATCACGTGCTCGGACGAATACTCCTTTAGAACACGGGGAACGATGAACCGCGGATCGTCCGCCAGCATGGTCCGGAATTTCTCGGTGGTCCGGGCTTCAAGGCGATAGTCCACCTCCCGATGCATCATCTGACGGACTTCTTCCAGCCAGTCGTTGAATTCCGGGCCAAAGCTCACCAGGCGCGCCACCTTGAGCAATTGGGCCACCGCGTTCAGATCGCTGTCCACGGCATCGGCCACTCCCGGATACTGGACTTTGAGCACCAGTTCCAGCCCGTCACTGCGGCGCACCGCCCTGTGAACCTGCCCGAGCGAGGCAGCGCCGATGGGCTCCGGGTCAACCTCCAGCTCGGTGAGCCGGTCGGCGCCCAGCTCGTCCTTCAATACCCGCTCGATGGCTGACCACTCCAGCGACGTAGTCTGGTCCTCAAGTGTATGCAGCGCCTCGGTTACCTCTTCCGGCAGGAAATGCTCACCGTAGAGCGCCATGACCTGGCCAATTTTCACCACGCTGCCTTTCAGTCGTCCCAGCTCATCGACCAGAAAACGCGCCTGGCTCGATAGCATGGCCCGATGGCGCTCCTCGCGCTTTTCCCGGCTGCTGAACCAGTTGGTCGCCATGTGGGAGGCCATGCGCGTTCCTGCCGTCAGGCCTGCCCGGGTCAGACTGAGGCGACGCTCGAAACTGCCGGTTTTGATGCGGGACACTGTGGATCCTGAACGTCTTGATGACATGGACAACCTGTGAGTGCAGAGAATTCGGGCTTTCGCCCACTGATGAATCCATTATACGGATACTCTAGCGACCTAACCTCACCGATTCGACCCCGATTTTGAGGCCTGAGGGCCAATGTCTGCCGTGAGCGTCCGGTTTAAACCTGTCTTCCTTGACCGTTTACGATTTTACACAGTCCGTGATCGCATAACGGACTAGTATGGAACTCTGAACGGCTTCCTTGATCTGAACACAATAACAAGATCCTACAATGAGTCACGCAGGCACACGCACACCCGATGAGGAACTGTCCCAGTTTCGCGTCCGGGGTGAAATCCCGGTTCCGGTCCTGATCAACTGGCTGACGGCTGCGGCCATCCCCTTGCTGACGTTCTTTGCCTGGCGCGCCGTCAGACAGGACAGCGCAGCTCTGGTCCCCACGTTCCTGACGATCTCCGCCGTGCTTCTCGGCGTCAATGCCCTGCTCTATTTCGTGCTTGGCAACCAGACGCTGCAGCGCCGCGGTTTTATTGTCCTGATTATCGCCCTGTTCACCTTTCTTGCGATAAGAGCGGTGGAAGACGGCTCGGCCATCATCTGGCTGTTTGCCTACCCGCCGATCATCTTCTACATCAGCCAGGCCCGGGTGGGTGTGATCGCCTGCGTCGGCGGCATCGCCGGCCTCATCCTGCTATTCAGCCCCCTCGGCGATGCGCTGTTCAATTCCCCCTACAGCACCAGTTTTCGAATATCCATGATCATCGTCCTGAGTTTCGAGATGGTGTCCTGCTACATCCTTGACCAGAGCCGTCGCCGCAGCAAACTGGGACTGCTCAGACTCGCTGCAGAATTCGAGCACGCCGCCAAGCACGATGCACTGACGGGCCTGGCCAACCGTCGGGAAGCAGTCGAACAACTGGAAAACGAATTTCAACGGTATCGGCGGACCCAGCGACCGTTTTCAGTGCTGCTGATGGACATCGACCTGTTCAAGAGCATCAACGATACCTATGGCCACCAGGCGGGCGACGAGCTGATCGTGCTGGTTGCGCAGTGTTTGCGGGAACAGTGTCGGCGGGTGGATACGCCGGCCCGGTGGGGTGGCGAGGAGTTTCTGGTGTTGCTCCCGGAAACCGGGAGCACAGACGCATTACAGACCGCAAACCGGATCCGCTGCGCGATCGAATCGGCCTCGGTCACAGTGGATAATCGCACTGTCGGCGCCACAGTCAGCATTGGTGTCGGCACTATCCAGGGCGACGAATCTATCGACCGACTTCTGCAAAGAACCGACGAGGCACTCTACAGAGCCAAGGAAGGGGGCAGGAACCTGGCCCTCCCGGCGGGAAACTGAGGGACTTACCAACCGTCCCGGTAACTGACCGACGAATACGACAAGGCATCGACCAGGTGTCGGACGAGAAGTGTTTCGAGGTCGGCGACGGTCTTCCCGGGAACGAAGTCCGTCACCTGGCACATGGCCATGCCGGCATAGCCACACGGATTGATCCGGCTGAACGGCTCCATGTCCATGGCCACGTTCAGGGCAAGTCCATGGAACGAGCATCCCCGGCGCACCCGCAGACCCAGTGAAGCGATCTTGGCATCACCGACATAGACGCCCGGCGCATCGGGGCGGGCAGCGGCTTCGACACCCAGATCGCCAAGGGTGCCGACAATTCCCTGCTCGATGGTATCCACCAGGGATCGAACACCCATTTTTTTCCGCGGCAAATCCAGCATCAGGTAGACCACGAGCTGACCGGGCCCGTGATAGGTCACCTGGCCACCTCGATCAACCTTGATCACCGGAATGTCGCCCGGGAACAACAGGTGCTCGGCCTTGCCGGCCTGCCCCTGGGTAAACACCCTGGGGTGCTCCAGGCACCAGATTTCGTCGGCCGTGGCGCCGTCCCGATCCGCCGTGAACTGTTTCATGGCATCCCAGGTTTCCTGGTAGGGCTGTTCGCCCAGACGACGGACGATAAGGTCTGGCATGGACGTCACAGCACCATATGAACACGACCACTGGCCTTGAGTTCTTCGAACAGGGCCTTGAGTTGTGCTTCGCCGGTCGCCACGATTTTGAGCTGGACGGAGGAAAACCGGCCCTTGCTGCTTTCGGTGACCGAGATGTCTGCCTCGGTGATCCCCGGGGCGTGCTGCTCCACCACTTCAACGACAAATTCGCTGAAATCGGGCGCAGAGTTACCGATCACCTTGATCACGTAATCACAGGGGAACTCTATTTTCGGTGCTTTCGGTTCACTCATGCCACACTACTCCCGGGACTCGGATCGCCCTTACTGAAACAACTGAACAAAGAACAGCTTGATCGCATCCCAGATACGCTTGAAGAATCCGCCCTCGGGTACATCGTTCAGGGCCAGTACCGGCTGATCCACCAGTACCGCGCCATTGAGGGCAACTTTTACACGACCGAGCTCATCTCCCACCTTGGTGGGGGCTTTGATCACAGAATCAAGGTCCACGGTGGATTCAAGCTGGTCGCGGGAGCCCCGGGGAATGGTCACATAGACATCCTTGTTCATACCGACCGATACCTGATCGGCCTTGCCGCCCCACACCGGTGCCTGCATCAATTCCTGCCCCGCCTGGAACAGGCGCTCGCTCTGGTAATACCGGAAGCCGTAGTTCAGCATTTTCTGAACTTCCTGGGCCCGGGCATCGGCGCTGTGTGTTCCCATCACCACCCCGATGAAACGGGTGTTATCGCGCTTGGCCGAGGCCACAAGACAGTAACCAGCTTCCTCGGTATGGCCTGTTTTCAGGCCATCCACGCTATCGTCACGCCACAGCAGGCTGTTTCGGTTCGGCTGACGGATGTTGTTATAGGTGAAGTGCTTCTTGGCGTAGATCGAATAATTTTCGGGGTAATCGTTGATGATGGCACGAGCGAGCAACGCCAGATCGTAGGCGGTCGAATAGTGGTTATCGTGTGGCAACCCCGTGGCATTCTCGAAATGCGTGTCCTTCATGCCGAGAATCTTGGCCTGCTGGTTCATCATGTCGACAAAGGCGTCCTCACTGCCGGCCACATACTCTGCCAGTGCCACCGTGGCGTCGTTTCCGGACTGGATGATCATACCGTGGAGCAGGGTCTCCACCGGTACCGACGTCCCCTCACGGACAAACGTTCGGGAGCCTGGTGTTTTCCAGGCCTTGACGCTGATCGGCACCATATCGTCCATGGAAATGCGGCCTTCCGCCATTTCCCGTTCCACGAGGTAGGCCGTCATCATCTTGGTCAGACTCGCCGGCGGAAGCCGTTCGTGGCTGTTTTCGTCCATGATGATGCTGCCGCTCTTGGGGTCCATCAGTACGTAGGAGCTCCCCGCAATCTGCGGTGGCGAGGGAATCAGTACCGACTGCGCCATCACTTTGCCGGTCAGGGCAAAGACAAGCATGAGTACCACGGAAAGGGAACGCAAAAGGTTGTTTAAAGCCATGGGTCCATTCATTCGTCAGGTGTGTTTTCGGTGTTTTGGTTGATCAACGCGAATCGGTCAACAGAATCGTCTGTGCAAAGCCACGGGCCTCGAGTAGCCCCTGGGTTTTCCTCGCCGCTGCCTCTGTCTCGAAAGGACCGACCTGTACCCGATGATAGCGGCCGGACTGGGTGTCGATCGCCCGAACCCGCATCGGATTCTGCAGGACACTGCGAACCCGCTTCAACAGGGCTTCGGCAGGGCCACGACTGCTGAACGAGGCCAGTTGGACAAACAGCGCTTCACCGGTTCCATTTGATGCGCTTTCAGCACTCCGTGCTTCTCCGGATTCGGCAACCGGCCCGCTTTGCTGACCCGGCCGAAACGGCTGACCGGCAAGGTACATGGAGCCGTCCGGCCGGACCGTGATGGCAGCCACTTCAACGTGTGCCGTTCCTTTCGACTGATATCCCAGTTTTTTCGCCGCGGCGTAGGACAGGTCAATCAGCCGGTCGCTGTGAAAGGGCCCACGATCATTGACCCGAACGATGACCGACCGCCCGTTGTCCAGATTGGTCACCCGGGCATAAGTCGGGATTCGCAGGGTCTTGTGGGCGGCCGACATTTCATACATGTCGAAGGTTTCGCCGTTGGACGTCCTGTGGCCATGGAACTTTTCACCGTACCAACTGGCGGTGCCACGGGCGACGTAGCCATCGTTCGTATCCAGAACCCGGTAGGTTTTGCCCCAGACCGAGTAAGGCGATTTGTTACCCGCACTCCGTCCCTTCTCATAGCGGGGACGGGCATCTGGCAGACCAGACACATCGATATCTTTCGACGGCGCACGGTCCTGCGCCAGAGCATAACGGGAACTGCTGGTCTGGGGGGATGAAGCACATCCACCCAGTCCCAGAAGCAACAGGACGACCAATCCTGCGGCCCAATGACGTTTTGCGTTCACCGTGGGCAATCCCCCTGCCATACGCTTGCCGCGTAAAAACCACATATTCTTTTCTTCATTGTAACGGGTTCTTTCACCCAATCACCATTACCCGGCTTCCATGGTTGGTCAGGCAGCCAGCATTCGGCGATGGGTGTGTATCGACATAAGGACACCAAACGCGGCCATCAGCGTCACGCTGGACGTACCCCCGTAACTGATCAGCGGCAGGGGCACGCCTACCACTGGCAGCAGACCGCTGACCATTCCGACGTTCACAAACACGTAAATGAAGAAGGTCATGGTCAAAGCACCCGCGACCAGCCGGCTGAACGAATCCTGGGCCGTGGCCGCAATATAGAGACAGCGCAAAATGATCAGGAAATAGGTGGTCAGCAACAGCGCCATCCCGATAAAGCCGAACTCTTCGGCCAGAACCGCGACAATGAAGTCGGTGTGACTCTCCGGGAGAAATTCCAGGTGCGACTGGGTTCCCAGCAGCCAACCCTTGCCTTCAAGACCACCGGATCCGATGGCTGTTTTGGACTGGATGATGTTCCACCCGGCTCCCAGCGGATCGCTCTGGGGGTCCAGCAGCGTCAGCACACGCTGCTTCTGGTAATCCCGCATCACGAAAAACCACATCAGTGGCGCGGAGACCGACACCAGGGCAAAAACCGCAGAAATGAGTTTCCAGCTCATTCCGGCGAAAAACACTACGAAGATGCCGGCGAGCCCCACCAGCAGCGACGTTCCGAGATCCGGCTGTTCGATAATCATGCCCATGGGTAGCAGCACGATCCCCAGCCCGACCACCACATGGGAAAACCTCGGGGGCAGATAATGCCTCGACAGGTACCAGGCCGCCATCATTGGCACCACCAGTTTCATCAGTTCCGATGGCTGGAAACGCGGCAATCCCGGAATGGCCAGCCAACGCTGAGCGCCCTTGGCGCCGACACCTGCCACCAGAACGGCGGCGAGCGCAATCAGCCCGACCACATACAGCCAGGGCGCCCAGCGACGGAACACGGCCGGATCCAGTTGGGCAAACACCAGCATCACCACAAAGGCAATGGTCATCCGGATGCCCTGCGCCTTGACCACCTCGATGTTGCGGTCAGCCCCACTGTAGAGCACGAACAGGCCACTGCAGATCAGTAACAGCAGCAGTATCAGCAACACCGGATCCAGATGCAGGGTCGTCCAGATGCTTCGGGGGCGCCCGAGGGGATTGGCAGAACCGGAGTCCATCAGATCTTTCAGGGCCATCAGTTTGCCCCCGTTGTATTGGCCATACTCACCTTGCCGGAATCCTCACCATGTTTCAGGTCCAGCAGCCAGGTATCAAACATTGCCCGGGCCACCGGAGCGGCCGTTCCACTTCCGCTACCGCCATTCTCGACGATGACGGAGACGACAATCTTGGGGTCGTCCACAGGCGCAAAGCCAACGAACAGTGCGTGATCCCGCAGCCGTTCACGGATTTCATTCGCGTCGTACTCCTCATCTTCCTCAAGGCTGTATACCTGGGCGGTCCCGGTTTTCCCGGCCATCCGATAGGGTGCCCCCTGGGCGGCACGACGGGCAGTACCGTGCGCGCCTTCCATCACCTCCGCCATGCTGTCGACGACATACTCCCAATCGCTGGGATTTTTCAGTTTCAGCGGTTCATGGGTTTCCGGAGGCAGGACTTTATTGACCGGATCGTCACCCAGGACATCCTTGAGCAATCGGGGTTCAACCCATTGCCCACGGTTCGCAATCAGGGCGGTTGCGGTAGCCAGTTGCAGCGGCGTGGCCAGCATGAATCCCTGTCCGATACCCAGGTTTACAGAGTCTCCCGGATACCAGGGTTCCTTGCGCGCGGCACGCTTCCACTCCCTCGATGGCAACAGACCGCTCAGGGCACCTGAGACATCCAGCGTGGCATCCTCGCCAAACCCGAAACTGGAGAGATAACCAGACATGGTATCCACCCCCATATCCACGGCAACGCCGTAGAAATAGGTATCGCACGACTGCGCGATGGCCTTTTTCAGATCAACCCAACCGTGTCCCCAGCGTTTCCAGTCCCGATAGCGCCGCCCGGTATCGTTGAGCTGGAAGTAGCCCGGGTCCCAGATTTTCTTGGTCCGGGTAGTCGCACCACTGTCCAGTGCGGCAACCGCCAGCATGGGTTTCAGAGTGGACCCTGGCGGGTACTGGCCCCGAAGTGCCCTGTTGAACAGTGGCTTGTCCTTGCTTTCCCGCAGTTCCCGGTAATCGTCCACGCTGATACCGGTGACAAACTTGTTGGTATCGAATCCCGGCACGCTGGCCAGCGCCAGTATCCCCCCGGTTTTCGGTTCGATCGCGACAACGGCACCCCGGCGGCCGTCGAGCAGTTCATATGCCTTTTTCTGCAAGCGAAGGTCCAACTGCAACTGGAGGTCCTCCCCGGGCACCGGGTTCTCCCGCTCCAGAACCCGAAGGATTCGCCCTCGGGCATTGGTTTCAACGTGCTGGTAACCGACCTTGCCGTGCAGCGTCTTCTCGTAGAACTTCTCGATACCGGACTTGCCGATGTAGTTGGTACCGGCATAGTTGACGGCGTCGATATTCTGCAGTTCTTCTCGGTTGATCCGACCCACGTACCCGAGTACGTGGGATGTCAGGACACTGTGGGGGTAATAGCGCACAAGCTCCGCCTTGACTTCGACGCCCGGCAACTCGTGCCGGTGAACCGCGAGCTTGGCGATCTCCTCTTCCGTCAGGTCGTATCGCAGCGGGATTTCCTGATACGGGCGACGGGGCTCGTGCAGCCTGCGCTCAAACCGTTCCAGATCCTGGTCGGAGACATTGATGATGCCCTCAAGTTCGCTGAGGGTCTCGTCCATACCCTCCACCCGTTCGGGCACAACGGTGACACTGAAAACCGGCCGGTTTTCGGCCAGAAGCTCACCGTTTCGGTCGTAGATCAGGCCGCGTGGAGGCGGGACCGACTGCACCTGAACGCGGTTTTTGTCGGACAAGGTGGTGTAGGTATCGTTCTCGACGATCTGGAGCTGATACATGCGGGCCATGAGGCCGCCCAGCGCCAGCACGACCACCGTCAGCATAACCAGCGCGCGGCGCTGGAACAGGCGGCGTTCGGCTGCGGTATCCTTGAATTCACCCCACGGCATGGACAACCTCTAGGCGCGATGGTACGGATGGTTTCGGGTGATCGTCCAGGCCCGGTACAGCTGCTCTGCAAGCAGAATACGCACCAGCGGATGAGGCAATGTCAGAGGCGACAGGGACCACTGCTGATCCGCTCGCTGGCGACAGGCATCGGCCAGACCGTCCGGCCCTCCCACCAGGAAACTCACGTCATTCCCATCCTGCTGCCAGGATTCAAGCTGGCTCGCCAGCTTCTCCGTGGACCAGGGACGGCCGCCCACCTCGAGGGCGATAACGCGATCGCGAGCACCCAGTGCCCCGAGAATCGCATCGCTTTCCTTCTGCATCAGTCGGGGAATATCCGGATTCTTCCCACGGTGGGCCATGGGAATTTCAACCAGTTCCAGGGGAAGTTCCGGGGGCATCCGACGGGCATACTCCTGATACCCGCTGCTGACCCAGTCGGGCATCTTCTGCCCGACACAGATCAGACGTAACCGCATGCTTATTCGCTGCCCGCGGCACCAAGATCCGGAGCATCGCGCCAGAGTCGCTCCAGATCGTAGAACTCGCGGGTAGCGGGCATCATCACATGAACAACAACATCGCCGAGGTCGACCAGGATCCAGTCGCTGGCAGTCGCGCCCTCGACATTGCTGGCCCGAACTCCCTGCTCTTTGGCTTCAACCACCACCGAATCGGCGAGGGATTTGACGTGACGGTTGGAAGTGCCGGATGCCAGCACCATGTAGTCCGTGACACTGGTCCGATCGCGCACATCAATCACACTGATGTCCTGCGCCTTCACGTCTTCCAGTGCCGTGACCACCAAATCTTTCAGTTCTTCTGCCTGCATAATCACCCTGTTAATCGGACATCGGCCGGATTGCCTGCCCGAAAAGTCTCAATGAGACGGAATTGTAGCACTAAAAGTTCCCGTCCGGGCAGGCGCCATAAAGCCCCTGCCGTCGAATCTCCGCCCAGACCCCATCCGGGATCAGGTATCGGGGAGAACGCCCCTTGGCAATTCGATCGCGGATACCGGTGGCGGAAATATCCAGCAGCGGCGGGTCCAGGGCCAGCACCAGGCCAGCTGGCCTCTCACGTAGACGGGCCGGATCACTGACTTCGCGTTCAGCCAGCAGCTTTGCCGGCTGACCGTCCGGATCCAGAGCCGGTCCAGGACGCTGCACCACAACGATGTGGGCCAGCTCGGGAATCATTTGCCACTCCCGCCAGCGATCAAAGCCGGCAAAGGCATCGGTACCGACCACCATTACGAGCGGCTCCTCCGGGCCCAGCTCGGCCCGGAGCTGGCGCAAGGTATCCGCTGTATAGGAAGCGCCGGCCCGCCGGAGTTCCCGGTCATCAATCCGCAGAGCGGCTTCGTCGCGAATCGCCAGTTCCAGCAGCGTCAGCCGCTGCCCGGCACTGGCGCCGGTGTCGCCACGATGCGGCGGGATATGGCAGGGCACCAGGCTGACATTCGGCACACCCAGCCGATCACACAGCTCGATGGCCAGCCTCAGGTGCCCATGATGCACAGGATCGAAAGTTCCGCCGTAGATCACATGCATGGACATCAGGTCCGGATGTGACCGTCGCCGAACACCACGTATTTCTGGGACGTGAGACCTTCCAGCCCCACGGGACCGCGGGCATGGATCTTGTCGGTAGAGATGCCGATCTCCGCGCCCAGACCGTACTCGAATCCGTCGGCAAAACGGGTCGAGGCATTGACCATCACAGAGCTGGAATCCACTTCCGTGAGGAAGCGCCGGGCCCGGGTATAGTTTTCGGTCACGATGCTGTCGGTGTGCTGGGAGCTGTAGCGATTGATATGCGCGATCGCCCCATCCAGACCGTCCACCACGCGCACCGCCAGGATGGGGGCCAGATATTCCGCTTCCCAGTCTGCGTCCACCGCCTCTTTGGCCGAGGGGACCACCGCACGGGTTGCCGGGCACCCCCGCAACTCCACGCCTTTCTCCTCAAAGGCGTCCGCCAGCAGCGGCAGGATATCCTCAGCAATTTCCTGGTCCACCAGAAGGGTTTCCATGGTATTGCAGGTTCCGTACCGCTGGGTCTTGGCATTCACCGCCACCCGCAGGGCCTTCTCGGGGTCCGCGTGGCTGTCGATGTAGACGTGACACACGCCGTCCAGGTGCTTGATGACCGGCACACGGGCATCCCGGCTGATCCGTTCGATCAATCCCTTGCCGCCGCGGGGCACGATCACATCAACGTAAGCCGGCATGGTGATCAGCTCCCCCACTGCCGCACGATCGGTGGTCTTGATCACCTGTACGGCATTCTCGGGCAGACCTGCCTCGGCCAGGCCGATGGCAAGGCAGCGGGCAATCGCCTGGTTGGAATGGATGGCTTCGGATCCGCCCCTGAGAATGGTGGCATTTCCGGACTTCAGGCACAGGCTTGCGGCTTCAACCGTCACGTTCGGACGGGATTCGTAGATGATCCCGATCACGCCCAGGGGAACCCGCATCTTTCCGACCTGGATGCCCGAGGGGCGATAGGTCATGTCGGTAATCTCGCCAATGGGGTCCGGAAGGGAGGCAACCTGCTGCAGGCCCTCGATCATGGCGTCGATCCGTTCCGGCGTGAGCTCCAGACGATCCAGCATCGCCGCGTCCAGACCATTCTCCCGTCCTTTTTCGAGATCCTTGCTGTTGGCAACCGCCAACTCGCCCCGCGCGGCGTCCAGTGCGTCCGCGGTCGCCAGCAGTGCCCTGTTGCGTACAGCCGTGGTGGACTTTGCCACCAGCGTGGCGGCGGCCCGGGCCTGCTGACCAACCTCGGCCATGTATCCTGCAATATCCATCCTGTTACCTTGTCAGTTCGACATCAAAATACGTAATAAGGGCCTAACTTTACCTTTCCCGTTTCAAGTACGCACCCCAAACCATTATTATACCGCTGCGCTATGCTTAATACTCAATGGATGCGCCGGGAGAGGAAGGACACACCATGGCCCAGACGGCCGAAAAATTCTTGTTGAGCAGGCTGTCACGGGCCGGTTTCGCGGGACTGATCATCATTGCCATCGCCAGCGCCCTGCTGGGTGACCCGCTCATGTCAGCCGTGGCGGCGGCTGCAGCAGGCGTCGTTATCAGCGGCCGGAACTTCCATCCAGCCCGTAAAAAACAACCCTGGCCAGCCATTCAGCGTCTTTTCTTCGTCGTCGCGACCGGGCTGACCCTGTCGGCATTCCTGCTGGGACCCTGGTCAATGACGTACTGGCTTTATGCGGTGCCACTGATTGCCTTTGCCCTGTTTCAGCCAGTCATTGCCGCCAGCCTCTCGCTGGCGGTCTGCGTGCTGGTCATGGCAGGAACCCAATGGATGACGGGGCTCCCGGACCGCCACCAGTTGGTGAGCGCGTTCCTGCTGACCCTGATGCTCTCCGGATTGCTGGTCTTTCTCAGGGAATACAAGAACCGGCAGCTGGCCCCCCTTCGACGCACGGACGAGCTGACCCAGGCCGCCAGCCGCGAATACCTGTCCGCCGACCTGCACAAGGAAATCCAGCGCAGCGAACGGGAAGGCACCGACCTGTCGGTCATCATGGTCGGACTGGACACCCATGTGAGCGATCATGAACCGGCCGAAGATATCCGGTCAATCCTGCCCCGAATCGGCCGTTTCCTGCACTCCCAGATCCGCGATTTCGACACCTATTACCGGGTCGCAGACCTTCAGTTCCTGATCATCCTTCCCGGAATTTCCACCGGTGATGCAGGAAATCGGGCGGATATCATTCGCAGCGGACTCCGCACCCTGCTGGAATCACACGGTTTGAATCTCACGGTGAGCACAGGCATCGCCGGGCTCAATATCGGCGACGATGCCGACAGCCTCCAGCAGAGTGCCGCCCACGCATTGCGTCGGGCCCAGCAACAGGGTGGCAACCGTACCCAGACCTATAGCGCCTGGTCGCATACGGCTCGATCCACTACCGAGCACGGGGGGCCGGCATCATGACCGAAACAAGGCTACGCACGATCACTCACAGTGCAGGCTACGCCCTGGCGGCCGTGTTCATCGCTGCCCTGGCCATACAGAACCTGAGGTACGGCTTCTACGATCTGTTCTACCTGGCCTCCGGGATGGCCATACTGAGCGTCGCGGGGCTGGCCTATACCGTCATCTGCCGGCGACACCAGTTATCGGCCCCGGGGCACCTGATCATCCTGTCTGCGCTCAACAGCGGGCTGCTGGCGGCACTGATCAGCATGAACGGACCGGGCATCAGCCACTGGGCGATGCCCCTGCTGATACTGAACCTTCTGATCCTCCCGCTGCGCCAGGGGCTGGCGCTGTCCCTGCTTCTGATCACGCCCATGTCGGTGGTTCTGTTCCTCAGCCATCCGGTCGATGACGCCATGGTCACCACCACAGGACTGGTCATTCTGCTCGTCACAACCGCTCTGTATACCTGGCATTACGACCACATGGCGCAGTCGGCGGAGGACCTGGCCATCACAGATCCGGTGACCGGCGCCCATAACGCCCGGTTCCTGGATGAAACCCTGCAGAAGGAAATCAGTCGAGCCATTGCAACCGGGCATTCCCTGTCCGTGGTGCATCTGGGCATCGACTACGCGGCGGAAGCCAAGGACCTGCATGGTAATGCGGCACTCCAGACACTGTTTCGGGACATGACCCAACATCTTTTCGGCGTTATCCGGGCGGGCGATACCCTCTACACGCTGAACGAATCCGAATTCTTCCTGATCCTGCCGTTTACGCCGGAGGAAGGCGTCCGGGTCATTGCCGAGCGCATCCGCAGGACCATTGGAGAACATCAGTGGCCAGTCGTCGGCAAGGCCACCGTAAGCCTGGGCTGCACGACACGCGGAAATGGCGATACCCGAACGGACACCCTCCGCAAAAGGGCCCACGGCGCGATGGAAGAAGCACGCAAACGGGGCGCCGACTCCATCTGGTTCAGTCCGGGAGAGACCATTGAGGCATGACTGGCGCCTGGCTCTCTGACCTCACCGCCTGGCTGTCATCGAACCCCGGATGGCTGGCGTTCGCACTGTTCCTCACTGCTTTCGTGGAATCCCTGGCCATTGCCGGCCTGATTGTACCGGGTGTTGCCATCCTGTTTGCCATCGCCGCACTGGCGGGCAAGACCGGCATGCCGCTGACCGAGGCCTTGACCTGGGCCTTTCTGGGGGCGGTCGTAGGCGACGGCATCAGTTTCGTTATCGGGCAGACACTGAAGGGGCGACTGACATCCGTCTGGCCGTTCAAACGCTACCCCATCCTGATCGGCAAGGGAGAAACCTTCTTCCGGAAACACGGGGGCAAGAGTGTGGTTATCGGGCGCTTTATCGGACCAATCCGTCCAGTCATTCCGCTGGTAGCCGGCGCACTCCACATGCCCTGGCAGCGTTTCCTCGGCATCAACATCCTGTCGGCCATCGCCTGGGCCCCGGCATACGTCATTCCCGGATTCCTGGTGGGCAGCGCTCTACAGACGGGCATCGAACTGCCCCCTCATTTCTACGCGGTTACCGGCGTCAGCGTGCTGGCGCTGCTGGTGGTGTACTATGTTCTGGTGCAGTTCCAGCTGGGCCTCGGCGGTGGCGGGCGTTTTTACCGATGGCTCGAAGAGCGCGTTGCACGGTACGAACTGTCCCATCGATTCTGGCGACTTTACAGCAACCAGCGACCGGCCCGCGCTGGCGAATTCCCGCTTGCCTCCCTGATGCTCTCCGTCACCTGTTGTGGTCTGTTCCTGATCTGGGAGCAACTGGTCATCAGCGGCGCTCTGGCCCCATTCAATCAGACCGTATTGCTCTGGTTCGAACAACTCCGTCACCCGCTGATCGACGGTCCCGCTCTGGCGGCGACCCTGATCGGCGACCCACTGGTTCTGGTCGTGGCAGCGGGGCTGTCCATCCTGGTCCTGGCGTTTCGCGGATATTACGCCGCTGCACTGCACATTGCCATGGCGCTGGCGTTGACGTGGAGCCTGGTATGGGGCCTGAAGACCGGGCTCGACCTGCCCCGACCGGCGGTGGTCAACCAGCCTCCGGCCTCCGGCGCCTTTCCCAGCGGTCACGCCGCCGGCATCACCGTGCTGGTAACCCTTCTGGCCAGCTTCGTTGCGGCAGAATTCGGTCAGCGTCGGCGCTGGCGCACCTACGTATTCCTCTCATTGCCAGTACTGCCTGTCGCCGTAAGCCGACTCTACCTGGAGGTACACTGGTTCTCGGACATTATCGGAGGCATCCTGCTGGGGCTCGCGGTGACCGGTTTCGTGCGGGCCAGTTACAGCCGATATGATCGCACGCCCATCCCGATGGACGCGCTGACCTGCCTGGGCGTGGCGGTGTGGCTGGTCTTTTCGGTCGCCTATATCCTGCACCAGTGGCCGGAGGCCAGTTACCGGTATACGCCCGATGCCAGCCACTCGGCGTCGGCCCGGGTCGTCACCCCGGCTCAAGCGCTTCAAGAAGTTCCTGCAATCGATTGAGGCGCTCGAGGGGGTCCTGCAGTTCCACCAGCCGTTGCTTTTCCTGCTTGTCGAGCGGCAGAAGCTCTGTCAGTCGCCAACCCACATGGCGGGCGTCGTCATAGTCCACCTGCATTTTCAGATCGCGAACGACCGGATGGCGAAACAGGGCCTCCAGAACCGACTGAAGTTCGATGTGCTGAGCGGGCACCGCGCTCTGCGTCTCGCCCGCGAGGTGCTCGACATCGCCGACGTTGAGCCCGTCCGGCTCACGCCAGCTCCGGAGAACGGCCACTTTCGATTCACCCTCGACGGTAATGCCGAGCAGGCCATTCTCCAGCTGTTGGAAGTCAATGATGCGGACGTAGGTACCCACCTCATAGAAACTCGCCATCGATCCGGCTTCCGCCCCCTCGCGAAGCAGCACCACGACGAACCCCTCGTCGTCTTTCAGGCACCGGGTCAGCATGTCGATGTAACGGGGTTCGAACAGCTGAAGCGGGATACGACCGCCGGGCAGGACGATGGAGTTGAGCGGAAACAGGGGCACGGTCACGGTCATGCTGCTCTTCACCGAATCGACAACAACTGCTGAACTTCCTGGACCCTCGCGCGGGCTTCGGTAAGCAACTGAAGACTGCGGGAGGCATTGAGTTCCAGTTCTCCCAGGCGCCTGTAGGCTGGGACTTCATCAAACGCTGGCAGACTGTCGTTCTGGCTCGATCCGATCATCGAATGCAACTGGGCCACGATCACCACGTCTACCAACTGCGGCTCGGTCTCCCGGCATTCATAGTGCCAGTCTTCGGCATGCCTGACCGACTCGAGAAATGCAGCCGGGAAGGCCCAGTTCTCCAGCACCGCGGTGCCGACATCGGCACGCAACTCGCGGATGGCGTGGCCCAGATTGGTTTCATTGGAGAATAGTGCCGAGTGATGCTCGGCCTGAACCAGCACCGGCACTACGCCGATATCGTGCAACAGTCCCGCCAGAAGGGCCTCTTCGGGGTCGATTCGGGTCGCCTGGTCCGCCAGCACCCAGCACAGCGCAGCAACCTCACGGGAGTGGGTCCAGAGCTTCTCCATCTCTTTCTGCAGCGACGCCTGACGGGTCTTGAACACCTCTCGCAACGCAAAGACCGACACCAGTTGGCGCGTCGTACGCATACCCAGCCGAACCACCGCCTCACGAACATTGCGAACGTCGCTGAAGCCACGATAGAGGGGGCTGTTGCAGGAACGGACAAGCTTGGCGGCCATGGCCGGGTCCGCAGACACAACAGCCGCCACCTGTTCTGCTGACGAATCGTCGCGATCCACCGCCCGGCGAACCTTCCAGGCCACATCGGGCACACTGGGCAACTTGACCTGGTTCGATCGGAGCTCGGAATAGAACTCCATCAACAGTTGATGTTCCTCGTCGCCTCCGGACACACCGTCCTCGGAACCCATTTCCACCTGGTTGACCGGAGCCGACCGGAGCAGCTGATTCAGCACATCCTGTTCAATCACGAGGAATTCCGACGGTTTGACAGCGACCACGTCGTACATGCGCGGCTGCAGACGGGCAATGGGGTTGAGCGCCTTGTCGGTTTCCGCCTCAATAATCGACTTACGCCCGTCCACAGCCTGCAACTCCACCGCGCCGGAGACCAGAAAGATATCGAGACCATCACGGACGCCTCTCTCCGCAACCCGCTGACCCGGCCCGTGGGTCCGGCGTTCGGCTCGGCTGGCCAATAGCACCAGCTGATCATCCGTTAAGCGATTCAGCGGCTGAAAACTCTTGAGGCGACGCAACGGCAGGCTGTCCGGCCCGGCCATAAGCAAACTCCTTGTTCATAGAACCTTAGGATAGTCCGATCATAACTGTTAAGTATTGTAACCACCGCCCTGGAAAACAACCATGCGCCTACGGTCTAATCTGGTATCCTTTAGGGCTGCACTTTTCCCGGCAACAGACAAGAGAGACCAAGACACCATGCCTCAGTATCGTTCGCGGACATCCACAGCCGGCCGGAACATGGCCGGCGCCCGCGCCCTCTGGCGCGCCACCGGTATGAAAAACGACGACTTCGGCAAACCGATCATTGCGGTAGCCAACTCGTTTACCCAGTTCGTGCCCGGTCACGTGCACCTGAAAGACCTGGGGCAGCTGGTCTGTCGTGAGATAGAAGCCGCCGGCGGTGTCGCCAAGGAATTCAACACGATTGCCGTGGACGATGGCATTGCCATGGGTCACGACGGAATGCTGTATTCACTGCCCTCCCGGGAGATCATTGCCGATTCCGTGGAATACATGGTCAACGCCCACTGTGCCGATGCCCTGGTGTGCATCTCCAACTGCGACAAGATCACACCGGGAATGCTGATGGCCGCCATGCGCCTCAACATCCCGACCATTTTCGTGTCCGGCGGGCCGATGGAGGCCGGCAAGACCAAACTGTCCGAACACAAGCTGGACCTGGTGGATGCGATGGTCATCGCCGCCGACCCGAATGCCAGCGACGAACAGGTCGAGGAATACGAGCGGAGCGCCTGCCCGACCTGCGGTTCATGCTCCGGCATGTTCACCGCCAACTCCATGAACTGTCTTACCGAGGCCATCGGCCTGGCGCTGCCCGGCAACGGTTCCCTGCTGGCGACCCACGCGGACCGGAAACAACTCTTCCTGGATGCCGGTCGACAGATTGTGGTGAACGCCCGTCGCTATTACGAGGAAAACGATGCCAGCGTGCTGCCCCGCAGCATCGGCTCTCTGGCCGCGTTCGAAAACGCCATGACCATGGATATCGCCATGGGCGGATCGACCAACACCATCCTGCACCTGCTGGCGGCCGCCCAGGAGGGTGGGGTTAATTTCGCCATGGCGGACATCGACAGACTGTCTCGCCATGTGCCTCAGCTGTGCAAGGTGGCGCCCAACTCGCCGAAATACCACATGGAAGACGTTCACCGGGCCGGTGGCATCATGGGCATCCTTGGGGAACTGGAGCGCGGCGGCCTGATCAACACGGATCTGCCGACCGTTCACAGCAAGACCATGAAGGAAGCCCTGGAGACCTGGGACATCATGCAGTCTCCCACCCCGGAAGTGGTGGAATTCTACAAGGCCGGACCGGCGGGCATCCCGACCCAGACCGCCTTCAGCCAGAACACCCGTTGGCCCAGCCTGGACGGCGATCGCGAGGCCGGCTGCATCCGCTCCGTCGAGAATGCCTACTCCTCTGAGGGCGGGCTCGCGGTACTCTACGGCAATATTGCCCGGGATGGCTGTGTGGTCAAGACCGCCGGTGTGGACGAGAGCATCTACGTCTTCGAGGGCAAGGCCCGCGTCTTCGAAAGCCAGGATTCCGCCGTGGCGGGCATCCTCAATGACGAAGTAAAACCGGGAGAGGTGGTCATTATCCGCTACGAGGGACCGAAAGGTGGCCCGGGCATGCAGGAAATGCTCTACCCGACCAGCTATCTCAAATCCAAGGGCCTGGGCAAGGACTGCGCCCTGCTTACGGATGGACGTTTCTCCGGCGGAACCTCCGGACTTTCGATCGGCCACGCCTCGCCGGAGGCTGCAGCAGGCGGCGCTATCGGACTGATCGAGAACGGCGATACGATTCTGATCGACATTCCGAACCGCTCGATCAATGTCCAGGTAGATCAGTCAGAGCTGGACCGGCGCCGGGAGGCACGGGACGCCAAGGGCTGGAAGCCCGAACTCGCCCGCGACCGCAAGGTGTCGGCAGCACTCAAAGCCTACGCGCTGCTGGCGACCAGTGCGGATAAAGGGGCGGTCCGTGACCTGACCAAGCTGGACTGAACATCCGGCCACAAAAAAAGCCCGCCAGGTTACTCTGGCGGGCTTTTTTGCGTCAGGGCATACGATGCACTTACCAGAGCGACCAACCACCGTCGTCGTCCTCTTCGATCGTCTTGTCCTCTTTCTTGGCCTCGGCCGGCTGATCTGCCTTGGCAGCGGCTTTATCGGCCTTTTCAGCCGTCTTCGCACTGGCCTTTGCCGGCGCTGCCGCAGCAACCTTCATCGAAATCATACCAAGGGCTTTCTTGGTCTCATCATCCAGAATACCTGTTGCCTGCAATCCGTGGTCTTTCTGGAAGCTGGTCAGCGCCGAACGGGTGGCATCATCCATATCCGGGCTGACATTGGAAATATCGTAGCCCGCTCCATAAAGCGCGTTCTTAAGAGCTACGGTCTCATTGGCCTGGGCCAGAGGGGCAAGCCCTAACAAAGCCGCCGCACCGGCTGCAGCCAGAAGGCGACCCAGATTCCTGGTCGGGTTCTTCATGGTACTCACCTGCATTACTCCTGATGCCAAACCGACATCGATTCTTTTTTATTATGTGGCGCCAATCTCCACGGGCTGGGGCAAACACTGAAAAGACTATCACACTTTGCGATCAACGGGACCGCTCCGGTTCTCATCCTCCGGCATCGGACCGGTTCCCGGATGGCGAACCGTCTGGGCCTCGTGTCCGAACTCCCGGATGAAGATCCCCCAGAAGGCCATGAACAGGGCCGCCACCAGAGGCCCCATGACAAAGCCGTTGACTCCGAACATGACAATTCCGCCCAGCGTTGACAACAACACAATGTAATCCGGGAGCTTGGTGTCGCGACCGACGAAAACCGGTCGAAGCAGGTTGTCCGCCAGCCCAATGACCAGCACCCCGAAGATCGTCAGCACCGTCGCGGACACAAGCTGCCCCACCGCCGCCAGGTAGATGGCCACGGGCACCCAGACAATGGCAGCGCCAATGGCCGGAAGCAGCGAGACAATAGCCATCACCACGCCCCACAGCAACGCCCCGGAAATGCCGAGAATCCAGAAGATCAGGCCACCCAGGGCGCCCTGGATAATCGCGATCAGCAGGTTGCCCTTGACCGTTGCCCGGGTCACCTCCGCGAACTTGGCAAACAGCAGACGCTCGCGCTCGTCCCCCAGTGGCAGGGCCCGGATCAGCAATTCCACCAGTTGATTACCGTCACGAAGCAGGAAAAACGCCAGGTAGACCATCAGGGCCAGCCCCATGAAGAACTGGAATGTGTTCTGCCCGATGCCGAGGGCCTGTTTGGCCATGAACTGGCTGCCGCCAACAAACAGGCTGACGGCTTTGTCACGGATCTCGGCGAAGTTGATATCGAATTGCGCGAGAAAAGCCTGGATGGCCGGGAACGACTGATTCACTCGATCGATGTACTCGCCGGGGCGAATCTCGCCGCTCTGGATCTGCTGGTACAGCTCCACCCCCTGCGCGATCAGCGATGTCACCAGCAGCAGGACTGGAATAATGACGATCACCATGCAGACCGTGAGAGTGACCAGGGCGTTCACATTAGGCCTGGGGCCGAGCCACTTCGCCACCAGGTTCTGGACCGGATGGAAAATCAGCGCAATGGCTACGGCCCAGAAAATCGGCCCGAAGAAGGGCTTCATCAGCAGGACGAACGCCAGGGAGACCCCGACCAGCATTGCCAGAAAAGTCCGTGTTTCAAGTTTTGCGTACATAAGTCAGGGTATCCCGGCGCAAAGAGCAGTAACGAAGGCTTTGGATAATACCAGCCTATCACGGGAGTTTGGCCACTGGCGCCCGCTTCAGGTTATAGTGGCTGGTTGGTGATCACAGTTTGAACGGGTCATAGTATTGGATCTGGAAACCTTTACCACAGAAACCGCCCTGGACGCTGCCCGGGAACTGCAAAGAGTCCTGGCAGCACGGACTCATCGTCGAAAGGTGATGGGGCAGGAGGTGCTGGTGCCCGGACAGCTCGGTGAGGCGCTGAACCTTCCCCGAATCATCAACCGGCTCCAGAGCAAGCAGCAGCGACAGAGAGACGCCGGCCTGGAGGATTTCGAGGAACTGTGGCCGACGCTGTCGCCACGAACCCGGCAACGGGTGCTGGACGCCATCGGCTGGTACGATCCCAAAGAACTCGACTGGGAGGACAAACGTTCCAATCGCAGGCCGATGGTCGATACGGACAAGGATTCCGTATAAATCACGGGCAGTGAACGCAGGAGGACTTTTTATTGTCACACACTGCCCCTAGGTTGTACGTATCAGGAGGATATCTATGAGAGAACCAAATCATTACAACGCTATTCTTGCCGAGGGCTGTGCCGTTCCCACCCTGCTCTGCGGCCACTGTCATTCCATTCTTTCCCGGTCGCGCATTTTTCTTAACGAAGGCGATAACCAGCAGTCCATCGAGTGCCGGACCATTGGCTTGTGTTCGGCTGACGATTGCGGTGCTGTCAACTGCTGCGATGATGCCATGCGTCACATTGACAACCCGGAGCGCCTGTTCGGGCTGGCCTGCTGATTCAAACGGGCAACGCTCTGTTACGCAACTCAAACACACCAGATCGCCATCTGATTTATCCTGAACTTTGACGATCGTCGTAAGTGACGATCACGCAACCTATCAGTCAGGACAGTCGATGGCATGCGTATTCTGAGAACCGACGAAGCTCGCTTCAGGGACCTTCCGGACTACCCCTTCACTCCCAACTATCTCGACGTAGCCCCCAACCTGAGGATGCACTACGTCGACGAAGGGCGGAGTGATGCCTCACCCGTGCTCATGCTTCATGGGGAACCCTCATGGTCGTTCCTCTACCGGCACATGATCCCCATGGTGGCCAATGCGGGGCACCGGGTGCTGGCACCAGACCTGATCGGCTTCGGGAAATCGGACAAACCGGCCGATGCTGACGATTACAGCTACGACCGGCACATGGAGTGGCTGACCACCTGGCTGGATACGCTCGACCTCCGGAACATTACCCTGGTGTGCCAGAATTGGGGGTCCCTGCTCGGCCTGCGACTGGCCGCAGAACATGCAGACCGGTTCAGCCGGATTATCGTCGGCAATGGCATGCTTCCCACGGGTGAAAGCCGGGTTCCCACGGTCTTTACGCTGTGGAAGACATTTGCCGCCCATAGCCCCTGGTTCCCGGTCGCACGAATTGTCCAACTGGGCACAGAGCGAACACTTTCGAAGGCCGAACTGGCCGCGTATGAGGCGCCGTTTCCCTCAACAGACTACAAGGCCGGCGCTCGTGCATTCCCGAGACTGGTGCCACTGTCGCCGGACGACCCGGTCAGCGCTGCCAATCAGGCAACCTGGAAAGCATTGGAGAAATGGCGCAAGCCTTTCATAACCTGCTTCAGCAGCGGCGACCCGATCACCCGGGGCGGTGACCGTTACATGCAGAGGCGCATTCCCGGCGCGCACGGGCAACCCCACATCACTCTCAGGGGTGGCCACTTCCTTCAGGAAGATTCACCCGAGGCCTTCGCACGGATCATCATCGACGCCCTGAAAGCAGAGATGGCGGCCTGAGCCACCATCTCTGCCGAGCAAAAACACACGGCCTGACGCGATTCAGGATTGATGTTTCGGCTGGTAGGTTCCGGAATCCACCCGGGGACGATCCAGCTCCGCCTCGGCAAGCGGCTCGCATTCCTGAAGGCTGGCCAGCGAGCGCCGGGTAAGACGCTGATACTCCTCGGTCCCCTTCTTTTTCCAGGCAAGTTCCTTGTCACTCAGGGTTCGCAGAACCTTGGCGGGCGCACCCACGATCAGCGAACCCGGCTCGCAGGTAAATCCGGCCTTCACCAGGGCTCCGGCGCCGACGATCGACTTCGGTGCAATGTGCGCTTCGTCCATGACCACCGCATTCATCCCCACCATGGCATCCTCACCCACGATACACCCGTGAAGGATGGCTCCGTGGCCGACATGGCCATTCTTCTCGATCACCGTATCCATTCCGGGAAACCCATGCATGACACACGTGTCCTGAATGTTGGAACCTTCCTTGAGGACAATCCGACCGAAATCACCTCGTAACGAGGCGGCAGGGCCGACGTAACAGTCCGGCCCGACCCAGACGTCGCCGATCAGGACGGCACTGGGATGGACATAGGCGGACGGGTGGACAACCGGGACAACACCTTCAATGCTGTAAACGGGCATAACGTTCTCCTGCAGGAATGGGACCAAAATATTTTTTGTTAGCGATTTTTTGTATCACATTATATTTTTCGCCCGGAAATTTCACGAGAATTGGCAACACCAAACGGCACAGAACCCCGTTAAAACGCTCCAGAAGAACCAGCCTTAAGCCATATTTTCAATAAAAATCATCCCCTTAGCGAATCAGCCAACAAGCAAAATTATAAAGTGATACAGAAGTCGATACCATGAATCCTTGACGGGTATCAATTCTTAGATATACTCAATTTCGGACGTTGCATCGGAGGGCACCGGTTGCCCACAGTCCGATCGACCCTGCGCCCCGAGCAAGGCGCTACTAAGAATTCTCTGTCACGGGACACCCAGTGTCGTCCCGGCCATTCCTGTTATTACAACAAATGGGACAACATCATGACCCAGTCAAGCATCCTTCTGGAGATCGATCAGGGCATTGCCACAGTCACCCTGAACCGCCCGAACAACCTCAACAGCTTCAACGTGGAAATGCACGAACGCATGCGCGAGGCCATCACGACCATCCGCAACGACGATAGCGTCCGCGTTCTGGTCATTACCGGTGCCGGCCGTGGCTTCTGTGCCGGCCAGGACCTGTCCGATCGCAGCGTCTCGCCGGATCAGGAAATGCCGGATCTGGGTGCTTCCCTGGAGAATTATTACAACCCGCTGATGCGCAGCCTTCGTGATCTGCCGATGCCGGTTCTGTGCGCAGTCAACGGTGTCGCGGCCGGCGCCGGTGCCAACATTGCGCTCGCCTGCGATATTACGCTCGCTGCCCGCTCGGCCAGCTTTGTGCAGGCCTTCTGCAAGCTCGGCCTGGTACCGGATTCCGGTGGCACCTGGACTCTGCCTCGCGTAGCGGGCATGGCCCGGGCCAAGGGCATGGCACTGCTGGGAGACAAGATCAAGGCCGAGCAGGCCGAGAGCTGGGGCATGATCTGGCGGTGTGTTGACGACGAGCAACTGATGGACGAAACCATGAAACTGGCCCGCCATTTTGCCGTCCAACCCACAAAAGGCCTGGCACTGATCAAGCAGGCCCTGCATGCCAGCACCACCAACAGCTTTGACGAGCAACTGGAACTTGAACGGGATCTGCAACGCCAGGCCGGCCAGACCGACGACTACCGCGAAGGCGTCGCCGCGTTCATGGAAAAGCGCACACCGGATTTCAAGGGGAAATAAAGCATGCCGGCACTGGATTCCAGTATTAACGTAGCCGTCATCGGTGCGGGTGCCATGGGCTCCGGCATCGCCCAGGTTGCCGCACAGGCTGGCCATACCGTCTACCTCCACGATCAGCGGGAGGGTGCAGCCGCGGCCGGTCGTGACAACACCGCCAAGATTCTTCAGCGCCGTGTTGATAAAGGCAAAATGAACCAGCAGGACGTCGATGCCATCGTCGGCCGGATCCAGCCGGTCGACAAACTGTCCGACATTGCCGACGCCGGCCTGGTCATCGAAGCGATCATCGAGAACCTCGAGATCAAACAAGGCCTGTTGGCGGACCTCGAATCTCTGTGCAGCGACCAGACGATTCTGGCCACCAACACCTCTTCGATCTCCATCACCGCCCTGGGTGCGAAAATGCAGAAGCCAGAGCGGCTGGTGGGCATGCACTTTTTCAATCCGGCGCCTCTGATGGCCCTGGTGGAGGTGGTGTCTGGTCTGGCTACCGACAGCACGGTCGCTGAAACGGTGCATGCAACCGCACTCCAGTGGGGCAAAAAGCCGGTGTACGCGACCTCCACGCCTGGCTTCATCGTCAATCGCGTTGCCCGCCCCTTCTACGCCGAGAGCCTGAGACTCGTCCAGGAACAGGCGGCGGATCCGGCCACCCTCGACGCCCTGATGCGCGAGGCAGGCAACTTCCGGATGGGGGCTTTCGAGCTGACCGACCTGATCGGGCACGACGTCAACTACGCGGTGACCAATTCCGTGTTCAACGCCTATTACCAGGACACCCGGTTTCTCCCGTCCCTCATCCAGCAGGAACTGGTGGAAGCAGGCCGGTTGGGCCGCAAGAGCGGTCAGGGTTTCTACCGCTACGGCGAGGGCGATGAACGTCCCGCAGCGCAAACCGAAGCCGAACAGGGTGGAAACACCCACAAGACGGTGACCGTAGAGGGCGACCTGGGCCCGGCCAGAGCGCTGGTTCAGCGCTGGCAAGAGGCCGGCCTTGAGATCGAGGAACGTGACGGCAACGGCCGGATCCGTTTCGGCGATGCAGTCCTCGTGCTGACTGACGGCCGCATGGCGTCAGAGCGTGCCGCCGCAGAAGGCATCGACAATACCATCGTGTTCGATCTGGCATTCGATTTCGCCAGCACCACACGCCTGGCCATTGCCGCAGCGGATCAGGCCTCCGGACAAGCCATCAAGGATGCCTGTGCCCTGTTGCAGGCAGCCGGTATCGCGGTCAGCCGTCTGGCGGACCGCCCCGGACTGGTCATCATGCGCACTGTCGCCATGCTGGCCAACGAAGCGGCCGATGCCCACCTGCACGGTGTTGCAACGGTGGCAGACATCGACCTGGCCATGAAGGCCGGCCTGAACTATCCCGAAGGCCCCCTCAGCTGGAGCGACCGACTCGGAGCCGGCTGCGTCTTCACGGTCCTGACCAACCTTCAGAACAGCTACGGTGAAGACCGGTATCGGCCGGCGCTGCTGCTGAGAAAAAATCATTACGCCAACAAGGGGTTCTACGCATGACTGACACCGACCCACAGATTCTGGCCGAACAGTGCGCAGAGCACATGTTTGCCCGGGATCGCGCCAGCCAGAAGCTCGGCATGAAAATCGAGTCCGTCGCGCCGGGCAAGGCGGTCCTGACCATGACCGTCACCGGCGATATGGTCCAGGGCCACGGCTCCTGCCATGGTGGCTATCTGTTCACCCTTGCTGACTCGGCATTCGCGTTCGCCTGCAACACCTACGACCGTGCGACGGTTGCCTCGGGCTGCAGCATCGACTTCATGTCCGGTGCCAAGGAGGGCGATCGGCTGACCGCCACAGCGGAGGAGCGCTCCCGCGGCGGCCGGACCGGCGTTTACGACATCACCCTGACCAACCAGGACGGACGCACCGTGGCACTGTTCCGCGGCCGTTCCTATGAAGTACGCGGCACCGTCCGCCATTCGGAGAACGCATCATGAGCACTGACATCCGCCTGAAAGACGCTTACATCGTCGACGCCATTCGCACCCCCATTGGCCGTTACGGCGGCGCCCTTTCGGCAGTCAGAGCCGACGATCTCGGCGCCATTCCGATCAAGGCCCTGATGGAACGCCACCCCGACCTGGACTGGTCGAAAGTGGACGACGTCCTGTACGGCTGCGCCAACCAGGCCGGTGAAGACAATCGGGACGTTGCCCGCATGTCCCTGCTGTTGGCCGGGCTGCCGGTGGACGTACCGGGCAGCACCATCAACCGGCTGTGCGGCTCCGGAATGGATGCCGTCGGCAGTGCTGCCCGCGCCATTCGCACCGGCGAAGCCGGCCTGATGATCGCTGGCGGCGTTGAGTCCATGTCCCGGGCGCCTTTCGTGATGGGCAAGGCGGAAAACGCCTTCAGCCGCAAAGCGGAAATGTTCGATACCACCATCGGGTGGCGTTTCGTGAATCCGGTGATGAAAAAGCAGTACGGCATCGATTCCATGCCGGAAACCGCAGAAAACGTGGCCGAGCAGTTCAAGGTGTCCCGGGAAGATCAGGATGCTTTTGCCCTGCGCAGCCAACAGCGGACTGCAGCGGCCCAGGCCGCAGGCTTTTTCGCCAATGAAATCACACCGGTCACCATTCCCCGGCGCAAGCAGGATCCGCTGGTGGTCGACACCGATGAGCATCCTCGCGAGACCAGCCTGGACAAGCTTGCGTCACTTCCCACGCCATTCCGCGAGAACGGTTGTGTGACCGCCGGCAACGCCTCCGGCGTCAACGACGGCGCCTGCGCACTGTTGCTGGCCGGCTCCGAGGCCCTGAGCCAGTATGGCCTCAAACCCCGGGCACGGGTGATTGCCATGGCGACTGCCGGCGTTGAGCCGCGCATCATGGGCTTTGGCCCTGCCCCGGCCACCCGCAAGGTCCTCAAGACCGCCGGGCTGGAACTGGCCGACATGGATGTGATCGAACTGAACGAGGCATTTGCAGCGCAGGCCCTGGCGGTCACCCGGGATCTGGGACTTCCGGACGATGCCGAGCACGTCAACCCGAACGGCGGTGCCATTGCCCTCGGCCATCCGCTCGGCATGAGCGGTGCGCGCCTGATCACCACCGCGCTGAACGAACTCGAACGTCGTCACCAGGCCGGACAAAAAGCCCGCTACGCGCTTTGCACCATGTGCATCGGTGTTGGTCAGGGGATTGCCCTGATCATCGAAAGAACCGATAGCGCCGCCTGATTGCACAACAGGATCTAGACTGAAAACACGGTACAAGAACAACGCAGGACAACATCATGAGCAATTTACCACTGCAAAAAATCGGCAAACTCGACCGCATGGAAACCGCCAGCATTGATGAGCTGCGCCACGAACAGCTCCAGCGCCTGCGCTGGAGTGTGGTTCATGCCTATACCAATGTCCCTTTCTATCGCAACGCCTTTGACGAGATCGGCCTGAAGCCGATGGATATCAATTCGCTGGAGGACCTTGCCAAGATTCCCTTCACCACCAAGGCGGATCTGCGGGACAACTACCCATTCGGCATGTTTGCCACCCCTATGGATCAGGTCGTCCGCGTCCATGCGTCCAGTGGTACCACCGGCAAGCCGACCGTTGTCGGTTACACCCAGAGTGACATCAACACCTGGGCCGACATCGTAGCCCGCAGCATCCGGGCCGGCGGCGGTCACCGGGGCGACAAGGTCCATGTCTCCTATGGCTACGGCCTGTTCACCGGTGGCCTGGGCGCGCACTACGGTGCCGAACGGCTCGGCTGTACGGTCATCCCCATGTCCGGTGGACAGACCGAGAAGCAGGTCCAGCTGATCAAGGACTTCCAGCCGGACATCATCATGGTGACCCCGTCCTACATGCTTAATATCGCTGACGAACTGGACCGTCAGGGCATCGATCCGCACAAACTGCCGCTGCGCCTGGGCATTTTCGGTGCTGAGCCCTGGACCAACAGCATGCGGACCGAACTGGAGGAGCGGCTCGGTATCCAGGCACTGGATATCTATGGCCTGTCCGAAGTCATGGGCCCCGGCGTGGGCATGGAGTGCATCGAAACCAAAGACGGCCCCACCATCTGGGAAGACCACTTCTATCCGGAAATCATCGATCCCAACACCGGTGAAGTCCTGCCCGATGGCGAGTACGGCGAGCTGGTCTTCACCTCCCTGACCAAGGTGGCCCTGCCGATCCTGCGTTACCGGACCCGGGATCTCACCCGTCTGCTGCCGGGCACTGCTCGACCAATGCGCCGTATCGACAAGATTACCGGTCGTAGCGATGACATGCTGATCATCCGGGGCGTCAACGTGTTCCCGAGCCAGATCGAGGAACAGGTTCTCAAGTGCGAAGCCTTGGCGCCGCACTACGAGATCGAGGTTTATAAGGAAGGCAACCTGGATTGCGTGGATATCCGCGCCGAGCTGAAGCCGGAAGCCGGCACCAGCGATGACGTTCGCGCCAATGCCGCGAAGGAACTGACTCACCACATCAAGTCCTACATTGGCATCAGCACCCGTGTTCAGGTTGTGGAGCCGAACCGGCTGGCCCGCTCTGAGGGCAAAGCCAAGCGGGTCATTGACCGGCGTAACCAGTAAATCCCGGTTTTGGCAGCGGGCCGGTCCCCTTTCCGGTCCGCTGCCCGTTTAAAACGGAGACATCCGCTGCCGTACCGGATGTCGATTTAATTTCACTCTCTCTAAACCAATCTCAATAGCTTTTCGTCACGTATCATATTTTTGGCCATTTAAATCAGTCTGTTAATGAATTAAAGGCCATTCGAAAAAACTAACATGACACACAAAGCCAAAACTTGATATTTATTCAGTATCATTTAATATTGAGTGTATAGCCCAACAAACACTGTCAGGGCTCGGCTGTTCACAGACCAACAGAACAACAAGCCCGAACCGGAGGTATTGTATGTACGCCCAGCTCGTTGAAACCGGAGCCAAGCGCGTCAAATCCCTGGACGAAATGTCGCCCGAAGAGCGCGCGTTCCAGGAAAAGATTGATGCAGAAACCAAAATCGAGCCGAAGAACTGGATGCCGGAAGGCTACCGGAAGACCCTTATTCGCCAGATTTCCCAGCATGCCCACTCCGAAGTGGTCGGTATGCTGCCGGAAGGCAACTGGGTCACCCGTGCTCCAACCCTGAAGCGCAAGCTCCAGTTGATGGCCAAGATCCAGGACGAGGCGGGTCATGGACTGTACCTCTACAGCGCCATGGAAACCCTGGGTGCCGACCGGGACGAAGAAATCGAGAAGCTGCACCAGGGCAAAGCCAAATACTCCAGCATCTTCAACTATCCGACCCTGAACTGGGCGGACATGGGTGCGGTCGGCTGGCTGGTAGACGGTGCCGCCATCGTGAACCAGGTGGTTCTGCAGCGGACCTCCTATGGCCCCTACTCCCGCGCCATGATCCGCATCTGTAAGGAAGAAAGCTTCCACCAGCGTCAGGGCTACCAGATCCTGCTGGACATGATGCGTGAAGGTACCGATGAGCAGAAGCAGATGGTGCAGGACGCCATCAACCGCCTGTGGTGGCCGGCACTGATGATGTTCGGTCCGCACGACGACGAATCCCCGAACTCCCAGCAGTCCATGGCCTGGAAGATCAAGCGCAAGAGTAACGACGAACTTCGTCAGATGTTTATCGACCAGACTGTTCCGCAGCTTGAGTACCTGGGATGCACCGCACCGGACCCGGATCTGAAATGGAACGAGGAAACCGGCCACTACGATTTCGGTGAAATCAACTGGCAGGAGTTCTACGACGTTCTCAAGGGCAACGGCCCCTGTAACCGCGAGCGGATCAACACCCGCAAGAAAGCGATTGAAGAAGGCGCCTGGGTTCGCGAAGCGGCCGTCGCCTATGCCAAAAAACAAAAGCAGCGCGCAGCAGCTGCCTGATATCGGAGGAATACAACATGTCTGAATGGCGTCTTTACGAAGTTTTTGTTCGCAGCAAGCACGGCCTGAACCACAAACACGTGGGAAGCGTTCACGCTGCCGATGCCGAAATGGCCATGGAAAACGCCCGTGACCTGTACACACGCCGCAACGAGGGCGTGAGCATCTGGGTGGTTCCTTCCGACATGATCACCGCTTCCGCGTCCGACGAGAAAGAGGTGCTGTTTGATCCGTCCGAGGACAAGGTGTACCGCCACGCGTCCTTTTACGAGCTGCCCGACGAAGTCGGACACATGTAAGGAGTGATTCCATGAATCAGAAAGAAGCACTCACGGAATACCTGCTGCGCCTGGCCGATTCGGACATGATCCTTGGCCAGCGCCTGTGCGAGCTGTGCGGCAAGGCGCCGGCGCTCGAAGAAGAAATGGCGCTGATGAACGTGGCACTGGATCTCGTCGGCCAGGCCCGTAACTGGTACGAATATGCCTCCGATCTGATCGATGACGGTCGCGATGCGGACAAGCTGGCCTATCGCCGGGATGCCCACGATTACCGCAACCTGTTGCTGACCGAGCAGCCGAACGAGGACTACGCCGTGACCATGGGTCGCCAGTTCTTTTTCGATGTCTGGCACTACTTCACCCTGAAAAGCCTTGTGAACGCCAGCGACGAGCGCGTTGCCGGCATTGCCGCAAAGGCATTGAAGGAAGTGACCTACCACCTGCGCCGGTCCTCCGAGTGGGTCAAGCGCCTGGGTGACGGTACCGAGGAAAGCCATCGTCGGATGCAGGACGCGGTCGATATCCTCTGGCGCTTCACCGGTGAGCTCATCACACCGGATGAGACCGACCAGCTGATGGCCCAGGCCGGCATTGGCCCGGATCCGGAGCAGCTGAAGGAAGACTGGCGGGGACTGGTCAAAGAGGTTCTTCAGGAAGCCACACTGACGCCGCAGCCGGACGATGCCTGGATGTACATGGGCGGCAAGCACGGCGAACACACCGAACATCTCGGTTTCATTCTGGCAGAAATGCAGTTTCTGCAGAGGGCCTATCCCGATGCCACAACATGGTGATTCAGACAACCGGTCAGCCGTCGATATCCTGATCGCCAGCGATCGGGTGCCGGCAAACGCCCGCCCTGATCTGCTGACAGAGGACGACATCTGGGCACTGCTTGAAGAGGTCAAAGACCCTGAAGTGCCGGCAGTCAGTGTCGTGGAGCTCGGCATTGTCCGGGCGGTTCACTGGGATGGAAAAGAACTGTCCATTGATGTGACCCCGACCTACTCCGGGTGCCCGGCCACCGAACTGATCGAGGAACTGATTGCCGAAGCCCTGCGCGCTGCGGGCTTTCGCGATCCGAAGATCAATCAGGTGCTGACCCCTGCCTGGACCACCGACTGGATCACAGACGAAGGCAAAGAGAAGCTTCGGGCATTCGGCATCGCGCCGCCCGAGGGCAGCTCCAGCAAGATGAGCCTGCTCGGCGAACCGGAGGTCATTGCCTGCCCCCACTGTGGCAGCAAAGATACCGAACGGGTCAGCGAGTTCGGATCCACCGCCTGCAAAGCCCTTTATCGTTGCAAGGAATGCCTCGAGCCCTTCGACTATTTCAAATGCATCTAGAGCCGATACGATCATGAACAAATTTTACTCACTGACCCTCAAAGAGGTCAGACCGGAAACAAGAAACGCCGTATCACTTGCTTTTGACGTGCCGGGAGACCTGGCGGACAAATTCAGCTACAAGCAGGGCCAGCACCTGATTGTCAGAACCAAACTCAATGGTGAAGAAGTCCGCCGTTCCTACTCGATCTGTCGAAGCGTCAACGATCAGGAACTGCGCATTGCGATCAAGCAGGTGCCCGGAGGCCGGTTCTCCACCTTTGCCAACGAGCAGCTCAAGCCCGGCCAGACCCTGGAAGTCATGCCCCCGCAGGGCCATTTCTCCATCGACCTGGACCCGGAGCGTGAAGGCCATTATCTGGCGGTTGCCGCCGGCAGTGGTATCACCCCGATCCTGTCAATCGTGAAGACCACTCTGGAAACCGAACCGAAGAGCGAGGTCACCCTCTTCTACGGTAACAAGGCCACCAGCAGCACCATGTTCCGGGACGAGCTGCAGGATCTCAAGAACGAGTACATGTCCCGCCTGAACCTGGTCTATATCTTCACCCGCGAAGAACAGGACATTGACCTGTACAACGGCCGGATTGACCACGACAAGTGCGATGCCCTGTTTGATCACTGGATCAACGCCAAGGAACTCACCGCAGCCTTCATCTGCGGCCCCCAGCTGATGACCGAAGATGTGCGTGATTCCCTGGAGCGCCACGGTCTGGACAAGAGCAAGATCCACTACGAGCTGTTCACGCCGGTTGGTGGCGCGCCCGCACCCCGGAAGGATCGGGACCCGTCCCATGTCGACCCCAAGTCCGTCAGTGAAGTGACTGTGATCGCCGATGGCCGTTCCCTGACCTTCCCGCTGGTACGCGACACCAAGAGCATCCTGGATGCCGGTAACGAAGAAGGTGCAGACCTGCCCTATTCGTGCAAGGCGGGCGTCTGCTCGACCTGCCGCGCCAAGGTGGTGGAAGGCGAAGTGGAGATGGACCAGAACTTTGCGCTGGAAGATTACGAGGTCGAAGCCGGCTACGTGCTCTCCTGTCAGTGCTATCCGATCAGCGACAAAGTGGTTCTCGACTACGACGAGATGTAACTCGTTTTTTGACGACCACCCAGTATGACCCGACAAAGGCAAGTCCTGTTACCGCAGGACTTGCCTTAGCGTTTTCAGAAACGAACGGAGTTTCCCATGTCAGTCCTGAAAAGTTTCATTGCCGGCCAGTGGGTCGGTGAAAAACCCGCCAAGGCCCTGCCCAGCGCCGTCAACGGCGAGATCGTGGCTCACACCCACGACGATACCCTGGACTTCAAGAAAGCCGCCGAATACGGCCGGAAAGTTGGCGGCAAGAGTCTGATGGCCATGGATTTCCAGGAGCGCGCCCTGGCCCTGAAGGCCATGGCCCTGTACCTGCAGGAACACAAGAAGGAACTTTACGCCCTCTCCATGCACACCGGTGCCAGCAAGGGCGATAACGGCATCGATATCGACGGTGGCATCGGCACGCTGTTCTCCTACGCCAGCATGGGCCGCCGGGAGCTGCCGTCCGGCAACGTGGTACACGAAGGCCCCGTCATGCCGCTGGGCAAGAACAACCACTTTGCCGGAACCCACATCCTGGTTCCTCGCGGCGGCGTCGCCGTGCACATTGACGCCTACAACTTCCCGGTCTGGGGTATGCTCGAGAAATTCGCGCCGACCTTCCTGGCGGGCATGCCGTCCATCGTCAAGCCGGCGACATCCACCTGCTATGTGACCGAACTGGCGGTTCGCCTGATGCAGGATTCCGGCGCTCTGCCCGAAGGCAGCCTGCAGCTGATCATCGGCAGCACAGGCGATCTGTTCGATCACCTCGAAGAGCAGGACGTGGTCACCTTCACCGGTTCTGCAGCCACGGCACGCAAACTGCGCAACCATCCGAACATCATCAACAAGTCCATTCCCTTCAATGCGGAAGCGGACTCGCTGAACAGCGCCATCCTGGCACCGGACGTGACCCCCGAGCACGAAGAATTCGATATTTTCGTGAAGGAAGTGGGTCGCGAAATGACGGCCAAGGCCGGTCAGAAATGTACCGCTATCCGTCGGGTACTGGTACCGAAAGATCGGGTGGAGGCGGTCTGTGAGAAGCTGAAAGAACGGCTGTCGAAAGTGACCGTCGGCGATCCTTCGGTGGAAGGCGTTCGCATGGGTGCCCTGGCCTCTATCGATCAGCTGGAAGACGTCAAGGCGAACATTCAGGAACTGCTGAAGACCAGTGAGCTGGTTGTTGGCGGTGATGGCAGTTTCCAGCCGACCGGCGAAGGCACCGACAAAGGCGCGTTCATCGAACCGCACCTGCTGCTGTGCCGGAACCCGGAAAACGGCTGCGGCGCCCACGACATCGAGGCCTTCGGCCCGGTGGCCACCGTCATTCCCTATGACACCATCGAGGATGCCGTTGAGCTCTGCTCCAAAGGCCGGGGCTCACTGGTTACCACCCTGACCACTCGCGATCCGGCCACTGCCGGCAGGATTGCGCCCCTGCTGGCCGCCTTCCACGGCCGTCTGCATCTGCTGGACGCTGAAGCTGCGAAGGAATCCACCGGTCACGGTTCGCCCCTGCCCATGCTCAAGCATGGTGGCCCGGGCCGCGCTGGTGGCGGTGAGGAACTCGGTGGTATCCGTGCGGTCCATCACTACCTGCAGCGGACCTCCATCCAGGGCTCCCCGACCATGCTGGCCGCCGTTACCCGCGAATACGTGCGCGGCGCCGACGTGATCGAGACCGAAGTGCACCCGTTCCGTCGTCACTTCGAGGACCTGCAGATCAACGAGTCCCTGCTGACGCATCGGCGCACCGTAACCGAAGCGGACATCGTCAACTTTGGTTGCCTGTCCGGCGATCACTTCTACATGCATTTCGATGAAATCGCTGCGCGGAATTCCCAGTTCGGCAAGCGCATCGCCCACGGCTACTTCGTGCTGTCCGCAGCCGCTGGCCTGTTCGTTTCGCCGGGCGAAGGTCCGGTCCTCGCGAACTACGGCCTGGACACGCTGCGTTTCATCGAGCCGGTCGCGCCCGGAGACACCATCCAGGCTCGCCTGACCTGCAAGCGCAAGATCGATCAGGGTCGGACATCACCGGACGGCCACCCGCAGGGTGTGGTGGTCTGGGATGTTCAGGTTCACAACCAGAACGACGAACTGGTCGCGAGCTACGACATCCTGACACTGGTTGCCAAAAAGCCCCAGTAAACCGGGGCTTATCCGGCCTGCCTCCTGTTGGACCCGGGAGGCCGGAGCGGAGGCAAACTAAAGGGGGACAGGCTTTTGGCCTGTCCCCCTTTTTTCTTCCAGACGATTCCTTCCGAGGCTCGACTACATCCCGAGATAAGCCTCGCGGACCTTCTCGTTGCTCAGCAACTCGCGTCCTGTACCCTCGATCACCACCTGACCGGTTTCCAGCACGTAACCTCGATCCGCCAGCGCCAGGGCCTGAGAGGCATTCTGCTCCACCAGGAAAATGGTGATGCCCTCTTCCTTGAGCTCCTTGATGATATCGAAGATCTCCTCGATGATCAGCGGAGCCAGTCCCATGCTCGGTTCGTCCAGCAGAAGCAGGCGCGGCCGGGCCATCAGTGCACGCCCCATCGCCAGCATCTGCTGCTGACCGCCGGACAGCTCACCCGCCAGATTATGGCGCTTCTGGCGCAGGATCGGAAACTTGGTGTACATCCGCTCCAGATCGTCCATCACCTCGGGGGAGCGGCCGCGGGTGTAGGCGCCCAGCAGCAGGTTATCCTGCACCGAGAGATCCTTGAACACCTGGCGCCCTTCCGGCACCTGGACAATCCCCTGCGCTACCCGCTGGTCCGCCGAGACCTTGCCCAGATCCTTGCCCTCGAACACCATGCTGCCGCGCTCCATCGGCTGGAGCCCGGAAATGCTCATCAACAGGGTCGACTTGCCGGCACCGTTAGCGCCCACCAGCGATACGATCTCGCCACTGTTGATGTGGACATCGATGTCGTGAAGCACTTCAATCTGGCCGTAGGACGTAGCCAGGCCCTTGATCGCCAGCATTTCCTGCCGGGCATGGGGCGCACTGACACGCTCCTCGTGCTTCAGGCCCAGGCCGCCGAGACGTTCCGGGGTGTAACTGATGATCTGGTGACGTAATTCCCGGAATTCCTCGCGGACCCGTTCACCAAACAGAGGATCGTTCTCCACGTCCCGTGCTTCGACAATCTGCTCCCAATCCTCGGCAGACAGCAGTTTTCGGGCGCGGGGAATCACCACACCCTCTTCCTTGCGGATATGCTTGCGCAGCGCCTCGGTGAATCGAGCCAGCGCGTGACTGAACTCTTCCCGGCCTTGCGGCCAGTTTTCCATGCAGAACGCCAGCAAGCTGCGCAGCTCCAGAAGCTTCTCGTGACCAATCACGTAGCCCCGCGCCAGCTTTTCCAGCAGCGGCACCGTCTCCGGCGATTTCTCTCCCAGGCGCTTGTACAGCTCGATGTCGGTCGGGGTGCTGTGCACCCGCTGGGAAAAATGCTGAATGTAGTCAAAGATCCGGTCGAGCAGCCGCTCATCCGGACGCTGTTCGTTGACGTTCATGTCGCTCAGGAGCTGGTCCAGCAGATCCAGGATCCGCCACAGGGCCTGATGCTCCTGTACGATGGTGCGAATGGCCTGCTCACTGCGGGACTGGGCAGGCGCCATTTCGTTGTGTTGCTCTGTCATTTGAAATGTCTCCTGGCTCAGCCACCCAGATAGGCAGCGATCACATCCGGATTGTTCCGGATTTCTTCGGGGGTACCTTCGGCGAGCACTCGACCGTAGTTGAGCACCAGCAATCGATCGGAGATACCCATGACCAGTTTCATGTCGTGCTCAACCAGCATCACCGTGGTGCCCTGATCGGCAATCTTGCGGATCAGGTCTTCCAGCGCCGCGGTCTCTGTACCGTTCAGGCCCGCCGCCGGCTCATCCAGCAGGATGACCTTCGGCTCGGCCGCCAGTGCCCGGGCGATTTCCAGCCGCTTGAGGGCGCCGTAGGACATCGCCGATGCCTCGGTATCGAGATACTCGCCACAACCGACAAACTCCATCAGATCCTGCGCGTGCTGACGACAGGACTTTTCGTCCCGCAGCAGTGACGGCAACCGGAACAGGGTGCTGAACAGGTTACTCTTGAGTTTGAGGTGACGACCGAGCATGACATTCTCGATGGCCGTCATGTTCATGCAGATCTGCATCTGCTGGAACGTCCGGCACATGCCCCGCTCCGCGAGCTGGTTCGGTTCCAGCCGGTCGGTACTCTCGCCATTGAGACGGATTTCACCCTTCGTGGGCGTGTAGATACCGGATATGAGGTTGAACAGTGTGGTTTTCCCGGCACCGTTCGGGCCGATGACCGAGTAAACCTGCCCCGCTTCCACCGAGAAGCTGACGCCCTCGACCGCGTGAACCCCACCGAAAGCCTTGTCCAGGCCGCTGACTTCAATCAATGCGCTCATGCCTGACCTCCTGCCCGTTTCTTCAACCGCTTGCTCACTGCCAACTGCAAGGTCGGTAACAGGCCTTTCGGCATGAAGATCATGGTCAGCATCAGGATCAGGCCGAACATCACGGCTTCCATCTCCTGGAAGTGGGTCAGTATCTGTGGCAGCAGCTTGAGAACGACTGCCCCCAGAATGACGCCCATGGTCGATCCCATGCCACCGAGTACCACCATGGTGATCAGCACGATGGAGAAATCGAAACTGGCCACGGCCGGGGTAATGAACCCCTGGAAGTGGGCATAGAGCCCTCCCATCACGCTGGCATAGATCGCGGATATCACGAACACGAGGCTTTTGTACCGGGCCGTATTCACGCCCACCACCCGAGCCGCCACTTCAGATCCATGCACCGAGCGCAGTGCGCGTCCGATGGGCGAATCGATGAGGTTCTGGGCCAGCCAGACCGCCACCAGAAGCACAGCTGCTGCAAACAGGTACCAGGCCTGACTTCCGTTCAGCTCAATGCCGAACAGCGAATAGGTTCCAAAGGGACTCAGCTCCCAGCCAAACACATCGAACGGCGGCACCGGCATGCCATCGGGGCCACCGGTAATCTGACTTTCGTTGTTGATGACGATCGCAATGATGAAACCGACGGCCAGGGTCGCCATCGACAGGTAGTGCCCCTTGAGCCGAAGAATCGGACGACCGACCACCCAGGCCAGGATGCCCACCAGGATCCCTCCGACCACCAGTGCGGGAATGGCGGACCAGCCATAGTTACCGGTCATGATCCCGGTGAAGTAGGCGCCGAGACCGAAAAAGCCGGCGTGTCCCAGGCTGATCTGGCCAGCGAAGCCAACCAACAGGTTCAACCCGACCACGGTGGCGGCAATGATCGCCATCTGGGTGGCCAGGTCGTAATGGAATGGGTTGCTCAGAAACGCCGGAAGCGCATAAAGGATAACGGCGAGGATAATCAGACCCCGCAAACGGGATTGCATGAACTGGTTGAGCATCAGACCCTCTCCACTACCTTGGCGCCGAACAAGCCGCGTGGCATGAAGAACAGCACGACCAGAATCATTGAGAACGCAACGGCGTCCTTGTAATCGGATGAGATGTAGCCAGCGGTCATCGCCTCGACGACACCCAGCAGAAGGCCACCCACAACAGCGCCCACGCCGCTGCCCAGACCACCGATCGCGGCGGCAACAAAGCCTTTGAGTCCCAGCATGATGCCGATGTCATAGGAGGTGAACGTGATGGGCGCGACGACCACACCAGCGATGGAACCAAGCAACGCCGACACCATGAAGGCCAGCATCAGCACCAGCTGGGTACGGATACCGACGAGTCGGGCGGCTTCCTTGTTCATAGAGGTGGCCAGTATGGCCTTGCCGATCAGCGTGCGGGTAAAAAACAGCACCAACGCCACGACCAGAACGGCACCAATACCCAGTACCCACAGGCTCTGGCTGTTCAGCACCGCCCCGAAAATCCGGATCGGTTCGTCGCTGCTGAAATTGGGCATGACATGGTATTCCTTGCCCCAGACCAGCTGGGCCAGACCACGGATAAAAATTGACGCGCCAATGGTGATGATGATCAGCGTCACCACGTCCGCCTGTTTGGCCGGAGCAATGGCAAAGCGCTGCAGCAGAATGCCGAAGACGCCCGCGAGCAGGACCGCCAGGATAATCGCCAGCAACATGGGGACGCCCATGGCGGTGAGAGATACGGTGGTCATACCGCCAATCATCAGGAATTCGCCCTGGGCAAAGTTGATGACGTGGCTCGCGTTATAAATCAGGGTGAACCCGAGAGCAATCAGCGCATAAGTGGCACCAATAGTAATCCCGGTAAAGAGGTATTGTAAGAATTCAGAGAGCATAGCCGTGGTACCGGTCAGACACTGGCTGACGGTCCTCCCCGGAGCCGGGGAGCACGGTCAGCCATAGAACAGATAAATGAGAACTTAGTCGATCAGTTTCCAGTCGCCATTCTGGACTTCCAGAATGCGGAAGGAATCCGCTTCGAGGCCATTGTGGTCTTCCGGTGACATGTTGAACTCACCGGTCACACCGACATAGCCCTTGATGTTCTCAAGCGCTTCACGAACCGCTTCATGATCCGTGCTGCCGGCCGCTTCAATGGCTTTCACCGCCAGCATCAGGCCGTCATACGCATAGCCACCGAAGGTGGAGACCTTGGAATCCCAACGGGCTTCGTATTCAGACTTGTAGTTCTGGACCACAGATTTCTGGGGATCATTATCCGGCAGGGCATTCGGAACCAGCAGCGGCGATGCCGGCAGGCGCAGACCTTCTGCAGAGTCTCCGGCCAGCTTCAGGAAGCTGTCAGATGCCACACCGTGGGACTGGTAAAACGGCAGCTTGATACCCAGCTGGGCATAGTTCCGGGTCACGATCGCCGGACCCTGGCCGAACCCGAAGTTCAGGACAGCCTGGACACCGTCGGTATTGCGGATGTTGGTGAGCTGGGCCGTCATATCGGTATCGGAGCCGCTGTAGGTCTCGTCCGCCACGATCTCAATACCCATATCTTTCGCAACTTCCAGCGTCTGCTTGCGGCCTGAAGCACCGAAGCCACCGGTACCGGAGATCAGACCGATTTTGGTGAAGCCGCGATTCTTCATATCGGTCAGGATACGCTCGGCCGCCATGCGGTCGGTCTGCGGTATCTTGAAGACCCACTCTTTGACCGGTGTGGTGATGACCACGGCGCCCGCCAGGGAAATGAACGGCACTTTTGCCTGCTCGACCAGCGGCACGGCCGCCATGGTCGCACCGGTGGTGCTGCCGCCAACGATAATATCCACCTGGTCTGAACGGATCAGACGACTGGCGAAGTTACGGGCGGATGAGGCATTGCCCACGTCATCGTAGTGAATCAGTTCCAGCTGACGCCCCAGGACGCCGCCGTCTTCGTTGATCTTGTCAACATACATCTGGAGGGTTTTCAGTTCCGGATCGCCCAGGAATGAGGCGGGACCGGTCACAGACAGGAAAGAACCGATCTTGATCGGCTCGGCAGCCTGGACGCTGGCGCTCATCACCAGGCCGGCGGCCGCGATGGCCGCAAATTTTCCAGCTCGACGCATAAATGTCTTAAGCATTGTTTTTGTTCTCCCGAATTGAGTGGGGCCTGAGTTACCCCCGATCATTGCTCAGAAGTAAAACAGCGTTCGAAAGCAGGTCAATGTGTCTTGTGTCATATGACGTTTGCTTTCGTTCATTGTCAGTTTGTTTTTTGCGAACTCATCCGTGATTGCAACCATCCTATCTTTTCGCCTTCGATATAATTCGATACCGTTGACGAATATCAAAAGACGTTATTGTATCATAACCAGACTGTCAACCGGTTTTAGGTGACTTCCTGACGCACTCATAGAGTAAAGTCGACTTTGGCTGCAAGCGCCAGTACGGCGCAATCAGAGAGAGCGCTTTACCTGACACTCAGGAACCGCATAATAACGATACCGTTTATTGACTTCGCTCACTCATAACTGGCACTCGAAGTATGTCCGCAAAAAATCAGCTCGAAGAGCTCGTCGCGAATTTCCAGAAGAAAAGGCCGCTGCGCGCCGGCTCTCTGATCATTACCATCTACGGCGACGCCATTGTTCCCAGAGGCGGTACCGTCTGGCTGGGCAGCCTCATGAAACTCGTGGAGCCCATGGGCATCAGCCAGCGCCTGGTTCGCACCTCGGTATACCGGCTCGTCCAGGAATCCTGGCTGCAGACGGAGAAAGTCGGACGCTGCAGCTACTACAGTCTCACAGGCCCCGGCCTGCGTCGTTTCGAGCAGGCGTTCCAGCACGTCTACAGCCTGTCCACCAAGGAGTGGAGTGGCAGCTGGTGCCTGGTATTCCTGAACCAGCTGTCCCCTGAGCTGAAACAGAAGGTTCGGGAAGAACTCAAATGGCACAGCTTCGGCAGCATGGCGCCCGGCGTCATGGAACACCCGCGCTTTACCCGAAACGAATTGCTGCCACTGCTGCAGGAATGGGGCGCCCTGGACGACACCATCGTGATGGAAACCGTTCCGATCGAGCAGAAGAGTTCAAAGGCACTGCGGCTTCAGGTGCGCGAAAGCTGGAATCTGGACGAGCTGGGCGGACGTTATCGCCGTTTTCTGGCCCAGTTCCGACCAGTCTGGCGTGAGCTTCAGAACACCGACGACCTCACCCCGGCCGAGTGTCTGACACTTCGGATCCTGCTGATTCACGAGTACCGGAAGATACTGCTGCGTGATCCCCTGCTCCCGGACGAACTGCTGCCCGGAGACTGGGAGGGCCGAAGCGCCAAGCAGCTTTGCCGCAATCTTTACCGACAGATTTCCGCCCGTGCGGAACAGTGGCTGGATGACAATCTCGAGAATGCCTCCGGCCCTCTGCCAGGGCCCAATGACAAGTTCTACCGCCGGTTCGGCGGACTGGAAGAGGCGGCCTCAAATGCAGAAAACCTCACAGCGGCGGAACCGCTGTGAGGTTTTCGTTCGGTATACGGAGGGATCAGAAAAAGTTGTACAGGAACACGACAACGATACCCGCCGGCGTCAGGTAGCGCAGAACCACCATGAACGTCGTGTAGATTCCACCTCTCAGGCCGATGTCGTCCGACAGGCCTTCCCGCTTCATTGCCCAGCCGGCAAACAGCGCAATCGCCAACCCACCAAGCGGCATCATGAGATTGGACACCAGGAAGTCCAGCAGATCGAAAACCGTCTTGCCTTCGAAATAGCCGATGAATCCCAGCGGGTGCACATCGGACCACACATTGAAGGAAAGCACTGTCCCCAGGCCAATGAACCAGATGGCCAGGCCACCGAAGAGTGCGCCTTTGACCCGGCTCACGCCCTTGTGCTCTTCCAGCCATTCCACCACCGGCTCCAGCATGGAGATCGCCGAAGTCACCGCTGCTACGAGCAGCAGGGTAAAGAAAATGGCCCCGAAAACGATGCCACCGCCCATTTTGCCAAACGCCAGGGGCAAGGTGACAAAGATCAGTCCCGGACCGGCACCTGGCTCCAGGCCGTTGGAAAACACCAGCGGGAAGATCGCGAGGCCCGCCAGCAGAGCGACACTGGTATCGATCACCGCGATCGTCATGGCGGTACCGGCAATATTGACCCGTTTGGGCAGATAGGAGCCGTACGCCATGATGACACCAATACCGATACTCAGGGTGAACGCCGCGTGGCCCAGGGCCGTCAACACACCCTGCGTCGTGAGCTTGCTGAAGTCCGGCGAGAACATGAAACTGACGGCGCGACCGAAACTGTCGGTATTCATCGCGTAGATCACCATCGCAATCAGCAGCACGAACAACAACGGCATCAACAGGTTTACGGCCCGCTCCAGCCCTGAGCGGATGCCTTTCGCCACGATAAAGATCACGATCGCCATAAAGACACCGTGCCAGGCCAGCAACTCCCAGGGGTTGCCAAGAAGGCCACCGAACTGGGCACCGATGGCATCCGCGTCGGCTCCGACAAAGGCCCCTGCGGCGGCCTTGCCAATGTAGACCAACGACCAGCCGCCAATCACCGAATAGAAGGACAGCACCAGGAAGGAAGCGATCACCCCGTTCCAGCCAATGGCACGCCAGCCACGGGACACGCCCTCGGAATCGGTCAGCGAGCGCATGGTGCCCACCGGGCTCTGCCCGCCACGGCGGCCAATCATCGTCTCTGCAATCAACACCGGCACACCAATGACGGCGATACAGATCAAATAGACAATCACAAAGGCGCCGCCACCATTCTCACCAGTGATGTAGGGGAATTTCCAGATATTCCCCAACCCCACCGCCGAACCGGCGGCAGCAAGAATGAAGGCGAGGCGCGACGACCAGAGGCTCGACGCCTGCTGGTGCGGTTGAACAGCTTGGTTACTCATTGAGATCTCCGGTTAGTTGTTTTTGTCGGAAAACGCGGACAGAGGGGGGTCACAGCACGGACCGGATAGCCTCCGCCACTCGCGGCATTAACTGGTCATTCAGACCTGCCACGTTGACCCGACTGGAATCGAGCATGTAGATACCAAACTCTTCCCTGAGCTGACGGACCTGCTCCGGGGCAACACCGAGGAACGAAAACATGCCCCGTTGACGGGCGATGAATCCGAAGTCGCCGGCCGGCGCGAGCGCGGTGGCAAAGGCGTGACGCAGATGGAGAATCCGCTCACACATGCCGTTCAGTTCGCCCTGCCACTGGCTGCGCAACCCTTCGTCACCCAGGATGGTCTCGACGATCGCCGCCCCATGGGCAGGCGGCATGGAGTAGTGGGAACGGATCACACTCAGGAGCTGACTGGTAGCCGCCTTCTGGGCGTCCGCCGTTTCCCCGATCAGCATCAGGGCGCCGGTGCGCTCCCGATAGAGACCGAAATTCTTGGAACAGGAAGAGGCAACCACCATTTCGGGAACGCGGCTTGCCACGTGCCGAAGCCCTGCGGCGTCGGCATCCAGTCCGTCACCGAGGCCCTGATAGGCCATATCGACAAACGGCAGAAGACCTTTCCTCAGCATCAGATCAGTAACCTGCTGCCACTGATCGAAGGTCAGGTCCGCGCCGGAAGGGTTGTGGCAACAGCCGTGCAGCAGCACAACGTCACCGGCGCTGGCCTGCTCCAGAGCGCCCATCATGCCGTCGAAATCGACCTGAAGCGTCTGGCGGTCAAGGTAGGGATACTCGCGGATGGCCAGTCCAGCGCCGCCCAGCAGCGGCAGATGGTTGCCCCAGGTGGGCGTACTGACCCAGACGGTGGTGTCCGAATGGCACAGGCGCAGAAATTCCGCCGCCATGCGCAGGGCACCGCAACCACCGGGAGTCTGTACCACCGATACCCGTTGATCCCGGATCAGCGCATTGTCGGCACCCAGCACCAGATCGGCGATGGCCTGGTTGAAGCCGGCAGAGCCGGCCGGGCCGACATAGCTTTTGGTCACTTCCTGTTCCAGCAGGCGGCGTTCGGCCTCATGAACCGCCGCCATGATCGGCGTATTGCCCGAGTCGTCCTTGTACACCCCGATGCCCAGATCAATCTTGTCGTCACGGGGATCGTCCCGGAACGTCTGCATCAGCTGCAGGATCGGATCCTGAGGTAACGGCTTGAGCCCTTCAAACATGGTTTTCCTCCTTCACATCGGCCTGGACGGTCCGGATCAATGTCGGCCGACCGGTATCCAGTGCCTTGAACAGTTGTGCCTGCTTCTCCTGGATAGCTTCGGCCGCCTGCTCGCGAACCGGGCCAAAACCGCGAACCTCTGCGGGCAACTCGGCCAGCTGCAGGAAGGTTTCATGGTTGTCTGAGTTCAGCTCCCGAACGATCCGGTCAACCAGCGTGCGATAGTCGTTCAACAGAGACCGATCCAGCTTACGATCCGCGGAATAGCGGAACGGATCCAGGGCGGTTCCCCGCAAACCACGGAGCTTGGCCAGCAGCTTGAACGCCCGGAACATCCAGGGCCCGAACTGCCGCTTCTTCGGACGGCCACGGGCATCCAGCCCCCGATTCAGGATCGGCGGTGCGAGATGGAAGTGAACCTTGTAGTCCCCCTCAAAGGTTTCGCTGATTTCTTTCATGAAATCGGTTTCCGTGAACAGCCTGGCCACTTCGTATTCGTCCTTGTAGGCCATGAACCGATACAGCTGCTGGGCGACGGCCCGCGTGAGCAACAGACTGTCCGACCCGAGTTCTTCCTCGGCCTGGCGCACCTGACCGACCAGATCCCGATACCGATCCGCCCACTGACGGTTCTGGTACTGCTCCAGGTGGGCACACCGGGTCTGGATCAATGCATCCAGGGAGGGCTCTACTTCCACCACGTCCGGTTGTTCACCGTTGCTGTCCGCCAGCCGGGTAACGACCTCCAGGCGCTCGGCGGCAACCCGCCCCCAGCCGAAGGCTTCCTTGTTGCGATCAACCGCGACACCGTTGAGCTCAAGCGCCTTCATCAGCGCGTCCTTGGAGAGCGGCAGCAGCCCTTTCTGCCAGGCGAACCCGAGCATCATCACGTTGGAGAACACGGTATCCCCCATCAGCTTTTCGGCCAGGGCATTGGCGTCCAGCGCGGCGAAATGGTCCTCACCAACGGCATCCCGAATCACACCCAGACGCTTGTCCGCCTGCATGTCAGCATCCCGGAACAACACATAATCCGCCGTGGGCAGTTCGGCCTGGTTCGCCACCACACGGGTGTGATTCGGCCGCAGCACACTGAGGGCTTTCTGGGACGAGGCGACAACCATGTCACAGGCAATCACCGCATCGGCCTGGCCGTTGCTGATTCGAACCTGGTGGAGCCGATCCGGGGAGGGGGCCATGCGCACGTAGCTGAGGACAGTACCGCCCTTCTGAGCGAACCCCATGAAGTCCAGAACCGAAGCACCGCGGGATTCCAGGTGCGCAGCCATGGTGATGACCTGACCGACAGTGACCACCCCCGTACCACCAACACCGCCAACGAGCAGATCGTAGGAGCCATTGAGCGGGGGAAGAGAGGGTTCCGGCAGGCTGGACAGGTTGTCCGCCAGCACGGATCCGGTATCCATCCCCCGGGACTTGCGGAGCTGACCGCCCTCGACGGTCACGAAGCTCGGACAGAAACCGGACACGCAGGAGAAGTCCTTGTTGCACGAAGACTGGTCGATCTTGCGCTTGCTCCCCAGTTCAGTCTTACGTGGCACCACGGACAGACAGTTGGACTGTACCGAACAATCACCACAACCTTCACAGACATGGGGATTGATGTAGGCCCGCTTGGCCGGATCCGGGAACTGACCACGCTTGCGGCGCCGACGCTTCTCGGCGGCGCAGGTCTGGTCGTAGATCAGCACGGTACAGCCCGGAATGTCGCGCAACTCCCGCTGTACCTGATCCAGCTCGGAACGGTCGTGGAAGGTGACATCCGACGGGAACAGGGCTTCATGGCCCTTGTATTTTTCCGGCTCGTCACTGAGCACCACCACCCGGCGAACGCCTTCCGCCTTCACCTGCTGGGCGATCATCGGCACGGTAATCTGACCGTCCACCGGCTGACCACCGGTCATCGCCACTGCGTCGTTGAAGAGGATCTTGTAGGTGATGTTGATGCCGGCCGCAATGGCCTGGCGAATCGCCATGGACCCGGAGTGGAAATAGGTTCCCTCACCGAGGTTCTGGAACACGTGGGGGTTGCCCGTGTACCGGCTCTTGCCGATCCAGTTGACACCTTCACCGCCCATCTGGATGAGCGACTCGGTGTTACGGCCCATCCAGGACGCCATGAAGTGGCACCCGATGCCGGCCAGCGCCTTGCTGCCCTCCGGAACCTTGGTGGAGGTGTTGTGGGGACAGCCGGAGCAGAAATACGGCAGTCGCTTCACGCCTCCCGGGTCCTTGGCATCGGTCATCTGGTTGATGGTGCCCAGACGATCGCTGAAATCCACACCGAAGAACCGGGCCAGCCGTGCCGCGACGTATCCGGCCACCAGCTTCGGGCTGAGCTCGCCCACGTACGGAATGAGCGGTTGCCCGGATTCGTCCTGTTTGCCGGTGATCAGAACTTCGCCCGGGCGATCCGGTTCGGACATGTATTCCTTGATCTGGCTCTCGATGATGCCCCGCTTTTCCTCGATGACCAGCACTTCCTGCTTGCCATGGACAAAATTCAGGATGCCTCGACGCTCCAGCGGCCACACCATGCCCACCTTGTAGATGTCCAGCCCCATCTCAGCCGCTTTGGCTTCATCGATACCCAGCAGGTCCAGCGCCTCCAGCAGGTCCAGGTGTCCCTTGCCGGTGGTGACGATGCCAAAGCGGGCCTCCGGGTTATTGAACAGGCAGCGGTCAATCGGGTTGGCACGGGCGAACGCCTGCACGGCGGCAAGCTTGTGTTCAATCCGCGTCTCCAGCTGGGGACCGGGCAGGTCCGGCCAGCGATAGTGAAGACCGTCAGCCGGTGGGGTGAAGTCGTCAGGAATCTGGAACTCGGGCAGCGGCGGCAGCTCAACGGATGCCGCGCTCTCCACGGTTTCCGAGATAGCTTTGAAACCAACCCAGCAACCACTGTAACGGGACAGCGCATAGCCCCAGAGGCCGAACTCCAGGTACTCGGCAATGTTTGCCGGGTTGATCGTCGGCATGAACCACGCCATGAACGCCACATCGGATTGATGCGGCATGGACGACGACACGCAGCCATGGTCGTCGCCGGCCACGACCAGCACACCGCCATGAGGGGAGCTACCATAGGTGGTGCCGTGTTTGAGCGCATCACCGGCCCGGTCAACGCCCGGCCCTTTGCCATACCAGAGCCCGAAAACCCCGTCGACCTGGCGATCGTCGTCGGTTTCGACCTGCTGGGTGCCCAACATGATGGTCGCGGCCAGGTCTTCGTTAATCGCCGGTACGAAGTCGATGCGGTTCTGGTCCAGCAGATCCTTCGCCTGCCAGAGTGCCTGGTCGTAGGCTCCCAGCGGAGAGCCCCGGTAGCCACTGACCAGCCCGGCGGTGTTCAGGCCCAGCTTCTTGTCCAGGGCGGCCTGCATCAGCGGGATTCGCACCAGTGCCTGGGTGCCGGTGAGGAAAACCCGGCCGGTTTCCCGAAGATATCGATCCTCGAGCCGGTAGTCGTCGAGTTGAGGTGTACTGGCGGTCATGATCGCCCCTCCGGTTGTTGATTTTATAATCAATATTCTAGATGGAAGGGCGTCAAAGGTGCTTGCTTCTTCGTGCGGACAGACGAGACCACGTGCAATATTCTTTGATAAATGACAATATTTAGAAAAATTATTTTGATATTTTGGGGTGTTACCAAATGAAACAGGTCAACCTCGACAAACTGGACCGTCGCATTCTGGATGTTTTGCAGCAGGATGGACGCATCAGCAACCAGATGCTCGCCGAACAGGTCGGATTGTCCCCCGCCGCCTGCTGGCGCCGGGTACGGACCCTGGAAGAAGCCGGCGTCATTGTCGGCTACAGCGCCCGGCTGGACCCGGAAGCCATGGGCCAGGGTCTGTGCGTGCTGGTAAATCTCTCGCTTCAACGCCACACCATCGACAGCACGGCGGAAATCGAGCGTGAGGTCAGCAGCTATCCAGAGGTCCTGCAGTGCTTTGCGGTGACCGGCAACGCCGACTTCGTGTTGCGGGTTGTGGTGCCAGACATGGCCAGCTACGACCAGTTCCTGAACGAAAAGATCTTCACGTTAAAGGGAATTGCCCAGGTGAACTCCAACTTCGCCCTGCGCGAGATCAAGAATACCCATACCCTGCCGGTCAGCGAGTGATGGATCAGGACAGTACCGCCCGAGTCAGGGGAATTGCATACCCCCGCATCGCCATTGCGCGTATCCAAGGCGTTGTAAAGTGACTATACTGTGACCTTTGTCATGCATCGCGCCGCGATGCCCTGCCCTCCGAATTCCGAGTAAATCAATGTCAGAAACGTCCTTTGCCGACCTGGGGCTGGATGCAGCCGTTCTCGAAGCTGTCACCGCCGTTGGCTATGAAACACCCTCGCCCATCCAGGCGAAATCCATTCCGGCTCTGCTCGCCGGCCGCCACCTTCTTGGGGTTGCCCAGACCGGCACCGGTAAAACGGCGGCCTTCGCGCTGCCGTTGCTGAGCCGAATCGATGCCTCAACCGCAGAGCCGCAGATCCTGGTGCTGGCCCCAACGCGGGAGCTGGCCATCCAGGTCGCTGAAGCGTTCACAACCTACGCCAGCAAATTCCGGCAGTTCCATGTCCTCCCGATCTATGGCGGCCAGGACTTCGGCCCCCAGATCAAGGGTCTGCGTCGTGGTGCCCAGGTGATCGTGGGAACCCCGGGTCGTTTGCTGGACCATCTGCGCAAAGGCACGCTGAAGCTCAACAGCCTCAAGGCGCTGGTGCTGGACGAAGCCGACGAAATGCTGCGAATGGGTTTTATCGACGATGTCGAAGCAATCCTGGCGAAAACCCCTGAGAACTGCCAGCGCGCGCTGTTCTCCGCGACCATGCCGCCGCAGATCAAGAAAGTCGCCCAGACCTATCTGAGGGATGCAGCCGAAGTCAGAATCGAGAGCGAGACCCGCACTGTGGAGCGGATCTCCCAGTTTGTGCTGCCGGTCTACGCCGAACGCAAGCTGGACGCCCTCACCCGCATCCTGGAAGTGGAACCGTTCGACGCGTCGATTATTTTCGTACGCACCAAGGCGGAGACCACACTGCTGGCTGAAAAGCTGTCAGCACGCGGCCACGCGGTCGCGCCGCTCAATGGCGATCTGAACCAGCGCCAGCGGGAACAGACGGTTGAAGACCTCAAGCGGGGCAAGAAGGACATCATCATCGCCACCGACGTCGCCGCCCGCGGCCTCGATGTGCCCCGGATCACCCACGTGATCAACTACGATGTGCCCTACGACACCGAAGCCTACATTCACCGGGTCGGTCGCACCGGCCGCGCCGGCCGCACGGGCAAGGCCATCCTGCTGGTAACACCGCGTGAACGCAGCTGGCTGCGCACCCTGGAACGGGCCACCAACTCGCCCATGGAGTCCTATCAGCTGCCCTCTCCCGCGGATCTCCAGAAGATGCGGGTACAACAGTTCGAGACCCAGTTGCTGGCGTTCGCCGAAGACGGCAAGTTGCCCAAGGCGATGGCATTATTGGATGAGATTGCCGAGCGCAACGATATGGACATGGCAATGATCGCCGGTGCCATGGCATGCTGGATGGAAATGGCCCAGCCGGGCGCATTGCCGCTGGAAACACCGGAAGCCCTGCCGGAGATTTCCACAGCGCCCCGCCGTGATCGCAAGGGCCCGCCTCCGGGCAAGAAGAGCTTCCGCAAGGGCCCCGGCAAGGGGTTCAAGAAAGACGCCAAGCCCGGCCACCGAAAAGGTGGCCCGAAGGGCAAGCCCGCCGGCAAAGGCGGCAAGCCCCCGAGCAAGCGTCCCGCCCGCTAAACGGCGCGGCGCTGATAAACGACGAAACTGTAGTCGTATGGGTTGTTATCGGACGCGGAGAAATCCTCCCGTCCGATTTCCTCCCACTCATCCCAGTTCACTTCCGGAAAGAACGCATCCCCGTCCACCTCAGCGTGGACCTGGGTAATGTAGATGCGGTCGACCAGCGGCAACGCCTCGGCGTAAATTTGCCCACCCCCGATGATCATCACCTCGTCTCCCCCTTCCAGCTCAGCCTGGGCTTTCGCTTTCACCAGCGCGTCATCCAGCGACGCGGCGGCAACGGTACCAGCCGGGGCCTCCCAGTCCGGATTACGGGAGATCACCACATTCATCCGGCCCGGCAGCGGCCGCCCGATGGAATCCCAGGTTTTGCGCCCCATGATGATGGGTTTGCCCATGGTCGCCTGCTTGAAGTAACGCAGGTCGCCGGGGAGATACCATGGCAACTTGTTGTTCCGGCCGATGACCCGGTTTCGGGACATGGCCACGATCAGAGCTGTTCTCATCTCCGGTCCTCTAGATTACGGCGGCTGTGATGAGAGGAGGCAGGCAGCCAAAACCCGCTCGAGCACGTCCATGTGACGCTTGAGCGGAGCCATCCGTGGCTCCGCACAGTTTTGGCTGCCTGCCTCCCCCCATCACAACCTGACTCCGGGAGTTTGTAGTTCTTGAAGTTTTACAGAAACCGCGGGGTAGCGATTACTCAAAGATCGGGTGAACGGGCGGGCAGGGTTTTCCGAAAATGTGCGGAGCCATGGATGGCGGAGCCCAAGCCGCACAGGACGTCTTGAGGCGTTTTTCGGAAAACCCTGCCCGCCCGTTCACTTCCCGCCATTCCGCATCAGATCGCAATGGGCGCCTTGATCCCAGGATACGGCTCATAACCCTCGAACTCGAAGTCCTCGAGTTCGTAGTCAAAGATGCTCTCGGGCTTGCGCTTGATGATCAGTTTCGGCAACGACCGCGGCTCGCGCTTGAGCTGCTCGAAGACGATGTCGTCGGTCAGATGATTCTGGTAGAGATGGCAGTCGCCAAAGGTGTGCACAAATTCCCCCACACCAAGGTCACACTGCTGGGCGATCATGTGGGTCAGCAAGGCATAGGAGGCAATATTGAAGGGCACACCGAGGAACAGATCGGCACTGCGCTGGTACAGCTGACAGGAGAGTTTGCCGTCGGCCACGTAGAACTGGAACAGGCAATGGCACGGAGCCAGTGCCATCCGGCCTTCGCGGACATTGTCCTGTGGACTGATGGACTCGTCCGGCAGTTCCGCCGGGTTCCAGGCGGAGACGATCAGGCGCCGGGAATTGGGCTTGTTGCGGATCTGGTCGATTACCTCGCTGATCTGATCCACCACCCGGCCATCCGGACACTGCCAGCTTCGCCACTGTTTGCCGTAGATCGGACCCAGGTCTCCGTTTTCCAGTGCCCACTCGTTCCAGATGGACACTTTCCGATCTTTCAGCCAGTTGTTATCCGTCGATCCACGGAGGAACCACAGCAGCTCGTAGATGATGCTCCTCAGGTGGACTTTCTTGGTCGTCACCAGAGGAAAACCCTCCTGCAGATTGAAGCGCAGCTGACGCCCGAACACCGAGCGGGTCCCCACACCGGTGCGATCGCCCTTGTCGAAACCGTTATCGACAACGTCTTGCATCAGGTCAAGGTAGGCTTTCATGCCGAATGTCTCCGGTAAGCGATAGCAATGAGAATGGCGCCGGCGAGGATCATTGGTGACGACAGTACCTGCCCCATGGTCAGCCAGTTGAAGGCCAGGTATCCGAGCTGGGGATCCGGCTGCCGGACGAACTCCACGAGAAAACGGAAGATGCCGTAGCAAAGCAGGAAGAGACCCGATACCGCCATCCGGGGCCTTGGCTTGGCGGAGAACCACCAGAGGATGAGGAACAGGGCGACCCCTTCAAGCGCGAACTGATAGAGCTGGGATGGATGTCTTGCCAGGGCGTCCGGCGCCTTGGGGAAGACCATCGCCCAGGGTACATCCGTGGGCTTGCCCCAGAGCTCGCCGTTGATAAAGTTGCCGATCCGGCCCGCGCCGAGGCCGATAGGGACGAGTGGCGCGACGAAATCGGCAATGCGCCAGAATCCGGCATCGACCTTGCGGCCATACCACCACATGGCGAGCATCACCCCGAGCAGCCCGCCGTGGAACGACATCCCGCCTTCCCAGACCCGGAACAACCAGAGCGGATCCGCGAGGAACAGGTCGAAATTGTAGAACAGGACATAGCCCACACGGCCACCGAGAATCACGCCGAGTGCCAGATAAAACAGGAGGTCCCCCATCTGTTCTTCGTTGATCGGAGACCAGGGCTTTCGGGTACGTAACCGCCCGAGCCACCAGCCGGCCAGGAAGCCAAGCAGATACATCAACCCGTACCAGTGGATCTTCAGCGGGCCGATGGAGACGGCAATGGGATCGAACTGCGGATATTTGATCATCAGAGACCTGTCAACTCAGGAGGAAACGGAGCCCCACGATCAGGAGCACGGTGGCAAAAATACGTTTGAGAATTCTGGCATTCAGGCGGTGGGCAAGATTTGCGCCCACCCGTGCGAAGAGCACGCTGGTGAGGATAATACCAACCAGCGCCGGCAGATAAATGAATCCGACGCTGTAGTCCGGCAGGTTCGGATCCTGCCAGCCGGTCCAGACGTTGCCCAGCGCCCCGGACAGGGCGATCGGCAGCCCACAGGCAGCAGAGGTACCGACAGCGTTCTGCATACGCACGTTACACCAGCTCAGGTAGGGCACCGTCAGCGTACCGCCGCCGATGCCGAAGATGGCAGAGGCCCAGCCGATGCCGACACCAGCGGCTCCAAGCCCGCCCGCTCCCGGGATGTCGCGGGAGGGCTTCGGGTTCACTTCCAGGTACATTTTCAGCGCCACCAGGATGGCAAACACGCCGATAATCAACTGTAGCGCGCGGCCACTGAGGAAGGCGGCCGTCCAGGCCCCGGCGATCGCACCCAGAACGATGCCAACGGTCATGGGCCGGAAGATATCCCAGCGCACCGCGCCATGCTTGTGATGGGAGCGGATTGACGAGAGCGATGTGAAGACGATGGTCGCCAGCGAGGTACCGACAGCCAGATGCGCTGCAACGTCCGGGCTGACCCCCTGCACACCGAAACTGAAGATGAGGACCGGCACAATAATCAGGCCGCCCCCGATGCCGAACAGGCCCGCCATGATCCCGGCCAGTGCGCCAAGCGCCATGTACAATGCGAATACGGTTACCAGGGTCATCGTCATATACGCCCAGAAGAAAACAAGGCTGGTATGATACACACCGTTCGTGGCAAGTTCATTCCCCAACCTCACGTTCTCTGGAGTCGACTCCGTTCATGTGTCTGATCGCATTCTGCCTGGGCCAGAGCCCCCATTTTCCACTCGTGGTGGCCGCCAACCGGGACGAATTCTTTCATCGCCCGACAGATCCGATGGCCTGGTGGACATCAGACTCGGGGCTGCGGATTCTTGCCGGGCGCGATCGTCAGGCCGGAGGAACCTGGCTGGCGATTACCCCGGATGGAGCCGTATCGGCGGTAACCAACGTACGTGAGGGCACGCCGGAGGCGGGGCGATCCACCCGCGGCGAACTTCCACTGAGGGCGCTGGCAGAGCCGCATTCAGAGCTGTTCCGCTCGCTGGCAAGTGATCCCGACCGCTATGCCGGCTTCAACCTGATTCACCTGAATCCGCAGAGCGGCTGGTATTTCAGCAACCGGGACGCGCACCCCGGCCGGCACCTGCACCGGGGCACCTACGGCCTGAGTAATCATCTGCTGCAGACACCCTGGCCCAAACTGCTAAGGCTGCGACAGGCCGTGGACCGGATTGTGGAAACCGCCAATGAAGACGCAGACGCGCTTCATCAGCAACTGATTGCGCAACTCCAGGATTCCGAGCCTGCGCCGGACCGCTTTCTCCCGGACACCGGGGTTGGTCTTGCCACGGAACGCTTCCTGTCGTCCCCGTTTATCGTGGGCGACGACTACGGCACCCGGGCCACGACCGTCGTTACCGTCTCCCGCAGCGGGAATATCCGGGTGACCGAACAGAATTGGGGACCAGGCGCGGCAAAAGGCGGCTGCCAACGCTTTGACTGGCAGCGATAGCGTTCCGGCTCTGATATAATCCGCGAAATTCTGCACCCGACCGGAGGGCCTGATGGCCGGTGAAAAAGACACCACATCCCTTGCCGACTTCGAAAAATCACTGGATGAGCTGGAAAAGCTGGTCCGGGATCTGGAACAGGGCGAGTTGTCGCTGGAGCAGTCTCTGACTGCCTTCGAGCGCGGGGTCAAACTGACCAGGGAGTGCCAGCAGGCGCTGAAAAGTGCCGAACAACGAGTCGATCAGCTGGTCGAGAACAGCGACGGCACTCTGGAAACCCGCCCCTTCTCTGCGGATGACGCTGACTGATGAGCGAACAGACCCTGGACGCCACTCGCTTCCTCGACAGTTGCCGTGACCGGGTTGATGCCGAGCTGGATCGCTGTATCGACCGGAATGCCGCATCGGAACGGCTTCAGGAGGCCATGCGCTACAGCGTGCTTGGTGGCGGCAAACGAATCCGGCCAGCGCTCTGCCTGGCGGCCGCCAAGGCCGTTGGTGGTTCCTTTGAGTCGGCGCTGGTGCCGGCGTGTGCGGTAGAACTCATACACGCATACTCGCTGATCCACGATGACCTGCCGGCCATGGATGACGATGAGCTTCGGCGCGGGCGCCCCACGACCCATATCGCCTTTGACGAGGCCACCGCGATTCTTGCCGGTGACGCCCTGCAGGCCCTGGCGTTCGGCATGCTGTCAGAGAGCGCCACGCTGGGCTCCGACGCTCGGCTAGCCATGATCGGCGAACTGGCGGCCGCCGCCGGTCACCGGGGTATGGTTGGCGGCCAGGCGATCGACCTCGAGTCGGTGGGTCGAACACTGACCCTGGCCCAGCTTGAAACCATGCATCGCCACAAGACCGGAGCGCTTATTCAGGCCAGTGTTCGCATGGGGGCGCTGGTTTCCCCAGAATTGGACGAGCGAGCGCTCGACGCCCTCACCGCCTTCGCGAAATCACTCGGGCTGGCGTTTCAGGTTCAGGATGACCTTCTGGACATCGAGGGAGCGACTGAGGTCATCGGCAAACCCCAGGGCTCCGACGAGGCACGCGCAAAACCGACCTACCCGGCGCTGCTGGGGCAGGAAGGCGCCCGCCGCCACCTGGCGGACCTGCTGTCCGACGCCCACGAAAGCCTGCGGGCGTTCGGGCCGGAGGCGGACCCACTGAGAGCGATGGCGGACTTTGTGGTGGCACGAACCCATTGAACCACCCGGCGCCAAAGGCGCACACTTGCGGTACTGATTCTTGAACTCATTGGACGACCCCAAAAGACCCGAGCAAATGCAGGATACATACACATTCAGGGAAATTCCCTTGCAGCGGCCGAACACGCCGCTGCTGGACCGGATCGAGGTACCGGCGCAGTTGCGTGAGCTGCCGGCAGAGCAGCTGACCCAGCTGGCCCGTGAACTCCGGGCCTTTCTGCTTTGGTCGGTCGGCCAGACCGGTGGCCATTTCGGTGCGGGACTCGGCGTTCTGGAACTGACCGTGGCCCTGCACTACGTATTCAACACCCCGGAAGACCGCCTGGTGTGGGACGTCGGCCATCAGGCCTATCCTCACAAGATCCTGACCGGACGCCGGGAACAGATGGGCACCATCCGCAGGAAAGGTGGGCTGGCCGGCTTTCCGAAAAGGGCCGAGAGCGAATACGACACCTTTGGCGTGGGGCATTCGAGCACGTCCATCAGCGCAGCCCTGGGCATGGCCATCGCGGCCCGCATGCAGAATACCGGTCGCAAGAGCATAGCCGTCATCGGCGATGGCGCCATGACCGCCGGCATGGCGTTCGAAGCGTTGAATCACGCGGGCCACCTGCACGCCAATATGCTGGTGGTACTCAATGACAATGACATGTCCATTTCCCGGAACGTGGGCGGGCTGTCCAACTATTTTGCCAAGCTCCTCTCCAGCCGGACCTACAACCAGGTTCGGGATGGCAGCAAGAAGGTGCTTCAGGGTGCGCCGCACCTGATGGCACTGGCGAAGAAGACCGAAGAGCATTTCAAGGGCATGATCGCTCCGGGAACGCTGTTCGAAGAACTCGGTTTCAACTACATCGGACCGATCGACGGTCATGATCTGCCCCTGCTGGTGGAAACGCTGGAAAACATCCGTGAGCTGGATGGTCCCCAGTTCCTGCACGTGGTTACCACCAAGGGTAAGGGGTTTGCTCCGGCCGAAGCCGATCCGATCGGCTACCATGCCATCAACAAGATCGAACCGGTGCCACCAACCCGGCCAGAGCCGGTCAAGAGCACGCCGTCACGCCCCAAATACGCCAATGTGTTTGGCCAGTGGCTTTGCGACGCGGCGGAACAGGACGAACGGATTGTCGGTATTACGCCGGCGATGTGTGAGGGCTCGGATCTGCTGGCCTTTTCACAGCGTTTCCCGGACCGCTACTTCGACGTCGCCATCGCCGAGCAACACTCGGTCACCCTCGCCGCAGGGCTGGCCTGCGACGGAGCCAAACCCGTGGTTGCCATCTATTCCACGTTCCTCCAGCGCGGCTACGACCAGCTGATTCATGACGTGGCGATCCAGAACCTCGACGTTCTGTTTGCAATCGATCGTGCGGGCCTGGTGGGTGAGGACGGACCCACCCATGCCGGCGCATTCGATATTTCCTATCTGCGATGCATTCCGAACATGGTGGTCATGACGCCGTCGGACGAAAATGAAACCCGGCAGATGCTCCATACCGGCATGTTGTTCGAAGGTCCAGCCGCTGTCCGTTACCCCCGCGGAACCGGGCCCGGCGCCGAGATAGAACCGACCCTTGCCCCTCTCCCGCTGGGCAAGGGCCGTCGGGTGCGGGACGGCACCACCGTTGCCATTCTCAACTTCGGCACGCTGTTGGCCCCTGCGCTGGAGGCCGCCGAGGCTCTCGACGCCACCGTAGCGGACATGCGATTCGTCAAACCCTTGGACGAAGCACTGGTCCTTGAGCTGGCCGAGCAGCATGACCTGCTGGTGACGCTCGAGGAAAATGTCGTCGCCGGTGGTGCGGGCAGCGCCGTGACCGAGTTCCTGAACAGCCGGGAGGTTTCTCAGCCTGTTCTGCAACTGGGCTTGCCGGACACGTTTATCGACCACGGAAAACACACCGAGTTGCTCTCGGATTGCGGCCTGGATGCAGAGGGCATCCGTGAACGAATCGCCAAGCGACTTCAACACGTCCGGCTCAAGGCCGTGAAGTAATCAGCCTCCCATCAAAAAAGCCCGCACTGAGTGCGGGCTTTTTTGATAAGGTCTGAGCCGTCAATCCCGGTCACTCAGGGTCATCGTCCTGATGCGTTTCCAGCCAGTGGCCGAGCTTGCTCTGTTTGGTGTTCAGGTAATTTTCATTGTGCGGGTTACGACCGACATGCAGCGGGACCCGCTGGGCGATATTGATACCGTATGACTCCAGGGCTTTCACCTTCCTGGGATTATTCGTCATCAGCCTGAGGCTTCGAATCCCGAGATGCTCCAGCATATCCCGACACATGCTGTAGTCTCGCAGGTCGGCGGCAAATCCGAGTTTCTCATTGGCCTCCACGGTGTCGGCCCCCTGATCCTGCAGATGATAGGCCCGGATCTTGTTAAGCAACCCGATACCGCGACCTTCCTGGCGAAGGTAGAGCAGAACACCCCGGCCTTCCCGGGCAATACTTCGCAAGGCCTCTTCCAGTTGATAACCACAGTCGCATCGCATGCTATACAGGGCATCGCCGGTCAGGCACTCGGAATGGGTCCGGGCCAGCATCGGCTCGTCACTCTCCAGATCGCCCAGGGTCAGGGCGATATGCTCCTTACCGGTATCCGGTTCCTCGAAACCGTGCATATCAAACACCCCGAACGGGGTCGGTAGCCGGCAGGTCTGGATGTAACGAACAGCCACAGTCTATCCTCGTGGTTCAGTCAATCGGGGCGCGCATTCTACCACGGAGCCGCCAATTTGGCGTAGTCCCGGCCAGTAGAGTTCCGCGGCGCCGATCAATGCAGGGCTTGGTACGCGGGATCGGGAATCCCGGATCACGGACTGACGACCCAATGTCCGCTACGCCCCCCTTTTTTCTCCAGCAAACGCACACCGTCCACCGTCATGCCGCGGTCGACCGCCTTGCACATATCGTAGAGCGTCAGGGCCGCGACGCTGGCCGCAGTCAACGCCTCCATCTCCACCCCCGTCTGTCCGGAGAGTTTGCAGCGGGTCAGGATATGTACCGACGCGCCGTCATCGCCAGGCGCCAGTTCGACTTTCACGGACGTGAGGTTCAGGCTGTGGCAGAGGGGAATCAGCTCGTGGGTCTTTTTCGCAGCCATGATGCCGGCGATCCGGGCCGTTGCAAAGACATCACCCTTGGGGTGCTCGCCTTCGATAATCATCCTCAGGGTTTCCGGCGCCATACGAATCGTGGCTTCAGCCCGGGCTTCCCGCTCCGTAACAGCCTTATCGGTGACATCCACCATTCGGGCTTCGCCCTTGTCGTCGAGATGGGTCAGTTGACTCATGGTGCCTCCAGATTGGCATTCAGGAAATGACAGGACAGTGATGTCCAGTGTAACGGAACTCGGGGTTCAGGCCTTGATATCAATCGGATTCACGCCACCAGTACCGGATCCCGGCGACACCCTGACCGCCAAGCTCTCGGGCCCGGAGCACATCTTCCGGCCCGAGGCCTCCGAGTCCGTAGACCGGCAGCGTGGCACTGGCAACCAGTGACTGGAACCGGGGCCAGCCAAGGGCCGGCCGGCCAGGATGACTGTCTGTCGGCAAGACCGGGCCAAGGGTGGCGAAATCCGCGCCGAGGGCTGCGGCATGAGCCAGCTGCGCTTCGTCGTGGCAGGAAACGCCGAACCAGACAGAGACCGGCACCGGGCGCGACTCGAGGGTCTCAGCCTCCCGCCAGGGAAGGTGAATTCCGGCCGCCGACGGCATTCGGGTATAACGTCCGGATGGGCCATGAAGCAGTGGCAGGTGTCCGAGTTCACGACAACGTCCGACGGCCTGCTCGGCAAACGCAAGGTAGGCATGCTCGCTCAAACCGGGCGCACGCAGCACCACCATGGCCGGCCCACCGGGGTTGAACCTATCCAGACTGTTTTCAAGTATCTCCAACCCGTTGCCCGGATCAGTGAATGGGCCACTGATCGCCAGAAAAGGCGGGAGGCGCAGGGCCCGGATAATGGGCCGATTGGCAGCCGGGAACTGATCATCCCGTAGTTCCGCGGGAGTGAGCCAGTCAACAGGCTGGCCTTCCCGGCCCTCGGCCTCGCCAATGGCATCCCGGGTGTGCCACACGTCCAGAAAGACCCGCTTGTCACCATAGTTGTGACGGATCCCGATGACCGGTGTCAGGGAGTCTTCCGGGACCTTCAGGCCCGTTTCCTCTGCGATTTCCCGGATCAGGGCCGTCTGAACCGTCTCTCCTGGCTCGACCTTCCCCCCGGGAAACTCCAGCAGACCGCCCTGGTGGGCGTGATCCGGTCGGCGCGCAATCAGTATTCGACCACGCCGCTCGATAACGGCAACCGCCACATGGACCTCGCGCCCGGACGAACTGGCTTTCGTCATGTCAGGTCCGGTATTCCGCATTGATGGTGACGTAATCATGGGAAAAATCGCAGGTCCACACCGTTTCACGGACCTCGCCCCGCTTGAGATCGATGGCAATGGTAATTTCTTCGCGATCCATCACCGCCTGCCCCCGCTCCTCGGAATAGTCGTCGGCCCGGCCGCCATGTCGCACCAGACAAACGTCGCCCAGATAGATTTCCAGAGCGTTGAGATCCAGACCGGAAACCCCGGCTCGTCCCACGGCTGCCAGAATCCGGCCCCAGTTCGGATCAGAGGCATAAAGGGCCGTTTTCACCAGTGGCGAATGGGCAACCGTGTAGGCCACATCCAGCGCCTCCTGCTGACTGGCCGCACCGCTCACATCAATGGTCACGAACTTGGTGGCACCCTCGCCATCGCGCACAATCGCATGAGCCAGTTCCAGATAAACCTGCTCCAGCGCATCCCGCAATGCTGGCAGATCCGCGCAGTCAGCGGTTATTTCCGGGCCGCCATACTGGCCGGACGCCATCAACATACAGGCATCGTTGGTGGATGTATCGCCATCAATCGTGATCCGGTTGAAGGATTTCTCGCCAAGGCCAGAAGCCAGGGACTGCAGGAGATCCGGCGCGATGAGCGCATCTGTGGCGATGAAACCCAGCATGGTCGCCATGTTCGGACGAATCATCCCCGCGCCTTTACTGATTCCGGAGATCGTGACCGTGTGCCCGTTCACCTCCACCTGGCGAGTTGCCCCTTTCGGACGGGTATCGGTTGTCATGATGCCGCTGGCCGCTTCCGCCCAGCGATCCTCCGACACACCCTCCATCGCCTGCGGCAGAGCATTGACGATTTTTGTAACGGGCAGGGGTTCACCAATCACGCCGGTGGAGAACGGCAGGACCTCCTCCGGGCTGATGCCGGCCTGATCGGCCAGGGCCTGACAGCAGGCAATCGCGTCTTCCATGCCCTGCGCGCCGGTTCCGGCGTTGGCATTGCCGGTATTGATCAGCAGGTAGCGGGGCGAGACCAGAGACAGATGACGACGGCTGAGGGTCACCGGTGCCGCACAGAACTGGTTACGGGTAAAAATTCCGGCCACCCGGCTTCCAGGAGCGAGCTCGAACACCACCAGATCCTTTCGGCCCGGCTTTTTGATACCGGCGCTGGCAATGCCCAACCGGACTCCCGCAACCGGGAAAAACTCAGGCAGGGTACCTGGACCTACCGCCATGGCGCATCTCCTTCTCTGAATACGGATACAAAACGTTTATAACGCAAAAACCCGCAGCCCGGTTGAAACCGGGTTGCGGGCCAATGCAGCTGTCTGATCGTGCCTTGGCGTCAGCTAACCTTGCCGCAGCACTGCTTGTACTTCTTGCCGGACCCGCAGGGACAGGGTTCATTGCGTCCGACCTTGCGCTCCTGGCGAACGAAGGTCTCCGGAGTGGCGCCCTGCTCACGCCCCTCACCGGCCAGCTCGTTCTCGCTTTCCGCCGTGGCGCTGGTTTCATCATGGCGCAGACGGGCGCGCGCAAGCTCTCTCTCAAGTTCCTCTTTCCGACGACGCTCGACCTCTTCCATCTCTTCCGGAGTCTGAACCCGGACGTGACAGAGGATACGGGTCACATCCCGCTTCATGGTCTCAAGCATGTCCTCAAACAGGTTGAAGGCCTCGCGCTTGTATTCCTGCTTGGGGTTCTTCTGGGCGTAGCCACGAAGATGGATCCCGCGACGCAGGTGATCCATATTGGAGAGATGCTCTTTCCAGAGTGTGTCGAGAACCTGCAGGAAGACCTGCTTCTCGAACTTGCGCATTGCCTCCGGCCCGGCAATCTCCTCCTTGGCGTCGTAGGCGGCCACCACCTCGGCCAGAATCTTCTCCCGCAGGCTTTCTTCGTAGAGCTTGCTGTCTTCGGAAAGCCATTGCTGAATCGGCAGGTCGATCGCCATTTCGGACTGCAGCTGGGCTTCCAGGCCGGATACGTCCCACTGCTCGGGCATGCTCTGGGGCGGGATGTACTCGCTGATCACCTCATTGACCACATCTTCACGAATGGTTTTGACCATATCGGAAATGTCGTCAGACGACATGACTTCGTTACGCTGATCGTAGATCACGGTACGCTGGTCGTTAGCTACGTCATCGTACTCGAGCAGGGTCTTACGCATGTCGAAGTTGCGACCCTCGACCTTACGCTGCGACTTTTCGATGGCATTGGTCACCATCCGGTGCTCGATGGCTTCGCCCTTCTTCATGCCCATGGCCTGCATGAGGCTCTTCACCCGGTCCGGGGCAAAAATCCGCATGAGGTTGTCTTCCAGCGAGAGGAAGAAGCGTGAAGAACCCGGATCCCCCTGACGACCGGCGCGGCCACGCAGCTGGTTATCGATCCGGCGGGATTCATGGCGCTCGGTGCCGACGATATGCAGGCCGCCCGCTTCGAGGACCTGATTATGACGCTCGGTCCATTCCGCCTTCAGTCGTGCAACGTCCTCGTCGGAGGGATTCTCCATCGCTGCGGCTTCGAACTCCCAGTTACCGCCAAGGACGATATCGGTACCACGTCCCGCCATGTTGGTGGCAATGGTGACCGCTCCCGGCCGGCCCGCCTGGGCAACAATCAGAGCTTCCGATTCGTGCTGCTTGGCGTTCAGGATCTTGTGATCAATCCGCGCCTTTTTCAGGAGCATGGACAAAAGCTCGGACGCTTCGATCGAGGCTGTGCCCACGAGGATCGGGCGACCTTCCGCCGTCACATCCTTGATTTCATCAATAATGGCGTGGAATTTTTCTTCCTGGGTCAGGTAGACCAGGTCGTTGTAATCAATCCGCTGGATCGGCTTGTTGGGCGGAATCACCACCACGTCCAGTCCGTAGATTTCCCGGAATTCGAACGCCTCGGTATCCGCGGTACCGGTCATGCCCGCCAGCTTGTCGTAAAGACGGAAATAGTTCTGGAAGGTGGTGGAAGCCAGTGTCTGGCTTTCGGCCTGGATCTTCACACCCTCTTTGGCCTCGATGGCCTGGTGAAGGCCTTCGCTCCAACGACGACCCGGCATGGTCCGGCCGGTGTGTTCGTCAACAATGACCACCTGATCACCCTGGACGATGTAATCCACATCTTTCTGGAACAGGTGGTGAGCACGGAGCGCGGAGTGGACGTGATGCAGAAGGCTGAGATTGGACGCGGAATAAAGGCTCTCGCCCTCATTCAGCAGACCTCGGCTGAGCAACAGTTCTTCCACCTTCTCGTGTCCCGCCTCTGTCAGCTCTACCTGGCGGGTTTTCTCATCGATGGTGAAGTCGCCTGTGGGCTCACCGTCCTCCGGAGCCTCGCCCTTGTTCAGATTCGGCACCAGGGCATTGATCGCCTGGTAAAGTTTGGAGCTGTCCTCGGCCGCACCGGAAATGATCAGCGGAGTCCGGGCCTCGTCAATCAGGATGGAATCTACCTCATCCACGATCGCGTAGTTCAGACCGCGCTGCACCTTGTCGTCGGTGCTGAACGCCATGTTGTCGCGAAGGTAGTCAAAACCGAATTCGTTGTTGGTACCGTAGGTGATATCCGCCTGGTAGGCCGCTCGTTTCTCTTCGGGCGACTGCCCGGCGACCACCACACCCACCTGGAGTCCCAGGAAGCGGTAGAGTTTGCCCATCCATTCCGCGTCACGGCGTGCCAGGTAGTCGTTTACGGTCACCACATGGACGCCTTTCCCCGCCAATGCGTTGAGGTAAACCGAAGCGGTCGCCACCAGGGTCTTACCTTCCCCGGTCTTCATCTCGGCGATACGCCCTTCATGCAGGGTGATACCACCGATTAACTGGACATCGTAATGCCGCATGCCCATGACCCGGCGACTGGCTTCCCGGACTGTGGCGAATGCCTCGGGCAGGATGGCATCCAGGTTCTCACCGTCGGCAATTCGACGCTGAAACTCAGCGGTCTTTCCTTGCAACTCTGTATCGGAGAAATTCCCGAACTGCTCTTCAAGTTCATTGATGCGCGCGACGGACTTTCGCATCCTCTTGATTTCACGGGAATTTTTACTGCCGAACATCTTGGTTGCAAGCTTTGTGAACATAGACCACTGCTTCTTTAATTAAACGAAGGAAGCCGGCATTCTAACCTTATTTTCCGACAGGACAAAAGGCGCACATCTCAAGTGCGATGTTATAACTCATGGAATGCCAACGACTTGCCCATCTACGGGCCAAAACTGCCCTGTGCCGCGCGAATGTCGGGAGGGCGAAGGAGCCGGGCCGATCAGTGATCGGCCCGGGCGATATACTTGCTCGGATCGGTGGAACGACCGTTTTTCCGCACTTCAAAATGCACATGGGGGCCTGTCGACCGGCCGGTGCTGCCCATCAGACCGATAACCTGCCCTTTCTGGACAACATCACCGACCTTGACCTCCACTTCCTTGCAATGCCCATAACGTGTGGTCAGGCCATCGCCGTGGTCGATTTCCACCAGATTGCCGTAACCATAACGGTCACCCGCCCAGGTCACGACACCAGCGGCGACTGCGATAATGTCACTGCCTTCCTTGCCGGCCAGATCCACACCATCGTGCCAGGCACGCTTGCCGTTAAACGGATCGGTACGATACCCATAGTTGGATGACAGCCAACCCCAGGTGATCGGACGCCCCTCGACATACCGTTCGTCCTCGATCTTCTTACGCGAGGCCAGTTTGTCCAGCAACCGCAATTGCTGCTCCCGATCGGAAAGCTGGTTGTCCAGCCGGTCGATCATGTCGGTCAGCGCCGGAATAGAGTAGGAATCCTTGAGCGAGGGACTTTCCGGGCCACCTACCGCCGGCGGCTCACTGAAATCGAACTCCTCGCTGGCCACCAGCCCGGACTCGACAAACCTCTGCCCCAGGGCATCCAGGCGCAGCAGACGCCCCTGCATTTCGCCAAGGCGGAGTGTCAGCGCATCAATCTGCTGTTGGGCGTTCTCACGGACCCGGGCAAGCTCCTGCTTCTGGTCACTGAGCTTCGACTGCCAATGCTCGACCAACTCGGAGGGCGTCGGTTGGGCTGCCTCGGCCTGACTTACCGCGGCCTGGTACCCTCCCCAGCCGGCAGCGATCAGCAAACCCAGCGCGAGCCCGCCCAATCCAACTGCCAGTTTACCGTTCAGGGCCAACACCCGGGATTTACCGTGGTGCTTGCCAACGAGGATAATGTTCATAGTGTCTTCTGATGTTTTCATCGGGGAGTCGCACGCCTGATCCTGTAGTGTTGCGACCCGGAATCTCCGAAGGGCTGCCGATCCCTGGCAACAGCTACGTGTCAAATGATCGTAGCGCCCGCTGGACATACACGATACTGTCAATGTAGAACGAATGACATACCGGCACTACGCACAAACCGTGCCGAAGTGTAACCAATCGTTAACCTGAGCGTCGAGCAAAAACACGACAGGACGGACAAAAAGTGAGCAAAAAATGAGCTTTGACAAATTTGAGGGATCCCCTGCTCTCAAATCCCTGTTTGCCCGGGCGGAGCTGCATCGCCGTGCCGAATGCCAGATTCTGGAGGCACTGCCGGAGGACCTGAGAGCCGGTGTCCGATTTCTGAGTTGCGAGGAGGGAGAGCTGGTGCTTTCGGCAGAAAACAGTTCAAGGGCGAGCCAGATCCGCTTCCGTCAGCACGAGATCATGGAAAACGTTCGACACCAGGAGTTGTTCCGTTTCGTCTGGAAACTCAAGGTCAAAGTTGCGCCGCCAAGGTTCCTGGAGCATCGAAAGGCCAGGAAACAGCCTTTGAGTAAAGAAAATGCCCGGCTCCTAGAGGAAGAAGCCGGGCACACGAAGGATAAAGCTTTACGCGAGGTTCTCGAAAAACTCGCAAGCCACGTCAGGGACTGAGGCTTCCCGCCTCAGCCCTGCGCCGCAAGGACGGGCTTCATATAGGAGATGGGAGCTGTGGCTTCATCATCGAAGGTCACTACTTCCCACGCATCCTCTTCTGCCCTGAGTTTGCGAAGCAGCTTGTTATTCAGATCGTGACCGGATTTCACGCCGTGGAATTCGCCGATCAGGCTGTTGCCCAGCAGGTACAGATCGCCAATGGCGTCGAGCACCTTGTGCTTGACGAACTCATCGTCGTAACGAAGACCGTCCTCATTGAGGATCTTGTAGTCATCGACCACGATGGCATTGTCGACAGACCCGCCCAGAGCAAGATTCATTGCCCGAAGCTTCTCGATATCGCGCATGAAGCCGAAGGTGCGCGCCCGGGACACTTCCTTCACGAACGACGTGCTGGAAAAGTCCACGGTGGCAGTCTGCGCCCGTCCCTTGAAAACAGGATGGTCGAAGTCGATTCCAAAGCTGACCTTGAAGCCTTCGAACGGCATGAACGTCGCTTTCTTGTCGCCTTCTTCCACGCTGACTTCACGCTTGATGCGAATGAAGCGCTTGGCAGCTTCCTGCTCGGCAATACCGGCGGACTGAAGCAGGAACACGAACGGTCCGGCGGAGCCATCCATGATCGGCACTTCAGAAGCGCTCAATTCCACAAAGCAGTTATCGATACCGAGACCAGCCATGGCCGACAGCAGATGCTCTACTGTTGCCACACGGACACCGTCTTTTACCAGCGTCGTGGACAGCATGGTCTCACCCACATTCTCCGCACAGGCACGGATCTCGACCATCGGGTCCAGATCGGTACGGCGGAAGATGATGCCTGAGTCAACCGGTGCCGGCTTGAGCGTCAGGTACACCTTTTCCCCCGAATGCAGGCCCACGCCGGTAGCCCGGATGGTGTTTTTGAGTGTCCGTTGTCTGATCATCGGTTCATCATTCCGTCACAAAATGGCGATATTCTGGGCAAAAATCCGCCCGGAGAATACCAGAAAATAAGACTGAGTACCATTTAACCAGGACCCACCGGCCCCGGATTTACACAAAGCCAACAATCGGCACTCAGCGCACGCAGTTTTCGCCTGTGCGGTTCCATTTTTCGCTCAGAATCGCGAAATGGATCCCACGCTATTCAGGCCAAACCTCAAGTGCGACAGATTATCAATCAGCCTGGCGACGAAGGAATGCGGGAATATCGAGATAGTCCACGCCCTGCTCCTCGCTTTCTTTGCTCTGATCGATCGCCACGTTACCGTTCGACACTGCACGACGACGCAGCACTGCCGGCCGATCCAGCTGGTTGTAATCGGTCTTGCCATCCAGGGTACGGGTGTTGTCCACCACCTTGGTCGGCTTCTCACCACGATCACCACCGAGGCCGGTAGCCACAACGGTTACCTTCAGCTCGTCGGTCATTTCAGGATCAATGACAGTGCCCACGACAACCGTCGCGGAATCGGACGCAAATTCGCGCACGATATCGCCAACCTCGGAAAACTCGCCCAGGTTGAGATCCATGCCTGCCGTGATATTGACCAGGATACCCTTGGCGCCCTGCAAATTGATGTCTTCCAGCAGCGGGCTGCGTACCGCGGCTTCGGCCGCTTCGCGCGCACGGTTTTCGCCGGTGGCCCGAGCCGTACCCATCATTGCCATGCCCATTTCGGACATCACGGTTTTCACGTCGGCGAAGTCGACGTTGATCATGCCGTTGCGGGTAATCAGGTCAGCGATGCCCTGAACAGCACCCAGCAGCACGTCATTGGCGGCTGCGAAAGCATCCAGCAGGCTGGTTTTCTTGCCCATCACCGCCAGCAGCTTCTCGTTGGGAATGGTGATCAGTGAGTCGACGCTTTCCTCGAGTTCCTGCAAACCGGCCTCGGCGACACTCATCCGCTTGCCGCCCTCGAACATGAAGGGTTTGGTGACCACAGCAACCGTCAGGATGCCGAGCTCCCGAGCCACTTCGGCCACGATAGGCGCGGCACCGGTCCCGGTTCCACCGCCCATACCAGCGGTAATGAAGACCATGTCAGCACCCTGCAGAGCTTCGGCGATGCGGTCGCGATCTTCGAGAGCCGACTGACGACCCACTTCCGGGTTGGCACCGGCGCCAAGACCCTTGGTGATATTTCCGCCCAGCTGGATGATCTGGCGAGCATCCATATCGGTGAGAGCCTGGGCATCCGTGTTGGCGCAGATAAATTCCACGCCTTCAATGTCGCTGCTGAGCATGTGACGAACGGCGTTTCCACCGCCTCCACCAACACCAACGACCTTAATGACAGCATTTTGCTGGACATTATCGACTAGTTCGAACATTTCCCCTACTCCTTCGTGCTGTTTTCGGCCTTTTACAGGCCGTTTATTCGAGATTTGTGTTTTCGAGATACCTTCGTGTACTACCTGCCCGGCCCGTCAGAAGTGACCGGTAAACCAGGCCTTCATGCGCTCCAACAGCGAGGGGGCGTCCTCCCCCTTGAGCACTGGCGCCCGCCCAAGATCCATCTGGCGGAAGCCGTGGATCAGCAACCCGACGCCAGTGGCGTAGATCGGGTTGTTGACCACTTCCGTCATACCGGAGACCGCCTGCGGAGAAGCGAGCCGAACCGGCATGTGGAAGATCTCTTCAGCAAGCTCCACCACACCTTCCATGGTGGAGGAGCCGCCGGTCATCACGATGCCTGCGGGAATCATGTCCTCGAATCCGGACCTGCGAAGCTCTGACTGGACCAGAGTAAACAGCTCCTCATAACGGGGCTCGACAACTTCGGCGAGCGCCTGCCGGGACAGATCCCGTGGGGCACGATCCCCGACACTGGGCACCTTGATGGTTTCATCGGCGCCTGCAAGCTGGGTCAGCGCACAGGCATATTTGATCTTGATTTCCTCGGCATTCTGGGTCGGTGTACGCAGCGCCATGGCAATGTCGTTGGTCACCTGGTCGCCGGCGATCGGAATGACCGCGGTATGGCGAATAGCGCCTCCGGTAAACACGGCGATGTCCGTGGTACCGCCACCGATGTCCACGACACAGACCCCGAGTTCCTTCTCGTCTTCGGTGAGAATCGCGTGGCTGGAAGCCAGCTGCTCGAGAATGATGTCATCGACCTCCAGGCCACAGCGCTTCACGCATTTTTCAATGTTCTGGGCAGCATTCACCGCGCAGGTCACCAGATGCACCTTGGCTTCCAGCCGGACCCCGGACATCCCCATGGGTTCCTTGATGCCTTCCTGACTGTCAATGACAAATTCCTGGGGCAGGATATGCAGGATTTTCTGATCAGCCGGAATCGCCACCGCCTGGGCCGCGTCGATGACCCGATCGATGTCAGCCTGGGTCACTTCCCGATCACGGATCGCTACAATCCCATGGGAGTTGAGGCTCTTGATGTGGCTCCCCGCGATTCCCGCGTAGACCGAGTGAATACGGCAGCCTGCCATCAGTTCGGCTTCTTCGACGGCGCGCTGAATAGCCTGAACGGTGGTTTCAATATTCACCACGACGCCGCGCTTGAGCCCCCGCGAAGGGTGGGAGCCGATGCCAACAACCTCAATGGTGCCGTCCATCTTGCGCTTGCCCACGATCGCAACCACCTTCGAGGTTCCGATGTCGAGTCCAACTATCATGTTTTCCGTTTCAACCGATGACATGTGTTCCACCAAACCTAGGGTCTGTCGTTGAGTTGCTAAGAATTCGGTCCGGAAGCGGCCTTTGCCTGCTTCCACTGCACCGCCACGCCATTGGTGTAACGGGCATCAATCCGACTGACTTCGTCCGACCGGGACGCCAGTCGGGTTTCATACACTGTCAGGAACCGATCAAACCGGTCCCTGACCTGATCGCGACCGAGCTCGACGTCGATGCCGTTGGCCAACTTCAGGCTCCAGGCGCCGCGTGCTTCCAGGGACAGCCCGGCAAAGCCCAGGCCGTGGGCGACCAGCTGGTCACTGATCGTCTGCCCCATCTTGATCACATCCCGGACCCGCTCATCCGGTCCGGAAAGCCGGGGAAGCGATCCCGCAACCTCCGGATTGGGTGGGCGGAACAGTTCGCCCTTGCGACTGACCAGGCGACCATCCGTCCAGTACGCCAGAGGCTTCTTCTCCCGGATATCGACCACCAGCCGGTCCGGCCACACGCGCCGAACCGCCGCCGACTCGACCCAGGGCCGCTGCTCCAGATCCGCCTTGATATCCGACAGATCCGTCGCGAAATAACTCTTGCCAATCCACCTTCCCGCCTGACGCTCGATGGCGGTTCGGCTGTCGCCGATAAAATCGCCGTTCACATCAATGGCCATGATCTGCTGATCCATCGCACCCAGAACCTTGCCGGTGCCCCAGGGCACCAGGCCGGCAAGCAGGACAATCACTGCGCCCAGCCCGACTTGCAGCCAGGGTACCGCCTGCAGAACCGCCCGAACCGCGCCAAACCGGTCCCGCTCGGGTCCGACGGAGGTCGCGCCCCGACGCCGAGGCGGCTCGGACGGTATCGCCCGGCTCCGGATCAGCAGGTTCTCAATCATTCGCGTCCTCCAGGGTGTCACGGAGTATGCGCACCACCAGTTCCTCAAAGCTGATGCCAGCAGCACGTGCCGCCATAGGCACCAGGCTGTGGTCCGTCATGCCCGGCACGGTGTTCACTTCGAGCAACCAGAACTGGCCGTCGGCATCCTGCATGATGTCCACGCGGCCCCAGGTCCGGCATCCCACCACCCGAAACGCATCCAGGGCCAGCTGTTGCAGGCGGACCTCGTCGTCCGGCGCCAGCCCACAGGGGATCCGGTAATTGGTGTCGTCCGCCAGGTATTTTGCGTCGTAGTCGTAAAACACGTGGTCGGTACTCAGACCGATCGCGGGCAAAGCCCGATCCTGCAGCAGGCTGACGGTAAATTCCGGCCCTTCGATCCACTCCTCCACCAGCACCAGATCATCCATGGCAGCGGCCTCGTTGTAAGCCTCGACCAGTTCCGCCTCCGTGTTCACCTTGCGAATCCCGATGCTGGAGCCTTCATGAGCCGGCTTTACACTCAGGGGGGCCCGGAGGTCACGGATGATGCTCTTCGCTTCATCAACCGACGCCATCGCCCGGAACCGTGGGGTTGGCAGGCCGCAACCTTCAAAAACGTATTTGGTGCGAAGCTTGTCCATTGCCAGAGCCGATGCCAGCATCTCACTCCCGGTATAGGGAATGCCGGCCTGGGCGAGAATGGCCTGAATCGTACCGTCCTCGCCACCGCGGCCATGCAGCGCGATGAACACCCGGTCGAAGTCGGGATCTTCAACGGTTTTCAGCAGGCAACCCCGCACATCCACGCCAAAGGCATCGACGCCTGCCGATTGCAGGGCGGACAGCACGGCCTTCCCACTCTTGAGGGATACCTCCCGCTCGGCCGAGTCCCCGCCCATAAACACGGCTACCCTGCCAAATCGACGCACCAGGGCAGGATCCGCCTGGTACGCTGCAATGTCGTTATGGTGCGTATCACTCACCGGAAATGACTCCCGCTGCGGCCAGACGCGCAGCTACACCACCAATATCGCCGGCGCCCTGGGTAATCAGCAGGTCACCGTCCTGAAGCACATTGGCCAACAGACTTTCTATTTCCCGGTTGTCCTCAATGAACACCGGCTCCACCTTGCCCCGTTGCCGGATGCTGCGGCACAGGGATCGCCCATCGGCACCCGGAATCGCCGGTTCGCCCGCCGGATACACATCCATGAGCAAAAGCGCATCCACCTCGGACAGGACCCGTACGAAGTCCTCGTAGAGGTCCCGGGTGCGGGTATAACGATGAGGCTGGTACAACATCACCAGGCGACGGTCCGGCCAGGCATCGTGGGCAGCCCGGATCACGGCTTCCACCTCGGTGGGATGGTGACCGTAATCGTCGATGAGCGTCACGGTGCCTTTGGGCGTCTGATAATCGCCGTATACCTGGAAGCGCCGGCCAACACCGGCGAATCCGGACAAACCGTTACAGATGGCATCGTCATCAACACCCTCGTCGGTCGCCACCGCAATCGCCGCGAGGGCGTTGAGCACGTTGTGGCGCCCGGGCATCCTGAGTTCCACCGACAGGTCGCTGCGACCGCCGGGACGCTTCACAACAAAGCGGGTCTTCAGACCATCGGAAACAATGTCTTCGGCGCGGTAGTCCGCCGCCGGATTCTCGATGCCGTAGGTGATGATCGCCCGGGAAATCCGGGGAATGATTTCCTGCACGTAGCCGTCGTCAACGCACATGACAGCCACACCATAGAAAGGCAGGTTGTGGAGAAAATCCACAAACGTCTGCTTGAGCTTCTCGACGTCACCGCCATAGGTGTCCATGTGATCCGCTTCGATGTTGGTCACCACGGAAATCACAGGCGTGAGGTGGAGGAATGACGCATCGCTTTCGTCCGCCTCCGCAACCAGATAGCGAGAACCTCCCAGCTGCGCATTGGTGCCGGCGCTATTGAGCTTGCCACCGATCACGAACGTCGGGTCCAGACCTGCCTCGCCCAGGACCGAGGCAATCAGGCTGGTTGTCGTGGTCTTGCCATGGGTACCGGCGACCGCGATTCCGTGGCGGTAACGCATGATCTCCGCCAGCATTTCGGCACGGGGAACAATCGGTACCCGTCGGCTGCGTGCGGAGACAACCTCAGGGTTGTCCGAGGCAACCGCCGAGGACACGACGACCACGTCTGCCCGGGCACTGTTTTCCTCTCGATGACCGATCTGAACATCGACACCCAGAGCCTTGAGGCGATCGGTGACCGGACCTTCTTTCAAATCCGAACCGGAAACCTCGTAGCCCTGGTTTTTCAGCACCTCGGCAATGCCGCTCATGCCGGCGCCGCCAATACCCACAAAGTGGATATGACGGATCCGGCGCATTTCAGGCACCTGATAGACCAGCGGCGGATTCGTTGCATCAGCCATTGGCGGCCTCCAGACAGTAATTCACGACTCTCTCCGTTGCATCCGGGCGGGCCAGCGTGCGCGCGGCCTTCGCCATATTCATGACCCGGGGCCGGTTACCTGCCAGGTCTTCAAGGGTTTCCGCCAGCACAGCCGCTGTCAGCTTCGGCTGAGGTATCAGGATCGCGCCTCCGGCATCAACCATCTGCCGGGCATTGGCCGTCTGGTGATCATCGACTGCGTGCGGGAAAGGCACGAGTACGGCACCAATCCCCGCGGCACACAGCTCCGACACCGTCAGCGCACCCGAGCGGCACACCACAACATCGGCCCAACTGTAGGCTTCCGCCATGTCTTTGATGAACCGATCCACCCGGGCTGAGACCCCACTCGCCTCATAGGCTTCGGCGGTAGCTTCGTATTTGTTCTCGCCACACTGGTGGCGCACCTCCGGACGTCGATCCTCCGGAATCAAGGCCAGAGCTTCGGGCAGGCGCTCATTGAACACCTGAGCCCCCAGGCTGCCACCGACGACCAACACACGGAGCGGGCCGCTCCGATCGCCCATGCGGGCTTCCGGAGCCGGCAGGTCCGCCAGGTCCTGACGCACCGGGTTTCCGGTGCACCGGGTAACGACGCCGGCACCAAAGCTCCCTGGAAAGGCCTCCAATACCGTGTTCGCGAACCGTACAAGGATCCGGTTGGTCATACCGGCAATGGCGTTCTGTTCGTGAACCACCAGGGGCGTGCGGGTAATCCAGGCCGCCAGACCGCCCGGGCCAGTCACAAAGCCACCCATTCCCACCACACAGTCCGGCTTTACCCGCCGAACGATGGTAAAAGCCTCACCGAGGGCGCGCATCAGTCGGAACGGTGCCAGCAACAGCGCCAGCCTGCCCTTGCCCCGAAGTCCGGAAATATGAATGAGGGACAGGGGAATCTCGGTGTCACCGATCAGCCGCTGTTCCATTCCCCCCCTGGCTCCAAGCCAATGCACCTCGTGTCCGCGGGCCTGGAGCGCGCGGGCCGTCGCCAGTGCCGGAAACACATGACCACCAGTGCCGCCAGCCATCATCAGGAAGCGCCGGGCCTTACTCATAGCGCGCACCTCCCCGTTTGGACGACCCTGTTTTCTCTCGATCCAGCCGTACCCTGTCCAGGCGCTCCATCTCGACCCGAGCCAGGACCCCGATGCAGATGCAGCTGACCATGAGGCTTGATCCGCCGTAACTGACCAGCGGCAGCGTCAGACCCTTGGTCGGAAGCAGGCCTGTGCTTACGGCCATATTGATGCCCGCCTGCAATCCAATGAGCAGGCTCAGGCCGTAGGAAAAACACGCACCGAACGGCATCCCCGCCTTCTCCGCGCGACGGGCGATCACCAGTCCGGACGTCACCAGAACCGTGAACAGACCGAGCACAATCAGCGATCCGATCAGGCCGAACTCCTCCGCAACAATGGCGAAGATAAAATCCGTGTGGGCCTCGGGCAGATAGAACAGCTTCTGAATCGAATTGCCCAGGCCGACCCCGAACCACTCGCCACGACCGAAGGCAATCAGCGACTGGGTCAACTGATAGCCACTGTCGAACTGGTCCTTCCAGGGATCCAGGTAACTCACGACGCGCTTGATCCGGTAGGGCTGGGTCAGGACCAGCAACGCACCCAGTACAATCAGCGTGATGATCAGGGGCACGAACCGGCTGAGACGGACGCCGCTGAGAAAAATCATGCCGGCGGACGCCGAGACCAGAACCACCGTGGCCCCGAAGTCCGGCTCCGTGACCAGCAGGAAAGAGGCAACGCCCAGGATGAGCAATGGCTTGAGAAAGCCCGGCCATGTGTTCAGCAACTCTTCCCGGCGCCGGACCACGTATCCCGCCAGATAGGCAATCAGGCACAGTTTGGCCACTTCGGACACCTGGACATTGAACAGGCCGAACGGTATCCAGCGCGTTGAGCCATTCACTGTGCGCCCAAGCGGCGTAAGCACCAGCACCAGTACGACCAGGCCAATCGATAGCAACAGCCAGCCGCTGCGTTCCCACCAACTGACCGGCACATTCACGGCCACGAGAGCCAGGCCACAGCCCATCACGGCAAACAGCAGTTGACGAATCACATAGTGGTAACTGTTGCCGACGGTCTCTGCCGCCATATCCATCGAGGCGGAAGAAATCATAACGATGCCAATCACCATCAGGGCGATCGCGCTGATCATCAGCATCGGCAACGGTTCCACCCGGGCAAACCACCGGTCCTGGATGGGAAGGCTGGCTTCAAGCGACATCACAGCCCCTCCACAAGTTGCCGGAACTGATCTCCGCGATCGTTGTAATCACGGAACATATCGAAACTGGCACAGGCCGGTGACAACAGCACCCGATCACCGGGCCGGGCCGCCGCCCGGGCTTCCGTCACCGCTTCGGCCAGGGTTGTCGCCCGCTTTACCGGAACGGACGAACCGATGACCTCGGCGATTCGCTCTGCATCCTGACCGATCAGGATCACAGCGCGGCAGTGCAGCGTGACTGGCGCCTCCAGCGGAGAGAAATCAGCGCCCTTACCATCGCCGCCGGCAATCAACACCACCTTGCCCTGATCCGGCACAAGACTCTCGATCGCGGCAACGGTCGCGCCGACGTTGGTTCCCTTGGAGTCGTTGATGTAGTCAACGTCATCCAGCGAACGGACAAATTCACACCGGTTCGGTAGCCCCCGGAAGTTCCGGACAACGTCCAGCATCACGGCCATCGGGAAGTCCGCCGCATGGCCCAGGGCCAGTGCCGCCATGACGTTGCTGACGTTGTGGTGGCCCATCAATTTGAGCTCACTGGTCAACAGCAGGTTATCCAGCCCGAAGGTAATCCAGGTGCCCTGATCGTCGTCCCGGGTGCTGAATGTATCCGGGTTCACGCGATGAAAACCGAAACACAGGAACCTCAGGGTATCCCGGGCCATCGGGGTACTGAGCGCATCGTCGAGGTTGACGATGGCGTTTTTCGCCCCCCGGAAGATTCTCTGCTTGGCCTGGAAATACGCCATCTTGTCCGGATAGCGGTCCATGTGATCATCACTGACATTCAGAACGGTCGCTGCCAGCGCATTGAGTTCTTCCGTGGTTTCAAGCTGGAAACTGGACAATTCCAGCACGTAAAGATCCGCGCCCTGGCCCAGAAGATCCAGCGCCGGCGTCCCTATATTGCCGCCGACCTGCACATTCCGGCCCGCAGCGCGGGCCATTTCGCCCACAAGCGTGGTGACGGTGGTCTTTCCGTTGGACCCGGTGATAGCAATGATCGGTGCATCAGCGGCCTCGGCAAACAGGTCGATATCGCCTCGGATGCGGGCCCCCTGCTGCGCGGCGTAGGCGATCGCCGGCTCTGCAATTGCAATACCCGGGCTGACGACAAGCTCATTGAATGTGGCGAACTGCTCAGCGTTGAACGGCCCCAGGTGCACCGGCACCTCGGGATAGCTGGTGCGAAGTTCGTCGATTCCCGGCGGATTGTCCCGGCTGTCAGCCACAACGATCTCCCTGCCCTGAGCCGACAGGTAACGCACGCAGGAGAGCCCGGTTTTACCGAGCCCTACCACCAATGTGCGACGATCCGATGCGATGACACTCATAGCAGAAGCAAAGTCCTATCGTATCTTCAGACTGGCCAGGCCAATCAGTACCAGAACAACCGTAACGACCCAGAACCGCACGATGACTCTCGGCTCTGGCCAACCCTTCAATTCAAAGTGGTGGTGAAGAGGGGCCATCCGGAAAATCCGGCGACCGGTCAGGCGGAACGACGCCACCTGCAGGATGACCGAGACCGTCTCCATCACGAAAACGCCGCCCATGATGAACAGCACGATTTCCTGCCGGACGATGACCGACACCACGCCCAGCGCAGCGCCCAGTGCAAGCGCACCGACATCTCCCATGAACACCTGTGCCGGATAGGTGTTGAACCAGAGGAACCCCAGCCCGGCACCGACCAGCGAACCACAGAAGATGATCAGCTCCCCGGTGCCAGGCAGGTGGGGAATCAGCAGGTAGTTGGCAAACTGGGCGTGGCCAGACACATACGCGAAGATGGCCAGGGCACCGGCCACCATCACCGTGGGCATGATGGCGAGCCCATCCAGACCGTCGGTCAGATTCACCGCGTTACTGCTGCCCACGATGACGAAGTAGGTCAGCAGAATGAACAGAACGGGCCCGAGCGTCAGCGAAACGTTTTTGATGAAGGGCAGGTACAGAGAAGTCTCCTGTGGCAGCGATGAGCTGAAATACAGGAACACGGCAGCCCCACCACCAATGACGGATTGCCAGAAATATTTCCAGCGCGCGGGCAAACCACGCGGGTTGCGCTCAACCACCTTGCGATAGTCATCCACCCAGCCGATGGCACCGAACAGCAACGTGACCAGCAAGGTAATCCAGACATAGCGATTGCTGAGGTCGGCCCAGAGCAGAGTGCTGACAGCGATGGCGACCAGGATGAGTGCACCACCCATGGTTGGGGTTCCGGCCTTGCTCAGATGTGTCTGTGGGCCGTCGTCACGCACTGCCTGGCCGATCTGGTATTGGCTGAGCTTGCGGATCATCATCGGTCCGATCACGAGGGAGATCAGCAGCGCCGTCAGGATTCCCAGAATCGCGCGCAGCGTCAGGTACTGAAACACCGTCAGTTCGGAAAAATATTGGGATAGTACCTCTGTCAGCCAGAGCAGCATGCGTCATTCACCTTTTCTTTTATTCCCTCCACCACGCGATCCATGGCGGAACTGCGAGAACCCTTCACCAGGACAGTCGTCGGCTCGTTCAGCCCCTTGACCACTGCATTGACGGCTGTTTCGTGATCCTCAAATAGTTCGGTTTTCTGTCCAAACCCGTCGGCATAGCCCTCACACCCGGGACCAACCACCAGCAACCGGTCAATCCCCAGGTCTCTGGCGCAGGCACCAACCTCGGCATGCAGTTCCCTGGCCTGCGCCCCCAGCTCGGCCATCGCGCCAAAGACTGCAACCAGCTGGCCGTCCCTGCCCGCGAGCACCGCCAATGCGGCTTTCATGGACGCCGGGTTGGCGTTGTAACTGTCATCAATCACCGTCAGACGATCGCTGAGTTCGAGGCTCTGCAACCGCCCGGAAACCGGGCGCACATGTTCCAGCCCTTCCCGTATCTGCGTATCGCTCGCCCCCAGATCCCGGGTTGCGGCAATCGCCAGCAGCGCGTTGATCTGGTTATGGTCGCCAGGCAGCGGCACCGTCAGGCGACACTCCCAGTTGTCCGGGCCAGCCACGGTCAGAACCTGACCATCGGGCGTCACTGACACATCCGTCAAACGGTAATCGGCTTCCGGATGACCCAGCCGACTGACACTGGCAACTCGACGATCACCGGCACGATTCAGCCACTGGTCAAAGGCCGGATCGTCATGATTGAGAACGACCAGACCACCCTCGGTCACACCCTCGATGATTTCGCCCTTTGCCAGAACGATGTTCTGGTAACTGCCGAATCCTTCCAGGTGCGCCTGCCCCGCATTGGTCAGGATCACGACCTGGGGGCGGGTGATCGCGACGGTGTGGGCAATTTCACCCAGCCCGCTGGCACCCAGCTCTATGGCGCCGTAACGGTGCTCCGGCGCGAGACGGAAGAGCGTGAGCGGCACCCCGATGTGGTTATTCAGGTTGCCCTCGGTAACCAGCGTGGGCCCCATAACGGAAAGAATGGCACCGGCCATTTCCCGGACCGTGGTCTTGCCACTGCTGCCCGTGACCGCCACCAGCTCCGCCGCGCTGGCATCCCGGTTGCCGGCAGCCAGACGAGCCAGGGCTTGTACGGTGTCACCGACCACCAACTGTGGCAGGTCAACGCTGCTGTCCTCGACATCCACCATCGCCGCTACGGCTCCGGCATCACAGGCCGCTGACAGGAATCGGTGGCCGTCAAAATTTTCGCCCCGCAAGGCCACAAACAGGTCGCCGGGAGACAACGAACGGGTATCCGTTGACACGCCCGTATAACGGATACCAGACAGGTCCGCTGCATGGCTTGAAGCACCGGTCCAGGCGCTGGCCTCTGCCAGTGAAAAGGCGCGCATCATGCCACACCCCCATTCAGGTTCAAGCGGTGTCGTACCTGTTCGGTGTCACTGAACGGCAACTTCTGGCCCGCCACTTCCTGATAGGCCTCATGCCCCTTTCCGGCAATCAGGACCAGATCGTCCTTACCAGCCAGATCAATAGCCTCTGCAATCGCCTGTGCCCGGTCGTGAATCACCCGTACCCGTTCCGGATGGACAAACCCGGCCATAATGTCCCGGGTAATGGCATCCGGATTTTCGCTCCGGGGATTGTCATCGGTCACAATCACCTGATCGGCGAGGGCTTCGGCCTCCCTGGCCATTTCGGGCCGTTTTCCGCTATCCCGATCGCCGCCACAGCCAAAGACACAGATCAGGCGCCCTGCCACATGCATGCGCAGGGCAGACAAGGCATTCGACAAGGCATCGGGGGTATGGGCGTAATCCACGACGACGCGGACGCCATCTGCCCCCGAAAAGCACTCAAGACGCCCCGGAGGCGGCTGCAGGCGACTGACGGCCGTCCGGACCCGCTCCAGAGGAACGCCCAGGGCCATGACGGTGGCCATGGCGGCCAGCGTATTACTGGCGTTGAAGCTGCCCATGATCGGCACATGAATCTCGAAAGCACCCCACTGGCCATCGACCGATGCAACGAACCCTTCGTCGGTGGGCGTGAATTCCTTCAACCACAGTTCGGTCTGCGCTTCGTGGAGGCTGTACCGCACCCGATCGCATTTTCCTTCCAGCTGCTCATAAAGCTGCCGCCCGAACGGATCGTCGAAGTTGATCACGGCAAAGTGCAGACCCTCACGTAAGAACAGCTTGGCTTTGGCCTCGCCGTAGGCTTCCATGGTGCCGTGATAGTCCAGATGATCCCGGGTGAGATTGGTGAACACCGCTCCCGTCATGGCAACCCGATCCACGCGTCCCTGATCCAGGGCATGGGAAGATACCTCCATGACCGCTGCCCGACCGCCCTGGCGCAGAATCTGCGCAAGTACCCGGTTGACCTGAACCACATCCGGCGTGGTATGCGTCGCTGGCTGGAGCGCGCCCGGCATGCCATAGCCCAGGGTCCCCATCAGACCGCACGGGGTGCCGGTCTCCTTGAGCAACTGCGAAATATATTGCGAGACGGACGTTTTGCCGTTGGTACCGGTCACACCGATCAGTCGAAGACGCTGTGACGGATGCTCGAAGAACCGATCGGCAATTCTGCCCAACTCACGACGTAAACCTACAACCGGGACGATGAGGGCGCCGTGGTGTTCCGAGCACTGCGAATGGTCATCGGACTCGAGCAACACGACCGTCGCACCGGCCTCGATGGCCTTATCGACATAGTGGTCAGCCGGCGTTCGGGCACCGGACAGCGCCACGAACGCGTCCCCGGATCGAACCGTTCGGCTGTCTGTCTGCAGACCGTGGATAGTGACGTCAAATACCGACGGCACTTCAACGATGCCATGTAACAACGTGCTGAGAGATGCGATGCACATAGGTCTAACCTCGCTCCCCGGTCGGCCGGGATCCGGAGTGGGAACCCGACACTTCCAGTTCTGGCTTCACATTCAGCAGTCGCAGAGCGTCACTCATTACCCGGGCAAATACCGGGGCAGCCACTTCGCCTCCGTAGTATTCCCCGGACTGCGGCGCATCAACGGCCACAACAGTCACAATTCGCGGATTATCCATGGGCGCCATGCCGGCAAAAATGCCCTTGTACTGATTGTTCTCATAACCCTGATTGCCAACCAGGTGAACGGTTCCCGTCTTGCCGCCCGCGGAATAAAGGCCCGGGTCTGCCCGCGTGCCGGTTCCGCGTTCGACCACGCCGTGCAGCATTTTCCGGATTTCCGCAGTGACGTGTTCCGACAACACCCGATGCCCTTTCGGTTTCTTATCCACCTTGAGCAGGCTCAGGGGATATTTTATGCCCCCGTTCGCCAGCACCATGTAGGCCTGTGCAAGTTGCAATGCGTTCAGGCTCATACCGTATCCATAGGAGAGTGTTGCTTCATCGACCGGATGCCATTTCGGCGGGGCCGGCAGAACACCGACCGCCTCGCCGGGGAAGCCGACGCCGGTGGGCTCACCCAACCCGACACGGCTGTATAGATCCCTTATGGTATCGCCACCGAGTTCGGTGGCGATTTTGCTGATGCCGACGTTGCTGGACTTCACAATGATGTCCGTCAGACTAAGCACCCCATAGTTCCGGTGGTCCCGAATCGTGAAACGCCCGAAGCGCCGGTACCCGGGATTGGTGTCGACCACATCACCGACCGAATACTTGCCCGATTCCAGCGCAGCAGCCATGGTAATGGGCTTCATGGTGGAACCGGGCTCGAACAGATCGGTGATCGCCTTGTTGCGAAGATTGGCAGGATCCAGCTGGCTCCGGTCATTCGGGTTGTAGGAGCCCTGGTTCACCATGGCCAGAACTTCGCCGGTATCGACATCCAGCATGACCAGGGTGCCGCCCCTTGCGTTCTGGGCGCTGACCATTGCCTTCAACTCACGGTAGGCAAGGTACTGGAGACGCAGGTCGATACTGAGCTCCAGATCGTGCCCCCGTTCCGCGTCCTGAATCAGTGCAAGGTCCTTGATGACACGCCCGCGGTTGTCCTTGAGTACCCGCTTGCTGCCCGGCTTACCGGAAAGCCATTCGTTGTAGGAGAGTTCCATCCCCTCCTGACCCTGCTCGTCGATATTGGTAAAGCCGACAACGTGGGCCGTCACCTCGCCGGCGGGGTAGTAACGCCGATATTCCTGACGGCTGTAGACGCCGTTGATGTCCAGATCCATGATCCGCCGGGCCAGGTCCGGCTGGACCTTTCGGCGCAAATAGATGAATTCGCGACCAGAGTAGTCCCGAAGACGCTGTCTCAACCGCGCCTCGCTTGTCCCCATCAGACGGGCGAGATTGGCCAGCCTCGGCTCATCCGGATCGGTCTGGGAGGGATTCGCCCAGATCGTCTGAACCGGCGCACTCACGGCCAACGGCTCGCCATGACGGTCAGTAATCACACCACGGTGGGCGTCGATTTTTTCAACCCGGATGGTACGGACGTCTCCCTGTTGGCGAAGGAATTCATGGTCAACGACCTGCAGATCGACCAGACGCCAGACCAGGGCTGCCATCACCACCAGGAAAACGCCCAGCACGGCGCCGAACCGCCAGCCTTTCTGGCTGACAGCCGCTTTCTGGCTCCGTGTGGATTTCGCTCCCTGACCGGACAAATCGTTCACCCTGACGGTTTGTGAATGTTCTTGTTATCGTTTCACTGCACGGAAGACGGAGACATCATCGGTACCAGGACGATATCTTCCCGCCCCGGAACCACCATCCCGAATCGCTCGGATGCCAGCTTCTCCACTCGTCCGTGCGCACTCAGAGCACTCTGCTCCAGCAACAACTGGCTCCATTCCCGGTGATACTGATCCCGCTTGCTCTGCAACTGGGCCAATGTATTAAACAGATCCCGGTTCTGGTGAACGCTGACAACCACACCGATCGCCGACGCCACCAACACGACCACCAGAACCAGGGAAATCATCACCTGCTTCTGACCCAGCGCATCGAAGACCTGTCGGGACAACCTGACAGCGGTCGCAACACTTTCCCGCACTCTGCGTTTATTCGATTTCGCCGTTTTGACTGGCTGTTCTATGGCTACCGCGCCCATGGTTACGCGCTCCTCGCGTTCATTCGTTAACGTCAATCCGCTCCAGCACCCGCATCACTGCACTGCGAGCCCGAACGTTTTCATTGACTTCTTCGTCGCCCGCCTTGCTCGCCTTACCAACCAGGCGAAATGCGGATCGTTCCTGATCGGCCGTAACCGGTATCCCCTTGGGCAATTTCGGCCCTCGTGCCAGATCCCGCATAAACCGCTTGACCAGACGGTCCTCCAGGGAATGAAAACTGATAACCACCAGCCTCCCACCCGGGGCGAGCCTCTCTGCAACGGCATTCAGGCAGACCTCAAGGTCTTCGAGCTCCCGATTGATGAAGATCCGGATGGCCTGAAACGTCCGGGTAGCCGGATGCTTGTGCTTTTCCTTTTTTGGCACCGCCTCACTGACCAGTTCGGCCAGCTGACGAGTCGTCTCGATCGGAGCTTCCTGTCGGCGCTCCACAACCAAACGGGCGATACGGCGGGAAAATCGTTCCTCTCCGTATCGCCAGATCACATTGGCAATGTCCTGCTCATCCGCCTGCGCGAGCCATTCTGCGGCGCTGGGCGATTGATGCGGATTCATCCGCATATCGAGCGGACCGTCCCGCATGAAACTGAATCCCCGGGCGGGATCGTCCAGCTGCGGAGATGACACCCCCAGATCAAGCAGAACGCCATCCACCTGCTCCCAGTCTCGGCGGGCCATCGCCAAAGCAACTTCGGCAAAGGAACCGTGAAACCAGGAAAAGCGGGCATCTTCAGCAGCCAGGGATTCGGCCACCTTGATGGCCTCGGGATCCTTGTCGAAACCAAGCAGGTGACCCTGATCACCCAACCGGCCGAGGATCAGCCGACTATGACCTCCCCGCCCGAATGTTCCGTCGATGTACCGCCCCTGGGGATCGGTCACCAGATAATCCACGGCCGAATCCAGCAGAACCGAACGGTGCGCGAACGCTTTTCTGTCTTCGGATGTCATAGCGACAGAGCCTCCATTTCGGGCGGCATATCGTCATCCCCGGAGGACTCATCCAGCCAGGCAAACCAGCGCTCTTCGCTCCAGAGCTCCAGCTTTTTCCCCTGGCCGATCAACATCAGCTTTTTCTCGAGGTGCGCGTAGCTTCTCAGCGTGGGCGGAATCAGAATCCGGCCCGCGGAGTCCAGCTCCATCGGAGCCGCATTCCCCAGCAACAGACGCTGAAGGCGCTTTACGGCCTTGTGCATGTTCGGCAAGGCCTCAATTTTGGGCCTGAGCGCTTCCCACTCGGGCTCGGGATAGACCAACAGACAGCGCTCTTCATCGGCATTGGCAGTCACCACGATGCGGCCATCGCAGATCTGCGAGAGCGACTCGCGGACCTTCGCGGGGATCGCCAGGCGACCCTTCGCATCCATGTTGATGGCATGACTGCCCAGAAAATTGCTCATTTACGCCGTCTCAAAGTGCCTGGAATCCACAAAAAACCACTTCTATCCACTTTTTCCCACTTCTGCACACTATAGAAACACGCAATACACAATGCAAGCGCCGCAAACGGCGCCACAGTGACAAAACTTCCTTTTATGACAAGAGGTTACAGAGGGTGGATCGACCAGAGAGAAAGGTTACAGATAAGAAAAGAAAGAAAATCAAATACCTGCAGGGAGTTCTGAATACTTGAAATGAGGTTTAAGATTTTTTGGCTATAACAGGAAGGAACTGATAATGAAGGCTATCACAGATCGAAAAAAATGAGCTCGCCGATAAGCCGGGTTCTGTCTTGGACAGTCATTCATCTAGGACCTGCGTCACCACAGGTCTCAAGCAACCTACCCGAATCCAGCGCGGGCCACGCCATTGGATTCCTATTTGGTCTTGCTCCAGGTGGGGTTTACCATCGCCGTGGACTGTTGCCAGCCACGCGGTGCGCTCTTACCGCACCGTTTCACCCTTACCGGCGCCCGAAGGCGCTTAGGCGGTATACTTTCTGTTGCACTTTCCGTCGGCTCGCGCCGCCCAGGCGTTACCTGGCACCTTGCCCTGCGGAGCCCGGACTTTCCTCCCCCGGATAACCGGCGGCGACTGTCTGGCGAGCTCGGGCGTGACGATACTCCCGCCCCTGACTGCTTGCAAGGAAAACCTCATCCGCGGAAAGGCCTCAACGATCCTTGAGCGAAAGGGCCCGCTGATAAAGCTCGTTTTTCGATCCACCCGTCAGGTCCGCAACCACCCTTGCGGCCTTTTTGACCGGCAACTCCCGAAGCAACAACTCCAGCAACCGGTTTTCGTCCAGCGCGGATTCGGATTGGGGCTCGCCGGAAGGCTCATAGCCACGCACCATGACAACAAATTCACCACGGGTCCCATGAGCATCCGATTGCAGCACTTCGATAACCTCTGCCAGGGAGCCGCTATAGAAGGTTTCGAATGTCTTGGTCAACTCCCGCCCGAGAACGACCTCTCGAGTATCGCCCAGGACCTCGGCCATATCAGCCAACGCCTCGAGGATACGGTGTGGCGACTCGTAGAACACCAGAGTGGCCAGCTCACGTCGCAGGGACTCAAGCCCGGCTTTTCTGGCGGACCGCTTGGCCGGCAAAAAGCCACCAAACAGGAAACGGTCGGTTGGCAGGCCAGCAGCGCTGAGCGCCGTCACTGCCGCGCAGGCACCCGGCACCGGACTCACCTTCACCCCCAGGGCCCGAGCCTCCCGGACCAGCACGTACCCCGGATCCGAAATCAACGGCGTCCCGGCATCAGACACCAGAGCCACACTCTTACCCGCTTGCAGCTCATCGAGCACTCTCTGATAGCGCTCCCGCTCATTGTGATCGTGAAGAGCAATCATCGGCTTGCGGGTTCCGAAGTGTTGAAGCAGACGGCCGGTATGACGCGTATCTTCAGCCGCGACCAGATCAACAGTCGAGAGCACGCGCTCTGCACGGGGGGACAGATCTTCAAGATTACCGATGGGCGTCGCCACGATATAAAGAGTGCCAGGACCGGAACCACAGTCCGGGTTCGGCGAGGATGGTTCGGCCACAGATTTACTCAATCGTCTTACTCCACTTGCAGAATCGGTGCTCCGTGAAAGCAACGTCATGTGAATTGCCCCCGGAGCTGTTAAACTTGCCACCGTTAATGCGGCGCCACAAGCCCAACGATCCGGAGTGAGCCAAGCTTGTCATGATCAAGAAGTCAATCAACCAGTCCGCCGTGGCCAGCGTTTTGCTGTTCGTCCTTGCTTTATCGGGATGCGCCACCGTCAACCTCCAGTCCCGCGTTGCGCAAACGGCAGACGAGGCCATTAATCTCGCCAGCCAGGAGGACAATCGCGACACGGCGGTGCGATTCCTGCTGAAAAGCGCGAACCACTTGCAGAAACAGGGCAATCATACCGGCGCCCGAACGATACTCCAGAGCCAGCAGTTAAGCCAGCTGAGCCCGGAACTGGAGCAACAGAGGCAATTACTGGCCATGGACAGCGCCGTCGCTCTGGACGACCGTCCCTGGGCGCAAACGCTGGCCGGCCAACTGTCACCAGAGAGCTTTACCGGGTATTCTGCCGAGCTTTTGTCCCGGGCGGCCAACCTCCAGGCAAAGACATTCGAGCTCGCAGGCAAGCCATTGGACGCCGCACTGACGCTCATCCTGCTGACCCAGGCCGATGCCACCGCAGACATCCAGACGCTTCATGACCGGATCTGGCAACTGTTGAAAAAAGTACCAGACCAGGCACTTGATGAGGCAAACGCCAAATCCATCGGTTATGAAAGCCAGGGCTGGCTCGAATTGGCCGCCCTTCTCCGCTCGCCGGGTGCCAACCTGGACGAACAGGGCAGGATCGTGCGCCGATGGCAGAACAACTGGCCCGGGCACCCTGCAGCCCAGGTCCTGCCCTCGGAATTGCAGCTGATCGCCACGCTCGCCACCAGTCGCCCTGAAAAGATAGCCCTTGCGCTGCCATTGGACGGCGACCTGGGCAATGCTGGACGCGCAATCCGTGACGGCTTCCTGTCCGCTTTCTACCTCGACCAGTCGGTTGATCGCAGCAAAACCGAGATCCGGATCTTCAACACGGCCAAACAGTCCTTCAGCCAACTTTACCAGGACCTGTCGTCCAAGGACTTCGATCTGATTGTTGGCCCACTTGAAAAATCGGCACTGTCCAGCCTCAGTGCACTGCACACGCTGCCGGTCCCCGTTCTTGGCCTGAATTATCTGCCCGAAGACGCCAAGGCACCAGAGGGCCTTTACCAGTTCGGGCTGTCAGCAGAGGACGAAGCCCGACAGATCGCCGACCAGCTCGCGGCGAAAGGACTGAATCAGGTTCTCGCGCTCATTCCCCAGGGAGATTGGGGTGACCGTGTCGAAAAAGCGCTGCTGAACAGATTGTCGAAGAACGACGCCACGGCGCTGGATGTTGAGCGCTTTTTTCCGGAGGATAATCTCCGGGCCGTCACCGCTGCACTTCTGGGCATCAATGCTTCACGGGACCGGGCCATTCAGGTGGAACGGACCATCGGCCTGAACGTGGAGTTTGAACCACGTCGGCGGCAGGATGCCGACGCCATTGTCATGGTCGCGCTCCCCACCATCGCCCGACAGTTCAAACCCCTCTTCGCCTTCTACTATGGAGGCGATCTACCTGTCTATTCGCCCTCCATTGTCTACGAGGGCACGCCGGACCCAACGCGCGACCGGGATCTGAATGATGTGACCTTTACTGACATTCCCTGGGTCCTCGACGACAATGACGAATTCAGGGATCAGGCAACCCGATACCTGAAGGGCACCCGAGGCCAGCTCGGCCGCCTGTTTGCGATGGGCGCCGATGCGTGGCAACTGGGCAAGCGCCTGCCTTTGCTGCGCCAGGTGGACGACGCGGCCATCCAGGGTCAGACCGGCACGCTCACCATGAACCGCCAGGGCAGCATCCAGCGAGAACAGCTCTGGGCACAGTTCAAAAACGGCGTGCCTGTCGTGCTGTCCGAGCCGGAAACCGGATCCGACGAGCAGCCTGCCGGAGACGGACAACCCAACGACGTGACCAGGGGCGTCACCGGGGAAAGCACTCCCTGAACAAACACTTTAAACGGGATGCTGAGCCATGGAAGGCAAAAGAGGCATTGGGAGTCATTATGAAGGGGTCGCTGCCCGATACCTGAAAAGCAGGGGCGTCATCATAACCGACCAGAATGTATACAACCGGGGCGGAGAAATCGACCTCATTGGCCGTGACGGAAGTACCCTGGTCTTTTTCGAGGTTCGTTTCCGTGGGGAGGGTCGATTGGTCGATCCACTGACATCGATTACTTACCCCAAGCAACGGAAGCTGATTCGCGCCACGGCATTTTATCTGCACCGTCACGGATTGTGGGATTGCGCGAGCCGTATCGATGTCATCGGCATTACCCCGGGAACCACCAGCAAATATCGGATACAGTGGATCAAAAATGCTATCCAGGCAGGTTAAAACAGGCAATGACAGACACTGAACAACAAATCAGCCAATGGTTTGCGACCCACATGGAGCTGACCGCGCAGACGGCAAGTACCGCACTACCCCAGATAGAACCGGTGGCGGACGCGATGGTGAATGCCCTGCTGCAGGACGGCAAGCTGATCGCCTGCGCCAATGGCAGCGCCAACATTCTCACCCAGTATTTCTGCACCACTCTGCTTAATCGCCTGGAGCACGACCGCCCGGCCCTGCCGGCTATCAACCTGGGGGCCGACGCAACCACCTATTCCGCCATCTGCAGGGACAACCGGTTCAACGACACCTTTTCCCGGCAGGTCCGCGCCATCGGGAAGCCCGGGGACCTCCTTCTGGTGATCGTCGAGGATGGCCACAAGGCCAACCTGATTCAGGCCATCCAGGCAGCCCACGACCGGGAAATGCAGGTCGTGGTCGTAAGCGCGAGAGAAAAGTCAGACATTACCTCACTGCTGCACCCGGAAGACCACGAAATTGCCCTCAACAATCTTGGGATTGTCGACGCCCCTCCACTGATGCTGCTCGTGCTCAACACGCTGTGTCGCCTGATCGACCAGAAAATCTTCGGCGGCTAGATAGAAAAAAAGCCAGCAAATGCCGGCTTTTTCAGTATCAATCGAATCTCGTCTATTTGACGACTTTGAGGGTCGGTCGTCCCGATGGCCGCTCTTCAGAAGAGCCGGAACCATCACCGTCCTCTCCCGGGCCGTCCGGATCGGGCGTACCAGGCTCACTGCCAAACACCATCCCCTCACCATTTTCCTTGGCGTAAATCGCCATCACCGCCTGCAAAGGAATGAACACCTGCATCGGCACTCCTCCAAAACGGGCGCTGAATTCCAGCGCTCCGTTGCCGATGACAAGACTTCTTACGGCGCCCGGGCTGATGTTCAGAACAATCTGGCCATTGGCCACGTGCTCCGTCGGAACCTGAACTCCCTGAACCCCTGCATCTACAACAATGTAGGGCGTACAGTCATTATCCAGAATCCACTCATTGAAAGCCCGGACCAGATAAGGCCGACTGGATGTCATGGAAGGTTTGTTTTCCGACACTGCCTAACTCCTGCTGATGGGCGAGAATTCAGCTGCGAATATCTTCTTCCAGATCCGACAGGCTGGCCTTGAAACCTTCACGGCCGAAGATGCTCTCCATATATTTCAACAATGGCTTGGCCTGCTTCTCATTCAGCTCGATGCCCAGTGCCGGCAACCGCCACAGGATCGGAGCAATGCAGCAATCCACAATGGTGAACTCTTCTGACATGAAAAACGGCATTTCCCCGAACAGTGGAGCCGCCGCCAACAGGCTTTCACGAAGTTCCTTGCGGGCCGCTTCAGAAGCCTTGGCATTCGGCTGGGCCAGAATCTGGTCCACCAGCCCGCACCAGTCCTTCTGGATACGATGAATCATCAGTCGACTGTTTGCTCGGGCGACCGGATACACCGGAAGCAGAGGCGGATGCGGGAAGCGCTCATCAAGATATTCCATCATGATGTTGGGCTCATACAGCACCAGATCCCGGTCAACCAGAGTCGGAAGCGCGTTGTAGGGATTCAGGTCTGCGAGTTCCGCAGGCGGGTTGTCGGGATCGACATCGACAATATCAACGGTGACCCCTTTCTCAGCCAGGACAATGCGTACCCGGTGGCTGTAATGACTGGCCGGGTCCGAGAAAAACGTCATTGATGACCGCTTGGTCACAACGCCCATAGAACTACCTCACGAGTAAACAAACCGAAAAAACCCTGAAAATGCAAAATTCCAGCGGACCCTTACGTGCCCGCTGGAATTCAGGAAACGGGATTATACCCTATTTCTCAGTGCACGTCCTTCCAGTACTCACGATTGAGCAGATAAGCGAAGACGAAGAAGATCGCCACAAAGATCAGAACAAAGATCCCCAGACGCTCACGCTCCAGCTTCACCGGGTCGGCCGTGTAAGACAGGAAGTTGGTCAGGTCGTACATGGCCTGATCAAACTCTGCTTCGGACATGGAACCCTCAGACACATAACTCGGGCAGAGCTCTCCATTGTTGATGTTGCCACTGAGCGGCTCGACCGAGGCCGGGACACCCACGTTCGGCTTCACGCCACACAGCCCCTGCAGACTGACCAGGACATGCGGCATACCAACGTTCGGGAACACCACATTGTTGACACCTGTCGGCCGGGTATCATCCTTGTAGAACCCACGAAGGTAGGAATAAACCCAGGACTCACCACGAAGACGGGCCTCGAGGGTAAGATCGGGCGGTGGCGCACCGAACCAATCAGCCGCCATATCCTTCTTCATGGAGTTCTTCATCAGCTCGCCAATCTTGGCACCGGTGAAGATCAGATTGTTCTCGTACAGATCCTCAGGAATACCCAGATCTTCCGCCACCCGCTTGTAACGCGAGTATTCCATAGAGTGACACCCCATACAGTAGTTCGTAAACAGGGTGACACCCCGCTGCAGAGATGCCTTGTCGGCATGATCCGGTTCCATGTGATCCATGGGAACCGTTCCTTCAGCTGCCAGCCCGAGAGCCGGCAGGACTGTGAAAACAAGAGCAAGAATCAGCTTTCTCATTATCCGGTCACCCTCTCTGGAACTGGCTTGGTTTTCTCCATACGCGTGTAGAACGGCATAAGAATGAAATAGAGGAAGTACAACACCGTCAGAATCTGAGCGACGGTCGTGCGCCCCTCTGTCGCCGGGACCAGGCCGAGATAGCCCAGGATAACGAAGCTGATGGCAAAGATCGCCAGCGCAATCCGGCTCAACCATCCTTTGTAACGGATGGAGCGAACCGGGCTCCGGTCCAGCCAGGGCAGGACAAACAGGATCGCAATGGCACCGCCCATCACGACCACACCCCAGAACTTGGCCGGCAGACCGAAGAGATCCACGGTAACCGCCCGCAACATGGCGTAAAAGGGCGTGAAATACCAGACCGGCGCAATGTGGGCTGGCGTCTTGAGCGGGTTCGCGGGCTCGAAGTTGGGCTTCTCAAGGAAGATACCGCCCATCTCCGGGAAGAAGAACACCACCACGAAGAAGATGAAGAAGAAAACAGCAACACCGAGCAGGTCGTGCACGCTGTAGTAGGGGTGGAACGGAATACCATCTTTCGGGATACCGTTTTCGTCCTTGTTCTTCTTGATATCGATTCCGTCGGGGTTGTTGGAACCCACTTCATGCAACGCAAGGATGTGCAGTACCACCAGACCAAGCAACACGATCGGCAGAGCAACCACATGGAGGGCAAAGAATCGGTTGAGCGTGATACCTGAAATGAGATAGTCGCCGCGAATCCACAGTGACAGATCGTCTCCGATTACCGGGATAGCACCAAACAGGTTAACGATAACCTGGGCACCCCAGTAGGACATCTGACCCCAGGGCAGCAGGTACCCCATGAAAGCCTCGGCCATCAGCACGAGGTAGATCAGCATGCCGAAAAGCCAGATCAGCTCGCGGGGCTTCTGGTACGAACCGTACATGAGGCCGCGGAACATGTGCAGGTATACGACAATGAAGAAGGCGGAAGCACCGGTTGAGTGCAGATAGCGAAGCAACCAGCCCCACTCCACATCCCGCATGATGTATTCAACGGACGCGAAGGCACCTTCAGCGGTCGGGTTGTAGCTCATGGTGAGCCAGATACCGGTCACCAGCTGGTTGACCAGAACCAGCATCGCGAGTGACCCAAAAAAGTACCACACGTTAAAGTTTTTCGGCGCGTAATACTTGGCAAGGTGTTTGTTCCAGGCGTCGACGATTGGAAGACGGTCGTCTACCCATTGAATTAGCTTTTGCATTACGCTGCCTCCGGATCAAGACCAATCGTCAGGGTCGACTCATCGTCGTAACGATAAGGCGGCACCTCAAGGTTCAGGGGAGCAGGCTGAGCTTGCCATACCCGACCGGCCAGATCGTAATGAGAACCGTGGCACGGACAGAAGAAACCACCCAGCCAGTCTTCGCCCAGGTCTTCAGGGGCAACTTCCGGACGGTAAGTAGGCACACACCCCAGATGGGTGCAGATACCAACCAGCACAACGATTTCGGGCTTCAGCGAGCGGTAGATGCCTTCGATATAGGACGGCTGCTGGGGCTCTTTGGACTCAGGATCCTTGACCTCATCATTCATCTTCTTGATGTTTTCCAGCATTTCCGGCGTACGACGGACGACCCACACCGGCTTACCGCGCCATTCAACGGTAATTTGTTGGCCCGGCTCAATCTTGCTGATATTGACGGTTACCGGTGCACCGGCAGCTTCGGCCTTGGCACTGGGATTCCAGGATGCCACGAACGGAACGGCCGCACCGACGACGCCGACTCCTCCCACCACAGACGTGGCACCGATCAGGAATCGGCGCCGGCCTTGGCTCACGTCGCCATTATTCATTATGGTTTTCTCCCATCAGGAGATGCCCCCAACCGCTTCAAAGAGGCTGACTGCAGGCATCTAAAAGGACTTCACAACCCAAAAATGTAAGCGCCCAAATGGTAATGAAATTACCAGAACCTTACAAGTCGGAAAGGTGCCCGGGGCGGCGCTTCTCTGCTCCAGATCAATTTGCTGACAATTCTCTGAGACACAAAAAAACCCGGCTCGATGGCCGGGTTTTTTGAGCGCTTCTGCGACGCAGAATTAACGCTTGGAGTACTGCGGACGCTTACGCGCTTTGCGCAGACCGACTTTCTTACGCTCAACCTCACGAGCATCGCGAGTGACGTAACCAGCCTTGCGCAATGCCGGACGCAGGGTCTCGTCGTAATCCATCAGTGCACGGGTCAGACCATGGCGAATTGCGCCGGCCTGGCCACTGGTGCCACCACCCTTGACGGTGATGTTGATGTCAAAACGATCGGTGGACTCGGCAACCACGAGCGGCTGACGAACGATCATGCGCAGAGTCTCACGACCGAAGAACTGCTCGATGGTGCGACCGTTAATGGTGATGTTACCGCTACCCGGCTTGATAAAGACGCGAGCCGTGGAGTTCTTGCGGCGACCAGTACCGTAATTTTGTGCTACAGACATATCCGCCTTCCGTTAAATGTCGAGTTCTTTGGGCTGCTGGGCTGCGTGAGGGTGCTCAGCGCCTGCGTAGACTTTCAGCTTCTTGAACATGGCACGACCGAGCGGGCCTTTCGGAAGCATGCCTTTGACAGACTTCTGAATGATTTGCTCGGGAGCCTTGTCTACCAGCTTCTCGAAATTGATGGACTTGATTCCACCCGGAAAGCCGGTGTGGCTGTAGTACATCTTTGCAGATGCTTTCTTGCCGGTAACCTGCACCTGGCTGGCATTAATCACAACAATGTAGTCGCCAGTGTCCACGTGAGGGGTGTACTCAGGCTTATGCTTGCCCCGCAGACGACGGGCGATTTCTGTTGACAGACGACCCAGCGTCTTGCCGGCTGCGTCTACAACGTACCAGTCACGTTTTACTGTTTCTGGTTTCGCACTCAGAGTCTTCATTGATTCCGCCTTGAACGCTATAAAAGAAACGTTGAAAACCACCACCGGTAAATGCAAGGCATCCGGAGGAGGTTCGTACCTGTAATGTTGGCAGTGGTACCATTCGGGGCTGAGATAGCACCATCGCCTTGAAAAGCCAGGGCGCGAAGTATACTCCAACCCCCAGGGAAAACCAACCCCGTCCGACGGTGTTTCGTTATTCCCTTATGACGGGAGATCCCCCTCCTCCCAACCATAGAGCGAGCACACATTGGCGAGAAGATCCGGCGCGAGCGCCGATGTCTCCACGCCCCGCAGTTCCGCGAGCGTCTCAAGAATCCGTGGCAGATACACCGGCGAGTTCCGGCCCGATGCGACCCCGGCCGGGGCCATGTCCGGGGCATCCGTCTCCAGAACCAGACAACTCGCCGGAAGGCGTGCAACGGTCTCACGGGTTTTTCGGGCCCGTTCGTGGGTAATCACTCCGCCGATACCGATATAACAACCCAGGCCCACCAGCTTGGCGGCTTGTTCATAGCTGCCGGAAAACCCGTGAATCAACGCACGCCCGGACCAGTTGGCGCGGCGGAGTGCGCCATGGATCTCGTCATGGGTCCTGACCGAGTGAACAATGAGGGGCAACTCCAGCCTGGCTGCCAGGGCCACCTGTTGCTCGAACCACGGCAACTGTTCGGCCAGAGATCCGTGTAAACGATCAAGTCCGCACTCCCCGAGTGCCACGCAAGCGGACTCTCTCGACGCAAGCTGGCTTTCCAGTCGCTGAAGATCCCCTTCCGAATGCTCCTCTACGAACCAGGGATGGATGCCCAGGCAATACCAGAGGCCCGGATGTGCGTTCGCTACCCGACGAACCCGCTCCCAGTCGGGCCGGCGAACTCCGGGTATAACGGCACCAAGCACGCCAAGGGCTCGGGCCCGGCGCAACTCTTCGTCGCGCTCCCCATCAAAACGGGGAAAATCAAAGTGGCAATGGGCGTCGATCATTCTCATGCCTGCCTCCGCCCGCAACCGGCTCAGTGCTCGCGGGTTTTCTGGAAGCGTATATCCGGATAACGTTCCTGGGCCAGATTGAGGTTGACCATCGTCGGCGCAATGTAGGCCAGCCGATCACTGCCGTCGAGGGCCAGATAGTCGTTGTTCTTGCGCTCGAACTCGTCCAGTTTCCGCTCATCGTCACAGCCGACCCAGCGTGCCGTGGCAACATTGATGGGCTCGTAGACGGCATCCACCTTGTATTCGCTCTTCAACCGGGCAACAACCACATCAAACTGCAGTACGCCAACCGCGCCCACGATCAGATCGTTGTTCTTGAGCGGCCGAAATACCTGGACCGCCCCTTCTTCCGACAGTTGAATCAGCCCCTTTTGCAGTTGCTTGGCCTTGAGCGGATCCTTGAGGCGGATTCTGCGGAACAGCTCCGGCGCGAAGTTGGGAATCCCGGTAAACTTCATATCCTCACCGGCGGTAAAGGTATCGCCAAGCTGGATGGTGCCGTGGTTATGCAGCCCGATGATATCTCCGGCGAATGCTTCTTCGGCGTGCTCACGATCACCGGCCATGAAAGTCAGGGCATCGGAAAACCGGACATCCTTGCCGATACGAACATGACGGGCTTTCATTCCCTGGGCATATTTCCCTGACACAATGCGAAGGAAGGCAATGCGGTCGCGGTGCTGGGGATCCATGTTTGCCTGGATCTTGAACACAAAGCCTGAGAACCCGTCTTCGGTAGGCTGAACCGGGCGTTGATCCGTCTCGCGGGGCTGGGGCGTGGGCGCCCATTCCACCAGGCCATCCAGCATATGGTCGACGCCGAAATTGCCCAGAGCCGTTCCGAAAAACACCGGCGTCAACTGGCCGGCCAGAAAGGCGTCAATATCGAATTCGTGGGAAGCGCCTTTGACCAGCTCGATCTCATCCCGAAGATCAGAGGCGTAGGCTCCGATAACCTCGTCGAGTTCCGGATTGTCCAGACCCTTGATTACCCGCTTCTCCTGGATTGTGTGGCCCTGGCCCGACTGGTACAGGATCACCTCATCACGCAGGAGGTGATACACGCCCTTGAAATTCTTGCCCATGCCGATGGGCCAGGTGATCGGGGCACACGCAATCTTGAGAACGTCCTCCACCTCATCCATCAATTCGACCGGATCGCGGGTGTCCCGGTCCAGCTTGTTCATGAAGGTCAGAATCGGCGTATCCCGGAGCCGCGTCACTTCCATCAGTTTAATGGTCCGTTCCTCGACGCCCTTGGCACTGTCGATAACCATCAGGCAGGAATCCACCGCCGTCAGTGTCCGATAGGTGTCTTCGGAAAAGTCCTCGTGCCCCGGAGTATCCAGCAGATTGACCAGCCGATCATTGTAGGGAAACTGCATGACCGAGGTCGTTACGGAAATCCCCCGCTCCTTTTCCATTTCCATCCAGTCGGATTTTGCGTGCTGTCCCGATTTCTTGCCCTTGACGGTCCCGGCCTTCTGAATCGCCTGACCAAACAGCAACACCTTTTCCGTGATGGTCGTTTTACCGGCATCAGGGTGTGAAATAATGGCGAACGTACGGCGTTTGGCCACTTCCTGGGAAAGATTGGACATAGTCTGAATGGCACCCGGAATAAAAGGATTTGAAAAGCGTACAAGTATAAAGGTTAAGCACCGCCTGCGTGAACCGGCGCAGGCCGCGGGAACGCGTTCAGGTATGAAGATCGAGCTTCATGACGCGGGCATCCTCGGCACCATCAACACCCGGGTAATAGCCAGGGCGCACGCCAATTTCCTCGAACCCTTCGCTCGAATACAACGCCGCAGCTCCCTCATTACTCCTTCGAACCTCCAGAAGGACCTGACGCATGCCATCGTGAATGGACTGCGCCACCAGGTATCTCAGCAGCTCACGCCCCGCACCCTGACCGCGGGATGCCCGCCCCACGCAGAGGTTCAGCAGATGGGCCTCATCGAACTGATAGGCAACGATGGCATAGCCGACCAACCGGTCCCCATGACAGATCGCCCACAGCCGGTAATTGTCCCTGAAGCAGTCCAGAAAGACGGATTCGGACCAGGGACGAGCATATCCCTGGCGCTCTATTTCGAGCACCTCGGGAAGATCCCCTTGCCGCAGCGGCCTGAGCAGGAAATCAATGCCCTGCATTGCCCTGTAAGAGCGCGTCCCGTCCATCAGTTTCGTACTAGCGGTTTCAGGCAGGACCAGAGCTGACGCTTCAGGGCGGGATCGCCGGCGATCTGGGCGAGCGAATGGGAGAACTCCAGTGCCGGCTTCTGTCTGGCGGCAGAGGAGAGCCAGTGAACCTCTCCTTCAGCTACGTCTGGCCCGGGCACTCCCAGAATCAATGGACGCTGGTCCGCAGACGGGGCAAGCATCGCCCGGGCTACCTCGAGCAGCTCTTCCATGCGACTACCGGGCACCACCGGATTATTGAAAACAGGCCAGTGTAAAGGACCGAGGACCTGGACAACCTCATCGCCCACACTCCTGAGAATGTTCCGGGCCAGGGTGTCCTGCAGGCGAAGACTCGCGTCCGACGAAACATCGGAGACCAGCGCGAACTGCCGACCCAGCCAGACCTGAAGTTCAAGCCGGATCAACAACCGATCTGCTGACGCCTCAACACCTTCATCGTCACTGGTCTCTGCGGGCGACTCGCTCACTGTGGTCTCAGCCAGAGCACGGTTGACCGGCAAAGACGAGGCCTCGCCCCCGCCAACCTCTGAAGCGTCTTGGGGCGCACCATCCATAAGGGCCCTGAGATTGACCGTGCGGGCCGGAGAGCTTTCCGGCTTCTCACGCTGCACCGGCTCCTTAAACTCCAAATCCCTGGCGGGCTGAGGGGCCGGGGCGGTATCGCCAAAATCAAAATCCGGACTTGGTGCAGCTCCGGGCAGTGGCTCTCTGGCGTACCAGAGTCGCACGCCCGTTACGCCCAGATAAAACTGACGCTCGGCTTCGGTTCTCGTCATCAGGCTACCTGCAACTCAGACATCCGCAACCTGAGGGTGCTGGCGAATGCCACCCCGGCTGATCAGATTCAGAGCCTCGATATAGGCTTTTGCTGAGGCGATAATCACGTCGGTATCGGAGCCAACACCATTGACGATCCGGCCACCCCGCTCCAACCGAACGGTAACCTCGCCCTGTGCGTCCGTGCCACTGGTGATGGCATTGACGGAATACAGCTGGAGATTGCAGCCGGAATCAACCAGGGATTCGATGGCCTTGAACGTGGCGTCCACCGGCCCGCTACCCTCTGCCTCGACCTTGTGCTCCTTGCCCTCAACCGAGATAGTCAGGCTGGCCCGGGGCACAACGCCGGTCTCGGAACATACCTGCATGCAGACCAGGCCATAGGGACCTTCCTCCTCCTTTTGACGGGTATCACTGGCAATGGCCTGCAGGTCCTCGTCAAAGATCTCATGCTTCAGGTCAGCCAGTGCCTTGAAACGGGTAAACGCTTCGTTCAGCTCCGTTTCAGTATCGAACTGTATGCCCAGCTCCAGCAGACGGGTCCGGAACGCATTCCGGCCGGAGTGCTTGCCAAGGACGAGACTGTTGGTGTGCCAGCCCACATCCTGCGCCCGCATGATCTCGTAGGTTTCACGATGTTTCAGCACGCCATCCTGGTGGATACCTGATTCGTGTGCGAACGCATTCGCTCCGACGATAGCTTTGTTGGGCTGGACCGGGAACCCGGTAATCGTCGACACCAGCCTTGATGCCGGCACAATATGCTGGGTGTCGATGCGGGTATCGATGTTGAACAGATCCTGTCGGGTACGCACGGCCATGACGATTTCTTCGAGCGCGGCGTTTCCGGCCCGCTCGCCCAGGCCATTGATGGTGCATTCCACCTGGCGGGCACCCTGGGTAACGGCTGCCAGGGAGTTGGCAACGGCAAGCCCCAGATCATTGTGACAATGCACGGAGAAAATGGCCTTATCGGCGTTTGGCACACGATTCATGATCTGGCGAATGGTTTCACCGAATTGTTCCGGAATCGCGTAACCCACAGTATCAGGGATGTTGATCGTGCGGGCGCCGGCATCGATGGCCGCTTCTATGATCCGGCAAAGAAAATCCAGCTCCGAGCGCCCGGCGTCTTCACAGGAAAATTCGACGTCGTCAACGTGACTTCGAGCCCGCTTGACCGCGCGAACCGCCTGCTCGACCACCTCGGCAGGTTCCATCTGGAGCTTGTGCTTCATGTGGATCGGCGACGTCGCAATAAACGTATGTATCCGTCCCCGCTCAGCCGGCCGGATGGCTTCCGCAGCCCGATCGATATCATTATCCAGCGCCCTCGCCAGACTGCAGACAGTCGATTCGGTGATGGTTTCTGCGATCGACTTGACGGCGTCAAAGTCACCCTGGCTCGCGATGGCAAACCCTGCCTCGATCACGTCGACGCGAAGCTTCTCCAGGGCCTTGGCAATGCGGAGCTTTTCCGCCTTGTTCATGGTGGCGCCCGGGCTTTGCTCGCCGTCGCGAAGGGTTGTGTCAAAAATCACAAGGTGTTCGGTTGCCGACATCGATGCGCTCCCATCAGACATTGGAGAGGATTATTTTGAGCCAGTATATCACCGATGCCCGGCATGTAGTGGCGCAGGCTTTTAACGGAATTTCAGGCAATAAAAAACCCCAGCACCGGAGATGCTGGGGTTTTGGGTTAGGAGCCTGACGATGACCTACTCTCGCATGGGCCATGCCACACTACCATCGGCGCTGGTCTGTTTCACG
>NZ_JAKZAJ010000004.1 GCF_023156285.1 Marinobacter koreensis | reverse complement strand
TTAACTTTTTAAAGAGCGTTGAGCCTCTGCTCAATCAAGGCCGCGTATTCTACATCGAATCCCGACCTTGTCAACCGTTAATTTCCAGCGTCTTCAAACTCGTCCAAATCCGCTAAAAACCGTCCGGCTTACTGCTTCAAACGAGGCGCGCATTCTACACCGAACCGCTACCTTGTCAACCGCTTTCTGAAGAAATCTCGAACTCTTTTTTCTTCAAAGCTTTCAAGCAGTTAACTCCCTCAAAACCCGCCGCCTCAGCGGCTTGTCCCTCAGAAGTGGTGCGCATTCTACAGGCCTCCGGAGAACTGTCAACGACGAATCTTAAAAAAGCCTGAAATTAACACCACTCCGTACAACAAATACCCAACCCGATCACTCCGTGATCAATACCCGGGCGATTTTCTTTTTCCCCGCCTGGATAACGCACGCATCCCCTTTAACAAACGGGCGATTGCCTTCGAATGGCTGGCCATCGACATAAACTGCGCCACGCCCAAGAACATCCCGTGCCGCTGCACCGTTCTTGACCAGACCCGCGAGACGCAATACCGCCGCCATCGGGATCTCAGCCTGACCATCGAGGGACACTTCCACTTCCGGAACGTTTTCCGGAATCTCACCGAGAGCGACCCGGTTACCTGCGGATTTGTGAGCGGAACGCGCCGCCTCTTCGTCGTGGAAGCGGGTGATAATCTCTTCCGCCAACACCTTCTTGTAGTCCTGGGGGTTTGCTCCGGCATCAACCGCCTTGCGAAACTCCTCAACTTCCGCTAACGGACGGAAGCTTAACAGCTCAAAATAGCGCCACAGCAACTCATCCGGCATGGACAACAGCTTGGTATACATCTCGCCGGGGGCATCATTGACACCCACATAGTTGCCGAGAGACTTGGACATCTTCTGGACGCCATCCAGACCTTCCAGAATGGGCATAGTCAGAATGACTTGTGGCTCCTGGCCATAATGCTTCTGGAGAATGCGCCCCATCAACAAGTTGAACTTCTGATCGGTCCCCCCCAATTCCACATCAGCCTCAAGGGCGACCGAGTCATACCCCTGAACCAGGGGATACAGAAACTCATGGATGGCGATCGCCTGCTCAGCCCGATAACGCTTGGTAAAATCATCGCGCTCAAGCATCCGGGCCACCGTGTACTGTCCCGCCAGCTTGATCATGTCCGCAGCGGTCATCTTGCTCATCCAGTCCGAATTGAACACCACCTGCGTCTTCTCCGGATCGAGAATCTTGAACACCTGCTCCTTATAGGAGACCGCATTCTCCCGAACCTGCTCCTCGGTCAGAGGCGGGCGGGTTGCACTCTTACCTGTCGGATCACCGATCATGCCGGTGAAATCACCGATCAGGAAAATGACTTCGTGGCCCAGGTCCTGGAATTGACGAAGCTTGTTGATCAGCACGGTATGACCAAGATGAAGATCCGGTGCAGTGGGATCGAACCCCGCCTTGATCCGAAGAGGCCGGCCCTGTTTCAGCTTTGCTACAAGCTCGTCTTCCGGAATCAGTTCGTCTACGCCGCGCTTGATGACGGCCAACGCTTCATCGATCGATACCATGAACCACGCATCCTCGTTTATGAATCAAAGAATGTACCGGTTACAGAGCTCTACAAAAGAACTCTGTGAGTTACCCGCTCCCCTGCTAGAGTGGACCTGATCATTTTTCAGACAACCCGGACCACAGAGGGCGGCGTATTATAGCAGCGACGTCGCCAGAAATCCGGGCCCGGAAACAGGAATCGTAATGTTCCCTGCTGTCCTGCGTTTACTTTATCCGGTAATCTGATGGTCTATACTTGATCGAAAGCTTTAATTTGGTAGTTCAACCTACTGGAATACCGACCAAATCGGGTGCGCACGTGTTTAAAATGTTTCCGAAGACCCACCTTACCATCGCCGCCGGGGCCACCGTCCTGGTTGCCGCGACCGTCCTGATGAGCCCGAGCAGTAACGTCGAGGCCAAGCGAATGTCCTATTCCCTGGATCTCGAGCAGGGTTCGGTTTCAGCGCCCGCCAAGGGCCCGGCGTCTGCAGGTGACCCCGAATCCGCGGAGGTAGCGACTGATGACGCAACCAGCGGCGCACCAGCATCGGCCGAAGGCCAGACTGAAGCGACTGTCGCGAAGACCCCGCCCAAACCCGCACTGGACTGGCAGACATTTGATATCAAGTCCGGCGATACCCTGTCCTCTCTTTTCAAGGCGGCGGGATTCAACGACGGCATCATGCTCTCTGTAATTCATGGTGAAGGCGACGCCGACAAGCTCCAGCGTCTGTATGCTGGCGAGACCATTCGGTTCGCGTCAGACGATCAGGGCAAACTCGCGGCCGTTGAACTGCAGAGAAACCGACTCAAGAGCCTCAAGGTTTCCCGGACCGATGATGGTTTCAAGGGCGAGGTTCTCACGCGCGAGCCGGAAGCCAGGCCAATGTTTGCCTCCGGGGTAATCGACGATTCGCTCTACGCCTCCGCCAGGGCTGCCGGTCTGAACGACAAGCTGACCATGGAATTAACGGACATCTTCGGCTGGGACATCGACTTTGTTTATGACGTGAGAAAGGGTGACCGTTTCGAGGTGGTCTACCAGGACCTGTACCTGGACGGAGAAAAGCTTGGCACCGGGAAGATCCTGTCTGCCCGCTTTATCAACCGGGGCGACGAACGACTTGCCCTGCTCTATACCGATGACTCCGGCAACAGTGACTATTTCACGCCGGACGGCAAAAGTATGCGCAAGGCGATCCTGCGCACGCCGATCGATGCCCGCGTTTCCTCCCCGTTCAACTTACAGCGCCGCCATCCGGTTCTCGGCGTCGTTCGACCACACGAAGGCACCGATTACGCCGCTGCGCCCGGAACGCCAATCAAGGCCGCCGGTTCAGGCAGAATCATTTCTGCAGGACGTAAGGGTGGTTACGGCCGGGCCGTCGTGCTGCAACACGGTGACGGGATCACGACACTGTATGCTCACATGAGCCGGATTGCCCGCGGCATGAAAGCCGGCTCCCGGGTGAAGCAGGGCCAGACGATCGGCTATGTCGGATCCTCTGGCCTGGCCACCGGCCCGCACCTTCACTACGAGTATCGGGTCAATGGTCGCCCGGTCAATTCACGCACGGTGAAGCTCCCGGACGCGAAACCGGTTCCCTCCTCAGAGATGGCGCAGTTCAGGAAGATCGCCGACCAGCGCCTCGCGCAGTTCAATGTATTCGAGGGACGCGAACAACAACTGGCGATGGCTGAGGAAGAATAAATCCGATGGAGACCTGGCTGGGGTTAATGTCGGGGACCAGCATGGACGGCATTGACGCTGTGCTGGTCTCTTTTCAGGACCAATCAATGACACTGGTCGGGACGCACTCCCTGAGCTATCCCGACGATCTCCGTCACCGACTCCTCGCCGCCAGCCAGAATCACGCAAGCCCCGATGAGATCGGCGAACTGGATACGCTTACCGGGCACCTGTTCGCCCAGGCTGCCAATCGGGTCATTGCCGACACCGGCGCCGACATTGCCTCCATTCGCGCCATTGGCAGCCATGGGCAAACCATCCGCCACCAACCCTCCGGCAAAGCGCCATTTTCACTCCAGATCGGAAACCCTGCGGTGATTGCCGAGTTAACCGGCCTGACCACGGTCGCCGATTTCCGGCGCCGCGATATGGCCGCAGGCGGCCAGGGCGCGCCACTGGTTCCGGCATTTCACAAAGAGTTTTTCGGCTCGACCTCGGAAAGTCGCTGCATTCTGAATCTTGGCGGGATCGCCAACATAACCTGGCTCCCCGCCAAGGGCGAGGGAGACGTCACCGGATTCGATACCGGGCCGGCGAATGCGCTGATGGATGCCTGGTGCCTGGACCAGACCGGGCGCCCGTATGACACCGATGGGCACTGGGCAAAAGAGGGGGAAGTGGACGAAGCACTGCTTTCCGACATGCTGTCCGATGCCTATTTCCGGAAAAAGGGGCCCAAAAGCACCGGGAAGGAAAAGTTCAATCTGGACTGGGTCCGGACACACCTGGCAAGACATCCCAACGTGCGTAATGCCGACGTGCAGAGAACCCTACTGGAAGTCACTGCACTGTCCATCAGCCATCAGCTGCCGGATTACGGTCTGAAAACCATTTATGTCTGTGGCGGTGGCGCCCGAAACCCGGAGCTGATGAAGGCATTGGCCGAAGCGGTTGCCCCCCGTGATCTGAAGATCACATCGGAACTCGGGCTGGACCCGCAATGGGTCGAGCCGACGGCATTTGCCTGGCTCGCAAAACAAACACTGGAAGGAAGACCGGGCAACCTCCCCGAGGTGACCGGCGCAAGCGGTCAGAGAATCCTCGGAGCCATCTACCCGGCCTGAAGAGTCATCAGATGGAGAACGAACTCCCACATCCGCAAGTCGAGGTGGCGTTGGGGTTCTGCACCACGAACTGCGACCCCTGAAGCCCTTCCTGATAATCGATCGTGGCCCCCACGAGATACTGATAACTCATGGAATCCACCAGAAGGGTCACACCATCCCGCTCAATGGCTGTATCGTCCTCTTCCTGGGCCTCATCAAACGAAAAACCATACTGAAACCCCGAACAGCCGCCACCCGTCACAAAGACGCGCAGCTTGAGATCGGGATTACCCTCTTCCTCAATCAGTTCGCGTACTTTGGCAACAGCGCTATCACTGAAGAACAGCGGAATGGCCATTTGTTGCTGAACGACACTCAAGTTCGCCTCCGGGGATCATCAATTGCAAGAGCCCGATTATGGTATTCCTGACTAAAACAATCAACTATTCGGACTTTCCACCATCGACCGCTTCCGATTCGCTTCGGCCGAGCTCGACCGACGTCGATGAGGACTTCCCGGATTGTTCGCCATTGGTCAGCAGGCCGACAGCCTCCTTCTGATGAACGAGGTTGCCATTCACCGTGGCGCCCATGGCCATCTGAATCAGGTTGTAATAAACGCTGCCATTGATGGATGCCTTTTCGGCCAGTTCCAGGTTGGCAGAGGCGTAGACGTCGCCATTCACCGTACCATTGACAATCACGTGCGGGGCAATGATGTCGCCGGTGACTTCACCGACTTCGGAAACCCGGAGAACGGCATCGCTCCCCTCTTCCGCAACCACCTTGCCATGAATTCGACCGTCCACGTGCAGCCCGCCGGAAAAGGTGATATCACCCTGTACCGACGTCTTCGCCGAGATCAGGGTGTCAAAATGTCCCACAGGGCGACGAGGCTTCTGCTTCTTCTTACCGAGCATGTTATTTCTCCGTTAGATCATCCCAGTCAAAGGTTCTTTCTGCCTGTGAGGATTTCCGACCATCAGCCTGGGCGACCACCTGAACCTCCAGTGGCTGGAAGTTGTCGGGAAGCACGAGGGTGCCTTCCACATTCTGGAAGAACCGGAAACGAAATTTCACACCAAGGTCTTCAATATCCTTCGACAGATCCCTCAAGGCGATGACTTCTTTCTCTTCGTCGCGCAGGCCAATGACGTTCACCGCCACTACCCCGGAAATATAGCTTTTATTATTGCCCACCTGGGTCAGTACAAGTTTGAAATCCCAGGAACCGGGCTCATAATCCCGAGCCAGCGCCAGACTATCAACCTGAAGCCCTTTGCTGGTCTCGGATGGCGCCATGATATTTTTATAGAAAGTCAGGTCCGACTTCAGTGATGCAATCCGGTTTTCCAGCCCGGCAATTGTCTTTCGGGCGCTGCCCAGTGCCTGTTGGTCAATCACTTTGCCCCGTTCGAGGTTCACCAACTTCTGCCGCGTTTCCCGAAAATCGCTTCGCAGCGTATCCAGCTCTTCCTGCAAGGTGTCGTTGGACGCAGCAACATTCGACAATCGGAATCCGCTCTGGGCCAGGCCGGCAGCATACCCCGCAATGGCCGCAACCACGGTGAAGATCAGCAGGATGGCGGTCCGACGGATGCGGTGACCCGGACGGTGACGGACCACCACATACTCTTCTGCAGGCTTTCGCGAGTCGCTCACAACGGCTCCTTAGGGCAACAACGCAGGTGCTTCAAGCCCCTTTGTTTCACGGAAGCCGAACATGATGTTCATGTTCTGGACGGCCTGTCCCGCAGCCCCCTTTACCAGGTTATCAATCACCGAAGACACAATGACAATGTTGCTGTTCTCCTGGCGATGGAGCGCCATCCGGCACTGATTGGCACCCCGAACACTGCGGGTCTCAGGGTGGCTGCCGAAGGGCATGACATCAACGAACGGCTCATCCCGGAAACGGGCTTCAAAGAGGGCCTGCAGTCGATCAAAGGCCTCCGGATCGCGGAGCTCCGCGTAGAGTGTCGCTTCGATCCCGCGGATCATGGGAATCAGGTGCGGCACAAACGTCACGCCCACAGAACTACCGGCGGCAGCGCTCAGACCCTGACGGATCTCCGGCAAATGTCGATGTCCAGAGGCGCCATAGGCCTTGAAGCTTTCGCCGATCTCGCCGTGTAACATGCCGATCTTGCCCTGACGGCCTGCGCCACTGGCTCCCGATTTGGCATCGGCGATCAATCGGGACGCGTCCACCAGCCCTTCCTCGAGCAAGGGCAGGAAGCCAAGCTGGACCGCTGTCGGGTAGCAACCCGGATTGGCGACCAGCTGCGCCTCGCGGATTTCGTCCCGGACCACTTCCGGCAAACCATAGACGGCGCGTTCCGCCCATTCGGGACTCTCGTGGGTCATCCCGTACCAGTTCGCCCAGACGTCGAGGTCCTTGAGCCGGAAGTCGGCGGACAGGTCGACTACACGGACCCCGGCGGCCATGAGTTCAGGCACCATTCGCATCGCCACGCCATGGGGAGTCGCAAAAAATACGAGATCGCAGGCTTTCAGCACGGCGACGTCGGGTTCCGAGAATGCCAGGTCGAAGTGTCCTCGCAAATTGGGGTACATATCGGCAACAGGCATACCTGCTTCCGAACGGGAAGTGATGCACTGCACGCTCACTTCCGGGTGAACCGCAAGAATTCTCAGCAACTCCACACCGGTATATCCGGTGCCACCAACGATACCGACTTTAATCACCATTCTCTCCAGCGAGGCTTTCTTTATCAGAATTGGGACGTTCAGCCCTTTAGTCTACCATGATAAACCAAGGACTTATTGCAGCACGGCGGCTGCGCATTACAATGTTGTGAAAAATTAACGACACACTCCCCATCCTGACGGGAAACTCCGAATTCATGCAAAAATTCTGGCAACAGATCACCGGGAACGTCATGCCCTCGCTCCGGCGTCGCATGACCGGGGCGGATGCCTTGCCCCGACTGGCGGTACTGGGCCTGCTGTCAGGAATCGTCACCGGCGCCGTGATACTGCTTTTCCGTCTGGCCATCGAATGGCCCCTGGAATATTTCCTTCCGGACGGCAGCTCCGAATCGTTCGAGAAACTCGATCTCGTGACCCGGGGAATACTCCCGCTGGCCGGAGCCGTGACACTGGGTCTTATTACCCATCAACTGGCGATCAACGATCGCAAGGTGGGTGTGGTTCATGTCATGGAACGGCTGAACTACCATCAGGGCTACATTTCCCTGAAAAGTGCGATTGTGCAGTTCGTCTCCGGGGTTGCGACCGTCGTGACCGGGCAATCCTCGGGACGGGAGGGACCGGCCGTTCACCTCGGCGCAACCTTCTCGAGTCTGATGGGCCAGTGGATGCGCCTGCCCAACAACAGCATTCGAACACTGGTGGCGTGTGGCTGTGCCGCCGCCATTTCGGCCTCGTTCAACACCCCTATTTCCGGCGTCGTCTTTGCGATGGAGGTGGTCATGATGGAGTACACCATCGCCGGGTTCACGCCGATCATTCTGGCAGCCGTCAGCGCGGCCATTGTGACCCAGGCCGTTTACGGGCCTGAACCTGCTTTTACCGTACCCGGCCTGACGCTCAATTCACTGGTGGAGATCCCCTGGATCCTGGTGATCGCCGTCATCATCGGCGTTGCTGCGGCACTCTTTATTCAACTGGTTGATAGCCTGGGACGCTTTAACCACCGTCCGATTTTCCTCAGAATCAGTCTTGCCGGCGCACTGATGGTGCCCTTTGCCATTTTCATTCCCGAAACCATGGGCATCGGCTACGACACGGTCAACGCCACCATCGACGGAGAGCTCGGCTTCTGGCTTCTGCTCGCCGTCGGGCTGGCAAAGCTGATTATCACCTCGCTGTCCATCGGACTGGGCATGCCCAGTGGTGTAATTGGCCCGACGCTGTTCATGGGGGCCACTCTTGGCGGCGCCATGGGGCTGGTCGGCGCCGAACTGGCCCCGGACATTGCCTCGTCCATCGGGCTGTACGCCATGCTCGGGATGGGTGCCATGATGGGCGCCGTCCTCCAGGCTCCGCTCGCGGCCTTGATGGCCGTGCTTGAGCTGACCCGGAACCCGAACATTATCCTTCCGGCCATGCTCATCATTACCACAGCCAGTCTGGTCACCAGCGAAGTCTTCGGGAAGCGCTCACTGTTTCTGACCATGTTGAAGAGTCAGGGCCTCAGCTACCAGAGCTCCCCGGTAATACAGGCACTCCGGCGGGTTTCGGTGGGCGCCATCATGGAAAAGAATATTATGCGTTCGGCACGTCACCTCTCCATTGCCGAGGCCAGAAAACTGTTAAAATCGGAGCCCAAATGGCTGATCGTGGAAGGGAGTAGCGGCCCGACAGCGCTCATGCCTGCGGTGGATCTCGCCCGCTACCTGGAGGACACCGAGGAAGTTGAAGCCGACAAGACCGAAAGTGGTGACAACCCGGAGAGTATCGACCTGATCAACATTCCCGCCAATCGCCGGGACATTGCTCCCGTGCAGTATCAGGCCACTCTGGAAGAGGCGCTGAATCAGTTTGATCTGACCAACGCCGAGGCACTCTACGTACAACGTCATGTAGCGCCGATGATCCAGCGGATCTACGGGGTGGTCCTGAAATCGGACATTGAAAGCTATTACCAATATCGACGGAGCTGACGAATGCTGTGGGTTAAAGCCTTCCACATTATTGCCATGGTTTGCTGGTTCGCCGGCATTTTCTATCTGCCCCGGTTATTCGTGTATCACGCGGCCTGCGAGGATGAGGCCGGTCGGGAACGTTTCAAGATCATGGAGCGCAAGCTCTATCGGGGTATTACAACCCCGTCCATGATCGCGACCGTGGCCCTCGGAATCTGGCTGATCAGTTACAATGTATCCGGCTATCTCAGCCAGGGGTGGCTTCACGCAAAACTCGCGTTGGTGGCCCTGCTGATTGTCTACCATTTTTACTGCGGCCACCTGGTGAAGGTTTTCCGGGATGATCGCAACACCCGGAGCCATGTCTTCTACCGCTGGTTCAATGAGTTGCCCGTATTCATTCTTCTGGCCGTGGTCATTCTGGCCGTGGTCAAACCGTTTTAAGGAGTGCCGTCATCGAAGGTTATACCCGCCCCCAGGTTCTCGTGCTTTCCGGTCTGGATCCCTCAGGTGGCGCCGGCATCCAGGCAGACATTCAGGCGATCACTTCCCTTGGATGCCACCCGCTTCCGGTACTGACCTGCCTGACGGTGCAGGATACTCGCAATGTGTATGGCGCCAGCCCAGTGGACGCGGAATTGATCCGGCAACAACTGGATTGTGTGGCGAACGATTCAACCATTCACGCCATCAAGACCGGCGCGCTGGGAAACGCCGGTATTGTTGATGTCGTGGTCGAGTTCCTCAGAAAGCGCCCGGACGTGCCAGTAATCACCGATCCGGTCATAAAGGCCGCCGGCGGCGGAGATCTGGCAGACGACGCGCTGATCAAGGCCATGAAGGAACGGTTGTTCCCCCTGGCAGAGATGATCACGCCAAATGGCGAGGAACTTGCCATTCTCGGCGGTGATGAAGATGCTGACCGGGCTGCGCAGAACCTGATGGACCGCGGCTGCGGATCCGTACTGGCCACCGGCGGCCACGGTACCGGCGTTCACATCGTGAATCGGCTGTATAATCACGCACCGGACCCGATGCAATGGGAAATCGAACGGATCGGGGGCGAATACCACGGCACCGGCTGCACTCTTGCGGCGGCGATCGCGGCCGGCCGGGCCATGGGCCTGTCGGCCCGTGCCGCAATCGCCCAGGCCCAGAATTACGTGCACCGGGCGATACTGCATGCGCTTGCCGTCGGCAAGGGCCAGCCTGTTCCGGACAGAGGCATTCAGTGGGAACGCTGAAACCGATTTCCAGACCGGGCCTCTATGCCATTACCGACAGCACGCTGACACCGGCAGACCAGCTGGTATCGGCCATAGAGGCGGCCCTGCGGGGTGGCGCAGTGCTGGTACAATACCGGGACAAGACCTCTTCACGAACCGAGCGACTCCGTCAGGCAAGGTCATTGCTGTCGGTATGTCGTAATGCACGGGTGCCGCTGATCATCAACGACGATGTCGAACTGGCACGGACGGTAGGTGCAGACGGTGTTCACCTCGGCCAGGAAGACGGCGACATCACCGAGGCCCGCTCGCGGCTCGGCGAACAGGCGATCATCGGCGTTACCTGTCACGCCAGCCTGGATCTCGCCAGTGCAGCCCGGGCGGATGGTGCCGATTACCTGGCCTTCGGGCGGTTCTATACCTCAGGCACCAAGCCCGACGCGCCCGAGGCCTCACCGGAGGTTCTGACCCGCGCCAGGTCGCTGGGGCGACCACTGACCGCCATTGGAGGCGTCACAACCGAAAACGGCGCAGAACTTATCCGTGCTGGCGCAGACATGCTCGCCGTGGTCGGCGGGTTGTTCTCAGGCGGACCGGACCAGATCGAGCATCGGGCGCGGGCATTCAGTCAACTGTTCGCGACCCATCACCCACTTTACCCAATTTCCAGCAAACCAGGAGCCCAACCATGACGCACTCCGAAACCCTGTTCGAACAGGCACAGAAATACATCCCCGGTGGCGTTAACTCACCGGTTCGGGCCTTCCGAGGCGTGGGTGGCACACCGATCTTCTTCAAGCACGCCGAAGGCGCCTACCTGTTTGACGAGGACGACCGCCGCTACATCGATTACATCGGTTCCTGGGGACCGATGATCCTCGGACACTCCGACCCCCGCATCAAAGAAGCGCTGCATCGGCAGGTCGATCTTGGCGTCGGCTATGGCGCACCCACCGCCATCGAAACCGAGATGGCGAAAAAGGTGTGCGAACTGGTGCCGTCCATCGATCTCGTCCGTATGGTCAACTCCGGCACCGAGGCCACCATGAGCACCATCCGCCTCGCCCGGGGCTATACCGGTCGGGACAAGATCGTCAAATTCGAGGGCTGCTACCACGGCCACGTCGATTCGCTTCTGGTGAAAGCCGGCTCCGGCGCACTCACGCTGGGTGTGCCCAATTCACCCGGCATTCCGGCCAGTCTGGCGGAACACACCCTGACGCTCACCTACAACGACATCGATGGCGTCCGGGAAACCTTCCGGAAAATGGGCGACGACATCGCTGCAATCATTGTCGAACCGGTTGCCGGCAACATGAACTGCATTCCGCCGGTCCCCGGTTTTCTTGAGGCCCTGCGTGAGGTCTGCGATGAACACGGTACGGTACTGATCTTCGACGAAGTGATGACCGGATTCCGGGTTTCTCTTGGCGGGGCTCAGGGACTGTTCAACGTGACGCCGGACCTGACGGCACTGGGCAAGGTTATTGGCGGCGGGCTGCCGGTGGGCGCATTCGGTGGCAAGCGGGAAATCATGGAACACATCTCGCCCCTGGGGCCCGTTTACCAGGCCGGCACACTGAGCGGCAACCCGCTGGCGATGACGGCCGGCCTGACCACCCTGAACGCCATCTCGGAACCCGGGTTCCATGACCGACTGACAGAAAAGACCAATGCGGTCAGAGACGGCCTCAAGTCGGCAGCCGATGAAGCGGGGATCCCGCTGACCGTCCAGAGTGCCGGTGCCATGTTCGGCTTTTTCTTCACCGAGGAAGCCTCTGTCACCCGCTTTGATCAGGTGATGGGCTGCGATGTCGAAAGGTTCAAGAAGTTCTTCCAGGGTATGTTGCAGGAAGGGGTATATCTGGCGCCCTCTGCATTTGAGGCAGGATTCACCAGCGCAGCCCTCTCGGACGATGACATCGAACACACGATTGCCGCGGCCCGTAAGGTGATGGCAACACTCTAGCCATCACAGTATTCAGAAGCTCCCTTCCAGCGTCACCATTACCGTGTGGCGCTGGTAGGTGTAGCGTTCGATGCTGCTGGCCGTATCGCGATATTGCCACTCGCCCCGGATGCGCCATTGCCTGTCCAGCGCTTTTTCAACAAAACCACCCAGATCCCAGCGTCGGTCTATACGACGCTCTTCCACGAGGACGCCATCTTGCAGTAACCGATGGGGATCCTCGTAACGACTGAACCGAAATCCCCCCTGCGCCCCCAGGGCAAGATCACTCCGAACCCGGTATTTCAACACCGCATCGAGAGAGTGGTGGTGCGGTGACACGCTCACGAACTGGGAACCGACGCTCAGATCCTTGCGGTCATTCACCTCCCACTGATACTTCCCTTCCAGCGTCCAGTCCTCAATGCGCCTTTCAGCCCCAACGCGCACCCGGTACCAATGGCCATCGTAGGCCTCGAACGGATCACTTGCCAGGACTCTTGCCACTGCAATGCCCGCCTCGCAGTCATCCATCACGCCACCGAAACAGCCCTGATTGACCACACTTCCCTCAGCACCATACCGGGTTTCAAAGGGATCCTGCCCGAACCAGGACTGGCTGACCAGCAGGCTGCCATGCAGTGTCCGATTAGCCCAGGGGGAGGACCAGGAGAGCCTGCCCTGCAGCATATCGGCATCGTATTCGGAATGAGAGGGAAATTGCCGGCCCAGATAAACACCCTGCAAGTTCCAGATTCCAGACCGGCCCTGGCTCAGCCGGGTTCCCCCGGCGACGACCGCTTCCAGAAAGGTTCCACCATCCCGGGACAGTGCTGCCTCGGGTAATCCGGCGATGTTGCTGTCGTATCCACCCGATACCGACAGGTATGACTGGTATTTCGGCGCGGCATCTGGCGGTATCGCTCCGCCCAGCTCAGCGAGCTTGATTCGGGCCAGTCGTTGGAGTTTGTCCGAGTCGGCTTCAAGCGCAACCGTCTGAAAGTAGGACCGGGCCAGGGCTCTTTGTTCACGAGCCAGAGCCACCAGGCCCAGGTTGTACCTTGCCAGAGCGCCATCGTGGGTAGGCAACAACTTTTTGAAGGAACGTTCAGCGGCGTCGTAGTCGGAAAGCCGGTAATAGAGTACGCCAAGGTTATAGTGCAGCGTGTTCGAATTCAGACCCGCCTCCCTGGCCTGCTCAAGGACATCCCTTGCTTCAGCAAGCCGGCCCTGATTGAACAGAAGAACGCCCTGACGAAACAGGTCGGTCGCCGAAGACTCCGATGATGCCTTTGCCTCGAGACAGGGGGAAAGTGCCAGGATCAGGCAACCAAGGAACAGTGACGGGAACAGGCGGACGGCCAACAAAAAAGGTGCTCCGTTCATCATCCGGAAAAGGGAAAGGCGGTGCCGCTCTCCAGACCGACACCTACCCTTGACGATGAAGCAGAGTATAACAGCAGGTTGAACTAAAAAATGCCCAACGCATTACGACAGGCCGGATCAATCCCCGGGCCGGGCAACCTCCGGCAGCTTGTCGCGGATCTCATCCACGGCCGCTGGCAAATCCGGGCGCTCAGGCCGTTCAGGGTTCGCCGACGGGACGTCGGGCTTGTCTGGCAGGTCCTTTGCCATATTCGCAGACTCCCTGGCGTGATCCGACATTTCCTGGCCAAACGCCCGTCCCTGATCTCTGGCATCCTGGGCCGATTCCAGTCCCGATCCGGCGTTATCCCTGGCAGACGGTGCTACCTGGTCCGCGACGGGTGGTTCGGGGAGCTGAATTTCGCGCACGACCGATTGGGTCAGATCCTGATCGTCGAGCACCATCCGCATGGTCACATCCAGGTCATCTCCCGCGTGGGCCTGTCCCGTTGCCAACACACCCGCGATTGCAGCCGTCAGATACCATTTCATGATGCAGGAACCTCTTTACCTTTCTCTACCGTCGGAATATCAACCCGAAAGCTCTTCTGCTGGCCACCGGTATTGAGATGCGCAACCAGCTGACCCGCCCCCGGGAATAGAACCTTGAGAGGCAAAGCCAACACATTCTCACCAGCATCGAGACTGACTTTCCAGCTCAGTTCATGGCGCCCCGGCCAGGATGCAATCTCGACATTGGGCGGCAATTCCAGAGTCAGGGTCACATCATCCAGCGCCTGCCCCGAGCTGAAGGCAAGCCGAACCGTCTTCTCAACCGGCTGGAACACCGCCGATTCCGACGACGCATCAGCCAGCGAGGATGGTGTCTGAGGGGCTGCCTGCCGGTCGCCGTTCAGGAACACGCCCACAGAAATACCCAGCGCGAGCGCTGCAGCAACTGCACCCCCGAGTACCCGGTGGCTCCAGCGCCCGTGCTCCGGCGATCCCTGGGTCGCAGCCCGCAACACACGGGTTTCAAAATCAGGCGATGGCGCAGGCACGGCATATCCTTCCGCCAGCCCGGCACGCAGGCAGCGTTCATTTTCGAGTGCGTCACTACAGGAGGAGCAGACACTCAAATGCTCGGAGATCTGCCTGGCCAACCGGTCCGACAGTTCGTTATCAAGATAAGCCGCAAGGCTTTCGCGTGTTTCCCGACAGGACATATTCATCACCTCATTCCTCCACACGACGCGGGGCGGATTCGGGTTCCAACTGCCGCTGAAGTTTTTTTCTCAGGGCGGCACGGATACGATGCAGCCGCGATTTGACCGTACCGAGCGGTATATCCAGGATTTCCGCGATATCTTCCTGCCGCCATCCGTCCACATCGTGAAGCAGGATCAGTGTTCTCTGATCCGGGTCCAGGCTGGCCATGGCCAGGTCGAGCACCGGCCCCAGGCGCGACTGTTCCAACAACAAGGGAGGACCCGCTTCGTCGGCTTCCAGACTGTCGAGCCAGTCGGCCTGACTGTCGGCTTCAACCAACTCACTAAGGGGCCGATCACCCTGCCGCCCCTTCCGACGGACCTGGTCAATAAAATGCCGGTAGAGTACCCGGTTCAGCCAGGGTCTCAGTTGTTCGACCGACTCCAACTCCTCAAGTTTCGGGTAGAGCTTGCAGACCACATCCTGAACCAGATCTTCTGCATCCTGCTGCTGGCCGGAAAGACGGTAGGCGAAACGATACATACCCTCCAGATGGGGCTGGATGAGCGCTTCAAATCGTCTCTTTTTGCTGGGCTTAAAGGGAAGAATCGACAAACTCGTCACTACTCGCATGGTTCGCTGATTGATCGGCAAGTCTATACCAGTAGCGCATCAGGTTGCATCGCCTCTGACGACCAACCAACGGCTGAGCCCGTCATTTCCATGAGAAAAGGTTAATCAAGACAGAAGGAACTCTCAGTCCGCCTGCATCGTGGAGTAAGTGATATATCAACCAAAATACCACGGAGGTTGTATGAAGCGTTCCATGCAAATGTTTGCAGTGTCGGCGCTGGCCGCAGGCGTAGCCGCGTGCGGTGGCGGAGGTGATGGCAGTGCCTCAGGTTCTACCGGCACCGTCTCGTTCAACATGACCGATGCGCCGGCCATGGAATTTACCGATGTCACTGTCGCCTTCACCGGGATTCGCCTGAAGCACGAGGACGGCGAGTGGGTCGAGTTCACCTTTGACCAGCCCAAAACCTGGAACCTGCTGGACCTTCAGGGTGGCATGTCCGAACCGCTCATTACGGACGAGGAAGTACCGGCCGGCGATTACACCGAACTCCGCCTGATGGTGGATACCGATCCCAACAGGACATTTGTCGCCACAGCTTCCAAGCCGGACGAGCACAAAAGCCTCGCCATACCGTCTGGCGAGCAGAGCGGTCTGAAGCTCAAGGGTAATTTCATCGTTGCGGCGGACACCACCACGGATTTCACCATCGACTTCAACGTGGCGAAGTCCATCGTGAATCCGCAAGGGCAATCCCTGGCGGATTATCTGCTGAAGCCGTCGCTCCGGCTGACCAATACTCTGGAGACGGGTTCGATTACGGGTGACGTCGATTTTGCAACCATCAATCAGAACCAGGATTGTGAGGGCGTTTCCGAAGGTTACACCGGCTCGGTCTATGTTTACCAGGGCGCGGACATCACTCCTACCGATGTGAACGTCGAAACCGAAGGCGGCCCCCTGATGACAGTCCCCGTCAAATACGATGACAGCAAAGGGATATACACCTACACCGCCGCCTATCTGACCGAGGGTGACTATACGATCAGCTATACCTGCCAGCTGGACGATAACGAAACCACCGACGACACGGTAAAGTTCGAGGACAAACAGACCGTCTCTGTGGTTGCAGGCGAGAAAACGCAGGCAGACAGCTTTCCACTGACCCCCTGATAAGAAAAGTGAAGACCCCCTGATTGCTCCTGCCCTTGCGCAGGGGCTTTTTCGTTCCCGCCTACAGGGCTGCCGCGCGAGCTTCCGCCTGATCGGCGCCGGCGACATTACCGCGGGCGCGCCGGATATCCGCCAGCAGCAACCAGCCGGCTCTCTGCAATCTCGCGTTATCTCCCGCCAGCGACAATCCCTTGAGGGTAAACTGTTCGGCGCTTCCCAACTGATCAGCAGCAACATAGGCTTGCGACAGCTTGAAGTACACCTCGGCCGAGCGAGGCGCGATCCGTTGCGCCCGTTCCAGGCGGGCAATGGCTCCGCGGGTATCGCCAGAGGCCAGCAAGTTATCAGCCTGGCGCACCAGGCTCAGTGCGGCAGGAGACAGGGTATCTCCCGAGGCACTGTAGCTCGGCGATGAGGAGTCGCGCTCCGTCTCGGGCTGGGCCGGCTCGTCCGGCTGCTCACTCTTGCGCCAGACCCGGGAATCCGGAGCGTCGTCAGTGTTTGCCTTCGGCGGCTCGGGTGCCTGAGTCGGCTGCTCCCCGACAGGAACATAAATGGACCCTGGGCCACTGGCGCAGCCGGCAAATACCAGGACAGCACTCAGAACACTGGTACGCCCCAAAACAGAAAACGTCATTCGAACAATCCTTTAAACCAGCCCTGTATCCGCTTTTGCAGCGCTCCCGAACAGGATACCTCACGGTCCGGTTCACTGCCGGTTATAAACGGTACATAGCGTGCATTTTCACAATACTCATCGGTCAGCGCCTGCCGCTGATCGTTCACCCAATGATACCCCACTCCGTCCGGAACAACCGGCGCAAAACCATGCTGGGGCACCTTCGCCATAAAACGTGACCACACCGGCAAGGCACCGCTGGCACCGGTCAGGGAGGTAGGGCCGTTGTCATCCCGGCCGACCCAGGCCACAGCGAGGTAATCGCCGCTGAAGCCGGCAAACCAGGAATCCCGGCCATCGTCCGTGGTACCCGTCTTGCCAGCCAGGGACAGTGATTTCGGAACGGTATAATACGCGGATTGGCCGGTACCCTCCTGCATGACTTCCTGCATGGCGTACTGGACCAGATGTACCGCCGCCGGGTCGGCCACCTGGTCCACCTCGAGCGGGTAGCGGGACAGTGCTTTGCCATGGGCATCCGTTACTTCACGAATGGTGCGCAATGGCGTGTTGAAACCGGATGTCGCCAGCCCCTGGTACATCTGGGCGACCGTCACCGGTGTCATGGACACCGAGCCCAGCAGCATGGCGGGATACCGGGATATGGACGAAGTCACCCCGAAATCCTGAAGCGTCTGGGCCACGACATCCACGCCCACATCCAGCCCAACCCGGACCGCCGGCAAATTGTAGGAGTGGGCCAGCGCCTGGTGCAGGGGCACCTCCCCCCGCTCCTTGCTGTCGTAATCCTTTGGTTCCCATCGGCGACCGTCATCGAACTCCAGGACGAACGATGCGTCCTTGACCGGAGAGATCAGGGTATAGCGATCGGGCTGCGACAACGCCGACAGATAGATAAACGGCTTGATCAGCGATCCGATCGGGCGACGGGCATCCAGGGCCCGGTTGAACCCGGCGAATTCGGGCTTCTTGCCGCCCACCAGGGCAAGCACTTCCCCGGTGTCCTTGGCCGTGACCACCAGCGCCGATTCCAGTTTATCCCGGACCTCACCGTGCCCGAGGCGCGGCAGGGTATCCCGCACGGACTCTTCAGCCGCCGCTTGAATAGCCGGATTGAGAGTGGTGAAAATCCGCAAACCGGCCGAGCTCAGGTCTTCCTCCCGATAGTCCCGCGCCAGATGGCGCCGTACCAGATCGATGTAGGCAGGGTACCGGTTTTCCGAGTAAGACGGTTTCTCGCTGACGCCCAGCGGTAGGCCGCGGGCGTGTGCAGCCTCCTGCGAACTCAGCAGCCCCGTCTTTTCCATCTCCGAAAGCACCAGGTTACGGCGCTTGAGCGCCCGGTCCGGGTTGCGCCTGGGATTGTAGTAACTCGGCCCTTTCACCATGCCGACCAGCAGGGCAATCTGATGGGGCTTCAGGTTTTTGAGTGACTCACCAAAATAGAACTGACTGGCCAGCCCGAAGCCGTTGATGCTGCGGGTTCCGGCCTGGCCCAGGTAGACCTCGTTGAGGTAGGTTTCCAGGATATCGTCCTTGTCGTAATGCCATTCCAGCAGAATCGACATCAGCGCCTCGTTCGCCTTGCGCAACAGGGTCTGATCCCGGGTGAGAAACAGGTTCTTGACCAGCTGCTGGGTCAGGGTACTGCCTCCCTGGACAATCTCGCCGGCCCGGAGGTTCGCAAGCATGGCCCGGGCAATCGACAGCGGGGCAATGCCAAAATGATGGTAGAAATTCCGGTCCTCAACCGCCATCAGGGTCGCCGGTAGCAGTTTGGGCACATTCTGGAGCTGGACAAGGATGCGATCTTCCCTGTGGGAGGGATAGATACCACCAATCTGCGCCGGCTCGAGACGGACGATGGGCGACGATTCGCCGCTGACAATGCGGAAATCATCCACCTGATCATCACGGATCGTCAGAGCCACACGGCGCCTCGGCTCTTCACCGTCCGGGAAGCGGAACCCCCGGGTGCTGATCACAAATCGGGAACCGCTTCGACGGTAACTGCCAGGCGCGACACCATCGCCCTTGCGGAACCCGGAGAGTGACAATTCCTGCTGAAGCGCCCCGGCACCCACGCTGGCGCCCTCGTACAACTCCAGCGGACGGGCATAGACCCGGGAGGGCACCTCGAAGCGACGCCCTTCGAAACGAGAAGTGACAACCGCATCCAGATACACCATCCAACCGATCAAGAGCGCAAGGCCAATGAGCGAGAGACGCAGGAAAAGACGCCAGAAACCGGATGTCCGGTTGGTGTTTGTCGTCTTACGGGGAGATTTTCGGGAAGTCTTTGATTTTGGCATGGCCGGATTATAACGAACCCACTTGCCCGGTAGGCAGACCTGCCGTGTGTTATTTCTGTAATCTGCCCGTTATGATAGGCCAACAAAAATCAACAGCTTCAGGGAAATCGAGGAGAATAGTGTGGGAGAAACTTCGGGTAATACGCTGATCCAGGCGCTTCAGAATCCGGCGCTCTACGACCACCCGGTCCGCTCGTTCCAGCTGATTGAAACCCACATTTCCCAGGTGATCCTGACCGGCGACTACGCCTACAAGATCAAGAAGCCGATGGATTTCGGCTTCCTCGACTTTTCCACGCTGGACCGCCGGAAGCATTTTTGCGAGGAAGAAGTCCGCCTGAACCGCCGGCTGGCCAGCAAACTCTACCTGGAGGTTCTGCCCATCACCGGCACTCCGGAGCAGCCGGTAATCGGTGGCAACGGCGAACCCTTCGAATACGCCATCCGGATGCGCCAGTTCGATCAGAGCCAACTGTTCGACCGGCTGCAGGAGCGCGGAGAACTCACACCGGAGCTACTGGCAAGCGTGGCAAGACAGACCGCCGAGTTCCATGAGCAGTTGCCGTCCATTGCCGACGACAAGCCTCTGGGAACGCCGGAAGCGGTCTACGCGGCGATGCAGGAGAACTTTGACCAGATCCGCCCGCTGATCGATGACAAGACGCTACACGCCCAGCTGGACAACCTGGAAGCCTGGACCCAGTCCACCTTCGAGCGCCATCGTGACCTGATCGGAGAGCGCCGGGCCAATGGCTTCGTTCGGGAATGCCATGGCGACCTGCACCTCGCCAACATTACCGTGTTCGAGGGTGAGGTGACCGTTTTCGACTGTATCGAGTTCAATGAGCCATTCCGCTGGATCGACGTCATCAACGATCTCGCCTTCCTGCTTATGGACCTGGAGTCCCGGGGCGAATACGGGCTGGCCAACCGCGTCCTGAACACCTATCTGGAATATCGGGGTGACTTCGCGGCACTGCCGCTGCTGCCGCTCTACAAAGCCTACCGGGCACTGGTGCGGGCCAAGATCGCCCTGTTCACCCTGGGCAATCCCGATCTGACCGATGCCGAAAAATCGGACCTCCTCGATCGCTATAAGGCCTATGCGCAGCTGGCGGAGGATTACAGCGACATTCCAAACCACTACCTGCTGGCCACCACCGGGCTTTCCGCCAGCGGAAAAAGCTTCGTCAGTGCCGCCATGGCAGCGGAACTGGGACTGATTCGCCTGCGTTCAGACGTCGAGCGCAAGCGCCTGCACGGGCTCGCGCCGCTGGCCGACAGCAAATCCGGCACCGGAGAAGGGCTTTACACACAGGAAGCGTCCGCGAAGACCTACCAGCGCCTTGCCGACCTGGCGGGCGAACTCCTGGGGGCGGGCATTTCCGTCATCGTGGACGCCGCCTGCCTCAAACACGAAGAACGGGACCTCTTCGCACAGGTAGCGGAGGCGCAGGGCGTGCCGTTCATCCTGATTCATTGCGAAGCCCCCGAAGCACTGAGGCGGCAGTGGATCCGGGACCGGAAGGGTGACGCCTCGGAGGCGACCGAAGCCCTGCTGGATGCCCAGCAAAGCTGGTTCGAGCCACTCTCGGCTGAGGAGAAGGCCCACACGGTTCATCTCCGCACCGACGAGGAACACGTTGCCGAGGCGGTGGCTGACCGGATCCGTCAGCATTTCTCGCCCAACGTCCCGGGCTGATCGGCGGAGTCAGTGATGCCAGAACAGCCAAATCCGTGGCAGACCGTGTGCGCCCTGAACGAGCTGGAACCCGGTCAGTTCGTCGAATTCCGGCTATCCGTCAAGGCGCGGGAACCCGAGGGCATGCCCCTGACGGGCTTTCTGTTCCTGGAACAGGGCCGCGCAAAGGCGTACCTGAACCAGTGCCCACACCTTGGCATCGAGCTGAACTGGATGCCCGGACGATTCCGTGACAGCGATGGCCATTTCATCCAGTGCAGCACTCACGGGGCTCTGTTCAAGCCTGATTCCGGCGAATGCGTCGCCGGTCCCTGCCAGGGAGATGCCCTGACGGCGCTGGATATCCGCGAACAGGATGGGCACTGGCAGATCAGGCTTCCAGACTGACCGGGACCCGTTCGGTCAGTGTCAGGTTTCCCGATGGATTCCCGTCGACGTCCGCCAGGGCAGCGCGATAGGCAATGATTTCCACCCCCGCCGCGGCGGCTTCCCGCAGCAGGCGACCGTATACCGGGTCGATGTGGTCGGCGGGACGCACCCGGCCAATGCCGGTGTGGTTCACCACAAAAAACAGGACCGCCCGATCACCGGCTGCCACCTGGGCCATCAGTTCGCGAAGGTGTTTCTGGCCGCGAGTGGTCACGGCATCCGGAAAGAAGCCCTCATCCTCTTCCGCCAGAGTCACATTCTTGACTTCAACCCAGGCATCCGGAGCGCTCTCGTGCCCACCCAGAAACAGATCGATCCGGCTGTTCTCCGCCCCGTACTTCACCTCCGAACGACACTCGCGGTAACCGGCGAGTTCGGGCACCTGTCCGGCCTGCACGGCATGACGGGCCTGGGCATTGGGGCGAGCGGTATTCACGCAGGCCAACTGTCCCGGCCCGGTCTCCACCAGTTCCCAGGTGTACTTCAACTTCCGCTTGGGATTGTTGCTTTCACTCAACCACACCCGCGCATTCTCGGGTTGGCAACCGCGCATGGAACCAGTATTCGGACAATGGGCCGTCACTTCTGTGCCGTCGGACAGACGCACATCGGCCAGAAACCGCTTGTAGCGGCGAATCAGCTGCCCTTCCACCAAAGGTTCTGAAAACTTCATGGGCTCTCCGTACAAAGTCAGTGTCACAAGGCTGGCACCCCCGGAACTTATCTGCTATTTTCCGCAAATTCCCGTTTCAGGACGAATGCTTCATCCAGGGTACAAGCGCGCAGTCAAGCAGGCTGGCACGTCGGGAAGCAAAGCGTTCTTGTGAAGTACAAACAAGAGGCCGGGTTCAATGGCAAATACCGCAGAACAACCACGCGAACGTTTTACCAACTTCACCCCCTATGAAATGAAGAAGGGTGAAGAATACATGAGTGCAGAGATGTTGCAGCACTTCAAGGATCTGCTCCTGCAGTGGAAACAGGAGTTGATGGAAGAAGTGGACCGCACCATGCACCACATGCAGGAAGACGCAGCAAATTACGCCGATCCCAGTGATCGCGCAACCCAGGAAGAAGAGTTCAGTCTGGAACTGCGCACCCGGGATCGTGAGCGCAAGCTGATCAAGAAGATTGATCAGACCATTGATCGGATCGACAAGGATGACTACGGCTTCTGCGACCAGTGCGGTGTCGAAATCGGCATTCGCCGTCTCGAAGCCCGGCCAACCGCGACGCTCTGCATCGACTGTAAAACGCTCGCCGAGATTCGTGAGCGCCAGACCGGCATCTGAATCCGCTGCCAAAGATTCGGTGGCAGTCTCCGGGCTGCCGCCGCGTTGACCGACCATGTCAGAACCGAGATATCGCGGCCGTTTTGCGCCCTCCCCCACCGGCCCACTGCATTTCGGATCTCTCGTCACCGCCGTTGCCAGCTACCTTGAAGCCCGAACCAGGCGGGGCGAATGGCTGATTCGTATCGAGGATCTCGATCCGCTCCGGGAGCCACCGGAAGCCACTGGCCAGATCCTCCAGAGCCTGGAGGCCCATGGCCTCTTCCCGGATGAACCCGTACGTTTCCAGTCCCGGCGCCACGACGCTTATCAAGCCGCCATAGATCAGCTTCTGGCCAGCGGCCATGCCTATCGATGCCCCTGCTCGCGCAAGGAACTGGCCGAGCATGAAGGCCGCCACCCCCGGCATTGCCGCGATTCCCCGGCTGCTCTGGCGGATCGCCCCTGCGCCATTCGATTCCGGCTTCACGACGAACGCTGTCACTGGACAGATCGACTGCTCGGCCCCCAGACCCAGATCGTGCGGGCGGAAATCGACGATCCGGTACTGCTCCGGAAAGAAGGATTCTATGCCTATCAGCTCGCCGTGGTCGTCGACGACATTGATCAGGGCATCACGGATGTCGTCCGGGGCTCAGACCTGCTGGACATGACCGCCCAGCAACTTCAGATCTACGAGGCACTGGGCGAGCGCCCACCCACCTGGCTGCACATACCGGTCATACTGAACGAACAGGGCCAGAAACTGAGCAAGCAGACCCACGCGCCGGCCCTCGACGACAGCCGGGCAACGTATAATCTGGTGGACGCTTTGACGGCGCTCGGCCAGCAGCCCCCGGCCGCTCTGCGCACCGACTCCGTGAACCAGATTCTGCAATGGGCCTGCAACCACTGGAACTACCGGGCCATTCACCTGACAGCCCAGTGACAGGCATGGTATAAAGCCTGTCTCACACCTCAGTGCGGACTTTAAGCCTGATGTATATCTACCGTCTGGTCTTTCTACTGGTTCTGGCCATCTACATTTTTTCGCCGAACATCCTGGACTGGTGGACGGCACCCGGAAACGTCTGGTACAGCCCTTACGTGATCTGGGCCGGGCTGATCGCAATCGGTTTCTGGCTCGAATGGCGGCGCGATCCCAATGAGTTTTAGTGCCACCGGCCTGGTGATGGCGAGCCTGGCCTACCTGCTTCTGTTATTCGGCATCGCCTGGGTCACCGAACAGGGCCTGCTTCCCCGGCAGTGGGTCCGGCATCCGCTGGTTTACACCCTCAGCCTCGGTGTCTACGCCGGCATCTGGGCGGTCTACGCGGCGGTCGGGATGGCCGCAGATTCAGGCTACGGCTTCCTGGCCTACTATCTCGGCATCAGCGGCGCCTTTTTGCTGGCGCCGGTTTTGCTCAATCCGATCATGAGGATTGGCCGGGCCTACCAGCTGACCTCCCTGGCTGACCTGTTTGCCTATCGCTATCGAAGCCAGTGGGCCGGCACCCTGGCGACAGTGTGTTCAGGACTCGCCATTCTGGCGTTGCTCAGCATGCAGATACAGGCGGTGGCGAAATCCGCCAGCATCCTGGCCCCGGACACCTCACCGAAGGCCATGAGCCTGCTGTTCTGCCTGATTGTGTTGCTGTTTGCGATTCTGTTTGGCGCCCGCCGGGACCAGAACTCGGAGAATCACCAGGGACTGGTCCTGGCCATCGCCTTCGATTCGCTCGTCAAACTGGGCGCCCTTCTGGCCATCGGAGCCATCGTGCTGTTCAACGTGTTTGGCGGGATGAACGGCCTCGACGACTGGCTGGCGGTCAACAAGGCGACCACGAGCACCATGACGCTCGCCATCGAAGATGGCAGCTGGCGGGCCTTGATGCTGATGTCGTTTGCCGGCGCCGTCGTCCTGCCGCACATGTACCACATGACCTTCAGCGAAAACCCCTCACCCAAGGCTCTGGCCAAAGCGAGCTGGGGACTGCCTCTCTATTTGCTGTTACTGGCCCTGCCGGTACCCATCATTCTCTGGGGTGGCCAGGCACTTGGGGTTACCACGCCGCCAAACTTCTACGTCCTGGGGATTGCCCAGTCACTGGAAAGCCCGTTTTTGACGCTTCTGATGTACATTGCCGGCCTTTCCGCTGCCAGTGGGCTGATGATTGTCAGCACCCTTTCATTGGCCGGAATGGTGCTCAACCATATCGTGCTGCCACTGAAAACACCCCGGGACCAGGCCGATATCTATCGCTGGCTGCAGTGGGTCAAACGGCTGTTGATTGCGGTTATCATTTTTTTCGCACTGCTCTTCCACGAAACTGTCGGCCAGCATCTGGATCTTGCGATACTAGGCGCCATTTCCCTCTCCGGCATGCTGCAGCTGTTACCAGGGGCGCTGGGCGTCATCTACTGGCCCGAAGGGAACCGGCGTGGCCTGATTGCCGGCCTGATCACCGGCCTGTCCATCTGGTTCATCACCCTGGTACTGCCCTTCAGTCATACCATCAACCCCCTGGCCTGGCTGGGAATGCCGTTGGTGCCGGATTATGGCAACTGGCATATTTTCACCTTCGCCAGCATCACCGCGAACATTACCGTCTTCGGTCTGTTCTCGATCCTCAGCGCCAGCTCCGCCGAGGAGACCAGCGCTGCCCAGGCCTGTTCATTGGGTGCGCTGTCCCGTCCCCAGCGACGGGAACTCCTGGCCACGTCCTCCACGGACTTCATCCGGCAACTGTCCGATCCGCTGGGCGAGGAGGTAGCCAGACGCGAGGTCGAGCGGGCGCTGACCAAACTCAAACTTCCGGCCATCGAATATCGTCCCTACCAGCTGAGACGTCTGCGCGACCAGGTGGAAATCAACCTGTCGGGACTGCTCGGTCCCTCCGTGGCCCGCGACATGGTCCAGCGCCACCTCGGGTTCAAGCCGCTGGCCCGGGGCAACACCGGGCAGGACATCCGCTACGTCGAGCGGGCTCTGGGCGAGTACCAGAACCGGCTGACCGGTCTGGCCGGGGAGTTGGACAACCTGCGACGCCACTACCGGCAAACGCTCCAGAACCTGCCGATCCCGGCCTGCTCCGTCGGCGAGGATGGCGAGGTTCTCATGTGGAACCACGCCATGGAGGAACTGACCGGCATCACCGCCGATGACGTTGTGGGCGCCCGCCTGATGGCGCTGCCCGAGCACTGGCATCACCTGCTGGAAGACTTCAACAATGGCGAAGAACTGCATCGCTACAAACACCGACTGGATCTGAAGGGCAAACCCCACTGGCTGAATCTTCACAAGGCGGCTCTCAGCGGGCCCGACCATCCCGAGGGTGGCAGCATCATTCTGGTGGAAGACCAGACCGAAACACGGTTGCTGGAAGATGAACTGATGCACAGCGAGCGGCTGGCGTCGGTCGGTCGACTGGCTGCGGGTGTCGCCCATGAAATCGGCAACCCGGTGACCGGCATTTCCTCGCTGGCCCAGAACCTCAAACTCGAGACCGACAATCCGGACATTCTCGACACCGCCGATCAGATCCAGCAACAGACGCGCCGGATCTCCACCATTCTCCAGTCCCTCATGAATTTCGCGCGCACCGGCAACCACGCCCAGGCCAATCGGTATGAGCCCGTTTCGCTGCACCGCTGCGTGGGGGAATCGATCAATCTGCTGTCCCTGAGCGACAAGGGAATGGGCATCCGTTACCGGAACGAGATTCCGGAAGACCTTCAGGTACTCGGCGACGAACAGCGACTCGTACAGGTCTTCGTGAATCTCCTCGCCAATGCCAGGGACGCCTCGCCAGAAGGCGGAGCGATCACGGTCAGTGGAAACGGCGACGGCTACTCCGCTATCATCGAGGTCGTTGATCAGGGCTCAGGCATACCCGCAGATCAGCTCGATCATGTTTTCGAGCCGTTCTACACCACCAAGGCACCCAACAAGGGCACCGGCCTGGGTCTGTCACTGGTCTACAGCATCGTTGAGGAACACTACGGCAATATCCAGGTCGAGAGCCCGGCGGATCCCGACACCGGGTCCGGTACACTGGTAAGATTGAGACTGCCGGCTTACCAGCCTGAATCCGGCGAAACCACCGCCAGCCAGCACGAAAGGTCGTGAAAGAGTTATGCCCCGCATTCTGATCGTAGAAGATGAAGACATCATTCGCTCCGCCGTGCGCAAACTGCTTCAGCACGCCGGCTACGAGGTGGCCGACGCCCGTTCGGTGGAGGAGGCCGACAGCCACGATCCGGACCAGTTCGACCTGATCATTTCAGACCTGCGGCTTCCCGGCGCTGCCGGCACGGAACTGATCAACCGGGCCCCCAACACGCCGGTACTGATCATGACCAGCTATGCCAGTCTTCGTTCCGCTGTGGACTCCATGAAGATGGGCGCCGTGGAATACATCGCCAAACCATTTGATCATGACGAGATGCTCGCCGCGGTCGAGAACATCCTGGCCAGGAAAGGCAGCGGCGACCAGGCACAGGAAGCCTCCGATACGTCCGACAGCCGCCCTGAGGAATCCGATCCCGGCCAGATCATGTTCGGCCACTGCGATGCCATGCAGAAGGTTTTCACGCTGATTCGCAAGGTGGCACCGACCGAGACTACCGTCCTCATCCAGGGAGAATCCGGCACAGGGAAGGAGTTGGCAGCACGGGCACTCCACCTGCTGAGTCCCCGGGCCTCAAAACCCCTGATTTCGGTGAACTGCGCGGCCATTCCCGAAAGCCTGATTGAATCGGAACTGTTCGGCCACGAAAAGGGGGCCTTCACCGGAGCGGTGTCAGCGCGCACCGGCCTTATTGAAGCGGCCGATGGCGGCAGCCTGTTCCTTGATGAGATCGGGGAGTTGCCAGCGGAGGCCCAGGCAAGACTGTTAAGAGTGCTGCAGGAAAGTGAAATCCGGAAAGTGGGTTCAACCCAGAGCCGGAAAGTTAACGTGCGCATGATTGCGGCCACGCACCGCAATCTCAAGGCCATGACCCGAACCGGGGAATTCCGGGAAGATCTTTACTACCGGCTCAACGTCATGCAGATCCGCATCCCGCCGCTCCGCGAACGGCAGAGCGACATCCTCGGACTCGCACGTCGCTTCCTCAAGCGGCAGGGCGAGCGCATGAACAAGCCGAACCTCCAGTTCAGTCCGGAAGCCATGCGTGCCCTTGAGCGGCACCGCTGGCCAGGCAACGTCCGCGAACTGGAAAATGCCATCGAGCGAGCAACAATACTGTGTGACGGCGACGTCATCTCACCCTCGCTGCTTGACCTGGACAGCGATGGCGGAGACGAACACATCCCGGAAACCCTGGTGGAAGGGAATAATGAGCAAATCACCCGGGATGTGGACTCCGCGAGCGATCTGTCCCTGGAAGATTACTTCCAGCATTTCGTGCTCGAAAATCAGGACCGCATGAGCGAAACCGAGCTGGCGCAAAAGCTTGGCATCAGCCGAAAGTCCCTCTGGGAGCGACGCCAAAGGCTGGGCATACCCCGAAAAAAAGCCGGAAGTTAATCAAAGGCCCCACGGGGCCTTTTTTATTTCCGGCGCCCTAAACTGTGAACCAGGTTTCGGTTGTTACCCCGTGTTCCTGACGGTAACACTCCATCAGACGCTAACGTGATCTGGGTAACAGTTTCGGCGTGTACGGGGTAACACTTATTTCCTACAAAAACGTAAGGTACTGTTAACTAAGACTTTTCAAAAACTGGCACGAGCTCTGCACTCTATAGGGCGCACAACAACAAAAACAACAGTGGCAAACGCAGCGTCAAAACAAGAACAAAAAGCTGCAGGAAAACGTTCAGCAACAAAAACAAAAATAGAACGTAAGCGAACTGAGTGTTTTGGGTACTTTGCTTTTTAGTGGTCCCTTTGCACGTGTGAGTTGTAGATGTAGAGAAGAATCGCTGAAAGCCGACGCTGCATCTGCTCCCGACTCCCTCGTTGCTCCTGACCGCTCTGTGTATTCAAAGCTTTCCGTTTGCACTCCTGATCGTCTCCGGGTTTGGAGACTGACAGTGGGGTACAAAAACGAAGAAAAATCCCGGCAACAATAAAAACAATGCAGATCGTCAACGCTTTCAGGGCGGATTCGTGAAAACGGATCCGCCTTTTGATTATCTGGCGTGTGCAAATCCTGCCCAAACCGTTAAACTCTCGGTTTTTGCTCACCGCAAATACGGATTTCAATGCCTAAACGACTTGTCGACAGAATAAAATCATTCATGCCCGGCGGGCGGAAAAAAAGCCGCACTTACCAGCGACGGGAAATCCCGCGTGACCAGCACACCGTGTCGCGTTCGGTGATCAGCGAACCCGCAAAGAAAGTCCTGCACCGTCTCAATAAATCCGGCTTCGAGGCCTACCTCGTTGGCGGCGGCGTCCGGGACATTCTCCTCGGTGGCAAACCCAAAGACTTCGACATTGCCACCAACGCCACTCCCGAAGAAGTACACGATCTGTTCCGGAACTCACGCCTGATCGGGCGCCGCTTCCGAATCGTCCACGTTGTCTTCGGACGGGAAGTCATCGAGGTGACCACGTTCCGCGGCAACGCCAACGACGCGGACAACGACTCCGCCGATGACGATCGCAAGACCAGCGAACATGGCCTCTTGCTGCGAGACAACGTGTACGGCTCCCAGGAGGAAGATGCGCTGCGCCGGGATTTCACGGTAAACGCGCTCTACTACTGCATCCGGGACTTCACGGTCATCGATTTTGCCAATGGCATCGAGGATCTGCGCAACCGGCAAATCCGGCTGATTGGCGACCCGGAAACCCGGTATCGTGAGGATCCGGTCCGGATGCTCAGGGCGATCCGGTTTGCCGCCAAACTGGATTTCGACATCGAACCCGAGACCGAAGCCCCCATTCGCGAGCTTGCGCCACTGCTGACCCACATACCGGCCGCCCGGCTGTTCGACGAAGTGCTGAAACTGTTCTCCGCCGGCCATGGGGAAAAAACCTACGACCTGCTCAGGGACTACGGTCTGTTGGCGCCGCTGTTTCCGGAAACCGCCAGGGCGCTGGATGCCGGCGCGCCAGATGAACTGATTCGCCAGGCACTGCGCAATACCGATGCCCGAATCGCCCAGGGAAAATCGGTAACCCCCTACTTCCTGTTTGCCGCCATGCTCTGGCCGGCGCTGCAAGCCGAATGGCAACGTAGGCAGGACAACGGCGATCCGGTGCAGCCTGCGCTGCACGGCGCCATCGGCAAGGTCATCGGCCGCCAGGTCCAGGCAACGTCTATCCCTAAACGCTTCTCCGGGCCCATGAAGGAAATCTGGGAACTCCAGATGCGCCTGCCCCGCCGACAGGGAAAGCGGGCGTTTGCCACCATGACGCATCCACGCTTTCGTGCCGCCTACGACTTCCTGCTCGTGCGCGAAGCGGCGGGCGAACTGGAACCGGGACTGGGGCAATGGTGGACCGAGTTCCAGCAGGCCGATGAACGGGGCCAGGAACGAATGCTGTCCCAACTGAGCACAGACGCGCCCAAGAAGCGGCGGCGTCGCCGGAAACCGGTCAAGCGTCAGTCGCCCCAATGAGCACGGATGCCTTTATTGGCCTTGGCAGCAACCTGGAGGACCCAACGGCCCAGCTTGCGCTGGCTGTGTCAGAACTGGCCCAACTCCCCCAGACAACGCTGGTGGCCCAGTCTGCCTTTTATGCCAGTCGTCCGGTTGGGCCCCAGGATCAGCCGGACTTCGTCAATGGCGCAGTCTGGCTCCGTACCGACCTGACCGCCCATGAATTACTGGACCACCTGCAGGCAATCGAACAGGCCCACGGCCGAGAACGCCTCAGGCACTGGGGACCAAGAACCCTGGACCTGGATATTCTCGTGTTTGGAGAGCAAACCCTTGGCGACGAACGCCTGACCGTGCCCCACCGGGAACTCCGGAACCGGGACTTTGCGCTCCAGCCGCTTCTGGATTTGAAGCCGGACCTGATCCTGCCGGACGGGGAATCGATTGCCACCCTGCGCCGTCTCTGCCCGGACAACAATCTTCGCAAACTGCCGCCAAGGCCACGGCACCCCGGATTGATTGACTGAACGCCCGGGCCATCCGCACCGGCCCACAGCGTGGTACTATTGCCTCGAACATACCCCCGGATTACCCTTAACACCTGAAGCCGAACCCCGGCACAGTCCACACTCATCCACCCAAAAGGCAAGGATCCTATGGCTGTTACTATCAATACCCTGCGGGAATACAAGCAGAAAGGCGAAGCCTTCTCGGCCCTGACCTCCTATGACGCAACCTTCGCCCAGATCGTCAGCGAAGCGGGTGTCGATGTCATCCTGATCGGCGATTCCCTGGGAATGGTGCTTCAGGGTAACGATAGCACCCTGCCCGTCACCATGGATGAGATCGTGTATCACACCAGCTGCGTGGCCAAAGGCAACCGCGGCTCCCTGATCATGGCGGACATGCCGTTCATGTCTTACGGCACGGTTGAGGCCGCCCTGGAGAATGCAGCCGAACTGATGAGGGCCGGCGCGCACATGGTGAAGCTGGAAGGCACCGACTGGATGAAAGACACCATCGAGGCCCTGAGCGAGCGGGGGGTGCCGGTATGCGCGCATCTGGGGCTGACACCACAGTTCGTCAACAAATTTGGCGGCTACAAGGTTCAGGGTCGGGACGAGAAAGCCGCTGAGCTGATGATCGAACACGCCTGTGAGCTCGTCGAGGCCGGCGCGGACGTCATTCTGCTGGAGTGTGTGCCCGCGCCCCTGGCGGCCCGCATCACCCAGGCCGTCCGTGCGCCGGTCATCGGCATCGGTGCCGGTGCTGACACCGACGGCCAGGTCCTCGTTGTTCACGATATGCTGGGGCTGACCACGGGCCGCAAACCGCGCTTTGTTAAAAACTTCCTGGCGGAGACCGATTCCGTGCAGAATGCCATCAAGGCTTACGTTGAACAGGTACGTAACCGCACATTCCCGGCCGAGGAGCATACGTTCAAGGCATGAGAACCATACACTCCCTCAAGGAACTCCGGACCATCCTCCGCGGCTATCGCCGGCAGGGCAAGACCATCGGCCTGGTACCGACCATGGGCAATCTCCACGAGGGACACATATCCCTGGTGCGTAAAGCGGTCGAGTCTGCCGATATTGTTGTCACCAGTATTTTTGTCAATCCCATGCAGTTTGGTGCCAATGAAGACCTGGCCACCTATCCCCGGACCCTGGCAGAAGACCAGGAGCAGCTTGAAGCCGCGGGCAACACGCTGGTTTTCGCGCCATCGGCCGAGGAAATCTACCCGGAGGGCCTGGCCCAGCAGACACGGGTGGTGGTTCCTGAAGTCAGCGATGGCCATTGTGGCGCAAGCCGGCCGGGCCATTTCGAGGGTGTCGCCACGGTGGTTACCATGTTGTTCAACATGGTCCAGCCTGACCTTGCCGTCTTTGGCGAGAAGGATTACCAGCAACTGGCGGTGATCCGGAAAATGGTCCGCGATCTGATGGTTCCGGTTGAAATCCTAGGCGCCCCGACGGTGCGCGAGGAGGATGGGCTTGCGAAAAGCTCCCGCAACGGCTATCTCAATGAACAGGAGCGTGCCATTGCGCCCGCGGTATACCGGACACTCACGACCACCGCGGAAAAGCTGGCCAATGGACACACGGATTTCCGTGCCCTGGAAAAAGAAGCCGAACAGGCGCTGAGCGAGGCTGGATTACGACCGGACTACTTTAATATCGTAAACAGCCTCACCCTCAAACCGGCGACCGACGGTGACCGTGATCTGACCTTGCTGGTGGCAGCCTTTCTTGGCACCACCCGCCTGATCGACAACCTGTCCGTATCCCGTTAAGACAACCACCGACAGAAAAGGACTCTGCGATGCCCGACCAGCCACCAGGACTGACTTCGACGCCCGAATGGCGGGCATTGGCCGAGCAACGGGACTCCCTGAAAAAAACGTCCATGAGATCACTGTTCGCCAGTGATCCGGAACGCAGCAACCGGTACTGCATTGAAGGTGCCGGGCTGGCTCTGGACTTTTCCAAGAACCTGATCACCGATGAGACCCTCGCCGCGCTGATATCGCTGGCCCGGCAGCGTTGGCTGGAGGAACGCAGGACGGATCTGCTGGAAGGCAGGAAGGTCAACACCACCGAAGGCAGACCCGCACTGCACACTGCCCTGAGACACCCCGGCGGCGAACAGATCCTGGTAGATGGCGTGGATGTGGTGAAGGAAGTGCAGAACACGCTGGACCGCATGGAGGTGTTCGTCAACAGCGTTCTGGACCAAAGCCGGACCGGCTTCACCGGCAAGACCTTTACCGACGTCGTCAGCATTGGCATCGGCGGCTCCTACCTGGGGCCCAAGCTGGTGGTTGAAGCGTTGCAACCCTACTGGAACGGCGCCATCAGCTGCCACTACGTTGCCAACATCGACGGCACCGATGTTTGCGAAACGCTGAAACGCCTGAACCCCGAAACCACCCTTTTCCTGATCCAGTCCAAATCGTTCCGGACCCAGGAAACCCTGGAAAACAGCAAGGTAGCCCGACAGTGGTTCCTGGATAACGGTGGCGACGAAGCCAGCATCGCCAGCCACTTCGTAGCGGTGACTGCGAACGTACCTGCGGCGGAGAGCTTCGGTATCGAAGCGGATAACGTTTTCCCGATGTGGGACTGGGTTGGCGGACGCTACTCCCTGTGGTCGGCCATCGGCCTTCCTATTGCCCTGACCATCGGCATGGATCATTTCCGAAGCCTGCTCGCAGGCGCCCACGCCATGGATCGTCACTTCCGGGACGCGCCCCTTGAGCGCAACCTGCCGGTCATCATGGGCCTGTTAAGCGTCTGGTACAACAACTTCTGGCAGGCCGAAACCCATGCGATCCTGCCCTACGACCACTACCTCCGCAGCCTGCCGGACCATCTTCAGCAACTGGATATGGAAAGCAACGGCAAGAGTGTGACCGAATCCGGTGCCTCCCTGGATTACCAGACCGGCCCGGTCATCTGGGGCGGCGTCGGTTCCAATGGCCAACACGCCTACCACCAGTTGATCCATCAGGGCACCCGGCTGATACCGGCGGACTTCATTATCCCCCTGACCACCCACAACCCGGTGGCGACCCACCACGCGGAGCTGTTCGCCAACTGCCTCAGCCAGTCCCGGGCCATGATGGCGGGCAAGACGCTCGATGAAGCGAGACAGGAACTGCTACAGGAAGGCGTTACGGAAGAAGTGGCCCGGCAACTTGCGCCGCACAAGGCCATACCGGGCAATAAACCCAGCAACACGCTGACCATGGAAACGGTTTCACCGGAGACCGTGGGTGCCCTGATCGCACTGTATGAACACCGGACCTTCGTGCAGGGTGTGGTCTGGAATGTGGATCCGTTCGATCAGTGGGGCGTGGAACTGGGAAAACAGCTCGGGAAAAGCATCCTCCCGAAACTGCTCAGCCAGGACGCAATCAGCTCCGCCGGCGACAGTTCCACCGACCACCTGATCCGGAAATTCCGCTCAGCCAACGGCCTGTGAAATCTGACGTCCCTGCCATTTAAAGTCCACCGGCCAGAGTTTCTGGCCGGAACGGTATTCCTGCCACAGATCCTGGTAACGTTCACCGCATACAGGGTGCCGCTCGTCCGGCGCAATATCCGCCAGCGGGCGCAACACAAAGGCGTTTTTCAGGATCTCTCCACGGGGTAACTCCACCCCGTCTACAACCCCCGTTCGAGTGCCATAGGTCAGGATATCCAGGTCGAGAGTCCGGGCGCTGAACCGGGGCACATTCCGTCGCCGACCATTGTCCGCTTCCAGTTGCTTGAAACGCCGGGACAGTTCGCCCACTGACAGCTCGGTGTCAACCCCGACAACCAGATTGAAAAAGGCCGAGCCATCAAATCCGACCGCCTCGCTCTCATACACCGGGGAAATGACCAGCTCACCGAACCAGTCTGCCAGGGCGTCCAGAGCCGCCGAGACATGGTGCTCCCGGTCGATGTTGGTACCTACGCTGATGTACACGCGCACCGTATCTGGCATCAGGCATTCCCCCGCTCAATTCGGATTCCGACAGACCGGGCCGCCGGAACGGCGCCCGGTTTGCGCAACGTCAATATCAACCGTGCAACTCCGAACTCGTTCATGAGGAGCTCCGCCACTGCCTCGGCGGCACGCTCCAGGAGCTGCGGCTGCATCGACTGCAGGCATTCGGTGACCCGCTCGCTCACGGCGGCGTAATCCAACGCATCTTCCACCCGGTCACTGTGGCCGGGCTTGCGGTTATCCCAGCCCAGCTCAAGGTCAATCAGCAAACGTTGGGTGACTTCTCGCTCCCACGCATAGACACCAATAACGGTTTCCACCGCCAGGCCTTCGATCAGGACACAGTCTGCCAATGGCTTCTCCCGGGATCTTCCACTGTTGGCTGATTGAAATGTACACAACCTGCGGATACTGTGATTTATCCGGCCGGCGCGAATCGGGCCGGCATTTTCGCACACATTGCACTGATTCGTCTCCGCCCGGGGCAGAACCCATGGATCCGACCAGCACACCGGTCATTACTGTCACACTCTGCTTTGCCGCCTATCTGTTCGGGTCGGTCCTGTTCGCCCTTCCGGTCTGCCGCTGGTGGCGATTGCCGGACCCGCGGGCGCTGGGGTCTGGCAATCCCGGCGCCACCAACGTCTATCGCACCGGGGGATGGGCACCAGCTGCCGTAACGCTCGGCCTTGATGCCTTCAAAGGCTGGCTCCCGGTCTGGCTGGCCGGGATGGCCGAGCTGTCCCTGCTGGCCCAGGCCATGGTGGCACTGTGCGCCGTCACCGGCCACATGATCCCGGTTTTCTACCGGTTCCGGGGCGGCAAAGGGGTTGCCACAGCCCTCGGAACCGGCCTGGCACTGGCCCCGGCCACAACGCTGATCATGGCGGCTCTGTGGCTGCTGGTCATGTGGCGCTGGCGCATTTCGGCACTGGCGTCGCTCGTCGCCATCGTGTCCGGCCCCCTGGTAAGCGCCATACTGGAGCCCGAAACACTGCCGCTCTTCGGCCTTCTGACGATTCTGATCGTCGTCCGCCACCGGTCCAACCTGATTCGCCTGGCACAGGGGCGCGAGGCCGGCCTGTAACCCTGCGTCAGTCCACCAACCCGTTCATTCTGGGTTCAGCCAGCGACGGGAGCGTGTTCATCGGCCAACGTGGCACAGCGACAATGCGCTCCCCATCGCGCTGGCCAGCCAGCAGCCGCTGGGCTCCGGCGTAGGCAATCATCGCTCCGTTGTCGGTGCAGAATTCGGGACGGGCATAGAAAACACCCGCGGAGAGTTTTGAAGCCATGGCTTCAAGCCCTGCCCGCAGGCGCCGATTGGCGCTGACGCCCCCGGCAATAACCAGACGCTTACAACCTGTGGCCTCAAGGGCGCGGCGACATTTGATGGTCAGGGTATCAACCACAGCAGATTCAAACGCCAGCGCAATGTCCGCCCTGGCCTGCTCATCGAGACCGCCCGCGTCTTTTGCCGCATTCACGGTATTCAGGGTGTAGGTCTTCAGGCCACTGAAGCTGAAATCCAGCCCGGGACGATCGGTCATCGGCCGGGGAAACCGGTAACGACCAGGCGTTCCCTTTTCAGCCAGCGCCGCCACACGGGGGCCACCCGGGTAATCGAGGCCCAACATCTTGGCCGTTTTATCGAATGCCTCGCCAGCCGCATCGTCAACGGATTCGCCCAGCAGTTCGTACTCGCCAATACCGTCCACTCGAACCAGCTGGGTATGGCCTCCGGACACCAGCAGTGCCACGAAAGGAAACGCCGGCGGATTTTCTTCCAGCATGGGGGCCAGCAGGTGCCCTTCCATGTGATGGACCCCGAGCACCGGCACGCCGAGGGCAAATCCCAGCGCATGGGCGACCGAACCGCCCACCATCAGCGCGCCAATCAGACCAGGCCCCGCGGTATAGGCAATACCCTCAATGTCACTTCGCGCCCGACCGGCGTCCACCAGAACCTGATCGCACAGCGGCAGCAGCTTGCGCACATGGTCCCTGGAGGCCAGTTCGGGCACCACGCCACCGTAATCGGCATGCATGTCGATCTGACTGAAAAGCCCGTGGGCAAGGAGTCCTTCATTGGTGTCGAACAGGGCAACGCCGGTTTCGTCACAGGAGGTTTCAATACCAAGGATGAGCATAAGGTGGAGCCACGCTGGATTACCATGAATGAAAACAGGCGGCATTTTAGCAGAAACCCGAAACGCGAAGCAGATTCACCGAACAAACATTGACCTCCGCACTGCCGGGGCGCTATTATTGCCGCCCTAAATTATGCACTGGTCGAGTTTTAGCCAATCTGACCAGGGATCGAGCCGCACGGGCCAAGCCCGGCGGAGCAAAATGAAACCGAATCTATCAGGTAGGTGATTTTCGAATGCCAGCTGTTAAAGTGAAAGAGAATGAACCGTTTGACGTAGCACTGCGTCGCTTCAAGCGCTCCTGCGAAAAGGCCGGTGTATTGTCTGAAGTGCGTCGTCGCGAGCACTATGAAAAGCCGACCGCTGTTCGCAAGCGCAAAGCAGCTGCTGCCGTTAAGCGTCATCTCAAGAAGCTTCAGCGGGAACAGCGCAAGTTCGAGCGTCTGTACTAAGTTAATACTGGCGCCGCTTGACTGCAAAGCACTGATTGCCTGTTCAGCAAACAGGCTGCACAGAGCGATACCAAATGCCGCCGAGGCCTGGCTTCGGCGGCATTTTTGGCTTTGGCTCGTGGCCCGCACGGAACGGGTTGACCGGCTGATCTGGAGTTTTCATGAGTGGACTGATCCCTCAACGCTTCGTTGAAGACCTGCTCGATCGCATCGATCTGGCAGAACTGATCGGATCCCGCATCACTCTGAAAAAGGCAGGCGCCAACTACAAGGCCTGCTGTCCTTTCCACGATGAGAAAACGCCATCCTTCAATGTTCGTCCGGACAAGGGCTTTTACCATTGTTTCGGGTGCGGCGCGCACGGCGATGCCATCAGTTTCGTCCGGGAATTCGACGGGCTGGGCTTCACAGATGCAGTCGAGGAACTGGCCAAACGGGCCGGGCTGGAAGTGCCTCACGATCGCGCCGCCAAGCAGGAAATGCAGCAAGCGAGGACACTGACCGACGCACTGGATTTCGCCAGCCGCTTCTATCGGACCTCGCTGCTCAGCCAGGGCGGCAACTACGCGCTGGACTACCTCAGGCAGCGGGGGCTGAACGACGAGATCATCGAACGCTATCAGCTCGGTTACGCGCCCGGCACCGGAACCGCCCTGTTCGACGCGGCGGCAGCAGACCTCCGGACGCCCCTGATCGAGACCGGCACCGTGTCTGACCGGTACGGTCGACCGCGGGATCTGTTTCGCAACCGGGTCATGTTCCCGATTCGCAACACCCGCGGCCGAACCGTCGCTTTCGGGGGGCGAACCCTCGGAGACGACAAAGCCAAGTACATCAACTCGCCGGAATCGGACGTGTTCCATAAAAGCCGCGAAATCTACGGGCTTTTTGAGGCACGCCAGGCCATCCGGCAATTGGACCGGCTGTTGGTGGTCGAAGGCTACATGGACGTGATCGCCCTCGCCCAGCATGGCATCGATTACGCCGTGGCAACGCTGGGAACGGCCACCAACCAGGACAGCCTGCAGGCCCTGCTCCGACAGGTCAGGCATGTGGTGTTCTGTTTCGATGGCGATACCGCCGGCTTCCGGGCAGCGGACCGCGCCATGGAGAATGCCCTGGAACTGATGGCGGATGGACTGCACCTGCAGTTCCTGATGCTGCCTGAAGGCGAAGATCCGGACACACTGGTCCGAAAGGAAGGCGCGGAGGCCTTCCGGAAGCGAATTGAGAGCGCCACGCCGCTGTCCCGTTTCCTGTTCGACCGGCAGAGTGAAGGTCTGGATCTGCAGCTTCCCGAACATCGTGGGGAGCTGCGGTCCCGGGTCGAGCCACTATTGAACAGGATGCCGCGCAGCACGCTCCGGGACGCAATGTGGCACGAGATGCTGCGACTGTGCGGCAACCGGAACCAGTGGCAGAACCGGGATTCCGGGCAACGGTCGCAATGGCGGGGCGGCGAACGCCGTGATCGGGTTACCGAGGAACGGGTGGACGTGCGCCTGAGCAAGGACAGCACGCTGTGCCTGGCCCTCGTGGAAGCGCCGGAACTGGCGACTGAGGTCGTCGAACTGGCCCGACAGTCACGGCAGTTTCCCCAGGCACGGGACCTGGCCCAGTGGATACTGGCCAGTAACGTGGGAGACAGACGCAAGCTGATCAGCGCCCTGGCGCTGGACCAGCAGGCCCGGAACCGGTTTTACCACCTGTTCGACGGCATTGAACATATTCCTTCCCGGGAAAGCACGCTGGCGCTTGCCCGGGAACTGATCAGCCCAAGCGAGGAGGCCTCCCGGCAGCAGAGACTGGCGGCCCTGCTTCGCAACTTCGCGAACCTCTCCCCGGAGGAAAGAAATGAACTCCGGGAACTGAGCGGCGGCGCGCAGGGGTGATCGCACTTGAAACTTAACCGATTGACCACAATCTAATCAGTCGGTGGCACAGCAAACAAGCGACAGCTATAATGGCTGTTTAACTTTTTTCCTTTTAAAAGCGAGTTCACAGGGTGTCTATGTCAGGCAATTCGCAAAAATCACGTTTGAAAGACCTCATTGCGCGAGGCAAGGAACAAGGTTACCTGACTTACGCGGAGGTGAACGATCACCTCCCGGAAGACATCGCCGACCCGGATCAGGTCGAAGACATCATTCGCATGATCAATGACATGGGTATCCAGGTGTGCGAAGAAACACCCGATGCCGATACCCTGCTGATGACCGAGGGCGACTCCACCGCCGACGAAGCTGCTGCTGCCGAAGCCGCTGCCGCGCTCGCTGCCGTCGAGACCGACGCTGGCCGCACCACGGACCCTGTTCGCATGTACATGCGGGAAATGGGCACCGTCGAACTGCTGACCCGCGAAGGCGAGATCGTTATTGCCAAGCGCATCGAAGAAGGCATCCGCGACGTCATGGCGGCCGTTGCCCATTTCCCGGGCACCGCCGGAACCGTGATCCAGGCGTATGACCGGATCATCGAGAACGAAGGCCGGATCAGTGATATCGTCACCGGCTTCCTCGATCCGGACGATGCCGAGCCTTTCATGGGCGAAGATACCAGCAGCCAGGAGGAAAGCTCCTCCGACGACGCGGACTCGGATTCATCGGACGATGATGACGACAACGATTCCAGCGATGACGATAACGACAACGGCCCGGATCCGGAAGAAACCCGCCTGAGGTTCGAGCTGCTCAAGGAAAAGCTGGACGCAGCCAATGCGGCGCTGGAAAAGCACGGCCGTGGCGACAAGAAAACCCAGGCTGCCCTGAACGAGCTGGGACAGGTTTTCGCCCCCTTCAAACTCGCCAACAAGGCGTTTGAAGAGCTGGTCAACGTCGTTCGCTCTACCAACGATCTGGTCCGTGAGAACGAGCGGGCGATCATGCAGATCTGCGTGCGCGACTGCAAAATGCCGCGAAAGGATTTCATCAAGTCCTTCCCGGGCAACGAAGTCAATCTTGAGTGGGCGGACAAGATCGCCAAGAGCAAGAAGCCCTACGCGGCGCCCATTGGCGAGCGGCTCGACGAAATCGTGCGGCTCCAGAAGCGCATCCACAACGTACAGGCGGAAGTCGACCTGGACGTGGCGGATATCAAGGAAATCAACCGCCGCGTCTCCATCGGCGAAGCGAAGGCACGACGCGCCAAGAAGGAGATGGTCGAGGCCAACCTGCGTCTGGTTATCTCCATCGCCAAGAAGTACACCAACCGTGGCCTGCAGTTCCTGGACCTGATTCAGGAAGGCAACATCGGCCTCATGAAGGCCGTGGACAAGTTCGAGTACCGCCGTGGCTACAAGTTCTCGACCTACGCCACCTGGTGGATTCGCCAGGCCATCACCCGCTCCATCGCGGACCAGGCCCGGACCATCCGTATTCCGGTGCACATGATCGAGACCATCAACAAGCTCAACCGGATTTCCCGGCAGATGCTTCAGGAGATGGGCCGCGAGCCGACCCCGGAAGAGCTGGGCGAGCGCATGGAAATGCCCGAGGACAAGATCCGCAAGGTTCTGAAGATCGCCAAAGAGCCGATTTCCATGGAAACTCCGATCGGTGACGACGAAGACAGCCATCTGGGCGACTTCATCGAGGATATCCAGGCCCTGTCGCCCGTGGATTCCGCCACCGCCGAGGGCCTGCGCGAAGCAACCCGCTCGGTTTTGGCCGGGCTGACCGCCCGGGAATCCAAGGTCCTTCGCATGCGGTTTGGTATCGAAATGAACACCGACCACACGCTCGAGGAAGTCGGCAAACAGTTTGATGTAACCCGCGAGCGGATTCGTCAGATTGAGGCCAAGGCCCTGCGCAAACTGCGTCACCCGTCCCGCTCAGATCACCTGCGCGGCTTTATTGACGATCAGGGCAACGGTTAATCTCCACAACAGTAGCGGGCGCCCAACCTCACCGGTATAATGGCGCCCGCTTTGTTTCCTCCCTCCGGAAACACCTCTCACAACAGCGTTCGCTGAACGGGCCTATAGCTCAGTTGGTTAGAGCAGGGGACTCATAATCCCTTGGTCGCAGGTTCGAGTCCTGCTGGGCCCACCACTTCACTCTTCTTCGCGGTGTGCCGATTTTTTTTACACGCACGTTCGGAGAAGCAAACGCTTTTCTCAACAAATCATAAAGTTAAAAAACTGGTCTGAATACTGCTTGCTCCTACGTAGGGACGACTTTTTAAACCGTCCAAGGAGAGTAAGCCGTGAAAACCAAATCCACCTCACTGAAAAAGTTATACCTTCTGACAATCCCCTTTGCTGTTGGCTTGCTAGGAACATCGCAAGCCCGAGCTATGCAGCAGATAGACATTCTGTGTACTGCGACAGAAGGGTGTGGGCAGTCGTCGGGAACCACCACAGATGGAACTATCTTCGAAGCAGAGGCCAATCCAACCCAGCCCTCGACTGGGACTGGTGTTTTCAAACCTTTCGTTCGCGTTCAAGACAGCTCCGGCACCCAAAGTGGCTATAATACCGACACTGGCAATCCCGATACGAACTTCGATACTAAAGCGGGGATGTGGACGCATTCGGTACTTTTTGGTGATCTCGGGACGGTCGATATCGGAGGCTTTGCCTACTACCAATTCTCGCTGGACGCCAATGAGAATGGCGCATCAGACAGCCTTGCGAATCAGATTGATCTGACTGAAATTCAGATCTTTCTAGGAGGCTCCGAACTCGCTACCCCAGAAAGCTATAGCAATAATTACGGGTATACTGGAATGCAATTTGACGGCAGTGCCGCCGGGAACACACTGGCTGGCTATGCCCCCGTTTGGAACCTGGACAACGCAACCAATGGCGATGTGAAGGTCACCCTTCAAGCCAGCATTTGTGACACAAACGGACAGTGCGGCAGTGGCAAGGGTGACCTTAACCTGTTTATTTTGCAAAGCATGTTCCAGGGAAATCCTGAAGATTATTTCGTGTTTTACACGGAGTACGATCGGGTAGGGAGCGGTTTTGAAGAGTGGCGATATCTCGCCAAGAGCGTTCCTGTGCCCGAGCCTGGCACGCTAGCCCTTTTCGGCCTGGGACTGTCCGGCTTGATCCTCACACGTCGTCGACTCAGGAAGTAACATAGAGCGTCAGCTTTTTTTACTACTACCTAGCAAGCCCGCGTATAAATAACGCGGGCTTGCTTTTTCTGTTCAGAACATTACCTCGCATACCTATCCTAATTAAGGCTCCACATGGCCCCGAACGGGGCCATGTCTGTTACTGGAACTGCCCCAGCACCCCTGCCCTGTTCAACAATCCCATTTTTCACCCGAAATTCCGCCCTTTTCGCTACAAAAAGTCACAAACTGTGGCCTTTTATGCCCATGTATTCCAATTACTTTTACCTGCGATTGCGCTATATGTGGTTCTACAGACATTGATCTGTGTCAAAAAAGCCAAAGTCCCGAAAAGACAAGCCGCATACACTGGACCCTGATCAACCGTGCACCAGTTCACATTTTGGCGGCGCACAAGCACAACAACAATGAGATAACGGAGCGTATCAATGGTTACCACCTCCCGGTTTTCAGTACGGGCGATGTCCCTTGCAGTCGCAACACTTTCCGCGGGATTTTCTCTTTCCTCTCAGGCCAGCATGGGCAATATTGGCACGACCTACGGGGTAATGCCGGTTGATGTGGCCACCGCGCAGTCCCTATCCATGTTCAATGATCAGGTGTCCGCCACCTACTACAACCCGGCAGCGTTAACCAAGGACACCCGGGGTGAACTGACAACGGGCATCCTGCATGCCGAACAGGAGCTCCGCTCCAAAAACCCGAATGCAAATGGAGACATCCTGTCCAACGATCCCAGCCAGCACGTTCTGCTGGGCATGAAAACCAACCTGGGCTCCATCACCCGTTTCAAGCATCCGCTGTATCTCGGCTTCATTGCTGGCGTCGAGAAATACGGCAAGGAAATGCTCGCGTTTGATTCCCGAACTACCGACAACGGCCAGTTCCTCGAATATGGCCGCGAGCCGCTGTTCCTGAACCTGGGGGGCGCTACTCCAATCTGGCGCGGGATTTCAGTCGGTGCCTCGTTCCGTATTACCCTGGAAGCCGCTGCCAAACTCGACGCCGTTTCGACCCTCGGGGGTGAAACCAGCCGGGAGCGCCTGTCCGTCAATGCCCAGCCCTCCTTCAAGAGTATTCTGGGAACCAACATCGATCTGGGCAGCACCTTCTGTCCCGATGACAGCTGCTTTCTGGATGGCTGGGAAGCGGCACTGATCTACCGCACCAAGTCCGAGGCGTCGACCAGTGTCGACTCCAACATCGTCGTCACCCAGACCATCCCGGAACCGGGTCTTGCTCTTGCGGTCACCACCATCGATTCTTTCCAGCCGGAAACCTATGGCGTCGGCGCGCAGTATCAGGGCGACTCCTGGCGTGTGGGTGGTAGTGTCGAGCAACAGAACTGGTCCGCGCTGGAAGACAAGTTCGCCGGCGACACCATCAAGGATCAGGGCTCGGTCTCTTCAGCTGACCGGATCCAGTTCGACGACATTCTCATTCCCCGGCTCGGTGCCGAGTACCAGTTCAATGACAGCTTTGCTATCCGCGGCGGCGTCGCCTACGAGCAGTCGCCTCTGAAATCCACCCGTAACCCGGAAATCAACTATCTGGACACGGACAAAATCGTTGTCGGTCTTGGCGTCAGCGCGACCTACAACCGCACGCGGTTGCTCGCCTACCCGATCCGCTTCGATTTTGGCTACCAGTACCAGCAGTTGCAGAAGCGTGACTTCACCCTGGTGGACTACGACGGCAACGAGACTCCGGTCACGGCTGACGGCGAAGTCCAGGTATTCAGCGGCTCGATCACTCTGAAGTTCTGAGTGGAGGTTCTGTCATGAAGCATTACAAGATTCTGGCGTTGGCGCCGGCCATCCTTCTTGCCGCCTGTGGCGGCAAGGAGCAGGCCATGCAAAGCCATCTGCCGACCGGCTCGGTGGTCTACTCCTATCCGACCGATGGGCAAACGGGTGTGAGCCCGAAATCCGATATTGTCATCCGTTTCTCCAATCCGGTAACCGACGCGGAAGCCGACTTGCAGAGCGAAATTCTGGTAAACGACGGCACGACCAATATCGGGTTCACCGTGACCAAGGTGGACGGTGGCCGGAGCCTCAAGCTCTCACCGAGTTCGCCACTCGCTCTCGGTACCGAATATTCGGTCTCTTTCGCCAACGCCTTGAAGGCGGATGGCGCAACCAGTATCAGCACGCCGAATGCCACTGGTCCGGAAGGCATTCAGTTCCAGACCCGGGGTGGCTATACGGGCATCCAGTCCCTCGACGATACGGCCGCCGATTTCTCGGTCGCCACCATGGTTCCATCCCCCAATGGCCTGCTTGAGGCAGTCGACTTCTCGACCTTCCGCCTGCTGTTGACCCAGCCGGTGGACCCGCGTTGGAAGGATATGGGCGGGAAGATCGTCCTTGAAGACGATCAGGGCAACCCGGTTCCGGCCACCGTTCTTGTGGACGAACGCCGTATCACCGTTGACCCCTGCCTCACTGACGATCCGTCCCTGTGCGGCACGAAGGACGATCAGCTGAAAGCGGGAAGCACCTACACCCTCAAGCTGCAGGATCTGCCCAGCCAGACCAGCCCGGGTACCACCCTGAATTTCAGCCAGGCCTTCAAGATCCGGGAAGCCGGCCCAACGGTGGTGGTTTACCAGGAAGCCGTCGATTCCGGACTGGGTAGTGGCGCCTCCGAGGAGCAAGCTACCAAATCCATTCTGAACGGCCAGCCCATCAACGGGGTAACACTCAACTCGGTACTGCAGGGAACGGCAGGTCCTTCCCAGCAAACCGGCGGGCTCTTTGCCGAATTGGCCTATGCACCCTCATTTGGTGCCGATGAAGCGCTGCCGCTTCGGGTACCGAAGAACAGCGTCCTGAACAGCACCAGCCTGGATGTCAGGATCAACGGTACCGTGCCGGTGATCAATCCCGAGACCAACCAGATCCAGCAGACCGGCAACATCAAGGTCACCATGCTTTCCGACGCCAGCGGTTACCTGCTGCCCAATGCGTACACCGACGATCTCAACGCGCCCCGACACGTCCGGCTGTTCATGGACGTAGCGATGAACACCGCCGAGGCGCAACCGAACGCATCACTGTCCCAGAACCTGCTCGGGGTTGAACTGGACGGTATCGCGATGGTGAAGGACGGCGTACTCAACATCGACGCGATTGGCGTGGTCGAACCCAACCTCCTGGGTCAGGAATACACCGATTCGACCATCGCCTTCCATCTGGAAGCCAAGACCGACGCCAATTCCGTTCTGGATGCCGCCGATCTCTGGCAGCCGGATACCACCAGCCCAACTCTGGTGAGCTGGATGCCGGGACCGACAGATGCATTTCCGGATACTCGACAGGCCATGCAGCGCCCAGGTGACCCGGTGATCCTCAATTTTGATGAGCCGATTGACGAGGACACTTTGGCCAATGGCCTAATTCTCAACGAGGGCACTACACCTCTGACCATAGGCGACGGCACGCTCAAGGCCTATGTGGACGGCACCGCGGTAGTTATCAACCCGGTCGGCGGCCTCAAGCACGGCGCGGATTACGCCCTGTCCATTACCAGCGCCCTGGCCGATCCGGCAGGCAACGGGGTTTCCAGCCAGACGCTTGAATTTTCGCTCGATCCGACCAGCGGGAGCGACAACCCACAGGCACGCTCGCCGCTAGCGCTGACAACCTACCCGGGCTACCCCTGCGTGACCCACGACCTGGACATCCCAGGCGGCTCCCACGGCTACTGCAACGACGCCATTTCCGATTCCGGCGGGACATACCCGGACGGCCAAGGACCGGACCAGCTTCCTGTGACCTCACTTCCGGCGGACCGCCCCATCGTCGTGTTGTTCTCCCAGCCGATGAACCTAGCCTCCGTCAACAGCAACTCGTTCGTGGTCGAAAAAGCCAGTGATCCCAATGTACCTGTCGGCAGCGGTACACCGGTGGCCGGTCGTATTCAAAAAAGCCAGGAACGAATTCGTTTCCTGCCAGATCAGCCTTGGGAGGATGGAGTGACCTACCGGTACACGCTACGTTCCTCCAACACCGGTGGCTGCTCTGCGGCCTCACCCACGGTGATCTGTGGCAGTAACGCTCTGCCTCTGCAGACCGACTTGTTAGTAGATCCGGAAGACGTGGGTGGCCCAGACCTAACTATCTATTTCACCGGCGCGACTGCGGACAGCTCGGTGTTCACTCCGCTGCGGAACCTACCGATCAGGGACACCAACGCCAACTATGTGGTCGATTGCAACCAAGCCGACGGAACGGACTGCCTTGAGCCGTTCCGACACGAAGACGATGGCCAGGGAGGATTCAAGCCAACGGCGAACGCCGCAAAGCTCGCAGTCAACCCAAACCGTGATCCCATCGTGCTCGGCAGCAGTCAGAGCGAAGCCCGCGTTGGTTGCCAGACCTCCGGTCCAGACTGTCCGGAGAAAAAATTCATCTATCAAACGTATGGATTGAATACAGAAGTCATTGGGCCCGCAACCGATCCCGACACGGGAAAAGTCGGCGTACGTGTTTTACTGTACCCCACCCTGCTGGCAGCCACCTCCGTTGACGTCTACCTTGATGACGGAAACGGACTGACAGACTTCGTGCTGTCTCCGGACCAACCCCAATCAACAGGTCCGCAGATCCTTCGCATGCGGTATGCCAAAGACGACCCGAACTGCACCAGTGCTTGTTCACGGACTAGTCTGATTTCGGGCATTATTATTGAAGGAGACGATGGCAAGCCGATCTTCAAGACCACGGCCGACCTAATGCTAGATGCGCCAAAGCTTGAACTGCCCTTAGGCGGTGTGCTTCGGCACAACCTGTTCAGCTACCCGCTCAGCCTCAATCTCAAAGGGCCGATCGTGTTTTTTGATGATGGCCGGATGCAGATTGAACAACGGAACATTGCCAGTGATGACCAAGACCACCCTGATCCGGAAATCAACGTCCTCGTTACCACCCAAAATGACGCGCTAGCCCCCGGCGTTGACTTCGCCTCTTGTGTTCTGGGCTTGTTTGGAGGGGACTTGGGCGCTTGCAGCCAACTGGTTGATCCGCCTTCCTCCGGTGAGGACGGCGCGGTGTTCATCCCGCTAATCATTCCGGAGCAAGGACTGTACCTCAACTTCATCTCCAACCCCATAAAGGAACTCCCCACACAGCCCTGAGGGGCACTGTTCAAGGCCAGCCTCCGGGCTGGCCTTTTTTCTGTGCGTCAGTTTCTCCCCTCATTTGCGACATCTGATAATCTGATGGCACAACGCAACCCGATACCCAAGAACAACAGCCTGGGAGACCCCATGGAAAACGGCACCCACTTTCGGACCTGTCACCTCTGCGAAGCCCTGTGCGGGGTAGCGATTACCGTCAAGGACGGACGTATCGACTCGATCAAAGGGGACGAAAACGATCCTCTGAGCCAGGGTCACATCTGCCCCAAGGCGACGGCCTTGCAGGATCTTCACGAGGATCCGGATCGGCTGCGGCGACCGATCCGGAAAACCGGCGACGGCTGGCAGGAGATTTCCTGGGACGAAGCCTTTGACCTGGTCGCCAATCGGCTGCATCAGGTACGGAGTCAGCATGGGCGAAACAGTATCGGCGTCTATCTTGGCAATCCCAATGTCCACAACCACGGGTCCCTGGTGGCCACCATGCCGTTCCTGCGGGCGATAGGGAGTCAGAACCGGTTCTCCGCGACATCCAACGATCAGCTTCCCCATATGCTGACGAGCCTGGAGATGTTCGGGCACCAGATCCTGTTTCCGATTCCGGATATCGACCATACCGATCTGTTTATGTGCATCGGCGCCAACCCCATGGCCTCCAATGGCAGCCTGATGAGCGTGCCGGATGTCCGGGGCCGGCTGAAGTCCCTGAAGCAGCGGGGCGGCAAGCTCATCGTGATCGATCCGCGCCGGACCGAAACCGCGAAAGTGGCCGACGAGTTTCATTTTATCCGCCCGGGTTCCGACGCCCTGCTGCTGATGGCGATGGTGCACACCTTGTTTGATGAGGATCTGGTTGACCCGGGCCCTGCCGAACGGCTGGTCAAAGACATTGATCTGCTCCGGCTCGCGTCGGTGCCCTACACGCCCGAAGCCGTTAGTCACCACACGGGCATAGAACCGGAAACCATCCGGGACCTGGCACGTCAGCTGGCCAAAACCCGCAAGGCAGCGCTCTACTCCCGGATGGGAACAAGTACCCAGGCATTTGGTGGTCTCGCCACGTGGCTGACCTATTGCCTGAACATTCTCACCGGCAAACTGGATACTGTTGGCGGGCTGCTGTTCACCCAACCCGCGATCGATCTGGTCACCCTGGGCGCCATGAGTGGGCAGAAGGGCCATTTCGACAAACGCCGTAGCCGCGTTCGTGATCTGCCGGAGTTCGCCGGTGAGTATCCCGCCAGCACCATGGCGGAGGAAATGCTCACGCCAGGCGACGGTCAGATTCGTGCGTTCGTCACCGTGGCCGGCAACCCGGTGCTTTCCAACCCGAACGGACGGCGCCTGGACAAGGCGCTGGAAGGCCTCGATTTCATGGTCTCGGTGGACTACTACCTGAATGAGACCACGCGACATGCCGACGTCATCCTGCCGCCAACCGCGGCGCTTGAACGAAGCCATTACGACCTGATCTTCAATATGTTCGCAGTACGCAACGTCGCCAAATTCAGCGACGCCCTGTTCCAGCCCGCCGAGGACACCCGGCACGACTGGCAGATCCTACTCGAACTCACACATCGGCTGGAGAAACTCCGAAAGGGCGGTCGCCTGCCGTTGCGGAGCGAGCTCGGCTGGCGAACATTCAAACAGCTTGGACCGGATCCGATCCTGGATATGCTCCTGCGAACCGGCCCCTACGGCGCCAGTACCGGCCCGGCCCGCAAATTCCTGCAGCCCGCCGTGGATCTGGTCATGGACGTGTTACCCGAAAGGCACCCCCTTCGTGCCCTCGTTCGCCTCAGCCCGGTCAACCGTGAATGGAACGGCCTTGCCAAAGGCCTGTCGCTGGCCGCGCTGCGGGACAATCCCCACGGCGTGGATCTGGGCGCTCTGCAACCGTCACTACCCGATCGCCTGTTTACACGCGATGGCCTCATCCAGATGGCCCCGCGACGCTTCCTGCAGGATCTTGGACGGTTGCACGAAGCACTATCGACGGATCCCGGAGACGATTTCCTGCTGATAGGCAGGCGCCATGTGCGCAGCAACAATTCCTGGATGCATAACAGCCGCAGACTGGTTAAAGGAAAGGAGCGGTGTACACTGATCATCCACCGGCAGGACGCCGATCGTATTGGTCTGAGAGCGGGCGACATGGCCGAGGTCCGGGGCGCTGGACAACAGATTGTTTTGCCCGTGGAGATCAATGAGGACATTATGCCGGGCGTGGTGTCGATTCCCCACGGCTGGGGCCACGACAGGGAGGGCGTCGGTCAATCCGTCGCGCAATCCCATGCCGGCACGTCCATTAATGACGTGCTTGCTGACGATCAGATCGATCAGCTGTCCGGAACTTCGGTGCTGAACGGACAGTCTGTAAGTATCAAAGCCTGGCAAGCCCAGACGTCCCGTCAATCCGCCTGAATAGATGAGGAGACTACCCGATGCCCCCATGGTTGCAATGGACACTGATTATCGCGGGTCTTGTGACCATCGGGTGCCTGGCTCTGTTCATCCGGAAACAATGGAACACCATTGACCTGCACCGGCGAAGAGAAGAAAAGGCTTCAGAATTCCGCCGGAAGCGTCGTCAGGACATGATCGACAGCATCCGGGTGATCGCCCTCGCCGTCGAAGAGGATCAGATCGAATATTCCGAGGCGTGTCTCCGGTTAAAGGGGCTTCTGGATCATGTTGCGCCCGACCTGTTGGAGCAATCGCCCTTTCGAATCTTCCAGACCGTGCACGAGAAACTCCAACATATGCCGACCCACAGAGCCCGACAGGCGACGGACAGCCGTTTTATCGAGAAGCTGGACAAAGAACGCTTCGATGTGGAACGGGCGCATACCGACGAGATACGTCGCGCAGCAACGGCTATCCGGCATCATCAATTTCAGGAAACCGGCTAACTGGTCAGACCGGTTTTTTGTAACATTTTGTAAATAAAGACCCCGACACACAAAAGATTTTGTATTTAAAATCAGTCAGTTCGATTTTTCTGAAAAACTGACTAAAGACTCATTTCTTTTCTGCCAAGAGCATTGACTTTTATTTTTCGGTGGGTCGTCTAAATTAAAAGGTGAGTAGGCGCTTAATTCTGCGAGGCGCCTCCTGCGTTGTTTTCTCCTGATAAGTCTGGACGACTCTGCAATAAGCGGGTGAGCTTGCCGGCCCTGGCACGGGCCGGCTTTTTTGTGGAAGGCGCGATTATTGGCTCATCATGCCGGCCATGGCCATGATGCTATCCTTGTTATGGACCAGTTCGTCGAACTGCTCTTCCACACGTTCCCGGTCCAGGCCAAGCTCGTCATAGATCGAATCACTCACCGGTTCACCAGCACCCAGGGCAATCCCCCGGGCGGTAAGCAATTGGCGACCGAGCCAGATCAGGCGCGCGTAGACGTCACAGGGCCCCTTGTATTGGGGATTTTTCTGGTACCGGATGGCGGTGGTCACCTCGTCCGGCATACCCCAGTTTTCCATGAGCTGGGCCGCAATCTGCTCCCGGGTCACACCCAGCAGGTGATGCTCCGTCACCGATGAATCGATGTGTGGATTCACCTCCAGCGAGCGACACACCAGTTTGAAGTGAGGCGGAAACACCTGGGCCAGAACCAGGTATCCAAAGTTATGCAGGAGGCCCGCGAGATAAGCCAGGCCGAACATCGGCCGCCGGTCACGCGGCATCATACTGGCGAGAATGCCGGCAGACTGAGCCTGCCAGATGGCCTGCTGCCAGTAATCCACATAGCCATCCGGATGATCCTGCGGTTGCTTCAGAGCGCGTCCCAGCGACAGCCCCATCGCCAGGTTCATCACAAGATCAAAGCCAAGCACGCGTGAAACCGCATCGTGCACCGAACGAACCTGTCCGGCTGCGGCATAAAAGGACGACGACGCCCAGCTGACCACCTGGGCGGCAAGACTCGGATCGCTCTCGACAATGTCGACCAGATCGCCCATAACGGCATTGGGATTGACCCGCAGATGAATGATCCGTTGAGCTGTTTCCGGTAGAGGCGGCAATTCCAGTGTATCTTCGAGCCGCTGCTGGATCCTCAAGCCGGTAAACTTCTTGATGGCCGAATGCAGCTGATCCCGATCCATGCCGGGCTGGTCCAGGTTGACCGGAATAGCATCGATTGCGACCGCAAAGGAAAGACGATCCGCCTTTTCTGCCAGGGACCGGAAATCGTCTGCAGGCATCACCATGGCGATGCCCTGTTCACTCAACTCCAGGGCGACCGCCGGCAAATCGTACACCGCCTCATCGACAACAGTTGGCCATCCGGTCAGGGAGGGCAGCGCGGGCATTTCCTTGAGTCCGGCACGCTCACGGATTCTCACCTGCTCCCGGCGCTTCATCAACTTCAGATCGCGCCCCAGACGCTTATTCAGCTGCTCGAGGTCAACCAGATCGTTTTTCCGGCAGATTGCCTGCAAGTGACCCTGCTCGTCGCTGAGCAGAATCATCCTGAGCAGTTCCTCTGTGTTTGCCTGCCCGCTCTGCCTCAGGGATACGCCAGCAGCGGATTCCCCAAGGGCCTGCTGTACCGCGACAGGTAGTTCCATAAAGTTCTCCAAATGTTGCTATCGGCCCGCTCCCTACTCGAACTGCAGGTCTGGCAGCTCCAGTATAGAACAAAGACACCGGCCATTTTTTGACATAAAACCTGGCCTGCCCGATTGCATACGCAGATCTCCACGCAACAGACGACGATCAGACATCACCGTAACGAATCTTCTCTCCCAACCACCGCTCGATCAGCGCCGCGACGCACCGGGGATCGCCCATCAATGACGGCGCCATCGCCCGAACCGGCTCGATCCAGCCCTTATCCCGCTCGAAATCCGCCAACCGGAACTGCATCATACCGGTCTGCCTGGTACCCAACACTTCGCCCGGCCCACGAATCTCCAGATCCTTCTCTGCGATAAAAAATCCATCCTGGCTGTCCCGCAGGGCCTGGAGCCTCGCCTTGCCGTTCGCAGACAGGGGCGGATGGTACATCAACACACAGAAGCTGGCCTGTTCTCCCCGCCCCACGCGTCCTCGTAGCTGGTGCAACTGGGCGAGACCCAGTCGCTCCGGATTTTCGATGATAATCAGGGACGCGTTCGGAACATCGACCCCCACCTCGATCACGGTAGTGGCCACCAGCAAATCCAGTTCGCCGGTCTTGAAACGATCCATGATGGCGGCCTTTTCCTGGGCCTTCAACCGACCATGCACCAGCCCCACCTCCAGCTCGGGCAAGCGGTCCGCCAATTCTGCCGCCGTCACCTCCGCCGCCTGGCATTGCAGGGCCTCGGATTCCTCGATAAGGGTACAGACCCAGTAGGCCTGCCGACCGTCCTGACAGGCCTTGCGAACCCGCTCGACGACATCGTCCCGACGACTGTCTGGAATCACGATGGTCTCGATGGGTTTTCGACCGGGAGGCAGTTCATCAATCACGGACGTGTCCAGGTCGGCATAGGCGCTCATGGCGAGGGTTCTCGGAATGGGCGTTGCCGTCATGATCAGCTGGTGCGGCGCAAGCGAACCTCCCACGCCTTTTTCTCGCAACGCCAGGCGCTGATGCACACCAAAGCGATGCTGTTCATCAACGATCACCAGGGCCAGCCGGTCAAACGCCACATCCTCCTGGAACAGCGCATGGGTGCCAATAACCACTGCGGCCTGGCCGGAGCGAACACGCGCCAGAGCCTCCTGACGGGCCTTGCCTTTGACCTTACCCGACAGCCAGGCCAGCTCGACCCCCAGAGGTTCCAGCCAGCTTCGGAAATTCTGGAAATGCTGTTCCGCGAGTATCTCGGTGGGGGCCATCAGGGCAACCTGCGCGCCCGAGCCGATGGCCTGAAGCGCGGCAAGGGCGGCAACCACGGTCTTGCCCGAGCCGACATCCCCCTGCACAAGGCGGAGCATCGGCACCGGCTGGGAGAGATCCTGTCGGATATCCGCCAGAACATGCTGCTGGGCACCGGTCAGGGCAAACGGTAAATCCTCCAGAAAGCGCTCGGAGAGATCGCCCGTGGGCAACAGAGGCAATGCCGACCGGGCCTGGATCTGTTCCCGCACCTGCAGCAGGCTCAGCTGATGGGCCAGCAGCTCCTCCATCACCAGGCGCTGTTGGGCCGGATGGCGCCCCTCCATCAACAGGTTCACGGGCGCATCTGCCGGGGGCGCATGAACCAGCCTTACCGCCGCCGTGATTCCCGGCAGTTGATAGTCCGACAGCAATTCCGGCGGCAACCAGTCACGAATGGGAAAACGATCCAGGTAAGTCAGTGCCTGCTGACACAGATTTCTTACCCTGGGCTGCTGGATACCCTCAGTCAACGGATAGACCGGGGTCAGGGTCGCGGCACCCTCGGCGGGCATGGGGGGCGGGTTGACCTGATACTCGGGATGATAGAATTCGTAGCCGGCCCGGCCCGGGCGCACTTCGCCAAAACACCGGACGGTCGCCCCCTCGGATAGCTGGTTTTTCTGGGCAGCGTTGAAGTGGAAAAAACGCATGACCAGGAATCCGCTGCGGTCTCGCAATGTGACCTGAAGACTGCGCCGGCGCCCCATCACCAGGTCGGTCTTGACCACCTCTCCCTCGACAACGGCGACATCGCCGATTCGGAGGTTGCCCATGGGAATAACCCGGGTTCGATCCTCATACCGGTGAGGCAGATGGAACAGCAAATCCTGCAGGGAGTGAATACCCAGTCTGGCAAGCGTGCCCGCCAGGGCATTTCCCACCCCCTTGAGCTGGGTGACCGGAATGTCATCCAGTGACGTCATGACGTTTCTCAGGCACTTTCCGTGACGTTCGGGGTGTCCGATTTGGCTTTCTCAATCACCCGGCACTGGCTGGCCGCCAGCGAGAGGACATCAATCGCCTTGGGTCTGGGAAAGGTAACACGCCAGGCAAGCGCCACCGTCCGGAATGGCACCGGCGGGGCAAACGGCCGGACCGCAAGGATATCCTCCTGATACTGCATTCCCGTTGCAGCTGACAGGGGCAACACCGTAATCCCCAGGCCCGAGGCCACCATGTGTCGAATGGTCTCCAGCGAACTGCCCTCCGTCACCAGTGCCGGCGAACCCTGATCGACCCGTTTGGTCACGGTTTCCACCAGCGGCGGACAGGATTCGAGAACCTGATCCCGGAAACAGTGCCCGGGACCGAGGAGCAACAACTGCTCCTTCGCCAGTTCCTCGGCCGTCAGCTGCTCCTTTTTGGCGAGTGGGTGAGCCGCAGGTAACAGAACCACGAAGGGCTCGTCATAGAGCGGCAAGGTAAGCACCTCGGGTTCCTCAAAAGGAAGCGCAATGATGATGGCGTCCAGCTCCGAATGACGGAGTTTCTGACGCAGGCTCGCCGTGTAGTTTTCTTCGATGTAGAGCGGCATATCTGGCGCCGCCCGCCGGAGTTCCGGCAGCAGATGCGGGAACAGGTAGGGCCCGATGGTGTAGATCGCCCCGACTTTCAGGGGCGAATTGAGCTGGTTCTTGCCATCCAGAGCCATATCCTTGATGACATTCACCTGATCCAGAACCCGCTGAGCCTGCTCAATAATACGTTGACCGCTCTCCGTGACCCGGATACTGCTTTTACTACGCTCAAACAGCGGGATACCCAGCTCATCCTCGAGCTTCTTCACCGCCACGCTGAGCGTCGGCTGACTGACATGGCAACGCTCGGCGGCGCGACCAAAATGCCTTTCGCGAGCGAGGGTAACGACGTATCGTAACTCGGTAAGAGTCATGGCGAGCTCCGGTCTGATCCACGGGTCGAAGTTTCAGTTATTTATGAACCAAAGCATAAGGATTGAAATTGTCTATGGCAATCACTGAAAGCGATCAACGGCCACGGGTGCTGCTGGCAGGCTGCGGCAAGCTCGGCGGCGAGATTGCCCAACGACTGGCAAGGCGAGCCGACGTTTTCGGGCTACGTCGCCACGGCAACCAGGTGCCTGAGGGCGTCACCGGTATAAGCGCAGACCTGACAGATCCGGCCACCTTGCGCGGAGTGCTGCCATCGGAGCCGGATATCGTTATCTATTGCCTGACGCCATCCAGCTACGACGAAGCGGGCTACCGCGCTGCCTATGTGACGGGTTTGTCCAACCTTCTGAAGGCTCTGGGTACCACCCGTCTGAAACGTCTGTTTTTCATCAGCAGCACCAGCGTCTACGGCCAGGACGACGACAGCTGGGTGGACGAAACCAGCCCCGCAGAGCCCGGTCGCCGCAGCGGTCAATGCATTCGCGAAGGTGAGGAAACCGCTCTCAACAGCGGCCATCCGGCGACCGTCGTTCGCTTCAGCGGCATCTACGGTCCGTCCCGGAGACGCTTTCTCGATGAGGTTTTGAAAGGCGGCATCAATCCGGGGAGTCCGGCACCCTTCACAAACCGAATCCATGAAGCAGACGCCGCACGGGCGATTGAGCATCTCGTTGAACGGACGCTGAGCGACGAACCTTTGGCCCGGCTCTACGTTGCCAGCGACAGCGAGCCGGCCAGGTTGGATACGGTAGTGAACTGGATACGGGAACAGGTGCCTTGCCAGAATCCGAAACCGGACGCCCGGACCGGGGGACGTGCGGGCAGCAAGCGGTGTTCAAACAGAAGTTTGTTGCAGACGGGGTTTGAATTCCGGTACCCCGACTTTCGGGCGGGGTACCGCGAAATGATCGAGATGCTTAACTGAGCACCATCACCGCTTCCATCTCGACGGGCACGCCTTTGGGAAGCGCGGCAACGCCAACGGCTGCCCGGGCCGGATAGGGCTCCTGGAAATAGGTCGCCATGATTTCATTGACGGTGGCAAAGTTCGCAAGATCGGTCATGTAGATGTTCAGTTTGACGATGTCCTTGAGCTCTCCGCCAGCGGCTTCACAAACGGCCTTGAGGTTTTCGAACACCTGACGGGTCTTGGCGGCAAAATCGCCCGCAACCACTTCCATGGTTTCCGGCACGAGGGGAATCTGACCGGAAAGGTAAACCGTGTCTCCGGCCTTGACGGCCTGCGAGTAGGTCCCGATTGCCTGAGGGGCGTTCTCGGTCTGGATAACGGACTTATTGGTCATGATTTCAGAGTTCCTCTCTTTCAAAACGCCAATGCTCGCCCCTGCGCACAGGGCCTGTCAACCGGTCTTTGGTCGTGATCCGGCAAGGGGGCGAAGATTCTAATGCCGTACCCGGTTTATGTGGGTCACTGCCCGGATGTTACGTATCCGGCGCATGACCCGGGCAAGGTGTTTACGTCCGTTCACGTGGACCACCAGACTCACGATACCGAACTTGGCGTTCTGATCCTCGACATTGATCCGCTCGATGTTGCCATCGGCCATGGCCACCGCATTGGCCACCTCAGCAATCACACCACGCTGGCGCTCCAGCTCCACCCGCAACTCCACGGAAAACTCGTCGGTGATGTCCTTGGCCCATTTGAGGTGGGTCAGACGGGCCCTTCCCTCATCGCTGTCCGGCAGACGTGAACAGGTATCGGAGTGAATGACCATGCCATTACCGGAGTCCATCACGCCAACAACCGGATCGCCGGGAATGGGCTTACAGCAGCTGGCGAATTTCACCAGCAGCCCTTCGGTGCCGCTGATCGTGACAGGCGTGCGATCCACGTTGCGTTCATCGCCGGAGGCTTCAAGACCGTCGCTGTCCGCATCGGCAACCAGCTGGCGCGCCACCAGATAGGCCATGCGATTGCCCAGCCCGATGTCGCTGATCAGATCGTCGAAGCTGTTGACCTGGTTATGGTTGACCACGGCCTGCTTCTGGGCGTCACTGATATCCGCCAGTTTGGCTCCGAAGCCTTTGAGGGACCGTTTGAGCAACGTTCGTCCAAGCTCCAGCGACTCCGCCCGTTTCTGGGTTTTCAGGACGTGACGGATGCTGCTCCGCGCCTTGCCTGTGATGACAAAACTGAGCCAGGCGGGATTGGGGCGCGCGCCCGGAGCAGTGATGATTTCCACCGTCTGCCCACTCTGCAGGGGCTGGCTCAGGGACGCCAGATTGCGATTGATCCGGCATGCCACCGCCGCATTACCGATATCCGTATGGATGGCATAAGCAAAGTCCACCGGTGTAGCACCGCTGGGAAGCTCCATGATCCGGCCTTTGGGCGTGAACACGTAGATTTCGTCCGGGAACAGATCCACCTTCACGTGCTCGATGAACTCCAGCGAGTCATCGGCACGCTCACGCATCTCCATCAGCCCCTTCACCCAACGGTCGACACGGGCCTGGTTGACGCTGGTGACGTTCGACGGCTCGTTCTTGTACATCCAGTGGGCCGCAATGCCGTTGTTGGCAATATGCTCCATCTCCTCGGTGCGGATCTGGATCTCGATATTCACATGCATGCCGAACAGGGTGGTGTGCAGCGACTGGTAACCATTGGCCTTGGGCATGGCAATGTAGTCCTTGAACCGGCCCGGCAGTGGTTTGTAGAGGCTGTGCACGGCGCCAAGGATGCGATAGCAGTCGTCCTCGGTGTCGGTAATGATTCGGAAGGCGTACACATCCATGATTTCATGGAAGGATTTGTGCTTGAACTTCATCTTGTTGTAGATGCTGTTCAGGTGCTTCTCGCGGCCAAGGATACGGCCGGGCAATCCCCGTTCTTCCAGCTTTTCCTGCAGCTTGCCCCGTATCTCCTCGATGATCTCACGATGGCTGCCCCGGAGCTTGTTGACGGCCTTGGATATGTATTTGGCCCGCATGGGATACAGGGACGAGAATCCCAGATCCTCAAGCTCGGTACAGATGGAGTGCATGCCCAGGCGATTGGCAATGGGGGCATAGATATCGAGGGTTTCCGTGGCGATTCGCTGACGCTTCTCGTAGGGCATCGGGCCAAGCGTCCGCATGTTGTGCAACCGGTCGGCAAGCTTCACCAGGATGACCCTGATATCCCGGGCCATGGCCAGCGTCATTTTCTGGAAGTTCTCCGCCTGGGCCTCGGCCCGGGAGCGGAATTCAATCTGGGTCAGTTTGCTGACGCCATCGACAAGCTCGGCGACATCCTCGCCAAACTGTTCGGTCAGGGCATCCTTGGGAATTCCGGTATCTTCGATGACATCGTGGAGCATGGCAGCCATCAGGCTCTGATGGTCCAGCCTCAGGTCCGCGAGGATTCTGGCAACGGCCAACGGGTGGGTAATATAGCGATCGCCGCTTTTGCGCATCTGCCCTTCGTGGGCCTGTTCGGCGTAATAGTAGGCCCGTCGCACCTGGTTGATGCGAGTGGTATCCAGATAGGTACTGAGCTCTTCCGCCAGACCTTCAACCGTAGGCTCTGCCGACACCGCGCCTCCACATTCTTCAAATGACAGGGACAAAAAAACCCGAATGCATGCATTCGGGTCCTTCCTGATCCTTCCAGCAACGTTCTATAGATACACTATAAAACCGCGGGGACAGATTTCAATGACTCTCGCCTGCGGGTAGGTAGATATCCCGCCGCAGGGTCAATCCTCGTCTTCTTCCTTGAGGAGATCCCGGGTTACCTTGCCTTCAGCAATTTCGCGCAGTGCGATGACCGTCGGCTTATCATTCTCTTCCGCGACCATCGGTTCAAAGCCCTTGGTCGCAATCTGGCGGGCACGCTTGGTAGCCAGCATCACCAGCTGGAAGCGGTTATCAACGTTTTCCAGACAATCTTCAACGGTAACTCGTGCCATAACTTCCCCGACAAAAAATAACTGATTCAGAAGACCGCGTAGTGTACTGCGGCCGGCTCAATTTGTATACAGCAAAAGCCCTTATCAGAGCCCTCCGGACAGTCGCGCCAGCAAGCCTTCGTGGCGAGCCTGCTGAACCGGCATCCGTAATCGGTGACAACGGACAATGGCCAGCAGGTCCGCCAGCGCAACCGCAAACTCGTCATTGACCACGAGGTAATCGAATTCAAGGGCATGGGCGCATTCTTCCGACGCCTCGGCCAGACGACGCTCCACGACATCGGGCGCATCCGTTCCGCGACCGGTCAGACGCTCCCTGAGAACCTCCGCGGAAGGCGGGACAATAAAGATACTCACGCATTCCGGAATCAGACGGCGGACCTGCTCAGCCCCCTGCCAGTCGATTTCGAGGATGACGTCGCGTCCCTTGGCGAGTGTCTCCCGGACCCAGATCTGAGAGGTACCGTAGTAGTTGCCGAAAACATCGGCATGCTCCAGAAAATCCCCTCGCGCGATCATGCCCTCGAAATCGTCACGGCTGACAAAATGGTAGTTCACCCCATCTCGCTCGCCCTCCCGCATGGGGCGGGTCGTATGGGAAATCGACACACCGAGCCTGGTGTCCTGCTTCAGCATCTCCGCCACAAGGCTGGTCTTGCCCGCACCCGACGGGGCGGAAATGACAAACAGGGTCCCCTGTTCACCGGCCTGTCTCATGATTGAAAACTCCCGAACGTCGATGTGTGGCTCGCCCACCTGGGGCTGGAAAGGCCGAGGATTATACGTGAAACCCACAAGGTGGGCGAATATCCGGGGGCGTTCCGTTCTGCCGCCACAGCCATTTCTCCAGCAGGATGACGAGAAATCCCACAAACGCCGCGCCCGCCGCCATCAGCCAGCCGCCAGGATCCATCGGTTGCGTATGGAACAGTTGATTCAGGGGCTCGAGGTAGACAAACGCCAGCTGCAGGATCAGGGTCACGGCCATCCCGAGGTACACCCACAGATTGGTGGCCAGCCCGATTCGCCAGAACGTCTGGCTGAGCGAACGGCAGTTGAGCAGATACAACATCTGGAACAGGATGATGGTAGTGACGGCTACGCTCTGCGCCCTGCCACGGGCGAGCTCAACCGCGACACCTTCCGACAGGTCCGATGCGTATTCGAACAGGAACAGGCCTGCCGCTCCTGCCGTCATCAGGGCCGCCACCAGAAACGTGCGAAACACCAGAAACGGGCTCAGCAATGGTTCCTTCGGCGGCCGCGGCGCTCGATTCATCAATCCCGGTTCCCGGGCCTCCAGTGCCAGAGGCAACGCCAGCGCGATGGCAACGACCAGGTTCACCCACAGAATCTGTACCGGCTCGATCGGCATCAGGAGATGACCATCGGTGACCGGAAAGAACAGAACGGCAACCAGAATGACCATCGCCTGGCCGAGACTGGTTGGCAGAACGAAAGCCAGGGACTTGGAGAGATTGTCGTAGACTCGCCGGCCTTCCTCCACAGCGGCACTGATTGAGGCGAAATTATCGTCGGCAAGAACGATATCACTCGCTTCCCTGGCAACCGCCGTGCCGTTGATACCCATGGCAACCCCGATTTCCGCCCGCTTGAGCGCCGGCGCATCATTTACACCGTCACCGGTCATGGCAACCACCTGACCATCAGCCTGAAGCGCCTTGACCAATCGAAGTTTGTGCTCGGGTGCGACACGGGCAAACACGTTGGTCGAACACGCCAGCTCCAGAAGCTCAGCATCGGTCGCCGCCTCGATCTGCGATCCGGTCACCACCTCTGAGGCTCCGTTGCCGGCCTCCAGCAGACCAATGCTCTGGCCGATGGCACGGGCCGTCTCTGCGTGATCACCGGTAACCATCTTGACGATAACCCCGGCCTGCTGGCACGTTCTGACCGCCTGAATGGCCTCATCCCGGGGCGGGTCCGACATTCCCACCAAACCCAGGAAACACAGCTGTTCCTGCCAACCGGAAGCTTCCAGATCCGTCATGTCCGCAGCTGGCTTCGCAGCGGCAACGGCGAGCACCCGCATCCCTCGCGCCGCCAACGCCTCGACGGCCTCGTGCACCCGGTCCACATTCATGGGCTGACCGTCGAGGAAGTGCGGGCTCATCCGGGCAACAACCTCCGGAGCCCCCTTCACACAGACCATCGCGCCGTGATCGGAGGTGTCATGCAGCGTTGCCATGAACTGAGCCTCCGAATCGAACGGAATTTCATCCTTGCGCGGGAACTGCGTCCGCAAGGCATCTTCATCCATCGAGGCTTTGCGAGCGGCGACGACGAGAGCCCCCTCGGTAGGGTCGCCCACGATGCGCCATCGCCCTCCACTGCATTCCAGTTCCGAGTCATTGCACAGCAAACCAGCGAGCAGCAACTCCTCAAGGCTTTCCCCCAACGAAGACACGGACTGACCATCGACACGCAACTCGCCCTCGGGCTCGTAGCCAACGCCGGTGACCTCAACGTCTCCTTCCGGGGTCCACAAGGCCTCCACCGTCATCTCATTGCGAGTCAGGGTTCCGGTCTTGTCGGTACAGATAACAGTGGTGCTGCCGAGCGTCTCGACAGCCGGCAGGTGACGCACAATGGCACGGCGATGAGCCATTCGCTGCACACCGATGGCAGAGGCGATGGTGATCACCGCCGGCAGCCCTTCGGGGATGGAGGCAACCGCCAGCGTGATGGCGGCCAGGGCACTGTCCAGCAGCGAATTCTCCCGCCACATCCCGACGATGAAAATCAGCACCGCGATAGCGAGCACCGCCAGCGAAATGGCCTTGACCAGGCTGGCGAGCCGGCGTGTCAGTGGTGTTTGCAACTCCGAGGTTTCACTCAGTAACCGGGAGATACGGCCGAGCTCACTGCCGGGGCCCGTCGCAACGACCACGCCGTCCGCGGTGCCGGCGGTGACCAGGGTGCCACCGAAAGCCATCGAACGACGATCACCAACGACGGCATCTTCCGCCACTGGCGTCTCCTGCTTGCTCGCTGGCAGCGACTCCCCGGTCAGCGCCGCCTCTTCAACCTGCAGTCCGTTCACTTCGAACAGCCGGAGATCGGCAGCCACCTGGTCCCCCGCCTGCAACATGAGCACATCGCCGGGCACAACGGTATGGGCGGGTACCGATTTCGGCTCGCCGTTGCGCAATACCGTGGCATTTCGCGGCACCATCCGGCTCAGCGCCTCAATCGCCTGGGTGGCGCGCATCTCCTGAACAAACCCGATGGTTGTGTTGAGAACAATAACGGCGAGAACCACCGAACTGTCCGCCACCTTACCAATCAGAATGGCAAGCAACGCCGCAGCCAGCAGCACATACACAATGGGGTCAGCAAGTTGATGCAGGAGGATCCGGTACCAGGGTCGACGGCGATTGCGTTCGATGCGATTGGGCCCGCTCTTCTTCAGCCGCCGTTTCGCTTCCGCCGTGGCAAGACCTTGTGGCGAAGCGTCCAAACGCTCAAGGACCTCCTCAAGCGGACGTGCATGCCACGGATAATCGTCCATCGATCTGGGCATCCTTCCGCGGGGATTTCAGTTACTCGATGTTCTGGACCTGTTCGCGTATCTGCTCAATCAACACCTTGAGATCCACGGCCGCCCGGGTGACACCGGCATCAATACTCTTGCTGCTGAGGGTATTCGCTTCGCGATTGAGCTCCTGCATGAGAAAGTCGAGCCGACGCCCAATCGGTTCATCGGTCTGCAGGGTATCCCGGACTTCACCAATATGGGCATCGAGACGATCGAGCTCTTCGGCCACATCGCTTTTCTGCGCCAACATCACCATTTCCTGTGCTATCCGATCCGGGTCCAGCTCAACCCTGGCCTTCTCGAAACGCTCCCGAAGCTGCTTTTCCTGCGCGTCGATCAGCTGAGGCATGCTCTGCCTCACTTCACCAACCAGGCTGGCCATGGTATCCAGCCGGTCCTCGAACAGGGGGCGCAGTCGCTCACCCTCCCGCTGACGAACCTCCACCAATTCCTTCACCGTCTCGGCAAAAAGATCCACAGCCTCCGAGCGCACCGCACTGTAATCCTGCTCGGGCACCGACAGAACCCCGGGCCACCGCAGAATGTCGAGTGCACTGATGTGGGCGGGGTTATCAAGCATCCGGTTGATATGGTTCGCGGCCTCGTTGACCGCTCGTGCCATTTCGTCGCTGATCTCGAAGCTCTGCGTGACCTCCTCCGCGGCCTGCAAACGCATGGAGATGTCGACCTTACCCCGCTTCACTCCGCTGCGAAGCGCCTCCCTGAACCGGTTCTCCAGCTCCCGGAAGGCTTCGGGCAACCGAAACGACGGCTCCAGGTACCGGTGGTTTACAGTGCGAATCTCGCAGGTCAGTGTACCCCAGTCCCCGCGAACCTCTTTCCGGGCAAACGACGTCATACTCCGGATCATATCGACTCCCATCCTGTTGGCAGATCCGTCGAGTTTAACAGGCTCCGATCGTTCGCGGCGAACCCGACCAAAGGTGCACAGACACACGGCCTGTCATTGCCAACCGGCATGTTATACTCCTCCGCCTTTATCGAATCCGACCGGAATGCTCCGGACATTTCCTTTCAGAAACAGGACTCACTATGCGACCAAGCGGCAGAACGCCCGAACAGCCCAGAGACGTTCGACTGACCCGACACTACACCCGCCACGCCGAAGGCTCGGTACTGGTGGAATTCGGGGACACCAAAGTGATCTGCACCGCCTCCGTCGAAAACAAGGTTCCGCCGTTCCTCCGGGGCGAAGGCAAAGGCTGGATCACCGCCGAATACGGCATGCTGCCCCGCTCCACCGGCAGCCGCATGGGCCGCGAAGCGGCCCGTGGCAAACAGGGTGGACGCACCGTTGAAATCCAGCGCCTGATCGGCCGCTCCCTCCGCGCCGCGGTGGACCTCGAGGCACTTGGCGAGCACACCATCACCATCGACTGCGACGTCATCCAGGCCGACGGCGGCACCCGCACGGCTGCCATCACCGGCGGCTGCGTGGCACTGGTCGACGCCCTGAACCACCTGGTGGCCGAGAAGCGCCTCAAGAAATCCCCTCTGAAGCAGATGGTTGCGGCACTGTCAGTCGGTGTCTACAAGGGAACCCCGGTGGTGGACCTCGACTACCCGGAAGACTCCGAAGCCGAAACCGACATGAACGTCATCATGACCGACCAGGGCGGCTTCATCGAAATCCAGGGTACTGCGGAAGGCGCGCCATTCGACCAGACAGAGCTGGACAGCATGCTGACGCTGGCAAAGCAGGGAATTGAACAGCTGTTTGAGATTCAGAAAACAGCGCTGGAAAGCTGATTCAGACTTCTGGGGAGCCATTGCGGCAACCATTCCCCAGAATGTTGGAGGCCAGGGACGGCCGAGAACAAGCGCACATGGATGTGCTCGTAGCGGTTCTGGGGAATGGTTGTCGTGATGGCGACCTCCCCCAGAACCGGGATTTAAAAACCGATCTCTATGTCGTAATCCATAATCACCGGCGCATGGTCGGAAAACCGGGTCGATGTATCGATCCAGCCATCCTCGATGGTCTTGCGAATGCCCGGCGTCAGCAACTGGTAATCCACCCGGATACCGGCATTCCGGCGGGCACCCTCGGCCTGCTCCGGCCACCAGGTAAACTGATTGCTCTGCTTGTTGACCTCACGGAAGGCATCGACACAGCCCATCTCGTCGAACAAACGATCCAGCCATGCCCGCTCGTGGGGCAGGAAGCCTGAAAAATCAAACTTGTGGTAAAGCGGACTGGCGTCCGTCACATGGTGAGCCGTCTGCAGGTTTGCACAGAAGATGAACTGACGACGCTTTCGCAGGGTCTTCTGCATATGCAGACCAAACGCCTCCATGAACTCATCCTTGTGATCAAGAACCGTCAGATCATCCTCACCAGTCAGCTCTTCCTCACGACCAAGGGCGCACGGGGCCAGAACACAGGCTACGGAGACCTTGTCAAAGTCGGCCTGAATGAACCGCCCTTCGCGGTCGGCCTGCTCATTGGCGAAGCCGTACATGATGGCCTTGGGGAAATGGCGGGTATAGATGCCAACGCCACCGTGTTCGTTTTGCTCGCCATCGATGAAGTAGGCTTCGTACCCCTCGGGAATGAGATTGTAATCCTCGATCTCATAGGCACGCATGCGGTGATCCTGAACGCACACCACGTCAGCATCCTGGTTCGCCAGCCAGTCAAAAAAGCCCTGATCAACAGCCTGGGCCAGACCATTGACGCTGATTGATACTACCCGCATACGTGTTCCCTGATTCGGTTTGTGTGTATGATACCGGTTTTACGTGTTAATAAAAGATCCGGACCCGCCAGAAGCCTTGTCATGCACGACTATCAGCGAGATTTCATCGAATTTGCCATCCGCCGGAATGTATTGCGTTTTGGCGAATTCACACTCAAATCCGGCCGTACCAGCCCGTACTTTTTCAACGCAGGCCTGTTCAACACCGGCGAAGACCTGCTGGAACTAAGCAAAGCCTATGCCGCCGCCATCAGCCGCAGCGGGCTGGATTATGACATCATTTTCGGCCCTGCCTATAAGGGCATTCCCTTGGCCACCGTGACAGCCATGGCGCTTGCTACAGAAGGTAACAGCAAACCCTTTGCGTTTAACCGCAAAGAGAAGAAAGATCATGGTGAAGGCGGAAACATTGTCGGCGCACCTCTGGAAGGTCGTATTCTGATCGTGGATGACGTCATCACAGCGGGCACGGCCATCCGGGAATCCATCGAGATCATCCAGTCGGCCGGAGCAGAACCGGCGGGCGTTCTGATCGCGCTGGATCGCCAGGAGAAAGGCAATGGGGAACTGTCGGCCATCCAGGAGGTGGAAAAGGAGTTCAACATTCCGGTGGTCAGCATCATTCGCCTGGAACAAATTCTCGACTACCTCAAGGCAAACCCCGAGTTCGCCGGGCATGCCGAGCAGGTAGCCCACTACAGAGATCGTTACGGAGTCTGACCGATGAGCCATCGTCTGTCTGTTTATTCCTCGGCTGCCCTGCTGGCTGTCTGCCTGGGCACGACACTGACTGCCCACGCGCAGATGTATCGCTATACCGATGACAATGGACAGGTGGTGATCGGCAACACGATTCCCCAGGAAGCAACAAAAAGGGGCTACGACATCCTCGGCAGCAATGGTCGCGTGGTCGAAACCGTACCTCCGGCCCCGACCAAGGAAGAAATTGCGGCACGTGAGGCCGAAAAGCAACGCGAGCAAGAACGCGAACAACAGCGCAAAGAGGATGAGAAGCTTCTCAAGCGATACAGCCATCCCGACCAGGCGGTCAAGGCCATGTACCGGAAGATACGGGAAATGCAGGGCCTGATTCAGCTCAAGCGCGGCAACATCGCCGTGGTCTCCTCCCAACTCGATAATGAACAGAGCCGGGCTGCCGACATGGAGCGGAGCGGCCGGGATATTCCCGACGCCACACTGCAGAAAATCGAGCGACTCGAGTCGCAGATCAAGGATATGGAGCGGGAAATCGCCAGTCAGCAGAAGGAAATCCTCGAAATGAAGGAGTCGTACCTCAAGGACATCAAGCGTCTGGAGGAGATTACCGACGAAGAGCGCACCCTGCCACTGGATCCCCCCAAGGAAAACTGAGCGAACGGGATCACCCGAAGCGCACAAAAAAGGGCGTTGCCGATCGGCAACGCCCTTTTTCATTGCAGACCGACCTGAGCCGATCCGTCAACGCTATCAAGCAGAAGCGGTGCTCTTGCTGGCAGAACCGGTGCTCTTGCGAGCAGTGGTCTTGCGTGCTGCCGGCTTCTTGGCAACGGTCTTCTTGGCTTCCTGAGCGGAGTCAGCCACTTCTTCGGCTGCTTCGGAAACAGCATCGGCACCTTCCGCGGCTTCCTTCTCGAGCTTGGCTACCAGATCGGCGGCAAAGCTGCCAAAGCGGCTGTTCAGGCTGCGAAGCTGTTCGAACAGGCTCTCACTGTAGCCATCGTAACGCTTGCGCAGGGTCTTGACGCTGTATTCGCGCGCCTCGGACTCCAGCTTCTCGGCGTAGTCGAACGGCTTGGAAGCCAGTTTCTTCTGCTGCTCTTCCGCGGCGTTGATGCCCTTCTCAACGATGTCCTGAAGTTGTTCCTGATAGGATTTAAGTTTACCCATGGTAGTTCTCCCTGATTTGTCGAACATTCAACGGCCCTGAGGTGTTTGCCTTGACGGGCCTCTTTAAGCTTTCAGGTTCCAAATTACGGGCAAAAATTAGAATGTTCATACTAAAACAGGAATCCGATGCATCCTTGCATGACGCTTTGGTCACTTGATCCCGGGATGGAGTCGGGCATAATGCAAACGATTTCGGAAGCTCGTCTACCCGCATTATTCCGGCTCCACACATAACGAAAACAGTCGTAGCCCGGCAAGGGCCTGCATGCGAGCAATATCGAGCACTATGAAGCAGCAATCCCGAACGTTCTGGCGGGCAGGGCACCCGTCCAGACGAAGCCTTATGCCCGCACTCTGCATACTGGCCCTGATGCTTGGGGGCTGTAACGGAGGCTCTGCCAGTGACCAGCCAACGCTGTCCTGGAACGCCCCCATGACGCGCGCCGATGGCAGCGCATTGCGTGTCGGCCAGATCGAATCGTTCAAAATCTATTACAGGCTAAGACACGAGCAGACCTTCCACCTTCTCGGACGGCAGGACTCGACCGTCACCCGTTACCGACTGCCATCGCTGCCGCCAGGAGCGTACGAGTTTGCCATCAGCACGGTGGACACGGAGGGGTTGGAAAGCAGACGGTCCGAGCCAGTATCTGTTGACCTGATCTGACCCGGCCGGAAGCAGAACGCTACCAGCGGAAAAGCACCCAGCTGGGGACCAGCAGGTCGGATTTGGTTTCCCGGATCCAGCCGCCGCCATCCGCCGGCACCAGGTAGTATTCCTTGCCGACATCCGGAATCACCTTGATCTCCATCAGCTGCCCGTTTACCCGATACTCGTAGAACACTTTCTTGTCGCCCGGACGGATAACAATCTCCGGGCCGCCATCTGCAGGCTGATAGTCGGACACGACCACCGGCTCTTTAGGCGTTTCCACCGGCGTCTGGTCCAGGGCGCCTTTTTCCTGGGCCAGGGCTGCCAACGGCATACAGGCCAGCAACAGGGCCGGACAGGCGATACGTTTCATTTTCGTGCTACCCTTTTGTCCACTGAATTCGTTACAGAGTTGCACAAGCCAACCCACGCTTCAATCAGAATCCGGATCCGTATTTGTATGAATGATCAAAAGACCCCACCGGTGGTACTGGTAGACGGTTCGTCCTATCTGTTTCGTGCCTATCATGCGCTGCCGCCCCTCACCAACAGCAAGGATCATCCAACCGGGGCCATCAAGGGTGTGATCAGCATGATCCGTCGCCTGGAGCAGGATTTCCCCGGGTCGAAAATGGTCGTGGTATTCGATGCCAAGGGCAAAACCTTTCGCCACCAGATGTACGAAGACTACAAGGCGAATCGCCCCCCCATGCCGGACGATCTGGCCATCCAGATCGAGCCCATCCATGACATCGTCAGGGCCATGGGGCTGCCTTTACTGATCGTGCCGGAGGTCGAAGCGGACGACGTGATCGGCACCCTGGCCAACGAGGCCACCAGCAAGGGCATCGACGTTGTGGTCTCCACCGGAGACAAGGATATGGCGCAACTGGTCAGTGATCATGTCACGCTGATCAATACCATGACCGAGACCCGGATGGACCGCGAGGGCGTGGTCGAGAAATTCGGTGTCACGCCGGAGCAGATCATCGACTACCTGGCCCTGGTGGGCGACAAAGTCGACAATATTCCGGGCGTCAACAAGTGCGGCCCCAAGACGGCGGTGAAATGGCTGGAATCCTACGGCGATCTGGACAACCTCATGGCGCACGCCGATGACATCAAGGGCAAGATTGGCGAGAACCTGCGCGAGGCACTGGAAACCCTGCCCCTGAGCCGAGACCTGGCGACCATCAAGACCGATGTCGACCTCGAATTTGGCCTGGAAGATCTTCAGCTCCGGCAACAGGACGATGATCAGTTACTGACGCTGTTCCGGGAATACGAATTCCGCAACTGGATCTCCGAGCTGGAGACCGCCGGCGCCGAAACGAATGCGAAGGACAGCAGTGCTGCGCAGGCGCCGATCGAAAAGCGCTACAGCGTCATCACCGAGCAGGAAGAACTGGACGACTGGCTGGAGCGACTGAAAGCCTCCGACCTGTTCGCCTTCGATACAGAGACCACCAGCCTCCGTTATATCGATGCCGAGATTGTGGGTGTGTCCTTTGCTGTCGAGGCGGGCGAGGCCGCCTATGTCCCCCTGGCTCACGATTACATGGGCGCGCCGGATCAGCTGGACCGGGACCAGGTACTCTCTCAGCTCAAGCCGCTGCTGGAAGATCCCGACCAGAAAAAGGTGGGCCAGAACCTCAAGTACGATAAAAACGTGCTCGCCAACCACGGCATCAACCTGGAGGGCATTGCCGAGGACACCATGCTGGAGTCCTACGTCTACAATTCGGTCGCCACCCGCCACGACATGGACAGCCTCGCCCGGGAATACCTGGACGAACAGACAATTACCTTTGAATCCATTGCCGGCAAGGGCGCCAAGCAGCTCACCTTCAACCAGATTGACCTGGACAAGGCCGGCCCCTACGCAGCGGAAGACGCAGACATCACCCTGCGCCTGCACCAGACGCTGAGTCCGAAGCTTCGCAACACCGGACGACTGGATGCAGTCTACCGGGAGATCGATCTCCCGCTGGTGCCCGTGCTCTCGCGCATGGAACAACGGGGTACGCTGATCAGCGCCAGCGTGCTCAGAAAGCAGAGCCAGGAACTGGCCGAGCGTATGGCCGAGCTGGAAAAAGAGGCTCACGAGGTCGCCGGGGAAAGCTTCAACCTGGGTTCCACCAAACAGCTTCAGGCCATCCTTTATGACAAACTCGGACTGAAAGTCATCAAGAAGACTCCCAAGGGCGCACCATCGACGGCGGAGCCGGTTCTGCAGGAACTGGCTCACGAACACGAACTGCCCCGGCTCATTGTGGAACATCGCAGCCTGAGCAAGCTGAAATCCACCTACACCGACACTCTGCCGGAACTGATTCACCACCGGACCGGTCGGGTTCACACGTCCTATCATCAGGCCGTAACCGCCACCGGGCGGCTGTCGTCCTCGGAACCGAACCTGCAGAACATTCCGATACGGACGGAAGAAGGTCGTCGCATCCGGCAGGCCTTCATTGCGCCGGAAGGCTACAAGCTGGTGGCAGCGGACTATTCCCAGATCGAGCTACGGATCATGGCGCATCTGTCCGGGGATAAAGGCCTGATCACGGCCTTCGAGCATGGCGAGGATATTCACAAGGCAACGGCCGCAGAGGTGTTCGGCGTGGCCCTCTCCGATGTCAGCGGGGAACAGCGCAGAAGCGCAAAAGCCATCAACTTCGGCCTGATCTATGGCATGTCCGCGTTCGGACTGTCCCGGCAACTGGGCGTTGAACGCAAACTGGCCCAGGAATACATCGACCGCTACTTCGAACGGTATCCCGGTGTCCTCAAGTACATGGACAACATCCGCAAGCAGGCCCATGAGGACGGCTTCGTGGAAACCCTGTTCGGCCGGCGCCTGTACCTGCCCGAGATCAACGCCCGTAACAAACAGCTGCAACAGGCCGCCGAGCGCACGGCCATCAACGCCCCCATGCAGGGTACCGCGGCCGATATCATCAAGCGGGCCATGATCGAGGTTGATGCCTGGCTGCGTGAAACGCATCCCGACGATGCCCGCATGACCATGCAGGTACACGACGAACTCATTGTCGAGGTCAAGGAATCAGCACTGGAGAAAGTGCGGGACGGTCTGGTGAAGCGGATGTCGGAAACCACGAAACTGGACATTCCCCTGGTCGTGGACGCCGGCGTCGGCGACAACTGGGACGAGGCCCACTGAGCGATCCATGTGCCGGCCCGGTGGTCTGAATGGTCTGACCGGGCCGGCACAAATCTCAAAACGGTGCACATATCCCCCACCGCGCACCAAAAGCCGGCAATCTTTCACACCCTGGTGACCCACCTGCCCATCAGAGCGCGATCCTGAGCTCTCCGGGACACGGCATGAAATTCGCTTAATCTTTCACGTCGGTCGCCATCCCAACGTCGATTCCACGGATGGCGCCATGTTGTGACACACCCTATCGAGGCCGTCATCATGAGTACCCTGGCATCGGAACGAAGCTGGCTACTGGACCCGAATCTTCTGAAACTGGTGCACCAGTGCCGCCGACTGATTCAGTCCGAGTTCGGCGTAAAACTGCACCTGACTGAACAACATCTGGAAGAAAGACTGGCGGATTACGCGGGCAAGACCCGTTCGCCCCACCTGATCAGAACCTGGGAGGCGCTGAAAGCACAGGTTCCACAGCTGTCGGTATCGACCGACCCGGGAGAGGGCCAACCCAAACGACTGTATCGTGGACAGGTCATTGAAGAAGAACCGGGGAACCCGGCCGGCGCTGCCGAACCGGACTCCCCGCCCCTGCCGCGGAAAACCAAGGTGATTTACCGCGGACAGGTCATTGAGTGAAGTATCAGAAGGCTTTGCTGACTTCGATGCCCGCACTCCAGGCGCTCAGGTCGTATTCGGCCTGGTAGTTGCTCTGATCAGGAACGTTTGGCGCGAGCTCGGCGACCTGAGAAGGGTTGTCGTGACTGTAATTCCTGTCATCCACTTTCGGATCGTTTGCAAAAATCAGTGTGCCGATTGATGCATCTACAGTCCAGCCACTCTGCGCGTCTTTCCACTGAGCGCCGAGAGCCAGCCAATGGCGGTCCTCGGACGGAATTCGCGCGGTCACATATTTCTCGTTAACGGGTGATTCATCGTAGGCGTAGCCCGCCTTGAACGCCCAGGCCGGGGTGGCCTGCCAGATGCCGCCAACATTGAACTGCCACGTGTCCTTCCATTTCTCGGTAACGTGAGTAATCGGCTGGCCGGGTTGACGCCCGGTCGCCTGAGAAACGGCGCCACTCTGGCCTTCACGACTGTTTACGTCCAACTCCTCGAACCGGCTCCACTTGGCGAAAGTCGCTCCGCCCAGCAGGGTGATGTCATCGGTCAACTGATGACGAATACCGAAGGTTGCGCTCTCGGGAATGGCAAGCGGCACGGTGGCTTTTTCGGTCAAGGGGATAGGACCAGCCTGGGTCGGGAAACCGGAAATCGTGATATCCCCATCGAGGTTGAGCTCGGTACCAGTCTGGGCCGTCAACCCCAACTGAGTCCGAGGGGATACCTTGTAAAGGAATCCCACCCGAGCGGTGACACCGACGTCATCTCCGGTAACATCAGCATAGGGCTCAGCTGAAGAGCCGGCGGCGGCAAGATCCTGATAACGAGACAACCTGCCGTCCGCATACAAAATATTGATGCCAAGACCCATTGAGAGCCCCTGACCATTACTGACCGAAACGGAAGGACTGAATGAAATCGCGGTAAGCTCAGTCTTGTCCGCAAAGAAACGACCGGCAAAGCCGTCTTTGTAATCCGCAGCCAGGCCATAAGGTGCGTGGATACCGAAACCCACGTCAATGGAGTCGCTGACTTCATGGGTCATGTAGAAATTGGGCAGAACCGCGGGATCTGCAATGTCGCCACCATTATTGCTTGGGCTCACCGGAACAGATGGAACCTGACGCTGGACCGAAATGGTGTCGGGCTTGGCCTCGGCATCAATATCCAGCACAGCCGCACCGAAGGAAATATTGGTGCCGGACAGCTGGCTCATGCCAGCCGGGTTGAACAGAACGGTCGTGGCGTTTTCCGGGTTGGCAGCCACGCCGGCGTTGGCCACGCCCATGGCGCTGGCGCTCTGCTCGTTGAGGGAAAAACCACCGGCGAATGCGGTAACCGGAGCCGCTACGGCGGCGAAAGTCGCCAGGCGAATCGCCTTTACGAGAGCATTGGTGTTCTTGTGCATGGTCACTCCTTATTGAATCCGGCGCGGAGTATACGCAGCACGGGCCAATGGCCTCAAATGCAAAGACTATTGATTCGGGGCGACAACTATCTACTACTTTCGTCGAACACCCCGAAAAGCTCAGTCATCCTGAATCGACAGCTTGTCCACTGACGATGAAAGTTTATCGGCGCCGTGCGCATCCGCACCCAGCTTGATCATCAGACGCAGGTCGTTCGCGGAGTCCGCGTGTGCAAGTGCGTCTTCGTAGGTAATGGAACCCTCCGAATACAGCCGGTACAACGCCTGATCGAACGTCTGCATGCCGGATTCGGTGGATTTGGCCATCAATTCTTTCAGCTTGTGAACTTCCCCTTTACGGATGATGTCTGCCGCCAGAGGTGAGTTGATGAGCACTTCGATGACCGCTTTCCGCCCCTTACCATCTGGCGTCGGCACCAGCTGTTGGGCGACGATGGCCTTCAAGTTCAGGGAGAGGTCCATCCAGATCTGATTGTGCTGCTCCGGCGGGAAAAACTGAATGATCCGGTCCAGCGCCTGGTTCGCGTTGTTGGCGTGCAAGGTTGCCAGACAGAGGTGCCCCGTCTCGGCAAATTGCACGGAATACTCCATGGTCTGACGGGTCCGCACCTCACCAATCAGGATCACATCCGGCGCCTGACGCAGGGTATTTTTCAGGGCCACTTCGAAACTCTCCGTATCGATTCCGACCTCCCGCTGGGTCACGATGCACCCCTGGTGCTGGTGGACGAATTCGATCGGATCCTCAATGGAAATGATGTGGCCCCGGCTGTTCCGGTTCCGGTGGCCGAGCATGGCCGCCAGCGAGGTGGACTTACCGGTACCGGTTGCACCGACGAAAATGATCAGGCCCCGCTTGGTCATGGCCAGATCCTTGACGATTTCCGGCAGCGCCAGGTCATCAATCTGGGGAATCTTCACCTCAATGCGACGCAGAACCATGCCGCACAGATTGCGTTGGAAGAAAGCACTCACCCGGAAGCGGCCGATGCCTCGGGCGCTGATAGCAAAGTTACATTCGTGGGTTTCCTCGAACTCGGCGCGTTGCTTGTCGTTCATGGCACCGTAGACGAACTCGCGAGTCTGCTCCGGTGTCAGGGCATTCTTGGTGACCGGCAGCACTTTCCCGTTCACCTTCATGCTGGGCGGCACGCCAGCCGTGATAAACAGGTCCGAACCGCCCTTCTCCACCATTAACCGCAACAGTTTTTCGAATTCCATTTTTTGTTACCTGCTTTGCTTCTTGCTCATGCGGACTCCCCGTCGCCACTTGAAGGATCGGGGTGTTCCGCCTTTCCGGGACTGTCTGCAGCATGGATGCTGCAGTCAAGCGTACAGGGATGGATTTACAGCGTGTCCCGGAAAGGCGGAACACCCCGATCCCTGCACCCTGGCAGACGCCAACTAAGGTGCCTGCTTAAAAATTATCCGGCATCTTGGCCTTCGCCCGTGCCGCATCACGGGAAACCAATCCCTTCTGCAACAGCCGCTCCAGGCACTGATCCAGCGTCTGCATGCCAATGGAGCCACCGGTCTGGATCGCCGAGTACATCTGGGCGATCTTATCTTCCCGGATCAGGTTCCGGATCGCCGGGGTGCCGATCATGATTTCGTGGGCCGCAATCCGGCCACCGCCCATCTTCTTCATCAGGGTCTGGGAGATAACCGCCTGCAACGATTCCGACAACATGGAACGGACCATCGATTTCTCTTCCGCCGGGAACACGTCGACCACCCGGTCAATCGTCTTGGCCGCCGAGGTGGTATGCAGCGTACCGAATACCAAGTGGCCGGTTTCCGCCGCTGTCAGCGCCAGGCGGATGGTTTCCAGGTCCCGCAATTCGCCCACCAGAATGATGTCCGGGTCTTCCCGCAGGGCGGACCGCAGCGCCTCGTTGAAGCCTAGCGTATCGCGATGCACTTCCCGCTGATTCACCAGACATTTCTTGGAATCGTGAACGAATTCGATGGGGTCTTCGATGGTCAGGATGTGCTCGTAGCGAGTGTCGTTGATGTAGTCCATCATCGCCGCCAGGGTGGTGGACTTACCGGAGCCGGTCGGCCCCGTGACCAGTACCAGCCCGCGAGGAACCGATGAAATATCCTTGAAAACCTGGCCCATGCCCAGATCTTCCATGGTAAGGACCTTCGAGGGGATGGTCCGGAATACCGCACCGGCCCCGCGATTCTGGTTGAACGCGTTGACACGGAAGCGGGCCACGCCAGGAACTTCGAAGGAGAAGTCGGTTTCGAGGAATTCCTCGTAATCCTTGCGCTGCTTGTCGTTCATGATGTCGTAGATCAGACCGTGGACCTCTTTGTGTTCCATCGGCGGCAGGTTGATCCGGCGAACATCGCCATCGACACGAATCATGGGGGGTAAACCGGCGGAAAGGTGCAAATCGGACGCACCCTGTTTGGCCGAAAAGGCAAGCAGTTCAGTAATATCCATAGGGTTCCTCGGAGGGCTTTTTCTTTTATTCCAGAAGCGGCAAACTCACACTATGAGCAGCATAGCAGACAACATCGGGAGCGTAACCCGACGCATACAAAAAGCAACATTGCAGGCCGGGCGAGCGCCCGAGAGCGTGCATTTGCTCGCGGTCAGCAAGACCCGCTCCCCGGATGAGCTGCGGGAAGCCCATCAGTCGGGCCAGTCGGCCTTTGGCGAGAACTACCTGCAGGAAGCACTGGAGAAAATGGAGGCTCTGGGGGACATTGCCGACCTTGAGTGGCACTTCATCGGTCCGATCCAGTCCAACAAGACCCGCCAGATCGCTGCATCCTTTTCCTGGGTACACAGCGTGGATCGCCTGAAGATCGCTCGCCGGCTCAGCGAGCACCGACCGGAAAACCTCCCTCCGCTCAATATCTGCCTGCAGGTGAATATCGACGGCGAAGACACCAAATCGGGATGCACACTCGAGTCGCTCCCTGAACTTGTGGAAGCGATCAGCGACCTGCCGCGCCTGTCGCTTCGGGGCCTGATGGCGATCCCGGCACCAGATCAGCCGGAAGCAACACTCCGGGCCCGTTTCCGGTCAATGGCAAACGCGCTTAAAAACCTGAAACAGGACTTTCCCGCCGCCGGTCCCCTGGACACGTTGTCCATGGGCATGTCTGGCGATCTGGAGCTGGCGATCGCCGAGGGAGCCACCTGGGTGCGGGTGGGAACTGCGTTATTTGGTCCGCGACCACCGAAAGGGGATCAGAGCTGAACACGCAAGTTCCTGCTATCATCGCGGACATTCTGCTAACCGATCAATCGTTGGAGTGAACCTTGAGCACATCACCCACAATCTCGTTTATTGGAGCCGGCAATATGGCCAGCGCCATCATTGGCGGCATGCTGGACAACGGCTACAAGGCCGGTGATATCTGGGTCAGTGCCCCGGACGACGGCCACTTGCAAGCCATCCGTAAGCGCTTTGGGGTCAGCGTGACCACCGACAACCGTTACTGCACACAGCAGGCGAACATGGTGGTCCTTGCGGTGAAGCCCCAGGTGATGGCGGATGTCTGTCGGGACATCGCCCCGGTGGTCCAGAACACCCGTCCGCTGATGGTCTCCATCGCTGCCGGCCTGACCGCAGACACACTGGATGAATGGCTCGGCGGCGGCCTGCCTCTCGTGCGGGTTATGCCCAACACGCCCTCACTGGTCGGCAAAGGCGCCGCCGGACTGTTTGCCAACAAGCATGTGAAAGACGATCAGAAAGCCATGGTTCAGTCCGTGTTCGAGAGCATTGGCTCCGCTCTGTGGGTTGATGACGAGAATCTGCTTCACGGCGTCACGGCGCTTTCGGGAAGCGGTCCCGCCTATTTCTTCCTGATGCTCGAAGCATTGGAAGCAGCCGCCACAGATGCTGGCATCGAACCCGCCACCGCCAGGGAGCTAGCCATCCAGACCATGGCCGGCGCGGCGGAGATGGCGGCTCGCAGCGAACATGACCCGGCGCAGCTCAAGCGCAACGTGATGTCGCCCGGCGGCACCACCGAGCAGGCGGTGAACACCTTCGAGGAGGGTGGACTTCGAGAGCTGGTGAAAAAGGCTTACCAGGCGGCCTTCAAGCGCTCGGAAGTAATGGCCAGCGAGCTGGCCGGCAAACAGTAACCGATAACGGAGAGACAGCTTCATGCTGGCAGACATTCTGATCACGATACTGCTGATTGCGTCGACTTTTTACATGACCATCGTGCTGCTGCGCTTTCTCCTGCAGCTCGCCCGTGCCGATTTCTACAATCCGATATCCCAGTTCGTGGTCAAGGCCACCAACCCGCCTCTCCGGCCACTGAGGAAAGTCATCCCCGGCTGGGGCGGCATTGACGGTGCCTCTCTCATACTGGCGGTGCTCATCCAGGCGATCACCTTCTTTTTCATCCTGGTGCTGCTCAACGGTGGCATACCGGGATTCAATCCGGTGACGCTGCTGGTCTGGGCCGTTCTCAATGTGCTGGACCTGATTGTCAAAATCTATTTCTGGTCCGTCATTGCCGTGGTGGTGGTGAGCTGGATTGCACCGCACAGCGGGCATCCCGCCATTCAGCTGGTGGCCCAGATCACCGAACCGGTCATGCGCCCGGTGCGGAACATCATGCCGGCCATGGGCGGCCTCGATCTGTCGCCGATCATCGTTTTCCTGATCCTCAACGTGATCTCGGTGGTCATCGACCACATGAAACTGGCTGCCGGACTGGGCTCCATCGGCCTGGGAATGTAGACCAGACCTCCAAACTACATTTCGTTACACTTGGCGACGAAAACAATCATTCCATACCGCAAAATCAAGCCACTGATTTTGCGGTATTTTTTTGTGAATCCACCCTTCTGCACAGTCAGAGTGTGACCCGTCCGAGTACACGACGCCGAAAGAGCAGATATCATGAACGATAACTACTAACAACCGGGTCTGTTCGGGACGTCCATGGACCGAATACCGCCAAACCGGGAAGTCGCGCAGAAGGAAACTCCAATGAACCCACAGGGAACTCTGTCGCAGCAGGTCGAGGCCTACCATAACTGGAAAAAGGAGCTGATCCGCCAGATTGGCCGATACCGATTGTGGCTGCAGGACAACGACCTGTTCTCGGATGACATCAGCACCCGCATCCGTCATGGCCTGGAACTGCTCATCGAGGACGAACTGACGATCGCGTTCGTGGGCGAGTATTCCCGGGGCAAGACCGAACTGATCAATGCCCTGTTCTTCTCCAATTACGGGCAACGCATGCTGCCGTCCCAGGCCGGCCGTACCACCATGTGCCCGACCGAACTTTTCTTCGATCGCACGGCAAACCAGAACTACCTGCTGCTACTGCCCATCGAGACACGAACCGGGGACCTGTCGCTGCAGCAACTCCGGAATCAACCGGAACGGTGGGTCAAGCACGAGCTCGATGAACGCGACCCCGAGGTCATGCGCGAAGTGCTTGCCGAAGTCGCACGGGTCAAGAGCGTTCCGCCGGAAGAAGCCCGAGGCCTCGGATTCGACGAATCCATGCTGGAACACGACCGGAACAATCCCGGCAACGTCCTGGTACCGGCGTGGCGTAATGCCCAGATCAGCATCCGGCACCCACTGTTCGAGCGTGGCCTGCGAATTCTCGATACGCCGGGACTGAATGCCCTGGGATCCGAGCCCGAACTGACCATCAGCATGTTGCCCCGCGCCCACGCGATCATCTTCGTGCTGAGCGCCGATGCCGGCGTGACCGCCAGCGACATGACCATCTGGAAAGAGCACATCGACACCGAGCACGCCGATCATCGGGCAGGACGCTTTGCGGTCCTCAACAAGATTGACGTGCTCTGGGACGATCTCCAGGGCGAAAAACACACCCAGGAAGCCATCGAAAGGGTGCGCAACTACACCGCCGATCACCTGGGTATCCGACAGCACGATGTCATCCCCCTCTCCGCCAAACAGGGACTGCTGTCCCGGGTGCGACAGGACAACGATCTGTTCGAGCGCTCGAACATCGGCAAGCTGGAACAGCTGATCATCCAGCGCATCCTTATGCACAAGGAGCAGCTGATCACCCAGAGCCTGATCAACGATCTGCTGGGCATGCTGCAGAACAGCCAGGCAGCCATGCAGACACGACTGGCCTCGCTGGAAGAAGAGCTTGTCGCCTGTGCCGGACCCAGTCTGGACAAACCCGCCCTGGGACGCCTTGCGGACCGGGCCCAGCAGGATTACGACTTCTATTACAAGAAGCTGATCACCCTGCGGTCCAGCCGCCGGTTGATGGACTCCCAGGGTGCCACACTGAAGGACATGGTGAGTGAGCAACGCTTCGAAGATCACGCCGCCAGGATCCGCGAGTCCATGTCAAAGAGCTGGACCACAGCCGGTATGAACCGGGCCATGGATCATTTCTTCGAACTGCTGGAGAGCGACCTGACCAATCTGATGAGCGAAGGCCGGCTCGCCGAGAAAATGGTCGGCGCCATCTACCGCCGTTATAACGAGGATACCCGGGCACGGCACCTGGAACCGATTCCACTGCGGGCCGGTCGCCATGTCATTGCCATCCGGGAGCTGCGCAAGAAAGCCAAGCGGTTCCGCATCAGTCCGAAGAACCTCCTGACGGAACAGTCCCTGCTGGTCCGGCGGTTCTTCAACGTCATGGTCAGCGAGGCGCGGACGCTCTACAGCCGCGTCCGCAACGATGTCGAGCGCTGGCCCCACGAAGCCCTGCTGCCAATCATGCAGTACTCGATGGAACAGAAGCAGCTGCTGGAGCACCAGATCCGGCGCCTGCGCGACATGGTGCGCAGCGATCGGGACAGCCGCGCCGAGCGTGAGCGACTGCAGAACACCATCGCCGACCTCAGGCGGCAACTGGAGCTTGCGGACGCCATGCAGAGACAGATTCGCAAGCCCGCGCCGACATTGATCCAGCAGAAAGTCGTCAACATCTCGGGCGCCGTTTGATCGGCCCCGGGGCATCGGTTGCAGCCATTCCCACCCGGCTATAAACTGCTGGGCTGGCGATGGCTTTTTGCGATCGTCGGCCCAGATATTATGGATCGAACCAGGAACCTGTCGCGCCGATGCCCGATTCCCTTCCCGCGGATTCTGTCGGGATAGTCACCCCGCAGTCTTATCATTTTGACACGCCCATTGAGCTGGCCTGCGGCCAGACCCTGGAGAGCTACGACCTGGTCGTGGAAACCTACGGGGAACTGAACGACGACGCCAGCAATGCGGTCCTGATCTGCCATGCCCTGAGTGGACATCACCATGCGGCTGGCTACCACAGCATGGAAGACCGTAAGCCGGGCTGGTGGGACAGCTGCATCGGCCCGGGCAAACCCATCGACACCAACCGTTTTTTTGTCGTGTCGCTGAACAATCTCGGCGGGTGCCACGGCAGTACCGGCCCGAACAGCCTCAATCCGGCCACCAACAAACCCTACGGCCCGGATTTTCCGGTCATTACTGTCAGCGACTGGGTAAAAAGCCAGTCGCTGCTGGCGGATCGGCTGGGAATCCAGTGCTGGGCTGCCGTGGTCGGTGGATCCTTGGGCGGGATGCAGGCCCTGCAGTGGAGCCTGGATTTTCCGGACCGGTTGCGCCACTCGGTGGTCATCGCGTCCACCCCGCGCCTGACGGCCCAGAACATTGCGTTCAACGAAGTCGCCCGCCAGGCGATCACGTCGGACCGGGAATTCCATGACGGGCGTTATTACGATTTCAACATCGTGCCCCGGCGGGGGCTGATGCTTGCGCGCATGGTGGGTCATATCACCTACCTTTCCGACGCTTCCATGGGGGAAAAGTTCGGACGGGAGCTTCGCGAAGAGGCGTACAAGTTCGGTTACGATGCCGAGTTCCAGGTCGAGAGCTATCTCCGCTACCAGGGCGAGCGGTTTTCCGAATCCTTCGATGCCAATACCTACCTGCTGATGACCCGCGCCCTGGATTACTTCGACCCCGCCTACGAGCACGGCGGCGACCTGTCCCGAGCCATCGCCCGGGCCCGCTGTGAATTTCTGGTGCTGTCTTTCAGCACGGACTGGCGCTTTGCACCGGAACGCTCCGAAGAGCTGGTCAATGCCATGATCTCGGCGAGGAAGAAAGTCAGTTATGCCGAGATCGACGCCCCCTGGGGCCACGACGCTTTCCTGATTCCCACACCGAGATACACCGACGTATTTACGGCGTATATGGATCGAGTGGCACGGGAGGTGGGCGCATGAGACCGGACCTGGAAATCATCCAGCAATGGATCAAACCGGGAGACCATGTTCTCGATCTCGGTTGTGGTGATGGTACCCTGCTCGATTACCTGCAGCGTGAGCGTCAGGCCACGGGATTTGGTCTTGAGATCAATCCGGATCACATCACGACGTGTATGGGCCGCGGCGTTTCCGTTATTGAACAGAACCTGGACACCCAGGGACTGGACAACTTTGACGACGGCATGTTCGATATCGTGTTGATGACCCAGGCCCTGCAGGCCGTCCGGCGACCGGACAAGGTGCTGGACGAGATGCTCAGGGTGGGCAGCGAAGGCATAGTGACCTTCCCCAACTTTGCCCACTGGCGCCTGCGCTGGGGGCTGGCACTCAGCGGCCGCATGCCCGAATCCGAGGCACTGCCGTACAAGTGGTACAACACGCCAAACATCCGGCTCTGTACCTTCAAGGATTTCGAGGCCCTGTGTCGCCAGAAAGGCATCCGCATCCGGAGCCGGCGGGTAGTCGACGGCCAGCACCAGAACAGCTGGCTCGCCCGACTGTGGCCCAACCTGCTCGGCGAGATCGCCATTTACCGCATTTCCCGGGAAGAGGAGTGATCCTGATGAACACCATCCAAGCCTTTGCCAGAACCCTGATCGCGCTCATGCTGTTGGCGATCGCCCTGCCCTCCCAGGCCGCCGGATCCAAGGATTTCGGCGACTATCAGGTGCACTGGAGCGTTCTGCCCAGCACCTTCCTGTCGCCCGAGGTGGCGCAGGCCAATGATCTTCAGCGCAGCAAGGGCATCGGCCTGATCAACATTGCCATCATGAAGGAACAGGACAATGGCTCGCTCAAGCCGGTCACCGGCCAGGTGGAAGGCAAGGTCAGCAATGACATCCAGCAGGTCAAATTCCTGGCATTCCGGCGCATCGAGGAAGGCGATGCTGTCTACTTCCTGGCCCAGTACCAATACAACTCCGGCCAGCTGATGACATTCAACATCACGGCCCGTCCCGCCGGATTGCAGCAGGACCTGACCGTACGTTTCGCCCACACCCTGTTCAGCGACTGAGCCCATGACCGACAGACTCGTCATCGCCAGCAATAACCGGGGCAAAATTGCCGAATTGACGGAACTGCTTGCGCCTCTGGGGCTGCAACCTGTGGCCCAGGGAGAACTGGGCGTTGGGGAAGCCGAGGAGCCCGCCGTCACGTTTGTGGAGAATGCCATACTCAAGGCTCGCCACGCCGCCCGGGAAACCGGACTTCCGGCCCTGGCCGACGACAGCGGTATCGCCGTGGACGCCCTTGGCGGAGCGCCGGGCGTCCGGTCCGCCCGCTTTGCCGGTGACAGCGCGACCGATGATCAGAACATCGATGCCCTGCTGGAAGCACTCGAGGACGTGCCGGAGGGCCAACGCGGCGCCCAGTTCCATTGTGTTCTGGTTTTTCTCAGGCATGCGGATGATCCCACACCCATCATCTGCCACGGACGTTGGCCCGGCAGCATTCTCAGGTCGCGGCAGGGCACGGGCGGATTCGGCTACGATCCGGTTTTCCTGGTCCCCGGGCACGGCTGCAGCGCCGCCGAGCTCTCACGGGAAGAAAAGGGCCGCATTGGTCACCGGGGACGCGCCCTCGCCCAGTTGATCGAGCACCTGACGGAGGAGCGCTGACGGCATGACCGCCACCTCCGCCGTGGCGGTAGCCCCGCCCCTTAGCCTTTACGTGCATGTGCCCTGGTGCGTGCGCAAATGCCCCTACTGCGATTTCAACTCCCACGCTCAGAAGGGCGAGATTCCCGAGCAGGCCTACCTGCAGGCCCTGATCGAAGACCTGGAACAGGATCTTTCCTTGGCCGGCGACCGGCCTATTGAAACCGTCTTCATTGGCGGCGGCACCCCGTCACTGATGAGTGGGGAGTTCTATTCTCGTCTGTTCGAGGCGCTCCGGGAGCGACTCTACATCGCCCCGGATGCGGAAATTACGCTCGAGGCAAACCCCGGAACGGTCGAACAGGCCCGATTCGAGGCCTTCCGCCAGGCCGGCATCAACCGCCTGTCGATCGGCGTCCAGAGTTTCGATCCGCAACAGCTGCGCACGCTGGGGCGCATTCACGATCCGGCAGCCGCCAATCGCGCCGCAGACGCCGCGCGCGCCTCGGGCTTCGACAACTTCAACCTGGATCTCATGCACGGGCTGCCGGATCAGACCCCGGAGCAGGCCCTTGCGGATCTCAGGGCGGCGCTTGAGCATCAGCCACCGCACATTTCCTGGTATCAGCTCACCCTCGAACCGAATACGGAGTTTTTCAGCCGTCCGCCCGATCTGCCCGACGATGACCGGCTCTGGGACATCTACCAGGCGGGATCTGCGCTGCTTCGGGAACACGGGTTCGACGACTACGAAGTCTCTGCCTGGAGCCGGCCAGAGCGGGCTTCCCGACACAATCTCAATTACTGGACGTTCGGCGATTACCTGGCCCTTGGCGCCGGGGCACATGGAAAAATCAGCCTGCCGGATGGCAGTATCCGCCGTTACTGGAAAACCCGGCAGCCTGACGCTTACCTGGGACGCATCGGAAGCCGCACAGCCGGGTCGGAGGCCATTGCCCCGGACGAAAGGGCCCTGGAATTCCTGATGAATGCACTTCGCCTGAAACACGGCGTCGAGGAATCACTGTTCGTCGAACGTACGGGTTTACCGCTGACGTCAGTTGGAGTAAAACTTGAAGAACTGAGACGGGAAAACCTGCTGGAAAAGGGGCGCCTTCAGGCCACAGAGTTGGGCCAGCGCTACCTGAACAGCCTGCTGGAGCGATTTTTGTAATGGATCTGCCGACCGGGTGGGGCACCATGTCCAAGGCCCTCAAGACCAACCTGTTTTCGGCCGTCATACTGCTGGCCGCCCTGTTGGTCATCAATCAGCCGCTGCAGACCGCGTCGGCGCCACAGGGTATTGTCAGCTTCCAGCTGGCCGCTACCGCCGACCAGGCCCATGCCATCCTGCGCAGCTGGCGCTCGGACGGCCAGGCGTGGGCGCAGGTATCACTCTGGCTCGACTTTGTCTTCATCGGTGTTTACGTCATGGCATTCCTGAGTCTGACCCGGCACTTCATGCGTGACCGACCCGGCGTTCGGGAGCGCATGGTGGCCCGGTGGGTCCGGGCTCTGTTCGTTGCGGCGGGCATCGGGGATCTCCTGGAAAATGTCCTGTTGCTGAACAATTTCAACCCACCCACGGATGTGGTCAGCCTGTCCGCCACCTTCTGTGCCCTGATCAAGTTCACCGGCCTGACCCTGGGGATCGCAGGCCTGGTGATCATACGGGCCGCCCGGCGCCATCCGATCGCCCCGGGCTGACCCCCACTGTTCAGTTGGTGCGGTGAAACACGAGATCCCAGACCCCATGACCCAGCCGCTCACCCCGCTTTTCAAACTTGGTGATGGGCCGGTCATCGGGACGCGGGGAATACTCTCCAACGCCCTGTGAGTTGGCAAAACCTTCCGCTTCACCCATCACTTCCATCATGTGCTCAGCGTAGTTCTCCCAGTCCGTGGCCAGGTGCAAGATGCCACCGACCCGCAACTTGTGCCGGATACGCTGGACAAATTCGGGCTGCACCAGACGGCGTTTATGGTGTTTCTTCTTCGGCCACGGATCCGGGAAAAAGACCATCACGCGGTCCAGACAGGCGTCGGGCAGGCACAGATCAATCACGTCGTTCGCATCGATATTGTAGATCCGCACATTTTCAAGGCCCCGTTCTTCGATCTCCTTGAGCAAAGCGCCCACGCCCGGCAGATGAACCTCAACGCCGATAAAGTCCTGCTCAGGCGCCGCTTCCGCCATGTCCGCCAGGGATTTGCCCATCCCGAACCCGATCTCGAGGTTGAGCATGGCATCCCGCCCGAAGACCACCCTCGGGTCGATCATGCCGTCTTCCCGGCTCAGGCCGTATTTCGCCCAGCCACGATCAAACGCCTTTTTCTGCCCATCGGTCATTCGCCCCTGCCGAAGCACAAAACTGCGCACCCCCCGGCGGGTGGTAACGGGCGAATCCGCGACCTCGGCCTTGTCCTGCGGTTCGTTCTTGTCAGTCATTTCATGTCCTTACGCGGGTTGCGATTCTTACGATGGCATCAGTTTACCAGAGTGTGCCCGGTCAGGAGGACACCACCGAAGAGCCTCCCCGCTGACGATCGAGCTGCCGGTACCCCAGTGCTTCGACCAGGTGCGTCTGAGCTACCTGTTCGACACCGGCGAGATCCGCCAGCGTACGGGCCAGCCTGAGAATCCGATGCAGTGCGCGAGCCGATAATCCCAGCCGCTCCATCGCCGAGGTCAGAAGCCGTTCGCTACTGTCATCCAGGCGGCAGGCCTCCTGCAGGGCCCGACCGGAAAGCTCGGCATTGACCACGCCCCGGCTCGCCTGCCGATCCCGGGCAGCGATCACCCGATCACGGACAGAGGCACTGCTTTCGCCGTCGTCGGCGGATTGCATCAGCATGGAGCCCTCCTGCACCGGAACTTCCACATGGAGATCGAACCGGTCAAGAAGCGGGCCCGAAATTTTTGACCGGTAGCGCAGGACCTGCCCCGGCGAACACTGACACTCAACGGAGGGGTGGCCACTGTAGCCGCAGGGACACGGGTTCATGGCGGCAATGACCTGGAAACGGGCCGGGAAACGCACCTGCCGGGCGGCCCGACTGATCGCGATTTCACCGGTTTCCATCGGCTCCCGCAAAACCTCCAGCACGCGACGCTCGAACTCCGGCAACTCATCGAGGAACAATACGCCGCGATGGGCCAGCGAGATTTCTCCCGGCCGCGGACTGCTACCACCCCCGACCAGCGCCACCGAGGAGGCGGTATGGTGCGGCGCCCGGAACGGCGGCTCCCGCCAGCCGCCTTCACGAACCGGAACCCCGGCAACGGAGTGCACACTGGCGACCTCCATGGCGGCGTCATCCGCCAGAGGCGGCAGGATGCCAGGCAGCCGCCCTGCCAACATGCTTTTACCGGTGCCCGGAGGCCCGAATAACAGAAGATTGTGCCCCCCGGCTGCCGCCACCTCCAGCGCTCGCCGGGGAACCTCCTGGCCCCGGACGTCACTGAGATCCGGAGCGCTCCCACCGGCGGATTCCAGCCGGTCCATGTCCGCCCTGGGCAGCGGCACCAGCTGCGCACGTCCTGACAGGTGCTCAACAACGGCCAGAATGTGACTGGCCGCGAGGACGTCTCCGCGACTGGCCAGGGCGGCCTCTGGGGCGTTGGCCTGCGGAACAAGAAGGCTTCGCCCCTCACTACGGGCGGCCAGCACGGCGGGCAGGATACCTTTGAGCGGCCTTAACGCCCCATCCAGGGCCAGCTCGCCCACAAATTCATGGTCGGCAAGACTCTCGGACGGAACCTGTCCGGATGCGGCAAGGATACCCAGGGCAATGGGCAGATCGAAGCGGCCGCCTTCTTTGGGAAGATCCGCCGGCCCCAGATTGATCGTTATCCGGCGGGCCGGGAATTCGAAACCGGCGTTGAGCAGCGCACTGCGCACGCGCTCCTTGCTCTCACGCACACCGGTTTCAGGCAAACCGACAATCGAGATTGATGGTAGGATTAACCCACAACTAAAGGGAACCGCCACGCATGAAACCAAAAGCATACCCGTACTTCCGATTCAGCACGCAAATCCAAGAGATGGGCGACTCGGAACGCCGTCAGCAGGATAAAGCAAAAAAGTTTGCTTGCGAACACGGGCTGGATTACGACGACAGTCTCAAGCTTCATGACCGAGCAGTTAGTGGATTTAAAGGACTTAACTTTGAAACCGGAAAACTTAGCTATTTTATGAAGCTGGTGGATGAAGGCTCTATTGAACAGGGTTCATATCTAATAATCGAGAATTTTGATCGTTTTTCCAGAATGGAGCCACGCAAGGCTTTAAGTCCGTTTCTTACGCTAGTAGATAAGGGTATCAAAATAGCCGTAATTGATAACAACGAAATCCACAGCGACCAAAGTGGCTTCGTTCAGCTCATGGCTACTATTCTTTACATGGAACGTGCTCACGACGAAAGCCGGAGTAAGTCAAAGAAAGTTACTGCCGCAAAACAAAATGCAAAAGAACAGCTTCTCAGTGGAAATCGGAAAACCCTATGGAAGTGGGGCACACCTAAGTGGCTCGATATTGCTAATGATAATGAAGGGGTTGATGGCACTGGATACAAGATAAACCATGAGCGCACAAAAACAATAAAGAAAATACTTGAGTGGGTAATAGAAGGTCGCGGCACTGGCTACATTATCGATAAGTTGAAAGAACAGAACATTCAGCCTTGGGGGTCAAGTTCCGGCATTAAACTGGACAAAAAGAAGCCTAAACAATGGTATAACAGCCAAATAACGCGAATAGTAAACAACCGAGCATTAATAGGTGAGCGCGAGCTACTTGTTAAAGATAGCGATGGCAAAAACAAACGCATCGAAATCATACCAAACCATTTTCCTGCTATCGTGAGCGAAGAATATTTTGAAAAAGTACAAGCCGCTCGAAGATCGCGAGACTTGAACCGTGACAAAAATGGAAAGCTAAAGGCTGGCGCCATTATGCGTGGCGGGGGTAGAAAAGGTCGAACTTTTACAAACCTTTTCCAGAAGCTTGCCGTTTGTGGCTATTCAATTGAGGGCAACGTCTCAAAGCACAAATGCCCGGACAACAACCGTTTCATGGTTTACGCAAACAAAGACCGAAAATTTTCTGGCGGAAAGGTCCATAAACTACGTTATCTTCAGTGCAGTGCTTCAAGGGAATCAGGATCACAATGCAAAGATTGCCGAAAGCTATACAGATATGAAGATATGGAAACTGCCTTTTTCACTCACATAAAGGATGTTTCAGTCGCAACCATATTTGGCGATGACAAGCAGGATAAATCAAAAGCACAGGAAATAAACACCAAAATTGAAGAACTAAAAATTCAGCTATTAGATGCTGAACGACAAGTTGAAAAGTTTGAAAGGGCAATGGAAGAATATGATGGAATTTCCACAACCCTTCTCAAACAGCTTAAAAAATACGAAACCAAATTAGAAAATATACCGAATGAGATTAAGAATTTATATAGCGAACGCAAACTATTAAAAGCCAGAAAAGAGCAAGGAAAGGAAATACACCACACTCTTATCGACTTAATTGGCGCATTGAACGGATGCGAGAATGATACTCAGCTGTATGAGTTGCGACTGAAAATTTCAAACATTTTGAAATCATTGATCGATAGAATTGAAGTCTATAATCGTGGAAACTTTTCGAGCGACTCAGCAACTGAACAAAAACTGAAAAATCTTCGTGAAAGTGCTGGTGGGCACCTATCAGATGAAGAACTGATTGAAATGGAATCCGCCATCAGGAAAAGTATCAAGCAACAGGCTTCTAAGCCTGAAATCCCCTACTTTGTCGTTCGCTATGTATCTGGAGAAAGCAGACTTGTAATGCATCACCCAGAAGACCCCAGATCACTTGTGATGAATGTAAAGTGGGATAACGAAGGACTGACAGAAGCTCCCTTCTACGATTCCACCATGCTGAAGCTTTACGAACGTGGGATTAAGTCAAAGGATGGAGACTGGCGGAACGGTACCACTTTGTCAGATTAAGCTCCCCTGACGCGTTTTCAACGCAACCCAGCGATAAGCCATCAGCGAACCCACCACCAGATAAACAACACTGGTCCGAACAGTAGGGATGTGACCCTGACCCATTTGGGCAGGACACCCCATTCGTCCCAGCTGTTGTAGACGTGTTCGTTGAAGTAACTGATACACAGCATCGATACCGCGAACCAGATGACGACCATCATCACCGACAGCAAAATAATCAAATTTCCACCTCATGCATTAGCTAAGTGAGCAATTCGCCGAATCAGCAGTTCTCCCCATTCCTCACACGCGGTTTGATTGGGCATAAACGCTCCAAGCCCACAATCCACAAACCCGGCGTTGACCATCAGGGCAATCAACAGCTGGTCCCGGCTTAATTCAAGGGCATCAGCCCAGTCCAGAAACGCCTGAAGGTGTTCTTCAGAAAGTCCGGTAATGACCAGATTCTTTTTCTTCGTTGGTGTCATTGAATACTCCATCAAGGTGACCCCCGTATTTATGGTCACCCCGATGAATAACCGGTGTCAGTCGTCAGAATCCCCGCGTAACCGGGCTTCAGCTTCACGGTATGCGATTTCCCATGAATCCGTGGAAACGGACATACCGTCACCACCAAGGGGCGCTACACCGTCTCTCCGGCGCTTTTCTGCGATCTTGGCAATGTAATCAGCTGACATAGGATTGATCCCACGACTTCTGTCAGCTGCGTCAGAAATAGAGTCGTGGTAGTGGGCGTACTCTTCCGGAAACCGGTCAATGTGGATTTTCCGGGCAAGTGCTTCAATTTCTGCTTTCAGTCGATCTTCCCGGTCAATGGCTTCGATTTCGCTGGCGGTTTTACCAACACGGGCTTCCCGTTCCTTTCGAAGTTCTTCTTTCTTGAATCGGTTCATAGCAATCACCTCACTGGATGTTGAAACGAAAGGTCATGGCGTTGCAGCGGCTAATGGTCAATGCGCGTATCTGTGCGGAGTGGCGGGCACGATCCAGAATCAGCACTTCCCGGACCGGGTTTTCATACCGTAATTCTTCGAACCACTGGCGGTAGAAGAATGGGACAGCGGTTTCCAGATCACCGGCATAGGTGAACAGGTCACAGCGGATCATCTCACCGGGAACATTCAGCTGTTCGCGAATCCGGGACTGTTCCCGGAATACCGGACTGTGGTGTATCAGTGCGTTGTATATCTCGTGCTGGAATCCAAGACTGGTAGAGTCGAAGGCGGTTTCAGGGGTGAAACCGTGTTCCAGCAATAAGGCAGGAAAATCAGGAAAACTCATGGTCATGAACCTTCGTTGTTGGCTTGCCTGTAATCCGCCAACTCTCCAGAAGGTGCGTAACCATTATACCGTTATGTGGGCACCCCGTCAGTACACGCCAGCCGGACCTATAGTCAGCAGGCGACCGTCTTTGCCCAGATAGTCACCAATGCGCCAATAATCGGCATCGTCTCCCCCGATCAGACGAAAGTCCGTTCCTGATTCGTGGAATAGGCTGAACTTCTTCAACTTCTTAAACAGAACCTTCTTGGCTTTCAGGTAGAATTTGGGCGGCATCGGGTTCGTGATTGCCAAGTGTAGATGGGGCTGGTGGTTCGCCTGTTTTTCGATACAGCCGAATCCTTTGAACCCTTTGTTCTTGTCCTGATACTTTGACCCGAACAGATCAGAGTTGATGAAGTGCAACAGGTTGTTCGCCTTCTTCATCAACGTCCGATCTGGCACCAGCCAACGACCATCGTCATTCCGGTAGCGGATGCGGGGTTCCTGAACGGTCAAGGTCAGTAAAGCCGTTGGTTTCGTATCGAAAGCCAGCCGGGACATTCCCCGTTTCAAGGCTTCCCGCGTGAACGCGGTGGTTTCATAGTTGATCATTGGGGATTGGGCTTCGCCCAATACACCCCGTTGGGGTGTCTGTACTACTGTGTTCATTCTGTTGTCTCACTTTTATTATTCTTATCGTCACTTCCTTCCCCTTACAGGTACGGACAGACATAGCTTCGCCATCAAGAGCCGTCCCGAAGGTGGTGGTTCCCGTTGGTAAAGGGTGGGCAGAATCCCTGCACGGCAGCGGTGCCCATCCCAACAAAAATGTCCAGAAATATGTAGGCGCACTTTCTGGAATTTTTGCCCTTTTATTGATTGTTATTTTTGATTGCAAACTCAAAACTAATCGCTTTTTTCGATTATCCGGTAGCACCCCCAGAACACTTTCCCCGGAAATACATCCAGTTCTCTGTAGTGTCATCCTGCTCATACCGGTGCAGGTACTCCCCCAACGCCTGAAGCACTAGATTCGACTGACTGAAACCTGTTTGCCGGGATACATCGTCCAGCTGCTCAACGATGTAATGGGGAAGCGAGAAGTTCTTTTTGGTGGTCTTGGGTGTAGTCATGGGGTACTCCTTCAATATTGTTTATGTCAGGAGTATTTATCTTTTCCCGGTTCCATCGAACTTATTGGTCATTTCGACCAGTCTCAAGAAGTAAACATTTTAAGACTCTCGCTTCTTATGTCTCAAAAAATGTCTTATAATGATCTTATTGGATTGTCTAAGGAGATTTAAGAATGTCGATGGTTGGATATGCCCGTGTTTCGTCCACTGGACAATCTCTGGAAGTGCAGCGCGCCAAGCTCAGTCACTGCGACAAGGTGTTTGAAGAAAAACGGTCAGGGACAACCGCCAATCGTCCGGAGCTGCAAGCCTGCCTGAACTATCTGCGTGACGGGGATACCTTGGTCATCACCAAGCTGGACCGTCTTGCCCGGTCAACCTATCACCTGACTCAGATTGCGGAGAACCTGAAGGAACAGGGGATTGAGTTGGTGGTTCTCGATCAGAACATCGATACCAGCACCCCCACCGGTAAACTGCTGTTCAACATGCTTGGAGCGATTGCCGAATTCGAAAATGAGATTCGGAAGGAACGCCAGCTGGATGGAATCGCCAAAGCGCAGGAACGGGGAGTCAAGTTTGGTGCGAAGCCCAAGCTGTCCCCAAGCCAGATCGTTGAAATGCGAGACAAGCGCGCCAGCGGGGTTTTGATCAAGGATTTGATGTGGGAGTACTGTCTCAGCAAAGCCAGCGTTTACCGGTTGCTGAAGGACGAATGATGCTATGCAAATAACTAGAATCAAGAATTATTTCAGATTCAGGAGATTCAAAGAGTCGCGGGTTTAAATGGTTACTTTGCTTGGTTGCATCATCTCGCATCCAAAGCATGAAAGGCGGTGATCCCGCCTCACTGGCAAACACTCCTATATCCGCTATGAGGGATGCCTATGCTGAGCAACGCCGCCATTCATCAAACCAATGTCCACGACAACGCGATCATCCAGAACGCAATCGAAATCCTTGAGTCCCGGATTCAAAAGCCTACTGACTACATAAAAAGCCCAAACGACACCCGCAACTTTTTACGAATGAAGCTGTGTGAACGGGAACATGAAGTTTTTGCTGTGCTGTTTCTGGATTCTCGACACGGTGTCATTGCTTACGATGAAATGTTCACCGGAACGATTGATGGTGCAGCGGTATATCCACGTGAGGTGGTCAAAGCTGCATTGCTCCACAACGCAGCCGCTGTGATTTTTGCCCACAACCACCCGTCTGGGGTTACCAATCCATCCGAGTCAGACAAACGCCTTACCAAACGCCTCAAGGACGCATTGCTACTCGTTGATGTCAGAGTGCTGGATCATCTGGTTGTGGGACGTAACATCAGCTCATTTGCTGAACTGGGGTTGATGTGACACAGATTTGCCCCGGTACGCATGATACCGTTCAGCCTTTACGCATCATGAATGTCCTGTGGGGATACACGCGACGTTCATCAGCTTGATTGAACGTCGCGGGCGGAATGTGACCTTGGGGGTCGTTGAGGCTATCGCTGTTGAGCTGGGGGTGGATGTTCCTACCTTGCTGTCAGACTCAGAACTACAGCCGGGAAATGACCACCCAAACTGAGCCGCGAATCAAAGCGAGTTCATGGCTTCGGGGTTAATTGGTGACCGGGCTTTCACCTGCTCCCATACTTCACGCACCGGACTTTTCAAGGACGCTTCCAAACGGCACATTGCGTCTACCATAAAGTTAATCATTTCGTCCCACTGCTCTCGGTCATACACATTTCCGACGGTTTCAGCCTTGATGCGACAAGCCCGCTTTTCGTCTAGGCGCTCCCACTCAAGTTCCCCGCCAAATGCTGTCTGGATTTCGTTTTTGCGCGCTGCTAAGGCTTCGAAAACCAGTTCATTTTCGGTTTTGTTGCCACGGTCAATATACAGTTCAGCCCTTCCATACTGCTTGGTTGCAACGAAGTTGAAGCTGATTCCGCCCACCCCGGACCCAGCACCGATCCAACTATAAACACCGGGGCTAATGCTCTGATAGAGGTTGGATGGTGACGCATTCATCGCATCAATCAACCTGCCCCAGAACTCACGACGAATCACATGTCGGTGCTTCTGCTCCACCTGATCTTCAATATCGTCTTGCGCCTTTTCCGCCATCCCGATCATGTATTCTTCTGTGTCTTGAGTGGGAATGATCTGCTCGACATTGAGGAAAAGTTCTTCCCCCATGGCGTATGGCGTGGCGCGAAAGCATTGCAGCCTTAATTTGAAGTTCATCAACCACAGCACTGTGCTGGTAACTTCTTTGCGAAAATTCGCAGCGATTAACATGATTCGTTGGGTTACCCCTTTGTTCAGGGTAACTTCTGTAAAATCCTGATTCTCAAGAAATTCACAGATTCGATCTTCAGCGTTCACTCCGGGTTCAGCTACATCCAGATACTTTTGAAAGATTCTCACGATGTTGGATTTAGATAGTCCAGAGCAATACGACGCGTACTTGAGCGCCTGCCATGTCACATCACGACCAGAGTCATCCAGCTTGTTTTCAATGACCACTAAAGCGCCCTGCTTATCCAGCGCAAGAAGATCAAGACGTTCGTGCGTGTCATCAAATCCAGAAAATTCTTTTTGGATGATTAACAGTTCTTCTCCAAGAACGTCTGGCTGTTTGGCGATCCATTCTTGAAGGTGGTCCCGTTCACGAAAACCCAGCGAAGAAAAGGTTCTTTGCTCCAGTCGCTGAATGCTGTTGGATGACGCGTCTATCCGGTACATACTCGTCCTTTACGCTGCAAAAAAATCCGACTGCAATTCAGAAAGTCTACCTTCAAAAATTGCCTCAATTTCAGTAGCTAAAACCTTTGATAATTCTTTGGGCTCAAGCTTATGCATTCCACCACCATAAACGCGCCCTTCATCAAGCATCGCACTACTAGTAATTTTGTTTAAAGACTGAAGGATAAGTTCATTCAACTCAGGACGCTTATCAAGCTCACTTTGAAGGTGTGGCTTCGGATACAAAATTAAATATGAATTAGCGACAATCGCTTTCGATTTATTGAGAACAAATCGGAAAGGCTTTTTACCTTTAACATCAGTTCTCCCGATATATGTACAATAAAACTTACTCTCAGGTCTATTTTCCTGTGAGTACCATACCTTTCTCGTCCGACACAGAAACCTTTCCGAAACCCCGCTTTCAACCCCTTTCTCTAAGTAATCATAAAGTTCAGGGTAAAGGGTCTTTATCTGATCCATTGGTAGCTTACAGTCAAGAACAAAAAGCTGCTTATCAATGTCGGGATAACCGTTGTTATCTGCTTCCACCACATCAACCTTCAGATACCTAGGACTAGGCAAAATTGGTCTAAACTGATCGAGTGGAAGACCTAGACTTTTTATTTTACCCTTGTCAAGCACAAAGAACTTGTTATCGCCCGTTGCGATACCACGCTTTATAGTAAAAAAATCTTCGAGCTTCGGTAAATTTGTAACTTCTCGTTCTTCGAGTAATGGAAAACGCGTCCATTTACTTTCTTTACTCAAGGTATCGAGACTAACATCCTTTTGAACGACCGGCTGATCAATAGAACCGCCAAAAGTAAACTTTACCTTATGAGATTTCGATGGTTTTTTATTCTTAAACCAGACTACGGCAGAAGAAACCAACGCATCTTCAAACTGAACATCATTAGGATCAAATCGGTGAATCTGAAGAAGCGTGACCTCATTTAAAAGATAGTCTTTGACACCCTGCCCATAATTGACGTTCATAAACTCACTGGGAATCAACCATCCAGAAATTGCATTTTCTTTCATCCAAGGATGGGCAAGAGCCATAAAGTAACAGTAGAGCCCTGCAAACCCAGAAAGCTTCATATTTGCTGCCTTAACGGCTTGCGATTGAAGCTGTTCTTTCTCCCCTTTTATGTGATGGTGACGCACATATGGAGGATTGCAAATAACTAAGTTGAATTTCTCATCTTCACTCGGCGGAGTCTGCTTCGTGAAGTCCGCAATTCGATACTCAATTCCAGTCGAACCCCACAGCTTTAGAGATGGATTTCCATAGTGTTCGTCAATTTCAAAACCTAAAGCTGTTTGAATTTGCTTTTCAGGGAAAGCTACATTTAATGCACTATAGAAAGCACCAGTACCAATTGCAGGGTCCAAGAACCGAACCTTTCGGTTCTTTGGGAACAGAGTGCTTGCATGATTTAGAACATCTTTCGCAAGAGCAAACGGTGTCGAGAATTGCCCTTTAGCGTTACGCTCTTGCTGCGTTTTCTTCTGGTCAAGCTCAGCCTGAAGCAATTGTCTTTGACTTTCAATTTTTTTAAACGTCATAATCAAAATCCAAACTTTGCGAGATCATCAATACGGTGTTCCCAAACCCAGTCAATCCCTTCAGCCGCTTCATAACCAAGGTAACCGGAATCAAAATAACCACATAAAAATAAATCAAAAGTTATTTTCTCGCCATACGTATGACGCAATTGTTGAATTTTGACTGCTTCTTCCTTCCGTCTTTTATTTGTATTCGTAAAATCGCCCGCTGATTTCGCCTCAAATAAAGCGGGAAACTCGCCATCTTTAGCATTTTTTCTCTTGATTACTGCATCAACCGGAATATTAACTTTTTTATCCTCTGCGCCCTGCTTGATTGGCACATTAAGGCGGAAAGAAAATGTACCGTTCGGCATTGAAAGCCAATCTTGAGCTTCGCCGGTCTTGAGCTCCCTATATCCGCGCGCTTCAAGCCACGCTTTCATAGCAGCTAGTTGTCTCTGCTCTTGAGCATTCCGTATTATTGGATCGGCTACCGCCCCACAAAGCCGATCAGCAACGATGGTTGAAGCCCTGTGAATTTCTTCTTCTGTACCCTTGTCACCCCGGTTCTTCCAAACAAAAATATCGGGATCAGCCATCTTTTCAATTATGTCGCCAACCATATCAAGCTGTTTATTCAGCTCAGGCAACGGCATTCTTGGCGGCACTCGCATGTCAACTTCCATGCTTTTTACTAGATTCGGAGACACCCCCGCCAAACCAACCAGCCGATCACGGGCAATAGGTGGGCAAGTTGTCATCCGCAACATAGGAAGTACGTCAGGATGCCGTCTAAGCGTCTCTGGACGAATATTTGTCAGATTTTCAGTCCATTGAAGGGCTTGCTCAACTTGGGCGGTAGTTTCGATACGGGTATCTCGAAACGCTTTGGGTGCAAAAGTCATGAACCATTCGTTGTAAAAATCAACTGACTTGGCAACGTCAGCCTTCCACGAGTCCACCTTGTCGCGGTTTACTGCCACGTAATCTCTCCCCAAACTAATTTTCATTTGTCACCGCCAGCGTCCCCGCTATGGAGATCAAACCAACATTCCTTGCGGTATTCGTCAGGCGTAACTGTATCGGAAATCCATAGCAGTTCGAAGCGAACAGAGAACAAGACTATCGTGTTCTGCGCCATTCCCACGGCGGCACAGGCTCAGCGTCAGTTAACCCCCATAACCCGGATTGCCTTTCTTCCGCTTGATCCTGCAATTCAAAAAGCACTTTGTCTTTGACATAGCGGGTATACGCCCAACAGTGTCCATCGCTGACTAGTGCTCGATTCATGTTTACACCGTCTACAAATACCCTACCGATTGACCGCCCATAGCGGTCTTGTCCAATTTCTTCGACCACACCATGCTTACGCTCCATGTAAACGCTTGCAGCCTGTGTAGCACTGGCTCCCCATGGCTGGTCACTCTCAGGGCAGTCGATACCAGCAAGCCTTATCCGCATTAGCCTTCCAGCGTCGCTTACTGCCTTGACGGTATCTCCATCAATTACTTCATCAACCCTAACCCCAAAACTTGATGATGCGTTAGCGGAGAAGGCACAAAGAAGAAGCAAAAGCCCAAGACCATAAAAACCGAAAATTGGTACTATCATACTGAAAATATTGAAGAAACGTGATATAGGGTTATTGTTCCCAACAATGGACAGCGCGGGCAAGCCGCCAGAGAGATGCACCTCCACCGTAACGGCGGGCGCGGACACGCCAATACTGGCGCGGGAGTGAACAACAGCGAGCATGTTTTCCTTCCATGGGTCAGTCCGGCAGACATCCTGTCTGCCGTTTGGTCAATCAGCGGGACTCGAGCTTCTGTTCCAGCTCGGCAACGCGTTTCTCCAGCGCGTCCACTTTCTCACGGGTCTTGAGCAGCACCGCCTGCTGGGTTTCAAACTCCTCCCGGGTCACAAGCTCCAGGCGGGACAGCACCGCCATGACGGTTGCACGGGCCTGGGTTTCAATGTCTTCACGGGCGGCACGGGCCATGTCGGGGACAAACTGGCCAAACTGGCCCTGCAACTGGGCAAGGATATCCTGAGGACCTTTCACGTTTTACCTCACTGGTTTCAAAGCCTGTGGATTCCGGGGCTTATCGCCGCCGAATCGGTCTCCGGGGAGTGTATCACAGCGGAGAGCCTGCCATACTGTGGCCGGTCGGCTATATAATAGTCCCAGCCGGAAAACCGGATCGCTCCATTATGAGCCACCGCCCGGCGACCCGCCTCGTTTTGGTGCGTCATTCTGCGCCAAACTGGGGAGGCCAAAATATAACATACTGTTTTATATTATTTTTTTTGCGTTGGCATAACCGATGCTAAAGCTTACGTACGCAATCCGCACAATTGGTGTGCGAGGTGGCAGCATCCCGAACTCAACAATCGGCCGACGGGCCCTCACTGTTGGGACGGCTTTACCAAGGAGAAAGCAATGAAACTTGTGACAGCGATCATCAAGCCTTTCAAATTGGATGATGTCCGTGAGGCACTATCCGAGATTGGCGTGCAAGGCGTTACCGTCACTGAAGTCAAAGGCTTCGGTCGGCAAAAAGGACATACCGAACTTTATCGTGGCGCGGAATACGTCGTGGACTTCCTGCCGAAGGTCAAAGTGGAAATCGCCATCGGCGATAACCTGCTCGACCAGGTCATCGAGTCCATCACCAAAGCGGCCAACACCGGCAAGATCGGTGACGGCAAGATTTTCGTGACCGAACTGGAACAGGCCATCCGGATCCGGACTGGCGAAACCGGTGAGGAAGCGGTCTGATTCAGACCTGACTTTCGAATCAGCCAACGCAAAACTTATAACCTGAAAAGCCTCGTGCGGAGGGCTTCAAATGGAAAGCAACGTATTTCAACTGCAGTATGCTATAGACACCTTTTATTTCCTGGTGTGTGGCGCATTAGTCATGTGGATGGCGGCTGGCTTTGCCATGCTGGAATCCGGCCTGGTACGTGCCAAGAACACCACTGAGATCCTGACCAAGAACGTCGCGCTTTTCGCGATCTCCTGCATCATGTACCTGGTGTGCGGTTATGCCATCATGTACGGCGGCAACGTGTTCCTCGCGGGCATTGCCGACATTGATGTAGCCAGTGTCCTCGGCGATTTTGCCGGCCGTGACGGTGGTTTCGAAGGCGGCTCCATCTACTCCGGTGCGTCCGACTTCTTCTTCCAGGTTGTGTTCGTGGCAACCGCCATGTCGATCGTGTCCGGTGCCGTCGCCGAGCGTATGAAGCTCTGGGCATTCCTGATCTTCGCGGTTGCCATGACCGGCTTCATCTATCCGATGGAAGGTGCCTGGACCTGGGGCGGTGCATCCGTCTTCGGCATGTACACCCTCGGTGACCTTGGCTTCAGTGACTTTGCCGGTTCCGGCATCGTTCACATGGCCGGTGCCGCGGCAGCACTTGCCGGTGTCCTCCTGCTGGGTGCCCGTAAAGGCAAGTATGGCCCGAACGGCGAAATCCGCGCCTTCCCGGGTGCCAACCTGCCGCTCGCGACCCTGGGTACTTTCATCCTGTGGATGGGCTGGTTCGGCTTCAACGGCGGTTCTGTCCTGAAACTGGGTGACATCGCCAGCGCCAACTCGGTAGCCATGGTGTTCCTGAACACCAACACCGCCGCTGCCGGTGGTGCGGTTGCGGCCCTGATCACGGCTCGCCTGATGTTCGGCAAGGCCGACCTGACCATGCTCCTCAACGGCGCCCTGGCCGGCCTGGTGGTGATCACCGCTGAACCGTCCACACCGAGCGCGCTGACGGCCACCATCTTCGGTGCCCTGGGCGGCGTGCTGGTTGTCCTGAGCATCGTGGCCATGGACAAGATGCGGATCGACGATCCGGTCGGTGCGATCTCCGTGCACGGCGTGTGTGGCCTGCTGGGTCTTCTGCTGGTGCCGGTCACCAACGGCGACGTCAGCTTCTCCGGCCAGATCATCGGCGCCATCACCATCTTCGTCTGGGTCTTCGTGGCCAGCCTGATCGTCTGGGGTATCCTCAAAGCGGTTATGGGTCTGCGAGTGACCGAAGAAGAAGAGTACGAAGGTGTGGACCTGTCCGAGTGTGGTATGGAAGCCTATCCGGAGTTTGTCAGCGGCAAGCAGTAAACCCTGACTACCCGGTAGAAACGAAAGAGGGGTGCCTGCGGGCACCCCTCTTTTTATTGCCGGATCTGTCGTCAGCCCTCTCCGGGGACCACGTAATCGTCAAGTTCGTCCACCATGAACTGGGGCATTGCCAGCGCCCCCTGATGTACGCCGGGGTTGTAGTAGCGGGTGACGAAAGGACGGTTGGTGGCGTCCTCTTCCCGGAAGTACCGCAACGGGTTGTCTTTGCTGGCCATCGTGCAACTCCACCAGCCTGTCGGATACACAGGCTGAGGAAACGGCAACGTCTGGACATGACCGAAACCCGCCTTGCGCATATCCTCATGGATGGACTTGATGATGGTGCCCGTATGCAACAGCGGTGACTCACTCTGTTGCACAATGATGCCTCCTTCACGCAACGCCAGCATGGCATCGCGATAGAAATCCAGGGCAAACAGGCCCTCCGCCGGCCCGACCGGATCGGTGCTGTCGATAATGATCAGGTCGACACTGCCCGGTTCAATGTCCCGGATCCACTGGATGCCATCGCCGAAGAAGAAATTGGCCCGGGGATCGTCGTTGGCTGCACACAGCTCCGGAAAGTACTTCTCCGACATTCGGGTTACCCGCTCATCGATTTCGACCTGCCAGGCCTCCTCCACGCCCGGATGTTTGAGGACTTCCTTGAGGGTGCCACAGTCACCGCCTCCGACGATCACCACCTTCTTCGGATCCCGGTGGGTAAACAGCGCCGGATGCGTCATCATCTCGTGGTAGAGAAAGTTGTCCCTCGTGGTGAGCATGACGCAGCCGTCGAGAACCATCAGATTGCCGAACGTTTCCGTTTCGTAGATTTCCAGTTTCTGGAACGGTGTCTGTTCCTCGTGCAGCTTCTTTTTCACCTGCAGCGAAAACGCCGTGCCCTGGTCCTGGAATACCTCGGTAAACCACCCTTCGTTCAGTGCCGTCATCTAATGTCTCCCGTTGTGCATCGTGGACCGCGTCAAAGCGGCGTATTGTAGAGTCAGACTTTGCGACAACCCAAGCGTTTATGCCGGCGAATGCGCAGGTATTTTCCACAGTCCCGGCTTTCGGAGCATCGAGGTTCCTCCTACAATGACGCCCAGATTCCGGCGCCCGCGCCGACCCGGTTCCCTGACAGGATAGCAAGTATGAGCAAAGCCAGCGGCACACCCGCTCACAAGGTTTACAACATTGCTCACTGGAGCGATGGCTACATTGATGTCGATGGACAGGGCGACGTATTGATCCGACCGGATCGCAGCCAGTCGAGCTCCGCCATCAACCTGCCGGAACTCACCCGCACGCTGACCGGCTCTGGCATCCAGCTCCCGGTCCTGATCCGGTTCACCGACATCCTCCATGACCGGGTCAACCGGTTATGTAACGCCTTTAACCGGGTGGCGGATGAGCAGGGTTACCGGGGCCGGTACACGGCGGTCTATCCGATCAAGGTGAATCAGCAGCGCCGGGTGGTCGAAGAACTCCTGGCAACAGAGCCCGCTGGCTCTGAGGGCCAGGTGGGTCTTGAAGCCGGCAGCAAACCGGAACTCATGGCGGTACTGGCCATGGCCCGCCAGAGCGGGTCTGTCATCGTCTGTAACGGTTACAAGGATCGGGAATACATCCGGCTGGCGCTGATCGGCCAGAAGCTGGGACACCGGGTCTACATCGTGGTGGAGAAGCAATCGGAGCTGCCGCTCATTCTGGATCAGGCCCGGGAACTGGGCGTTGCCCCCCTGATCGGTGTCCGGGCAAGGCTGGCCACCATCGGCAAAGGCAACTGGCAGAACACCGGCGGCGAGAAGTCGAAGTTCGGTCTGTCGGCCAGCCAGGTACTGGATGTGGTGGAAACCCTCCGGGCGGCGAACGCGCTCGACGCCCTGCAACTGCTGCACTTTCACCTCGGCTCGCAGATTGCCAATATTCGTGACATCCAGACCGGGCTCAAGGAATGCGCGCGATTCTACGCTGAACTGCATCGCCTTGGCGCCCCGGTCGGCACCGTCGATATCGGTGGCGGCCTCGGCGTGGATTACGAAGGCACCCGCTCCCGGAGCAGCTGTTCGATGAACTACAGCGTCTCCGAGTACGCGTACAACGTGGTACACGTCCTGCAGGCCGAGTGCGACCGGCTGGGCATCCCCCACCCCGATCTCATCAGCGAATCCGGTCGGGCTCTGACCGCGCACCATTCGGTCCTTGTCACCGATGTCATTGACCGGGAACGACCGGAAAACCGGGAGCCAACCAGACCATCGGAAGGCGATGCGGCACCGTTGCACGATCTCTGGCGGGATCTGGAGAGTCTCGAAGACGAGGATTCGCCGCGGTCGCTGGCGGAAATCTATCACGATGTCCTGCACGCCATGGCAGACGTCCACGGTCAGTTTGCCCACGGCGTCCTGTCATTGCCGGAGCGGGCCCAGGCGGAGACGCTCTACGCGCGCTGTTGTCGCCTGCTGAGAGGCCGGCTCGACAGTGCCAACCGTGCCCATCGGGAAATCATTGACGAACTCAATGAGAAACTCGCCGACAAACTGTTCGTGAACTTTTCGCTGTTCCAGTCATTGCCGGATGTCTGGGGCATTGACCAGATCTTTCCGGTGATGCCGATCAGCGGTCTGGACCGCCCGCTGAACCGGCGTGCCGTGATCCAGGACATCACCTGCGACTCTGACGGCCGTATCGATCAGTATGTGGATGGACAGGGCATCGAGACCACCCTGCCCCTGCCCGAGGAAACCGCTGACGGGCCCCTGGTCATGGGCTTTTTCATGACCGGCGCCTACCAGGAAATCCTCGGCGACATGCACAACCTGTTCGGAGACACGCATTCGGTGGACGTACGCCTGGACGGGAAAGGCGGCTACGGCATCAGCGCCCCCATTACCGGAGATACCGTCGCCAAGGTGCTGCGTTATGTGAACTTCGAGCCGGAACAACTGCTTGCTGCCTATCGCCGCAAATTCTCATCCAGCGAACTGGATAAGACCGAGCAGAACCGATTGCTGGAAGAACTCGCGGCTGGCCTGGAGGGCTATACCTACCTGGAGGAGTGACGTCACTGGTCGAACCGATGGTTTCGCCAGGTGCTGGGAGACATCCCTTCCCATTTCCGGAAGGCCCGTCCGAAATTCGAGGGGTCGCTGTAGCCGACAGCATCCGCGACCTCATCGATCGTCAGCTCCCGACGACGAAGCAACTCCAGGGCACGACGATGCCTGAGCTCGTCCTGCAGATCCTGAAAACGGACGCCCTCTGACGCAAGCTGGCGACGAAGCGTCCTGGTCGACAGCGACAGCTGTTCGGCCACGGTCTCGAGCCCGGGCAAACGGCTATCCCGAACCGACTCGAGAATACGGGTGACCCGCGCTGCCATGGTGGTTGCAGCCTCAATGGAACGCATCTCCTCTTCGCACTGGGCCTCGGCAAAACGCCGGGTGACCGGATTGGAGAGCGACATGGGCAGCGACAGGAGCCGACGATCGAAGCGCAACTGGTTGGCACCTGCCGAAAATTCGATCTGATCGCCGAACAGTCGCCGGTACGGCTCCAGATCAGACGGCGGCGCGTAATTCACCTTGCACCACCCGGTCGAGATCAACCTGTCGCCGAACAGCAGTTGATTGACATCCATGAGCGAAGCCATCACCACGTCGACGTTGAACCGGTACAGGTCCTCGACGTCGTGCCCCGGATCCAACTGCAGCACCGCCTCGTTGCCCTCTTCGATGAAGGTCAGTTCCATATACACAAAACGGGTGCGGAAATACTTGATCAGTACCTGCAGCGCCTCGGCCAGCGTATCGCAGCTGATAGCAGCCTGCGCCAGTGAGCCATGGGTGGTGAATTTCAGTCGCAGGCCGAATGCCAGTCCCAATGCGGCATCGCCGGTTCGGGCCACCGCCGCCCGGCAGAGATTGGTGAACTGGTCCAGCGTAATGAAGTTGTCCGGGTGTCCCAGCAAGGCCGGACGAATGCCGGAATCGGCCAGCAATCGCCGTCGCTCCACCCCCAGCTCCTCGGCCAGCTGGCACAGGATATCCGCATAGTGGGCACGGATAATAGGCAGGTTACCGGTGATGCCGGGTGCGTTCATAGGGGACGCTCGGGACAAAGAGACTTTCTCGAGCGTTAAGATTATCCCGGGCGGTGTCGCCACACAATCACCGTCTCGACGCGCCACCTCCGGCGCTCTTGCCAAGCCCCGGTCCGGAAGAAAATTTTCGGCGCCAATGATCCAGCCATCCACCCCCCCCGTAAATCAACAGACTGACAAACCGGTGGCGAGTGCATAGAATGATGATCAGAAACAGCTCAACTCATGCGACTGTCAAGGAGCGTCCAGTGACCACACTGGAACAGAAGCCAGCCAAGGCGGAGGGTCGCAAGGACCCCTGGAGCCAGCTGCTGGACAAAGTGGGCAAACATCAGGATCGCGAGGCTTACCACGCGCTCTTCGAGCACTTTGGCCCACAGATTAAGTACTACGCCATGGCCAACGGTCTCGCCAGCCACGCGGAAGAGCTGGTCCAGGAAGTGTTCGTGTCAATCTGGCGGCGTTCGTGCCTGTACGATTGGCGGAAGGCGGCTGCCTCGACCTGGATTTTCACGATTGCCCGGAACCAGCGGATAGACATGCTCCGCAAGATGCAGCGAACCAGTGCAGAGATGCAAGTGGAAACCGAAGACCTCTGGCAGATACCGGGCGAGAATGAGAATGAACCGGTCACCTCCCTGCACCGTCTGATGTCAGAGCGCCGGATCCGGGATTCCCTGAAGCACCTGCCGGAAGAACAGATCACCGTGATTGCCAAGGTCTATATGGAGAACAAGTCGCACCAGATGGTCGCCGACGAACTCGATATTCCGCTTGGCACGGTGAAAAGCCGGGTTCGCCTGGCCTTGAACAAACTGAAAGTGATTTTGCAGGACCAGAACGTATGACACGGCACCATCCCGACAGCCTGAGCCTGATGGAATACAGCGCAGGCAACCTGAGTGAGCCACATGCTCTGTGCATCCGGCTCCATCTGGACAAGTGTCCGCATTGCAGGAGTCGTGTTGACACACTGGACAGCCTCGGGGCTGTCATGATGGAAGAACAGCCCAAGGTGAGCGTGTCCGAAAGCATGTTTGACGATATCCTGGCACGCATCAGCGCCGAGCCGGAGCTTGAGCCCGTCAAACCGTCGCTGCCGAAGGTGGGCGTTCTCGAGAAGCTGTTGGGCGAGGACCTCAACAGCCTGCCCTGGAAACGGCAACTTGGCGATGTCAGCGTGCTGGACATCTCTGAAAAGTTCCCGGACCAGAAAGAACAGGTCGTCTTGCAGAAACTGGCAGCAGGCGGAAAAGCCCCTGCGCACACCCATCGGGGTGAAGAAACAACCATCGTGTTGCAGGGCGCCTTCGCCGACCAGAAGGGCGTGTTCAACCAGTGGGACTTTGTGGTCCTGACCGACCAGGATGAACACAAGCCGGTTGCCGTGGGCTGTGAAGATTGCATCACACTGTCGGTCCTCAGTGCACCGGTCAAACTGACCGGAACCTTCACCCGTCTCCTGAATCCGTTCCTCCGATAATTCAGGAAAGCCGATGTCCGGTCCGGCGCCCCGCCAACGGGGAACGGGCCGGGCCCGATTTACCAGGGCAAACGGCTTCCATCCCAACTATAGAAAGACCCGTTATCTTCTTCCTTCAGGCCATCGATAACCCGCCACAGATTGCCCGCAGTCTCGTCCGGAGAGTGCACTCGAAGCCGGGACAGGGACTGCTGGAAGGGCTCGCTCAGAGGTGACCGCGTGGTGCCCGGGTGCAGGGCGATACAGCTGACCGGCTTGCACCGTCGTGGCAGCTCCACCGAAAGGTTCCGCACCAGCATATTGACAGCTGCCTTTGAGCATCGGTATGCGTACCAACCGCCAAACCCGTTGTCCTCAATTGACCCGACCTTCGCAGACAGGGCAACGATCCGCTTGAAACGCCTGTGCCTGAGATGCGGCATCAGGGCCTTCATCAAGGTGCCAAAACCAACACAGTTAACCGTGAATGCCCGGACCATGGCATCAGCATTCAGGTCCTCCAGCCGCTTTTCCGGAAACAGCGAAGGGTCGTGCAGAAGACCCGCGGCATAAATGACCGTATCAAGCCCCGAATCACCAACCACGTCGTCCACACGGGCGGCGATGTCGTCATGGAAGTCGGTCTCGGCATTCCAGGCGACCGATTCACAGCGATCGCCGGACCCGAACGCCTCCGGAGTCCGACACAGGCCAATGACACGCGCATCCGCATGATGTCCAAGCACCCGGCTGGCCAGCGCGGATCCGATCGCTCCGTTCGCGCCTGCGATCAACACCTGTGTCATCACTCCCTCCCGGCATCAAACCCTGTTCGCCCCGGCTTCGGGGCCCATTGGACAGGATTTACGCGGCGATCCGGATTTTCTATCAATTTATCCGGTTTTCAGGAGAGCCAAACAATTCAAACACGCGTATGAATCAACGGTTCGACCCGGAGCGGTCCTGGCTCCGATGGAAACACCGGACTGACTGTTGATAACGAGAGGAGAGTATTCATGCGTTACCAGGCACCTGCGAATGACCTTCGTTTTCTACTGTTTGATGTACTGGGCGCGGATAAACTGCACCAACTTGAAAAGTACGCCGATGCCACACCCGACCTGATCAGTGCGGTGATTGATGAGGCCGGGAAGCTGGCTGCGGATGTGATTCAGCCAACCAACCAGGTCGGAGACCGTGAAGGTTGCCAGTACGACCCGGAGACACGGAGTGTGACCACTCCGGAACCTTTCAAGGAGGCCTATCGCACCTTTGTCGAAGGCGGCTGGACAGCGCTGGATGCGCCCCTGGAGTTCGGTGGGCAGGGCCTGCCTCACACCCTGAAATTTGTGGTGGACGAAATGGTGTGCTCCACCAATCTGTCACTGGGCATGTACCCGGGCCTTACCCATGGCGCGATCAGTGCCCTGCACGCCCATGGCTCCGAGACGCTGAAACAGACCTACCTTGAAAAACTGATTTCCGGTGAATGGACCGGCACCATGTGCCTGACCGAACCCCAGTGTGGCACCGACCTTGGCATGATCCGTACCCGGGCAACCCCCAACGATGATGGCAGCTACAACATCGAGGGCACCAAGATCTGGATCACCGGGGGCGAACACGACCTGGTCGACAACATCGTGCATCTGGTGCTGGCCAAATTGCCCGGGGCACCCGACACCACCAAAGGCATCTCCCTTTTCGTGGTGCCGAAATTCCTGCCGGATTCCGGTGAGCGGAACGCCGCGTTCTGTGGCGGCCTCGAACACAAGATGGGCATCAAGGGCTCGGCCACCTGCGTCATGAATTTCGAAGGCGCCCGGGGCTGGCTGGTGGGCGAAGCCAACGACGGGATGCGGGCCATGTTCACCATGATGAACGAAGCTCGGCTGATGGTCGGCATGCAAGGCCTCGGTCTGGCAGAAATGGCCTACCAGGAAAGTCTCGGGTTTGCCCGCGAACGTCTGCAGAGCCGTTCCCTGAGCGGACCGAAAAACCCACAAGGGCCGGCCGATCCGATCCTGGTTCACCCGGACGTTCGCCGGATGCTGATGCGTCAGAAAGTCATGAACGAAGGCATGCGGGCACTGGCCCTGTTCACTGGCCATCAGCTTGATCTTTCCGTTGCCCATCCGGACGAGGAAATCCGCGACTCCGCCGACAATCTGGTCCAACTGCTGACTCCGGTGGTCAAGGCTTTCCTGACAGACGAAGGGTATAACAATGCCAACTGGGGACTGCAGGTATTGGGGGGATCCGGTTTCACCCAGGACTGGCCTCTCGAGCAACTGGTACGGGATGGTCGGATTGCCCGGATCTACGAGGGCACCAACGGGATCCAGGCAATGGATCTGGTGGGCCGAAAACTCGCCCTCAAAGGCGGACAACTGGTGCGTACGCTATTCGGGGTTCTCACCGGCTACCTGAAAGATCAGCCCGAGGCGCCGTTCCGCGAAGAGCTCAAGTCTGCCATCAAGAGCCTGGAACAGGCGACCACCTGGCTGGCAACCAATGCCCCTCGGGATCCGGAGCAGGCCGGCGCAGCCGCCACCCCCTACCTGCGGTTGATGGCGCTGACTGTTATCGGATACCTCTGGTCCCGCATGGCAGGCGTCGCCGGCGAAAAGCTGAAAAGCGGCGAGGATAACGCGCCGCTGCTTGAGGCAAAGCAGGTATCTGCGCAGTTCTACTTTGAAAAGCTGCTGCCGGAGATCCATTGGCTGCTCACCGATATCCAGAGCGGAAAAGGCAGCATGATGGCCTTCTCGGACGATCATTGGGCTGCGTAAACGTCTGCAATAGAAAGGTCCGACGAGCGTGGCCGGAAATGACCGACAGTTGGCAACTTGTGACCTTCTGGAATCGGGACCGAGGCACGATAATGGACACGTTGATTAGTGTCTCTGAACTAGTCCAGCCCGGTTCCCCGTCGATCCGGGCCTTTCTTTGAAGCCACGCGTTTGCGTGGCTTTTTTTATGGGCCTGCTTTTCATCTCCCCCCCGGCGCCTGAGTTACAATGCACCCCTTGATTCGCTCCGGCACGCGCCGGATTTCAACGGAGGCCGAATGAACGCCGACGATTACAGTTTTCGTTTCGGAGGAATAGAACGCCTTTACGGCCGGCGGGCCCTGGAGGCTTTCCGGCAGTCGCACATTGCCATTGTCGGCCTTGGAGGTGTCGGATCCTGGGCGGCGGAAGCACTGGCTCGCAGCGGTATCGGGACGCTGACCCTGATCGATATGGACGATATCTGTGTGTCCAACACCAATCGCCAGCTCCATGCCCTCGAAGGCCAGTATGGCCGAACCAAGACCGACGCCATGGCCGAGCGACTGAAAGCCATCAATCCTCACGCGGACATCCGGGCACACTTCGGCTTCCTGACAACCAAAAACGTCACAGATCTGCTGACCGAGGACATGACCGGCGTGGTGGATGCCATTGACAGCGTCAAGGCCAAAGCGGCACTGATTGCTCATTGCCAGCGCCGGAAGCTGCCCGTGATCTGTGCCGGGGGCGCAGGAGGGCAAATGGATCCGACCCAGATCCGGGTGGCCGATCTCAGCAAGACGACACAGGACCCCCTGCTGGCCAAGATTCGCAATCTTCTGCGCCGTGAATACGGATTCTCGCGCAACCCGAAACGGCGATTTGGCGTTGAAGCCGTATACTCACTGGAGCAGCTGACGTATCCGGCCGGTGACGGCGAAGTCTGTCTCCAGAAGCCGTCCGGTGACGGCCCCGTCCGCCTCGACTGCGCATCCGGTTTTGGTGCCGCCAGCCCTGTCACCGCCAGTTTTGGGTTCGTTGCGGCCTCCCGGTTGCTCAGTCGCATCGCCAAGCGCGCTACTTCATGATTCAAGGGATCTGAATGCCTATGCCCATAAGCACCGTCATGCTCCTCGCCAGCATCGGGGTTCTCTCACTCTTCTGTCAGTGGCTTGCCTGGCGCGTTCGCATGCCCGCCATTCTGTTCCTGCTGGCAGGGGGCATTGCCGCCGGCCCCATGTTCGGGTTTCTGGTGCCGGAGGCCGTCTTCGGCGACCTCCTGTTCCCGGTCATTTCCCTGGCAGTTGCCATCATTCTGTTCGAGGGGAGCCTGACGCTCCGTTATGAGGAAATCCGGGGCCACGGCAAAATGGTCCGGAACCTAGTCCCCGTGGGATCTCTGGTCACCTGCGCCATTGGCACCATCGCCGCCAAATGGATCCTGACCGTCTCATGGCCGGTAGCATTGCTGTTCGGGGCCATCTCGATTGTCACCGGCCCAACGGTTGTGGCGCCATTGCTCCGCTCCGTTCGTCCCACCTCCAAACTGGCCAACATTCTACGCTGGGAAGGCATCATCATTGATCCGGTGGGCGCCCTGCTCGCCGTTCTGGTATTTGAAGGGATCGTTTCCTGGGGACAGGGCAACGTGTTCGGACATTCCCTGTACATTTTCGGAAAGACACTGGTGGTGGGCTTTCTGATCGGTGCGGTAGCCGGTTACCTGAACGGTCTGGTGCTTCGCAAACACTGGATTCCCCAGTATCTCCACAATGCCGGCACGCTTACCTTCATGCTCGGCGTCTATGCCCTGTCCAATGAGATTGCCCATGAATCGGGCCTGCTCACGGTCACCATCATGGGCCTGTGGATGGCCAACATGAAGCAGGTGCCCATCGAGAGCATCCTGGAATTCAAGGAATCGCTCAGTGTCCTTCTGATCTCGGCGCTGTTCATCATCCTGGCCGCCCGGGTGGAATTCTCCGCCATCGCGGATCTGGGATGGGGCCTGGTGATCGTGATCGGCGCCCTGCTGCTGGTAGCGCGCCCGCTGAGCATCTTCCTGTCCGCCATCGGAACCGGGCTGAATGTCAGGGAAAAACTGTTCCTGAGCTGGATTGCCCCCCGGGGTATCGTGGCGGCGGCGGTGTCGGCGCTGTTCTCCTTCCAGTTACAAAAGCTCGGCTATGAGAGCGCCGGGGCACTCGTGCCACTGGTTTTCATACTGATCATCGCCACCGTCACCCTGCAAAGCCTCACGGCCCGGCCGGTCGCCCAACTGCTCAAGGTGGCGGAACCCGCCGACTACGGTTTCCTGATCCTGGGCGCCAACCAGGTGGCCCGCATGATCGCGACAGCCCTGAAGAAACACGAGGTTCCGGTTGTGCTGGCCGACACCAACTGGGAGAACGTGCGCCAGGCCCGGATGGAAAACCTGCATGTCTACTTTGGCAATCCGGTGTCCGAGCATGCGGCCACGCATCTTGATCTGACAGGTATTGGCAACCTGCTGGTGGTCTCGCCCTACAAACATATGAACTCCCTGGCGACCTACCATTTCCTGGACTGGTTCGGAACCAACTGCGTGTTCAGTCTGGCGGAGGGCGACCAGGATCAGAAGGCGCGTCACCAGACCGCCGAGAAGATCCAGCTCACCCGGGGACTGTTTGACGGGGTCAGCTACGCCAAACTCGCCAGCCTGGTGAGCCAGGGGTACTCGGTCAAGACTACCCAGTTGAGCGAAACCTTCCGGTACGAGGACTTTCTGGAGAAATACCAGCGCCAGGCACTGGTCCTTTTCGTGTTCGACAGCAAGGAACGGATTTTCCCGGTCAAGCGAATGGAAGAACTCAAACCGGACGACGACTGGCTGCTGATCAGCCTGGTGCCGCCCCAGGCACCGAAAGAACGGAAGGAAAAGGATCCGGGCGAACGAGCGGGCGCAGACGGGGAAACCGGCGGGGAACCGAAGGCTGGCAAGCGCTGAGAGCGAGAGCCCTCAGCGGCAGTCCAGGACCAGCTTGCCGCGCACGTGCCCGCCCTCGAGCGTCTCGTGGGCGGACCGGACATCGTCCAGGGCAAATTGCTGATCGACGTGGACGCGAACGTCCCCGTCCTCGATCAGTTCGGCGATTTCTTCGAGGTGGAAGACGTCCGGACGAACCGTCATTCCATGGGCCCTGAGCCCCATACGCTCCGCTTCGCTGATGATGTCATCGGCGGTAACCGTGGGAATGGTCACCAATACACCCTGTTCACCGAGGGTATGCAGGGAGCGCTTGCCAATCTCGCCACCCATCAGGTCCAGTACCATATCGAGCCCGTAACACTCGTCGACAAAATCGGTCTCGTGATAGTCGATCACCTCATGGACGCCCAATTCCGCCAGGAAATCCCGGTTCCTCGCCGAGGCGGTGGCAATTACGTGCGCGCCCCGCTCCAGGGCAAACTGTACGGCGAAGTGCCCGACACCGCCGGCACCGGCGTGAATGAGGATTTTCTGCCCCGACTCCAGGTTGCCCATCTCGAACAGACCCTGCCAGGCCGTCAATGCCGCCAGCGGCACGCCACCAGCCTGCACCAGATCCAGTTCTTCCGGCACGATCGCCAGCTCGTCCGCAGACGCCAGGGCGAATTCCGAGTAACCACCTCCGTCAACGGGAAAACCCACCATTCCCATGACACGGTCTCCGGGGACAAAGGTCGTCACGCCGGATCCGACCTCGACGACTTCACCCGCCACATCGTAACCGGGCGTCCAGGGCAGCGACCCTTCGATCTGCCGTGCCGCAAAGCCCAGTCCCTTCCGGGTTTTCCAGTCGATCGGATTCAGACCGGCGCCGTGCACGCGAATCAACACCTGTCCGTCGCCCGGCTCCGGAACCGGACTGCTTACTACCTGCAGCACATCCGGCTCGCCGAACTGCTCATAAACCACATGGCGCATGGAAGCGGCAGTCGCGTTGTCACTGGTGTTTTCCATCGAATTCTCCAATTGTGCTGAAGCAGAAGGGCAAAGACACAAACGTTTTCAGACTAGCAGAAATACCGGCGGACCGTCGGTCAGTCTGTCGCCAGCCCCTTGCCACCCGGGACCGAGGCCGACGACAGTATCTCGGCAAATTCGCGCGGGGCCCGGGCCGGGCGCTGGCTTTTCATGTCGACGCAGGCATGGGTGGAAACCGCCCGCACCAGGGTCTTTCCGTCGGATGGACGCACCAACTGGAACTGACGGGAAGACCGGAACCGACCGTCAAAGCCGGTCAGCCAGGTGCCCAGAACCAGATGGTCGCCGGCGTTGGCCGAGGCAAGATAGTCTATTTCGGTTCGGGTGATGGCCATGGCCTTGCCTGTGGACTCGTGCAATGACCAGGTCATCCCCAGGCTTTCAATGTGGGCCCAGCTGATGTCCTCAAGCCACCGGACGTAGACCACGTTATTGGCGTGCCCGAGCCGGTCCGTATCCTCCTCACGCACGACAATCTCGAGGGTGAAGGGGTCGGGGAGGTCCCACTGTATGTCATGATCGACGTTCATTCGTGCTGGTCTCCGAGGCCGGGTATGGCCTTCAAAGGTAGCCGCCCGATACGGTCATTGTGAAGTGAACCAAAGTATAGAACCCCATCATGAGGATTCACCGAGGTGATCTCCTTGAGGTGCGTACCCCGGGTGTCCTGCAGGCTGGTCAACATCTTGCCATTGCGATCGAACGCAACCACCAGGCCATACTCCTGGGGCTTCGGTTTCAGGCTGTCCGGCAACTTGGCCACCAGATCCTTCAGCCAGGGGTTCGGATGCAGCGCATCCACCTGAGCATTGCGCAGGGTCGGGAAGGCCACCCAGAATCGCCCATCCCGATCGACGGCCAGGTTATCCGGGAAACCGGGCAGGTTATCCGCAAACACTTCCGCCCGACCGGCACGGGGCCCGCGAAGCCAGTACCGGAGAATGCGGTATTTCCAGGTTTCGTTGATCAAAACGAAATCGCCGTCGGGAGAGACCGCAACGCCGTTGGGAAAATGCAGGTTGCCCAGCAACAGCTCGGCCTTGCCCGTGCGAGGGGAATAGCGCAGAAAACGTCCGTTCGGCCGCATTTCCAGGAGATCGAGGCGATAATCGGGCTGATGGAACTTTGAACTGGCGTCCGTGAAGTAAATGCTACCGTCCGGTGCGATATCCACATCGTCGGTAAACCGGAATGGCGTTCCGCCTTCCTCCGTGGCCAAGACGGTGATGTTCTTGTCCGGTGCAATCGACAGCAACCCCTTCCAGGCGTCAGCGACGATCAGGTTGCCCTGGCCATCGAATACCATTCCGAGAGGGCGGCCACCGGTATCGACCCACTTTTCAACCCGTCCGTCCGGAAAGACCCGCACCACGAAGCCATCCTGGGTTCCGGTGTACAATACGCCATCCGGCCCCACCGTCGTGTCCTCGGGACCATAGACCCTCCCGCGGGCCAGAAGATCCGCAAGCCGGAGGCGTTCATTCGGTGCAAGCACGCCGGTCAGCGGGGGCGCAGACGGAGGTTCCCAGGCTTTGCTGTCGATGGGCGACGGTGTCAGCAAAAAGCTGCCGAGCAGCAGGAATGCTGCCAACAGCCCGATCAGCAACCACTTCATCGCACGCGCTCGCCTGTCGTCATCCGCTCAACACCCTCTCACTGACAATGTAATAACCTTACCAGAGGCCAGTGCCCACATGGAAACGGCCCGACCTGAACGGCCTATCAGGCGTTCCCGCTCTCCAGGAATCGACGACACAAGGCCGCGAAGGTATCGGCTTTTTCGGCGTGCAGCCAGTGGCCGGTGTCCTGGATGATCCGGAGCTCTGCGGCCGGAAAGAGGCGCATGATCGTGTCCCGGTGCTTCTCCTGGATGTAGGCCGACTCGGCGCCCTTGAGAAACAACACAGGACCGTTGAATGGTCCATCGCCCTCAGGCGCCCTGGCCAGATTGTCGTAACAGGCGTCAATCACCGGCAGATTCAGCCGCCACCGGAACACCGGCCCATCCGGTGCCTGTTCCTCCTGTGGCACCCGTTCCAGGTTCTTCAGCAGAAACTGACGCGTGGCCGGCATCTCGACAAATTCCGACAATTGCTGATCGGCGTCCTGGCGCGACTTCACGGCACTGAGATCCAATTTCGACAAACCTTCGAGAATGGCATCGTGACGGGGCTTGTAAGACACCGGGGCAATGTCGGCAACGATCAACCGGTCCACCCGCTCCGGCGCCATCAGGGCCACCTGCATGGCCACCTTACCACCCATGGAGTGTCCGAGAAGACTGGCCTTTTCAAGGCCCCTGGCGTCCATGTAGGCGATAACATCCTGTGCCATCGACGGATAGTCCATGGTGTCGGTGTGAGGAGAGTTGCCGTGGTTTCGCTGATCGAGTGCGTGGATTTGCCACCCATCCTGCAGGCGGCGGGAAATGCCACCGAGGTTCTCCAGCGAGCCAAACAGCCCGTGCAACAGAATGAGGGGGGCGCCTTCGCCGCTAATTCTATGATTCAGCTCAACAGTCATGGACAATCGGTCTCCGGATTGAACGGTCGAAATCAGAGCCGATACATTAACACCGCCAGCCTGTCGAGCAAGGGGCGGCCATCCGGCAGGCACAAAAAAGCCGGGAAAATTCCCGGCCCAGGGTCATAGGCGTTACGCCTGCCCGATCAGCAATAGAAAATGCTGTTCAGGTATTCTGCGAGGGCAATCACGTTCTCACGTTCCTGCCGATCGTGCGGCACAAAAATCTGCGCTTCCATACAACACCTCCAGAGTCACACTCATTGCTCCAATCCTGTGTTCAGATGCTATCGTTGTATCTGATACTGAACGTTGACAAGCTGTCCCATACACTTGACATTTTGTATCAGCAACCATGACAAGCTGTTAATTTTCCGAAGGAAGGACGTGAACTCCGCGCAGGCTGATTCCATCTCCACGACCGGCGTCCCCGGGGTCGCCGCTTCCAGCACACTGGCGCTGGTCCACTACCTGGATCAACAGGGGCTGTTGGTGGAGAAACAGGTGTCTGATCTGACCGGCCTGACGCTGTCAGAACTGGAAGATCCGGACCGGCGGGTACCCGCAGATGCCCACTACCGGCTGTGGGAATACGCCGAGCAGCTTACCGGGGATCCTGCGATCGGCCTTCATGCAGGACAGGTCGTGGACCCGGAACGAATGGGACTCGTGGGCCACGTCTTCTTCAACTGCGACACCCTCGGAGAGGCAGTAACCCAGTATGTTCGCCTGCATCGGCTGGTCAACGAATCGGTGTTTCTCACCTTCGAACAGCGGGACGGGCTCGCGATTCTGACCTGGCAGCCCGACTCACCAGCCCATTACTGCCGTCAGGACATGGATCGGACCCTGGCGGCAGCCCTGAGCCGCACCCGACATTTCATTCACCGGGGCATCCGGGCGGAATGGGCGGAAATCGCGCACAGTCAGCCAGGTTACGCCGACGAGTACGAGAAGTTGCTGGGCGGCCCGGTGTCTTTCAACCACGAAGTAACCCGGCTGGCCTTTCACAGCAAACACCTCGCCCACCCCATCCCGCATCGCAATCCCTACGTCTATTCCGCGGTGCTGAGACAGGTGAACGTGCTACTGGCCAAACTGCAGACCCGCCGCTCGTTCGGCCGACGGATCCGGCGACTTATTTCAAAGCAGATGGCGACCGACCGGATCGACGCGGATACCCTGGCCCGTCAATGTCATATGAGTCGCCAGACCCTGTACCGGAAGCTCAAGAAGGAGGGCCTGAGCTTTCACGATCTGGTGGAGGGGGTCCGCAAGGATAAGGCGCTTCGCTATGTCGCGGCAGACCAGTACGCCCTTGGTGAAATCGCCTTCCTCCTGGGCTTTTCCGAGCTCTCTGCGTTCAGTCGCGCTTTCAAGCGCTGGACCGGCATCGGCCCTGCCCAGTATCGGGCTGAGCATCAGAACAACGACTCGTCGCCCGTGAATGGAGAGACCGACCGCTAATGGAACATGTCTCCCTGGTTGCCATCGCCGTTGGTCTGCTCTATCTCGGAGCCCTGGCCTGTATTTACCGTATACTGCTGACCTACCGCACATCTCAGGGGGCAATCGCCTGGATCGTGGGCCTGTTGGGACTGCCCTATCTCACGGTGCCGCTCTTTCTCCTCATCGGTCGCTACCGGTTCGGCGGCTACATCAAGGCCCGGCGTATGGGCGATCAGTCGCTGACCGGCCTGCTGAGCCGCTTCGAACAACAAACCACGTCGATACCGTCACCCGGTGACCAGCGTTTTCACGACGAACTGCAGGTCCTGTGCAAACTGGGACGGCAACCGTTTACCAGCGGCAACAAATGCACCCTGTTGCGAGACGGAGAGGCGACCTTCGAGGCGCTTTTCGAGGCCATGGAAGACGCCACCCGCTACATCCTCCTGGAATTCTATATCGTCCGCTCCGACCGGGTCGGACAGCGCATCAAATCGATCCTGGAACGCAAACTGGCTCAGGGCGTCGAGGTGTGGTTCCTGTACGACGACATTGGCAGCGTGTGGCTGCCGCGCAGGTATCTCCGGGAACTGTCCGACGCCGGCGCCCGGGTGGCGTCCTTTGGTGATGGCAATATCCGGCGGCGCCGTTTCCAGATCAACTTCCGGAACCATCGCAAACTGCTGGTCTGCGATGGCCGCGTCGGCTTCGTGGGCGGCATTAATCTGGGCGACGAGTATCTGGGGACGGCCCTGCAGCAGGCCCCGCTCCGGGACACCCACTGCCGGATTGAAGGCCCCGCGGTCGCCGGCCTTCAACTGGCCTGGCTGGAGGACTGGAACTGGGCCAGTGATGAGCTTCCAGCCCTGGACTGGAGCACCGGAGAACGACCGGCGGGTGAGGAGGACATCCTGATCCTGCCCACCGGCCCGGCAGACTCCTGGGAAACCTGCACCCTGTTTTTCCTGAACTGCATCAACAATGCGCGCTCACGCATCTGGATTGCGTCCCCGTATTTCGTACCGGATTTCCAGATCATGAACGCACTGCAGCTCGCGGCTCTGCGGGGCATCGACGTCCGTATCCTGATCCCCGAAACCCCTGACAGCCACCTGGTCAAGCTGGCGGCTTACTCCTACCTCGTTCAGGCCTGCCAGGCCGGGATCGGCATCTACCGCTACCAGCCCGGCTTCCTGCACCAGAAGGTCATTCTCGTTGACGATCGCTACGCGGCTATCGGAACGGCCAACCTGGACAATCGTTCGATGCGACTGAACTTCGAGATTTCAGCCATCATGACCGATAGCCGATTTGTCGCCGAGGTGGAGGAGATGCTCAGGGACGACCTGCGGAACTGCCGGCTGATGACGGAGAGCGACTACCGGGACCGATCGATCCTGTTCCGGCTGGCCTGCCGGGCCATTCGGCTCAGCGCGCCCCTTTTGTAAGCGGTAACAGACTGGCCCCGCCACGCTGCTCTGTGCGAATATGCGGTCAACAATCATAACCACGCAGTAGATATCACCATGAATGCTTTCAAGCCGCGAGAAACCCTGACCGAACAGGTCGCCCGTCACCTTGAGAACCGGATTGCGTTCGGACAGCTCCGGTCAGGCGAACGTATCTATGAGGGTGCGATGGCGAAAGAAATGGATGTCAGTCATGGTTCGATCCGCGAAGCACTGCTACTGCTGGAAAAACGGCACCTCGTCCGCAGCGTTCCGCGCAAGGGCGCCTTCGTCACGCCACTGGATGACTTCTTCGTCCGCAGTCTCTACGAAACCCTGGAACTGTACCTCACGCACACCGGCCGGAAGCTGGTTCGAAACTGGCAGCAGGACGACATGGATCGCCTCGAATCCCTGTACCAGCGCATGAAGACCAGCTTCGAGAAAAACGACCTGATGACGTTCCTGGAGCTGGGCATCGAATACACCCAGGCGTCGCTGGCCTACGCCGACAACTATTTCATTGTCACCGCGATCGAAGATCTGTGGCCCTCCGCCCGTCGCTGCGCGTTTGTCGCCTTCCAGAATGGCGGAAACCGGGTCCTCGAGGACAACCTGGCCCATATGCGCGAATCGATTGATGCCATCCGGGAGCGGGATGAAGAGCATCTCGCGACCATCCTGCATCGCTACGCCCTTCAACAGTGCCAGCAGGTTCTGGAGGCCATCACGCGAGAGCAGAAACCGGCCTGAAGCCGATAGCTCAGTAGAACAGCTGGGTGAAGGAAAACCCGATATTCAGGTAAGCCGTCCAGTTGTCTTCCGTATTGTAGGCGCCAGCCAGCTGAACCGGACCGACAAAGGTGTCGATGCCGGCGAACAGACTCCAGGATTTGACCGAGCCACCCCAGCTCGCGTCGCTCAGGGAGGACCAGGCGTTACCCGCTTCGAAGCCGGCACCGGCAAACCAGGGCATGATCGGTCCGCCAAACCGCTGACTCGCATACACCGCACCCATGGCGGCGCTCTCGCCGGTAATTTCGCCCGGAGCGTAGGCCGAAAGGCGTCGGAACCCGCCCAGGCGAACCTGGTTCTCGATCCCCGATTCGCCGCGCAGCACATCCTCCGCAAAGACCAGTCCGGTCACCGTAAAGCCTTTCCAATCACCCGCGCCCAGCAGCATGGTAGTGGCCGAGTCAAAGTGACGGTCCGATCCCAGATCCTCCCGTTCAAATTTGGCCTTCAGGCCCGCGAAGCTGCCATCGGTCGGATAGGAACCGTCGTTCAGGGAGTCGTGGACCAGCCTCAACTGGACGTTACCCTGGTGGATGGCATCGTCCGGAGCAACGGATGCCCCGATCTGCTGATTCACCGTCGCGTAACCCCGGCTATAGATCAGCCGGACTTCCGCATCGCCACCCAACTCCATCCCCAGCGACAGATCGGCGCTTCGGGCGCTGACATCCACTTCCGCCACCTGTTCGCCACCCTCCCCGTAGATGGCATAACTGTTCCGGGAATACTGGCCACCGAGTATCACGAAACGGTCATAGCCGAATCCGAGTGGCTGGTACCACTGGCTGCGCACCCAGGGCTCGGTGCCCAGCTGGATGCCGGTCTGCCACTCGCCGCCAAGCCGGTTCAGCTCGGTTGCCCGCAATGAGGTAGCCAGGTTGAAATGGGTCTCACCATCAAAATTATCCTCGTAGTTCAGCCCGAAAGAGAGATAGTTCGGCCCCCAGGATTTCTCCTTGGGCTGCACTCTCAGGACGGTTCCGGACGACGAAGGAGACAGGGAATAGGACACCGTCTCGTAGTAGCCGAGCCCGTAGATACGCTTGAGATCTTCCTCCAACCGCGGGATATCCAGCGGTTCGCCGGAATCCTGTCGGATGCGTTCGCGGATAAAATCCCGCGCCAGGGTCCTGGAGCTTTCGATGTCAATTCGGTCAATCGGACCGGAGGCACCAAAATTCCGGGACGCCATCCCGGCCTTGTAGGCGGTCCAGGCAGTGGGTGAAACAGACAGCGGTTCAAGTTCAACGGCATGCTTCCGGGCTGCTGACGCGCCCAATTCGAAAAGTACAGGGGCCTGATAGAAATCCGCCGAGGTGTGCCCTTTGAGATCGGGCTGGATGTGAACGTCGTTGTTATCCAGAAGTTTCAGCTGCTGGTCGGTGTTGCGCCGGGTCAGCATTGTGGTCAGTTGCCCGACCACCGAAAAGGCTTCCTTGAGCTTGTTGGTGTCTTTAAGCGGATCGGTGATATCGACCGCAATGATCACATCCGCGCCCATCTGGCGCGCCACGCTGATGGGCAGATTGTTGGCCACGCCCCCGTCCACCAGCAGGCGGCCGTCGCGCTCCACCGGACTATAGACGCCCGGGATACTCATGCTCGCCCGAATGGCTTCGGCAAGATCGCCGCTGCCGATAACCACCTGGTCTCCCGTGGCCAGGTCCGTTGCCACCGCCCGGAAAGGAATGGGCAAGCGATCAAAATCTTCGACCAGTGCGGCGCTGCGGGTCAGCTCGTTGAGAATGAAGCCGAGGTTCTGTCCGGCAACAATCCCCCCTCCCACATGAAAGCCATCCAGACGCAGACCCAGGCCCGGCGTGACCGGAAACCGCCACTCATCCTCCTTGCGACGGATGGGTTTGTACAGACGGCCCGGATCGTCCCGGAAACTGGACAGCCAGTCCATATCGATAAAGCGTTGTTCGATCTCGGCGACCGACATACCCGATGCGTACAGGGCTCCAACCGCCGAGCCGGCGCTGGTCCCGACCACCACGTCGATCGGAATGTGCATCTCTTCCAGCACCCGGAGGACGCCCACGTGGGCCATTCCCTTGGCACCGCCGCCGCTGAGGACCAGTCCGACCCGGGGTCGCTCGTGCTCCGCGGCGAGCAGGCAGGCAGAATAAAGCCCACAGAGGGCTGCAAGGATCAGCACTGACAGTGCCCGCATGACGTTGACCTTTCGCTCAGTGCTTGTCCCGATCGTCGTCATCCGCCAGGGACAAATGCGATACATCCGGAACCATCGGCGGCGGCAGATCCCGCTCAACACCCAGGTCCGAACCTGCAGGCGCGAGGCTCCAGTCATCGATGTGTTCAAACATCGGCGGCTCGACCTCTTCGTGCTCCACCAGGGTGACACCCGCCGGATCCAGTTTCAGACCGGACTGCGACAGGATATCGTCGACTTTCTCACCGGCCACGGGAAGCCGATCGCCGGGCTCCACCTCCACTGCCTGGCCGGATGACTTCTCACTGGCAGGCTGGGCGGCCGGGCGATCGGGCGCTGGTGTCGGGTTTGAGGGATTCGATGCCGGTTGTTCCGAACCGGCTGCCGATGGCTGCGGGGCCTGGCTGCCTGCCATTGGCTGCACATAGGCCACCATACCGTGCTTTTTCAGAACGGCCTGGTATTTTTCCGCCTGGGCCTCCTCGAGTTTGTTCCGGATGACGACCGGGCTGCCGCTGAACATACGCTCAACCTGGTCAACCGTCGCCTTGAACAGTGCCCGGGCGTTATTGCGGGCCGTCTGTTCGTCCGTCCCCGGGACACATTCACCTTTGAAAACCAGCTGGAACATGACTCTCTCCCCATCCCTTCCTGTCTGATAATAATAGTTGATCGCTCGCCGGCCGGCGCTTTCCGGAACTGTATCCGGAGTGCAAACAATTGAAAAATTCCTGCAACACGTCGCGCAAAATGCGACACTCTCTGCGATAATCTCCAGTAACGTAGCGTTACACTCTGTTACATAGATTTGGAAACCTGCCAGGGAGTCGGTATATGACCCTCCAATACGTTACTCGTACCGTCGCGGCGATGCTGCTGCTCTGGGCCTCCGCCAGTCATGCGGAGAACATCGACGTTCTGATGAGCCAGGTCTTTCCTCAAAACAAGATCACCTACATTGGCTACGAAAGCGTCGAACGCCAGGACATCCCCGTCTCGGCGTCCATTGATCGGAAATACCTGATCGTCGACTTCCGATTCGCCGCCGGCGAGCCTCCCACCGAGCAGTTACAGGCCAACGTCCACAAAGCCTGCATGACACTGCTCAAGGACCGGGAGCTTATCCGCCACCTGTCCGAGTCCGGCTACGACATGGTATCCATCGCCTTTGACCGTCGGTCGCAGTTCGACTGCCTCTGACCGGCGGATCAGGTTTTTCGGCCCAGTAATTTCGGGAACGATTCCAGGGCGCTGTTGACGGCGTCCAGGTTGAACGCATCCACATCCGCCAGCAACTTCTCGGCATAACGCGTCACCGAGGGCGAACGGTGCCTCTGGCCCCATGCGATCAGCCGACGGGCAAAATCTTTCATCTGTTCCGGATCCCCGCTTTCCCGCACCGTCTGCCACTCGTCGCCGAAGTCCCGGGCCAACTGCTCCCTCAACCAGCCCCGCTCCTGCATGCTCAGAGTCTGCGCCAGTAGTCGCTCCTCCTCCTTGGGCTCGCCGTCCTCGTCACCGGCCAACTCTACTGCGACTTCAACCTCTGGCAGAATCACCGTGAACACCGAACCAACCCCTTCCTCGCTCTCGACCGACAGCTCTCCACCCATCATCTGGGCCAGTTTACGACTGATGGCAAGCCCCAGGCCTGTTCCACCATAACGACGGGTATTCTGCCCCTCTTGCTGTTCGAAGGCATCGAAGATCCGTTCCTGCTGGTCGGGGGCAATGCCGATCCCGGAGTCCTGAACCGTGACCGTCAGTCGGCAATACTGGCGCTCGGCAGAGGCCTCGTCCGGCTCTATCGGTGTGGCGGTGGCACGTACGGTCACCCCTCCTTCATGGGTAAACTTGATGGCGTTGCCAACCAGATTGAACAGCACCTGACGCAGGCGGGTTTCATCCAGCATCATCGCGGCAGGCATCCCGGAATCGACACTGACTTCCAGGGTAATCCCCTGCTCTCTGGCGCGCAGGTCAAAGATGTGCCGGACATCCCCGAGCAGCCGCCGGACCGAGACCGCCGAATAGTCCAGACGCATCTTCCCGGCTTCAATCCGGGACAGATCCAGAATGTCGTTGATCAGCATCAGCAGGCTGCGGCTGCCGGCGCGGATGGCATCCAGATAGTTGCGTTGCTGGGGGTCTGTAACCGAATTGCTCAACAGATCGCTGTAACCGATCACCGCATTCATGGGGGTCCGGATTTCGTGGGACATGTTGGCCAGGAACTCACTTTTTGAACGGCTGGCGGCCTCTGCCTCCCGGGCCAGGCGTTCCGCCTCCAGCTTGGCCGCCCGCAATTCATCCTCACTGCGACGCAGGGCATTCTCGGAACGGATACGTTCATCGACCTCCCGGGACAGCTTTCGGTTCCAGTAGAGGAAAATCAGCACCACAACGATGGCGATCAGCACCACCCGCCGGACCACCGTGTAATCGGTTTCCTGTTCAATGTCGAGGTGAATCCAGCGATTATAGATGGCTTCGGTCTCTGCGCTGTCCAGACTGGCCAGGGCTTTGTTCAGGATTCGAAGCAGCTCCGGATTGCTTTTGCGCACCGCCAGTCGCAGGTCGTACTGATACGGAGTGATGCTCGTGATCCTCAGGTTGGACAGGCCCAGGCGGGCCACCGTGTAGCTGACCGCTGGAATGTGGGTGACCATCACATCCAGATCCCCGTTGGACAGTGCCAACAGGCCATCCTCAACGTTATCCACCGGATACAGGTTCAGGTTGGGGTGATTGATGAGCATGTAATCGTGGGCCGCATGGCCGTTTACCACCCCGACCTTTTCATCCCGCAGTTCCCGCAGGTCACCGATGAACCGACCGTCGTCCCGGATGGCCAGGACAATCGGGACACTCAGGTACGGGCGGGTAAACAGAAACCGGCTTTCGGTCCGCGGGGTCTTGGACAATCCCGGGAGGATATCCAGTTCTCCATCCTCAAGTTTGTGTTCCGCTTCGGCACGACTGTCGATAGTGGCCCGGTTGAACCGGACATTGAGTTGGGATTCGAGGTGGCTGATCAGATCCGGCACAAGACCGGTGGGTCGGCTGTCCTGATCGAATTCGAAAGGCGGCCAGTCGGAGCGAAAGGCCACGCGTAGATTCTGGTGATTCTTGAGCCAATCGAGATCGGACGCGGACAGCTCCAAACCGTTGGTTTCCAGGGACCGGACATCGGTTTGCAGCCAGGACTGACGAATCACCCGGTGTTCGGTATGACTGATCGCCGCCACGGCACTGTCGAGCACCCGCAGCAACTGACGCTTCTTGCCGGGTACCTGAAGCACCACATCAACGGGCTTGTCGTCCAGGAGACGGGCAAGTCCGATGCCGTTGATCATCGCGGACTGGAGGTAATCGGACACCACCGGCACCGGTCCCACAAACGCCTGGGCCCGACCGGAAAGGACGCTGCTGACCGCTTCGCCAACGCCGGTGACCGGTACCGGGTGGAATTCATCCACCGGATCCAGCATGGTGTACTGGTTGGGATCATTGGCAAGGATCGCAATCTGGCCACCTTCCAGGTCCGAGAGGGACTGGATACCGGCATCCCCGGCGTTTATGAACAGGCCATAGGTCAGGCTCATCAGCGGTTTGGTAAAACGCTGACCGTCCGGAACACGGGTTCCCGGCGCGTAGGTGGTCAGGATGGCATCCGGACGGGGACTGCCAGCCTCGACCGGCTCACCGGTCTGGTCGTCGAGAATGACGGGATCCACCGGCACACCGAGTTTGTCCGACAACCTGGCCAGGTAATCGATGTAAGTGCCGGCGAGAACGCCATTGCCGGTGTCGAAAACCAGGGGAACCTGACCGCTGCGCACCCCGATCACAAACCGCTCCTGCTGCTGCAACCACTGCAGGTCGGCCTCACCGAGAACCGGCGCGGGAGAGGGCTGCGGCGGGTCCGCGAGCACTGAGCCGGGGGCCAGCGCAAGCAGGTAACAGGTGACCAGGCTGTAAAGGAAAGCCCTCACTGGATATCCTCCGGGGATCCGCTAAATTTCAGGGAACAATACCCGCAATCACATACCATTTCAGTTAGGCCAAGGTTACAGGGAGATACTCCATGGATACCAGCAAACACTCGCTCAGCACACTCTTCGAGCAACTCGGCATGCCCTCGGACGCGGGCAGCATAGAAACCTTCGTGGCCCGGCATTCACCACTGCCCCGGGAGATAGCGATACAGGACGCTCCGTTCTGGTCGGAAAGTCAGTCCCACTTCCTGGAAGAAGGCCTCGAAGACGACAGCGACTGGGCGGAAATCATCGATGAGCTCGACGCTATGATGCGTCATTGAGCGGCCGGATCATCCACCTTGATCTGATCCCGACCTGCGTCCTTGGCCTGGTAGAGTGCCCGATCCGCACGATCGAAGACCTGATCGGCAGAATCACCAGCGCCAAAGGGCGACACCCCCACCGAGACGGTGATACGAACCGGCTCACCACTGAAATGAAAGGGCAGCTTCCCGACATAATCCCGCAATGAATCCAGCACCTGGCGGGCGTCCTCCGCCGTCGTCTCCGGAAACAGGGCAACGAATTCCTCGCCGCCGTACCGGGCAATAAAATCCGTATTCCGGAGCCGTTGCTGAAGTTCCCTGGCGACGAGTTGCAGAACCCGGTCCCCCGCCTTGTGCCCGTAGGAATCGTTGACCCGCTTGAAATGGTCGATATCGAGAACGGCGATGGTCAGCGGGTGCTGGTAACGTTGCCATCGATTGAATTCAAAGGAGAGGCGCTCCTGCCAGGCTTCGCGGTTGGGCAACTGGGTCAAAAGATCGGTCATCGCCCGAACGCGCTCCTTGCGGACCTGCTCCTGCATCTGCTCGGAGTGCGCTTCCATCGCCGCCACCTTTTCCTGCATCGCCCCCAGCTGTTCCGCCAGCACTTTTTCCCGTTCCGATTCCTGGCTTCGGAACCTGTCCAATACCCCAAGGACCGACTCAAGATGATCGCTGACTGAAGCCTTGAGGTCCTGCAGATCGTCACTGCTCCGCAACCGGTCACTCACCTTATCCAGTTCGGCCCGGATTTCCCGGTCCAGGCAATCGGTGGCATCCTGCCGACCATGTTGGGCTTCGGTTTGCACCGCAAAATGCTGACGAAGGAGTTCCAGACGCTCGTCAAGCCGCTTCAGAAATGTTTCAAATTCCCGTTTGCTCCGGGTAACGGCCTCAATGACCAGTTCGGCTACCTGATTCAGCCCCTCCCGGAGTTCATCCCAGTTATCGCTGGACAGCAGCGACTTCTGGAGCAGGCGGGCCTGGGCCTCGGCCGCCGGATCGAGAGAGACCTGGGTCAGCATCTGCCCGAGCAACTGCCCCACCCGCCTCGCAATCCTGAGCCGGTTGGTACGATCCTCAAGATCGGTGGAATCTCCCGGCGCGGCAGTGCTGGATGGGGACGTGGTCGGGGGAATCGGGGATGCCCGGTTACCTGACCGTTCATCGAGCAGGGTAATCTCCCGGTCAATCTGTTCCTGGAGTTCCCGCCAGGTCTCGACATTGACCTTTTTCTTGCGAAGATCCTTGCGGATACGGGCCAGCAGACGATCCAGCTCAGGAGTCTGGCCTTCCGAGGCGAGACTGGTCCGGACCAGCATTCTCTCGAGGGTATTTCGCTCAGACTGCCATTGTTTCTCTCTGGCGTCTGCTTTATCGAGTTCCCGAAGGTACTTTTCCTTCCAGGACTGGTCCGATGCCATTGAATGCTTCCTTTGTGTCCATTCAGTCAGGATTGCTCAGGCTCATCATACCGGCTCCGCCGGGCCCGGGGGTGACTCTGATCATAAACACGAGCCAGATGCTGGAAATCGAGGTGCGTGTAGACCTGGGTTGTGGCGATGTCCGCATGGCCCAGCAACTCCTGAACCGCCCGGAGGTCGCCACTGGACTCGAGCACGTGGCTGGCGAACGAGTGCCGGAGCAGGTGTGGATGCAGTTTCTGGTCGGCGCCCTTCACCAGGCCCCAGCGGGCCAGCCGGGCCTGGATACTCCGGCGACTGAGACGATCGCCACGGCGACTGACGAATACCGCCGGCTGCCCCTCTCCGGCCAGCGACGAACGCACGCCCAGCCAACGTTCCAGAGCTTCCAGCGCTTTGGTGCCGATCGGCAGAATTCGTTCCTTGTTGCCTTTACCCAGAACCCGGACCTCCGCGCCACGCATGTCCACGGCGGCCAGATCCAGACCCGCCAGCTCGGCCAGCCGCAGTCCGGAAGAATACATCAGCTCGAACATGCAGACGTCCCGCACTTCCAGCGGATCGTCCGGCGAGGCGTCCAGCAACTGGCTCAACTGATCGACGTCGGCGACGCGGGGTAAACGCCGCCCGCTTTTAGGGGCCCGGATATCCAGTGCGGGATTATCGGTCACCAACCGCTCCCGCAGGAGAAAATCAAAAAACCGGCGGATGGCGGAAAGATGGCGGGCGATACTGCGACCGTTCAGGCCTTGCCGGCTCAGCTCAGCCACGTAACGCCTGACGTCATGGCTCAGCAGCTGATGCCATTCCTGCACGCCGGATGCCGACAACCAGTCGGTCAGACGGGCGAGGTCACGGCGATAATTGTCGCAGGTGCGCGGTGAGTGGCGGGTCTCGGACGACAGGTGCTCAACAAACGCCTCCACCGGCCGCACCAGTGTGTTCGGTGGCGTTGCAGGGTCCTGCCGGGCGGACACGCTATCGGGACTCCAGGGACATATCGGTTACGGGCGCCGCCGAGACGTGGCGCTGAACCATCGGAGGCAGCAGGCGGCTCAGGGTATCGCTGATATAACTCAGGAACAGCGATCCCATGCTTTGGTCAAAGTAACCCGGCTCACAGCTACCGACCGCAAAGACACCAACGAGGTGTTCGTTACGCAGGGGCACCAGGGCAACAGAAGCGATCGGTTCCTCCCGGTCCGGGAACAGAAATGCGCGCTCACTCTCGCGGAACTGGCCACAAACGGCGCGCTCGCCGTCCAGTAATGCCCCGAGCCGCTCCCGGGCAAGGTCGGGCGCAACCACGTGCAAAGCCCCCTGGGAGGCATCGGGCAATGCCTGATCCGTGAACAGCAGGACCGAGGCCGCATCCAGGCCGAAATCGCCACGGATACTGTCGTCGATCGCTGAGGCCATGTCATTGAGGGTGCGGGCTTCAATCACCTGCATCAGCAACCGCTTGCTCTTCTCGAACAGACGATCGTTATGCCGGGCGATGGAAACCAGCTCTACCAACTCCCGGCGCAGGGTGTCCCGCTGCTCCCGGAAAAGATGGACCTGGCGCTCAACCAGCGAAATGGCGCGGCCACTGTCATGGGGCAGCGTGAGACTGCGGAGCAACTCATCCTGGCCCATGAAGAAATCAGGGTTGGCCCGAAGGTAATCGGCAACCTGTTCCGGCGTGAGTTCCTCGGCCTTCTTGCGGACCGTCTGGTCTGTCATCGTGTTCTCCCGAACTGTCAGGACCGTTGCTTATGGGCCCGCCCACCTTTACGGCGCCGGGCATTGTTATCACCGGGAAGTCGCAACTGCCCTTCAAATACTGTCGTGGCAGGGCCTTCCATCATAACAGGGGCCCCTTCGCCCTGCCATTCGATCACCAGTTTCCCGCCCCGCAATTCCACTTCCACGCGACTGTCGAGCAAGCCCCTCAGCCTGCCCGCCACCACGGCGGCACAGGCGCCACTGCCACAGGCGAGGGTTTCTCCGGAGCCTCTTTCGAATACACGCAGACGGGCGTGGGTCCGATCGATGATCTGGAGAAAGCCGATGTTGGCCCGGGCCGGGAACCTGGGATGACGCTCCAGCTGAGGCCCGAGGGTTTCCACGGGCGCCTGGTCCACGTCATCGACAACCAGCACCCCGTGGGGATTGCCCATGGAGACAGCGCTCATCTCGACCGTTTCACCGGCCACATCCACCGTGTACACGTCTTTTCGGCGGTCTGCGGCAAAGGGAATGGCCGGCGGATTGAGTTCCGGCACGCCCATGTTCACCCGGACAGAGCCATCCTTCCCTACCCGTAGTTCAATCACTCCCTTGGCAGTCTGTACCCGCAGGATCTTCTTGTTGGTCAGCCGCTGATCCCGCACGAAGCGGGCGAAACACCGGGCACCATTGCCACACTGCTCAACCTCGGAACCATCGGCATTGAATATCCGATAACGGAAATCAACGTCCGGCAATCCGGGAGGCTCCACCACCAGCAACTGGTCGAATCCGATGCCAAAATTACGATCCGCCAGGTCCCGGATCATCTCCGGGCGCAACCGGAACGGCTGACTGATGGCATCAATCACCACGAAGTCGTTACCCAGACCGTGCATCTTGGTAAATCGCAAAGTTGGCCCCTGTCCCCGTCGCTGCTGGCTCATCTCCCGATCCTCCGTCATTCTGGCAGCGAACATTCGGGCGCCAACTGGTCCTCAAGCGTCTCGCGGCGCCGGACCACGTGCACCTGGTCGCCGTCCACCATCAGTTCAGGCGGACGGTTTCGGGTGTTGTAATTGGAGCTCATGACAAAGCCGTAGGCACCGGCGGATCTCACCGCCAGCAGGTCGCCCGCCTGAAGCCGGAGCTCGCGGTTCTTGCCCAGGAAATCACCGGTTTCGCAGACCGGCCCGACCAGATCCCAGCGTTTTTCTTCGACGTCCTGCCGCGGCTGCACCGGAATGATCGACTGCCAGGCACTGTATAACGCTGGCCGGATCAGGTCATTCATGGCGGCATCAATGATGGCGAAGTTGTGATGTTCCGTGCATTTCAGGAACTCCACCCGGGTCACGAGGATACCGGCGTTGGCGGCAATAGACCGCCCCGGCTCCAGAACCAGCTCAAGCGACCGATCGCCCAACCGCTCGGCCAGGGCTTTCACATACTCTGAAGGCTGGGGTGGCTGTTCCTGGTCATAGGTGACCCCCAGTCCGCCGCCCATATCCAGATGCCGGATCTCGATGCCCTGCTCAGCCAGACTGTCAATCAGGACCAGAACCCGATCCAGGGCGTCCAGGAAGGGCGAGACCGAGGTCAGTTGCGAACCGATGTGGCAATCAACGCCGTGGATTTCCAGATTGGCCATACCGGCCGCCCGGGCGTAGACCGCAGGCGCCTCGGCAATGTCGATGCCGAACTTGTTTTCTTTCAGGCCGGTGGAGATGTAGGGGTGCGTGCCGGCGTCCACATCCGGATTGACCCTCAGGGAAATCGGCGCCTTGACCCCCAGGTCGCCGGCCACCCGATTCAGGCGATCCAGCTCGGTGTCGGACTCCACGTTGAAACATCGCACGCCGACTTCGAGTGCGCGCCGCATTTCCCACTCCTGTTTACCAACGCCGGAAAACACCACCTTGCCGGGATCGCCGCCAGCCCGGAGAACCCGCTCCAGCTCACCCGCCGATACGATGTCGAACCCCGCACCCAAACGGGCAAGCACGTTCAGGACCGCCAGATTACTGTTGGCCTTGACCGCATAACAAACCAGATGGGGACGCCCACTGAGCGCTTCATCATACGCACGGTAATGGCGCTCAAGCGTGGCGCGGGAATAGACGTACGCCGGCGTACCGAACTGCTCGGCAATGCGACTGACCGGGACCTCTTCGGCGTAGAGTTCACCGTTTCGGTAATTGAAATGATCCATGGATTTCCTGATTCGTTGGCGAAGGTGCGAGCTATTCCGTGTCCTGCTTCTGGTCGGCCTTCGACTGGTCGGCGCCGACCGCCTGCAGGGCGTCTTTCGACAGGCCCTGCTCCCGGTAGAGCGGACCTTTCTGGCCACAGCCAGAGATCAGCAACGGCAACAGCAGAGCAAAGATCGCAATTCCCCGAACACGCATGAGTGCCCCTCGCAAGTGTCTTTGGCGGCAGTATACCTGAGACCGGCACTCACGGGCGAGATGGAGCCGTCAGGTCGCCAGATGGCGATTCAGCGCCTCTTCGAGACTTCTTCGATAGGCCAGATACTGACTGGTCTGGATATCCTGCTGGTAAACCTGGGGATCCAGGTCGTGAGGCAGATGGAGGTCGGTGAGGTAGATCGGATAGGGCTCGTCGCTTCTCCGTTGGGACCGGATGTAGTGCGCCACTGCCGGAACCAGCCGGTCACCGTATTCTTCGACGGTGAATTCCTGATCGCCGCAGAAAATGTCGAAGTTCAGACGCTCATCCCCTTCAAGTACGCCAACGGCCTGGACTTCGAACCCGGGCAGGGGCAGACCCGCATCCCGATGGGGCCGGGGCTCGGCAAGCCATCGACCATCGCGATTGACCAGCTCATAGGCCCGAACCGAGGCCAGCGCCACTGGCGCATCGGGATGGCGCAACATACGACGCTCCACCAGATTATCGAGAAAGCGCATCATCGGCAGCAGAAGATAGCGCCGACTCTGGACGGGCTGTGTCGTCTGGGTCAGCGACCCCCGCTCGTCCAGGACCCACAGATCAGCCCGGGTACCTGCCAGGCGGTAGAACACCTGAATGGTGTCCGGCTCGCTGGCCTCACAGGCCGCCCGCAGAAGTGGATCCTCGACCAGGGCGTGCCTGTCAAACACAATGGGCAGATAGCTGTCCTGCGGCGCCGCAAGCGCCTCCAGAAGGGCCGACTTGTTGTCGAAGGCCTGGAATCCCGGCTCCTTCCCACTGAACTGGAGCAGAAAATAACGACGATCCATTTCGATAACGTACCGCAGGGGATGCGGCCCGGCGCCGCCGGCAAAGAAACGCCCGAGGACATCGTCAAAGAGCTCTCGTACCCGACGGGCGATGGCGGTACCGTGCCCCCGGCTATGGCTGTGCACCTGAATCTCGGGCAGGGCCCCGGGGTTCAGGGCACTCGCCGCAAGCACGTTCTTGAGGCACTGGACCAGGGTGTCACCAGCGGCGTAATGCTGGAGACTGACTTCGTGCCAACTGTTGAACGAAACCTGGTCGATGGTAATGACCAGATTCTCCCGTCCCCCACTGAATCCCAGCGAATCGTGCCGGGCACTGAGCTTGTGGAGTCCCTTTTCGGTCAGGTGGGCCTGGGGATCCACACCCACATTGACGATCAACAGGTGACGCAGGGGGCAGACACCCCGGGACAACGCTGAACGATCCGCCGGTTCAATCGGAAGCGGCAGAAAGGTCGTCAGCGCATCCAGTATCTCTCGCAACTCATGAACCGACGCAATACCGGGGCCCGCCCGCACGTTGAGCCGGGTCGAACGGGTCAGGAGACCGTTGCAATAACACCACACCATCAGTTCGCTGAGGTTGCCAGAACGGCGGATGACCGGCTTCCAGAAGGCATCCGCCGGGTCTTCGAGATCACGGAAAAGGAGCCAGCCGTTACCCGCAGACCCCTGCTCGGACTGATGGTGAAACGACAGATTTTCTTCCGCCAGCGACGGCGCCAGCCCCGGGTTGACCAGTTCGACCTTGCCGGCTTTCCGCTGGAAGGCCGCGTAAAGCTTGCGCCCCAGAAGATTCAGATCACCCTCACTGATCGCCGCGCGGGATCCATGCTCCCGGGCCATCCGGGACAGCAGGCGGTAACTGTGGGTCAGCTCGGAGACCACCGTTCGGCGCAGGATGGCAACCTCTTCAGCCCGCCAGCGCTGACGGTCATCCAGTTGCTTTAACTCGGATTCGGTCCATCCCCACTGCTCCACCAGCCCCGACAGCAAACGGACCCGCCAGCGATCTCCGTCCTGGGCGGCGCGACTGAGCGGCAGGCCCGCCTTGAGATAGAGACTGCGGCGAACCAGGTCCAGACGGCTTTCTGCGCCAGCCTCATTCAGCCAGCCCGATAACCGACGGTAGAGCATGACGTAGGGATCCAGTTCGTCGGCATCCACCCGGCCGTCGAAAATCGCCTGCTTCAGTTCCAGAGACAGCAGAGGCCATTGAGGGGTCTGGGCATAACACTCAATCAACAGCAGCTTCAGGATTGCCTTCCAGGGCGCATCAATGCCCTTGTACAACTGCCAGACACCGGCCCCGAGGAACTCCTCCTCGGGAATGGAAGGCACCGGCCCGAAATCAATGTACTCGCTCCCTTTAACGAAGCGACAGTCCACCAGGTAGCGCATGCACTCGTCGTAACGCGCTTCCTCCTTTGCCGGGACCAGCCACCACATCGGGTAACACCCGCCAAGATGGATACTGGTGCGATAGAACTCGTCCAGGAGCAGGTAGTGCTGGGCACTGCCGCAGTTCTCGCCGGTCACCTCCACCCTTTGCCGACCGGAGCGCCAGTCTTCGGCACTGAAGACAAACACGTGCAGCTCGACACCCAGTTCGGCGGCCCAGGCAGACAGGCGCTCCGCCTTTCGTTCCAGGCAGCGAAGGCCCCGTTCCGGGAGATCGGGGCGATGGCAAAGCCACACATCCAGGTCGCTCGCCACGGAATGCCCCAGAGTACCGGGACTTCCCATCAGGAAGATGGCCTGGAGATCGGACTGTCGCTTGCCCTGGTCCCGCAGGGTAAAGGTCCGGGCCAGACGCCGGGCAGTATTCAGGGTCTCCGGGGTCGGCTGATAGTGGCTCAGACCGAAGGGGCAATCGCCATCCTGGTAGCCGGGCAGGGCCGGATGGTTCAGGTGGAAGGCCAGCGGCAGGATCTCGATCACACTTTGCTGGCGGTAGGTCAACGCTGAACGGGCGCGTTCCCAGCGCTGCTGATTGACATGCAGAAACCGGTCGCGGAGTCGACGCAGGGTCTTGCGATCAATGCCCTCTTCGAAATCCAGGGCAATAGCGGGGGTGAGGCGATTCAAGGCGACTCCGGCACAATGGTTCTTTTCCGCGACAGTATCAGTATGATGATCGAATCGTGGCAAAACCGACAAAAAAATAAAAGCGGCATCGGTCCAAACCGTGCACCGCTGGCAATTCGAGGCATACCCGACGTGAGAGAGTTCCTGATTCGACGTTACCGCTCAGACCAGCAGCACCTGGAGGAACGGAGCGTTCTGCTGCGTATTGACGACGAGAGCACCGTCATGCAGGCCGCGGCGAGCTGCGAGGCGGTGCTCGGCTACGAATCCGGCGAACTCGAAGGGCAGCCGGTCCAGCGGATTCTGGCTTCACGACAGGATGATCCTTTCGCCACAGCCAATCGACACCTGATCGAAGACGGTCAGCGGGTGCTGCTGACGTTCCGGCACAAGGAAGGATTCTTCTTTACCGCCGAACTCAGCCTCAGGCAAGCGAGCCGGGATTCTGACCAGGCCGCCAGCGCCACCATAACGCCTCGTGACATTTCAGGCATGGACCCGGGCCTGATCAAATCCGCCGAAAGCCTGGCCGAGTTTGGTCTCTGGGAACTCGACATCGCCAGCAACGAGATGTTCTGGACCGACGGCATGTACCAGCAGCTGGCCCTGCGAACCAGCACGCGGATTACGCCGGAACAGGCGCTGTTCTACTGCCAGACCGGGCAGGCCCGGGTGCGGGCACTGTTCCGACGGTGCGTACGGACCGGTCAACCCTTCCATCTCGACCTGAACATACTCACCGCGCGCCAGACCCTCAAGCGCATGACACTGACTGGCCGCCCCATCAAACAGGGGGGCCGTATTCAGCGTCTGGTGGGTACACTGATCAACCAGACGGCCGCCATGGAGCAGGAACAGGCACTGGAACGGGCAACGCAGTTGCTCGCGGCTACCGGTGAAGCCACGCCCGATCTGGTGGCGGCGGTGGATACACGGTTGACACTGCTGCACTGCAATTATCCCTACGCCAGCCAGTTTGCCAGCGTGTTCGGGCAGACCCCGACCCCCGGCGACAACCTGCTGGAGCTTCTGGAGGACTTCCCCAATGAACGCCGGCTGATCGAACGCCTGTGGCAACGCGCTTTCGATCGAGGCGGCTTTGTGGTGGAAATGCCCCTTGCGCAGCAGAACCGGGACTTACCGGTCCACGAATTCCATTACCAGCGGATTACCAACAGTCACGGGGAAACACTCGGGGCGGTCCAGGTCGGGCGGAACATCGACAACCAGGTCCAGCATGCCGGTAGCAGCGAGTACCACACCCGGCATGACCCGGTCACCGGCCTGATGAATCGCCGGGAATTCATCGCCCGGCTGCTGAGGACCCTGGAACAGAAGACTCACCGTGAATCCTGTGACAGCCTGCTCTATCTGGACCTGGACGACTTCGAGCGTTTCAACGACATAGCCGGCAGCGGCACCTGTGACCGCTATCTGCGTGAACTGGCAGGCAACCTCGGCGTCCGGGTGCGCCAGCGCGACGCGCTGGCCCGGCTGTCGGGAGACACCTTTGCACTACTGATCGAAAACTGCCCCGAAGCCAAGGCGCGGGACATTGCCCAGAGCATCCTCGAACTGATCCGGAATTTTGTCTTCGACTGGCAGGGACAGAAACTCAGCACCACCGCCAGTGGCGGGCTGTTGATCATGGAGGGCGACAAGCCCCGCGACCCGGAGGAACTGCTCAGCCAGGCGGCGGACCTCTGCCACACAGCGAAAACTTCCGGACGCAATCGGATCCATGCAGCGAACGCCCTGACCGAAGCACTGGACGACACCGTGACGACCCAGCGCCTGGAGCAGATTCGCCAGGCCCTTGCCCAGGGAGAGTTGGTGCTCGAATACCAGACGCTCAAGCCGGTCGCCAGTGCTACCTGGGGCGACCACATCGAGATCCTCTGCCGGGTTCCCGGCGGCGATGACAACGCCCCCGTCCTGCACCCGGATGAATTTCTGCCGGTGGCGGAACGTTTCGACCTTGCCAAACGACTGGATCGACAGGTAATACGGCAGACCCTTCAGTGGCTGAACGGCCACCGTCTGCTGGAACCACGACTGAAATACTGCGGATTCAACCTGTCGCTGGCGAGCGTGCTGGACGACTCGTTCGCGGATTTCATGGAAGCGGAACTGGCCCGGTCTCCCTTTGCACCGGAGTGTTTCTGCGTGGAGATCCGGGAGGCCCATGCCACCCAGTACCCGGATGATGTTTCCGTACTGTGCGATGCCTTGCACCGGGTCGGGTGCCGGGTTGCGCTGGATGGCGCCGGGGCGTCGGTCGAGAGCTATCGGCTTGCCGCCCGATTGCCGGTGGACATCATCAAGCTCGACCGTCAGATGATGGACCACCTGGAGGACGACCCGGTCCAGCAGGTTATGGTGGAGGCCTTGCACCGGATTGCCGAAGCAGCGGGCAAGGATACCGTTGCCACCTTCATTGAGAACGACGACGCGTTACGCAAGGCACGAACGCTCGGCATTCATTTCGGCCAGGGGTTCCGCCTGTCCCGGCCACAGCCGCTGGATGCCCTCACCCCCGCCGCCGTTGATCTCACCACCGGGCGCATCGGCGGCTAGCCGAGACGCCCGGCGTCCATCGCTCAGCCGAGCTGGGCGCGGGCCCGGGCAACCGCTGCCCGGACCTGGTCGGGAGCCGTGCCGCCGAGGTGATCGCGAGCCTGCACGGATCCCTCGAGCGTCAGGACATCGAAGACATCCTCACCGATCACGTCGGAGAACTGACGGAGTTCCTCCAGCGTCATGTCGGACAGATCCCGGCCTTCGGCAACCCCGAAGGCCACGGACTTTCCGACGATCTCGTGGGCATCCCGGAAAGGCACACCCTTCTTGACCAGGTAGTCGGCCAGATCGGTAGCCGTCGAGAAGCCGCGCTTGGCCGCCACCCGCATGTTATCCGCCTTGGCGCGAATCGCCGGGATCATGTCGGCGTAGGCCTTGAGACAACCCTTGATGGTATCCACGGTATCGAACAGCGGCTCCTTGTCCTCCTGGTTGTCCTTGTTGTACGCCAGCGGCTGGCTTTTCATCAGGGTCAGCAGGCTGATCAGGTGGCCGTTCACCCGGCCGGTCTTGCCGCGCACCAGCTCGGGCACATCCGGATTTTTCTTCTGCGGCATGATGGATGACCCGGTGCAGAACCGGTCCGGCAGATCGATGAAGTCGAACTGGGCGGAGGTCCAGAGCACCAGTTCCTCGCTGAAACGGGACAGGTGGGTCATCAGCAGGGCTGCGAAGCTGCAGAACTCGATGGCAAAATCCCGGTCGCTCACCGAATCGAGGCTGTTCTCGGTCGGCCGGTCAAAACCGAGCAGACGGGCCGTCATGGCACGATCGATGGGATAGGTAGTGCCCGCGAGAGCCGCGGCACCCAGGGGCATCACGTTGACCCGCTTGCGACAATCCTGGAGCCGTTCACCGTCACGGACCAGCATTTCGTACCAGGCCAGCAAGTGATGGCCGAAGGTCACCGGCTGGGCCGTCTGCAGGTGGGTGAAACCGGGCATGATGGTATCGGCTTCCCGCTCGGCCAGATCCAGCAGACCCGTCTGCAGGCGCCGCAACTCTTCGGCGATGACGTCGATTTCGTCCCGCAGATACAGACGGATATCGGTGGCAACCTGGTCGTTGCGACTGCGTCCGGTATGGAGTTTCTTGCCGGTGATGCCGATCCGGTCGGTCAGGCGGGCCTCGATGTTCATGTGGACATCCTCAAGGCTGACCGACCACTGGAACGCGCCAGCCTCGATATCGGCCTTGACCGCTTTCAGGCCCTCCACGATCTGATCCCGCTCATCGGTGGTCAGCACGCCAACTTCCGCCAGCATGGTGGCGTGGGCGATGGAGCCGGTGATGTCATGGTGATACAGCCGCTGGTCAAACCCGACAGAGGCGGTAAATCGCTCGACGAAGGCATCGGTGGGCTCGCTGAAGCGCCCGCCCCAGGGTTTTTCGGAGGATGTGGTCTGGTCAGACTTTTTCTGATCCGTCATGGTCTATCTTTCCTGCTCACAGCCCGGCATCATCTCGGGCAACGGGTACATTTGATGTCGCGGGAGTATACCATTCTGACCGTCGCAAAGGAGACACCCCTGAACGGGGACAAAAGTGTGACCACCCAAGACTTCTACGTCCCGGACCTGTGCCGGGTGCGGGCGGTTTTCCTGTTGCTGCTGACCAGTGAGCTGCTGGTCCTGGTCATGGCCATCGTGCAGGCGGAAACCGCCTGGATCGACTGGAACTATTTCGGATTGCTGTCGCTGTTTGTCCAGTGGACGACCCTGACAAGCGCAGCCCTGATCTGCCTGTTGCGGCCGAAACTGGCCCGAATGGGCACACCCCGCGCGACGGTACTGATCGTGGCCATCGTGCTCGCCGACGTGTTTGCCTTCAGCCTGTTTGCCAACAGCGTGCTCAATCCGATACCCGATGCCATTGCCTGGCAAACCATTGCCAAAAAGCTGCTACTCGCCCTTCTGATCGTATTGATGGTACTGCGGTATTTTTACCTCCAGCACCAGTGGCAACAACAACGGGAAGCGGAAATGGGCGCCCGGCTGGCGGCATTGCAGGCCCGCATCCAGCCTCATTTCCTGTTCAACAGCATGAACACCATCGCCAGCCTGATTGCGACCCGACCGGAGCAGGCGGAGGAAGCGGTACTGGACCTGTCGGAACTGTTCCGGGCCAGCCTGCGCACCTCCGATCAGCTTATCCCCCTGGCCCGTGAACTGGCCCTGTGCCATCGCTACCTTGCCATAGAGGCTCTGCGCCTGGGCGACCGGCTGAAGGTGGAGTGGGCAGTTACACCGGGACTCGAACAGCAGGCGATTCCGCCGCTGACCCTTCAGCCCCTGATTGAAAACGCCATTTATCACGGCATCCAGCCCCGGCCCGAGGGAGGCACCGTGCGGATCGAGGTTTCCCGACGACAGGAGTTTGTGTACCTGATTGTTCAGAACCCGGCGCCGGAGCACGATCAACGACGTCATCGCGGCAATCGCGTGGCCCTCGCCAACATCCAGTCCCGGCTGCAGGCACTGTTCGGCGAGCCGGCCGTGCTCAAACACAGCCAGCACGAGTCGATCTATACTGTGACGCTGCGACTGCCTCGCAGGACGGTGAGCCAGCAATCCGCTATCGGCGACAAGGGAGGTGAACAAACGCCATGACGGGTACAGCAACCCCGACGCTGAGCATTCTGATCGCGGACGATGAACCGCTGGCCCGGGAGCGGATCCGGCGCCTGCTGGAGGACCTTCCCGGCTATCGCGTCTGCGGCGAGGCCGCCGACGGCGACACAACCCTGAAGCAGGTGGCCGAACTGGAGCCCGACATCCTGCTGCTGGACATCCGGATGCCGGGGCTCGATGGCATGGAAGCGGCGGCTCGACTGCAGAACCTGGAACACCCGCCGGCGGTTATCTTCTGCACGGCCTACGATCACTATGCGATTCAGGCGTTCGATGTGCAGGCCACGGCGTACCTGCTGAAACCGGTGCGCAAGGAAGCCCTGGCGGAGGCCCTGGCCAAGGCCGGACGCGTCAACCGGGTCCAGCGCCATAAGCTGACCAGCACCATGCCGTCAAAGGGCGAGCAACTGGCGGTTCGCACCCATCGTGGAACCGAATTGATCGAGCTGAACGACATCCGGTTCTGCGAGGCCGATCAGAAATACGTCACCATTCATCACACCGGTGGTGAGACCGTGTCGGATTACACCCTCAAGGAGCTGGAGGCCAGCTACCCGGAACAACTGCTGCGTATTCACCGCAACACCCTGGTCGGTGTCCGCTTCATCAGGGCATTGGAGCGCACACCGGAAGGCCAGAATGTCGTGGTGCTGCGCGACCGTCCGCAGCGACTGGCCGCCAGCCGCCGCCACGCCGCCGACGTCCGACAGTGGCTGCAGGACCATCAGCCGGGCTGACTGCGGCCATCCCTACGGGACATTTCTGCCGTCACACGTTAACCTTGGCGAACATTTTTCCAACCGACAGTGAGTGCCATGTCCAAACGTACCCTTCGCATCGCAACCCGCAGCAGCGCCCTCGCGCTGTGGCAGGCGGAACACATCAAATCCGAACTGGAACAGCTGCACGATGGCGTCACCGTGGAACTGGTCAAGATCAAGACCCAGGGCGACAAGATCCTCGATGTTCCGCTGGCCAAGATCGGCGGCAAGGGCCTGTTCGTGAAGGAACTGGAAGAAGCCATGCTGGACGGCCGGGCCGATCTGGCGGTGCACTCCATGAAAGACGTGCCCATGGAATTCCCGGAAGGCCTCGGGCTCGTCGCCATCTGTGAGCGGGAAGACCCCACCGACGCCTTTGTCAGCAACCACTACGAAACTGTCGATGCGCTGCCCGAGGGCGCTGTTGTAGGAACCGCCAGCCTTCGCCGGGAAGCGCAACTGCGGGCCTATCGGCCGGACCTGCAGATCAAGGTACTCCGGGGCAACGTGAACACCCGCCTGGCGAAACTGGACGCGCACGACTACGACGCCATTGTGCTGGCGAGCTCCGGCCTGAAACGCCTCGGATTCCACAACCGAATCCGTTACTGCCTGCCGGACGTGATTTCACTGCCGGCTGTGGGACAGGGGGCATTGGGCATCGAGTGTCGGGTCGATGACACCGAGTTGCTGGAATTGATTGCGCCACTGAATCATGCCGACACCGCCGACCGTGTGAAGGCGGAACGGGCGCTTAACCGGCGTCTCGAAGGCGGATGCCAGGTACCGATTGCCGCGTATGCCCTGCTCGAGGATGAAGACACCCTCTGGCTTCGGGGACTCGTGGGCTCCGTTGACGGCCAGCAGATCTTCCGTGTCGAGGGGCGTGCACCGCGCAGCGAAGGCGAGCGACTCGGCCGAGAACTGGCCGAAGACCTCCTGGCCCTGGGCGCCGACAAGGTACTGGCTGAAATCTATGGCCACACCCCTCGCTGAACGGCCACAGCTCACCGGCCGCCGGATCCTGATCTGTCGGCCGGAGCCTGAAGCCTCGAGACTGGCAGATGCGTTCCGGACCGCCGGAGCGGAAACCCGCGTACTGCCCCTCATGGCAAGGGAGGCTCTGCCAGAGACCCCGGAGAGCCGCAACATTCTCCTGGATCTGGACCGATACTCGCACGTCATTGCCGTCAGCCCCTTCGCCGCCCGGCGACTGCTGGAGGAAATCGACACCTGGTGGCCGCAGATTCCCGTTGGCATTCGCTGGTACGCAGTGGGCGCGGGCACAGCCAAGGTTTTGGCGAGCCATGGCCTGTCCGTACGGCAACCCGCCGAGGGCTGGACCAGCGAAGCCCTTCTGGCTCTGGCTTCCCTGCGCCAGGTTGCTGGTGAGAAGATCCTTCTGGCACGGGGCGACAATGGTCGTGAACTGATCCGTGAAACCCTGGAGGCCCGGGGCGCAACCGTCACGGCTCTGCCACTCTACCGCCGCTATTGTCCTGACTACGCTCAGGAAGACATCCGGAAGGTCTTGGGGGACTTCTCACCGGACGCCATCGTGGCCCTGTCCGGCGAAACCCTGGATAATCTCATCGCACTATGTGCGAAGAGCGGCCATAATCTATACGATAGATTATTGATCGTTCCCGCCGACCGTGTCGCACAACGTGCCCGGGCTGCGGGATTTACCCGATGGTGTGTACCAGTCAGTCTTGCCGATGCCGATATCGTAGCCACTGTTGCAGCAACGCTGGACGGCAGAAACGGTGGTGCCGGAAATAACAAGTAAGGACGCCCGTGACAGAATCAACCGATCAACTCCCCGCCCCCATTCAGCAAACCCCGCCAAAGCCGAGAAAACTCTGGCCACTCTGGCTGGTAACGGTGCTGGCCCTGGTCATCGCAATCGCCCTGGCACTCTGGAACTGGCAGCAATGGCAGCGCCACCAGGCGACCGTCCAGAGCCTGCAGACCCTGCAACAGGACACCCGCCAGCTGGAAAACCTCTACGGAGACCGGGGGAACCAGCAAAGCCAGCGCCTCCAGTCCCTTGAGGACAAGCTTGCGGCCCAGCGGGAGCTGATTGCGACCCAGCAACGCCAGATCGACCATAATGCCCAGACCCTGCTCGAAGCCGGTAACCGGACCCGCACTGACTGGCTTCTGGCGGAAGCCGAATACCTCCTGCGGATCGGTAATCAGCGACTGCAGATCGAGAAAGACATCCGGGGTGCCATGTCGGCGCTGAAGTCCGCGGACCAGGTACTGGCGGAGTCCGACGACGTCGGCGTCTACCCGGTACGCCAGCAACTGGCAAAAGAGCTGATGGCCCTGAAGGGCATAGAGAATATCGACCGCACCGGGCTTTACCTGACGCTTGAGGCTGCCATCGACAGCGTCCACCAACTGACCGACCAGGCGCTGATTCACGAGTCCGCTCCCGGTTTCGTGCCCTCCCAGGCACAGGACAATACGGCTCCGGCGGAAGGCGGACCCGGCATGTTGACCCGTGCCTGGAACCAGTTTACCGATACCCTCTCGCGCGTCGTCGTGGTACGCCGACTGGACGAAACGGTCAAGCCTCTGCTCTCACCGGATCAGAGCGCTTATGCCCGCCTGAACCTCCAGTTGATGCTCGAAGAGGCCGAGATGGCGGTTCTCCGCGGCAACCAGGCGCTTTACGAGCGGGCCCTGGCAAAAGCCTCATCGGCGGTGGCCGACTGGTACAACCCGGAGAATCCGAAGGTTAAGGCGCTCGACAACACCCTGTCGGAACTCTCCGGCCGGAACATTGACCCGGAGCTCCCGGACATCAGCCATTCGTTGCAGCTTCTCAAGCGCCGGTTGGCTGGCCGGGGCGCTGACCCCGCTGACAATGGAAGCCAGCAGCAGGAGAAGGCCGCTGATACCGGAGGCAACCCGTCATGATTCGCCTCCTGCTGATCATTCTGCTCGCCCTGCTGATCGGCACCGGGCTGGCTCTCGGGCTGCAGTACGACCTCGGCTATATCCGGATCAGCCTGGGCCATTATCTGGTGGAAACCAACTTCTGGGTGGGACTGGGACTGTTCATCGCCCTGGTCGGGCTTGCCGTCGTCGGCATTAATCTGCTCCGTCGGTTCCGCCGGGGCACCGGCCTTGTCGCCACCTGGCTGGCCCGGAGCAACGAGCGTCGGGCCCGTCGACGCACCACCCAGGGCCTGCTGGCACTGGCCGAGGGCAACTGGCCAAGGGCCCGCAAATTGCTGACCTCTGCCGCCAGCCGAGCCGATACACCGCTGATCAATTACCTTGCGGCTGCCCAGGCATCGTTCGAGTCCGGCGACCATGAAGCCGTGGATGACCTGCTACGCAAAGCCTTCGAGAGTACCCCCGGTTCGGATCTGGCCGTAGGCATTACCCAAGCCCAGCTGCAATTGGCCGGAAACCGGCTGGAGCAGGCACTGGCCACGCTGATCCGGTTACGCAAACAATCCCCGAACCATCCGTTCGTCCTGAAGCTGCTGAAGAACACCTACTTCCGGCTGGAAGACTGGCGGGAACTGGCAAAACTGCTCCCGGAGCTGAAGAAGCGGAATGTGATTCCCGAGGACGAACTCCACGAACTGGAACGGGAAGCCTGGCACAACCTGCTGGAACAGGCAGCCGAGGAATGCAGACGGCAACGCAAGGACAACCCCGACGCCTCCCTCGAACCGCTCACCCGGCTTTGGGACGAGTTACCGGGGTTCCTTCGCCGGGATGAACACACGATCCGGGACTACGCCCGACTCCTGGCCGGACTGGGTGACGAAGGCCAGGCAGAAACCCTGTTGCGCAAGGTGCTCCGGAATCACTGGAGCGACGAACTGATCAACCTGTATGGCCGCATTGAAGGCCACAAGCCTGACGAGCAACTGCTGCTTGCCGAACAGTGGCTCAAGGATCGTCCCAACAACGCCGAACTGCTGCTGGCGCTGGGACGGCTCAGCCTGCGAAACGAGTTGTGGGGAAAAGCCCGGGAGTACTTTGAAACCAGTCTGCGGCTGAGAAGGAGCCGGGAAACCCTGGCAGAGCTTAGCCGCCTGAACGCCCATATGGGTGACGAAGAAGCCAGCATCAAGCTGTTGATGCAGGGTCTGGAACAGGACAACGGGCTGCCCGAACTGCCAATGCCCCGGGCCTGACCGAAGCCGGGAACAAAAGGGGGTCAGATGAGAATTCATCTGACCCCCTTTTCACGCTGACAAGTGGTTTGTCAGCCCCTCGGCGCGTATTCCAGCACATCCGAGAAGAAAGCTCCCTGCGGCAATCCGGCCTCCACGAGCGCATCCATGAGGGTGTAGACCATTGTGGGCGAGCCACTGGCATGGACTTCCACCCGTTGCCAGTCCATTCCCGACGCCAGGACTGCGCGAACCAGCTGGTCGTGGTGGCCGCTCCAGTCATTGTCCTCGTCATCCCCCACCACAGGCAGGAAGGTGAATGGCGGCCAGTCCTGCTCCCACTGCTGGGCCAGGGATCTGAGATACATATCTTCGTGCTTGCGCACGCCCCAATACAGCTTGATCGGGTGAGAAAAACCGGTTTCCCGCAGATAATCCACCAGGCTCTTCATCTGCGCGAATCCCGTGCCCGCCGCCACCAGCAATACCGGCTTTTCGGGAGCGTTCGCAAGGCACGCCTTGCCATGGGGCAACTCCACCGTCACATCCCGACCGGACGTGAGGGCATCCACCACTTTCTGGGCCGATCCCCAGTCCGGTGACGCCTGGATATGCAGCTCAATGGTGTGTGCAGAGGGGCTGGAGGCAATGGAAAAATAGCAGGGATCCTCGCCCGGCAAATTCACGGACAGATACTGACCTGCATGAAACGACAGGTCCTGGCGCCGGGGAATGTCCAGTTCAACGCGGTACACATCGTGACTGATGGACCGAACGCTCACCACTTTCGCCTGCACCTTACGAGGCTGATTGTTTCCTGCTGCCATAACAGCGGCTATCTCCAGTTCAAGGTCAGCCAGCGCCCGGGTCCGGCACATCATCAGGCGCTCGCCAACCGATAGTTCAAGATTTTTTCGGGTATTCAGGGCCCGCCCGGATAACAGAGACGCTTCGCAGAGCTCACAGACCCCATTGCGACAGGCTGACGGAACGGCAATACCGGACCGAACCGCCGCACTCAGGAGATCAACGTCTGCTTCTGACGAAAATCCGAGCCCCGACGGATGAAGAGTCACTCGATACAAATGACTCTCCTTCTCAATCGGGGCGCTGACCCGGAATTTCAATGCCCAGGCTGTCCCAGATGTCATCCACCCGCTGCTTGACGTCGTCGGACATGGTGATGGGCTCACCCCATTCCCGGTCGGTTTCCCCGGGCCATTTATTGGTGGCATCCATCCCCATCTTCGAGCCAAGACCGGACACCGGCGAGGCAAAATCCAGATAATCAATCGGCGTATTTTCCACCATCGTGGTGTCCCGGACCGGGTCCATCCGCGTTGTGATCGCCCAGATCACGTCTTCCCAGTTACGGGCATTCACATCGTCATCGGTCACGATCACGAACTTGGTGTACATGAACTGCCTGAGAAATGACCATACGCCCATCATGACCCGCTTGGCATGGCCGGGATACTGCTTCTTCATCGTTACTACGGCAAGCCGGTAGGAACAGCCTTCCGGCGGCAGATAGAAATCGACAATTTCCGGAAACTGCTTCTGCAGGATGGGAATGAACACTTCATTCAGTGCCACACCCAGAATGGCCGGCTCATCCGGCGGACGACCGGTGTAGGTGCTGTGGTAAATCGGCTCCCGCCGGTGGGTGATCCGCTCCACGGTAAACACCGGGAACTCATCCACCTCGTTGTAATAGCCGGTATGGTCCCCGAACGGTCCTTCCGGTGCCGTATCGTCCGGATAGATAAACCCTTCCAGCACGATCTCGGCACTTGCCGGCACCTGAAGGTCGCTGAGCCCCGCCTTGACCAGCTCGGTCCGACTGCCCCGCAGGAGACCGGCAAATGCATACTCCGACAGGGAATCCGGTACTGGCGTTACCGCGCCCAGAATCGTCGCCGGGTCTGCCCCGAGCGCCACGGCGACGGGATAAGGCTTGCCGGGATTGGCTTTCTGGAACTCGCGGAAATCCAGCGCGCCACCACGATGGCTGAGCCATCGCATGATCAGGCGATTACGCCCGATCACCTGCTGACGATAGATACCCAGATTCTGCCGTTCCTTGTGCGGCCCGCGGGTAATCACCAGCGGCCAGGTCACCAGCGGCCCGGCATCCCCGGGCCAGCAATGCTGAACCGGGATCTGGTACAGATCCACCTGATCTTTCTCGATAACCACTTCCTGACAGGGGGCCGAGCGAAGCACCTTGGGGCTCATCCGCATGACCTGCTTGAAGATCGGCAGCTTCTCGATGGCGTCCTTGAACCCCTTGGGCGGATCCGGCTCCTTGAGAAAGGCCAGCAGCTTGCCGACCTCACGCAACGCGGTCACATTCTCCTGCCCCATCCCCAGCGCCACCCGCTTCGGTGTTCCAAACAGGTTCGCCAGAACCGGCATGTCGTAGCCCTTGGGATTCTCGAACAACAACGCCGGCCCGCCGGCCCGCAGGGTACGGTCGCAGATCTCGGTCATTTCCAGGTGGGGATCGACTTCCACGCTGATGCGCTTGAGCTCGCCCAGCTTCTCCAGCTGGTTGATGAAGTCACGCAGGTCGTTGTATTTCATCGTGTGCTCCGTTCTTGATCGGCCTGTAGGTACGGAGTAACTCGTCTCCTGGACTGCCGGTGCAGTGACGGCGCGAGGTGGGAATTTGGGCAAAGCGCGCACGCTGTCTGGTCAGCAGTGGCGGGGAAAGTTTCCCCGGACTGTGTCTTGCCAGGGATGGCAAGACCAAGCCTACAGGGACGTATTCACGGCGTGTCCGGGGAGACTTTCCCCGTCACTGCCCGCCCCCGCAGGCTCAAGCGCCAAAAAGCCGGTTAACGACGTTTCATGGACTGGAAGAACTCGTCGTTGGTCTTCGTGTCCTTGAGCTTGTCCAGCAGGAACTCGATGGCCGCAGTGTCGTCATCCATGGAATGCAGCAGCTTGCGCAGAATCCACACTCGCTGGATATCGGCTTCGGACATCAGCAGATCCTCCCGCCGGGTACCGGAACTGCGGATGTTGATCGCCGGGTAAACACGTTTCTCGGCGATCCGACGGTCCAGGTGCACTTCCATATTACCGGTGCCCTTGAACTCCTCGTAGATCACCTCGTCCATCTTGGAACCGGTATTCACCAGCGCGGTGGCCAGGATCGTCAGGCTGCCGCCTTCCTCGACGTTACGCGCCGCACCAAAGAACCGCTTCGGCTTCTCCAGGGCGTGGGCGTCCACACCACCGGTCAGCACCTTGCCGGAGGACGGAATCACGGTGTTGTAGGCACGGGCGAGACGGGTAATGGAATCCAGCAGGATCACCACGTCCTTCTTGTGCTCAACCAGCCGCTTGGCCTTCTCGATGACCATTTCAGCCACCTGAACGTGACGGGCAGGCGGCTCGTCGAAGGTGGACGCGACCACTTCTCCACGAACGGTGCGCTGCATTTCGGTCACTTCCTCCGGACGCTCGTCGATGAGCAGTACCATCAGGTGACATTCCGGATTGTTACGGGTAATCGATTGCGCAATCCCCTGCATCAGCAGCGTCTTACCTGCCTTGGGCGGCGAGACGATCAGGCCACGCTGGCCTTTGCCGATGGGGGCCACCAGATCCAGGACCCGCGAGGAGAGGTCCTCGGTACTGCCATTCCCGGCTTCCAGCATCAGCCGTTCTTGCGGGAACAGGGGAGTCAGGTTTTCGAACAGAATCTTGTTGCGGGCGTTATCCGGCTTGTCGAAATTGATTTCGTTGACCTTCAACAGGGCAAAATAACGCTCCCCGTCTTTCGGTGGCCGGATCTTACCGGCGATGGTATCACCGGTACGCAGGTTGAATCGGCGAATCTGGCTGGGCGAGACGTAGATATCGTCCGGACCGGCAAGGTAGGAGGCGTCCGCGGAACGGAGGAAGCCAAATCCGTCCTGCAGAATTTCCAGTACACCGTCGCCATAGATGTCTTCACCGCTTTTCGCATGCTTCTTGAGGATCGTGAAAATCACATCCTGCTTGCGCGAACGAGCCAGGTTATCGAGGCCCATCTCTTGCGCAATTTCGAGCAATTCGGGCACGGATTTCTGCTTGAGTTCAGTAAGATTCATAGTTTGTTGGATTTTCAGGAATGGAAATAAACGACTATTGGAATGACAGGGGCGCCCCTGAACGAATTGAACAAATAAGTGCTGAAACAGGTGCTGGCCAGATGGAGCAACCCGGGGAAGATGAAATCCGGAATAGTTTGCTGAAGCCAGTAGAGTGGGAACATCCGTTCTCCGGGCAAGACGGATCATCGACCACCTTGACAGCGAATGTCAAGTGCACCGCTCGAAAATACGCCAAATTCCTGCCATGAGGAGGATATCCGACCTCCCTCTCATGGGTTACTCCCTTCCCTAAAAGGTCCCCAGTGCGGATACTGGACCTATTATCTTTTGTTTTTTCAGCTTTCGGAGCCGAACCATGAGCAGTGAACCTACAACTGAACTCAAATCGCTGAACATCGCGATCCTGACCGTTTCGGACACCCGTGGACCAGAGCAGGACACCTCCGGCCAGTTTCTGGAAGACAGCGCGGTCGAAGCGGGCCACCAACTGGTCGCCCGCCGTATTCTGCCCGACGACGTTTACCTGGTGCGCGCCCTGATGTCGGGCTGGATTGCCGACCCCGAGATTCACGTGGTGATTATCACCGGAGGCACGGGCTTCCACGAACGGGACAGTACGCCCGAAGCGGTGGCCCCACTGCTCGACAAGACCATAGACGGCTTCGGCGAAGAATTCCGCCGCCTGTCGGCAGAGGAAATCGGCTCCTCGACCATTCAGTCACGGGCCTTCGGCGGGCTGGCCAACCACACGGTCATCTTCTGCCTGCCGGGATCGACCGGCGCCTGCCGAACCGGCTGGAATGGCATACTGAAGTCCCAGCTCGACAGCCGGCACAAGCCCTGCAACTTTACGGCCCTCGTGCTTCGCAAACCACAGAATGAAGCCTTCTCCCGCCTGCAGGACGTCATCGGCACTCGTGCGATCAAATAACAGGAGAGATGCATGGCTGGCTCACAGCTGACGCCCGTCGAAACGGCGCTTGAACACATACTGGCTCAGGCACCGGTCATTGACCGGACCGAAACCGTGCCATTGACCGAGGCTCTGGGCCGAATACTCGCGGAGCCCTGCCTTGTGCCGGCCGACGTCCCTCCGGCCGACAACAGCGCGGTGGACGGCTACGCCATCCGCCACGCGGATCTCGCCGAAGAGCAGCCGATCCCGGTGTCCGACCGCATCCCTGCAGGCACTGCCCCCTTGCCCCTGGCACCCGGAAGCGCCGCCCGGATATTCACCGGTTCGGAAATTCCCGAGGGCGCCGATGCGGTGGTTATGCAGGAGCGTGTCGAGGTCACGGATTCGGGCATTCGGGTGCTGGCAGCCGTCGAACCGAGCCAGAATATTCGCAAGCGCGGCCAGGATCTCCGACAGGGCGACCAGGCTCTGCCCCGAGGCACCCGTATTCGCCCACAGGAGATGGGACTGCTGGCATCCATGGGCATGGCCCATGTCACCGTGACCGCACCTCTGAGGGTGGCAATACTCACCACCGGAGACGAACTCGTCGAGCCGGGCGAACCGCTGAAGCCGGGACAGATCTACAACACCAACCGCTTCACGCTTCTGGGTCTTCTCGAAGAAGCCGGATGCGAAGTGGTGCTGTGCGAGACGCTGGAAGACACCCGCGAAGCCACCGTCGAAACCCTTTCCCGGGCGGCATCCTCTGCCGATCTGATCATCACCAGCGGCGGCGTGTCCGTGGGCGAGGAAGACCATGTGCGTGCCGTGCTTGAAGCCCGGGGCGGTCTTTCACTGTGGCGACTCGCGATCAAACCGGGCAAGCCGCTGGCTTTCGGCTCGATCAGCGGCACCCCGGTCCTGGGGCTACCGGGCAATCCCGCGGCGGTTCTGGTGACGTTCCTCGTGGTGGGGATGCCCTACATCCGTCGGTGTCAGGGACGGGCGACGACGCCCCCGGTGGGCGAAAGACTGCCCGCTGGCTTCGAGGTGCCGGCGCCGTCCGTACGCCGTGAGTTTGTCCGGGCCAGGAAGGCGCTTCTCAACGGTAAAACGACCATCGAGGCCTTTCCGAACCAGAGCTCCGGCGTACTCAGTTCCGCTTGCTGGGCAGACGGCCTGGCCGTGGTTCCGGAAAACACCACGGTCAAACCGGGCAATCTGCTAACGTATTATTCATTCAACGAATTGCTGGGTTGATCATGAGCAACGAAACCTTAACCGTGCGTTTCTTCGCAAGACTCCGGGAAGAGCTGGACACCGAGGCCCTTGAGTTGCCGGCGGAACCGGGCCTGACGGCCGGGGATCTGCTTACACAACTCGCGGCCCGGGGCGGCGCCTGGTCACAACTTCAGGGCGGGCAGCCCGTCATGATTGCCGTGAACCAGACCATGGCCAGGCCATCAACCCGCGTCCAGGCCGGCGATGAAGTCGCGTTTTTCCCGCCGGTAACGGGAGGTTGAGATGATCTCGGTCCAGACTCACGATTTTGATCCGGCCGCCGAATACCAGGCGCTCCGGGATAGTGGCCCCGGAACCGGAGCCATTGTGACGTTTACCGGGCTGGTGCGGGACAGCGGCGACCTGAAGGACGTGCACGGCCTGTATCTGGAGCATTATCCCGGCATGACCGAACAGGTAATCCAGGGTTTGATCGATGAGGCCACGCAACGCTGGGATGTCCGCAGGGCCCGGGTAATCCACCGGGTGGGGCAGCTCGCATTGAGCGACCAGATCGTCTTTGTCGGCGTTTGCAGTGCCCATCGCGGCGACGCGTTCAAGGCCTGCGAATTCATCATGGACGCCCTCAAGACCTCTGCCCCTTTCTGGAAAAAAGAAATCACGTCGGAAGGCGAACATTGGGTGGAGCAGAAGGCGGGTGATCGGGCGCGATCATCAAGGTGGGAATAGCGGGAACAAAATGACGGCGGGCTCGCCCCCGCGAGTATGGGGACGAGCCGACTGGGCCTGTTACCGGGAATCAGCTTTTGCGATCCGGATCAATCAGGTCCGAGACCTGGGATCGGAACGACTCCACGCTGTCTTCGCTGCTCTGTTTCAGCTCTTCCAGCTTTTCCCGTCCCTGAGAAATCTTCTCATCGATGGAATTGAGTGCATCCGAAGCGCTTTGCCGAAGCTCTGCACTGGCCTTTTCGCTTTCCGCATCGGCCTGTTTTGCCTCGGCCTGGGCTTTCAGTGAATCGGCTTCCTTTTCCCAGGCTTCAAGCTGAGACTCTACTTTCCGAACCAATTCGTCTTTCAATGACATAAACGCTCTCCTGTTCGCGTTTGAACTGTTGAGTGAGTTCCGATTCCATTCTTTGCCTGACCGAGGATAAGGATGGTGTCCGGCAATTTCAAAGAGCGGCCTGTCTTGACGGGCCAATCCGGGGAGGCTTAACCCATATCTTCCGGGCGATTCCGGTTATGGAACAGGGCCTCCGAACCGGGCAGGGACAGGCCTTCAGCGCCAACAGAGCGGGCAAAGCCCATGACTCGCCGCTCACCTGTCCGCAAGGTCTCCGCCAGCGTTTCGGCAAGCGCAACCGGGTAGACACCGTGAAGCGGATGGATGCGCCCCTCGCTCTCTGCCAGGATCGGCCGGCAGGGCCGGGATTGCCAGGCTTCAACCAGGGTGCGGCACAGCGTCGGCGTAATGTCCGGCGTATCGCAGGGGCTGACCATAACCGCCGTTGCACCCAGCGTTTCGGCAGCGACAAGACCACGAAGCAGGCCCGCCAGCGGGCCCTGCCCCAGGTTTTCAGGGAAATCCTCAAAGACCAGGCCAGGCGCCAGGGCCTCGTAACGGTCCAGCGACCGATTGGCGCTGATGAGTACCGGAGAACAGGTCAGCGCAAGCGCCTCGAATACCCACTGCGCCATTGGCCGGCCGCGATACTCAACCCACCCCTTGTCACGACCGCCCATGCGGGTCCCCTGACCACCGGCCAGCAGAAGCCCGATAATGCGGGTATCTCCAGTGTTATTCATAGCAATAAAAAACCGCCCGTGAAGCAGCTTCAGGGGCGGTTTCCGTATTCAGCAATCCGATCAGAGGTTGCTGTCAAGGAAGGCAGCCAGCTGCGACTTGGACAGCGCTCCCACCTTGGTTGCATCCACGTTGCCGTTCTTGAACAGCATCAGGGTCGGGATACCACGGATGTTGAACTTGGGCGGTGTCTGCTCATTTTCGTCGATGTTCAGCTTGCAGACTTTCAGTTTGCCTTCGTACTCTTCGGCCACTTCTTCGAGAACCGGTGCAATCATTTTGCACGGGCCACACCACTCGGCCCAGTAGTCCACCAGTACGGGAACGTCGGATTTCAGTACATCCTGCTCGAAAGAAGCGTCGGTGACGTTTACGATATTTCCGCTCATTACCTTTTCCTGATTCAGGCAACCCTGTGACAGAAAGTGCGCCGTTGCGCGATTCAATCGTCTCCGGGATGCTGTTGACTGATGCTGAAGGCTGTCGGACAGACAACCGTTCACCCTCGTTTTTGTTACGGCATACTTTACGCGAATGATCATCCCGATGTGAAGCAGTACAACCCGCAGTGATGCTACCGATCACTTTCAGGGACAGGCCTGACCCCGGTCAAGATCGTCCCGTATTCGCTATTCTTCGGTACTGACAGCCCCGAGAAAGATGGCTTATAGTACCGGGCAAGTTCCCTTTGACAAGGATTCCCCCTGACGTGACGGCCGATTCCAATGCCGAAAACGAGGTAACGGGCCCGCAGACACTCGCGGCCATCGACATGGGCTCCAACAGCTTTCACATGGTGGTGGCCCGCCTGGTTCACGGAGAGATCCGGACACTCGAGAAGATGGGAGAAAAGGTCCAGCTCGGCGCCGGGCTGGATCAGTACAACCGGCTGACCGAGGAAGCCCAGCAACGGGCACTGGAGTGCCTCAGCCGGTTTGCCCAGCGTCTGAGAGGCATGCCAGCCGACGCCGTCCAGGTAGTCGGCACCAACGCGTTACGCGTCGCACGGAATGCTCACCAATTCATCAACCGGGCCGAGGAGGTTCTCGGTTGCCCCATCGAAATCATCGCTGGTCGCGAAGAAGCCCGACTGATCTATCTTGGGGTCTCCCACACCCTGTCCGATGACATCGGCCGGCGGCTGGTGATCGATATCGGCGGGGGCAGTACTGAATTCATCATCGGCCAGCGGTTTGAACCCCTGCACCTGGAAAGCCTGCATATGGGTTGCGTCTCGTTCCGACACCGGTATTTCCCGGACGGCAGGATTACGCGCAAGCAAATGGACAGGGCGGTGACCCATGCCGAACAGGAGCTGCTGAACATTCGCCAGCATTATCGGTCCGCCGGCTGGCAAAGCGTGGTGGGCTCCTCGGGCACCATCAAGGCGATTGCCAGCGTGCTGGGCTCTCTCAAACTGACCGACGGTACGATCACCCGTCCGGCGATGCAGGAATTACGGCGGCGCCTGGTGGACATGGGCAAAACTGAAAAGCTTGGCGAGCTGGGTGTCCGGGCGGATCGGCAAAACATTTTCCCCGCCGGTTTCGCCATCCTGATGGGCGCCTTCCAGTCGCTGGGCATCGAGAAGATGGAATTCGCCGACGGCGCGCTCCGGGAGGGGTTGCTGTATGACATCGTCGGCCGGATCCAGCACGAGGACGTTCGCGAGCGAACCATCGGCGCACTCCAGGAGCGCTACCATGTGGATCAGGAGCATGGGGCGGCCGTCGAGGCGGTGGCCGTCGCAGCCTGGGAGCAGGTCGCCGACGCCTGGAAACTGAGGACTGCAGCCGACGAAGAAGTCCTGCGATGGGCCTGCCGGCTACACGAAATCGGACTGACCATCTCTCACAGTCAGTACCACAAGCACGGCGCCTATTTGCTTCGCTACTCCGACCTTCCCGGGTTCAGCCAGCAATTCCAGCGGGACCTGGCCACACTGGTCCGGGGACATCGGCGCAAATTCGCCCCTGTGATCTTCGAGGGACTCGACCCGGAGGACGCCACCCGCTTGCGCCGGCTCTGCATCCTCGTTCGCCTCGCGGTGTTGCTGCAGCATCCCCGGGATATGGAGGCGCCACCAGCATTTCGCCTCGAACCCGGAGACAACAAACTGACCGTCAGCTTCCCCGACGGCTGGCTGGATGACCGGCCACTGACGCTTGCGGACCTCAAGAACGAGCGGGACTATCTGGCCAAGCAGGATTTCACCCTCGACATCGGGGGCCGTTAGCCCGCCAGCTCCATTTCCAAAGCCTCGACCGTCTCGCTGGTTTCAAGCCATTGCGCCTCGGTCTCTTCGAGCCGGCGACTGTGTTCGGCCTGACGGGCGAGCAACTCGGTCAGGCGGGACTGGCCGCCGTCCTCATACAGAGCGGGGTCAGCCAACTCCGACTCCAGGGCCTTAAGTGCCTGCTGTAACCGATCCATCTCCTGCTCGAGTGTCGCCTGTTGCTTCCGGTACGGGCTCAACCTGCGACGCACTTCGGCTTCCTGCCGCTTCCTGGCCTTGCGATCCTCCGAACTTTCCCCCACATTCGCCGATGCTCCAGCCGATGAGGTCTGACCGGCGTCTCGCTTGGGTGCTTCAGTGTCATCCCGGTCTTTCCGGCGGTCGGCAAGCCAACGCTCGTAATCCTCCAGATCACCGTCATACTCCGTCACGCCGCCGTCGGTCACCAGCCAGAACTCATCCACCGTATTGCGCAGCAAATGCCGGTCGTGAGACACCACCACAATGGCGCCTTCGAAATTCTGCAGGGCCATGGTCAGAGCCTGTCGCATCTCGAGATCCAGGTGGTTGGTGGGCTCGTCCAGCAACAACAGATTAGGCCGCTGCCAGGCAATGACTGCAAGAGCAACCCGGGCCTTCTCGCCACCCGAGAACGAACGGATCGGACTGAGCGCTTCGTCCCCGTGAAAATCAAAGCCACCCAGGAAATTACGGATGCTCTGCTCGGACGCTTTCGGGTCCAGCCGCTGAAGATGCAAAAACGGACTGGCATCCAGATCAAGGGATTCAAGCTGGTGTTGGGCGAAATACCCGATGGCCAGATGTTCACCGCAGGTCCGATCCCCGGCCAGCAGGGTTCCCTCGCCCCTGAGCGCATCCATCAGTGTGGACTTCCCCGCCCCGTTCGGCCCCAGCAAGCCGATACGACTGCCCGGCAACAGCGTCAGGTTGAGTCTGTCCAGAATCACTGTCTCGCCATAGCCGGCACGGCCGTTACGGATGGAGAGCAAGGGATTGGAAACCTTCTCTGCCATAGGAAAGGTGAAACTGAACGGCGAATCGACGTGGGCCGGTGCAATCCGCTCCATCCGTTCAAGCGCCTTCACCCGGCTTTGCGCCTGCCGGGCCTTGGTCGCCTTGGCTTTGAAACGATCGACGAAACGCTGGATTTCGGCAATGCGGGCCTGTTGACGTTCATAATTGGCCTGTTGCTGCGATAATCGCTCGCTGCGCTGACGTTCGAAGGCCGAGTAGTTACCGGTGTAGAGATCCAGTTTGCGATGGTCGAAATGCACCACATGAGTTGCCACCCGGTCCATGAAGTCACGGTCATGGGAGATAAACAGCAGCGTTCCGGGATACCGGCGCAGCCAGTTTTCCAGCCACAGGCAGGCATCCAGATCCAGGTGGTTGGTCGGTTCATCGAGCAGCAGAAGATCCGACGGACGCATCAACGCCTGGGCAAGGTTGAGGCGGATACGCCAGCCACCGGAGAACGCCGCCACCGGCCGGTCGGCATCGCCATCAGCAAAGCCCAGCCCCCGCAACAACGACTCTGCCCGACGCGGTGCTGACCAGGCTTCGTGGACGTCCAGCTCGCCGTGGATACGAGCGATCGCATGGTCATCGCCATCGGCTTCCGCGCGGGCCAGCGCCGCTTCAAGGCTCCGCAGATCAGGATCGCCATCGAGCACGAAGTCCCTGGCGGAACGGTTCGACGCTGCCACCTCCTGAGCCATGTGAGCGATCCGGCATCCACCCGGCAGGGATACACTGCCCTGCTCCGGGGCCAGCTGGCCCAACAAGAGCTGGAAAAGACTGGATTTCCCGGCACCATTAGCGCCGACGATGGCGACTCTCTGGCCGGGTTGGACCGTTAAGGTTACGGTTTCTAGCAACCAGACGCCGCCCCGTTGTAAACTGAGATCGGTTATCGTTAACATAAATCCATTCTATCAGCGTAAAGCAATCAGGAAAGGTTCGGCGTGCACGTACCGAGGGACTTGGAACCGGACAACCCACTTTGGCGTTATGCCTTGGCAGTCTGGAAGAATCCTGACGTACAGCAAACCTGCCTACGGCTCCAGGGTGAGGGCTGGAGCGTCACACGCCTGATCTGCGCCGGCTGGCTGGCCCAGCAGAACCGGCGGTACACAGGCGAGGAGGACGCTACGGTAGCAGAGTGGCGCGATTGTGTAACCGGTCCGTTAAGGGCCGTACGCAGAAACCTTCCGAAAACGTCGGGGCCCGCTGGTGAGTTGCGACAGAGTGTCGCAACTCTTGAATTGCAGGCGGAACAACTGGAATTGGCACTGGTGTGGCGAGCACTGACAAACACAACTCAGACCGGGACAGACATGCACGGACGAGAAATGCTGATCAGAACGAATCTTGCCGCTGCAGCGCCCTGCACTCAACAGGCCGGTGAGGTCTCAGATAGTTTGAATATACTGACCCGATCTCTGGCCGAGCTCTCCGAAGGAGATTTCAAGCCATGATCATGAAATGGCTCATACGGATCTCGTTTCCGGCGCTTGGGTTACTCCTGTTGTTGATCTTCTTCGGCATCAACGACCCTCAGGAAGTGGCCGCACCGGTGACTCAGGACGATCCCCAAACGGACGAGATACCGGCCTTCGAAGGCCTGGTCCCGTCGCCGGTGCCCACCGATGGGCCGGATATCGTTTTCAAATGGCAGGATACCGAAGGCAACTGGCATTACGCCGACCAGCCACCGTCCCAGGGCCCCTGGAACACCCTGGCCATCGAACGCCCGGAAAAATCACTGGGGGGCGGACCACCTCCCGATCCGGACACCGACTGGCAGTCCCCCTACAGCGCCCCGTTTACAATGGGCCCCAGCGCCGGACGTAATGGCAGCTAGACCACCCGTAAACATCCTTAACACATGTTCAGTGGCATCTGCTGCCAGAAACCGCTACCTTTTGGGGTTCAACAAAGATAAGGGGGGAGCGTAATTCCCTCGCCAATACCCCAACCGTTAAGGACCTGGAAATGAAGAAAACCCTGCTAGCAATGGCCATGGCCGGCGTTGTCGCCGGATGTTCAACGCCGCCGGAGGCGCCGGATCAACCCAAACTCGATTCCGTCGAACAGAAGGTCAGTTACGGCATGGGCCTGGTACTGGGCGAACGCATGAGCAAAGACTTGCCCGATCTCCAGATGGATCAGTTCCTGCAAGGCATCCAGCACGGCAACTCAGGCGATGAGAACGTTAAACGTCTGAGCCGCGATGAAATCAAAGAAGCGCTGATGACCTACCAGAAGCAGGTGCAGGAAAAGCAACAATCGCAGATGGAAGAGCTGGCTCAGAAGAATAAGGAAGCCGGCGAGGCCTTCCTGGCCGAAAACGCCAAGAAAGAAGGCGTCAAGACCACCGACTCCGGCCTGCAGTACAAGGTCATCGAGGAAGGTACTGGCGAAAAACCCGCAGCCGACGATACCGTCAAGGTACATTACACCGGGGAATTGTTGTCCGGAAAAGTATTCGACAGTTCCCGCGAACGTGGCGAGCCGGTGACCTTCACGCTGAATCAGGTCATTCCTGGCTGGACCGAAGGTCTTCAGCTGATGAGCAAAGGGGCTCGCTACAAGCTCTACATCCCGGCTGAGCTTGCGTACGGCCCTGGCGGCAACCGGGCCATCGGTCCCAACGAGACACTGATCTTCGACGTGGAGCTGCTGGACATCAATCCTGATGACAGCGCCGACGATGGCGGAGACAACGCGTCAGAATAACCGTCGTAAGGCACAAAAAACCCGGTCAGCCGACCGGGTTTTTTTTATATGCCTGAGTTCGTCAGGCTGACGCCACTTTCCCTTCGTGCGCCCGATGCAGGTGCTCAATGAGGAAATCCTCCATCTCGAACCGGCTTTCGAGCGTCTCGCCAAGTTGTGAAAGCTCATCGAACAACCCGCGAATCTCCGCCTCGGACAACTGACGTCCGTCCAGACGGTCGTTGAAACTGAGCGCCACTTCGGTGGTTTCCTGAATCCGGGGATAGAGCTTTGCGGCGAGTTCCAGACCGCCGTCGTTGAACTCCCTCGCCTCCTGAATCAGCTGCTCATAAACCTCGAAATGGCCTGCTGATACATAGTCCACCAGCACTTCACACAATCCGACGAACTTCTGCTTGAGAGCTTCGGTCTCGGAGAGATCCTTTTCCCCCGTCAGATCACAATAGCGGACCAACAGTTCCTGGCGTGCCTGAAGCCAGCGATCAATCAGCTTGTTTACACCACCCCACCGCTCCTTGGCATTCCGGCAATTTTCCAACATGACGCCTGTTCTCCGCTTGTTTCTCCGGCCATCGGGACCGGGAGGAAATACGCTTTGCTCGTAGCTCAAGGTACCCCAAGGCAACGGTGGGCCGCAACCGTTTCAGTTGCGGATCCAGTCCCGTGACCGGGCCGGTCGCAACAGGAAATACAGACCGGTCAGCACCAGCAGACTGAAGAAGATCGCGGTCCACCCGGGGATGCTCAATCCCAGGAAACGCCACACCACTTCCGCGCAGTCACCGGTCCCCCGGATTGCCGTCGCAAGCACCTCTTTCCAGGGCAAGACTTCCAGCATATAGTCCACCGAGGGGCCACAGGCCGGGACCTGATCCGCTGGCAGACTCTGCAACCAGAGCTGGCGAATCGCCACTCCGAGGCCAGCGCCCGCCGTCAGAGCCAGAAGGAAGCCGTAAACCCGGTTACCCCAGGCTACCGGGCCGTGGAGAAACGCAAGTAGACTGACCAGGCCCGCCCCCATAAAGCCGAAACGCTGGAGCCAGCACAACGGACAGGGTTCCAGCCCCATTACATATTCCATGTAGAACGCCACCCCAAGCAGAGTCGCGCAAACGAGAGAAATGACACCAAAGACCCATCTGCTTGCCAAAACAGCACCTCGAAGGAAAAATGAAACCTGAAACCAGCCCGATGGCCTGCTATTCTCGGGATCAAACCGTTGACACCGTCAACGACTGCTCACTAAACCCTAAACCATGGTGAACTTCAAGCTTATGATTCGTCTGCCAAAACGCTTTCTCGTACTGGTCGCCCTTCTTTACGCCCTGACGCCAGCCATGGCCTCGGCAGAAGAGAAAGCGGATTCGCCGGAGGAGACACCGGCAGAGGAGCCCGGGGTTACCGACTACATCTCAATGGATCCGGCCTTTGTCACCAACGTCGGCAAACCGGGCAACAAGGTCACCTACCTGAAAGCCGCTGTGACGCTGAGGGCGTCCAGCGCGGAGGTCCGCCCGGCCGTTGAGGCCCACATGCCCAGCCTGCGCAATGCGCTGGTGATGCTGTTCGGCGAGCAGACGGATGCAGACGCCATCACCACCATGGATGGCCAGAAAGCCCTGAGGGAAGAGGCGAAGGCGCGGATCAACAAGATACTGGAAGAACAGCACACCGGGGTCTCGATCGATGGCGTGCTGTTCACCGAATTTGTAGTACAGAAATAGCTGAAGAGGTCGGGGTTGAACCGCCCCGGTCACGCAATCCGTGAAAACAGGTCGTCCGTCTGAGCTGGCTGCTCACGGGTTGCATCGGCGTCCTCCCAGCCCGCTTCCCAGGCCGCAATGACAACCTCGCCCCGGTACGGGCAGCGGGCCTTCTCCATGCCCATGGAGGCGGCCATATAGCCCTGGCGGTACGCCTTGTTCAGTGATTCCACATCCCAGCCGAGTTTGATATCCCTTGCCATGACACGCTCCGAGTCAGCTCTCTGTTACAAAAACTAACAGCCGACCGGAGGCGTGACAAACCGGCCTTTCCGTTCTGTGCGGCAGGTCCACCTTCGAGTGTGACCAAGGGCGCCCCAGACCTCAGGAACGCAGGTAATGCGCCAGAAAACGCTCGAACGGGACGGTATCTGCGGCTTCGATATCAGCCTGTTCAGAGAGCGATACCCGGCTCATATCCTCGAAAGACGCCAGGACATCCGGTGCCAGCGATTCCTCCCGGAGGGTCTGCTGATGCCGACGGGAGATATCCATCACCCAGTCGCGGTGGCCGAGACCCGAACTGCGCATGGCGTCCAGCACTCGCCGGGAAGGCACCCCTTCAGCGAGACTGCGGCGCTGGGACTCAAGCGCCCGAGCGTACCGGCCATCCCCGCTCCAGCCGTCGAGCTGTTCGGCCAGCGGCGCCAACCGGTCCAGAATATCACTGGCCAGGGTCATGACGTTGGCACGCTCTCCACCGCAACACAGGGTCAGATCTGCGTCCCGGCCCCGTGAGACCACATCCTTGTAGTTATCATCCAGCCGTTCACACTCGGCGTCGCCGATGCGCGGCGAGTCGGACAGCAGACAATCGAGCAGAAACAGGTCCAGGAAATCGATCTGTTCGCGGTTCACGCCCACCGGTGAGAATGGATCCAGATCCAGACACCGCACCTCGATGTACTCCACACCGCGTGCCTCCAGCGCCTGAATGGGCTTTTCTTCACGCTCGGTGGTGCGTTTCGGACGAACGGCACTGTAATACTCGTTCTCGATCTGCAACACGCTCGTGTTGATCTGGATAAACCGGTCACCCCGACGCGTACCAATCTCCTCGTACGGCGGCCAGGTGGTGTGGATGGCACGATCCAGCGTCTGCGTATAGGTGGACAATTCGTTGAAACAGATATTGAGGGACGCCTGGGCGTTGTTGTGATACCCCAGGTCGCCCATTCTCAGAGAAGTGGCATTCTGGCCATACAAGGTCCTTGGATCGAACCGGCTCAGATCGTGCTGAACCCCGGCCACAAAGCTCTCATCCAGAACGGGCGAGGCGCCAAACAACAACATCAGCAGCCAGCTCCGGCGGCGGAAATTCCGGATCAGCCAGAAATACTGGTCCGACTTGAAGTCCTTGATCGATTGGCGGTTATCGAGCGCCTGCTGCCACTTTTCCCAGAAAGCGTCCGGCAATGACAGGTTGTAATGGGCTCCGGCAATGCTCTGCATGATCCGTCCGTACCGGACCGCCAGGCCCTGACGGTAGACGTGTTTCAGATAGCCGATGTTCGAGCTGCCATACTCGGCAATGGGAATGCTCTCATCACCATCCAGTTCACAGGGCATGCTGGCCGCCCAGAAAACCTCATCACCCAGATTCTGCTGAACGAATCGATGGATGTCCCTCAGCGACTCCAGCAGGCTGTCTGTGCTGTCGCACACCGGCGTGATCAACTCGAGCAACGCCTCGGAATAGTCCGTGGTAATCCGCGGATGCGTCAGCGTGGAGCCAAGTGCCTCGGGATGCGGCGTCTGGGCAATAAAGCCGTTACGGTCAACCCGCAGACCTTCCTTTTCCACCCCCTTCAGGAAACCGAACCAGTCCGATTTTGAAAACTGCCGGAACAGCGCGTGGCGGGATTCAGCCATGATGGACTCCTGCTGCGATGCCCCGCTTCGCGCGGGGCATTCGATGAACCAATGATAGTAAGCCGTTAACGCCCATCCTTGCGAGCCGAGGCCAGTGCCTGGGCCAGTGCACCCGCCATGGCACCCTGTGCTGCTTTCTGGCTGCCGCCGGACTTGCCCTTGTTACGGGAGGCGCCACGGTTGTCTGGTCGCGCACGACCCGAGGACGGCCGGCCATCGTTCTTTTCCCCCGGCTCATCGTCCATGCGCATGGACAAACCGATGCGTTTACGGGGAATATCCACGTCCATCACCTTGACCCGGACAATATCCCCGGCCTTGACCACCTCACGGGGATCCTTCACGAAGGTATGGGACAGCGCCGAAATGTGTACCAGCCCGTCCTGATGCACACCGATATCCACGAAAGCACCGAAATTCGTGACGTTGGTGACCGAACCTTCCAGCACCATGCCGGGCTTGAGGTCATTCAGCGTTTCGACACCTTCCTCGAAATTCGCAAAGCGGAATTCCGGTCGCGGGTCCCGCCCGGGCTTTTCGAGTTCGGCGATAATATCCTTAACGGTGGGCAGACCGAATTGTTCTGTTACGTAATCCTGCGGATTCAGACCACGAAGAAAGGCCGAATCACCGATAATATCGTCCACTTTCCGGTTGTTCCGGCTGGCGATGGCCTCCACCACACCGTAGGCTTCCGGGTGCACGGAAGACCGGTCCAGCGGGTTCTCGCCAGTGGCGATTCGCAGAAAGCCCGCCGCCTGTTCGAAGGTCCGGTCGCCCAGGCGGGTGACCTTCAGCAACTGCTTCCGGTTGGTAAACATGCCGTTCTGGTTGCGGAAATCCACAATGTTCTGGGCAATGCTCTGGTTCAGGCCGGATACTTTGGCCAGCAGGGGCACGGACGCGGTGTTCAGATCCACGCCGACGCCGTTTACACAGTCCTCGACAACGGCATCCAGGCTGCGCGAGAGCTGGACCTGGGAAACATCGTGCTGATACTGGCCCACACCGATGGACTTGGGCTCGATTTTCACCAGCTCCGCCAGTGGATCCTGAAGACGCCGGGCAATCGAGACGGCGCCACGGATGGTCACATCCAGATCCGGCAGTTCCCGCGAGGCAAACTCAGACGCCGAATACACGGACGCACCCGATTCGTTGACCACGATGCGGGCCAGTTTGAGTTCCGGATACCGCTTACAAAGATCCCCCACCAGCTTCTCGGTCTCCCGGGACGCCGTCCCGTTGCCGATTGCCACCAGCTCGATGCGGTATTGGCGACACCAGGTGGCCAACTGTTCAATGGACTGATCCCACTTGTTCTGGGGAGCGTGGGGGAAGATTGCACCGTGTCCGACCACCTGGCCGGTTCCGTCAATTACCGCCACCTTTACCCCGGTACGAAGCCCCGGGTCCAGACCCAGCGTGGCTCGGGGTCCGGCCGGCGCCAACAGCAGCAGGTCCTTGAGATTGGCGGCAAACACGTTGATGGCCTCGGTCTCGGCGGCTTCGCGCACCTGCGCCATCAGATCGGTCTCGATCTGGGTGGACAACTTCACCCGCCAGGTCCAGCGAACCACCTCTGACAACCAGCGGTCGGCAGCACGCCCCTGGTCACGAATGCCCCAGTGTGCCGCAATACGCTGTTCCGCCGGATGTGGCTGACGACGATCGTCTTCACCATCACCAACCACGATGCTATAGCCCAGGATCCCCTCGTTCCGGCCACGCAGAATGGCAAGCGCCCGGTGGGACGGTACTTTGCGCAGGGGTTCGATGTGATCGAAATAATCCCGGAATTTCGCGCCCTCGGTTTCCTTGCCTTCCACAACGGTCACTTTCAGCTGGCCCTCTCGCCAGATGTAATCCCGCAGATCGCCCAGGAGCTCCGCATCTTCGGCAAAGCGTTCCATCAGGATGTAACGTGCCCCATCCAGTGCGGCCTTGGCATCTTCAACGCCGGCTTCGGCGTTGATAAAGCCTTCCGCGGTGGCTTCCGGGTTCAGGGTCGGATCGTCGTAGAGGGCATCCGCCAGCGGCTCCAGACCGGCTTCCCGTGCAATCTGGGCCTTGGTGCGGCGCTTGGGCTTGTAAGGCAGATACAGGTCTTCCAGCCGGTTCTTGGTGTCGGCAGCATCGATGGCGGCGCGCAGCTCGTCCGTCAGTTTCCCCTGCTCCTCAATGCTGTTGAGGATCGTGGACCGGCGATCCTCAAGCTCGCGCAGGTAGCGCAGCCGTTCTTCCAGCGTTCGAAGCTGGCTGTCATCAAGGGAACCGGTCACCTCTTTCCGGTACCGGGCAATAAACGGAACGGTCGAGCCCTCATCCAGCAGGGCAATGGTGGCATTTACCTGTTGTTCGCGGACGCCGAGCTCTTCGGCGATGCGGCTGGAAATACTGTTCATGCAACCTCTGTCGTTAACATGGGAGTCGAATTAACGGGGAAAGGTACAGCGGCTTACTGCTGCAAGCAAGCGGACTGGCCGCGACTGGTCAGGAATTGAACAAGGTCGTTCCAGGGCATGGGACGGGCGTAGTAATAGCCCTGGACTTCATCACAGTGCGACTGGCGCAGGAACTCCAGCTGACCCAGGGTCTCGACACCCTCGGCGACAACGCTCATCTGGAGACTGTGGGAGAGGCTGATGATGGCACGAATAATGTGCTCAGCGTCTGCCGAGTGGCCCAGCTCCTGGACAAAGGACTTGTCGATCTTGACCAGGGAGATGGGCAGGTGCTGGAGATTGCTGAGCGAGGAGAAACCGGTCCCGAAGTCGTCCAGGGCAAAGCTGATGCCCAACTGGTTGAGCTCCCGGAGGCAACGCTGCGCGTACTCGGGGTCGTGCATCATGGCACTTTCCGTCAATTCCAGCTCGAGCAGGCTGGTATCAACGTTAGCATTGAAAATGATCCGGAAGATGGTTTCGGTCATTTTCCGGTCGTGGAACTGGCGGAACGACAGATTGACGGCAAATACCAGGCCAGGAAACCCCAGTTCTCCCGATTCCTGAAGCCGTTTACAGGCCTGCTCGATTACCCAGTATCCGATCGGCACGATCAGCCCGCTGCGCTCGGCTACCGGTATGAACTCGTCCGGCCCCACCAGGCCACGCTGGGGGTGGTTCCAACGCAACAAACATTCGACGCCCCGCACTTCCTCTGTGGCCAGATCAACCCGGGGCTGATAATACACTTCGAGCTCGCCACCTCTGAGGGCATTGCGCAGATCCGCTTCCAGACGAAGCTGGTAACCGGCGGTAATGTGCAGCTGGCGATCGTAGAAACGGTAGCTGGTCCCCGGATCGCGTTTGGCCTCGAACATGGCCCTATTGGCCCGGCGCATCAGGTTTTCCGCATTGTCGCCAGACTCCGGATAGGTCGCAACGCCAAGACTGGCACTGACCACCAGGGTCTGGCCATCCACCGTCAGAGGATCGTCCAGCGCCGATACCACCTTGCGAATGATCCGGGTAATGTCCAGGGAATCCTCGACTTTCTCGATGATGATGGCCAGCTCGTCCCCGCCAATGCGCATCAGCGAATCCACTCGCCTGAGCGCCCGGCGCAGCCTCTCGGCCAGTTTCATGATCATCTGGTCACTTTTCTGGTACCCGAAGGATTCGTTGATGCTGCGGAAGTCATCGAGATTCAGATGCAGGAGAGCCAGGCGCTGGCCACCGCGTTCGGCGCGAAGCAGGGCCTGCTGAAGCCGGTCGAAAAAGAGATCGCGGTTGATGACGCCGGTCGCCAGCTCCCGGCCCAGATGACCCTGAGCTGACGCACTGAGCTGCTGGCGATACCAGAGGCACCGGACAGCCCTGGCAAAAGCCCAATAGTCGAGGTTGTTGCGGGACAGATAATCCGAAGCCCCCTCCGCCAGCAGAGCCGGCGCCCGCTCCTCTGGCGCTTCGGCACTCAGGGCCAACACCGGCTTTTCGTCGCTGGATACCGAGAGATACTGCAGAAAGGAGGCTTCATCACCGCCATGGAATGCACAATCCCAGACAATGACATCGAAGCTGGCGTTGCGGATCAGATCATCACAATCGATCAGGTCCGGACACCAGGTGACGTCCGGATCCATTTCCGGATCTGAATCGAGCAGTGATTGGAGCCACAAATAATCGGTATGATGCGGAGACAGCACCAACACGCGCAATTGATCAGGCCTCTGCGTCTCCAGGGGCAGTGTCATCAAACAGCATTCCTTTTTGTACCAGCAACCGCGTCCGTTCTATGAATGATAGCCCATAGATCGCCAAGGTACAGTAACGAATCGTGGTGTAGAATAATCCCACGAATTTCTGGCTCGCTCCGTTCCAATCCGGTCCTTTATTTGTGAACAGACTCAATCCCCGACAACACGAAGCCGTTCGCTACGCCGACGGCCCCCTGCTGGTCCTCGCCGGTGCCGGCAGTGGCAAGACCAGTGTGATCACCCGGAAAATTGCGTACCTGATCGAAGAACTGGGTATCCCTGGGCGGCATATTGCCGCGGTGACGTTTACCAACAAGGCAGCGAGGGAGATGAAAGAGCGGGTCGGGCGGATCGTGGACCGGAGCAAAACCCGGGGACTGATCGTCTCCACATTCCACAACCTCGGCCTGAACATGATTCGGGAGGAGCATCCGCATCTGGGCTACCACCCCGGATTTTCGATCTTCGACGCCGAAGACGCCAAGGCCCTGCTGCAGGATCTTATGCTCCGCGAAGCCAGCGCCGATGCCGGTGACGAACTCAATCAGGTTCAGATGACCATTTCCGCCTGGAAAAATGCCATGCGCGGCCCCGAAGAGGCCTTCAGTAAAGCGGCGGATGAGCGGGAACAACGGATCGCGTTGATCTACAAGCATTACAACGAATATCTGAAAGCCTACAACGCCGTCGATTTCGACGATCTGATTCTGCTGCCGGTGAAGCTCTTTCAGACTCATCCGGACATACTGGCCAAGTGGCGCCGCAAGATCCGGTACATGCTGGTGGACGAGTATCAGGACACCAACGTCTGCCAGTACGAACTGGTCAAGCTGCTGGTGGCCGAGCGCGCCGCGTTCACGGTGGTCGGAGATGACGACCAGTCGATCTATGCCTGGCGCGGCGCCCGCCCCGAGAATCTCGAGCAACTGAAAGAGGATTTCCCGAGCCTCAGGATCGTCAAGCTGGAGCAGAACTATCGTTCAACCGGTCGCATCCTGCGCAGCGCCAACACCGTCATCGCCAACAACCCCCACGTGTTCGAAAAGGCGCTGTGGAGTGATCACACCATCGGTGAGGAACTGCGCGTCATCCGTTGCCGGAACGAGGATGCCGAAGCCGACCGGGTGGCAACCGAGATCATCGACCAGAAGCTCAAACAGGGCCTCGATTTCCGGGATTTCGCGGTACTCTACCGGGGAAATCACCAGTCCCGGCTGCTGGAAATGAAGCTCCAGGCCTATCAGATCCCCTACCGCATATCCGGTGGCCAGTCGTTCTTCTCGAAAAACGAGATCAAGGACGCCATGTCGTACCTGCGCCTGCTGGTCAACCCGAACGACGATGCAGCCTTTCTCCGGGTGGTCAATGTGCCGCGCCGCGAAATCGGACCCCGCACCCTGGAGCAGCTCAGCCACTACGCCCGATCCCGTGAAGTAAGCCTGTTCAAGGCGCTCGGCGACATGGGGGCGGAGTCACACGTTACCGAAAAGGGACTGGAACGGCTGAGGCGCTTCGCCGACTGGGTGGACAGGACCTGCGAGCGACTCCACTCCGAAGACCCGATACCGGTGATCAAGCAACTGTTCACCGACATCGAGTACGAAGAGTGGCTGCATCAGCACTCCGGCACGCCAAAGCAGGCTCAAAGACGGATGGAAAACATCTGGTACCTGGTCGACTCGATCCAGCGCATGCTGGACGACGGAAAGGGCACCGCTGACGAGCTGGGCATCGAGGATGCCATCAGCCGGCTGATCCTGAGGGACATGATGGAGCAGCGGGAAGAAGAGGATGACAGCGACAAGGTTCAGCTGCTCACACTGCACGCCTCCAAGGGTCTGGAGTTTCCCCATGTATTCATCATGGGTCTTGAAGAAGAAATCCTCCCCCACCGCTCCAGCATCGAGGAAGGCAACATCGAAGAAGAACGGCGCCTGATGTACGTCGGCATCACCCGGGCCCGGGAAACCCTGACGCTCACCTACGCCGCATCCCGTAAACAGTATGGTGAGAAAATCGAAACCATTCCCAGCCGGTTCCTGGACGAGTTGCCGGAGGAAGACCTGAAATGGCACGGGCTTGGGGATACGGATCAGCAGGCCAACCAGCAGAAAGGGAGAGCAACGCTCAGCGCTCTGTTGGGCGATCTGGATAACTGACTGTCACTCGGAATGCGGGGCAAGGCGGGACGCCTCACCCGCCGTTCACGACCGGTGAGGCGCTTCTGCGTAACGATTACTGGCTCTTGGAAACCATGTATTCAATTGCGCTCTTGATCTCTTCGTCCGGGCAATCGGCGCAACCACCTTTGGCCGGCATGGCATTGAAGCCGTTCAGGGCGTGATTGATCAGTGTATCCATGCCCTTGTCGATGCGGGGTGCCCACGCAGCGGTGTCACCAACCTTCGGAGCGCCAGCAGCACCGGTACTGTGACACGCTGTACATACGGCGTTGAACACCTCTTCACCGGAACGGGGACCGGCATTGGCTGCCTGAGAAGGCGCAGCGGCCGCACCACACTCGTCACCCTGCTGGCAGACAGTGCCGACAGGCTGGATACGCGCTTTGATATCGTCTTCAACACTAGCTACAGCAGCGCCTGCAAAAAAGCTGAAGCCAAGGAGCACAACAGCCAGGACTCTTTTTATGTTCACAATGCACCTCGCATTTGAGCGTTATAATCGTTGGTGCCCGCATTATAGCGACTGCAACCTGCCAAAAAAACCAAATCACCAAGCCAGAATTTGATTTCAACCAGTTTAATTGCGATTTCGTAAATCCGGAGGTACCCGGCCCGCAATACAGGTACCATACGTCCGATCCATTCAAACGCTGTTCAGGATGCCTCTGATGTCCAATGCCGACAACCCAAAACCACATCCATGGCGACGGCCGCTACTGACACTCGAGTTCTCTGCACTGGCGGTACTTCTGGGCTCCATGCTCTGGCTGTCTGACCAGGCCAAGCAGGGGGTCGCCATAAGCACAGCCTGGCTGCTTCTGCCCACCCTTGCGAGCCTGGGCGTGTTCGGCAGTTTTATCGGCCTGATGTATCTGCGCTGGGTGGCCGCGTCAAATGCCGAAAACCGCTCCCGTCACAAACTGATCTTCTCGATCCTGGCCCTCACCCTGCTGGGCGTCTGGGTCTATGGGATTGCCAATACCTGGCTGAGCCTGAACGCCAACTGAGGGAGCCACCGATGGCACAATCTGTCCGCGGAAAGACACCCCTGATGCTACTCTGCGCGGCGACTGTCATCAGTCCGTCGGCCTTTGGCGACGCCCACCAATCCGCCCCATTGTCCGCCGATGAATGCGCCCTGATCGAAAACGGCGTGCAGCGACTGGCGTGTTACGACCGGGTTTTCGAGGCTGACAGCAAGCGCCAAAGCGCTCCTGACAAAGAGATCGAACGGGCCGAGGACTCGGTCAGCGAGACACTGCCGTTGTCCAAAGAGACGCCCGGGGCCGACTCTTCGGGGGACCGCGCTGTTGATGACGGCGTCATGAACGACCTGCTTGACCGTTACGTGGCCGCCGAAAAGGCATTGTTCTCGTTTTCAGGCAGCTTTGTTGCCCACCGCCCCACGTATATCCTGCCCATTACCTGGGTCAAACACCCGAATCCCCGGCCTTACAGCCCACGGCTTGGCACCACCGGCTACGATTACAGTCTGGAACACGAGGAAGCCAAGTACCAGATCAGCTTCAAGGTGCCCCTGTTGACCGGCTGGCTCAATGACCGCACTACCCTGTGGTTCGGTTACACCCAGCAGTCCTACTGGCAGGTCTATAACCAGCAGGATTCGGCGCCCTTCCGGGAAACCAACTACGAGCCGGAACTTTTTCTGCGCTACCAGACAGACCTAAAGATTGGACCGGGCACCCTCAACGGGGTCACCCTGGGCTTCAACCATCAATCCAATGGCCAGTCCGAACCTCGCTCAAGAAGCTGGAACCGGATCGTGGGTACGGCGGCCTACAGCTATGGCCGCTGGCTGTTCATGGTGCAACCCTGGTACCGGATTCCGGAAGGCGGTAGCGATGACAACTCGGACATCGAACAATACCTGGGGTACGCCAACTATCACGTTGTGTACAAGCTCGGCGAGGATCGAACGTTTTCGCTGCGGCTGATGAACAATCTCCGGTCCGAGGACAATAGGACGTCGGTGGAGTTCGGGTACAGCTTTCCGATGGGCGATACGATCAAGGGCTTCTTCCAGTACTACAACGGGTATGGGGAGAGTCTGATCGACTATAACCACCGGATTGAGCGGTTTGGTATCGGGATTATGCTGAACGACTGGTTTTGACCATGGCCAGGCTTGGGTGAAGGTCGAGGCGGCAGGAGCAATTCTCAGAAACCCGCTCCTTTCGGCACATCCATGTGGCGCTTGAGCTTCGCCATCCCTGGCTTCGCACAGTTTCTGAGAATTGCTCCTGCCACCTCGACCCGGGCCTTTGGCTTTAGCCTTCCCTATTTAGCCTGTCCATTTCTGACAGAAGTTCTTCTGTTTTCTCTTCCATCAGCGGAATATTTGCTCTCGATTCCACGTTCAGGCGAACGACCGGCTCGGTGTTGGACATTCGGAGGTTGAAGCGCCAGTCGTCGAATTCGATGCTCACGCCGTCTACGTGACTGACTTTTTTGGCGCCGACACTGTATTTGGCTTCGATTGCCGCGATGACCTTGGGGGGATCGTCGATGGTGCGGTTGATTTCGCCGCTGGCCGGGTAGGCCTCGATTCGGGCGTCGATCAGAGACGACAGGGTCTGGCCGGATTGGCAGAGGCGTTCTGCAACCAGTAGCCACGGGATCATGCCGCTGTCGCAGTAGGCGAAGTCGCGGAAGTAGTGGTGGGCGCTCATCTCGCCGCCGTAGACCGCGTCTTCGTCGCGCATGCGCTGTTTGATGAAGGCGTGGCCGGTTTTGCTTTCGATGGCTTCGCCGCCGGCGGCTTTGACCAGATCCAGGGTGTTCCAGGTCAGGCGCGGGTCGTGGATGACTTTGCCGCCACCGGTTTTACGGAGGAACTGATCCGCGAGCAGGCCCACAATGTAGTAGCCCTCGATGAACCGTCCATTCTCGTCGAAAAAGAAACAGCGGTCGTAGTCCCCATCCCAGGCAATGCCCATGGCCGCGCCCTGCTCGATCACCGCATCGGCGGTCACTGCCCGATTTTCCGGCAGGATCGGGTTGGGCACTCCGTTCGGGAAATGACCATCGGGCTGGTGGTGGATCTTGATGAAGTCGAACGGCAGGTGCTGTTCCAGTTCGTCGATCACCAGTCCGGCGCCGCCGTTGCCTGCGTTGCAGACGATGGTCAGCGGCGTCAGTACGCCTGCATCAACGTAGCCCAGCAGGTGGTCCACATACGCGCTCATAACTTCCAGCGGTTCGTAACTGCCTTGCTTTGGCGCATCTGCGAAGGGTTCGGGCACCCGGTCCCGAATCTCATTCAGTCCATTGTCGGAGCTGATCGGCCGGGATTCCGGGCCGACCATTTTCATGCCGTTGTGGTCCTTGGGATTGTGGCTCGCGGTCACCATGATGCCGCCATCCATCTTGTAATGACTGGTGGCGAAGTACACCTGTTCGGTGCCGCACAGGCCGATGTCGAAGACGTCGGCGCCGGCCGCCATCAGGCCGGAGCTGAGTGCTTCGGCGATCTCGGGGCTGGAAAGACGGATGTCATAGCCGACGATCACTTTACGGGCACCCGTGACTTCGACATAGGCACGGCCGATACGCTCGGCCAGGGCGGGATTCAGTTGATCCGGTACCCGACCACGCAGGTCATAGGCTTTGAAACAGGACAGGTCCATTGTCGTCGTTTACTCCGCAGCAGAGGACTGAAGCTGGACGTAATTCTGGATGCCCATCTGGGCGATCATTTCCAGCTGTGTTTCCAGCCAGTCAATGTGCTCTTCTTCGCTGTCAAGGATGGAACGGAACAGCGCCCGGCTGGTGAAATCCTGGACTTCTTCGCAGTACTGGATCGCTTCTTTGAGATCGGCGTGGGCAGTCTCTTCCAGCTTGAGGTCGCAGGAGATCATCTCCTCGACATTCTCGCCAATGAGCAGCTTGTTGAGATCCTGGAGATTGGGCAGCCCTTCGAGGAAGAGGATACGCTCGATCAACAGATCCGCGTGCTTCATCTCGTCGATGGATTCCTCGTATTCCTTGGCCGCCAGCTTGGTGATCCCCCAATCCTTGTACATGCGGGAGTGAAGGAAATACTGGTTGATGGCGGTGAGTTCGTTGGCGAGGACTTTATTAAGGTACTGGATGACTTTCTTGTCGCCTTTCATAAGGGAGCTCCGGGTCCTGAGTGAGTTCGACTCCTAGGATAGCCCCTTATGGCGCCCGACAAAAACCGGCGAAGGAATTTTCCGTCGTCAGGCCGGCTGAGCCAGCATGTCAGCGAGTTTCAGATAGTCCGGAGTCTGGCTTTCCCGCAGGATCTGACGGGCCGTGGAAGCGCACCGACCACACTGGGTGCCCACACCCAGCTCTTTCCCGAGCTGACGCATGGAGCTGACCCCGTTTTCCGCGGCTTCGCGGATGGTCCGATCGGTAACACCGTGGCACAGACAAACGTACATAGAACGACACTCACTGACTTGATGAAAGCTAGTGATAATTATTGTCATTCACATCGGGAATTACAACCCCCGCCTGGTTAACTTTTGTTCTAACCGAACGGCCCTAGACAGCCCCGTTCCGGGTCAGGTTCTGCGCGCCGGATTCGGTCACCGCAAGATTATCCTCGATCCGGATGCCGCCACAGCCGCGCAGTTCGGCCAGTAACCCCGCATCCAGATGCCTGCCGAGAGGGCTTGCCAATAGCGGGTCCAACAGCGAGGGAATGAAGTAGAGGCCAGGTTCAATGGTAAGTACCATTCCGGACTCCAGCCGGCGATTCAGGCGCAGGAAGGGGGCGTCGTCCGGTGGTGGCGTGGGTTTACCGGCTACATCGTGAACCTGAACGCCCAGGAAATGGCCAATGCCATGGGGGAAGAACGCCCGGGTTATCCCCTGCTCAACCATGGCCGAATCGTCCAGCCCGGTGACCAGGCCAGAGGCGGACAGCAAAGCTGCCACACCCTGATGCGCCTTGCGATGGATGTCCACGTAGTCGACACCGGGCGCCACCATACCGCACAGGCGCTGCTGCAAGGTTTCCATGGCATGCACCAGTGCTGCAAAGCGGGATTCACCCGGCCCGGCGGTGGTGCGGGTGATGTCCGAACAGTAACCCCGATAGCGGACGCCAGCATCGATCAGCAGGCTGCGGGGCCGGCCAGTTGGCCGTGTGTCGTAATACTGATAATGCAGGGTACCGGCGTGTTCGTTCAGGCCGATGATGCTGTGATAGGGCGCGTCCGCCTCCCGCTGCCGGGTGGCCTGCTGATAGGCCAGGCTGATTCCGAATTCGCTCTCCCCTTCGACAAAGGCATCCCGGGCAGCCTGATGACCCACCAGCGCCTGCTTGTTGGCTTCGGCCAAGCAGGCGATTTCATAGGCGGTTTTGTGCACCCGGGTTTCATCCAACGCCCGTAAAAGCGCGGCAGGATTATGGTCACCAGAGATATCGCCAAGCTCATCAGGATCCCCGATAACCGCCAGTCGACTGGGATTTTCCAGTGCTGGTGCGCCAGCATCCGCCCGCGAACGGATGTCAAAAGCCTGTTGCCAGGGTTCCTCGGGCAGTGTGGGGTTCGCATGCCAGAAATCCACCGGTTCATACAACCAGACAACCGGGCGGCAACCCGGGCGAAGCCAGAGCCAGCAATGCTCCCATCCGGTGAGGCCTGTCCAGTGGAGGAACGGCCCATAGCCCTGGAAGTGCCAGGCCTGATCATCGCCATACCGGTACGGCGCCGCGCCAGAGGCAATCAGCAGGCTGTCATACCCCTGCTCGGCCATGGCCACCTCATAGCGGCTCTGGAGTTCGCTCAGGTGATCGAGCTGCAGCGACAGGAGGGAGGTTTCAGGCATGATGGCGTTCCACTTGGTTCCAGAGGGTCAGAAGATCGTCCGAGCGCACGTCCCTGAGACGGATCAGGCGTATTTCCAGCGGCACGTCCCAGCGTTCATCGCCGGCACGGACCAGGCTTCCGAAATGTTCACTTTTCTCGGTCATGCGCTGGGGCAGCCAGCCCATCCCGAATCCCTGCTTGACGAGGGCCTTGATGCTGGCCGATTGGGTATTCTCATTCAGCGGCAACAGATTGACCGACGACGCCTGGCGGGCCATGTGCGCCTCGATGGCGGACTGCAGGAACCCCCGGTTGTGGTAGGCGATCAGCGGCACCGGCTGCTCATCGGTGCCGGGCAGCCGGAATCGCGGCTCGCCCCGCTCGTCGGCCACACTCACCGGCACCAGAGCTTCCGGCGCCACTACCAACCAGTCAAAACGGTCCCGGTTCAGCCGGTCGCCCCAGGGCAGGTCCGGGTGCCAGTAACACAGCACGAGATCGCACTCGCCATTCTCCAGGGCATCAAGAAACTGTTCGCCCACCCAGCTGGTGGCTTTCAGGTTAAGCTGCAAACGTTCGGCAATGCCGGCCTCGCGGGCCCATCCCTGGTAGAAGTGCGAAAACAGCCCCTGGGTGGACCCCACGCTGATCCGGGCAGAGGCTTCCGCCTCCAGTGCGGCGATGCGCTCCCGGGTATCCCGGACGTCCCGGGTAATCCGCTCACACAGTTCCAGGAACACCTCGCCGGCCGGCGTCAGTGATAACGGCAGAGTCTGGCGGTTGATCAGCGTGGTGCCCATGGACTCTTCAAGCAGCTTGATCCGACGGCTGAACGTCGGCTGACTCACGTGCTGCTGTTCGGCAGCACGTGAGAAGTGGCGCGTGCGTGCAAGCGCCATGAAGTCTTCAAGCCAGCGTACTTCCATGGGTGCCCCTGGGGGTGGTTCGAGTGTTCAGGATCGACTGCAGGCATCATAGCCCATTGGCGCCGACCCGTTACAACCGCCCTTCCTCCACCGCGTGACACGCCACCTGACCACCACCGTCGGTGGCGATCAGTTGCGGGATTTCCTGCCGGCAGCGATCGTTTGCATAGGGACACCGCCCATGGAACACACAGCCTGAGGGCAGATGCACCGGGGTTGGTACCTCGCCCTGAAGCCGGATGTGATTGGGCCGGTCATCCTCCAGCCTCGGGATCGCCGACAGCAGCGCCTGGGTATAGGGATGGCGAGGCGTGGCGAACAGGGTTTTGGTGTCCGCCAGTTCGCACACCCGGCCCAGGTACATGACCGCTACCCGGGTGCCGAAATGTTCCACCACGGCCAGGTCGTGGGTGATGAACAGGTAGGTCAGGCTGCAGCTTTCCTGGGCGTCCATCAACAGGTTCAGCACCTGGGCCTGGATGGACACATCCAGCGCCGAGATCGGCTCGTCTGCCACGATGAACTCCGGATCCACCGCCAGCGCCCGGGCGATGGCAATGCGCTGGCGCTGACCACCGGAAAACTCGTGGCCAAAGCGACTGCCCCAGTCCGGATCGATGCCCACCGAATGCATGACCTCATGCACCTTGTCCCGTACTTCCGTTGCCGACCACTGTGGGTAGTGAAACCGGATCGGCTCCTCCAGGGTCTGCTGGATGGTCATCCGGGGATTCAGGGACGCATAGGGATTCTGGAAAATCATCTGCATCTTGCGCCGGTATGGCTGGACCGCCTTGCCGTCGAGATGATCAATGCGCTCCCCGTCGTAATGGATCTCACCAGCGCTGGGGGACAGCAGCCCCATCACGGTCCGGGCAACGGTGGATTTACCGCAGCCGGACTCGCCCACCACGCACAGGGTTTCGCCCTTCTGGACATCCAGGTCGACGCCGTTGATCGCGTGCACGGCCTCCTGCTTGCGCCGGAAGCGGCCATTTTCGAACCGGAGCTGCTCGAGCAGGCTGCCGGACAGATCGAACCGCTTTTCCAGTGAACGGATTCTTACCAGGGGGGAGGTCATGATTCGGCCTCCTGCATGCGTTTCTCCTGCTCAATCAGGTTGGCGACTTCGTAACAGGCTACATTTACGTTGCCCGAGCGAACGTATTCGGGCATCGCCTGCTTGCACTGTTCGGTGGCGAAGTGGCAGCGGGGGTGGAACGGGCAGCCCGTCGGCACATTTTTCAGCGAGGGCATGGAGCCGGGAATCTGGAACAGCCGCTCGCCGGGCTCGCCCATCTGGGGCAAGGCGTTGATCAGCCCCTGGGTGTAGGGGTGCTGGGCGTCGTTGATGATTTCCCGGGTCGGCCCCTGCTCGATGATGCGACCGGAGTACATGACCAGCATCCGCTGGGTCACCTGAGAGACAACGCCCAGGTCGTGGGTAATCAGCATCAGGGCCACGTTTTCCTGCTCACACAGGTCCAGCAGCAGCGCCATGATCTCCGCCTGGATGGTCACATCCAGTGCGGTGGTCGGCTCATCGGCAATGATGATCTCCGGATCCAGCAGCAGGGCGATGGCGATGATCACCCGCTGGCGCATGCCCCCCGACAGCTCGTGAGGGTATTGATCCAGGCGTTTTTCCGGGGATGGAATCTGCACTTTCTGCAGCCGGTCGAGAGCAATTTTTCGCGCTTCTTTCTTGCTGATCTTCCGGTGTGCCTGGATGGCTTCGACCATCTGGGTGCCAATGGTGAGCACCGGGTTCAGGGTCATCATCGGGTCCTGAAAGATCATCGCGATGCGGTTACCGCGGATTCCCCGCAGCTCCCGTTCGCTCATGGCGGCCAGGTCCCTGCCCTCGAAAAGGATCTGTCCGCCGGCAATGTAGCCAGGCTTGGCGATCAGGTTGAGAATGGAGAAGGCAGCAACAGACTTGCCGGCACCGGACTCCCCCACCAGGCCCAGCCGCTCGCCTTTGTCCAGGCTGAAGCTGATGCCGCGCAGGGCCTTGAGATCACCACCGCGCACGGCGAAGCGGACATCGAGATTGTTAACTTCCAACAGTGCCATGGTGTTACCCCTTGTACAGCCGTGGGTTCATCACATCCCGCAACCAGTCACCCAACAGGTTGATGACCAGCACGAGCACCACCAGCACCAGGCCCGGGATCAGGGTGATCCACCAGGAGCCGCTCTGGATGTAGTCAAAACCGGATTTGATCAGAGAGCCGAGCGACGGCTGGGTTTCCGGCATCCCCAGCCCCAGGAAGGACAGGGCCGCCTCGGAAATAATCGCGTTGGCGATCTGCACCGTGGCGATCACGAAGATGGGCGACAGGGTATTGGGCAGGATGTGCCGGAACATGATCCGCCCGGTGCCGAATCCCATCACCTTCGCCGCGTCCACGTACTCCTTCTTTTTCTCCGCCAGCACCGAGGCGCGAACCGTCCGTGCAATCTGGGGCCACTCGGCGACACCAATGATGAAGATCAGCATGTAGATGGCAATCTCCCCGAACATCAGGTTGCCGAAACTGGCCTTGAACACCGCACCCACGATGATGGCGACCATCAGGGTGGAGAACGACAGCTGGACATCGGCGATGCGCATCAAGACGGCATCCACCTTGCCGCCGAGGTACCCGGCGAGAAGACCGAACAGAATGCCCAGCGCGCCCTGGAGCAGTACCGCCCCGAAACCGATCAGCAGCGACACCCGGGTGCCATAAAGAATCGTGGACAGAAGATCCCGGCCCTGGGCATCGGTGCCCAGCGGGAAGGCTGCATCGGCGCCGTCCAGGCCCACCGGCGGCAGCTCAGAGTCCATGATGTTGATCTGGGCCAGATCGTAGGGATCCGTCGGTGCCAGCCAGGGCGCGAAAATCGCCGCCAGCACCATCAGCAACAGCACCAGGGAGCTGAGAATTGCCACCTTGTCGCGCTTGAAGCTGTACCAGAAGAAGGACTCGCGGAAGCGGTCCCAGCGGGAAACCGTTGCCGTTGTCATGCTTTTTTACCTGTCAGTTTCACCGTCGGGTTCACCAGGCCATAGACCAGGTCGACCACGGTATTGGTAATGACGAAGATCAGCCCCACCACCATCAGGTAGGCCACGATCAGCGGGATGTCGCTGCGGGTGATCGCTTCCAGGAACATCAGCCCCACGCCGGGCCACTGGAAAACGGTCTCTGTCAGGATGGTGTAGGCCACCATGATGCCGATCTGGACCCCGCCCACGGTGATCACCGGCAGCATGGTGTTCTTGAGGGCATGCAGGAAATTGATGCGACCGGCGCTGAGGCCCTTCGCACGTGCGTAACGGATGTAGTCGCTCTGCAGCACTTCCATCATTTCGGCGCGGATCAGCCGGATAAACAGAGGCAACATGATCGAGGCCAGGGAGACCGCCGGCAGGATCAGGTGCATCAGCCCACCGCTGGAGAAAAACCCGGATTCCCAGGTGCCGAACAGGTGGGTCAGCTCCTCACCCCGACCGTAGGACGGCAGCCCCCCGTCGGTGGACAGAGCCCCGTTGAGCCACTGCCCCCAGCCGGTGTCGGACGGGAACCAGTCCACCGTCACGCCGATGGAGAACAGCTGGATCAATACGATGGCCGTTAGGAACACCGGTATGGAAATGCCCACGGTACTCACGCCCATGAAAAATTTGGACAGCCAGGCCTGGGGCCGGATGGCCGAATAGACCCCGATGGGGACCGAAAACACGATAATGATCAGGCTGGCACCGATCACCAGCTCCAACGTGGCCGGCAGATGCTCCAGGATCACATCGAGGGTGGGTTTACTGTAGAAATAGGAATCGCCCAGATCGCCCTGAATGGCGTTGCCGGCAAACCTGAGATACTGAACCGGCAGGGGATCGTTGAGCCCGAGGTCTTCCCGAATGGCATCCCGTTCCTGCTGGGACACCGACATACCCACCATCTGTTGAAGCGGGTCACCCAGCCCATCCTGAATGGCAAAGGCGATGACACTGATCACGAACATGACCAGCAAGGCCTGGGAAATCCGCTGAACCAAAAACGCTAACATGGAAATCGTCCGGATAAAGCTTGCAAACAAAAAGCCGGCTCCGGATCACTCCCGAGCCGGCCGGCCATTAAAGGCGATTACTCCACAACCAGGTCACCCAGGTACGGGAAGTTCATGACGTTGAGCACCGGCTCAATGTGCACGTCCTTCTTCGCAGCCCAGGCCAGATCCTGCCAGTGCAGCGGGATGAAGGCGGCGTCGTCATACAGACGCTTCTCGACTTCCTGCAGCAGCGCAGCGCGCTTGTCCAGGTCGGTCTCGACGTTGGCCTTCTCGACCATCGCATCGATTTCCGGGTTGCAGTAGTTGCCCGCGTTGTACTGTCCCGCGCCGGTTTCCTTGTTCGGACACATGGTCAGGAACTCGTAGAAATTGGCGGAGTCTTCGGTATCGGCGTGCCAGCCGATCATCATGATGTCCGCTGCGCGGTCATCGTATTCCGGCCAGTACTGGGCCTTCGGCAGGGTTTTCAGATCCACCTTGATGTTGATCCGGGCCAGCATGGCAGCCACCGCCTGGGCGATCTTGTCGTCATTCACGTAGCGGTTGTTCGGCGCCATCATGGTGATGGTAAAGCCGTCTTCGTAACCGGCCTCCTTCATCAGCTCCTTGGCCTTGGCCACGTCATAACGCGGCTTCAGGGAATCGTTATGGCCCTGGTAACCCTTGGGCGAGAGCTGGGCAGCCGGCGTGGCAAAGCCTTTCATGATCTTGGCGGCAATGCCTTCCTGGTTGACGGCGTAGGCGATCGCCTGGCGTACCTTCGGGTTCTTGAAGGCTTCAACCCGCTCTTCGTTCATGGTCAGCAGGATGATCCGGGTACCGCTCATGGTCACCAGATTGGTGTCCGGATCCCGCTTGATGCGGTCCAGATCGGTCGGCGGCACCGGCGCAATGAAGTCCACGCCACCGGAGAGCAGGGCCGAAACACGGGTGTTGTTCTCCTTGATCGGCGTCAGCACGATCTTGTCGACGTTACCCGGAGAATCGGTGTCCCAGTAGTCCTTGAAGCGCTTGAAGACCATCCGCACACCCTGCTGGCGTTCAACCACGGTGTAGGGGCCGGTGCCGGACAGGTGCTGGGAAGCGAAGGAGTTGCCGTGCTTGGTGATGGCACTCTTGTCCTTGCCGTCCTCGGTCTTACCGGAGTAGAACTTGCTGTCCAGCGGGAAGATGTAGGTGGCGGTGTTCAGCAGCAGCGGGTACGGCTCGCTGGTGATCAGGTCGAAGGTGTAGTCATCGATCACCTTGAGCTCGCTGATCGGCTTGAAGATCGCCTTGAAGTCCTGACTCTTCTTTAGCCGGTCGAAGGTGAACTTGACGTCCTTACTGGTCAGTTCGTTGCCGGTGTGAAATTTCACACCCTTGCGCAAGGTGAACCGCATGGTGTTGTCGTCGATGCGCTCCCAGCTCTTGGCCAGGCGCGGTTCGAAATCGAGATCCTTGGTCCAGCGCAGCAGCGGATCAAAGGCCATATGGGAAAGCTGCAGCGTTCCGCCGGACAGCTGTTCATGGATATCAAGGGTTACGGGGTCGGCGTCGTACGCCATTTTCAGTTCCTTGGTCGCCTCGGCAGACACGGCCAGGGGTGCAGTGATCAGCGCCAGGGAACCAACAAAAGCTGTCAGTAATTTTTTCATCGCGTTTTCCGTCGCAGATTCAGAATTTTTATTGCAACATCGGCGCAGATGCACGCCGAATGCCTGGGCAACAAGCTAGTCTCGGGAAACCCTTACGGCAATCGAAATTGCGACATGCCGTTATTCGCCAGGTGAATGACCTGGTTTGGGGCGGCGTTCAGAGGTGAAAAACGAGGGGCAGAATCAGAGCGGTAAAGACGCCGGTGAGCCCCATTCCCAGCGAGGCAAACGCGCCCGCCGTGGGGCTGATTTCAAAGGCTCGCGCGGTGCCGACTGCATGACCGTTCAGACCCAGCGCAAATCCGAGGATTCGATCGTCGGAGATCGCCAGCCAGCGTGCAGCCAGGTCCACAAACAGCGTGGCCACCACGCCGGTGATCAGCAACCCGCCCATCATCAACGGCACCGATCCACCCAGTTGCTGGGTGATGCCGATGGCAATGGGCGCAGTGACAGACTTCGGGGCCAGGGACGCCAGCACTTCCGGTGTGGCGCCCAGACTCCACGCAATGACCAGGGCGTACACCGCCGCCAGGGTCGCGGCAATCGGAAGGGTCACCAGAATCGGGCGCCACAGCGCACGAATGTGGTGCATCTGCTGATACAGGGGTATCCCCAGGGCCACGGTGGCCGGCCCCAGGAGCACCGTCAGCCAGTGGGCGCCCTGCTGATAGGCCTTGTAATCCATGCCCAGCAGGGCAACGACCGCCGCAAGCAGCACCGCGGACAACACCACCGGCGGCAGCCACAGGGGACGGCCGATACGCCGGAACACCGCGTTGCCGGCAAAGAACGCCCCGAACGTCAGACCAATGGCCAGTGCCGGGCTGGCAGAGAGCGTCTCGGGCAGAGACAGCAGGCGGCTGTACCAGTCATTCACCCTTGCCACCCCCGAGCCTGACCACCCGACTCATCAGCCACAAGGTGGAAAGCACACTCAGGAAGGTGCCCCCGAGCAGCGCCGCGGCGACGGCCAGCCATTGTCCGGCAAACTGGTCGGCGGTAAAGAATACCCCCACCACGCCCGGCATGATCAGGAGCACCAGAACAGAGATCAGTCCCTGGCTCGCTGACGCAAGGTCGTCACTGATTCCACCCTTGAACATAAGTGTCAGCGTCATCAGCATCATGCCCAGCACGCCACCGCTGACCGGGATGAGGAACACTTTCTGCAACGCCTCACCCAGCAGAAAAAACAGAACCAGTACCAGAAATCCGCGCAACATCGATCTATCGCCTGCACCACCGAATCGGAATTGCTTTACACTAGCGCATTCCACGCTGTTTTCACCAACCGGACTGCACTCGGGACCCTGTATGGCGCTCAAGGCGACGATTTTCAAAGCGACGCTGCAAATCGCGGACATGGACCGGCATTACTACGCCGACCACCACCTCACCATCGCCCGGCATCCGTCCGAAACGGACGAGCGCATGATGATTCGCCTGCTGGCCTTCGCCCTGAACGCCAGCGAGGCGCTGGAATTCACCCGTGGTCTGAGCACCGATGACGAACCGGAACTCTGGGAAAAAACACTGACGGGGGACGTCGAACTCTGGATCGAGCTGGGGCTGCCGGACGAGGATCGGGTCCGCAAGGCGTGCAACCGGGCGGAGCAGGTGATTATCTATACCTACGGCGGACGGGCCGTGCCTGTGTGGTGGGAGAAGCACCACAACAAGCTGGCCCGACACCGGAACCTGACCATCGTGAATCTACCGCCGGAAGGCACGGAAGCGCTGGCTGATTTGGCCGAGAGAACCATGAACGTTCAAGTCACCATTCAGGATGGCGAGGTGACCGTCAGCAATGAAAAGCACCTGGTCACCCTGAGACTGGAGCCCTGCCCCCTGGATAACTAATCAACGCGCCAAAGGGGCTGGACAGACAGCTTCGTCGCACGTAAGATTGCGCACTCGAAATCAGCACACCACTGCTGACTTTCGTTCCGCCCGTAGCTCAGCTGGATAGAGCGTTGCCCTCCGGAGGCAAAGGTCATAGGTTCGAATCCTATCGGGCGGGCCATATTTTTCAAAGGCTTGCGTGAAAATGCAGGCCTTTTTTATTTGGCTGTGCCCAAATTGTGTCCAAAGTTTTGGAGCCTGAATTGCGAGCGCCCTCAGTTTGACCTTTGCACTGCATTCAATGCCTTGAACACTACTCACGGATGAATGCGAATATGGACAGCTTCGGTCGCAAAGCGAACATTCAGATTTGGGAATAAAACGCCCGCGTAACGGGTTGGTTTGGAGCGCTAGCGGAAAACCACGTACTGCTGCACCCAGTTAAATTTGGTTGCGACTGACAACACGGATTGCCCCCGCAGCAACGAGCGCAACCGTGGCAATAATGTCCGCGATGACGACCTTACGGACAGACTCATTGTATTCGCCAACAGACCACGCAATAGAGATGAAGGACACAACACTGACGAGACCCGCGACGATGGCCAGTGTTTGCAGTGATGGCTGGAACGCCGCATAGACCAGAAACAGGCCAAGAAGCCCAAACAGAATGGCCCGATGGCGCATCAAAATTTCGATGTTGGGCTCACATAGGGAAATACCATACAGGGCGGCAAGGCGATCCGCGCCTAGAACTCCGGAAACCGGCAAGAGATGAATGATACCTACAAGCATTAGCAGGCCTGTGACAACCTTCTCCATGTTTGTCTCCCTTCTTTGAATTTAGCGCCGCAATCACGCGCTTGTCGCGTGTATTACCGTGTTATCTGCTTGTTTGCAGGGAAGCACGATGAATAGCGTCAATGTGGACTAAGGCGCTATCAACGTAATCGAAACCACACTCGTATCCATCGAAGGCGATGAAGAGATCTGTGCCTGCAAGCACTACAGTTTGAGCGCCCTGATCCTCACACATTTTCTTCCCTGCCTGGAAGATTGTATTTCTTTGACCTTCGCTAACAGCCCCTCAAACGGCGATGCTCATGTAGGCTTCGTGAGCGTCGTCTAGGCTCTTGCTAGGCGGAACAACAATTTAAATTTCCCGAAAGCTATCAAAAAGTCGTGTTTCCATAACAACCTTATTTCCGAGCACCCCAACCTTGGTATGGCCGTTTTCGAGCAGTACATTTTCCAATCCGGCCAAGGCATCAATGATGGGAATCGGTGACACTTTCTCCAGCTCTGAAATGCAGAAATGTCCAGCTATTGACGTCACTGCCAATGCCTCGGCACCAGCCGCGTTCAAACGATGAGCCAGTACTTCAAAAATTCTGACCTGCGCATCGACATCGCCAGCCTGAATGTTGCGTATCAAATCGCTCGCTTGGGCATGGCAAATCGTCAGCTCCATGGGCTTATCACGGCCTGATGCCTGATCGGCTTTCACCAAGTTGCGATAATACAACTCGGTTGCGGCCGGTCCGATACCGCCGATCAGTCCAATGTGCATAGAGACCTCCTTGTGATGTGTACTTCCTACAAATAACGACAGCCATTCACGCGCTTGTCGAGTGAATGGCATTGTTGGGCTTATCCAAGCGAATTCCAGACATCATCAATATCTCGTCGGTAGCGACGTGAACCAAGTCAGTGGCTGAATAACCGGAAGCAAGGATTGCCTGATCCGCAATGTACGTTCCCGCTCGATATCCAATCCAACGCCGCCCATCGGGGTGTTGAAACATCCATTGGTTGTAAGGGGCAGAAACTGGAAGTTCTAGCAGTTCAGCTACCCAATCCTCGACGTCTTCAGGATATTCTCCCCAAGGTGCCTCGCGGCCGCCAAAATCACGCTCAAACACGGTCGCAAGGCCCTCACTCACAACCCCATCTATAAAGGAGTTGGGGGCTGCCCCGCCATACATGACCCACCCTCTTACCAAGTGGTGGAGTTCGTGGAACAACGTGAAACGTAATTGGGTGCGGACGATGGTAGCGACGCCCTCCGGCAGCCTATCATCTACTGTCCATCCTATGCGGTTTGGTGCTATTGCCGCGCCCATCTCACCCGTTTCCGGGATAACGAAGGGACCCGTTTGACAGGCCAATTCAATATTCTCTGGTAAGTCTACAAGAAGAGAGCGTATCTCTGGTTCAGCATCGGCACATACCTCTCCGATGGCGCGGCGAGCATCCTTTGAGAAATGCCGACAATCATTTGTATCAAGGAATAGAGGAACGATCATTCATAGCTCCTTCCCGTGAGCACCCGTCAGCCCAACGCAAAAATTCAGCGGCGGCCTTTGCGGAGTCAGACGGAGAAAAGGCTGCCCGGTGGAGGCCCTTCAGGGCCGGAACGAATATTATGCACTTGTTAGCCTTTCGCTGACTGCTGCGCACAAGTTAGTAGTGACTGACGGATATTCTTTTCTGGACGTAGCGTGGTCGTTCCGCCGTTAGACGTGTGAACCTGAACACGCCACGTAAAAACTGAAAACCGGGAAACTGAAAATTGCTTAGCGATGTCCACGAGCCACCTCCTGTCCTCGCCAAGCGGCACGTTCCAGTTTCCTGTTTCTCCATCTGACAGGGCATTTGGGATGCCGTGGCCATACTGATACGGCATGAATGTGATGATGCCATGCTTTTTCCTGCGCCAGATGCCAAAGGTAAAGCCAATGTTTGTGATAACCGTGGGACGCTGCGAAATGTTCGTAACTGAGATCGAAAAAACATCGACCTTTGGCTGACCTGGGCCAACTATGATCCGTTCACCACAATACCCCTGTAGCCTAATTCGACGAGCCGACAGCGCAACATAAAGAGCAACAACAGCAGCCGACAAAGAGCCAATACCTGACACCCAATCAGCTACAGAACCCCATTGAATCCCTGCCACATCCTCTCCTTCTGTGATGGCTAACGTTATACGGGCTTTGCCACCAACATCTCAGTAGCACCTTTTTGAAACCGGTAACTAACAGGCTGCAATGAGACATCAACCCCATCGGCCGATAATGCGGTCATTACCTGATCTAGGTGCTTCGAAACTTCTCCGTCTAAGGATACAACAGGAAAGACACGGACTTCCGGCGCCACTCTGCATAGTTCTCGTATTGATGCGAGGTGATTTGCCCTATCCACATGGTCACTGTAGAGAAAAAGATAGTGGGAGCAGAGTGCCAAATCGAACTCGAAGTCGGAAAAAGGTAACGATGGCAAAGACGCTGATACATACCGCCCTTGCTGACAACCGGCATCAAAGTCGGCCAGGAACCCCGACATGGCATTCATACGGACCTCGCCAAGATGCTCGACGCTACTCAGTGACCTCCAAATATACTTGTCTGCGTCCTGCCGCATCTTAGTCATGATTTCAGGGTAAACTTCATCAATACGACGACGTATTTCGTCGACTTGAAACTGGTAAACCGGATCACAGGAAACAACTTGGCACCCACGCTCTGTTGCCTCTACATTGAAGCTTGCGGGGCCATCACCGCAACCTAGGATTTTCTTGTTCAGGTCATCATCCGATAGCCCAAACATCGCTTGGTATTCCTTTAGCGATCGCCCCCACGGTACTGCATTAGCTAAATCCAAAATCGACTCTCCTTAGTCTGTATGACGCCAAAATAAGCGACGACCCGATAGGGGCCTCCGGTGGACGGTTGCCAGGCCGGGAATGAACTTGATTGATTTGTTAAATTTCGTCGCGCCATTCCTTATGCTTACACACTCTATCGGACTCAAGCCATGGCACGTCGTGCGAAACCCAGATATGGGCCTCTGGCTTCAAACCGGGATCATCGTCCAGAGTGGCCACCCGAACAATTACGTGTGGCTGCGCAGGCCTCTCGGCGACCAAATGAGTACCACAGCGTTTGCAAAAATGGCGCGATTTGCCAGGAGATGATTCGAACGTAGAAATAGAATTTATGCCGCTGAGCCAACGGAAGTTCTCGCGCTTTACTCCCGCAGTGGCGGCAAATGGGGCCGCATGGGCTTTACGACAAGTCTGACAATGACAATGCACAATCGGCATATCCACAGAGTCGATCTCGTAACTTATCTCGCCACACAAACAGCTTCCCTTCAGCCCCATAGGGGATCTCCTTCTGTACATTGAACGCTTGGCTTTGCGGCGTGCCGGAGCGCCAGCGGTGGGAACCGATGCGGTTAGCGTTTGGTGTGGACTTCCCCCAATAAATTGGACACGTCCCATCGGTTAAAGCGGTTGGTAACATGGTTAAATGCCATACCGCTTCTATCACGCCAGCGGCCAACAAGGAGCAAAGTAACACAAATTTCGCAATCTGAACCAAGACAAGCACTTTCATCCGGCCCTACCATTTATAACACCGCGAAATAGTTACCAAAGACTCAAGGAGAGAACCGATGACAGAGACGGTAGAAGTTGGGCGCCATGAAGTAAGTACTCCGGATGAATTCTTCAAAATGCCTGAAGAGTATCGATCACTTGCAAGCCACCTGATGCTGGTACATGCGGAAGGTGAACTGACCGGAGCCGACGATTACACACAGGTTTTCTATAAGATGGCGCCAAATGCATATGAAAAACTAATTTGTTGCGAGCGGGCCGCTGAGGAAATACAGCACTTCGAGCTAACAGCAAAAGTTCTCTCCGACATAAATATTGATACCCATCACATGCTTTCTCAGCACTTCACGGAGAGGCCTTACTACTCAAATGAGCTTGTTACGGGAGTCAGAAACTGGATGGAGCGCGGTATTTTCTCTTTCCTGGGAGAATCCGTAGTTTTAGAACACCTTCTTGAGTTTAAGGACTGCAGCTATAAGCCATTTGCGACAATATTCGAAGATCAAATCATTCGGGATGAACATGTGCATGTTGCCCATGGATTCAGAATCATTCGTGAAGCCAGCTCACATAACGAAAGCCGTGCACAGGCACAACAGGCACTCGATAGGCTGTGGCCCCATATATTAGGTCTTTTCGGACATGAGAAATCCCAACGTTCGCGGGCATATGTAAAGTGGGGTTTTAGAAAAACCCTCAACGGAGAACTGAGAGAAAATTTCAAGAAGAAAACGATCCCGAAACTCGCGGCCCTTGGTCTCACAGTGCCTCATCATGGGACAGGAGTTAGCGCATGAACTACACAGCCGATCACTACCGCACGAGGGCCACCGGAAAAGCGCTTGAATTACTCGCTAATCAAGAAGATTGGATTACTCGTTTCGAGTTAGTAAAGGGCTTCTCATCAAGCATCCGATCATCAGAATACCATCTCACCAATGCCTGTAACATTCGATGTAAAGGCTGCTGGTTCTTCGAATATGGTCACGATAAAGGCGCGAGGGAGAAGACAGACATAGCTGACTGGCGAGATTTCATAAAGCGGGAAAGTGAAGGAGGTGTGAACTCGGCACTCCTGATTGGTGGTGAGCCTACTCTTTTCGAAGAGAGAATAGCTGAATTTGCAATACACATGGACACTCTGGCTATCTCGACCAATGGGTTAATAAAGCTGCCATTCAGCGCCCCCTTCACCAATGCCACTGTGTTCATTTCACTATTCGGCGGAGGACCGCTTGATGATGATCTCAGAGCTATAAAGCCTAATGGCAAGGCATTCACGGGTCTTTTCGATTCAGCGCTTGCCAACTACAGAAACGACCCGAGGGCTACTTTCGTATATGCAGTTACCGAAGATGGGATTGAATATATTGAGGATACCTTTAAGAAGATCAGAGATAACGGAAATCGTCTGACATTCAATTTCTATAGCAAATACGACAGCAATCATCCTTTAAAACCTGATAATGAGCGACGATTGCTTGAGCTCCTAAGCAATCTGAAAGCCAAATATCCTAAAACGATCACCAACCACCCGGAGCATATCAAAGCAATAGTAACGGGCAACTCCTGGCTGGGAACGTTTAGCTACGAAGTATGCCCAAGCATAAGCAGCGATCACCCGGATAACGTTTCACGCAAATCAAACGGAAACCCCATACTTCCGGGCTTTAACACTTACAAACCAGACCTGGAAACTCTTGAGGTTTGTTGCACTTCCGGCCACTGTAGCGATTGCCGCGACAGTCAGGCAGTTTATAGCTGGCTTCTTACTGGCCTGAAAGCATCTCTAGGGAGTGAAGAATCACTAAAAACCTGGATAGAAGTAGCCGAGGCATATTGGAGCCAGTTCATCTGGTCACCGTATTGCCAGGTCACAGACACCAGCATCAACAATCGCCTAATTGCTACCAGTTAACTTTACGCTCCGAAGGGGGCCCTGTAGAGCACCTAGCAGGGCTGTCGGCCAGGTATTATCTTAGCCGCTCAAGGGTTACCTACACGCCAGAAGATGCTTTTGGAAAAACAAATGGATCTGAAATGAGCCGTCGATCATCAAGCTCCTCCGAGAGCATTCTTTCTCGTCGAATGCAGACAATGAGCAGTTCCGCGATAAGGGATCTGCTCAGGCATTCCAAAATCCCTGGTATGATCTCACTGGCGGGAGGAATACCCGCACCAGATCTCATAGATACCGAAGGGCTTGAAGCGGCCACTTTCCGAGCTGTTGAAAGTGCAAGAAATGCCACCTATCAATATGGACTGACCGAAGGAGAATTGTTCTTAAGGGAAGAAATTGCCTCCCGCATGGTAGCGCAGGGAATCAGCGCGGAACCCGACCATATTCTAGTTACAAGCGGTTCGCAGCAGGCGCTCGACATTGTAGCCAGAGCCTTTCTTGATGAGGGTGATAGTGTGTTGGTTGAAGAGCCAACCTATCTGGCCGCATTACAGGTTTTCAATATGGCAGGAGCGAAGACATTAGTATTCCAAGGTGATCAGTACGGCATTGATTTCACACGATTGGAATCATTGGTTGCCAATAACCGTATTAAGCTGATGTACCTTGTTCCCAACTTCAGTAATCCAACCGGCACAACCCTGCGACTTCCCGAAAGGACAAAACTTGTTGAGTTTGCTATCCGTCATGACATTATGATAGTTGAAGACGACCCATACGGAGATCTTCGATACGACGGAGAGCATGTTGCGTCACTCTTTGAAATAGCCGAACAGTCATTTAACTCGAAAAACCGGGTTATCTACATTTCGTCTTTTTCAAAAACTGTAGCCCCCGGATTACGCTTGGGTTGGTGTATTCCCCCGGAGAGCTGTTTTCACTCGCTATGCCGCGCCAAGCAATCTATGGATCTTCACAGTAGTACGCTATCGCAATATATTGCAGGTTATTATCTGAAAAGCGGCCGCCTTGATGGTCGACTTCAACTTCTTAAAAAGGCCTACAAATGCCGGCGCGATGCGCTGATAAAAGCTATTTCGGAAGATTTGCCAGACGCCCTCGAACTCAACGTGCCCGACGGTGGGATGTTCCTTTGGGGCCGATTTGCAAACGGACTGGACGCATCACTCGTTCTTCAGCAAGCTCTCAGCCAGAGCGTGATGTTCGTTCCGGGGAAATATTTTTATAGTGAAACACCTGACTTAAGTTCGGTTCGCCTTTCGTTCTCAACGATCACGCCCTCCCTGGCGGACGAAGCTGTTAAGCGGCTTGCGATTGCGATCCAGCGGACGGAACAACGCGAAACTCAAGGGTAGCGAAAACACCGACCATTTTAAACGGAGTTTTTATGGGCCTGAAACAATTCAACTTCCAACATGAAGACGATCGACAACAACTTCTCGCCAACAACGATGGCAGGGGAAGCCGTGAGTATGGATGGCAGAGCATCTTTTTCGAGCGGGTAGAAAAAGATCATTTTGAAACCATTGAACATGCTTTGACCGGTCATTACTTAATGGTAAAGCTCAATTCGGCCGCTCAGGCTAACCGACGCGTAGATGGTACTGTCCGAAAAGAATCGCAAAACAGGGGCTCTGCAGTGTATCTGCCCCACAACTGCCCCCACCAGGTCAGTTATACATCGCCATTGGGTAAGCTACTGTTGATGACCATCCCAGAGAAACTCGTTTCAAGCGTGGCGGAAGAAATGGGCGTTAGCCGCTTCCACGGTCATCCTCTGTTTTTCAAACAAAACAGCTTGCTTCTGGAAACCGCTCTGGCAATCGACAATGAAATCCGAGACGGCAACCCGCATGGTCCAATGTTTGCCGAATTTTATGGTAAAGCGTTGGCGGCACAGATCATCTGCGAAAACACAAGGAGAGTGAGAACCGATAACGCCACCAGGTCAACCTTGACAAATAGGCAAGTTCGCTGGATCGATGAATATATCGAAGCGAATCTTTCCTATCGAATCTTTGTAGATGATTTAGCTCAGCAAGTAGCTTTAAGTCCTTTTTATTTTTGTCGTGTATTCAAATCCGCAACCGGCGATTCACCTCACGTTTATATATTAAGAAAGCGAATAGAATATGCAAGTCAGTTACTCCAGAGCAACGAATACTCCATTTTAGAAATTGCACTTTCTTCTGGCTTCTCAGACGCCTCCAACTTTTCAAAACAATTCAAGAAGTTTACCGGACAAACCCCATCGAACTATCGTAGAGAATTTGAGAAACGACCAATCTTCCTCATGTGAAATCTTTGTGGGGATCGAGTGATTCACAGAGACAAAGTAATGAGTAACCGTGGGGTCAGGGTCACACTGTACGTGTACCCGCCAAACTGCACACCAACGCTTAAGAGCCGGACGACTGCTCTATTAAAAGCTTCTGATGAATCACCGACGACCACACACCACTGAACTCCGCAAGCACCTCAAGTTGTGCATTGGCGCGCGTAAGCCTGGCCAACAACCGATCCTGTTGAGCCGAAATAAAGGTTCGATTGGCATCAAGCACTCCATGAGCCACTGCCCCAAGCCAAAGCCCCGAAAATCTGGCTCAACCACAATATCCGCGACCCAAGTAAACGTAGCGCCATCGGTTACTGCACGCCCAAAACCAATTTGCATGGCACCACGGTAAAGACTGAAGCAGATGGAGCCACCAATCATGCGCTCGACGGCTTCTCGGGGGCGGCGGTCACCCCAATAGGTTGCCGAAAGCAAGCGGTGGACTATATCCAGTTGCACCTTGGAATTATCGTCAGTGATTAGGTAATCGTCCTTGCGCCACTCCATAGTTGGCTCCTCCCTTATTTATAACGCCGGGGTAAGCCGCTGGGACGAAGCGCAGCGTAGTACCGGTCGGCTTCACCTACTGGTTAACTGTGCTTTAGGTACGCCGGTGCGTCCGGATGCAGCTCGAACCCACCATAATTAGTTGCGACGGGATAATACTCAGAGTTGAATTGCACCTGTCCCGCTACTTCGTCTCCAGCGATACTCACTATAAAAGCAAGCATAAGGTCAATTCCAGCTGATACGCCCGCAGACGTCCATATATTGCCGTCCCTGACAAAGCGTTCTTCCATCACTTCCACGTTGCCTAAAGCCCTTAGACGACCAAGCGAGGCCCAATGCGTTGTTGCCTTTTTATCGGCCAATAACCCGGCTGCGTGAAGAATAAAGGCACCGGTGCATACGGATAGCACGGCCTGGCAATGTCGTGCCTGGCTCTCGACAAACTCCAACAAAACCCGATTTTGAACTTCCTTCCTTGTTCCTTGGCCTCCTGGAACTAACAGGTAGTCAAGCTTCGGACAGTCTTCGAAAGAAATCTGAGGATTAACAGACAAACCACGAGCACAACTAATAGCAGTTTGTGATTCACCAACGATGAAGCAATTTCCAGGGCCGTCGGCAATTTTGGACCAAATTTTGAGGATCTCCCATGGCCCAACGAAGTCGAGCTCCTCCACGCCATCAAACACCAAGATACCAAAGTTCATGCCCGCTCCTTGAGCAGTTAACGCCTGGATGAACCGTCCTAATCTTGTACCACTTGTGCGGTCACGTTAGGTACTGATTAGAACGCCTGATTTCATGCGGCATTGCGTTCCGGCCTCCACCGCCTGAATACTTGTAACGCAGCGAATACTAGGCCCCCAACTAACACAATATTCAAAGATAGGTTAGCAAATGATACCCATGTCGGATATTCCTGGGGAAGCATGACAGCATAGGAGCGCGGAAACGAAGGCGGGTCTAGTTTTTCTACGCTCTGCCATACAAACGGAAGGGGGAGGCCGTGAGGAACGTTGCCCATTTCAGATCTACCATCAATCTTTGTCGGCACAAGCAAAGAAGCTATAACGAGGACAACCGCCATACACACGCTTCCGATAATCTGCCTTGTCATGCCACTATCTCCCTATAGGCCCTAACGCCAGCCAGCGTGAAGCGGAGTCAAAAGCCACGGTAAAGGGCCCTTATATGTGCTTCCTGTGAGTACCTGACAGGCCCACAAGGCAGATGGGGCAGGCGTTCTGCCTCACGGGTTTGGGTTGGCCGCTGGCGCCGCCAGAAAATCACTATTGCCGATTGATTCCGAGAGGGCTCATACGGGGTTAAACTGCATGTCTCTCCATCCTCAGGTGAATCAGTGCCACTCGATCGCCGTTGTAATCGACACGTTGCTCAATGTCGTAAGGCCGGAAACCAAGGTTCGGGTAAAAGAGCAGACCTGCCATGTTTTGATTAAAGCACGACACTGAAATCGCCTCCGCGCGATGCTTTTCGAACCCCAAGGTGAGCATATGGTTGACTAGATAGCTGCCCTCGGGAAGCAGTAAAAAAGCTCTTCTTGGTTTTCGGGAGCTTACAAATATCGCGGATGTCGTCCTCCGTTACTTCTCGAATATGCAGAGGTTCCCTCCATGCAATTAATGCCGGTGGTAATGGGCGGCAACAAAGCGCAGCGTAGTTGGCATCCCGTTGACCACTTGGTTATGCATGCCCCGGCCACATTCCATCCATCATCACTGGGTAGGTGATCGGCTTGTAATGGGTAAATTCAATGTCTCGAACATGGGTGAAATCACTCCAAAGTAACCTCGCCCCCTTCATCCACTGAGATGGCTTAACCCGTTTTTCTATCTTCTCGATCTCTTCGGACGTGGCTTCGCGTATTGGTCCGACCTTGCCGTAAAGCCTCACGCCCGGTGGAGCAACGAAACGGCCTTTTAGAAGAGACCTTAGCCAAAAGAATCGACCGGCGTTGACTGCCATAATGCAAACATTCGGGTTCTGATCGATGTTATTACCCAAAGCCTCGGCGTAATGATCAAAAAAGTATCCGCTCTGATCAGCCCGAAGGAAAACAGTGCCAACTGGAGTGATGTGGGGTGTGCCGTCAGGGTTAACCGTTGCAATCGAGCAGTAAACCGTAGAAGCCTGGCCCTGCTCTAGAACTGACTTCACCTTCTTCCAATCATCCTTGAGATTCATAAAGTCTCCATTTGTGCATAACGCGAAGCGAAGCCGCGGCTCGTCAGGGACGACCGCCTTACGCGGCTTTTTATTGCTGCCTCAGTCATACTCTGCATGCTGAGGCAGATCATCCGTAATCTCGAACCAAGGGGCCTTGCTGCCTACGAATACATGGCGCCCTGCTTTTACCTCTGGGGCGGTATCAAGTGTTCCGAGTGGGAAACCATAAATCTCAGGTGCTGCATCGAACCAGGTATAGAGGCTGGAGCCACAGTTTGAGCAGAAGCCTTTATGCTCACCCGGAGAAGATTCGTAAAACTTGAGCAGCTCCTGACCTTTCACAGTGTGCCAATCAGAAGACCGCACTTTAGCGCGAGTTCTGAAGGCCGAGGCATGAAGCTTTCGGCACATTGAACAGTGACAGTTCAAAACATCGGTAAGCGGACCGCTGATTTCGTATTGAATGCGCCCGCAGAGACAACTACCTCTTTGCTTCATTGAAGCACCTCCTTGTGTGATAACGCCCGGTTTCGTACGCCGGTTTGGAGCCGAAAAGTGGCTTAAAATCAGTCGCCGTGCAGCCGATTGTCAGGGGATTTTATACTCCATGAACACGGCTTCCGGGTGTGGATTGAATCGGTAAGGCTCAATTTCCTTAAAGCCGTAATCGCTGTAAAGGCGCAATGCCTTATCAAGCTCACGAATAGTGTCTAGCCGCACCAAGCCATAACCCATTTCCTTTGCTCGACCAAAGAACGCTTCGGTCAGCGCCTTGCCCACCCCCATGCCATGGTAATCCGGAATGACATACATTCGCTTCATTTCAGCAATGCCGGGCTCAAACTCTCTAAGACCGACAGCACCAACATGAATATCCTTCAGTTTGGCAAGCAGTAGCGCTCCTTTGGGTGGGCCGTACATCGTTGGCAGCGAAGCCAACTCGCTGGAAAAACCCTGGAACTCTAAATCCTGCCCGAGAAACTCAGCATACTCACGAATCAACCGGCCACCTGCATCAAACTGGTCAGTGGTCTCGGCCACCTCAATGCTTACAGACATCCCTATCTCCTCACAGCCTATTAGTTGGCATTCTTATTAAATTCCAACGCCGCCTCCCCGTCCAAACCTGATTCACATCCTCAATAACAACGACCCTTCAAAGCGTTATCTATGGGTCTGCGGCCGTCATAGCGCTACTCGCGCTTTGAAAATTTTCATTCGGGCGAATGTCCGCTTTTGTTTAAAAGGAGATGTTGAGAAAACCTCGCTCTCGTGCCCCTGAGTTGAACTCCACCCTATTACCTCCAACATTTCCAAACTCTCCCTGCTTTGTACTGGCTCCGTCACTGATACTTAAAAGCCGACCAAAAGGCCACCTTCGTTCGACAAACTCCTCCAGCATCTCCTACAGTCACATGTGGCATGACCCCAATTTGACCACTGGGAGCGCCTGATGACTGATCCATTGGTGACGGTGCTGGGAGGGACAGGATTCCTGGGTTCCTTCATCGTGAATGAGCTGGTCGAGGCGGGATACACCGTCCGGGTCGCCTGCCGGCATCCGGAACGTGGCACTTTCCCGGCCTCCGAAAGCGTCGAGAGGGTTGGCTGTGACATTCTGGATGAACGGTCACTCAGCCGGGCATTGAAAGGCTCGACAGCCATCATCAATGCGGTCGCCCTCTACAACGAAACTCGCAAACTCACGTTTGATCAGATCCATGTCGAGGGCGCACAGAGCGTCGCGCGCTGTGCTCGGGAACTGGGCGTTGACCGGCTGATACTGATTTCCGGAATCGGCGCCAGTACCGAGTCGGCTTCCAGATACGTCCGGGCCCGGGCCAGGGGTGAGTTGGCTGCGCGCAAGGTCTTCGGGGACACTACGATTCTTCGTCCAAGCGCTCTCTGTGATCGCCATGGCGGGTTTGTCAGCGCCCTGGAGATGGTGACTCAGCTTCCTGTAATACCACTTTTTGGTCGCGGCACAACGCGGCTGCAACCCGTCTATGCGGGGGATGTTGCTGCGGCTGTGCGCCGATGCATTGAAATGCCAGGAACTGCAGGTAAAACCTTTGAATTGGGCGGGGGTAAAACCTACACGTACCTTGAGTGCGTTAATCTCATGCTTGAACACAAGGGGACCAGCCGGGCCAAGCTTCCACTCCCCTTCGGCTGCTGGCATGCACTGGCGGCCTTGCTCAGCCTGCTTCCAGAACCGCCACTCAACCGGGACCAGGTCATTCTGATGGAGAATGATAACGTAGCAGGCTTCGGCTGTGGCACCTTCCGGGATCTCGGCATAGACCCCTTGAGCCTCCAGGATGTTATCCGTCGTTGAAAGACCGGGGGTTACATGTCACCAAACAGTCATACTTACGAATTATCGTCTCTCCACAAAGAAGCCGGGCAAATGCTGGGCTTCGCTTCCACTTCAGGCACAGAAGCAGCCGGGTAAGCCATTAGACGCCCCCAATGCTTACCTCTACTCAGAACAAAACGGACGAACACTGACTAAACGGAACACTTAGGGTCTGGGAGTACGACTGTCGCTTGAATTCATGGCAAATGCACTTTGAATCAGAGCTTCCCAATAGTGAAACCTGCTGTAGCCAATTGCATGACTGCTCCGAGTGAGGACGCCCTGCTGGATGAACTGGACAGAATTATCCGGAATGAAAGCCTCACTCCCCTGTTCCAGCCCATCGTCGATGGGACCACCCAGGCCATTTTTGGCTATGAAGCCCTGATTCGCGGGCCTGAAGATTCTCCGCTTCACTCCCCGATCGATTTGTTCGAGACAGCCACCAGCTCCGGAAGACTGGCAGAACTGGATTTCCTGTGCCGGAAACTCTCAATCGAGGCCTTTAGCGAGCAGGACCTGGCCGGCAAGCTGTTCCTCAATATCATGCCGGCATCGATGCTGGACGCCAATTTTCGCGAGGGTCTGACTGCAGGATTTCTGGCCGGCGCGGGTTTATCCCCGGAACGGGTGGTGATCGAACTGACCGAGCATGTGCCCGTCGAGGATTACGACCTGATGCGGGCGGCGGTTGCCCACTACCGGACCATGGGTCTGCAGGTGGCCCTGGATGATCTGGGGGCCAAGTACTCGAATCTTCGGCAATGGGTGGAACTCCGACCGGAGTTCGTGAAAATCGATCGGCATTTCATCAAGAAAATCCACAAGCATCCGTCGAAACGGAAGTTTCTCGAATCCATCATCAAAGTCGCCAGGAACGTCGACTGCACCATCATCGCCGAAGGCATCGAGTCTGCGGATGAGTATCACTGTTTACGGGATATGCAGTGCGATCTGATGCAAGGCTACTATTTCGCAAGGCCCGACAGGCATCCCTTCTATAAAGGCAACCCACGTAGCACCCGTCACAACCACCTCTCCCCTGAACGCAGTTCCGGCCCGCTGAAAAAGACCGCCGCGCTTCTATGCAGGCAAATAGCTCCAGTCAATGAACAGGCGCCTGTACTGTCTGTGCTTGAGCGTTTTGAGGCCACCCCGAACCTTCGCTGTGTCACCGTCATCAACGACGACAGCGTTCCCGTCGGAATCCTGCGCCAGAGGGACATGCTGGGGCGTTTTGCCAACCCGTTCAGTCACGCACTGTATTCCCGTCAGGTTGTTGGATCACTGATGGACAGGAATGCCCTGGTGGTGGAAGAGAGCACCCCGCTGGAGCAGCTCAGCGCTCTGGTGACGGAAACATCGGAGGCCGAAGTCGAAGACTTCGTTATTGTCGATCGATCCGGTCATTACCTGGGAACGGGGAACATCATCGACCTGCTCCGGGAAATTACCGCGCTGCAGGTGACCTATGCCCGGCAGGCCAACCCCTTGACCGGACTGCCCGGAAACGAGGCGATCCATCAGGCGATCACAGAACGTCTGGAGTCGAACTCGCCGTTCTGTGCGGTGTACTGTGACCTGGACAACTTCAAAGCCTATAACGACGTTTACGGTTACGCGAATGGCGATCAGATCATACTGGCCCTGGCCCGCATTCTCAGCGAGTTATGCCGGGAATCGGGCTTTGTCGGTCACATCGGCGGGGACGACTTCATAGTCCTCCTGGATATGGAAACGCGCCGTAGCGAAGCCGTCTGCCACGACATACTGAGCCGCTTTGCCCATATCGCACCGGCGTTCTACACGAAAGATCATCAAAGGGAGGGCGGCATTCAGGTTTCCGATCGCCAGGGCAATCTCCGGTTCTTTCCCTTTATCTCCGTTTCCATGGCACTCCACCCGGTACGGCCAGACCACAACAAGTCCAACCTTGATCTGGCAGACACGCTGACGGAGCTCAAAAAACAGGCGAAGAAAGAAACGGGCAACAGTCTTTTTATCGACAAACGCAGATAGGCCGTTACTGATAGGCCCCGACCTCAGACATGGCTCTTCGTAGAAAGTGACACTTTGACACCAACGTATCAAAACCCCATTCGAAACAGTTACCGGGTGTGGTCTGACCAGTCGGCCGCTCTCGTCACTGGCGCAACAGGGCGTTCACAAGAAAGGTATAAGGGGCCTCAATGCCCAGCGCTTCACAGCGTTTCAATACGGCACCAGCGATGCTGTCCAGTTCCAGCGGCCGGCCTTTTTCCTTGTCCACCAACATGGAGGTCTTGATGGCATTGAAACTGCGAATCAGCTCGAACATCTCGTCCAGATCCCGACGCGTCAGGTTCACACCATCTGCTTTGGAGGCCTCAACCGTTTCCGCCATCATGCCGTAGACCACCTTGCCAAATTCCGGGTGGTGGGTGAGGCTTCGGGTGTCCAGACCGGTCAGCGCCGACAGTGGGTTCACTCCGTTGTTAATCACCAGTTTGCGCCAGAGTTCATAGCGGATATCGGGCGTGACGGTGGTCGGAATGCCGGTGTCGTTGAAGGCGGACTCCAGCCGCCGAAGCAGGGGCAACCGGGCATCGTCCGCATCGGAGGCTTTCGGCCAGGCCCCCATCACAATCTGGGCGACCCCCTCGGCAAACACCTTTCCCGGCTCCGTGATATGGCCACCGATTCGCACGGCCAATCCTCCCAGGACCCGGCTCTCTCCAAGCCTGCCGGCAATCAGTGGTTCGTTGTCGACGCCATTCTGCAGGGACAACACCGGCACGGACCCTCGTGAAAGCCAATCCCCCAGCTCGTCCAGAACCGGTTCCGTGGCAGTGGATTTCAGGGTAATGACAACCAGGTCGAAGTCGTCCGGGTGGTAGGTCTGAATCAAGGTGGCATGGTCGAGCGCCGGCGCAGGACAGTTGATCAAGCGGCCTTCGTAATCCACTTGCAGCCCCGAAGCCTGCAACGCTTCAAGGTGTCGGCCACGAGCCGTCAGCACCACGCGGTGACCGTGTTCGGCCAGTCTCGCAGCATAATATCCGCCGATTCCACCGGCGCCGATCATGAGAATATTAAGGGAAGACACTGGCACCTCTTTCCGAAGTCCAACTGTGAGGAGATTCGAAATACTAGCAGAAAGGAGCACCGTCCATGGTTATCCCTCTCCAAGCAATCCCATCCGGTCTTCTCTGCGTCAGGATTTCAATTGGTCGCCGACCGGAAGCCGCCGAATCCGTTTTCCCGTGGCGGCATAAATGGCGTTGCACAGAGCCGGGGCCACCGGTGGCAATCCCGGTTCACCAACGCCACCCATGCCGTCGCCCGGATTGTCGATCAGGTGCACCCGAACCACCTTTGGCGCATCCGGCATTCGAGGAATGAGGTATTTGTCGAAATTGCTCTGTTGCGCAACGCCATCCTCGAACGTGATCTCACTCTTGAGCGCGATACCGATGCCCATCACACAGGCGCCTTCCATCTGTGACCGTATGCGTTCCGGGTTGGCCTGGGGGCCGCAGTCGAAGGCGATGTCTGCACGGTGAATGGTCAGCTCGCCAGATTCATCCACTTCCACCTCGAACACGATGGCGGTGTAGGACACAAAGCTGTTGTGGAAGGCCAGACCCAGTCCACGCCCTTTCGGCATGTCACGTCCCCAGCCGGCCTCCTCGGTGGCCCGTTCAACGACACGCCGCATGCGGCCGATATCAATGGGGTACAGATCCGGATTCTCACCGTAGTTCCAGCCATCACCGACGGTCAGGTTCTGCACCTTCCGATCCGGCCCGAGGAGTTCAAGCACATAATCGCGATGATCCCTGCCGGCTGCTTCAGCCAACTCGTGGGCAAAACTCTGGATGGCCCAGGCATGGGGCAGGTTGTAAACCGATCGGAACCAGCCGATCCGGACATGGGCCGGCGCCGGCGGGTTTTCCAGGCGGATCGAGGGAATGTCGAAGGGCATGGTATTGAACCCCATTCCCTGTTCGAACTCCCCGATGTGTTTGGGATCCGGAGCGAACAGTGACGTAATGCTCGGCGAGAGCGTCCGGTGCCGCCAGGCGGTGGCTTTGCCGTTGGCATCCAGACCGGCATCCAGATGATCGACAGAAACCGCGTGGTAATAGGAATGCTGGACATCGTCTTCCCGCGACCACTGCAGCTTGACCGGCTGCCCTTCGAATTCTTTCGCGATACGGGCCGCTTCGCTCACAAAATCCGGTTTGGATTTTCGGCCAAAACCGCCACCAAGCAGGGTCTGGTGCACGGTTACGTTTTCCCGATCAATTCCCAGCATGCCCGCGACGCCATCGCGAGTCGCCCTGGGGTTCTGAACCGGAGCCCAGGCCTCGGCCTTGCCATCGCTCATCCGGACGATGGCCGCGGGCGGTTCCATCGGACTCTGCGCCATGTGTGGCATATAGTAGGTCGCCGACACACGCTGATCCGCGTCTTTCAGGGCCGCCTCAACATCGCCGGACTGCCGGATAACCTTGCCGGGGGATTGCGCCCGCTTTTCCAACATCTCCCGATAGGCATCCGAGGTGTAGTCGGCATTGTCGCCGGCCGCGTCCAGATTCCATTCAATCTTAAGAGCCTTGCGTCCTTCCATCGCCGCCCAAGTATTGGTTGCAACCACAGCGACGCCGCCAAGGGGATTGAAGGCGGCCGGCTGATTCGCCGTTTTAATACGGATGACCTTCTTAACGCCGGTCACCTTCAAGGCTGCGCTGTCGTCGACGCTCTTGATCTCCGCACCATAAACCGGCGGACGGGCAATGACGGCATAGAGCATATCCTCCAGATCCACGTCGGCGCCAAACACCGCTTTCCCGGTGACAATGTCCTGGCCGTCAACGGCCTTCGGGTGGGCGGATGTCAGCTCACCGTTGACCAGTCCGGATTCCTTGCCGATAAAACGCAGCTCGTTGTCCGACTTCAGGAACAGGGCATTTCGCCCGGGCACATCGAGATCCCTCGCCGGACCGGCAAGCTGTCCAAAGCCAAGCTCCCGGCCCGTGGCCGGATGAACCACCTTGTGCACCTCTGTACGCACCTCGGAGACCGGCACGCCCCATTCGTTGGCCGCCGCCTGTTCCAGCATCAGCCTGGCAGCCGCACCAGCCCGGCGTATCGGGTCATACCAGTGACGCATACTGCGCGAACCGTCGGTGTTCTGGTTACCGAACTTTTCCTGATCAGCCGGCGCCTGCTTGACCCGGACCCTGTCCCAGTCTGCCCCCAGTTCGTCGGCGGCCACCATCGCCAGGCTCGTGCGAATCCCCTGACCCATCTCGGCCCGGTTATTGATGAACGTTACCAGGCCATCTGAATCGATCTGGATGAACACATTGGGGTTATCAATCCACCCACCCGGCATGGCGCCGGCTCCAAACTGGGCTTTCTCATTGGCAAACGCTGTTCCCCAGCGGGCGGCCAGTAGCAGCGCCGAAGCCCCGGCCAACCCCTTCAGGATGCCGCGACGGCTCACATTGGCGAGTAGCAGGGTATCGTCTGACTGACTCATGAGCTGACCTCCTTTCCGGCTGCACGCTCAATGGCTGCCAGGATGCGGTTATAGGTGCCGCACCGGCACAGATTTCCCGCCATGGCGTCGATGATTTCCTGGGTATCCGGTTCCGGATTACTTTTGAGCAGCCCGGTGGCATTCATGATCTGACCGCCCTGACAGTAACCGCATTGGGCCACACCCAGGTCCAGCCATGCCTGCTGAACCTTTTTGCCAACGGGATCCTCTGCCATGGCTTCGATGGTATTAACCTCGCCGGTCACGGCAGACACCGGAGTCACACAGGAGCGTGTCGCCACTCCATCAATATGGACCGTGCAGGCGCCACACTGGGCAATTCCGCAGCCGAATTTCGTTCCCTTCATGCCGACAACATCCCGGATGACCCATAACAGCGGCATATTGTCCGGAACGTCCAGCTCATACTGTCGCCCGTTAATCGTCAGACTTGCCATTGCTCTCTCCTTCCTGTTGTTTTGGGCGGATCACTGAGCCCCATTAGGCGGATTGCTGCACCAGCTTTCTGATGTCCTGAAATCTCACGCCGGATCAAGGGCGCCAAAGCGGCGATATCATCTGGGTGCATGAGCAGATCCAGCAACCAGTTAAAGGCGTCCTGCAAGGGCTCGGTTATCCCGCTGACAGCAATACCAAGCGAGTCTTTTCCGTGCCCGTAACCCCCATGTCCAAAAGTAGCTCTCTACTGGGGAAGGGGCAATTTCCAATGCCTTTTTCAGCAAGCTTTACCCCTGCGGGTAGACCGGAAATTCGCTTGCTTCACCGTAATCCCTGATTTTTCCAGGTTACTCAGCGTCTCCATGCAGGCGCTCAGGCGCTCAGAATGTTGTCGATGTAATCGAGCTCAAGTCGAGAGAGTAAAGGTCTCGTCAAGAATCATGGTTTTGACTCCCTGGTTAGTGATGCTGCAAATTTTGACCAAAACCAACAAATCCATGAAGACACAATACTCGCGCTTTCTTGCCTAAAACTCTTCGGAAAAAGTTTTGTGGCTCCCGCAACCCGTGCCCCAGCATGACCACAGACAGCAAAGGAGATCACCATGAGCGAGAACGATCCATGCAATCAAAGTATGCAGATCCACCGGGCTGGACCCAGTGCGAAGGTGGCCCGGTCAAGAAGGACTGATTCTCGAAGCTAATCGCTGAAAGATGAAGCCGTGACATTTCAAAGATTTCAGCGGGTCTACCGACCAGCCTGTGGATCTCGTCTGTCACGGCTCGACTGATGGCATCAACGGCTCTTCAGCTTTGCGGGCGTGCGAACTGATGTCTTATCCGTCGCCCTTGTTATCGATTTTATTGATAACTCATAATACTTTTAACCGTTTTATAAATCTAAAGATGCGGGACAGAATAAGGATATAACCTTTTGTCGAAGGAGATTCCTGATGTGGCCCGGTCTTGGTCTCTGCGCCTTGTTAACCCTTGGCGGTTTTACGCTTTCACACATCCCTTTTATTGCAGCCACGGGCATCAGCCCCCTGGTACTGTCACTGGCACTCGGCGTCCTGGCAGGTAATCTGCCCTGGTTTCAACTAGGCTCCGCCACGGCCGGACTGGCCTTTTCAACGCGCTGGCTTCTGCGGGGCGGGATTGTCCTCTTCGGTTTTTCCATCACCCTCCAGCAGGTGTTTTCTCTGGGACCGGGCATTGTCCTGCTGGATATGGTGGTCATAACCACCATCATTACCATCGGCTACCTGTTGGGTACGCGGCTGCTCAAGCTGGATCCGGAGACCGCCCTGCTAACCAGCGCCGGGAGCGCCATTTGCGGAGCGGCGGCGGTGCTGGCGACCGAAGCCACGATCCGCTCAAAGCCGGCCGCCACGGCGATGGCAGTTGCGACGGTAGTTCTGTTCGGCAGCCTCGCCATGGTGGTCTATCCGTTGCTCTACCCGATCATGGGCTGGGATCAGGGCCTCTTCGGTGTCTACATTGGCGCCACGATCCATGAGGTAGCCCAGGTAGTCGCCGCCGGCGGTGCCGTGGGCACCGATGCCCTGGCCAATGCCGTGGTGGTGAAACTGGTTCGCGTGATGCTGCTGGTGCCCTTCCTTCTGATCGTGGGGCAATGGTGGGTTCGGAGAAAACGTCAACCGGAGGAAGGTGTAAGCGACCGGGGCAAACTGACCATTCCCTGGTTTGCATTCGGCTTCGTGGCCGCCATGGTGTTGAACAGCCTTTTGAAAGTGCCGGCACCGCTCCACTCAGGCATTGCCCTCAGCGGACAGGTGGCTCTGGCGATGGCGATGGGGGCGCTGGGTTACGAAACCCGACTGGAGAAACTGCAAAGCCTCGGGCTCAAGCCCATGCTGCTGGCCCTGATCCTGTTCGCCCTGCTGTTGACAGGCGGGATGATCGTGACACCGATGGTGATGTGAGGCTGGCACCCGCCGCGGCGGGTGCCAGTTCCCTCGGAAGGAAGCGATCAGCGAACGTCGAAACGATCGGCATTCATGACCTTGGTCCAGGCTGCAACGAAGTCATTTACGAACTTCTCTTCGTTGTCGTCCTGGGCATACACCTCTGCATAGGCCCTGAGGATGGAGTTGGAACCGAACACCAGATCCACACGGGTCGCCGTGAACTTGGTGTTGCCGCTCTTACGATCAACAATGTTGTAAGAGTTATTGCCCGCCGGCTCCCAACGATTGGCCATATCGGTGAGGTTCACGAAGAAGTCGTTGGTCAGCTGGCCAACGCGGTCCGTGAACACACCGTGCTTGGTGCCGCCATGGTTGGTGCCCAACACGCGCATGCCTCCCAGCAGGACGGTCATTTCCGGTGCGGTCAGCCCCATCAACTGGGCGCGATCGAGGAGCATTTCCTCCGGTTTGACCACGTAGTCTTTCTTCTGCCAGTTCCGGAAACCATCTGCCAACGGCTCCATCGGCTCGAAGGATTCGGCGTCGGTCATCTCGTCGGTCGCGTCGCCCCGTCCTTTCAGGAACGGTACGTGCACCGCATGGCCTGCCGCTTTGGCCGCCTGCTCGATGCCCAGGTTGCCACCCAGCACAATCACATCGGCAATGCTCGCGCCGGTCTCGGCCGAGATCTTCTCGTACACCTTGAGCACCTTCGACAGGCGGTCGGGCTCGTTGCCTTCCCAGTCTTTCTGCGGAGCCAGGCGAATGCGGGCACCATTGGCGCCGCCACGCATGTCAGAGCCACGGAAAGTGCGGGCGCTGTCCCACGCGGTAGCGACCAGTTCGTTGATGCTCAGGCCGGCTTCGGCAATCTTCTCCTTCACCGCCTCTTCGATGTAGTTGGTCTCGCCCTGCGGGACCGGATCCTGCCAGATCAGATCTTCCTCCGGCACTTCCGGGCCGATATAGCGGGACTTGGGCCCCATATCCCGGTGCGTCAGCTTGAACCAGGCACGGGCAAAGCAGTCCTTGAAGTATTCCGGATCGGCCATGAACTTCTCACAGATCGCGCGGTACTTCGGATCCATCTTCATGGCCATGTCCGCATCGGTCATGATCGGGTTATGGCGGATCGACGGGTCGGTAGCGTCAACCGGCTTATGCTCTTCCTTGATATCAACGGGTTCCCACTGGTTCGCACCGGCCGGGCTCTTTTTCAGTTCCCACTCGTAACCGAACAGGAGATCGAAGTAACCCATGTCGAACTGGGTCGGATTGGTGGTCCAGGCGCCTTCAATACCCGAGGTAATGGCGTTGGCGGCCTTACCGTGCATGTTGGGATTGATCCACCCGAAGCCCTGCTCGTGGACATCGGCCGCTTCCGGCTCCGGCCCGAGGGCTTCGGCATCACCATTACCGTGCGTCTTACCAACCGTGTGGCCACCGGCGGTGAGCGCAGCGGTTTCCTCGTCGTTCATGGCCATGCGGGCAAAGGTTTCACGCACCTGTTCGGCGGTTTTCAACGGGTCGGACTTGCCGTTCACCCCCTCAGGGTTCACATAGATCAGGCCCATCTGGACTGCCGCCAGCGGGTTTTCCATGGTGCCCGGCTTATCGACATCCTCATATCGGTTATCCGACGGTGCCAGCCATTCTTTCTCAGCGCCCCAGTAGGTGTCTTTCTCGGGATGCCAGATATCCTCACGACCAAACGAGAAGCCGAAGGTTTTAAAGCCCATGGATTCATAGGCCACGTTGCCGGCGAGGATAAACAGGTCGGCCCAGCTGACCTTGTTGCCATACTTTTTCTTGAGCGGCCACAACAGGCGACGCGCCTTGTCCAGGTTGCCGTTATCGGGCCAGGAGTTGATCGGCGCAAAGCGCTGGTTCCCGGTACCGGCCCCGCCACGGCCGTCGGCGAGCCGGTAGGTGCCCGCAGCGTGCCAGGCCATGCGGATCATCAGGCCACCGTAATGCCCCCAGTCGGCCGGCCACCAGTCCTGGCTGTCGGTCATCAGCGCATGCATGTCTTTCTTAAGCGCATCAAAGTCGAGTTTCCGGACCTCTTCCCGGTAGTCGAAATCGTCGCCCATCGGGTTGGTTTTCCGGTCGTGCTGATGGAGGATGTCGAGGTTGAGCGATTTCGGCCACCAATCCTGGTTGCCGGTGCCACCGCTTCCCAGATTCGTCATCGCCCCGTGCATCACGGGACACTTGTTATCACCCATGGTTGTTCTCCATATGTTGTCGCATTGAATCACGCAAACTCATTGGCAGACGACGACAGCCATACGCCTCATCGTTCGCTCTTCCTTCGGGCGTCGTCCAGCGTTCCGTCTTCTGTATGAATAGGTGTAGCAGTGGCCTCTCGGAGTCGCTAGTTGCTTTTTCCAACCGTAGCAATAGCTTTTGATTTTCACCCCTGTTCCCCAGACAAGAGCTGCTGTATGATGAATACTGTATTTTTATACAGTTTCGATCAAACGACGAGGCCCCCATGGCAGTACAAGCACTCTATTATTCGGATAAGGACGGGCTGGAAATGGCGCTGAAAAACCCCGACACCATGCTCTTTCAATCCAAAGCCGAAGCAGACGCCCGCGACAAGATTCTGGAGCTGGCCGAGAACATTCAGCTGTTCCTCGAGCGCAATGTGGAAGGGCTCGGGGAAGACCTGGCGGAAAAATGCGCCATGGCCATCGCTGAAGAGAAAGACCTGTTTCAGAAGGCCCTGAAGAAACCGCAGCTGCTGAATGAAACTGAGGCGCCATCTGGATAAAAAACCACCAATAAGGGATAATGACGGTCACTTTTCAGCCAACCCATTACCCTGTTAGCCAATCACCATGCTGTTAACCGATGTTGTTCAATTACTGGTTTTCATTGCCCTGTTGCTGAATACCGTGCACCTGATGCCATCCCTTGGGCGGGCGGTGCGCGGTCGCATCCGGACCCTGCAACCGGGCTTCCATTTCGCCATTCTGGGTACACGACTGTTCCGCAACCTGACCGGTCTGCTGCTGGTGCCCGCCACCGCAGCACCGTCTGCCGGAGTACAGGCACTGGTACCTGTCGGCATCGCCACGTTCGTCGCGCTTGCGGTCGTCAACGCCTGGCTGACCCACCGTCAGCAACAGTGTTTCGAAGCCTGGGCCGAGGATCAGTGCAGAAGCGAATGAATAAACCGTAGTGGCGGACCCACGCCACACGGCCTAGGCTTTCAATCCAGTTGTCCGACTACCCAGAGGAGACGTTCATGGTTTCGACACAGTGGATTGATATTCCCAGCCCCGACGGCAAGACATTCGATGGTTACCTGGCGCTCCCCCCTACCGGGAGCGGGCCGGGCATTGTTCTGATCCAGGAAATCTGGGGCGTCAACGCCCACATCCGTACCGTGGCCGAGCAGTACGCCCTGGATGGGTACGTGGTCCTTGCTCCGGATGTGTTCTGGCGCCAGGAGCGCCGGGTCGACCTGACTTATGACGAAGAGGGAAGCGCAAAAGCGTTCAAGTTGATGCAGGCAGCCGACTTTTCTCTCGCCGGCGAAGACGTTGCGGCAGCCGTGAATTGCCTGCGCCAACGTAAAGAGGTGTCGGGAAAAATCGCGGCGATGGGCTACTGCATGGGCGGCCAGCTTGCCTATCGCGCCGCCGCGACCGGCAAGCCCGACGCGGCCATTTGCTATTACGGCGGCGGCATTCAGAACAACCTGGATCTGGCCGAGAGTGTGCAGGTTCCGATCCTGTTCCACTACGCCGGGCTGGACAGGATGATTCCGGCGGAAGCCATTTCCCGGGTTCGCGAGGCGTTCTCCGACCATCCATCTGCGATTTTCCACGAATACGCCAACGCCGACCACGGGTTCAACTGCTGGGCACGACCCACCTACAACCAGCACGCGTCCGCCCTGGCCCATGGCCGCAGCCTGCAGTTCCTGGCCGAACACCTCGACGCCTGACTGTGTTCCCGGTCAGCGTCTACGGCGCTGATGCAGAAGCAGCACCAGGCCGGCGACCGCTACGATGGCACCGGTCAGCGGAAACGCCAGGCCAAAGCCACCGAACTCGAGAATGGCCCCGAATAAAAGCGGGGCCAGGAAGTTCACCGCCCGGTTTGCCATCAATCGCATTCCCAGGGCGCCCGATCTCTGCGCCGGCTCCACGTTCTCGGCCAGGATCACCATGGAAAGCGGCTGGGAGATTCCCGAACCGACTCCGACAAACACCGAAAACACGCCAATCATCACGGCCTGCTCACTGAACCCGAGCAGGGCCAGGCCGCCAGCCAGCAACCCCAATGACAGAACAAGCGCCACGCTCCGGCCACCAACAAGCGCTATCACTCGCGCCATGAAGGGCCGGATGAGCATGGCCGCCGTGGCCCGGAGGCTGACCAGCACCCCGATCACCGACGCACTGACCTCCAGGTGATCCAGATAAACCGGCAGGTAACTCCCATGGATGCTCATGGCAAACATGGCCGCCGCCGTGACGCCCACGGATACCTGAACTCCCTCGTTCCTGCCCAGCAACGCGGCCTGGGCCCGAAAGCCCGTGACTGACCGGTCAACCTTCAGTCGCTCTCGGGCCAGCCCCGTCAGTCCTCGGGACGATACCGTCGCCAACATCGCAAAGACCACCATGGTCATGAAGGAGAGATCAGTCTCGCCAGTCAGATGAATGAGGCCACCCGCGATCAGCGGGCCGACCACTTGCCCACCGGACAGCCAGGTGGCATACCAGCCAAAGTACCGCTCAAGTCGCTCGCCGCTGGCCAGTCCCGAAATGACTGATTGTGCCGCCAGCACCATCTGTAACTGGGCAAGGCCAAAAAGCAGTTGCCCGGACAGCAATCCCGCGTAGCCCGGCACCCAGATCATCGCCAGGATCCCGGCCACCAGAATGCCGCCCCCCAGGACCATCACCCGCTGACCACCCCAGCGGGTCACCAGCCCCCCCATCGGAATGGCAAACAGCAGCGGCAGCAGGAACGGCGCGCTGAACACCACCCCCAGCATCAAGGGGGATGCCCCCAGGGACAGGGCATACACCGGCACGGTCACCTGGAGCATCGAATAGATGACGAAGACGAAGGTCAGCGCCACGCAGGCCAGCCGGAAATTCCGCGCCGACTCCTCCCCGGCGGGCTGTTGGGCATCGGATTTCGAATCTTTCAAACAGGACCTCTTGAATATGCGCCAGACGGAGACGCCATGAGACACCCGTCCGCACTTTCCGAAATAAACTTTGCAGGCTAACTAACCAATGCTAACATACTTCGCATGCTAACCTTAAATCCGACCAACGATTCCGAACTGGGCCTGCAGCTGGCCCACGCGCATAGGCTGTGGCGCGCCGTCATCAGCCAGACCGTCGCGCCCCTGGGGCTCACACCGCCCCGGTGGACGCTTCTTGTGGTCCTCCGGCATCTCGGGGAGGGCGCCACCCAGAAGCAGCTGGCCGAAGCCCTGAGCATCGAACTGCCCTCCCTGACCCGCACCCTGTGTCAGCTTGAGGATCAGGGACTGATTGCACGGCAGGTGCGTGCGGACGATCGCAGAGTCCGTGAGGTCCGTTTCACTGCGGAGGGTCGCCGGGTATTGTCGGCACTCGATGCCCGCGCCAATGAAGCACGGGCGCAACTGCTTGACGGTATCCCACCCGACGACCGCGAACACCTGCGACGCATGCTCGAACGCATCGAAACCAACGCCTGCCACTGCCTCAAAAACGGCTGAACAGAGAGAGACTTCATGGCTCCCGAACAGAGTTTCGCCCGCTGGATTCGCGTGGCAATCATTGCTTTCGTCCTTCTATTTATATACTACCTCCTGGCCGACGCTTTTCTGCCGGTCACACCTCAGGCACGGGTGCTCCGCCAGGTGACCCGGATCGCGCCTGAAGTGAGCGGTGAGGTGGTCGCCGTCGAGGTGGCCAATAACCAATCGGTGCAGGCCGGCGACGTATTGTTCAGGATTGACCCCGAACCCTTCCGACTTGCCGTTCAGAAAGCGGAACTGGCCCTGGAACAGGCCCGGCGCGAGAACGACGAACTGGATGCCGAACTGGCCGCCGCCCGGGCCGATCTGAGTGCCGTCAGGGCCGCGGCCGAGGAAGCATCGCGCCAGCGCAAGCGGGCCGATTCACTGATGCAGTCCGGCAGCATGTCATCCAGACAGTACGATGAGATTCTGGCGCGCTATCACTCCACCACGGCTGCGGTGGCGTCGACTCGTGCCCGAATCCAGTCCCTCGAGGTCAAACGCGGTGAAACCAGCCGGGATAATCTGCGGCTGCGACAGGCAAAAAATGCCCTGGCGACCGCCCATCTGAATCTGGAGCGGACCACGGTTCGCGCCCCCGGCGCCGGCCGGATCAGTAACCTCCAGCTGGCAGAGGGCGATTACGTGAAAGCCGGCGCGCCGGCCCTGGCGGAAATCGGCGCCCGCCTGGATATCGTTGCGGACTTCCGGGAAAAGAGCCTGAGGCATGTCAGCGAAGGCGGACCGGCCTGGATCGCGCTGGACGGCCTGCCGGGCCAGGTGTTTCCAGCACATCTGGCATCCCGGGACGAGGGCGTCAAAGCGGGACAGCTCATCGCCGACGGCAACCTGACCAGCATTCCCACCACCAACCGATGGGTCCGGGATGCCCAGCGGATCCGCGTGCACCTGACACTCGACCGGGCTCTGCCGAAGCTCCCGGCCAGCGGCGCCCGCGCCACCGTGCAGCTTGCACCGGAGTCCAATCCGTTGGCCGGTGTGATCGCACAGGGTCAGATCACCTTGATGAGCTGGTTGCACCATGTCTACTGATCGCCCGGCACTGGACGGCAACGGTCTGCGTCAGTGCCTGCGCATCGCCTTCGGTGGACTGACCGGGCTGGTCATCAGCAAACTGATGGGCTGGAATTACGGGGTTTTCTTTACCGTGTTCCCGATGTTCCTGCTCGCCATGATTCCGGTACTCAACGCCCACGTGGTGCGGCAGTTCCTGGCCAGCGCCGTGCTGACCGGTATCGAAGTGAGTCTGGTGACCGGCCTGACCGAGCACATGCCCCTGATCAATACCGCGCTGGTGTTTCTGATTTTCTGCGGTCGCTTCCGGCTCATGGCCCGGGGCCCGATGTTCCTGTTCGGTGCGAATGGCGTGTTGACCCTGAGCATCATGTTCCATTTCGCCAGCTATCCCGGGGTCGACGTGTATGATCTGGTCACCAGCAACTTCGTGGCCAGTGTCCTGGCAGTCTTGATCGCGGGTCTCATGCACTGGCTGTTTCCCGACGTGGCACCGCGTCAGGCCATGGCCCGGCCGGCCAAGCCTGAAGCGCAGGTACGCCACGAAACCCTGATGGGCGCGGTTACCGCCACGCTGTCGTTCGCCACATTCCAGATCTTTGACCTGAGAGATTCGCTCTCGGCGCAGATGGCCACGATCCTTATTCTGTTTGCCCTGAGCTTCCCCGGCGCCCAGACCTCGGCGTTCAAGCGGGCGATAGGCGCGTTGTTGGGCTGCAATCTGGCACTGGTGATGCAGGTGGTCCTCTACAATCAGAACCACCACATACTGCTGGTGATTCTCGCCTACTGGCTGGGACTGATGATCTTCGCCCGCGTGCACCTTCTGGAGGGGGGCGGATCGGCTATCGGTTTTGGTGGACTGACCACCCTGGGCATCCTTTTCGGACAGTATCTGGCCCCCCATCAGGATCTGATCTACAGCGCTCTGTACCGGTTTTCGTCGATGGCGGTTGCACTGGTCGCCACGCTGGCGTTCATGGCCTGCCTGCATTGGCTGCTCAACCGCTGGACCGCCACGCGCGCCCACGATCGCGATCCCCGGGAGATATTCGAATAGTGCGAACAGACCGGTTCTGGCACTCTGCACGTATTCAGATCAGCGACTTTGGCAAAAATGCCGTTTATTGAATCAAAGACAACACACTGGGAAAGAGGGAACCATGAATCCGACGATTGAACTGCTTAAATCTCATCGCTCCATCCGGAAATTCAAGGATCAGAAGATTCCCCGAGACCTGTTCGAAGAGCTTATCCGCGCCGGTCAAAGTGCGGCCACCTCCAATCACGTCCAGGCCTACACCATTATTCACGTGGTAAACCCCGACAACCGGAAAAAAATCGCCGAACTCGCCGGTGGTCAGTCCTATGTGGCAGATGCTTCCGATTTCCTGGTCTTCTGCGCCGACATGAAACGATCCACCGAAGCCGCCGAGCGGGCGGGCGCGGATGTGGTCCGTGGCACGACCGAACAACTGGTGGTTGCCAGCGTAGACACAGCTCTCATGGCACAGAACGTTGCCATTGCCGCCGAATCCGAGGGACTGGGCCTGTGTTACATCGGCGGGATCCGGAACAACCCCGCCGACGTCGCAGACATCCTTCGACTACCGGAACACGTGTACCCGGTCTTCGGCATGTGCCTGGGCTACCCCGACCAGAATCCGGAGGTGAAACCCCGGCTGCCTATCAGTGCAATCCTCAAGGAAGACTATTATGATGACCGCCGCGACGAGGAGCTGGTGGCGGAATTCGACGACAGGATGCACCGCTACTACCTGGAAAGGACCGGTGGCAACAAGGAAACCAACTGGTCCGAGCAGCTCAAACCGCTGTTCACGACGAAGTTGCGCCCCCACATGCGGGACTTCCTCAAAGGTCGTGGATTCGGGGTCAAATGATCCCGGATACAGAGCCGCTAATTGACGGTTATCAACTATTACATCGATATTTTCGATAAATACGTATTGCTAAAACCGGTTCTAATTGCTCGCAGTTTCGACTAAAGTATGACCCCTTTTGTTTGGGCACTACTGAAAAGGTCACGAAATGGCGAGTCAAAATACCGATATCCTGCTGATTGGAGGGGGCGTAATGAGCGTTACGCTCGCCTCCCTGATATCCCAGCTGGATGGCTCGCGATCCATTACCCTGGTCGAACAGGCCGGACAACTGGGCGATGAAAGTTCCGAGGCCTGGAACAATGCCGGCACAGGTCATGCCGGCTACTGCGAACTCAACTACACCCCTCAGCAGGCCGACGGCTCAATCGAGACCAAGCGCGCTCTCGCCATCAACGAGCGCTTCGAGATTTCACTCCAGTTCTGGAGTTCGCTGGTCAAACGCGGCCTTTTACCGGATCCGGCACACTTCATTCATAACGTGCCCCACCTGAGCTGGGTCCAGGGCGCCGATGCCTGCGACTTCCTGCGGCGCCGGCACGCTGCGCTCCAGTCCCACCCCCTGTTCGGGGAGATGGAGTTCAGCGAACAGCCTGAGACGCTGAATAACTGGCTGCCGCTGATCATGGGTTCCCGTCCGGACAACACGCCTGCGGCCGCAACGAAGGTCGCTCACGGCAGCGACGTTAACTTCGGGGCACTGACCCGCCTGCTCGGCCAGACACTGTCAAAACAGGACAATACCGATATCCGTCTGGGCACCCGGGTGACCGGCCTGAAGCGGGACGGCAAGGGCTGGCGCGCAACGGTAAAGCACCTCGAGACCGGCGAGACCACCGAGATAAACGCCGGGTTTGTCTTCATCGGCGCCGGTGGCGCGGCGCTTTCCCTGCTCCAGAAAGCGGGGGTACCCGAAGCGCGTGGTTACGGCGGCTTCCCGGTCTCAGGCCTCTGGCTGGCCTGCGAAAACGAGTCACTGGCCCTCGACCACCACGCCAAGGTCTACAGCCAGGCGCCGGTGGGGGCACCCCCCATGTCGGTGCCTCACCTCGACACCCGATTCATCGACGGCAAACCGGCGCTGTTGTTCGGTCCCTTTGCCGGCTTTACCACCCGCTTCCTGAAAACCGGAGGCATCCTCGATCTGGTCAAGTCCGTGCGCGGACACAACCTGCGCAATCTGCTCGACGTTGCGGTCGCCAACTGGCCACTGACCCGATACCTGATCAAGGAAGCGCTCAGCTCAAGGGACGCGCGGCTGGACGAACTCAGCAAGTTTTTTCCGGACCACGATCCGGAGCAGTGGCACCTGCGCCGGGCCGGGCAGCGGGTTCAGATCATCAAGCCCAACGAGCGCAATCGCGGCACACTGGAGTTTGGCACCGAAGTCCTGACCACCGGGGATCGCTCGCTTGCCGCGCTGCTCGGGGCCTCCCCGGGCGCCTCCACCTGCGTATCCGCCATGCTGGACGTGATCGAACGCTGCCTCCCGGAACTGGCAACCGGCAGCCATCGCCAGACCCTACAAACACTGATCCCGAGCTACGGTCAGTCACTTCTTACCGACCGTTCCCTGCTCGGGGATGTGCGGCAAATGACTGTTTCCACGCTTGGGCTGAATTCAAAGTCCTCTCAACCCTCAAAACTCACCTCTGAACGGAGTGTTTACTCATGATGATTGGTATACCTAGGGAGAGAACGGCCGGAGAAAACCGTGTCGCTATCATACCGTCGGGCATCACCGAGTTGATGGAAGCCGGCTATGAAGTCATTGTCGAGAGCGGGGCCGGCCTGGCTGCCCACTTTACCGATGACGAGTACCGCCACTGCGGCGCGATCATTGCCGATGACGCCGAGTCCCTCTACCGTCAGTCCCAGATCATTCTGAAGGTCCGGGCACCGGAGAAGGACGAAGCGGCGCTGATCCAGTCCGGTTCCACTCTGATCTGCATCCTGGACCCCTGGTTCAACAAACCTCTGCTGGAACAACTGGCAAGCCAGTCCGTGCAGACCTTTGCCCTGGACCTGGTGCCCCGCACCACCCGCGCCCAGTCCATGGACGTACTCAGCGCCATGGCCGGCATCAGCGGTTACCGTGCGGTGCTCAGCGGCGCCATGTCCCTGCCGCGTTACTTCCCGATGCTGATGACCGCCGCCGGTACCATTCATCCGGCGCGGGTACTCGTGATCGGTGCCGGGGTTGCCGGTCTGATGGCTATCGCCACCGCTCGCCGCCTGGGTGCCGTCGTGGAAGCCTACGACCTGCGTCCGGAAGTAAAGGAACAGGTGGAGAGCCTGGGTGCGGACTTCATCGAGATCGAAGTGCCTCAAACCGATTCCACCGGTGACAGCGGTTACGCCAAGGCCCAGAGCGAGGAGTTCTACAAGAAGCAGCGCCAGCAGCTGTCTGATTGTGTTGCCCGCGCGGACCTGGTCATCACCACCGCTGCCGTGCCCGGCAAGCGTGCGCCCCAGCTGATCGATGGCGACATGATTCACCGCATGAAGAGCGGTTCGGTCATCGTCGACCTGGCAGCCGACAAGGGCGGCAACGTCGAGGGCACGGTCCTGAATGAAAAAGTGGACGTCGATGGCGTCACGCTTGTGGGCCACGCCAACCACCCCTCCCGGGTACCGGTCCATGCATCCCAGCTGCTGACCCGCAACATCACGGGCTTCCTGTTCAACATGACGGAAGAAGGCAAGCTGGCGCCCAGCATGGAAGACGACATTGTCGCCGCCACCCTGGTCATAAAGGACGGCGAGATTCTTCACGGCAAAGAGCCCAAGAAGGCCGAGAAGCCGAAGAAATCAGAAACCGACGTTGAGGAAAAAGCCTGATGGAAATGTTTGTTCTGAGCTTCACCATTTTCATTCTCGCCCTCTTTGTAGGGGTCGAGCTCATCAACAAGGTACCGCCCACGCTGCACACGCCGCTGATGAGTGGTACCAACGCCATTTCGGGCATTGTCATCGTCGGCGCCATCATCAGCGCCGGCAGCACTGACCTGTCGCCCACCGTGGCCGGCGTTCTCGGCTTCCTGGCCGTGACCCTGGCCAGTATCAACATCGTGGCCGGTTTTCTGGTCACGGACCGTATGCTGAACATGTTTAAGCGGAAAGGATAACCATGTTTGTACTGATCAACTTTTCATATCTGGCGGCTGCGGTGTGCTTCATCCTCGGCATCAAGGGCATGACCAAGCCCACCACCGCCGTACGGGGTAACCAGATCGCCGCCATCGGCATGCTGATTGCCGTGGTCGCAGCCCTGCTCGACAAAGACATCATCAGTTATGCCACCATCATCGCAGGTATGCTGCTGGGTGCTGGCATCGGTGTCTGGCTGGCCAAACGAACCGCCATGACCCAGATGCCGGAACTGGTGGCAAGCCTCAACGGCATCGGTGGTGCCGCGTCCGTTGCCGTGGCTTCAAGCACCTGGCTCAACGCCCTGGCAGCCAACAACCTGGGCTCCAGCGGCTGGTCGGTCGCCATCCTGGCGTCCATCATCATCGGCGCCGTGACCCTGACCGGTTCCCTGGTGGCGGTACTGAAGCTCAAAGGCAGCATTGGTGAAACCACCAAAGGAAAGCTGTGGCAGGCGGTTACCCTGATCACCCTGATTGCCGTGATTGTCGGCAGCGCCCTGTTCATCACCAGCAGCGAACACAATCCGCTGGCCCTGGCCGCACTCGTGGGCCTGTGCCTGCTGCTGGGTGTTGGTCTGGTGCAGCCGGTTGGCGGTGCGGACATGCCGGTCGTGGTTGCCCTGCTGAACGCTTATTCCGGTCTTGCCGGCGCGGCTACCGGCTTCGTGCTGGACAACCAGGGCCTGATCATCACCGGCTCCCTGGTCGGCGCCTCCGGCCTGATCCTGACAGCCGTTATGTGTAAGGCCATGAACCGTTCACTCCCGAACGTCCTGTTCGGCGGCGCGTTCGGTCAGACAGACAGCGGTCCGAAGCAGGACGAGGGCGAGTTCTACGCCGGCAAGGTCAAGTACGCGACCCCGGACGATCTGGCCCTGCTGCTGGACGGCGCCCGCAATGTCGTCATGGTTCCGGGCTACGGCCTGGCCGTAGCCCAGGCCCAGCACGCGGTTAAGGAGCTGGCTTCCCAGCTTGAAAAGCGCGGTGCCAAGGTCAGCTACGCCATCCACCCGGTTGCCGGTCGTATGCCGGGCCACATGAACGTACTGCTGGCTGAAGCGGAAATTCCGTACGACCAGCTCAAGGACATGGACGCGATCAACCCCGAGCTGCCCCAGGCAGACGTGGCCATCGTTCTGGGTGCCAACGACGTCGTCAACCCGGCTGCCGCCGAAGATCCGGGCTCGCCCATCTACGGCATGCCGATCCTCGACGTCCACAAGGCCAAGACGGTCATCGTGGTCAAGCGGAGCCTGTCGCCGGGCTTTGCAGGCATCCCCAACGGCCTGTTCATCCGCGACAACAGCCTGATGGTCAAAGGCGACGCCAAGGACGTGCTCCAGGCGACAACCAGCGCCATCAAGGAACTGTAAGCCGGCACTATCGGCGCAGATACAACCCCGGGCCCTCACGGCCCGGGGTTTTCTTTTTCCATCCCCGCTTTATTGCTATTCATCCTCGATCACCAGAACCACCAGCTCCTTCGGGCCGTGGGCACCATAGGCCAGCACCTGTTCGATATCCGCCGTCTTGGAGGGTCCCGAAATCAACAGGGCATTGGTGGGCAAACCCGACGACCAGTTGTGTCGCTGCATCATGGTATAGAGATTGTCCTCAACCTGACTCGCCCTCAGCAGGGCAATGTGCAGCGGTGGCAGCAGACTCATCAGCCGAGGCTCATGTCGGTCTGGCCAGAGTACCAGCGAACCGGTGGCGGCAATGCCCCCGACCGTTCCGGTGATGCTGGCGTCCACGCCCCAGAACAGGGTGTCTTTCCACTCTTCAACCGGCCGGTCGTAGGCCACCAGTTCAATGGTTGGTTCCGTGGCCTGCCAATGCTCCCCCAACTGTTTGCCATGGTCGGTTTCGGGCGCATACAGCAGATTGTTGAGATTCCGCCTGGACAGAATACCGGCCACGGTTTTCGGCCAATCCTTGCTGCCAACGGTATGGACTTCGGTATGTACCGCCTCCATCAGGCTTCGTAATCGTCCGATGCGATCTTCCGGTGCGTATTGCCAGGGTTCGGTGACCAGTCGCTCATCGAAGTCATCCGGACGTGGCGTGGCTCCGGAGAGTCCGGCCCGGAGCTTGTTCAGGATATTGTTCCGAGCATTCATATTACTGCCCTCCCTGTCGGGCCAGATGATCTTTTGCCAGGTCGTGCAGCGATCGCCGGGCCGGCACTGGCGCGGTGTGGTTATCGGTCCAGGGGCCTGCTTTCTTCGGCGTCAGTTTCCGGAACCGGGTGGCACCCCAGAGAAACAGCCGATAGATTCCCGGGCGTGAATTGAGCTGTTGCCACAGACGCCAGATCAGGCGTTCACTCCGGGAGTATTTTGCACCACCATCTTTTACCCCTGGTTCCTCCTCCGGGCTTTTCACATTCTCCTGGCGCAGGCGCTGGAGCAGTTCGGGAATCGGAATCTTGACCGGACACACCTCGCCGCAGGCCCCACACAGGGATGAAGCACTGGGGTGATCCGGCACCTTGTGCAGGCCCACCATGTGTGGCGTGATGATCTTGCCGATGGGGCCCGGGTAGACTTCGCCATAGGTGTGCCCTCCCACACGGGTGTATACGGGGCAGTGATTCATGCAGGCACCGCAGCGGATACAGTTCAACGTCTGGCGCATCTGGGCGTCGGCAAATGCCCCGGTGCGACCATTGTCCAGGAGCACCAGGTGCACCTCTTCCGGCCCGTCGAGCTCCTCTGGTTTACGTGGGCCGGAGATCAGGTTCACATAGGTCGTGATCGGCTGACCGAGCGCGGAGCGGGTCAGCAGGGACAACAGTGGCACCACATCACGCAGGTTCTGGACCACTTTCTCGATACCGGTTACCGCAATATGAACCGGCGGTGCGGTCGTGCTCATCCGGCCATTGCCCTCGTTCTCGACCAGCAGCAATGTGCCGGTCTCGGCAATGGCAAAGTTCACGCCGGAAACGCCCACATCAGCCTCCATGAACTTGCGACGCAGGGCCCGTCGACCGATCCGGATCAGTTCGTTGACGTCATCGGTTTCGGGTTCGCCGAGGTGATCGTGAAACAGCCGGGAGACCTGGCGACGATTCTTGTGGATCGCCGGCATGATGATGTGCGAGGGCTTTTCGTTATCCAGCTGGACAATGTACTCACCCATGTCCGACTCCAGGCTCTCGATGCCCCGCCCGGCCAGGTAGTCGTTCATCTCCATCTCTTCGCTGACCATGGACTTGCCTTTCACTACACGACGGCCCTGACGGCGCTCGATGATGCCATGGACGATGCGATTGGCTTCCTCCACCGTTTCCGCCCAGTGCACATGGACGCCATTTTCGGTCAGCCGGGTTTCCAGCTGTTCCAGCAGGTCCGGGAGACGGGACAGCGCGCGCGCCTTGATCCGGTTGCCCAGCTCCCGCAGACCTTCCCGTTCCTCCTCGTCCGGGAAGGCGTCCGCCCGCTTGGTCATCAACGAATCCATGGCGTTGCGAAAGTTGGTCCGCAGCTGGTCATCGCCGAGGGCCTCTTTTGCCCGCTGGCGAAAATCCCCGGTCAGCTCGGTCACGGGTATACGCTGGCTCATGCGACCTCCTCTTTGGCAGCGCCGGAGACACGTTCCCAGAGGAAACTGGCCAGATGGCGGCCCCGGAATACTTCGCCCTGTTTGTCGAGCGAGCCATTGATGTTCAATAGACAACCGCCGTCGGCCGTCACCATTTCATCGGCGCCGGAAGCCATCAGCGATTGCGTTTTGTCTTTCACCATGGCGCCGGAGATTTCCGGCATGCGCACCGAAAAGGTGCCGCCAAAACCGCAGCACTCGCTTTCATGATCGTGCTCGACGCGCTCCACATTGGACAGCTTGCCCAGCAGCTCACGAGCGTGCAGGTGCGTGTTCATCTCCCGCCGGGCCGAACAGGAGGTATGCAGCGCCACCCGGGTTGGCGATCCAAGGTCCTGCCAGTTCACCTGACAGACGTGGACCAGGAATTCGGCCAGTTCGAAGGTCTGTTCCGACAGGCGTTCGACTTTCTCCAGCATGCCGGCATCGCCGGCGAACAGCTCCCGGTAGTGCTGGCGAAACATTCCGGCACAGGATCCCGAGGGGACCACCACAGGCAGGCCCGCATCCAGCACCTCCAACTGGGCCCGGGCGACTGCCTTCGCTTCCGCCACATACCCCGAGGTCCAGGCAGGCTGGCCGCAACAGCTCTGATTCGCCGGAAAGTGGACCCGGATACCCTCCCGCTCCAGCAACCGGATTGCGTCAAGGCCGGCCTCGGGGAAAAACAGGTCTACCACGCAGGTACCGAACAGGATGACCTCGGTCGGTTTGGCGGGGTAATGACGGGGCACCGGCCGCTCGGGCGCAACCCGGGTGGCATTGGGCGCGGCGTCGTAAAACAGCTCACTCATCGGGATCTCCTTGGCATTCGCTCTGGATCCGGAACGAACACTCAAATTGGTCAGACCATTAGACATTTTGAAGGAACCAAATTAGGAGCGTAACGACAGGCCAGTCAAAGGAGCCACATAATACTTTGGTATCAATCGGTATTGAGCACCCTGTAAACACAAGGGGCAGAGGCAGTACACTATTTATTGGTAAGACCAATTTTGAACCAAGGTGAACGGCGCCATCATGCCCATCGGGAAAATCACCCCTCAGCGACTGGCGGACACCATCGTTGAACAGCTCGAAACGATGATTCTGGAAGGCACCCTGAATCCGGGTGCGCGACTCCCACCGGAACGCACCCTTGCCGAACAGTTCGGCGTTTCCCGACCCTCCCTGCGGGAGGCCGTGCAGAGGCTCGCTGCGAAGGGGTTGCTGATCAGCCGTCAGGGGGGCGGCCACTACGTCACCGAGAATCTCGGAGCCAGTTTCAGCGATCCGCTGATCGAACTGCTGGAGCAACATCCCGAGGCCCGCCGGGATCTTCTGGAATTTCGCCGTACTCTGGAATCCGACTGTGCCTACTACGCGGCCCAACGGGCGACCGAAGCGGACCGCGCCCGGCTCACCGAAACCCATGAAGCGCTTCAGGCCTGCTACGCTGATGATTCGGGCCGGAACGTAGAGGCCGAGGGCGAAGCCGACGCGCACTTTCATCTGGCCATTGCCGAGGCCAGCCACAATGCGGTCCTGCTGCACACCGTCCGGAATCTGTTCCGGATGCTGCAGCGCAGCATGGTGACCAACATCGACGGCATGAACGCCAGCGAAATCGAAAACCGGGACGGCCTGAGGCAACAACACCGCCTGCTTTTCAACGCCATCATGGAAGGTCGCGCGGAGGATGCCCGTTCACTGGCGGGCACCCATATCCAGTATGTCCAGCGGGTACTGTCAGAACGCAGTGAAACCCGCCGGCGGCAGGAACGGGAAAGTCGGCGGGAATTGCTGTCCCGGGGCCGGTCCGGAGAAGCCAGGTTTGATCCCGGCGGTTCACCCACTGATCGGTCCCGGTAAACCGGCCGTATTCCTCCGTCTCGCAGTGCCGTTCATAACATCGACAATCTGAATCTGGAGGACACTTATGCAGACCCTTTTCCGTCGTTCCATGACCACTGCCCTTGTGGCAGGCACCCTTTTTGCCGGACAGGCCTGGGCGGGAGCCCCCATGGTCAAGGAACAGGCCCCGGGCTACTACCGGATCATGCTGGGCAATTACGAGATCACCGCCCTGTCTGATGGCACCGTCAAACTGCCGGTCGACGACCTGCTGCTGAACACCACCAAGGAGCACGTCCACAAGCGGCTGGCCCACAACTTCCTGTCTGCACCTGTAGACACGTCGGTGAACGGCTACCTGATCAACACCGGAGAGAAGCTGGTGCTGGTCGATACCGGCGCCGGCAGCCTGTTCGGACCGACCCTGGGGAACCTGGTCGACAACCTGCGTGCCGCTGGCTACGAGCCCGAGCAAGTGGACGATGTCTTTATCACACACATGCACCCGGATCACGTCGGCGGCCTGATGTCCGACGGCAAGATGGCCTTCCCCAACGCCACCATCCGGGCCAGCCAGGACGATGCCGACTACTGGCTCAGCGAGGCCAACCTGGAAGCGGCCAATGAAGACGCCAAGGGGTTCTTCAAGGGCGCCATGGCGTCTCTGAACCCCTATGTAAAAGCGGGCCACTTCAAGGCCTTCGAGGGTGACGCGCAGCTGCTCCCTGGCATCGAGGCCGTTGAGGCTCCGGGGCATACGCCCGGGCATACCATGTATCGCGTGGAAAGTGATGGCCAGGTGATGATGCTGTGGGGCGACCTGATTCACGTGGCGACGGTACAATTCCCCGAACCCGATGTCGCGATCCAGTTCGACACCACTCCCGAGAAAGCCGTGATGGAACGCAATCAGGAGTTCGCCCGGGCCGCCGACAAGGGCTACCTGATCGGCTCCGCTCACCTGTCATTCCCCGGACTCGGCCACCTCAACAAAGCCGGGGAAGGGTATGAATTTGTGCCCGCCAACTACCACGGCGGCCTCTGACCGGCACCGTAAGCCAGGCCGGGGCATCAACGCCCCGGCTCAGCCCTCCCTCTTCTCCCAGACGGTCACTTCCGAGAAGCTGTGTTGATATTTGTTCCGCGTTTCCCGGATCACAAAGGGGACGCTGTGGGGCTCCAGCAGGAGTCTGAAATGCGGCGCAAGCAGGTCTTTAAGTCCGTCGAGGGTCGTGTAGGCTTCCCCGTTCCGAACAAAGCCGCCGACCCATTCCGCCTTCGGCGTATACTCCTCCAGCCACGTATACGGAGACGCGATCACCAGCAGCCCCTGATCGTTGATCCGCTCATGGATGCGGGTCAGAAAGTCGGCGGGTTTATAAAGGCGATCAATCAGGTTGGCGGCGAGCACCAGATCGTAGCCACCGAACCCTGAACCCAGCTGACACGCATCGCCCTGGTGAAAGGCGACCTTCCCGGCGGTATCTGCCAGTCCCAGAGAAGCCAGGCTGACCTCCCGGTGGCTGAACAGCTCCCCCTCCTCCGGCCGCGCATAGCGCACCCGTCCCTCCCGGGCCATCGCCGAGGCCTGCCGCACGAAAGCGTCGGAGAAATCAATGCCATCGACATGATCAAAGTGGGTCGCCAGCTCAAAGGTCGCACGCCCGCAAGCGCACCCGAGATCAAGTGCTTTTCCGGGGTACCGACCGTCCATGGCGTCGATGCACAGTCTCGCCAGTTCTTTTGGAAAGTTCGGCTCGCCATGCCAGGTCTCACCGAAGTGAAATTCCAGGTATTGCGCCAGGGTCGTGTTGTTTTCGTAGTAATTGTCTGCCGGTGCCACGTGCGTCTCCTCTGTTCCGTTGCCTATCCCCTGGTGCAACCGTTACTGGGCCAGTTTGGGATAGAGCGGCTCGATGACGGGTTTCAGGCCCTTTGCATCGTCGATAAACAGCTGCAGATGGGGAAACGGCCGCTCAACCAGTAGCGTGATACCGGCAATAAAATTGGACAGTGTCGATTGCGCGGCGAAGCCCACCGCAATACCCACGACGCCCAGCCCGGCAACGATCGACACCACATCAAAGCCGAACTGGGCCAGGACAGTGGCAATCGCGAAGGTCACCAGTAGTACGGAAAACAGGTTTTCCACCAGCTGGCGTATGGAGGGATCCACCCGATAGCGGGTCATCGAGCGCCGGAGGACATGGCCGACAATCAGCCACCCCAGATAGAACCCCATGGCCATGAAGCCGGCCTTGGCCGCCGCGGCAAGAAACGCAGCCCCGGCGCCGAACTGAGCCAGTATGGCCAGAACAGCGCCCAGTATCGCCAGATACCGCAGGGCGGACTTTGCATGCCCGAACGCCGAAGATTGAGCTCTCGACCGGCCAATCACCAGGCGCGCGACCCAGGTAATGAGCAGGTACCCTCCGAAGAAGAGCGCGAGATAAACGAGGGAAACCAGAAACTGACTCAGCAGGTAAACACCGAGTTCACCAAGATTTACCGGACCGCCTCCGAGCGCATCCAGAGTGTCCCCCAGATTCTGCCTCAACTGCGCGACCAGGGCCTCGATCAGATTCTCCGCCATCTTACATTCCCCGCTCTGTCTTTACTCCGGCCTCTTCAATGAGAGACGCCACCCACTCTTCAAGCCCCGGATACGCGTTCAGATCCAGCACAAATTCCTGCCCCCTGGCCGCGCATGTGAGGTAACACCAGGGAGGCTCGAGCCGCCAACGCTCCGGATTATCATGATAGCTTAGCGGCATTTTCCCACCGGTTGGGAAAAACGCCGATGGCAGGCGCCACCGGGTCGACAGGCGGGCAGCCGGATCGGTCAGTACCAGCGGGTCCGCCAAACGCGGAAAGACGCCACTGTCCGAGGCGACATACAGCGTATTCGAAGGGTCCTGCGAATACCGGAAGTGAGGATGGTACCGGGCCCATGGCACCGCGTTTGCCCCGAGTTGATCGACCGTTAACACCTCCCCCACTTCCAGCCACCCCCAGATAGCATGGAAGGGGCGAGTGCCCGGTACAAATCGCCAACGCCGCTGATCTATGTGAGCCTGACGGAATACGCCGAAAAACAGAAAGAGATCACCCGCTTGCACCCCCTGGTTACGCAGATGGCCCTGGGCCGCCCCCATCTGGCCGAGCAGAGGCCGCCAGCCCGGATCTCTGGACAGGGACGAGGCCAGCAGGTCGGGATCCAGATGGGCACCATGCGTCCGACCCACCCGGCCATCGGTCAGGTCGGCAGCAATCTTGCCAAGCTGCCGGCCTCCATATTGAATATCCGAATACCGGATACAGGACCGGGGATCGGGAATGGGCAACACACACAGAGAGCCATCCGGCAGCACCGGACTCGGACAACCACCGGCGGAAGAATCGAAACCTTTCCGGCTCAGGATCAGACGCATTGACGCTCCAGAGGATGGGGTATCAGGAGACGGAAATGGTATCGTAGATGCTCAACGTTTGCCCCCGGACGACGCAACACAGGATCCGACTCAATGAGAATCGTCTGTATTTCGGACACCCACGGCATGCACCGTCAAATTCAGGTCCCTGAAGGCGACCTGTTGATTCATGCCGGTGACAGCCTCGCCCGGGGCACACTCGACGATCTGGAAGACCTGGATGACTGGTTGGCAGGCCTGCCCCACCGACACAAGATCCTGATCGCCGGCAACCACGACTGGTGCTTCCAGGACGAACCGGAGGAGGCCCGGGACCTGTTGAAACACGCCTGTTATCTGCAGGACGGCGGCATTGAGATTGAAGGTTTCCGATTCTGGGGGAGCCCCTGGACACCGGTGTTCTTCAACTGGGCATTCAACCTTGAACGGGGTGAGGCTCTTGCTGAACGCTGGGCCCGGATACCCGAAAACCTCGACGTTCTCATTACCCACGGACCGCCCGCCGGCATCCTGGATATCGTGCCGGATGCCAAAGGCGAGCTGTCCGTCGGCTGTGAGGAGCTGGCCACCGCCGTTGAAAACCGACAACCGCGACTCCACATTTTTGGCCACATTCACGAAAGCTACGGGCAGAAGCGGCAGGGTAACTCGCTGTTCGTCAATGCCAGCACCTGCACCGGCAGTTTCAAGCCGCTGAATCCGCCCGTGGTCCTGGACCTCTGAGGAGTCCCATGTCCGATCAACCCGATTATTCCCTGCTCGAACTTGCCTCGGTTCGCGAGGGCGACAACGTCGGCACCACACTGGCCAACAGTGTGGCCTATGCCCGGCATGCCGAGGCGCTCGGTTTCAAGCGATTCTGGCTTGCCGAACATCACAACATGGAAGGTATTTCCAGCTCCGCCACGTCAGTCTTGATCGGTCATATTGCCGGCCAGACCCGGAGCATTCGGGTGGGCTCCGGCGGCGTAATGCTGCCGAACCATCCGCCACTGGTGATCGCCGAGCAGTTCGGGACGCTGGAGTCCCTTTACCCGGGCCGGATCGACCTGGGCCTGGGGCGGGCCCCTGGCACGGATCCAGTTACTGCACGGGCGCTGCGCCGGGACGGATTGGGCGCGGAGCAGTTCCCGGAGGACGTAAGCCGCCTCCAGACGCTGCTGGGGCCGCTTCAGCCCGGCCAGCCAGTCAAGGCGATTCCCGGCGCAGGCACCCACGTGCCCATCTGGCTCCTCGGGTCCAGTCTGTACAGCGCTCAATTAGCCGCCATGCGGGGACTGCCCTATGCGTTTGCCGGACACTTTGCGCCTCGCCTGTATCGGGAAGCACTCCGGGTTTACCGGGACAACTTCCAGCCCTCGGATCAATTGGACCGCCCCTACAGCATGCTGGCGGTTCCGGCGATTCCCGCCGACACCGTAGATGAGGCCCGCTTCCTCGCCACCACCAGCTATCAGCGTATCCTCGCGCTTTTCCGGGGCCAACCGCTCTGGATGAAACCACCGGTCAAATCCATGGCGGGTCTCTGGAACGCCGGCGAGGAAGCCAGTGTGAAAGACTTTCTGGGGCTCCAGCTTCTGGGAGACAGCGCGGCCATCCGCCAACAACTCGACCAGTTGCTGAGCACGGTGGACGTCGATGAACTGATGTTTACCGTGGACATCTACGACCCCGAGAAGCGCCGGTACGCCCTCGATATTCTTTCCGCCACCCGGAGCCCGCAATGACCGACACTCTGCATGTCTTTCTGTCCCACGGCCTCGAAAGCGGCCCTGGGAGCACCAAGATCCAGGCCATGAAGTCGGCCGCCGAGGCCTTTCCCGGCGTCCACGCGATCGCCGTCGACCACCGCAGCAGCAAGGATCCGGACGTTCGGCTTGCCCAGATGCGCGACGCAATGGCGACCGCCGGGGCCACGCCTGAACGCACCGTACTCGCCGGTTCCAGTATGGGTGGCTGGGTATGTGCGCAACTCAGTTCAGAGTCACCGGTGCTTGGGTGTTTCATGCTGGCACCGGCGCTTGCCCTGCCCCGCTACCCCCAGTCACGTCCCGTGATCCAGGCCAGGCACAGCCGGATCATTCATGGCTGGGACGACGATGTCGTCCCGGTAATGCCGGTTCTGGAACTGGCCCATGAACAGCGCCTGACCACCCTCGTTTTACCGGACGGGCATCGGCTCGAACACAGCGTTGATCGGGTGGTCAGGGAGTTCCGGGAGTTCCTTGAAAACTGCCTTGGCGAACCGAATCAATCCTAAATTCATGCACTTGCGATTCCACTAAAACCTGTACACCGGGTTTACTTATTTCCGCCATTTTCTTGCGAAAACCCCATTGTTTTGCCAGTCTTTATAAATGTAACAATGGATTAACGTAAAAAAACGAGCGGAGACAACCCGATGAGCAGCTTGAGTAAATTCAGGAAACTGGCCGGTATTACGGCCCTGACCCTGGCAGGACTGACCGCAGCTAGCGTGGTTAACGCAGATACCTGGCGCTACGCCCACGAAGAGTACGAAGGCGACGTCCAGGACGTATTCGCTTACAAGTTCAAGGAATACATCGAGGATCATTCTGATCACGACGTGAAGGTTTACCGCTTTGGCGAACTGGGTGAATCCAGCGACATCATGGAGCAGACCCAGGCCGGAATCCTGCAGTTCGTGAACCAGTCCCCCGGCTTCACCGGTGCGCTGATTCCTGAAGCTCAGATTTTCTTCATTCCGTACCTGATGCCGACGGACATGGACAGCGTTGTCCGGTTCTTCAAGGAGAGCAAGGCCATCAACGAGATGTTCCCGAAACTGTACGCGGAACATGGCCTGAAGCTCTTGCAGATGTATCCGGAAGGCGAGATGGTCGTTACGGCGGATGAGAAAATTACCAAGCCGGCGGATTTCAAGAACAAGAAGATCCGGGTCATGACCAACCCGCTGCTTTCCGCTACCTATGAAGCGTTCGGCGCAACTCCGACACCGCTGCCCTGGGGTGAGGTTTACGGCGCACTGCAGACCAACATGATCCAGGGTCAGGAAAACCCCATTTTCTGGATCCAGTCCGGCGGTCTGTATGAAGTGTCCCCGAACCTGATCTTCACCCACCACGGCTGGTTCACTACTGCCATGATGGCCAACCAGGACTTCTACCAGGGTCTGTCCGACAAGGACAAGCAACTGGTTCAGGACGCCACCGACTACGCGTTCAAGAAGATTCTGGTGCACATCGACGGTCTGGCTGAGGAAGCACTTCAGAAGATCAAGGATGCCAGCGACAAGGTCACCATCACCCGTCTGACCGACGAACAGATCAAGGCCTTCAAGGCGCGCGCGCCACAGGTCGAGAAGAAGTTCATCGAGATGACTGGCGAAAGCGGCAAGAAATTGCTGGACCAGTTCAAGGAAGACCTGAAAAAAGTTCAGTCTGAAACCAACTGAACGTGGTAAGAAGGCTCCCCTCCCGGGGAGCCTTTTTGACTGAAGAGTTTAACCCGCGCCCCTGACGCCAACCTTCCCGCCCAGGGTCGCTTTTTCGGAGCAGAATCCCATGTCCGAGAAGTCTCCGGAGATTGAAGACGACACCGGTTCCTACGAATCCGGTCTCCCAGGATTCCTGGGCACCATTGACGTCGTCATCAGCAAGATAGAAGCCATCATGCTTGCCCTTGGTGTCATCCTGATGGCACTGAACACCTGCGTGAACGTGATCGCCCGCTTTGTATTTCAGGAAGGGCTGTTTTTCTCCGGTGAGATCAACCGTATTCTCATCATCCTCGTCACCTTTGCCGGTATTGGTTATGCCGCCAGGCACGGGCGCCACATCCGCATGTCCGCGGTTTACGACGCACTTCCCGTGAAAGGCCGCAAGGTGCTGATGATCATCATCGCCCTGTTTACCTCGCTGGTCATGTTCTTCCTCTGTTACTACTCCTACGGTTACATCGAGACGCTCCACAGCCGTGGCCGGATCCTGCCGGCACTGGGCTTCCCGATCTGGTGGATCTACATCTGGGCCCCGGTAGGCTTTGCCATCACCGGCATCCAGTATTTCCTGACCGCGATCAAGAATTTCACGAGCGAAGACGTCTACCTGTCGACGGGTGTGGTTGACGGCTATGCGGATACCGAATCGGAAGTCTGAGCCCTGCAGCAGCATTAACAAAGGATAAAACACCATGGCAACGATAATGATGGCCGTCATGATTGGGTTGCTACTGCTTGGCTTCCCGATGATGGTTCCCCTGATTACCGGTGCGGTAATCGGCTTTGTGATGACGTTTGACGGCTTCGGCCAGATGCAGACGTTCGTCCAGCAAATGATGGGCGGTATCCGTCCCGCGTCCCTGATTGCGGTTCCCATGTTTATTCTGGCCGCCGACATCATGACCCGCGGACAATCCGCCGATCGACTGATCAATATGGTCATGGCATTCATCGGCCATGTAAAAGGCGGCCTCGCGATCAGTACCGCGGCATCCTGTACCCTGTTTGGCGCGGTGTCCGGTTCCACGCAGGCAACGGTTGTCGCAGTGGGCTCTCCCCTGCGCCCCAAAATGCTCAAGGCAGGCTACTCCGACGCCTTCACGTTGGCGCTGATCATCAACTCGAGTGATATCGCGTTCCTGATCCCCCCGAGCATCGGCATGATCATCTACGGGGTTATCTCGGAAACCTCCATTGCGGAACTGTTCATCGCCGGCATCGGTCCGGGCATCCTCATTCTGTTCATGTTCTCGATCTACTGCCTGATCTATGCCTACAAGAACAATGTCCCGGTCGAAGAGAAGTCCACCTGGAAACAGCGGGCTGTCTCGGTAAGGGACGCCCTATGGCCACTGTTTTTCCCGGTCATTATCGTCGGTGGCATCTACGGTGGCATCTTCAGTCCTACCGAGGCTGCGGCGGTCTGCGTCCTGTACGCATTCCTGCTGGAATTCGTGGTCTTCCGGTCGCTGAAGCTCTCGCACATCTGGACCATTTCCAAATCCACAGGACTCATAACGGCCGTCGTCTTTATCCTGGTGGCAGTGGGTAATGGCTTCTCCTGGATCATCTCCTTTGCCCAGATTCCACAGACCATCCTTGAGTCTGTCGGCGTCAATGAAGCGGGACCGGTAGGCGTTCTGATCGCCATCTGCGTGTCGTTCTTTATCGCCTGTATGTTTGTGGATCCTATTGTGGTGATCCTCGTGCTGACACCGATTTTTGCGCCGGCCGTCCAGGCCACCGGCCTCGATCCGGTGCTGGTTGGTGTACTGATCACCCTGCAGGTCGCTATCGGCTCGGCCACACCGCCGTTCGGCTGTGACATTTTCACGGCCATCGCCATTTTCAAGCGTCCTTACATGGATGTGATCCGCGGCACACCGCCGTTCATTGTCATGCTGGTTGGAGCAGCCGCGTTGATCATTGCGTTCCCGGATATTGCCCTGTTCCTGCGGGATATCGCCTTCAGAGATTAAAAACGCCGGTCAGGTACCTGAGGAGAAATACATGTTCAAGCGAATGCTGGTTGCCGTGGACGGCTCCAAGACATCACTGAAGGCCCTCGACAAGGCAATCGAGCTGCAGAAAGTCATGCCGGAGGCCGAGATTCTCATTCTGTGTGTCTACAAGCATCACAGCCTGTTCGAGGCCTCTCTTTCCATTGGCCGCCCGTCCGACATGGACATCCCGGACAAGGTCCTGTCCGAATACGCCAAGGGAGTCGTCAATCATGCCAAGGAACTGGCGAAGGAGCACGGCGCGACCAAGGTTCGGGGGTTCGTGAAGGCGGGTAAACCGTCCCGTGCGATCATCAAGTTTGCCCAGGAGAAGGAGGCTGACCTGATCGTCGTTGGCACCATGGGCACCAACAGCGACAAGGACGGCATCTTCCTCGGAAGCGTCTCCCACCGCGTGGCCTCCCACGCAAAATGCCCGGTACTGGTTGTCTGAACCACCGGCCTGTCGTTCAGACGCTCTGGGGTGTGGCCGACGAAACCCGGTCACGCCCCTCTGCTTTTGCCCGGTACAGGGCCTGGTCCGCCTGACGAATCAGGTTGCTCATCAGCTCTGTTGACTCGGGCCAGCTGGCCACTCCGACCGACACCGTGATTTTCCCCAGGTCCACGCCTTTTTCCAGACAGGTCGCCCGGCCAATGGATTGCCTCAGTTCCTCAGCCCGTTCCGCAGCTTCCGCCAGCGGCGCCTGTGGCATCATCACCAGAAATTCCTCGCCACCGTATCGGCAGACGGTATCACTCTCCCGGAACTGCCGCCGTAACATCTCCGCGACCATCCTCAGAACGCCGTCACCCGCGGGGTGGCCGTAGGTATCGTTGAACTGCTTGAAATGATCGATATCGATCAGGAGCAGGCTCAGGGGGTGGCCATTACGCTGTGCCAGCGCCCCCTCATGACCGAAGAGTTCGTCGAAAAATCGGCGATTCTTCAGGCCGGTCAGCGAATCTTCGTAGGAAAACCGCTGTAACTCCTCCCTCAGAAGAATGCCGGACAGCGTCACGCCAATCTTGTCGAGGAACTGCTGGGCCGAAGACACAATCCGGGCGCTGCCGTAGTCTCGGAGACCTTCTTCCAGGACCGGCCTATCAAGCAACAGCAAGCCTTCTGTGACCAGACCCGACGGCGATTGCACGTTCAGGCGGAAACAGATCACACCATCTCCACGCTCCGTCATGTTGCCATCCTCCGGCAACCCCGTCTCCGGCTGCGGCCCGGCATCACTGAGCGACACGGGGAAGCGGTCACTGGAGGCCGCATCGGCCCAGCAGACCACCCGCTCGTAAAAACTGTCCGCCACGCGTCGGTATAGCGCGCCCTTGAGCGGACGGCAGAGCTCCGGTATGGAGGACGCGAGAACCTGAAAAGCCTGATCGATTCCCTCCTGATCCTGCAGCTTCGCAATCACGTTGGTCAGCTGGCGCCCTTTACGGGTTTCCAGCATCAGCAACCTTGCCCGGGCGCGCTCTCGCTCTGCCAACGATTCTGCCCGGGCGGTGCGTTCCGCGACCTGCTGTTCCAGGGTCCGATTGAGTTCATTCAGGGAACGCTGGGATGAAACATAGTGCCGCGCAGAGATGGTCACGACCGCCAGCGAGAACGCCAGGGCGCCCCAGCTCACCGGAACCCGGCCCCAGGGCAGAACACTGTGGGCAACCGCCATATCGAGGACCAGTAGCAGGGAGAAAAGCCCGAAGGTACCCAGCAGCACCTGTTGCTCCCGCAGCAGGCCACGGAAATGACGGATCGCAATGGCCGTCATCAGCACCAGACTCACCAGGAACAGCGCATCGAAGGCCGGAAACGTCGATGACAGATCCACGGCCCCGATCAGGGCCAGGGCAATCGCCCCGACCGCGTACCCCAGATGGAACTTCCAGATCCATTCCAGCCAGCGCACCGGCTGTGACTTCAGCCATTGCGACAGGAGCAAAGCCATGGCCACGGGGATCAGGTAGTAAGACCCCGCCGCCAGGTAATCCCAGACCAGAGGGTGATAGGCGATCAACAGACTCGCCTGACTCTCGGATACCAGCATGACGGCAGTCGCGGCCGAAAACAGCGCCATACTGGTAAAGTTCCGGTTATGGGGCTGCATCATTGCGAACAGCAATGCCAGCATCGCGATCAGCGCGCAAAAACCGGCGATCACCAGTGATTCCGTGGACGTTTGCAGAACTCTCAGGACGAGGTCCGGCTTGTCCATAATGGCCACTTCGCCCCACAGGCCGATATCGGTGTAATTGGAGAAAACCCGGAAATAGATCGGTTGGCCCGAGTAGTTTGCCGGGAGTGGAATAGCGTGCCAGGGCCAGCCTTCAAAAGACCCTTTCCCCTCGGCGTCAAAGGTGCCGTACTGGTAGATCTTCTTACCGTCGAACCAGACCTGGACGATGATATCGACACTGTATATGTAGAGGATTGGCGCCTGCCAGCTGCCATCCGGCAATGTCACCCGAAACCAGGCGTGTTGGTGACCGTTCCGGTCAGGTGGATTGGAGGGGAAGGCAATGGAGTGCCACTGCTCCGGGGCGTGCTGCCGGGTCCACACCGGCACGCCGGCGTTATCGAATGGAGAATCGCCCCAGCGATACTCCCACCCCTCATCCACGGACTGGGAGGCGCCAAATGCGGCCACCGGCACGCAGAACATCAGCCAAAGCCGTAAAAACCACATTCCGGGACTTGCCAGTTTTCGCAAAGTAAAAACCTGAGAGATGAAGCCGTTGGCGTCAGTATAGCCCCGGTCCGTGAACAAAAGGGAGCCTGTAAGAAAACAGGCCCGGTGGGCCATCCTACGACTTCTCGCTATCCCCCCGAGTCACCGCCAGGGCAAGAAGAGCCGACGCGACCATCAGGAACAGGGCAACCGCATTGAGCACCGGTGTCGAGCCTTCCCTGAGGCGGCTGAAGAGCGCCACCGTCAACGGCGTGTCGCTTCCGGTGAGCATCACCGTAGTGTTGAAGTTCTCGAACGACATCAGGAACGCCATGGCCGCGGCCCCGAGAATCGATGGCATCAGCCAGGGCAAGGTCACGGTAAACCAGGCCACAACGGGCGTCGCCCCCAGATTGAGCGCCGCCTCCTCAAGCTGCCGGTCAAACTTTCGCAGGCGGGACGCAATCACCAGGGTCGCCAGCGTGGTAATGAAAGTCACCTGCCCCATCACCACCAGTGTCATGCCCGGGCGGAACACATCCAGTTCTATGCCCCAGCTCCGGGAAAGATCGTTGGCCATACCACTGTAGAACACCAGGATGGAGACCCCGAGGATCACGCCTGGAATCACCAGCGGAAGCAGCATCAGCAGGTACAGGAGCTCCTTGCCACGGAATTCCAGCCGCTCGAACAGCACGGCATTGGCACAACCGAGCGCCACGCTGCAGAGGGTCACCCAGAATGCAATCTGGGCACTGACCCACAGCGCCGACAAGAGAGTGTCGTCGTGGAACAGGCCGGTTCTGCCGCCCGAGCCGTCCGCGAAATACCAGTCCAGGGTAAACCCTTTCCATGGCAACGAGGGAAAGGGGGCATCGTTGAAGGCAAAGACCGCGGTCACCAGAAGAGGCAGGGCCAGGTAGACGAAAAACGCCACCAGATAGACCAGGTACAGGGCGTCAAACAATCGGGAGCGTGGAACGGAACGGATCATGACGTCACCCCATTACCTTGCGCAGAGACTGTCCGGTTACCCGGAGCCCGATCCACACGATCAGCGACGACAGGACCAGTAGCAGTACGCCCAGAGCCGCCCCCTGCTCCCAGTTGAAGCGCGTGATGAACTGGGTAAAAATCTGCTGGGTGAACCAGGCACTGTCCTTGCCGCCCATCAGGATCGGCGTCAGGTAACTGCCGAGTGTGAGCATGAAGACAACGATGCAGCCGGAGACAATGCCGGGCATCGCCCAGGGCACGACGATTTCCCGCAGCACGGTGAAATGGCCGCCGCCAAGGTCGTAGCCGGCTTCTACCAGGTTTTCGTCCATACCCTCAAGGGTTGTCACCAGCGGCACAACCATGAACAGCAGGCCGTTGTAGACCAGGCCAATGATTACAGCCACGTCGTTGTACAGCATCTCCACCGGGCCATCCGCCCAGCCAAGCGCCTGCAACCAGGCACTGAACACGCCACTTTCCCGCAGCAGGATCATCCAGCCGTAGGTCCGGACCAGTTCGCTGGCCCAGAAAGGAATCAGGCAGGCGAGAAACAGCAGCCCCTTGGAACGTCCCCGTGCCAGCCTGGCGATGTACCAGGCGATGGGAAACGCGATGATCAGGGTCAGAAAGGTCGTGAACAGGGACATCACCCCGGTACGCACAAACGTCCGCCAGTAATAGGACTCGGAAAAGAAATTCTGGTACTGCTGAAATCCCCAATCCAGCGTATCCCAGCTTTCCCGAACCTGGAAGGACACCCTCAGCATCTGCAGATGCGGCAGGAGCACCAGCAGGACGATCCACAGCAGGAAGGGGGTGAGTAAAAGCCACAGCGACAGGCGGCTGGCGGAAGATCTCATGCGCCCCCCGCAGGGAAGACCCGGGCCAGCATGGGATCCCAGCCGAGCTGCAAGGTCGCGCCCTCGCTCAGCGCCGGCGCCGAACCGTCCTGGGGCAAGCGGGCAAACAGGGTCTGCCCGGAACTCGTCACTTCTACCCGACTGTTGGCGCCGTCAAACAGGGTCGTGTCAACGCTGGCCTGGACGGTCGAGAAATCCGGTTTGAGCGCCTCACCCGCCAGCACCAGCGATTCTGGCCGGACAAAGAGTTCCGCCCGCTCGCCCACCGCCGGCGCCTGGGACGCCATACGACCCCGGACCAAGCCGCCATCGTCCAGCCGTACTTCTGCCAGCCCTTCACGGACACTGACCAGCTCACCCGCCAGGCGGTTGTTATCGCCGACAAAGCCAGCCACAAAGGGCGTTGCCGGTTCCCGATACAACTCTTCGGGCGGTGCGACCTGGTCGAACCGGCCATTTTTCATGACCGCCACCTGATCGGACATCACCATGGCTTCCGACTGGTCGTGGGTAATGTAGACAAAGGTGGTGCCAAAGGCCTTCTGGAGATGCTTCAGCTCGACCTTCATCTGTTCGCGCAACTTCAGATCCAGCGCACCCAGCGGCTCATCGAGCAGCAGCAGGGTGGGCTCAAGCACCAGACACCGGGCCAGGGCCACCCGCTGGCGCTGGCCGCCGGACAACTGTTGGGGATTCCGGTTCTCCGTCCCCGGCAAACCCACCTGCTCCAGCACCCGGGCGACACGCTTTTGCCGCTCCGCAGCCGGAACCCCCCGACGCTTGAGCCCGTAGGCAATGTTGTCGCCGACAGACATGGTGGGAAACAGGGCCAGATGCTGGAACACCATGTTCACTGGCCGCCGGTTGGGCGGAACCTCATTCATCCGCTGGCCCCGTATACGGATTTCCCCCTCATCGGGGCGATCGAAGCCGGCCAAGAGGCGCAACAGGGTCGTCTTGCCACAGCCAGACGGCCCCAGAATGGAGAAGAACGTACCCGCCGGTACGTTCAGGGAGACGTGGTCCACCGCGGCGTTATCGCCAAAGCGGCGGACCAGTCCGCTGCAGGACAGGTCAGACTCGGATGTCATGGCAATCAGTTCGCCGCCTGAACCCGATCGAGTACCTGTCCTTCCATGGTTTCCAGTCCCGGGGGTACCGGCGGATACCATTTGATGTTATTGATCGCCTGATCCGTGAAGCTGGCCCGGTAGGCATCCCGGAGATCCGATTTCACGTATTCGTCGGCGCCTTTGGAGGCGGTGAAATTCCCCGAGGCGTTGGTGATCTTGGCGGCAATCTCCGGCTGCATCACGAAGTTGATCCACTTGTAAGCAGCTTCTTCGTTCTCGCTGCGCCGGGGGATGGCAAAGGTGTCAATCCAGCCCAGGGCGCCGGACTCGGGCGCGACAAACCGAATGTCAGGATTTTCAGCATTCAGCTTCCAGCCACCGGCATCCCAGGCCATGGCCGCCTTTACCTCACCAGTGCGCAGCAGCGCCAGAAGCTGGTCGCCGCCGGTCCAGTAGGTTTTGACGTTGGCCTTGCAGTCGATCAGTTTGTCTTCCACCTTGTTCATGATGGACTGGTACTGGTCCCGGTCGTTATAAGCGGCAAACGGATCCATTCCCATGGCGAAGGCAAACCCGATCAGCGTTGGGCGCTTGAGCCGGTAGCTGACGTCCCCGGCCACCGACGGATCGCACAGATCGGTGTAGTCCTTGACCGTGTCCGCCACGGAACTGTGCACTATCAGACCACTGGTGCCCCAGACCGATGGCACGCCGTAGTAGTCGTTGCCAAGTTTGGTGGCGCCCTGTGCGGCCTTGACCATGGAGGACTGCAACTGATCGGTATTGATGCGGCTGTAATCGATCGGTTTGTAGATATTGAACTGGCGCTGGACACCAACAATACGGTCCTGACTGGGCTGGGCCAGGTCGAAACCGGCACCCCCGGTGGCCCGGAGCTTGGAGATCATGTCCTCGTTGTTGGACAGGGTGATCTTTACATCGATACCGGTTTCTTTTTCGAACTGGGCCACCACCTCATCCGGGGCGTAGCCACCCCAGGTAATCAGGCGCAGTTCTTCGGCGAACAGGCTGCCGGAGAAAGTCGCGGCAGCCAGGAAGCTGGCGCCAAGCAGTGCGGATTTCCGTGTCGTGCGCAATCTCATGATCGTTCATTCCCCTGATAGCGGTCGGTAACAAGTTTGCTAACCAAGTGTTATCAGGAAGTTATAGACCATGTATTGCAGTTTTGTGAAACCCGCCCTGCCTGCCGGAGGATTACTGGCCGGATTTCAGCATTTCCCAGTATTTGGCATAGACCTGCAGGGCCTCATCACCAATGTCTACCTGGAACTCGGCATTCTTCATATCCTCCGGGGTCGGATAGCTGGCCCGATTGTTCGCCACGTCCTCGTCCAGCAGATCCCGGGCCTTCAGATTCGGTGTCGCATACCCGATGTCCTCGCTGATCAGAGCCGAAATCTCGGGCCTCAGCACGAAGTTGATGAACTTGTAGGCTGCCTCGGGATTACGGGCATTCTTCGGAATCACAAAACTGTCCAGCCAGGCAATGATGCCTTCTTTGGGATAGACGTATTTCAGTGTAGGCATGGTCTCCTGCGCCATCACCGCCTCGCCGTTCCAGATCATGCCGACATCGGTTTCACCCTCAAGATAGGGCACCCGGGGGGCATCCGAGTTGAAGGTACGGACCGAGGGCATCAATTCCTTGAGTTTCTCGTAGGCAGCCTTGATTTCGTCCGGGTTGGTGCTGTTGCCGGAATACCCCAGTACCCGCAGACCGACATGGAACACCTCCCGCATGTCGTTGGTGAGCATCACCCGGCCCTTGAAGCGTTCATCCCACAGGTCGGCCCAGGAATCCACCGGTTCCTCGACGTCGGCGGTGTCCACCGCCAGGCCCGTGGTGCCCCAGAGGTAGGGAATGCTGTACTGGTTGTCCGGGTCGATGTCCAGGTTGGTCAGCTCCGGATCCAGGTTATCAAAGCCTTTGATCTTGCTCCGGTCGATCTTCTTCAAAAGGCCTTCCTGACGCATCTTGCTCACGTAATAGGTGGAGGGCACGGCCAGATCATAGGCGGCGCTGTCATCCAGCAGCTTGAGCTTGGCATACATGGCTTCGTTACTGTCGTAGGTGGTGTAAACCACCTGGATGCCGGTTTCCTCCTGGAAACGGTCCAGCACCTCCTGGGGCATGTACTCGGACCAGTTGTAGAGGTTGAGAACCTGCGGTTCCTCGGAACTGCAGCCCGTCAGGCCCAGGGCCAGCAGGGCGGCCAGTGCGAGTTTTTTCATTGTTTGCTCCTTGTGAGTATCCATTGCGACAGCGATAGCATGACCAGTGAAAACACCAGCAACAGCGTGCCCAGGGCATTCACCTCGGGCTTGAGCCCCACCCGCACCATGGAATAGATGCGCAGCGGGAGAATCTCGTAGGTGGGGCCACTGACGAACGTACTGACCACCACATCATCCAGTGACAGTGTAAACCCCAGCAGCCAACCTGCCAGAAGGGCCGGCATGATCACCGGGATGAGCACCGTCCGGGTCATGGTGAAATCACTGGCACCCAGATCCCGGGCCGCTTCTGGCAGGCTCTCATCAAAGCCGCTGAGCCGGGCCATTACGGTGATCACCACGAACGGCAGACAGAAGGTGACGTGGGCCAGCAGCAGGGATACATACCCCAGCTGTATCCCCACCAGCAGGAACAGTGCCAGCAGTGAGATCGCCAGGACGATTTCCGGTGACATCATCACCACGAACAGCATGCCGTTCAGGACTCGTTTGCCGCGAAACCGGTAACGATGCAGCGCCAGGGCAGTCAGCCCCCCGATCAGGGTGGACACCGTAGCCGCGGAAAGCGCCAGCCACAGGGAGTTCCACATGGCCTCTACCATGGCGTGGTTGTTGAACAGGGTTTCATACCAGCGCAGGCTCAGGCCGCCCCAGGTGTAACCGCTACGGGAATCGTTGAAGGAAAACACCACCAGCACCGCAATGGGCACATACAGCAGGCCGTAGATGAGCATCAGCCAGGCTCGGGGTAGCCATCGAATCATGCCGATCCCTCCTCGCCGATGCGCTGTTTGCTGATACGGTGGGCCAGCATGAGAACCGCCATAGTGAGGGTCAGGACAATACTCGCGGCGGCACCGAACGGCCAGTTACGGGCATCCAGAAACTGGTTCTTGATGACGTTGCCCACCAGCAGGTTCCGGGAGCCCCCGAGAATGTCCGGCACGAAGAACAAACCCATGGCCGGAAGCAGGACCAGCATAACGCCCGCCAGAACCCCCGGGAGGGTCAGCGGCACAATCACGTGCAGAAAGGTCGCAAAACGACCGGCCCCCAGGTCGTGGGACGCCATGACCAGTTCCTCTCGCAGGTCATCAAATACCGAATACAGCGGCAGGATCATGAATGGCAGCAACAGATACACCAGCCCGATAATCACGGCGCCCTCGGTGTACAGCATCCGCACCGGCTCATCGATCCACCCCAGGGACAGCAAAGCAGAGTTGATGAGCCCGTTGGTCGCCAGGATCAGCTTGAGCGCGTAGGTCCGAACCAGCGAATTGGTCCAGAAGGGCACAATCAGAAAGAAAATCAGCAACAGCTGACGGCGTTTCTCCACTTTCGACAGTGCCCAGGCGAAGGGATAGCCGATCAGAAGGCAGGCCAGTGTCGTGACGGCAGCCATGTAAAGGGAGTGCAGAAACACGTCCAGATACAGCGGGTCCATCAACTGGCGATAAGCGTCGAGATTCAGGGGCAATGAAAGAAAGCTGCCGGGATCCCGGGTCATGACACTGGCGCCGACGACCAGCAGGTTTGGCGCCAGCACCAGGAACAGCAACCAGCCCCACACCAGGACCAACACCGCCGCTCCGAACGGCTGCTGGCGAATACTAGACATCGTCGGTGAGACTCCCGACGCTGGCATTCGATGACTCCTCCGGGAGCAGCCATTCCCAGCCATCCACCCAGCTCACCCGCACCGGTTCACCCAGCCGATAGTCGAAGGCCGGATCGTCCTCGTCGAAGAACTCGCTGGCAAGCACCTCGGTTCCATCGTCCAGATGGATCACCGAGTCGAGCGTGCTGCCCTTGTAGTTCCGTTCAACAATCCGGCCGGCCAGTCCCTGCTCATCGGTCGGCTCCAGCACCCGGATGTCCTCCGGGCGCAAAAGCACATGCACGGCCTGACCAGGGTGAAGTTCGAAATCCGGTTTCCTCAGGGTTCGCTTCAGGCCGAACACGTCGACAATGATGTCCCCGTCGTTAACCGCGTCAACGTTCCCCGGGAAGAAATTGGTCTCCCCCACGAACCGGGCAGTGAACAGATTGGCCGGGCGCTCGTAGACTTCCCGTGGCGTGCCGAGCTGCTGGACCACACCGTCCTTGAGCACGACCACCCGATCGGACATGGACAATGCCTCTTCCTGGTCGTGGGTCACAAATACGAAGGTAATCCCCAGCTCCCGCTGCAGTCGTTTCAACTCAACCTGCATAGTGCGTCGAAGCTTGTAGTCGAGGGCAGACAGGGGTTCATCCAGCAATAAAAGACGGGGACGCTTGACTACGGCCCGGGCAATCGCCACCCGTTGCTGCTGACCGCCGGACAGTTGCTGGGGCTTGCGGCGAGCGTAGTCCTGGAGCTGAACCATGGCCAGGGCTTCCTCGACCCGATCGCGAATCTCGTCGGGGGGTCGCTTTTCCATCTTCAACCCGTAGGCCACATTGTCGAAAACCGACATGTGGGGAAACAGCGCATAGTGCTGAAACACGGTGTTCAGAGGACGCCCTTCCGGAGGCGTGCCGGTCAGATCCACACCGGAAAGCGAAATCGATCCGCAGTCCGGCTGCTCAAACCCGGCGATGAGTCGAAGCAGTGTCGTTTTACCGCAACCGGACGGCCCGAGCAGCGTGATGAACTCCCCGTCGTAGATATCCAGGTCCAGGGAATCCAGAACGGTCTTGCCGCCGAATTGCTTGGTGAGATTGCTCAGAGAAAGCAGTGTCTGTTTCATCGGCCCTGCCCGCATAAAGAGCGGCCTATTTTTCCAGAAAGCGCCAAAAACAAAAAGGGGCGCCGGCATTGTGCCGACGCCCCTGTCTTACGCTTCTGATGGGTATTGGATTACTCGGTCGCCGAGCTTTCCAGATACGCCTTGTCAGAAATGTTGGTCCACTTGCGGACGATCTTCAGGTAATCACGCTGGGAAGAAATGATCTTCCGGGCCATCGGATCCTTCTCGGCATACTGCTCAAGCAGCTTGTCGGTGGTCTTGCGAAGGGCGTTGATGACCTCCGGCGGGAACACCTTGTGCTGCACGTCCGGATAGTTTTCCTTCATCTTGTCCCACGCCATGGCATTCTCGTGGTAGCTTTCGATGTACATGTCGTAGGCGGCGGTGCGCATGGCAACACGCAGGATTTCCTGCAGGTCTGCCGGCAGCTTGTCCCAGGTCTTCTCATTCACCAGGAACTGTACCTCGGCACCCGGCTCCTGCCAGCCTGAGTAGTAGTACTTGGCGATCTGCTGGAAGCCCATGGGGAAATCAAGTGCCGGACCGACCCACTCGGCGGCATCGATGGTGCCACGCTCCAATGCACTGAACAGCTCTCCCGGCGGAATGTTGGTCACCGCAACACCCAGCTCGGACATGACCTCGCCGGCCAGGCCGGGTGTCCGCATTTTCAGACCTTTCAGGTCGTCCAGAGATTTGATTTCCTTACGGAACCAGCCGCCCATCTGGTTACCGGTGTTACCGCCCGGGAACGAGAGCAGGCCATACGGACGATACACCTGCTCCATCAGGTCCATGCCGCCACCGTAGTAGAACCACGAGTACATCTCCGGCGCGGTCAGGCCGAACGGAATGGTGGTGAAGTACATGGCATTCGGGATGGTGCCCTTGTAATAGTACGAGGCAGTGTGGCCCAGGTCGTACTGACCGGAACGCACCATATCGAAGATCCCGAACGGCGCCTTGTGTTTGCTGGACGGATCAATCCGGATTTTCAGCCGGCCGTCGGACATTTTTTCCGCCATTTCGGCGAAGTGCTTGGTGGTCTCTGCCAGGATCGGCGTATTCGGCCCCCAGGTCTGGGCAAGGCTCAGGTTGTAGGTTTCCTGGTCCTGGGCAAGCGCGGAGGCACTGAACGCCGAGGTCGCCACAGCGATCGCGGCCAAGAAGGTCTTGCGAAGATTCATGATGTTAGCTTCCGTTTTTGTTGGTATGTATGACAAGTGTCATTAACAGCAGCATCATAGCCTGCTAACGGCCCGAGGCCAATGACCCCGGGCCAACAACGCTCCGGTGGTCAGACCTTGAACTGTCCCACCAGCTCCCGGAGATTCTCGCCCAGTCGCGCCAGCTCGTGACTGGCCTCATTGGTCTGGGTCACACCGGTGTCACTGCGCTGGGCCGCGTCCACGATCCGGACCACGTTCTGGTTGATCTCCTCGGCCACCTGGCTCTGCTGCTCCGCCGCAGTGGCGATCTGCGTTACCTGATCGTGGATCTGGGTGACCGATTTCTCAATGGTGGTCAGCGCCGAGGTTGCGTGATCGATCCGTTCCACCGTCGATTCAGAGCTCTTGCGGGAATGATTCATGCGCTCGACCGCGGCACGGGATTCCGTCACGAATCCGTCGATCATCTCACGGATCTGATCCGCCGATTCGGCACTGCGCTTGGCCAGCTGCCGGACCTCGTCTGCCACCACCGAGAAGCCGCGGCCATGCTCACCCGCGCGCGCTGCCTCGATGGCCGCATTCAGGGCCAGCAGGTTGGTCTGTTCGGTCACCGCATGGATCACGTCGAGCACCTGCTGGATCTCGTCCGATTTTTCTGCCAGGGCATCGATGCTGGCCGAGGTGCTCTTGATCTCTTCCGACAGCTGATTCACCGAACTCTGGGCGCTGGTGATGGTTTCGCCGCCTTCCCGGGCCATCCGATCGGCGTCAGACGCCGCACTTTCAACCTCGTTGGCGTTACCGGAGATCTGCTGGATGGTGGCCGCCATTTCATTGATGGCAGAAGCGATCTGATCGGTTTCGGAGCCCTGCTCCTGCACCGACTGTCGGGTTTCGTTGGCCACCCGGCTGAGCTCTTCGGCGGCAGACGCCAGCTGATCCGTGGTCGCCCCGACATCGCGAATGGTGTTCTGGATCTTCACCACGAAGTGGTTGAACCGGCGACCCAGCTCGGACAGCTCATCGGTTCCTTCCTCAGGCAGGCGCTGACGGAGATCGCCGTCGCCATCGGCAATCTCCTGCATCATGTCACTGACACTCTTCAGCGGTTTCGTCACCGTGCGGCCGACAAACAGCCCGATCAGAACTGCAATGACAACAACAATCACGGTCGCCAGCAGGATAAAGCCCAGCGCCCGTTCAATGCTCTTGTCAATTTCGACCTTCGACGCAGCCACCACCTTCTTGATGTCGGTAATGTAAACACCGGTACCGATCATCCAGTCCCAGCCGGGGATAATTGTGGAGTAGGAAACCTTGGGTTCTTCGTTCCCGGACGCCGGATTCATCCAGTCGTAGGCATAGAAGCCTTCACCTTCCGCTGCGCTGAACAGGCTGCCGACGAGCTTTTTCAAAACCGGGTTGTTGGAAGCACCCTCCTTGGACGGATCCGGCGCGTAGGCCAGATTGAAGACATCGCGGGTATAGGCAAACACATAGTTGTTATTGCCGAAGGTGATCGACCGAAGGCGCTGTCGGGCCGCTTCCTTGGCCTCCGACTCCGACAGATCCGGGTTGTTCTTGGCCTCCATGACCACCGAACGGGCCGTCGAAACCAGACTCTTCAAGCCTTCCTTGCGCGCTTCAAGCAGATTGGCTTCCAGCCTCTTGAGTTCTTCCTCGCCATTGGTCTGGATTCGACTGGCGGTGATCCAGGCCAGGGTACCCGCCGTAAGCAGTACCGGGACAAGTACTGCCACAAGCAGGCGAACTCGAATACTGAGCCGGTTCAGAAACTTCATAGCAATGATCTCTCCACGCTTCGTTTCAGGGTGATTATCCACATCCCGGGCAAAGGAACCGTTCCATTTTGTAAGACAGTTTTTCGCCCCGTCTCCCCCTGCACAGACGGGCCAAATGTAAGCTACGCTTCTAGAAGCATTTTCACGTTCTTCGTTTAACGACCGTCACATCTCTGACTTGAGATCGCCTCATACTAAGGTCCCATGAAACATCTGTTCCTGGTACGCCATGCAAAATCCAGCTGGACTGACGACACCCTCCGGGATCAGGACCGCCCCCTGAACCACCGGGGAGAAAGCCAGCTACCCTCTCTCGCCCGAGCATTGAACAGTCTGGGAGCGTTTGGTGGCCGGGTATATGCCAGTAGCGCGACGCGGGCACGCGCCACGCTTGAGGGCATTCTGCCTCCCGGATTCCCGGCGGACCGGGTAGACATCCTGTCAGAACTCTACACCTTTGATCACCGGCGTCTATTACGCTGGCTGCAGAACCGGGACGAGAGCGAAGACACCGTGCTGCTGATCGGGCACAACCCCGCCCTGATCGATCTGGCAGGCCACTTGTTGGGGGCAGATCCCCACGCGCTGCCAACCGCCTCCATCGCTCATATCACCCTGCCTGACCGCCCCTGGCAAAAACTGAAGGCCGGAAAAGGCACCCTGGAAGCCTTGCTGACGCCGAAGGATTTCAGCTACGAGCAGTTCAACCGGAAACGTCGTAAAGATGACTCGCCCGAACCGGACATTGTGGCCGCCCTCGACCAACAGCTCAGGCGCATCCGGGATCTGGAACGGGGCGTGCGGGTTGGCGTGGACGATGAGTTTCTACACCAATACCGGGTCGCCATCCGACGCAGCCGTGCCATTGCCGAGTCTGTCGAGGAAGTGACCCGGGACCGATCCCTGAGTCGGGCGATCAAGGCACTCAAGCATCACGCCCGGGCGACCAGTGGACTGCGAGACCTGCACGTATTCCGGCAGCAGCTGACGGAAATCTGTCAGGACAACGGAGAACTGGCGGCTGCACTGGCGACGTGGACCGAGGCCGCCATCGACAGATCCCACAGCGATCTGGTCCACCACCTGGACAGCAGACACTACCGGAACAGTCTGGACGAGTGGAGCAACCGGATTCATGCCCGAGCGTTCCGCAAGCTGACCCGTGGAATGACATCGAAAGACATCCGGAATGCGGTCGCACGACGTATCAAAGAGTTCAACAGGCGTGACGCCGAACTGTTGCACTCATCGCCCGACGAGCCTATCCATCGCCAGAGAAAACGCATCAAGCGCATTCGTTACCTGATGGAACTGGACCGGCCTCGATGGCAGGAGGCCCTCGGTATCCTGAAAAAACAGCAGGAAATGTATGGGCGCTTTCAGGATCTGCACGTGCAGATTGAACTGCTCGATGCCTTCCGGGACAGTGCACCGGATGTCCGGCCCGGGGCCATTCAGGGCCTGAAGACGGAGCTGGAGCAACAGAAGGCGGACGTCAAACGCCGGATACTCGCTCTGGGAGGACTTGATGGAGCCCCGCTACGACACGCTCTTCTATGATGGCCAATGCCCGGTTTGTGCCCGTGAGGTGAGAACCCTCAGACGACTGCAGACGGGCCAACTGCTGCTCGCCGATATCCACGATCAGCGCAACCAGGCGCTGCCAGACCGTGAAACACTGCTGCGGCGCCTGCACCTGATGACCTGGACCGGCGAATGGGTCACCGGGCTCCATGCCACGGTTCGAGCCTGGTCCCATACGCCCCTGGGGTTCCTGTTCAGGCCTTTACTCTGGCCAGGCATCTACCAGTTGGCGGCACCAGTCTACGCGCGATGGGCGGACCGACGATACCAGCGGAAATACGCCTGCGGAGCATGCAAAATCGGCTAGCCGCTGCCTTGTATGGCCAGCGGCGAGCCTGATCCTTATAAGGATTCAACCGACCGGTCGATCATCGGGCGGAGCGCCCTCATCGCACTTCCGGCAATCCAGTTCGACACCGAGCCTCGACGCCCTGCCTTCCCGGGTAGTCACCCAGGGGCGGTTGATCCAGGGCGGATCATGACGCACGTGCTGGTTGTGACCACAGGCCAACTGCGCGACCCAGTGATCTTCGTCGTCCTTGTGATAACCGGTGATCGGTTGTTTCATGGTAATACGCTTGCCGTGTATCAGAAACGGATTTCAGGGCCGATGGAAAAGACCTGCATGTCCGACTTGAAGTTCTTCAGGTCGGTTCCCCGATTATCGCCCACGTCCTTGATGTAATCCCAGGCAACCCGGACACCAAAACGCTCTGTAATACCCAGAGTTGCGCCAACGCCAGTACGCAGGGACACACCGTTAGACGTATCGGAATCACTGCCACTGAAGCCCGCCGTGGATACGGACGCGTCCAGTGTCTGCCGCCAGTACTGAGCACCAACTTTCATAAACAACCGAACATTGCTGTATTCAGGCGTGAATACCAGCAACGACCCATCGAACATATGGTAGCTTGCGTCCAGCGCCAATTGACCCAATGCGGGGTCCGAGATCTCGATGGAGGAATCAGCCACGTACCGATAGCCCCCTTCAAAAGCCAGATACTTGTCGAAGAAGCCCCCGGCATAAAGTCGACCGGTCCACGCTTTATCATCACACAGATCACCACTCAGGCCATCGCAAAAATCCTTGACCGTCGCCTGCCCTGCACTGAGGCCCGCGTATCGATCTGCGGCGTTCGAGGGACCGGAAAGCCCGATAAAAGTGGAGGCAACCACCGCGAGAGACCACAACTTACCTGTTTTCAACATCCTGTTTTTCCTTGTGTTGGTGCATGAGAAATGCGACAGGCATGTTACAGAGGCAACGGTTAAACACGGAGAAGACAGGCGCAGTTTTTACGGTTTTTTACATTTTGAGCCTGCTCATACTATGCAACCTCAAAGTCAGTACGCAAGGCATCATGACCTGTAGGAGCGCCAGTGCCGAAAGGCATCCTCGTAATCATGTGGTTTCGGCGGAGGTCCTCTCCTGCCACGCGGACCAGGAATAGATCGCCAGAGCAATCCAGATCATGACAAAGCTCATCAGCTTGGCCGGGCTCAGTGGCTCATCGAAAACGAACTTCGCAATCAGAAACTGAAGCGTCGGATTGATGTACATGAGAAAGCCGACGGTGGCCAGCCGCAAACGGCGGGCAGCACCGGCAAAGGCGAGCAGTGGAACCGCTGTGACCACACCGGAAGACAGCAGCAACAGAAGGCCGCCAGGGCTTTGCGAGAAATGGGACAGATCCCGATGCCCCAGCCAGGCCCAGGCGATCAGGGCAACGGGCAACAGTAACAGGGTTTCCACGAACAGGCCCGACAGACCATCCAGTTCGACCTTCTTCCGGAACAGACCGTAACTGCCGAAGCTGAACGCCAGGACCAGGGTGATCCAGGGAACGACACCGAGAAGGAACAGTTGGTAGAGAATGGCAAAGGCCGCCAGTACAACGGCCAGCCCCTGCAGTCTGGAGATCCTTTCCCGGAGAACAATCATCCCCATAGCCACGTTTACCAGAGGCGTCAGGAAATATCCCAGGCTCGCCTGGAGCACGTGCCGGGTCTCGACCGCGAATATATACACGCCCCAGTTCAGGGCGATAAAAACTGCGCAACCAAGGACAAAGCCCAGTCGCTGTGGCTGGCGCAGGGCATTGCGAACCGGCTGCCAGCGTTTCAGCAATGTGATGACCACTGCCAGGAACAGGCAGGACCAGATGATCCGGTGAATCAGCACCTCGTAGGCGGGAATGCCCTCGAACAGGGAAAAATACAGTGGAAAACTGCCCCAGAGGGTGTAGGCCGCCAGGCCAAACAGTACACCTCTGGTTGCTTCGCTGCCGGTCGCTTTCATAGGTTCCTCACTATCCAGGCGCGTCAATTTACCACAGCCCGGATGACGAAGGCTCGCCAAATGTCCTAACCTGAAGGCCTGACCTAACCGGTGGAGGAAATCCGATGAAGAGTGCCCACGATCTGGTGGAAGATGCCAGGAAAGAAATCCAGGAAGTGTCGCTGGAGAAGGCCGACGAGGCGATCCGGCAAGCCGATCTTTTGCTGGATGTACGCGACCCGGACGAATACCGGAGCGCGCATATTCCCGGCGCCGTCAATATTTCCCGGGGCATGCTGGAATTCAAGTTTTCCAATGATCCGTCCCTGGAAAACCGGGACATGAAAATCGTGCTCTACTGCAAGACGTCTGGTCGCGCGGCCTTGAGCGCGCAATCACTCAAGGCAATGGGATACCGCAACGTGCAGTCCATCGAAGGCGGTTTCGACGCCTGGGTGGACGCCGGTAAAGACGTCGTCGAGCCGCAACTGCCAGCGTTCGAATAGACCGGGATCACAGACAGCAGGCCTTGTACTTTTTACCACTGCCGCACGGGCACCGCTCGTTGCGGCCGGGCTTCAGGATACCCTCCCGGGTCTCCCCGGAAAGGTAGTACCACTGCCCATCCTCTCTGACGAAGTCAGACACTTCCTCAAGGTAGCCCCATTCGCCGCCCACACGGTAAATGGCGCGAAAATGCACCGTCCCCCGGCGATCATGTTCTTCGCTGCTGATAATCTGCAGTGATGTCCAGTCGGGAGAATCGTCCAGATCGAGCGTGACCGGGCGGGTGTCCGGGTGCCAGGTGGCCCTCAGGTAATCCGGTCGCTTCTGGACAAACGCCGCGAATCGCGAACGCATCAATGCCTCTGGCGTGGGCGCCGGGTCGCCCAGATGCATCGGTTGGCAGCACTGCCCGTAGGATTTGCCCGAACCGCAGGGGCAGTTGGCTTTTGGGTCATCGGATGGCATAGAGTGTCGCATTCGGCTTCAACATGGGTGTTAGCCGCCAGTTTACCAACTTCCGCGCCGGGAACCGATTACGGCGCCTAACGGAACAGACAGACCGTGCTCGATATCTCCTGGTTTCAGATTCTTCTTGCCAATCTGGCGCTGCTGGCCGGAGCCTGTCTTCAGGGCGTGGCCGGTTACGGCATAGGCACACTTTCGGCACCGTTGTTATTCCTGATCAGTCCGGTACTGCTTCCGGCCCCGCTGATTCTTAACGCCACCCTGCTGACCATCCTGATGCTGATCCGCAACCGGGGCTCGGTGGAAATCCGACAGGTTCGCTTTGCCATTGGTGGCGGCTTCATTGGCGTCCTGCTGGCCGGCTTTACCCTGACGCTTATTTCTCCCAAAGGCTTCGAACTGATGTTCGGCGCACTCATTCTGATTGGTGTCGGCCTCAGCGTGGTTGGTCTCAAGCCCCGGTTGAATGCCCGCAACAGCATGATCGCCGGTGCCGCCTCCACGTATATGGGCACGATCACCGCGGTCGGCGGCCCACCGATCGCCCTGATCTACCAGAATGAAAAGGGACCGCTGGTACGCGCCAATATGTCGGCCTTCTTTCTGGTCGCCAGCTTTTTCAGTGTGGCGACCCTGGCGGTTTCCGGCTATCTCGGCAGCGCACAGGCCACCCTGTTCATTGTGACGTTTCCGGGGGTTCTGGCCGGCTTCTGGCTATCCGGAACGCTGGTCAACCGATTGCCGTTTGAAGGGTTGCGCCCGGTCATCCTCGGCATTGCCGGCGCAGCAGGCCTCGCCGCACTGATACGAGGTCTGATGTCACTCTGAGCCGGCAATGCTTGCATCATGCAGCTTTCTCAAAATGTGGCTGCTATACTGCCTGGTCAAATTTCCCCCTGCGCCCGGGTCTGCCATGAATACCTCAGAACCCTCCGACATCATTGCATCCGATTCGGTTGGAGAAGATTCGCTCCTTTCCAGCACTCAGGGTTTACAGGCAGTTCTCGATAACCTGGACGCACTGGTTTACGTATCCGATTTCCAGACCCATGAACTCCTTTACATGAACGCTTACGGGCGACAGATCTGGGGACAATTCGAGGGTCGCCGTTGCTGGCAGGTGCTTCAGGACAGCAACGGGCCTTGCTCGTTCTGCACCAATCACCTGCTGGTCGATAGCGAAGGCAATCCCACGCCTCCCTACATCTGGGAATTCCAGAATATGGTGGATCAGCGCTGGTACCAGTGTCGCGACAGGGCAATCCGCTGGACCGACGGTCGCCTCGTCCGCATGGAAATTGCCACCGACATCACCGACCGCAAGGAAATGGAAATCGCCCTCAAGGCGGCGCACGAAAAAGCCCGTGCGGCAGCGCTGGAGGACGAACTGACCGGACTTCACAACCGGCGGGCGTTTTTCGAGTTCGGTATGCAGGCACTGAAGCAGGCGCGCCGCAACAAAACACCCATGGCGGCAGTGATGTTCGACCTGGATCACTTCAAGGTCATCAATGATACCCACGGCCATGAAGCCGGCGACGAGGTCCTCAGGCGTGTGGGCAGTCTGCTTAAAGCAAAGGTTCGCGAAGCTGACATCGCCGCGCGTATTGGTGGGGAAGAATTTGCCATCCTGCTGACCACCGCGACACTCGCGGAAGCCCGCGACATGGCTGAACGCTTGCTGGTTCTGATCCGGAACAGCGGCATTCCATTCCGGAACGTGAAAATTTCGCCCACGGCCAGCTTCGGACTGGCCATGATGTCCGATACGGATACTCGCCTGGAACCACTGCTGGCTCGCGCCGACGAGGCCATGTACGAATCAAAGACCGGGGGCCGAAACCGGATCACCGTCCATAGCGAGCCGGAGCCCGGCCAGGCCTGAATCAGGCCCGCCGGGTTACCGCCATGGTGAGCCGGGAAATACAGGTGGTTTTGCCGTCCTCGTTTTCCAGGCGGATTTCCCAGACCTGGGTAGCCCCGCCAATGTGCAGGGCCTTTGCAGTGCCATAGACCCAGCCCTTGCTCACCGGCCGGATGTGATTGGCGTTGATGTCCAGGCCTACTGCGACAGTTTCAGGATCCCTGAGGCAGCAGTTCGCGGCCATGCTGCCCAGCGTCTCTGCCAACAATACCGATGCGCCCCCATGGAGAATACCGAACGGTTGAACCGTGCGTTCATCGACGGGCATGCGTCCCTTGACGTAATCGTCTCCGATTTCGAGGTATTCAATACCCAAATGCTCGACGGCGGTATTGCGGCTATTTGCAGACAGCTGCTCAAGATTGGGTTCGCGGGTCCAGATTGCCATGTCGGGATCGTCTCCTGAGTCTTCGTTTGACGGATAGTGGAGACGAGTCTATCCGGTTAGCTTGCTCAGCACCACGAAAAAATGCCGGACGGAGGCCCGCGACAAAGGCCTTACGGGAGGGGTTGTCCCAGGTATTTCAGAAGCAGCGCCTCCCGCTCCCCTTTCATATCCATCAGCTTCAGTGCGGCCCGGATATCGTCGGCATAGCGAAGGGCCGGTGAGGTTTTCGCCACCGCAATCCAGGAGCGTTCCCCGGGCACAAAAAACGGAGAAACGTGGGCTTCCAGTCCCAGTTTCTTTATGGTGTACCGGCCCACCAGTTCCGGTGCGATCACCACATCCACTCGCCCCCTCTGCATCATCAGCATCAGGTTTTCGTAGCGTTTGGCCGGCTCTTTCTGAAGATCACCATCTTCATCAAACTGGTGGAAGTAGCTTGCGCCATCCAGCACACCAATACGTTTGCCGTAGAGATCCGAGTAACGCTCTATGCGGTTTTTGGTATTCATGTAGAAGAACAGCCGGCGCTCGGGGGGAAAGGCCGGAGCGACATAAGCCAGTTTCTTTTCCCGCTCCGGGGTCTTCAACGGGCCCAGCATGATATCCACTTCGCCCTGCTCCATCATGAGCAGGACGCGTCGGAACGGCGCCTCCCGGAAACGGACCTGCCACCCCAGCAATCTCGCCACTTCCTTGAAAATGTCGACATAGAGACCGGTGTTCCGGTCGGGCCCGATAATCCGATAGGGGGGTGCGTTATTGACACCAACGGTAACCGTTAACGGCGGCACCGTTTCGGTGCCCTGCTGGGCCGCGCAAGGCAACGACAACAGCACCAGAAACCATAACAAAAACATCCGCATAGACAGGCCTTTCCCTGAACGTGTGAATGTGCGGTACCGAACCTCCTTCGTCCGGATATCCCGTTATTATAGACATCTCCGTCAAATCCGCTGCCCGACGATTTACGTAATCACGGTTGAATTCCATCCGGCGCGGATCCATTTCCACCTGTGTACCGGATCCAATTCAAACGATCTTCAAACGAACGGAGCAAGCCTGACATGAAAATACTGATGGTTCTGACATCCCACGACCAAATGGGCGATACCGGCCACAAGACCGGTTTCTGGCTGGAAGAATTCACTGCTCCTTTCTACGTATTCAAGGACGCCGGGGCCGATATCACGATCGCCTCACCCAAGGGTGGGCAGCCCCCGGTTGACCCGAACAGTGAGGCCGAAGGGGCCCTCACCGACACCACCCGCCGCTTCATGGACGACGCGCACGCCAAGGAGATGCTGGCCAGCACCAAGAAGCTGGACGATGTCGACATGAACGACTTTGACGCCATCTTCTATCCGGGTGGTCACGGACCGCTGTGGGACCTGGCGAATGACGACAAGTCCATTGCATTGATCAAGACGGCTTATGAACAGGACAAGGTGATCGGCGCCGTCTGTCACGCGCCTGCCGTCTTCAAGAAGGTGTTCATCAAGCCGGATCAGAACATCGTGGGCGGGCGCACCGTCACCGGCTTCACCAACACCGAGGAAGAGGCCGTCCAGCTGACCAACATCGTGCCGTTCCTCGTTGAGGATATGCTCAAGGAAAACGCAGGAGAATATACCCGCGGGGACGATTGGGCACCGCACATCGTTGTCGATGGCAAGCTGATTACCGGCCAGAATCCCGCATCCTCCGAAGGCGCGGCCAAAGCCGTACTTCAAACCTTGCAGGAGGGCTGAAGGCAACCCGGGAACGGATAACCGCGTTATCCGGTCCTGAAGTCGGGCTGCTGCTCGCCGGCGTGGCTGAGCAGTACGCCCGGAGCGCCGGCTTCAAGCAATGCCCGGATCCGATCCGGAATCACGACTTTTTCCATCATCGACGGCTGTATCATCACGTCGGTGATGTCGGCGTCTGCAATGAATTGCCCATCGGCAAACCGATAGAATTCCAGATGGAGCGTGAAGGAGGTGCGGCCAATCCGGCCGGTCCGAATCCTGGCCTCCAGCACGTCATCAAACCGCGCCGGCGCCTTCCAGTTGATGGTCAGGCTCACCACCTGAATATCCAGATCCTGATCCAGTAAATTCTGGTAATCCCCGAACAGCACCCGGATATACTCGTTGACCGCAATATCGACGAAATCGGCGTACCGAGCATTGAATACAACGCTCTGGGCATCGCACTCGCCGTAGCGCACGCGAAATCGGAAACGAAAAGGCATATCGCTGGACTCAGGCATGTGGCATTACTCATCTTGACTGGTTTCTGGTCGATCATGGCCCCTTACCGGAACCGGCACGGGTTCATCATACCAGCGATCCGAGCCCCGAAAGACACCCCCTCCTATCCGCAACTGTCACATCATTCAACGCCACTCTGTGCTAACGTTTTTGGGGAATTCCTCAAAAGGTTGGCCGAAGTCATGAGCAATCCGAAGCATACGCTGTTCTGGATGACGCTATTCCTGGGCGTTGTCGTCATCGTTGGCGCACTTATTCACAAGCCACTGATCACCGCGTTCATGGCCAACTGGGTGTTCAACCTGCTGATTGTCGGCGTCCTGATCGTGGGAATCGCCCTGACCTATCGACAGGTGTTCGTACTGTTCCCGGAGCTCCGCTGGGTTGCCCAGTTCCGTACCGGTCATTCGGGACTATCGGTGCTGCAGGAGCCCCGACTGCTGAAGCCCCTGGCCAGGCAACTGGGCGAGGAGGCAAAGCGGGATCGGTTCACCCTGTCCACGATGTCACTGCGAACGGTACTGGACGGCATCCACTCCCGGATGGACGAGCAACGGGAAATCACCCGTTACTTCATTAACCTGCTGGTGTTTCTGGGCCTTCTCGGGACCTTCTGGGGGCTGCTCGGGACCATCAACGCTGTGGGCGATGTGATCGCCGGCCTGGACATGAGCCAGGAGGACTTCGGCAAGGTCTTTGGCGACCTTCAGGCAGGGCTGCTGACACCGCTTCAGGGTATGGGCACGGCATTCAGTTCCTCCCTGCTCGGCCTCGGAGGGTCGCTGATTCTGGGCTTTCTGGACATCCAGGCAGGGCATGCCCAGAACCGTTTCTACGACGGCCTTGAGGAATGGCTGACCGGGGTCACCAACCTGGTGGACCGGGTGGATGACGAGAAAGACCTGTCATGATCGGTTCCCGCCGGCGCTCCCGCAGTTCAACCAACGTCTGGCCGGGCTATGTCGATGCCCTGTCCGCACTGCTGATGCTCGTGATTTTCGTGCTGATGGTCTATGTGGTCAGCCAGCTGTATCTCTCCCAGACACTTTCCGATCGCAACTCCCAGCTGGTTCGTCTGAACGCCCGGCTCAGTGAACTGTCCGAGCTGCTTGGGCTCGAGAAAGACAAGACGGCAGCCATGGAAGAGCAGATGGCGTCGCTCCAGAATGACTACAGCAATAGCCTGAATCGCAATGACGCGCTGGTCAGCCAACTCGAGAACACCCGCGAGCAGCTGATGCAACAGACGGCCAATGCCGATGCCCAGGCGGAGAGGCTTGCCAGCATGGAGCAGAGTCTGGCCGACAAGGAAGAGATGTCCGCCAGCCAGCAGGCCATGATTCTCAGGCTGTCGAACCAGATCGCGTCGCTCCAGGGCCAGTTACGTGAAATCGCGGCGGCCCTGAAGCTCCAGAAAAACCTGACCGCCGAAAAGGAATCGCAACTGAAACAGGTCAGTCAACGCCTGAATACCCTGCTGGCCGAAAGGGTGAACCAGCTGGAGCAGTACCAGTCGGAGTTCTTCTCGCGACTGAGGGACATCCTGGCCAGTAACGACAACATCCGGGTAGTAGGCGACCGGTTCCTGCTGCCCTCGGAGTTGCTGTTCGCATCCGGATCGGCGGAACTCGGGGCGGAAGGCAAACGCGAGCTGGACAAGCTGGCCGGCGTGCTGCTGGATGTGGTCAACAAGATTCCGGACGACGTGGACTGGATCCTGCGAGTGGATGGCCATACGGACATCATTCCGATCAACACGCCGAAATTCCCGTCGAACTGGGAACTGTCGACGGCGCGGGCGGTGGCGGTGGTTCGCTACCTGGCGGCTCAGGGTGTGCCTGAGAAGCGTATGGTGGCCGCCGGCTTCGGTGAGTTCTTCCCGGTCGCCGAGGGCACCTCACCGGAAGCCCTTCAGAAGAACCGGCGGATAGAACTCAAACTGACCGACCGGTAATCGTCGGTCAGTTTGAGGGTCAGGTGGACAAACCGGTCAGAAATGGATGACGGACCGGATGCTCTTGCCTTCGTGCATGAGGTCGAAGGCCTTGTTGATGTCTTCCAGTTTCATCTCGTGGGTAATGAACACATCCAGCGGAATTTCTCCTTCTTCGGCTTTCTTCACATAGCCTGGAAGCTCGGTACGCCCTTTGACGCCACCGAACGCGGAACCGCGCCAGACCCGCCCGGTCACCAGCTGGAACGGACGCGTGCTGATTTCCTCGCCGGCGCCGGCCACACCAATGATGGTCGACTCACCCCAGCCCTTGTGACAGGCCTCCAGAGCGGCCCGCATCAGTTTGACGTTACCCACACATTCGAACGTGTAGTCGGCACCGCCATCGGTCATTTCGATGATGACTTCCTGGATCGGCTTGTCGTAGTCGTTGGGATTGACCACGTCGGTGGCCCCGAGCTGTCTGGCAATGTCGAACTTGCCCGGATTGATGTCGACGCCGATGATGCGACCGGCTTTGGCCATTTTCGCGCCAATGATGGCGGCGAGGCCGATGCCCCCCAGACCGAAGATCGCCACCGTTGCGCCTTCCTCAACCTTGGCGGTGTTCAGGACCGCGCCAATACCGGTGGTGACGCCACATCCCAGTAGGCACACCTTGTCCAGGGGCGCTTCCTTGGGGATCTTCGCCAGTGAAATTTCCGGCAGGACCGTGTATTCCGAGAAAGTCGAGCAGCCCATGTAGTGATACAACGGCTTTCCCTGGTAGGAGAAACGGGAGGTGCCATCGGGCATCACACCCTTGCCCTGGGTTTCCCGCACGGCACCACACAGGTTGGTTTTGCCGGACGTACAGAATTTGCATTTGCCACACTCGGCCGTGTACAGCGGAATCACATGATCACCCACCTCCAGAGAGGTCACTCCCGGCCCGACGGCTTCAACAATGCCGCCACCTTCGTGGCCCAGAATGGTCGGGAACAACCCTTCCGGGTCCGCACCAGAGAGCGTGTAGGCATCAGTGTGGCAGACACCGGTCGCTACGATACGTACCAGCACCTCACCCTCTTTCGGGTCTTCGACATCCACTTCGACGATTTCGAGCGGCTTGTTGGCTTCAAACGCCACCGCAGCGCGAGATTTGATCACTGTAAGGCTCCTTTGGGGGAATGGATTTCGGCTAGTTCGTACGCCACATCTTTGACGACCAATAGACGACCGGTCTAATATACCAGCCATGGCTTCCAACGACACCCGTCATCACATCATTGAGACCGGGGCCGACCTGATCGGCCAGAAAGGCTTTGGTGCAACCGGCATCAATGCCGTGCTTACGGCGGCCGGCGTACCCAAGGGGTCGTTCTATCATTACTTTAGCAGCAAGAACGATTTTGGCCTGGCAGTCATCGACAGCTTCGCAGAGGAATACGATGCGACGCTGGATCGGATTCTCAATGACAGCAGTCGATCCTGCGTCGACCGCCTGCGCGCCTACTTCGATACCGGTTTCGAAACCATGACCAGCTGCGAGTACACCCGCGGTTGCCTGATCGGCAATCTCGGGCAGGAACTGGCTGGTCAGAGCGAAGCTTTCCGCACCCGCCTCGACAAGGTCTTTTCCGGTTGGGAGAAGCGCTTCGAACGCTGCATAGCCGAAGCCCAGACTGCCGGAGACATTGATGCCCACGTTGACCCCGCTGACGCCGCCAGCTTCCTGCTGTCCGGCTGGGAAGGCGCGATCCTGCGATCGAAGGTGCTCAAGTCAACGGAGCCGATGGAGCGTTTTGTCCGGGTATTCTTCAAGCAGTGCCTGGGCATCAACTGAAAATTTTTTCGCCTGAGAACTAGTAGACTGGTCTAATCAATTACACCCGACTCGCAAGGAGTAAACGATGAGCAATCAGAACCAGAATGATCCGTTGTTCGAGCCATTCAACCTGGGCAATCTGACCCTGCCCAACCGGGTACTCATGTCTCCCCTGACCCGTTCACGGTCAAGCCAGCCGGGTGACATTCCCAACGACATGAACGCCCATTACTACCAGCAACGCGCCGGCGCCGGGATGATTTTCAGCGAGGCTACCCAGGTCTCGCCCCAGGGCAAGGGCTATGCCTTTACACCAGGCATCCACTCCCGGGAACAGATTGACGGCTGGAAAAAGGTCACAGGCGCGGTGCATATGGCCGGCGGGCGAATCCATATGCAACTGTGGCATGTGGGCCGGATTTCCCATCCGGCGCTGCAGCCTGACGGAGAGCAACCGGTGGCGCCCTCCGCAATCAGGCCGGAAGGTGCCAAGACGTTTATCAGCGCCGATTCCGGCATGGTGGATGTCCCAGAGCCAAGGGCGCTGGAGACCGGGGAAATGGCCGATATCGTGGAGCAGTATCGTCAGGGCGCCCAGAACGCCAAGGAAGCCGGATTCGACGGTGTCGAGGTCCACGCTGCCAACGGCTACCTGCTCGATCAGTTCATCAAGAGCGGCAGTAACCAACGTACCGATGAGTACGGCGGTTCCGTAGAAAATCGCCTGCGCTTACCGCTGATGGTGATCCGGGCGGTCATCGATGTGTGGGGTAAAGACAACGTGGGCGTTCGGGTGAGCCCGACCGGGAGCTTCAACGCCATGTATGACGAGAACCCGGTCGAAACCTTCGGCACCTTTGCCAGGCACCTGAACGAGCTGGGCGTCGCCTACATCGAGGTGGTTGAAGACTCCTTCCAGGGTAACCATGCCAACGGCCGCCCGGAAGAGGTGATCGACGCCATCCGCACGGCGTTCAAGGGTACCTACATCGCCAACGGCGCCTACACCGCCGAAGAAGCACGCACCCGTATCAGCCAGGGCCGCTGTGACCTGGTCACCTTCGGTCGCCCGTTTATCGCCAACCCGGATCTGCCGGAGCGCTTCCGTCAGAACGCGCCCCTCAACGAGTGGGACGACAGCACCTTCTATGGTGGTGACGAACACGGCTATACCGACTATCCGACACTCAAAGAACTGGAGGCCAATGCCTGACCCGTAACCCTCCCTGAAACGGGCTTTGGATAATCTTTTCAGCCGTGTGGGGCGTATGCTGGTACTACCGGCTCTAAATTCGGACTATAGGTACAATGCATACGCTTTACTGGTTTACCCGAGACCTGCGGTTGCACGACAACGCGGCCCTGCTGGCAGCCTCCCGCTCGGATGTGCTGCTGTGCGTTTATGTGGTGGATCCCCAGTGGTTTCGCACGGGCGCGATGCAGGGCAAAGCAATGGGCAGTCACCGGTGGCGATTCCTGTGGCAGAGCCTGATGGCGCTGGAGCGCAACCTCAGAGGCATGGGCCAGCGACTGCACATTGCCTTTGGCGAGCCGGCAAGGATCATTCCCGACCTGGTGCAAGCCCATGGAATCGGCCGGGTGGTCCGATCTCGCTTGCCCGGCACGGCGGAGGCAGAACAATGGCGGACACTCAAGGAGGCCCTGCCCGAGACCGTATTTCAGCAGTTCGAAACCCTCTCGCTGTTTCCGGAAAGCGCCCTTCCGATGCCTCTGAACGATCTGCCGGCCACCTTTTCGCAGTTCCGGAAGCAGATCGAGCAGAAAAGCGATGCCAATTCCGACCTGTTGCGAATTCGAACGCTCAGCGCACTGCCGCCGGCTCCCGGTTTTCCGGAGGACAATCGCGGCGACTGTCCGGCCATCGACGAGCCGGTGCATCCGCTGCGTTTCATCGGTGGCGAAGATGAAGGTCTGGCTCGGCTGCAGGATTACCTGTTCACCAATCACCATATCGACCGTTACAAGGAAACCCGCAACGCCCTCGACGACTGGGACAGCTCTTCCAAGTTTTCCCCCTGGCTGGCGAACGGCAGCCTGTCAGCCCGGGAAGTTGCAGCCAAGATTGCGGAATATGAGCGCACCGTGACTCGCAACGACTCCACCTACTGGCTGTGGTTCGAGCTTCTGTGGCGGGAATACTTCTACTGGTACGCGCTGAAACACGGAGCCAATCTGTTCCGCCGGGACGGCGTGCAGCGCAAGCGACACCAGGCAACCTTCTACGGACACCGCTTCAAGGCCTGGTGCGAGGGCAATACCGAGTACCCACTGGTCAATGCGGCCATGAACCAGCTCCGGGAAACCGGATACATCAGCAATCGGGCCAGGCAGATCGTCGCCAGCTGCCTGGTCAACGAACTGGAACTGGACTGGCGTTACGGAGCCGCCTGGTTCGAACAGCAACTGATCGACTACGACGTCGCCAGCAACTATGGCAACTGGCAGTACCTGGCGGGTGTCGGAGCCGATCCTCGCGGCGGCCGGCATTTCAATCTCGAGAAACAGGCCCGGCAGTTCGATCCCTGCGGGACCTTTGTTGACCAATGGGAGGGTGAATCCGACCAACCCGTGGGCAATCACACGGTCGATGCGGCAGACTGGCCACTCTAGGCGGCAACCACTATAACGCCGAAATCACCCGATTGCGCCCGGCATCCTTGGCGTTGTAGAGGGCGGCATCAGCGCGCTGCACAAGCTGGTGGGGATCGTCTCCGGCGCGAAAGGTGGCGACGCCGGCACTGATGGTCACGGGCTCCGGAATGGAGAACCGGTGTTGGGCGATGGTTTCCCGAATCCGCTCGGCAACGGCAATGGCACTGTCGGTTCCGGTCTCCGGCAGCAGGATCAGGAATTCTTCGCCGCCCCAGCGACCCGCCACTTCACTCTCCCGGACATTCTGGTCTACCAGCTGAGCGACGGTGGACAGCACCGAATCGCCTTCATTATGTCCGAAGCGATCGTTGATGGATTTGAAACGGTCCAGGTCAAAGATGATCAGTGAAAAGACGCTGGAATACCGGTTGCACCGGGCCACTTCCTGCTTGAGGAAATTCTCGAGCTTGTGCCGGTTATACAGACCGGTGAGCTGATCGTGCACGGCCTGGAAGGTCAGGGAGTTGACCAGTTCCTGCCGGGTCATGACCGCCCCGATCAGGCTGGCCATCAGCTGAGCCGTTTCTGTACGCGCCGGAGTCCAGGCCTGACCGGCCGAGGTTTTCTGGATCCCGAGGAAGCCGGTCAGCCGTTCGTTCCGGAATATCGGCCCGAGGATGACCGACTTGTCAGCACCCCGCTCCAGACGCTCCGCAAGAAATTCGAGCATGGGAGGCAGTGGATTTTCTTCATCAAAGACCTGGGGTGACGACTCCCGGAAAAGCACTCCCAGACTCGACGGTATCACCGGAAACTTCCGGCCGGTCTCCGGCCGCAGTCTGGCCAGCGCCCGGATGCACCATTCGTGGCTGATAGAGATCTCGTGGGATGCCTCCTCCAGCTGACAGATGAAAACCCGGTCCGCCTGAAAGAAGTCCCCCATGGTCGCGCAGGTTCCGACGATCCCTTCGTCCACACGTTCCATATCCAGCGTCAGCAGATTGGTGCTGATGCGACGGACCGATTGTTCCGAGACAATCATCTGTTCAAGCTTCGCCTGCCAGTGATGGCGTTCGATGGCCAGGCTGGCAAGTGATACCGGCGCCGTCAGCCGATCGACGTCGTCTTCCGAGGGTGTCCAGACTTCGTCGTGGTAGAGCTCCACGCAGCCGAGTAATTCGCCATTGGCACCAATCACCGGTTCCGCCCAGGACGACCGGACTCCCGCCTGCTCGGCCAGGTCCCGGAACGCATCCCAGCGCTGGTCACTGCGGACATCCCGTGCCACCACACGCTCACGAATACTGGCTGCGGTACCGGCTCCTGCCGCCCCGAAAGCCACCGGCAGCTCATCCAGACGATCCTGGAACGGCGATGGAAGATCGCTGCTGCCCGCCGTCCAACGCAGCCGTCGCTGCTCGGCATCATGCACGAAGACCGCACACCGGGCGCGGGGAATCAGCCGTTCAATCAGCGCAACCAGCTGGGACAGGGACTGGTTCAGCGGACTGTCGCTGGCGATTGCCCGCATGGCTCTGAGCTGGAATTTTTCCAGTGCATCATTGCGCTTGCGGGCGGTGATATTGACGCCAGTGAACAGCACCGACTGGTTGCCAAGATAGGTAATGAAGGACAGGGAGCAGTCGAGCCACTCGGGCGCCTGTTCGCCACCCGGCAAGCGCCATTCAAAGACCTGCAGCCCGGTACGGGTGACCTTGTCGAGCAGCGCTTCGAATTCCAGCAGGGTAAAGGAGGATTCCTCCCACGCCTCGGGATTCTGGATGACGCGGGACGTCAGTGCGTCGGCATCGCTGACACCGAATGCCGTCAGCGCCGTATTGTTGGCGTAGAGTATTTCTCGACGACGATGATCAAGAATGAACACCGCAATGCTGGACTGGTCAAAGAGAGACTGGAGATCACGGTCGGCCGTGCGCAGGGACCGGGACGAAGCGCCAACCTCCAGCGTCAGATCGTAGACCTGGCGGCCCAGCCGTCGTGCCCGAAGCCAGAAAACCACCAATAGCACCAGGAAGACCAGTGCCAGAAAGGGGGACACCCACAGCAAAAACGGTTTCAAGAGGCTGATCCAGTCTGCTTCAACCGAGGCGTCCATCATGACTCATCCCTGAAATTCCCTCTGTCAGTTCTGAAGTATGGGCACACCCTCAACCAGCTGACTGCCCTGCTGCGTCGCGGACTCAATACTGACCTGCATGCCACCGATGCCGACCCCCAGCGCTTCTGCCAACGGATTCACGATCGAATTCAGAACACTTGTCGTTATATCGTTAACCAAGCCCTCGACAACGGCAAGCAGGGAATTGATAAGAGATGTATCCACGCTGGCGCCAAGCACCTGAAGATCGCTGACCTGGGCGTAGAAATCCGCCGAAGACAATCCCCCGCCGGAGGCATCGTAGACCATGCGCTCGCAACCGGACGGACCGCAATAAAGCGGATACGCCGGTGTCACCTGGGATACGGTGGAAGCCGAGCCGACACTGCCGTCCACCACAATGTCCGCACCCAAGGCCGGATCCAGGGTCAGCAAACCCGCCAGGAGTTTCAGATGCCCAACCTGCACGGAAAGGGTATCCGGAACCAGGGCTCCGGTAGCCGTATCGACCTGGCCGGTACCCAGTTCGAGCGCATCCCGCTCAAGCGCCATCCCGAACTGGACACTGTTCGTTCCGCCTCGCGCACAGCGGGCGGATACCAATGCACCCGACCCACCGCCTAGATCCACCGAAAGTGGCACCTGAAGTGAACCGATGCCGAACTCGGCCAGGCCCAGCAGATTGATGGTGGGAAGCCCGGCCGAAACGTCCACCTCCAGACTCAGGTCCGGCGCCCGGAAAGTTGTCAGCCAGTCACCATTGCTGTTCTGGCGAGCCGGCCCAATTGCCACGGTGGGCGGGCGGTTCACATACAGCCGGATCTCCAGACTGCTGTCGTCGATTGCTGACACCAACGGCAAACCCAGCGGCGCAAGATTGTTGAGCACCAGCGGATTACCACTGAGCAGCTGCTGCTGTTGGAGCACATTCAGGGCAAGGCTCACCAGCAGGTCATAGGCACGGACGTTGGCATCTGAAGGCACGCGGGTATCGGCCAGGGCAGAAATCACATCCGACACCGCCACCGATTCGATGCCATTGGCCGAGAGGAGCCGGCCAGCCAGATCGCCTGCCGGTGTGGCGGCACCGGCAACATTGCGGATGGCGGTCGCCAGCTCATCCGCCCCCAGTGGTAATGCATCTTCCAACTGATCAACGCCCAGATCCGCCAGCAGGTCACCCACCGAAAACAGGGTATTGCCGATACTGGCCAGATCGGTGGCATCCAGTGAGTAGCCGGGCTGGCCCAGGACACCGCCAAGCAGCGCTCCCAGAAGCCCACCATCGACACCGGCGGTCGAACCGGCAGCACTGATGGTGGCCACCACCTCCCGTCGCACAGCGGCGGAGGCTTCCAGCGTCACGGATCCGAGCACACTTTCCGGCAACAGTCGTGAAATCGGCTCCGACCTCTGATACCGGACATGCGTTGCGTTGGATTGGGCCAGATCCGGAACGGCGTGGAACGCAACTTCATCCCCACTGCCAGCCTCCAGCAGCCCGGGCGTAACCACCAGGTCGTCCGGATTCCCGGAAAAGCCCTGGGCCTGTGCCGCTGCCAGGGCCCGCTGCGACATGGTGGCGAGGGTAATGGTATCGCCGCCGCAGGCCTGAGCTGCGTCTGCCGCCGCGGTGGCAGCCGCATCCACCTGACTCTGCATCTCCGAGCGGAGGGAATAGAGCCGGGCGCCGTCGAGCGCCAGTGCAATCATCAGCAACACCGCCGAAATCACAATCGGGGTAATGAAAATGAGCGCGCCCCGTTGACGGGAAGGGCCTGTCCTACTGATCACTGGACTGATCATTGAGGGTATCCGGAACCGGGCGACGGAAGGTTTCCGCGATCCGATCCTGGGCATCCACGAACATCTGGGCCGACAATTCACTCTGCCCGGCCGGATCGGACTTCGCCTGCTTGCGCAACAACTCGCTTACCTGATCCTCCGGTTGCGCCTGGCTGTCGTGAACCACGGTATCGGACAGGCCGAAATCGGGGAAATCGCCGGCCGACGCGAGTGGTGTCACCAGAAGACCGGACAACAGCAGAAGGGTACGATGATTCATTGCAGCCTCCGAATGTGCTCTGCCAGTTGCCTGGCATAGGCCAGCTCCTCGGGAGAGAAACCGTATTGCTTCTTCAGTCGGGTCAGTCCTGCCTGATCGTTGGTAATCAGGTAGGCTGCCGCAAGGTTCTGCCGAACGGCTCCTTTGCCGTCGGCCAGTTCAAACGCAGTGCGCAGCTCAAACACCGCCTCGGCATTCTGTCCGGCATTGAGCAGCGCGTATCCGTAGTCATTCCGGATGTCGACGGACGAGGGCGACTTGTCCCGCGCCGTCTTCATGGCGTCGAGCCCATCCTGGAGCCGCCCCTGTTTGAGAGCCACGAGGCCCAGCCCGTGGTAGCTGTCCGCCGACTGGCAACGCTGAGACAGGCGGCTGAACAGATCCCCGGCCTTCGAAAGCTGACCGGTCTGGACATACAGCTGTCCCAGCCGGAGCCAGTGTTGCTCGGCCCCCATGCTGGATTCCTCCAGCCTCGCGAGCGCAGCGTATGGCTGGTCGCGTTTCATCTGGGCATCCACCGCATCCAGTTCCAGCTGTTCTTCCGGGCGGACATCAGTGCGGCAACTTCCGCCTGGGCCATCACCCGTCATGCCGACCGTTGTTGGTTGGCCCGTCAGCGAGGCACAGCCGGCCAGTGATACTCCGCCAAACAATACCCACGCTCTCAGAATTCGATTCATTGTGCTCGCCTGCCTTCTGTAAAAGCCGTTTCCGTTCCCCAAAATCAGCGCCCCAGCGTTTCCGCGATCGAGAGCACCGCTGGCCCCCCGATCAGAATGAACAGTGCGGGCAGCATGAACACCATCATGACCATGGTCATTTTCGCGCCAATCCGGTTGGTTTCTTCCTTCAAGCGGTTGCGCTCACCCTGCTGGGCCTCCTGGATGATCTGATCAAGGCTTGATGACACGCCGGAACCCAGGGTGCCACTCTGTTTCATCAGATTGACGTAATGCCGCAGCACCAGGATTCGACGGTTGTTGCCCAGTTCATCCAGTGCCCGGGTGCGATCCGCGCCGCTTTCCATCACCCGGTTGAACCGGTCCAGGCGGATACTGAGGGCGGGCATGATCGGGCGACCCTGGGCCGCGATCAGCCGTAGCGCCCGTTCAATCGACAGCCCCGCCTCCATCAACATCCGGGTCATGTGGCACAGTTCGATGGCCTCGAGGTTCTGTCGCTTCTCCGCGTTCACCCCGACGGTTCGGATGAAACGCCGTGGAAGAATGAAGGCGCCTGCGGCGACCAATGCGCCCCCGACAGGGCCCAGAGCCAGGAAACCCGCCACGATGACCAGCGACGGCAACAACCAGCACCAGAGCATGTAGAGCGACTGCGCCTGATGTCGGCTGCGCCCGGTGGTCTCCAGTGCCTGCCGCAGGGCATCGAAATCGCCCTCGATTGCCGACTGGCCAGTAAACCATTCGGCAAATTCACGCAGCCAGGACCGCCCATCGTCCAGACCATCGAGCTCCCCCATGTTCTGGAGCCGCGCCCGAATACGGGCCCGCACCAGCCAACGGGGAGCGAGATAAACCGCAATCCAGACCGCCAGGCCCGCAAACACGATCGACAGTCCAAGCCAGAGCTCAGGCACGCCCCACCCCCTGTATCATTCGCCAGATCACACCCATGCCAATGACCTGCAGGACCGCGGCAATGATCAGGAGTTTATGCCCCGTCGCCGTGTTCAGCAGGAGATCGGAGTACTGCTCATTCATCAGGACCATGTAGGCGGCCAGCCCGGGCGGGAGTACAGCAAAGGTCACCGCGGTAAAGCGTGTTTCCGCCGTGGCCGCCAGGAACTCCTGGCGCAACTCCTGCTGGGAGCGCAGTGAATCCGCTACCTGGCGCAGTACCGGCCGGATGGAGGCACCGAACCGCGAGGTGGTACGCAAGGCAATGGCCACGAGAATCAGGGACGGTGTCCGGTAAAGGGCGGCGAAGCCCTCGAACAGGCCGGTGTATTCCCGCCCGGAACCCACCGCATTGCGCAGCCGGAACAGCAGGGGCTCGAAAACCGGCGAGGCCTCGCTGAAGGATGCAATCAAGGACTGTTCCAGGGAACGACCGGCATCGATGTTACGGAGCGTCGAATCGATGATGCCCGGCAACTCTTCATGGATTCTCTGGCGCTGTTTCTGGAAACGGACCCGCCAGAAAACGCCAGCCAGGGTCGCGACAAAGAAGAGGGTGACCAGCAGGACGATGGCACCGCGGGTCACGAACAGGACAATCAGCAGTCCCGCCAGGGCCGCACCAACGACCGCAAATTGCTGGGTCGTCCACTGGATATCGGCCTGGACCAGCAATCGCTCGACGGGGCCAAGCTCGATCCTCGCGCCGCCGAACGATGCCGATTCCGTTTGGGGCAGGAGGCGCTCACGGGTTGCCCGCTTTACATAACGTTTGCCCGCGCTACGGATCCAGAGCCACTGCGCACAGAGCCAGAACAGGGCCAGGCCACCGCATACAATCGCCGCATGGAACCAGGCCGGGGCGGTCATAACGAGGCACCTCCGCTGACCAGGGTTTCCGGGGTCTGGACATCGTCCGGGGCGCGGTACAGCACGTCCATGCGGTAGGGGTTATCACTGTCCCCCCGCATCGATACCACCTCACTGACCAGCCGCCGGCCATTGGGTAGCCGCGTCAGCTGAACAATCACGTCCAGTGACGAACCAATGAGCCGACCGATGGCCCGTTCGCCAGCGTCGTAACCATTGACCGCCAGCAGGGTTTCGATGCGTACAAGGGCATCCTTGGCCGTGTTGGCATGAAGGGTACTCATCGACCCCTCGTGCCCCGTGTTCATGGCCTGCAGGAGTTCGATAATCTCGCCGGAGCGCACTTCGCCGACGATGATGCGGTCCGGTCGCATGCGCAGGGCATTGATAACCAGCTCCCGGGCGGTAATGCGACCGGAGCCTTCGGTATTGGGCGGGCGGGTTTCCAGACGCACGATGTGGGGATGATTCAGCTGAAGCTCCGCCGAGTCCTCGATGGTAACCACCCGTTCATCCCGGGGAATGAACTGGCTCAGCAGATTCAGAACCGTGGTTTTACCGGTGCCGGTGCCACCGCTGACCAGAATATTGCGGCGACCCTGGACCAGCTGCGTCAGAAGATCCAGGCATTCATTGGTCATCGAGCCCCTGGCCACGAGGTCCTTGGCGGTCAGATGTTTCTGGGTAAATTTCCGGATGCTGAGCGATGGTCCGTCCAGCGCAATGGGCGGAATGATGGCATTGACCCGGGAACCATCCGGCAGGCGGGCGTCGACCATGGGACTGGCTTCATCCAGGCGTCGGCCCAGTGGTGCCAGGATGCGGCGTATGATGCGGACCACATGGTCGTCATCAATAAAACGTGTGGATGCGCGCTGGAGCACGCCCTCGATTTCGACAAACACGTCTTCCGGGCCGTTCACCAGAATGTCGTTGACCGAATCATCTGCAAGCAACGGCTCCAGAGGCCCGAATCCGGCGACCTCGTCGTAGATTTCCCGGATCAGCGTGGTCAGGTCATGAGCCGACAATGGCATCCGGTTCTGGGCCACAAAGTTCGACACATTGGTCTGCACGAAACTCATCAGGACATCGTCACTGACGTTTCCGACTTCGATCCCTTCTTCGTCAAGCCGCTCCACCATGACGAAGTGGACCCGCTTTTTCAGATTCTGGTATTCCTGATCCGTTCTAGCCGCCATCGTTCACCCCTCAGGCTTTCGCCACTCGACGCTCGCCCTCTCCTGAGCGTTCGGTTTCCCGGGCTACACGCTCCTGCAGGATCTTCTGCAACGCCTTCTGATAAGCCGATTTACCGGGCAGCCTGTGCAGTGGAAGCCCGGCATTCATGGCCATCATTCGCGTTCCCCAATCCAGCGGCAGGGTCCCGAGGATGGGCACACCCACAGCCTTTTCAAGATCGCCAACCGGGGGCACACCCTTCTTTTCATAGCCGTCGAGCAGGAAGGACACACGACAATCCGGGGCCAACCGCTCCTTCCAGCTATCAAGCCGCCGGCGTGCTTCGTGAGCCTGCTCGACGATCGGGTGCATGACCATTACCAGCTCGGCCGCCCGGATCCCGACGGTATTGATCCAGAAATCCGCCACCGCGGCATCCACATTCACAATGATCCGGTCGAACAGGCCGGAAAGCTGGCTCAGGGCAATGAACAGATCGGTATTTTCCTGGTCGCCGTCCTGACCGATCGACAACTGGCCGGCCAGGAACCGCAGCCCGGGCAGGTATTCTTCCAGCGCGGTCTCGATCAGGGCCGAATCCAGGGACTCCGGGTTACGGATCAGATCCTGCAACGCCAGTCGGTTGTTGCTGTCGAGATAGAATGCGTGCCGGTCGTCCGAGGCGGTATCAAGCCCCAGTATCTGCTCGTCCGGATGAAAGAAATGGGTATTGAACACCAGGTTCTGGGCGAAGAAGCGGGAATCCACCACCGAACGCGCCCCGGTGACAAGGACAATCCGGTTCTGGGCGTGTCCTCCACCGGCACGGGCCAGCGAAGGCGTGTGCGCCAACAGCTCTCGAATTCGATCCCGTGCCTCCTCACCGTCGCTACTGGCAATGAAGCAGTCACGGGCGCCAGCCCGCATGCTGCGCAACAGGAAATCCTGACTGACCCGACGCACCAGACCCACGACCGCAAGCTCTTCATCACTGCTGGCGATGAAGCGGATCACCCGGAGGGCCCGTTCGGGATCGGCATCGTCTGCCGCGACCATCACCATGCGGGTGCGGGCAGCCTCCACCAGCCGGCTGATCCGTGACAGGTCGGACGAACCGACAAACTCGATGTGCCACTCACCCTGGAGACAGCGCTCCAGCCAGGTACGAATGCCAATATCGTCCGATACACAAACCAGAATCTCGTCCGCGCTCATAGGGTCACCAGCTGAAGCCATGTTTGATGGGGCGGTCGCCGGGCGCAGAGCCTGCCGCCATGTCAAAGAAGTCCATACTGGACCGGTCGTAATCCCGGGCGATGGTTGTCCGCTCCGCGCCCGGGGCATCACTGGCGGTCACGATGTGGGGCGTTACCACCATGATCAGCTCCTTCTTGTCCCGGGAGATCCGGTCCGACCGGAACAGCGCACCGATAACAGGGAGGTCCCCCAGCCCGGGGATGCGGTCACTGCTGTTGACCGTATTGCGGCTGACCAGCCCGCTGATGATGAACGTTTCACCCGGTGCCATGGAGACCGTTGTTTCGGTTCGCCGGACTCGCAAGCCGGGTACGGTGACACCGCCGGTGGATACACCGGAGGAGAAATCCAGGTCACTGACCTCCGGCGCCACCTTGAGAATGATCTGGTCCTCGTTGACCACCGTGGGGGTTAACCCCAGGCTGACCCCGAATTTCTTGAACACCACCTTGACGCCGTCATTGCCGCTTTCAACCGGAATCGGGAACTCGCCCCCGGAGAGGAAGGTGGCACTCTGTCCACTGAGCGTGACCAGCGAGGGTTCCGCCAGGGTATAGGCAAACCCGGCCGATTCCATGGCGTTGATGATGCTCAGGGAAGTGCTGCCGAAGCGGAAAAAGTTGAAGCCGCTGCTGGCAACACTCCGGATACCTCCGAACACCGGAACTGTGGCATTCGCACCGGCGAAACTGGCGGCAAACGTGCCCCCATCGAAGAGTTTGGAGTAGTAGGCGCCCAGTTCATTCAGCTCGTTCCGGTTGACTTCAACGATCCGGATGTCGGTCTGCACCTGCATGCCGAAGGACAGACGCTGTCCGGACGTCCGGGAAACCACCACCGGCGACTGTAATGGTCGGTCCTGACCACGCAACCAGACGGACAGCACCGCGGTACCCTCGGATTTTGCCGTTACCAGCAGTTCCTGCTTGTCGGACACAGATACCGCCGCCACGTCCGGATCCGAAATGGCCACCCGTTTCAGCGGCTGCCCAAACTCGAGAACCCGCTGCTCCCCCTTGCCCAGACTGACCGCTTTCCCGGCCGTCAGGGCATCGGCGTGCCCCTCTGAAACCAGCCCGAGGGTGAGACAGAAGAGCACGCACAGTGGCAAATACAATCGTTCAGCGAACATAGACGTTCCTTGATTCAGCGCCTTCATAGACCTCTACCTGTGTCCGGACCTGCCGAACCGGTGTGTGTCGCGGAGCCGGCCTGGGAGGTTTCGGAAAGAGATCGTCCAGGTAAGTGGCGCGGTCTTTCGACGGCGACTCGGCCACTTTCTCCGGCTCACGATTCTCGTCGCCAGAGGCCACCAGTCGTACCTGACCCTCACTGGACGCCAGGAGCAGCTGGGAAACCCGGTCCGTGGGAACCGAAAGCACCACGGTTTTGTTGCGTTTCTGGTCATTGCCTTCGATCGGCTCCCCGACATGGGGAACCCCATGCACCGCCACAACCAGAACATTGCGCAGGAGCCGAACCGCCGCGGGGGTGTCTTCGTCGGAGCGTCGGAACGCCGCAACGACATCGACCCGATCACCGGGCCTGAGTAGCCCTCCGACGCCGGACAGGTCATCCACGGGGACCGCCATGGCCTGGAATCCGGGCTCGATGAGTTTGTCCAGAACACTGTCAGACCGCAGATGACTCGCCCGCAGGATCTGACCCGCTGACACGGCGGTCTTGACCGGCTCTCCGAACGGCGCCGACGAAGCTGCGATGGCCTCAGGCACCGGCGATTCCGACGCGACCGTCATGAAGGCGTCCCGGGTAATCGGCGTACCGGGCGTCACGGCACTTTTGGCCACCAGATATTCGAACCGGGGCGAGGCGGGTTCGGTTGGCTGGCTGTCCTCCGCGCGCTTGCTTTCCGCAGGCGCCTGCGTCAGCCAAAGCCCGGCAATGGCCATGGCCAGCGCGAGAAGGGCAATCACGATGGCCGGCGCCGTGTACAGTATTCGTTTGTTCATCGTCCACGATCCACAACAAGCAAGGGAAAATTGATCGGGCCGGAGGTGACGGAGTCCGTCAGAAGGCCACGGTCGCGGCTGCACTCATCTGCGTTGGCATCGGCGGAAAACTGCCGAGAAAACCAAAGCTCACCTGAGGCAGGATCGGCTGATCCACGTTATCCCGGGTAACCGCGCAGCGAAGCAGATCGACGCCACCGGAGGACAGGACCGAACAGCCCGCATCCTGGACCCCGGCCTGGAGCGAGGCGGGCAACAGTGCCCATCCCTGTTCCAGTGCCGACGACGCCGCCGTCGTCACCCGGGATTCGATCTCGTCTTCCGAGAAGCGATTACGATCAACCCTGAGCGCCGCCTGGACGGCCTGATCCACCACGTTCTGCATTTCGTATTTACTGAAGAACACGATGCCGTAACTGGCGGCCGCATAGAGAATCCCGACAACAAAGGGAAACAGGAACAGGAATTCAAGCGCCACAGCGCCTCTGGACTGCCGCATGGCATTTCCTCCCGAAGCCGCTGAAGCCTTACGGTGACGGAACGCTGTCGAACAGGCCGGAGAAAATGTCGCTGACCGTTTGTCGGATGGTGTCGTTGGAGAAGGCGAACACCATGATGGCAACAAGAGCCCCGGCCAGGACCAGGTACTCGAGTGCCGACGCGCCGCGTTGTTTTGAAGCAACACTCGCGGAACGGGCATTCAGATTGGAGAGTAATTTCAGAAAGACATTATTGATGGCTTTACGAATCATGGGTCACCTCATTATTGTTGTCGTGATCAGCAAAACTTATGACTGCCCATAAGCCTTACTCATCAAGTTAGCGCCATGTCACAAGGGCTTCGACCCCTTTTGTTTGGCGTTTTGTTACCGAGCGTCATGATATTTTTCGCACTGAATTGATCCGGATCAATAAAATCGGAAGTTTCAGTGCCAACCCGTGACGAACGCCCTTGACGTTACCATTCAGATTAATGCTTCAAGAATGCCTTAAATGACAAGACCCATTGTCAATTTCGGCCAACCCATCCGACAATTCTTAGCAAACCTTTTTCTTTTCAATGACTTGAGTGACTCGCAAAAAATCGTGAAATCTTGCCGCGGAGGGTATACTGCACGTATGGATAACGAGCAAAGAGCCCTCGTGGGCTTGATCGAACAGGTAAATCCCCGAACGCTGATCACGATCGGATTGTCCGTCAATCGGGCAGGCGATACTTGGCAAAAAGCTGGCAAAGATGATGTGTGCCACCTTCCATTGACGCTGGATCAACTGTCCGACCCCGCCAGCTTTGACCAAACGGTCGACCTGGCCCTGATCAGCGACACGCTCGAACAGATACCCCGTGAGGCGGGTGAGCAGTTACTGGGAACCCTGCGCAACCTCGGAGTCCGACAGATCGCCGTATTGGTATCGGACAGTGCGCCCTGGACCTTCAGGGACTTCATTGCACTCGGTTTCCGGAGGCAGCCATCCTCGCGTACTGAGGCAGAAAAGACGCTTTATACCTATAACCTCGACACCTACAATCACAAACGAACCTGGAACAACCCCGACTATTGGGCCAACCCGGAAATGTGGGGCAAGGCCTGGTGGTAACCGGTGGCACATCAGTCCCGGCGCAATAAGGAACGTCCATGGCACTGTTCACTGAAAAAAACGCCCGAAAGCAGCTTGAATCCGAAGCGGGAAAAGTACACCGGGCAGATCTGGAGACGCTTCTCGAGCGACAACGAACGATAGAGCAGAAAGTGAAGAGCAGCGGCAAACTCAAGCGTTTTGGTACGGACATCAAGCTGATGTTTTCGATGATCCGTGATTACTGGTACGGCAACTATCGCAGCGTTCCCTGGAAAACCATCGCTGCCGTGGCAGGCACGCTTCTGTATGTGCTGAATCCGCTGGATGTTATTCCCGACTTCATTTTCGGTTTCGGCTTTCTCGACGATGCCGGGGTGGTCGCCATCTGCCTGAAACTGGTGGAATCCGACCTGCACCGCTACGCGGCCTGGAGAGCCTGCCATGACGAACATGCTGAAAGTGCTTACGACGCACAGAATTGATTAATTAATAAACTGCGGGTAATCTTGCGCCCCGTAATTCGTCTTGTTGTTTTCCCCCTGGAGAAATCGTGGACTTCGCCACCCTTATTGGCCTCGTTGGCGCCATTCTGCTCATTGCTTCTGCGATTATCTTGGGCGTTTCGCCCGATGTATTCCTCAATGGTCCGTCCCTGCTGATCGTGGTCGGCGGCACCCTGCTGGTTGCACTGGCGAAATTCAGCATCCGTCAGTTTTTCGGGGCGTTCAAAGTGGCCGCCCGAGCCTTCAAATTCAAGCTGCCGGACACCCAGGAAAGCATCGAAGAGCTGGTAGACATCGCCAACATCGCCCGAAAAGAGGGCGTCCTTGGGCTCGAAGGGCGCGACGTCAAATCCCCGTTCCTGGCGCAGGGTATACAGATGTTGGTGGACGGCCAGGACGGCGCGACGATCAAGGAACTCCTGGACAAGGAGCGTCTGATGACCCTCGACCATAACCGGACGGCCTCCAAGGTTTTCATGGCCATGGCAGACGTGGGACCCGCGATGGGGATGATCGGCACCCTGATCGGCCTGGTTCAGATGCTCTCCAACATGGAAGATCCGAAATCCATCGGTCCCGCCATGGCGGTGGCTTTGCTTACAACACTCTACGGTGCGGTCATTGCCACCATGATCGCGACACCGATTGCCGACAAGCTGTCCCTGCGTATGACCGAGGAAGCACGACTCCAGATGCTCTATACGGATGCCCTCGTGGCCATCCAGCAGGGAACCAATCCAAGAATCATCGAACAGATGCTGTCCAGTTATCTTCCGCCAAAAGAGCGGGAGAAGAACGGCGCCGCAGAACCGGCGAACGGGTAAACCATGGACGAGTTACCGGAGGAGGAAAAACCGGGCATCCCGGCATGGGTCGTCACTTTCGCCGACCTGATGTCGCTGTTGATGTGCTTTTTCGTCCTTCTTCTTTCTTTCTCTGAAATTGACGCCCAGAAGTTCAAACAGATCGCGGGTGAACTGTCGAAGGCCTTTGGTGTTCAGCGGGAGGTTCCGACGCTGGAAATCCCCAAGGGCACCAGTCCGATCTTCGACAAGTTTTCCCCGGCGCCACCCGAACCCACCGTCATTAACCAGGTCAAGCAGACCACCACGGACGAGCAGCCCGAACTGCAAACCCTGAAGAGCCCCACCGATCAGGCCGTGGAATCCGCCATCAACGAAAAACTGCAGCAGGACCTGGCACAAATCCGGTCCATCCTGAAGGACGCCATCCAGGACGGCCGGGTCAACGTGTCGCTGGATCAACGGCGCATCGTCATCCGTGTGGAAGAAAAAGGCTCTTTCCCCTCCGGCTCCGCGGAGCTGACCTGGGAATTCGAGGGGCTACTGCTGGATATGGCGAAAGTGCTGGCCGACATGCCGGGCAAACTCACCATTGAAGGCCACACCGATGATCTGCCCATCCACACCAGCCGTTTCTACAGCAATTGGGACCTTTCAGCAGCCAGGGCCGCTGCGGTGGCCAATGTGCTGCTTGCCAGTGGCGCCATAGACCCCACCCGTCTGGCCGTGAAGGGTCTGGCCGACACCCAACCGAGGGTGCCCAACACCTCTGCCGAGAACCGGGCGAAAAACCGACGGGTCGAGATCATCATCGATCTCTCCGGCCCACTGCAGGAAGAGGAAATCCGGCTACGTGAGCTGATTGAAACCAAGGCCGACGAACGGGATTCCAATATGGGCATCGAATCCTCCCGATCGGACTCCGGCTCCATCACCTGGTAAATCTTCCATTCTGGTGCGCCCGCACCAAAAACGCACAGTTGCAGTGCATTTTTCGTCGTAAGCCGCGGCTTTCCGGGCCCCTACATTGGCCCAAGCTGCAGCCGGCTCAGGAAATGCCTCTATTTGGAACACTTCTTGCTGCTACTGCACCCCGTTAATGCATCCCAACGATCCGAAGAGATCGAACCCGATAACTCAGGAGCCCTAACCCGTGGACATCACGAGTGCAGTACAAACCCTGACGGAGAGCGCCAACACGCTGTTCATTCTCATCGGTGCCATCATGGTACTGGCCATGCACGCCGGATTCGCCTTCCTGGAAGTCGGCACGGTACGCCACAAGAACCAGGTCAATGCCCTGGTAAAAATCATGACGGATTTCGGCATTTCCGCCGTCATGTACTTCTTTGTCGGCTATTACATCGCGTACGGGAACACCTTCCTGTCGGGCGCAGCTGAGCTGACGGCTCACAACGGCTACGAACTCGTAAAGTTCTTCTTCCTCATGACCTTTGCCGCAGCCATTCCCGCCATCGTGTCCGGCGGGATTGCCGAACGCGCCCGGTTCTACCCGATGCTGATCGCTTCCGGTCTGATCGTCGGCCTGGTGTATCCGTTCTTCGAAGGGCTGATCTGGAACGGTAACTACGGTTTCCAGGCCTGGCTGGAGAGCCAGTTTGGTGCAACCTTCCATGACTTCGCCGGCTCTGTTGTGGTGCATGCGGTCGGCGGCTGGATTGCCCTGGCGGCCGTTCTGCTCCTGGGTGCCCGGAACGGGCGCTACCGCAACGGCCGGGTCGTCGCTTTCGCGCCCTCCAATATTCCTTTCCTGGCTCTGGGTGCCTGGATCCTGACCGTCGGCTGGTTCGGTTTCAACGTCATGTCCGCGCAGACGCTCGATGGCATCAGTGGCCTGGTGGCGGTCAACAGTCTTATGGCGATGGTGGGCGGCATCCTGGTCACCATGGTTCTCGGCCGGACGGACCCGGGCTTTATCCACAACGGCCCCCTCGCCGGCCTGGTCGCAGTGTGCGCCGGCTCTGACCTCATGCACCCCGTTGGCGCACTGATCACCGGCGGTATCGCCGGCGCCCTCTTCGTCTACCTGTTCGAATGGGCACAGGACAAAATCGAGCGTCTCGATGATGTGCTCGGTGTCTGGCCCCTGCATGGTGTGTGTGGCGTCTGGGGTGCGATTGCCTGCGGTATCTTTGGCCAGAGTGCACTCGGCGGACTCGGCGGCGTCAGCTTCGCGGCCCAGCTTATCGGATCGGTTGCGGGTGTCCTGGTTGCCTTTATAGGCGGCCTGGTGGTTTACGGAGTCATCAAGGCCATATCCGGCCTTCGCCTGAGTGAAGAGGAAGAATTCAACGGCGCAGACCTGACCATCCACCGCATCGGCGCCAACGCCCTGGATTAATACCCCGTCAGCTCCATGTAACCAACCCCGGTGCGGTTTCCTTCCACCTGCACCGGGCTTTCCCAATAGGGGAAACGCCCCTCGTTTACATAACGGCCCGGGGGCGCAGCGACCTGAAGATCCAGATTGTGGCCTGGCACTTCGATGTGCCAGCGAACGGGATACCCATCCCTTGAGTCGAGGATAGCCAGGGACAGGTCCTCATTGCCGAGTGCCTGCGGGCTGCCTTCTTCCGGTATCCAGGTCCCCGATACAAACGTCTGGTCCTCCCCCCGGAGCCGGAAGGCCATCAGCTTGTCCCCGGAATCCAGGTGCAAGGCAAACCAGTCCCAGCCCTGTTGGCCACGCTTCAGAAACTGGCTGCTCCACTCCCGGTCAAACCAGCCCTGCCCCGTTACCGGGATGGTGTTGTCTTCGATGGTGACCGTACCGCGAATATCGATATCCACCAGACTGAAATACATGGATCCTTCGCCACTGTCGGATTTCACACTGAAACCATTCTGGCCGTGCAACACCGGTTTCCCCCTGAGGGTCAGGGTCAGATCGTAACGGAACGCCGCAGCCGGCTTGTGGCTCCGGACATTCAACTGCCAGGTCGTTCCTGACATCGCCTTCAGCTCCCAGTCGTCCAGCCAGATATCCAGGGGCGCCGCCTCGGCACCGGCCGCCCCGGTATCGGCACGGGCCAGGCGCTCCGCGAACCAGTGACGATCTCGCCAGCTGACGGCCGCGTGGGCCATCCAGGCGGCATCCAGAGACCAGGAGTCAGGCTCCGGGGCTTCCGCCGGGTCGCGCGGCCGGAACCCCTGCCGGAACTGGGTCCACTGCAGGCCCAGCGGCGCGCCCGACGGCGTGACGAGATTGGCGGTCAGGTACCACCATTCGACCCGGTATCGCGGGTGCGGCCCGAAGTCCTCAGGCAGGGATATCCCCACATCCGGCCCCGGCTGGAGAAATCCGCCGTTGTCCGATGGCGATGGGACCGACTCCGCCAGCCCTGCAAAGCCAGAATCGTCTCCGGAATCCGAGCATCCGGCCATAAAAAAGAAGATGGCGGTCACCAGAATTCGCGCGTTCAACGTTCACCTCCGCCACTCTGGTTCGCCGGCAAGGCAACCATCCTTCCCGGACGCAGCTGACGCCCCATGAGCGCCGCAATACCCAGACCAATCACCGTACTCAGTGCCAGCAGTTCCAGCCAGAAGCCCGGATACACGGCCATCGGCAGGGACCAGCCAAACGCCTGCGGGTTGATCCGATGGACCAGAACCCAGGTCAACCAGACGCCCAGGGGCAATGCCAGCAGGGATACCGTGGTGGTAAGCCCGAGGGAAACCCGCATCAGCTCCCCGAGCGCCTCACGACGGGACAAGCCCCAGGTAACCAGCAGTTGCAGGTACCAGGCGCGACTGGTGATGAACACCCACCCCATGATCAGCAGCGCGGTGCCCGCCAGGGTGAGAGTCAGGAACGTCATGGCACGGGTCAGCACGAAGGTCTGCCGGAAAACCCGCGTTGCCATGGTCCGGATGTCACTGTTCTCGCGGATCTCGATCTCAGGTACCTGCCAGATCTGCTGCAATCCCGACACCAGCCAGGCTTTTCCCCGGCCTCCCGGTGAAATCGAGAAACTCTCGAACTCGGGCTGGAAGTCTGCAGGCAGATCTGCACCGTTCACCAGCACTTCTCCGAACGGTCGCCCATAGTCGGCATAGACACCCAGGACCTTCCGGGATTGCGTCCGGCCGTTCAAGGTCAGCGCCAGCGAATCCCCCACCCCGACTCCGTAGCGCAACGCCAGCTGCTCGTTGATCAGCACCCCCTGACTGCCCGCAAGACGTTGCCAGGGATCCGCCAGCGACGATTGCAGCGTCCACTGCTTCATCAGGGGCCCGACCGGCGACACTGCCAACAGATCGACACGATGCGAGGATCCTGCGCCTGTGGCGACCATCACGGTTCCCCGTAGGATCCGGTGCCAGGCAGCAGTGTCCGACGTCAGCTGATGGGCGAGCCAGTCTTCCGCCCGGTCGCCGCTCCGGCCCTCCGGCACCTGCACATACCAGTGGGCCGCCAGACGCTGATCAAGCCATTGCTCGAACGTCGCCTCGAAGGTTGTTACCAGCGCCTGCACCGCCAACACCAGAGCGAGGGTGAACTGCAATGCCACTACCGGCAATGCCAGCTGCCTGGCCATAACGCCCAGTTCCCGGTAACGCCATCGCCCGAGAGGATCATCGACACTCGATGACAGCGCCGCCATGATGCCCGCCATCAGCCGTGGGACCAGGACACCGGCACCGACAAACACCAGTCCGACCGCCACGAAGGTCCAGACCAGTCCCGGCGACCCTGCAACCCAGACCATTCCGATGGCAAGCAGGGCCAGTGCGAGCCATCCGACTCCTCGGGACCGTTGCAGCCAGTGACGTCGTGTGCGAATGGGCAGGCAGGCGATCAGGACTACGACCATCATGACAAGGATCGGGCGCCACCACTGGCTGCCATCGGCATAGAGGGTGACGTCAAACAGCCCTTCCAGGGAGCGTCCGAAGCCTTCCCCGAGCGCCCGGGCCAGTTGTGCACCGGCCCATACCCCGGGTAACACACACACGCCGGCAAGCACCAGCACCTCAATCATCAGAAGGCCGTTGATGCGTCCACCGGGGACGCCAAACCGGTGCAACAGGGCAAAGCTGTCCCGGCGCTGGACGATACTCAGTTGGTAGACGGCCCGAAGCAACAATGCCGTTATCAGAAGAACCAGTACCCCGAGGGCATCCAGGTTCAGCAGGAAGCTGGCCCCGAGTTCGCCGGTGTCAGGCCCCCGCGCGAACGGCGCCAGGGCGTAGCCTGCCGGCAGACGATCGGCGCTGACCGAGTCTGCCGCCAGCAGAACCAGGGAACCGGCCCCGTCACCCTGTGCGCCGGCAAGCCTGGCCGCCCGGGCGATATCGATGAAGGGCTCGCCATCCAGCGCCGGCTGTTCGCCTGACTGTGACCCGGAAGCGAAACAGGCAGCGGCCAACGGATCAATGCCAATCAGACGCCCGACGCCATCCGGATCCGGAACTTCGAGCCAGGGCATCACGCAGAGCCCGGCCCGACGCAGGCGGGCGAAGTCGGCCACGGTCAACGGCGCACCATCCTCGCGGATTACCCGTGAGCCTTCCGACAGGCTCTGCTCGGCCCGCCCCAGACTCGACCGCGCCTGGTCGGTCAGGTGGTCCATGCCCGACCAGAGCATGGTCGCGATCAGGATCATCAGGGCCAGGGCGCCCAGTTGCAGGGGATGGCGACGGTAGTGACTGAACAGGGCGGCGGCTGCATTCATGGGAGATCAGCCTCCCGGGCCGGTGTCATTCCGGTGTGCCATGTCGACGGTGGACTCACACCGTCCGGCCAGCTCCGTGTCGTGAGTCGCAAGGACCAGGGTGACGCCGGCATCGGCCTGTAACGCGAAGAGCGTGTCGGCGACGTCGTCGGCAGTGTGGCGATCGAGGCTGCCAGTCGGTTCGTCGGCGAGAATGAGATCCGGCTGCATGGCGAAGACCATGGCCATGGCCGCCCGCTGGCGCTGGCCACCGGACACCTGGTCCGGATAACGGTTTGCCAGTTCCCCGACGCCCAGACGCTGCAGCCAATACTGGCTGTCGGCGGTGGACCGGCCGGCCAGTCTTGCCCGCAATCGGACGTTATCAGCCAGCGACAGCGCCGGCATCAGGTTGGCGTCCTGGAAGACCACGCCAATGCGCTGACGTCTGAGACCGGCCCAGCGCCGTTCCCGGGCCCGTGGCGGCTCCGCTTGCCCGGCATCAAACAGCTGGCCGAGAACGCGGACAGTGCCACTGTCCGCCGCCTCAAGCCCGCAGATAATATTCAGCAGGGTACTCTTACCGGACCCCGAACGCCCCACCAGCGAGAGCGACTGTCCCGGGGCCAGGGAGATCTCCAGACCGGAAAAGACGTCGACCCGTTCGGCACCGCTGACGAACGACTTCGACAGACCCTTTATCTCCAGTACCGGCGGTGTCATCTACCCTCCCCATGATCAGGATTGGCTGCCTATCGGTTCGGCATGCTCGCCCCGCTTCTGCGCCCGCCATTCCCGGAACTGCTCCAGCCACGACAGCAGCGCCGGGATCACGAACAGCACCAGTGCCGTGGACAGCCCCAGGCCGAACGCAATGGAGGTGGCCATGGGGATCAGGAACTGGGCCTGGAGCGAGGTCTCGAACATCAGCGGCAACAGCCCCCCGATGGTGGTCAGGGAGGTCAGCAGAACCGCCCGAACCCGCTGTACGGCAGCCTCGTTCAGGGCTTCGGTGATGTCCAGCCCCTTGCGCCGCTGCTGGTCGTAGAAACTCACCAGGATGATGGCATTGTTCACCACGATCCCCGACAACCCGAAAAGGCCGAACAGGGAAAGAATGGTGAGCTGCAGCCCCATGATCCAGTGGCCCAGCAGAGCCCCGACGAGAGCGAAGGGGATGATGGCCATCACAATCAACGGCAGGGTCCAGGAAGCAAACACCCACGCCAGTACTACGTACATCAGCCCCAGTCCGATGAACAGACCGGTCTTCATGTCCGCCATTGTTTCTCTCTGGTCGGCGGCACGCCCCTCGAACGAATACCGGACACCATAACGGCTGGCGATATCCGGCAAGGCCTCGGCCTGAAGGCTTTCCAGGGTCTGGTCCGTGGTGGCCACCCGGGTGTTCAGGGCCGAGGTGACCTCCACCGCCAGGTTGCCGTCAGCGTGTCGCAAGGCCTGGAAGCCCTGACTGTGATCCAGGTTCATCACCTGGGTCAGTGGCACGAACCGGCCATCGGGCACGCGAATGGTCATACGCGACAGCGTGGACAAACGTTCGCGCTGATCCCTGGGTAACTGGACCCGGACTTCCATCTCGTCCCGCCCGTCCTGATAGATCTGGGCAACCCGGCCATCAAACGCGGCCCGCAGCTGTCGACCAAGATCGGCGGTGGTCAGGCCCAGGGCTTTGCCGTAGGCACTGACCTGATAGATCATCTGCTCCCTGCCCCAGGGCATGTCGTCTTCCACGTCCAGTACCCCGGGCAGCGTACCCAGCGCCTGGGCCAGCTCGCCGGCCGCTTTCTTGAGGGTCTCGGCGTCGTTGCCGGTCAACCGGACATTGACGTCACGGCCCGGGGGACCCGCCTGACGTTCGGAGATGGTGAGATTATCGATTCCCGCCGGCAGGTCGAGACGATCCCGCCAGGCCTTGATGAATTCAGGATTGCGCACGGAACGCTGATCGGAAGGCACCAGCTCCACCAGCATCGACCCGAGTTCGTCACCATTGCGGGAGGTTCCTTCCGCCCCCTGGGTCGCGCCCTGGGTGGTGACGGCGTGCAGGATCAGGTGTCCGCCGAAGGCCTGCTCCGTGTCATTGAGCGCCCGTTCCATCCGCGACAGAAACCGGTCAACCGTGCCGTCGTCGGTGCCGGCGACAAAGCTGACGTTGGCATAGAACACCGAGGGTTCCGGCGTCGGGAAAAAATTGAAACCCAGCCGACCGCCGGCCAGCAGGCCCACCGTCGCAATGGATAACGCCAGGGCACCGGCTACGGTGGCACCCCGGTGCTTCAGCGTGAAGTGGGAGAAGCGCCGGAACGGCCCATCCCGGAACCGGTCGAAGCCGGACTCGAACCGGTTCCGAAGGCGCGCCACCGGATTGGCCGGCTGTCCGTCTGCCCGGGTAGACGCTTTTCGGCCCGGCGTGAACGCATTCCGGAGGTGAGCGGGCAGGACGATAAAACATTCCAGCAGCGAGGCCGCCAGCACACAGATCATTACCATCGGGATGTCCCCGAGGATATTGCCGATCACGCCGCCGACTACCAGCAAGGGCATGAACGCCGCCACCGTGGTCAGTGACGAAGCCAGTACCGGCCAGACCATCCGTTTTGCAGCCCCCTCAGACGCGTACATGGAGGCCTCACCCATGCGGGCGTGGGCGTCCGCATCCTCCCCGACCACGATGGCGTCATCCACGATGACCCCCAGCGCCATGATCAGCGCAAACAGGGAGATCATGTTGATGGAACCACCGACCAGCCAGAGCACCGCCATGGCCGCCAGAAAGGCGGTGGGGATCCCGACGGCCACCCAGAAGGCCACGCGTCCGGGCAGGAACAGGTAGAGCAGACACACCACCAGCACCAGGCCACCCAGACCATTGGTCACCAGCAGCGAGATGCGATCACTCAGTAACTGCCAGGTCTCGTCGTATACCTTGAGTTTGACGGACGGCGGCAGGACCGGTCGGGTATCTTTCAGCCATTCCGAGAACGCCTGGGCCGCGTCCAGGGAGTTGCCGTTCTCGGTCCGCTGAAGCTGGAGTTCCACCGCGGGCTGACCGTTGGTCTCGAGGGTGGTCTGGTTGTCCCGGGACTCCTGCCGGATGGTAGCGATGTCACCGAGACGGAGCTGGATGCGGTCACCACTGAGCACCGGAATGGTCTCGAAGGCTTGGGGGCTGCGGCGCTGTTCCACGGATCGCAACTCCCGGGTGGTGTCCTGCTGGGCCAGAAGGCCGGCGGGCAGATCCCTCGAAATGGAGGCGACCCGGTCGGCGATCTGCTCCAGTGAGAGATTCAGGGATTCCAGGCGTTCCACCGGCACGTCGATACTGATCTGCTGTTCCGGCAATCCGCGAATATTGACCCGGTCAATGCCCCGGTCGAGCAACTCGTCCTCGTACCGATACGCCAGTTCCCGCAGTTCGCTGCGATCCACGTCGCCATAGATCAGCAGGCGGGCTACGGGTTCGTATCGCTCAACCCGGGTGACCTGGGGTTCCTCCGCGTCGGCCGGCAGATTGTTGAACTCCGCCACCTGCTGGCGCACGTCATCCAGTGCCTGGATGGCGTCGGTGCCCTCATGAAATTCCAGGGTAATCGAGGAGACGCCCTGGGCCGAGGTGGAGGTCATTTTTTTCAGACCGTTGACACTGCGCAGTCGCTGTTCAAGCGGATCCGTGATGCCCTGTTCCACATCCTCCGCCGAGGCGCCACTCCAGACTACCCGAACGCTGACGACATCGAGTGCAAACGTGGGAAAAAACTGAATATTCATCCGTGTCAGCGCCAGGAAGCCCCCCAGCAGCATGACCAGCATCACCAGGTTGCCGGCAACCCGGTGATGGACGAAAAATCCAATGACGCCCTGCTTGCGCTTCATTGGCCTGACTCCCCGGCCGGCGCGGCGACTTCCACCTTGAGACCGGATATCGCATTGGGCAGATGGGTCGTAATCAGTTGCTGACCGTTCTTCAGCCGATCACCGGCGATCAGAAGCATCCGTTCGCCACCCGGGTTCTGCACTTCTCCGATCCGTTCGACTTCCACCCGTTGCATGCGGTGGTCATCGTCCATCAGATAGACGGTATCTGCCCCGTACAACGCACTGAACGGTACCACCACCGACCGGTCACGGGACGGACGCTGCAACACCACCGGCAGAAGCGCCCCGGGCCGAAGGCCTGATGGGTCCCCCTGAAGCGACAGGATGGCTTCGGCGCCCGCCGGATCCGATAGCCCGGCAAACCGGACCAGACGAAATCGTTGACCGGACTCCGGGGCGGTGGCAATCAGTGATGCTCCCTTGTCCAGCGCAGTCAGAAGTTCAGCCTGAAAGCGCTCTGGCACCCGGGCCCGCAGCTCCAGCCCCGCCAGCGGGTATACCGATAGCAGAGGCGCATTACGGGCGACCTGATCGCCAGGGGCAACCTGCACGTTGGTCACAACGCCATCGAACGGTGCCCGCACACGGGCCCGATCGCCGTCCCGTTCCACTGAGGCGAGGTTGGCTTTTGCCTGATCCAGCCGGGCCTGCAGGCTGTGCAGCCGGGAGGGGTGTTCCTCGATAGCCCGTTGCCGGCTACTGACGGTCAGTTTGGCCCGGGCCAGGCCATCGGTGGCCGCTTCCAGGTTTTCCCGGGAGGCCAGGTTCCGCTTCATCAGGGACTGAATCCGGTCGAACTGGTTCTGGGCGTTGTCGAGAATCGCTTTTTCGCTGTCCAGCGCCGTCTGGTCATTCCGGAACCGCACCTGTTCGGAACGGACCTGGGCTTCCAGATCCGCAACCTGGGCCTTCGCCTGAGCCAGCACCGGTTCGATGTCTGCCTGGTCCAGTGCCAGAAGGAGATCCCCTTTCCGGACCTGCTGACCTTCGGACACCGGGCGTTCAGCAATCCGCCCCGCCAGGGTGGCCGACACATCCACCTGCTCCGGCGCGACAATCTGGCCATAGAGCGGAAGGACCGGCGTATGCATCCCGGGTTCGACGTTTTCGGTCTCCACCCGCCAGCTCCGCTCCGTCGGGCTGACTTCGGCCGGTTCGGGCCGCGTCGCTTTCAGAACAAGAAAACCGGCAATGCCGACTGCAAGAATCAGAATCGGTAAAAAACGTTTAAGCATCAGTGAGTAGCCAATCAGTGTGAATCCGGAACACGGCGCGAAGCGTGTGAATCTACTATACAATCAGGGGCGGGTTTCAGATCCCCTTTTCGTGAGGAATGGGTCAAAGTTCGCACGGTGGAGTCAATGTTCATGGAAAACCACGTCAATCTTCTTCTGGTCACCCTGCTGAACATCGCCATCGTGTGTCTCGTTGTGGTGCTGCACAATCAGGTATTGATCCGTCTGAGCGGCATTCTCGCCCAGATGCGCCTGCGCCACCAGTTTCGCCTGATCGTCGCCGTACTTGGCTGCCTGGCCGCCCACGCGGTGGAGGTCTGGCTTTTCGCCGCCGCCTACTTTTACATGCACCACGCCGATGGCTGGGGCCAGCTCATCGGCAACTTCAGCGGTACGCTCCTGGACTGCGTCTACTTTTCGTTTACCACCTTCACTACCCTGGGCTACGGCGACATCGAAGCGCTCGGACCGCTGCGCTACCTCACCGGCATCGAAGGCCTGACCGGTCTGGTCCTGATCACCTGGAGCGCGTCTTTCCTGTACGTGGAAATGCAACGCTACTGGCCCACCCGTTAAGGCGGGCCAGACCGGGCGTTATAGCCACTTGCACCTTGCCAGCGTGTAGTAGAGAAGCGGAACCACAATAATGGTGAACAGGGTCGACATGGCCAGACCAAACACCAGGGAAACCGCCAGGCCGCTGAAGATCGGGTCGCTCAGTATGAAATAGGCACCGATCATCGCCGAGATCGCCGTCAGGGCTATTGGCTTGATCCGGACGGCGCCGGCGAGTATCACCGCCTCACCCAGCTCCACTCCTTCGTCCACCAGTTGCCGGATGAACACCACCAGGAGAATGGAATTACGCACGATGATGCCCGCAAGGGCAATCATCCCGATCATGCTGGTGGCGGTAAATTCTCGCCCGAGCAGCGCGTGCCCAGGCATGATGCCGATCAGCGTCAGGGGAATGGGCGCCATGACTACCAGGGGCAGCAGGTAGGACCGGAACTGGGCCACCAGCAGGACAAAAATCATGAAGATACCCACACTGTAGGCCACGCCCATGTCACGGAAGGTATCGTAGGTAATCTGCCACTCGCCGTCCCACTTCAGGGCACCGTCTTTGGGCAATGTCGGCGGGTTGATGAAGTACTGTTGCGGCGGATCCGACCAGGAATCCAGCCGATCCACCATGGCAAACATGCCATAGAGCGGTGAATCCACGGCTCCGGTCATGTCGGCGGTGACATAGGTAACCGGCAACAGGTCCTTGTGATAGACCGCCCCCATCCAGTCCGCCTCGCGGACATCCGCGACACTGGCCAGGGGAACCAGCTCACCGCTACGGCTGCGTACCTTCACCGACAACAGGGCCTCGGGCTGGGCCTTCTCGCCCTCGCCCAGGATGATCCGGATGGGCACTGGGTATTTGGCGTGATCATCGTGCAGGAAGCTCACACCGCGACCGCCCAGCGTGGTCTGCAGGGCGCCGACGACCTGGGCCTGGGAGACACCCAGTCGCGCGGCACGATCCCGGTCGACCACCACCTCCCACTGACGGGTTGGCGCTTCCAGGGTGGTGTCGATATCCACCAGCCCCTTCACATTGGTCATATCCTTTTCGAGCCGGCGGGCCAGGGCCGCACGATGTTCCGGATCACTGGCATAGACCTCCGCCACCACCGGCGACAGCACCGGCGGTCCCGGCGGCACCTCCACGATCTTGACCTCGGCGCCGTACCGGTCTCCGATCGCCGTCAGGGGTGCTCGCAGGGACTGGGCAATATGGTGGGACTGCTGGTCCCGATGTTCCTCGTCTACCAGGTTGACCTGGATATCCCCCTGGTAGGGTGCCTGCCGCAGGTAATACTGGCGCACCAGACCGTTGAAATTGATCGGAGACGCGGTTCCGGCATAGGCCTGCCAGTTGGCCACTTCATCCACACCTTCCAGGTAATGACCCATCTCGGTCAGCACCCGTTGGGTCTGTTCCATGGGCGTTCGCTCGGGCATGTCCACGACGACCTGCAGCTCGGACTTGTTATCGAACGGCAGCATCTTGAGGATCACGGACTGGAAGACCGGCAGCGAGGCCGCCCCCAGCGTCAGCAGTACGACTCCGAGTGCCAGCAGCCGCCGACGCCAGGGATGATCTCCGAGAAACGGCGACAGCAACCGCCGGAAAATCTTCAGGGAAATGGGGCTGACACCTTCGGCAGCACTGGTCGCATCGTCCCCTTCTCCGGCGGTCTGACCCTTGCGGTGCCGGAGCAGTCGGAAGGCCAGCCAGGGCGAGACCACGAAGGCCACGATCAGCGAAATGAACATGCCCGCCGAGGCGTTGATCGGAATCGGACTCATGTAGGGGCCCATCAATCCGGTGACAAACGCCATCGGAATCAGCGCGGCCATGATGGTCAGGCTCGCCATGATCGTGGGCGTCCCCACTTCTTCCACGGCGATAGGGATGACACTGGCCACCGGCTGGTGGGAACTCTGGATGCGCCGGTTGATGTTCTCGGTCACCACGATGGCGTCGTCGACCAGGATGCCGATGGAGAAAATCAGTGCGAACAGGGACACCCGGTTGAGCGTAAAGCCCCAGGCCCAGGAGAAAACCAGCGTGAGCAACAGCGTGACCAGCACCGCAACACCGACAATCAGAGCCTGGCGCCAGCCCATGGCCGCCAGCACCAGCAGCATGACCGCCAGGGTGGCAGACACGAGATCGGAGATCAGCTTTTGCGCCTTTTTCGAGGCCGTCTGGCCGTAATCCCGGGTAACGAGGACTTCAACGCCGTCCGGGAGAAGCCGGTTTCGCAATTCCCCCAGGCGCTTCTGGATGGCTGAAGTAATGTCGATGGCGTTCTCACCCGGCTTTTTCGCGATCGCCAGGGTCACTGCCGGCCATACCTCCCCGGGTGAGCCCTCGCCTTCGGCCCCCGGGCCAAAACCGGCCATCACGCTCTGCTCCGGCACCGTGCCACCCCGTCGCACATCCGCGACGTCTTCCAGACGCACTGCGGCACCATCATGCATGCCCACCACAAGCTGGCGCACATCCTCGACCGTTTCCAGCAGGGTGCCCACCTGTACCGGAATCGACAGGTTGTCCCGGGTCACCCGGGATTCCTGACTGCTGGTGTTCGCAGACTGCAGGGCCTGCTGGAGGTCGTTCACCGTCAGGCCAAAGCCGGCCAGAAGCGCCGGATCAAAACGCACGTCCACCCGGTCCGGAATACCTCCGACCGTGTAGACATCCCGGGTACCCGGGATCCGTTTGAGCGCCACTTCCAGGGCATGGGCCAGTCGGGTCAGTTCTTCACCGGTATGACCATGAGCCGGATCGTACAGCGTCAGCGACATCACCGGCACGTCGTCGATACCCTTGGGTTTGATTACCGGTTGTGTGGCACCGAGGTTTGACGGCAGCCAGTCCTGGTTGGAAAAAACCTGATTGTAAAGCCGGACCAGCGCTTCCTGACGGGGAACCCCGACCTTGAACTGAACCGTGATCACCGCCTGTCCCTGTCGGGAGACCGAATACACATGTTTGACGCCCTGAATCTCGCTCATCACCTGTTCGGCAGGGGTGGCGATCAGACTCTCCACCTCGCGGGTGGAGGCGCCGGGGAAGCCCACCATGATATCCGCCATGGTGACGTCGATCTGGGGCTCTTCTTCCTTGGGGGTCACAATCACCGCCAACACCCCCAGGACAATGGCCAGCATGGCCATGAGCGGTGTCAGGCGACTGTCCTGAAACGCCCGGGCAATACTGCCCGACGGCCCCACCGGAGTGCGCTTTTCACTCACCGTGGTGCCTCCCCGGTTTCACCGTTATCCAGCCAGGGGCTGCCTACCAGGGCCGCCGGGTCGGTCACCACCTTTTCGCCCTCGCCGACACCAGAAAGGATCTCCAGTCGGTCTCCCTGGCGGGCTCCGACGCGAACCTGACGCAGCCGGGGCCGGCCCTGCTCGTCCAGCACATATAGGGCACGAAGCTCGCCGTGCCGGACCAGGCTCTCCGCCGGCACCATCAGCGACTCACGACTACCGACAGGCACCCGGACGTTGACCAGCATGCCGGGAAAGAGGGAGCCGTTGGGTTCGGTCAGTCGCATGCGCAGGCGAAACGTGTGGGTGGCGGGATCGGCGTAGGGGTAGAAGGTCATTTCCCCGGTTTGCAGCACGCGGCCGTCCCCGAGGGTCACAGTTGCCTGGCGCTGGGAGCGGGCCAGATCGGCGTATTTCTGGGGCAGGCTCACCACAACCCGGAGCTGTTCCAGGGAGAGCCCGCTGAGCAGCGGCTGGCCCGGTCGAACCGATTCGCCAATCTGGACATGGCGCTCGGTCAGAATGCCACTGTAGGGCGCGACAATACGGGTATAGCCCAACTGTTTCTGCGCTTCGTCAACGCCGGCCTGGGCCCGCTCGACCCGGGCCTGGGCGGCGGCGAGATTGTTCCGGGCCTGATCAAATTCCTGCCGGGAGACCAGTCCCCGTTCGTGCACCGCTTCGATACGCTTGAATCGCTGGCGGGCATCCACCAGGGCCGCCTGTGCTTCTTCCAATCCCGCCTGAGCCTGATTCAGCCTTGCCCGTTGCTCGCTGTCCTCCAGTTGAACAATCAGCTGACCCGCAGCGACCGAATCGTCCACGTCAAAAGGCAGCTTCTGAACCGTGCCACTGGTTTGCGCCGACACAGTACTTTGCTGGACGGCCTCGATCACACCATCCAGCCGGACGTTTTCGTCAAAGGTCACCCGCGCAACCGGAGTCACTGACAGATCCGAAGTCTGGGCCCAGAGTTTCAGTGGCATCCACAGAATGAGCACGGCAAGCCAGCGCCAGGAACGCAATGCAGTCAACATGGGCAGCTGATTCCTTTTGATTATTTGCTAATAACCACATCATAACAGCGGTAACGATCGCCTTAAACGTGGCGGTCCGTCCACTGCAAGCATAGTAGACGGGCATGCGGGCACCTTGACTTGCCACAAAAAAATGCCCTGCATGAACCCATTTTCCATGCAGGGCCGAATGTCATCCGCCGGCTATGAGAAGCGGATGACCGCCATACCACCCATTACCATCGGGCAGTCAGAGCCACCTTGAACGTCCGACCGGGCTCGTTCACCCGATAGGCGTCGCCGGTAAACACATCCTCACGGCTGACATGAGGCGCCCAGGTCTTGTCAAACAGGTTGTCCGCCGCCCAGCTCAGCGTGAGGTTATCGAGCAGAGGGTGACGACCGGAGAGATTGACCACGCCGTAACCGGGCGAGGTACTCGGATCCAGCCCGGATTCCGGGTCGATCCGGTCCTGGCGTCGGGCCAGCCGCCATTCCGCCTGAATGCTGTTGCCGTGGTACTGCCAACCGATGGTCTGGGTGTACTGGACTGGCGGAATCTGCGGCAGGGGCCGACCATCGCTCTGGTTGGTGCCACGAACCGTGGCAAGCCTGCCGTCCACGCTCCAGGTACCGTCGCTCCAGCCCAACTGGCCTTCAACGCCGATCAGCCGGGCATCCACGTTGGTGTAGCGAATCACATCCGGAGACGGCTCGTACCGCAGGACAAAGTCATCCACTTCATCGATCCAGACCGCCGGGCGCCAATGCCATTCGTCCTGCTGGCCGGTAAGTCCGAGCTCCAGCTTGTGGTGCTTTTCGGTCTTGAGGTCCGGGTTCCCGACCCAGGCAGTACCCTTCACCACATAGCGTTCATTCACGCCGGGCGATCGAACGCTGCGACTGGCCGTCACATCCAGCGTCTGGATCGCCGAGAAGCGCCATTCCCCGGACAGAAAACCACTGACATTGTCGTCGGTGGCCTCGGTATCGGACACGCCATAGACCGTCTGGTAGATCCCCCCCGGCGTCATCGCCATCATGCCCGGCTTCATGGTGAAGGACTCTTCCGCCCGGGTGGCATCCATCGTGACCCGGTCATACCGGACTCCGGCTCCCAGCTGGATCGTCGGCCGGATCCGATGGAAACCCTCGACGAACAACCCGACCCGATCACGCTCCACGCCAGGCCACAAGAGTGAGCCAACGTTGTCCAGTGCCATGCCGTTATACATGGTCGCATCCCAGTCATTACTCTCGACATCCACGCCCAGGGCGATGTCCTTGGTGGTATCGAGGGCCTGATCCAGAGTCAGCCTCGCCCCCCGCGTCCGGGTTTCGGAGTCGGTCTGCATTTTCATCATGGCGTCGCGCAGACTGAAGTTGTCCATGGTGTGGTCGACATCGGCTCGCCAGGTCATCAGGTTCCATTCACCGTTGGCAACCGGCGCGCCCAGTTCGAGCCGGGCCATGTCGGTGTCCGTTTTCGGGGCATCCATCAGGGAGGCGTATTTCACGTCGCGCTCTTCCTGACGACTGATCGTTGCCTTCACATGGAACCCGTTGTCGGCGCGCCATGCGCCGTCCAGCCGGCCTTCCGAATTCTTGAACGCGCTGCGAACGGTTTCACCGTCGCCATCCTCGTAGTCGTCCGCTTCCTCATACCCGGCCGCAAGACGAACGAAGCCATCGTCATTCCCCACGGCGGCACTGCCGTTGACCAGCCGTCCATTGCCGTTGTCGGAACCTCCGACGGTGAGGTGCCCGGTAGTGCCGGAGTCACCAAATACGGGATCCGCTGTGGTGGCAATGACCTGACCGCCCGCAATGGGTCCCCACCGCAAGGTGCGGTTACTGGTGCGCACCTCGAGAATCTGGGGTAGCGCTGTGCTGAGTCGACTGGTAGGCGGGTCCATGCGATTGGGGCATGCGCCTTCCACCCGCATACCGTCCAGCAACACATCCACACGCTCCTGTCCCTGCCCCCGCACCACAGGATCCAGTCCCCGGCCGCCCAGCCGGGACAGCGAAACCGCCGGGTCGGAATCCAGTCGGGACACCGGTTCTGATGCCAGTGCGGCGTCCGACAACCGCTCAAGTTCTGCGGACTGGCCTTCGGTAACGCGAATAATCATCTCGCCGTTGTCGGACATCTGGGCGAAAGCCGGAAGTGCAGCGCATCCGCAGACAATCAGTCCGATGCTGCGTGCGAGGGGTTTAACAATCATGGTAAGACATTCCTTGGCAACGGATTTTAAACGGGCATCAGAGGCGGGCCATGATAAACACTGCCCCTGCAGCCGGCTTGGGACAGAATGCCGCACCCCGAAAGGGGTACCCCCGCTCAACGGTCGCCGCTAGAATCCCTGCATGGAATGGCTCACACACTCACAAACCGGCAACCAGCAGTCGGCTCGTTACCTACTGGGCATGCGCCTGGCCATCATCGCGATCGAACTGGTCGCGATTGCGGTCATGGATTCATTCATCCACCTCGCCTACCGGGCCGAGGCCCTGCTGGTCAGCCTGCTCTATGGCGTCCTGGCGACGCTGGCCTGGATATGGTTCACGCGCCGACCGCCGGCGTCTTCCCTGGCGGTCAGTGGCGGACTGGTCGCGGACATCGCCCTGATCGCGCTCTGGCTGTTCCTGACCGGCGGTTACACCAATCCACTGGTGTCCTTGCTGCTCCTTCCCATTGCGGTTGCCATCATCCTGGTGCCGTCGCTGCAAAGTATGCTGGTGACCCTTGCGGGCATCGGCGGCTACACGGCGCTGGTGGTGTGGCATACCCCGCTCACCCACAAACACGTTGCCACCCAGCTGGCGCAGCTCCATCTGGTCGGGATGTGGGCGACCTTCGCCCTGACCGCGCTTATCCTGCTTCTGATTGTGGGAACCCTGTCCCGCCGGCTGCGGCGACAGCAGTTCCAGCTTGCGCAATTCCGCGAAAACCGCCTCCGCGACGAGCAGATCATTGCCTTGGGGCTCTCGGCCGCCGCTGTTGCCCATCGCCTGGGCACCCCGCTGAACACCCTGACACTCCTGCTTGAGGAGATCCGCTCCGAGGCCACCCGACCGGAACCATCGAAGGTTCTGGAGGAGGATCTGGACACCATGGAACAGCAGCTCCAGTTGTGCGGACAGCATCTCCAGCAGTTAACCCATGCCGCAATCGAAGCCAAAGCTGCACAGCGCCAGGTCGTGGCGGCCGGAGACTGGGTGAAGCGACTTCGGGAATCGGCCACCCTGCTCTGGCCGTCCGGTCCCATCGAGTGGCAACCCACCTTCCCGGACACTCCCATTGCCGTTGACGCGACGCTGGACCAGGCCGTTCTGAACCTGTTGGCCAACGCCCTTACCGCCAGTCCGGAATGGGTGCGAGTCACCGCCAGAAACGGTGACAATGGCCATGTCGAGCTTGTGGTCGAGGATCGTGGCGACGGACTCGGCACGACTCTGGATGGCGCGCCCGGCGAGGACATTGTCGAATCCCGGCAGGGACTGGGCGTCGGGCTGTTTCTGTCCAACGCCACCATCCAGCGGCTGGGCGGTGAGCTGAAAGCGCAGTCCGACCAACAGGGCACCACCATGATCATCGACTTGCCGCCAGCCAACTCCCCGGGAGAGCCTTCATGAACGATTCCGCCGTCTGGCTTCTTATTGATGACGACGAAGCCTTCCTCCATATTCTGCAACGTTCTCTCGCCCGGCAGGACATCGAGTCGGTGACCACGACCTCCGGTTCCATGGCACTGACGGCGCTCTCCGATCACCGGATCCGCTATTGCGTCCTGGACCTGAACCTGGCTGGTGAAAGCGGGCTGCAGCTGTTACCCCGATTGCTGGAACGCCGTCCAGAGCTCCAGATCCTGGTGCTGACCGGTTATGGCAGCATCGCCACCGCCGTGGAGGCAATGCGACGGGGCGCCACCAACTATCTGTGCAAACCGGTCACCGTCAGTCAGCTGCTGAAAGGTTTCGAGGCACTGGAGGCACCTCCCGGGCTCCGGGAAGAACCACCGTCGGTAGAAGAGATGGAATGGGAACATATCCAGCGGGTACTGAACGAGCACGAGGGAAATATTTCCGCGACCGCCCGGGCGCTGAACATGCATCGCCGGACCCTGCAGCGAAAACTGCAGAAGCACTCGCGATGGCGCAACTGAGTCAAATTTGATTCTCATCAAACAATTCCGCTGAAACGCCAATGGCAATACGGGCCACTTCGTGTAGCATGCTTCAGATAACGCGCCCGTTGCAGTATCTGGACAGGGAAACCACGCACAAGCCCCGCCGTCGACGGCTGTTCGAGGCATTCCCCCGTACTTTGTTAGACTCAGGGCCAGGAGTCGGACGGAGGCCGCAGTTTTCACTAACCAGGCAAAGGGCCAAAGGCAAAGCAGATGCCGAAATCGACGGACCTGTTGAAATCTCCCGAGGGTATTGACGCCGACCGACTCGCCCTGGTCGCCGCTGCAACGCCCAACCTCTTGCTTATCCTGGACGCAGCCGGTTGCATCGACTGGGTAAACCCCAGTTTCGAGGAGCACACCGGTCACCTGCTGGCAGACATCCGGGGCAAGCAGCCAAAGGACGTTCTTTACGGGCCCGATACCGATCCGGAAACCGTCGCACGGGTCAACCGGAAACTGCACCTCGGAGAGGTTTTCGAAGAAGACATCCTGCATTACACCCGTTCGGGCACACCCTACTGGGTTCACACCTTTTGCATGCCAATCGGCGAGAAGCAGGGTGTCGCCCCGGGTTACATCGTTATCCAGAACAACATCTCGGATCGCAAGCACAGCGAGCGCGGGCTGAGGATCGCCGCCAGTGTCTTCGACAAGAGTCACGAAGCCATTCTCATAAGCGACCGCAACAACCGGATCCTCGATGTCAATCCGGCCTTTTCCCGGATTACGGGCTATGCCCGGGAGGAAGTGCTTGGCCTCACTCCGGCCATCCTCAGCTCCGGCCGCCACTCGCCGGGCTATTACCGTTCCATGTGGCAATCGATCGAAAAGACCGACCACTGGCGCGGCGAGATCTGGAACCGCCGCAAGAACGGCGAGGAGTACGTCGAACTGCTGTCGATCAGTCGCGTTCACCTGGAGGAGCCGGGGCAGTACTACCACGTCGCCGCCTTCTCAGACATTACCGCGCTGAAGAACCATGCCCGGGAACTGGACCGTGCCGCGAACTACGACGATCTCACCGGGCTGCCGAACCGGCAACTTCTTGAAGACCGCCTGCGGACCGCCAGCCAGCACGCCGACCGCCAGCAACGGACGCTTTCGGTCTGTTACCTGGATATCGACGGATTCAAGGCGGTCAATGAACGCCTTGGGCATGCCGCCGGCGACCAGGCCCTTCGGACCGTCGCGGAACGCCTCACCCGAACACTCCGAAGCGGCGATACCGTGGCCCGTATCGGCGGTGACGAGTTCATCCTGATGCTGCAGAGTGATGCCAGTGAGCACGTATACCAGCGCATCCTGGCGACCGTCTCCGAGGTCATGGAGATCGGTGGCAAGGACGTCGCTCTCACGGCCAGCCTCGGGATCACACGCTATCCGGACGACAACGCCGACCCGGAAGGCCTGATCCGGCATGCGGACCAGGCCATGTATTCCGCCAAGGAAAAAGGCCGCAACCAGTTCCACTTCTTCGATCCGGGGCTCGACGAACACCGGCGGCAACGGCGCAATCAGCTAACTGAAATCACCCGGGCACTGGAAAACGACGAGTTCAAACTCTACTTCCAACCCCAGATACAGGTGGACAATGGCGCCATTGTCGGGGTCGAGGCCCTGATCCGGTGGCAGCATCCGGACCACGGCCTGCTCAGCCCGGCACAGTTCCTGCCGGCGGTCGACAACAGCCACCTGGAAGTCCCGCTGGGTCAGTGGGTCCTCAAGGAAGCCATACACCAGATGAACGCGTGGCAGGCCGAGGGTTTACCCCTGGCGGTGAGCATCAATATCAGTGCCCGCCACCTGATGGATCGCAGCTTTGTTGATTACCTGGAAAGCTACCTTCACAGCCATCCGGAACTGGATCCCTCGAGGGTGACCCTGGAAGTCCTGGAATCGGCGGCCCTGGAGGACACCAACCGGGCGAGTAACGTGTTGAACCGGTGTCGCTCGCTGGGCCTGCAGGTCGCCCTGGACGATTTCGGCACCGGTTTCTCCTCGCTGACCTACCTGCGTACCCTGCCGGTGGACGTGATCAAGATTGATCAGAGCTTCGTGCTGAACATGCTGGAGGACGCCAACGATCGGGCGATCGTCGAGAGTGTGATTTTCCTGGCACAGCGGTTTGCCCACCCGGTCCTGGCCGAGGGCGTGGAAACCATGGAACACGCGCGACTGCTACGGGACATGGGATGCAACCTGGTTCAGGGATATGGCATTGCCCGGCCCATGCCCGCCACAGACCTTTCCGACTGGGTCCAGGGCTGGGAGATCAAGCGGCGTGAAAGCCGTGACGACGACCTGCTATCGCCCGTGGTCGCCGGCGGCGAGGGAATCTAACGATACCGATTCTGATCCAGCGTGGTCAGCCGGTCCGGATGAAACACCATCAGTCCGGTCACGATGGTGCCGTTCACAAAGCCCTCTGGCAGCATGAACAGGGGCAGATACCGGATGTATTCGTTGACCAGATCCTCGAAGTCGTAGGTCCCGCTGCTCCAGAGCAACAGGCACATGACGGTTCCCGCCGCCGCGACGGCCAACCCGGCCCCGAAGAAGCCGCAGAAAAAAATGTAGGCGAAAAAGTTACGGAAATTCCGACGCCGCTCCCACAGCATGATTCCGTGGCTCACCAGTGCCGGCACCATAACGGTAATCAAGCCGTTGGCGGCAAACATCGTTGCCGGCTCCCGGCCGGTGATCACCGTAATGACCAACGCAAGCAGGCCACTGAAAACCGCGAGCGCCCAGCCGAGCATCAGGGTGATCACGGTCATTCCGAAGATATGGATGGCCAGGCCCGGGGAAATGCCCGCGCGTAACTGCCACAGGAAGCCAAGGGCCACGGCGGCGCCAAAGAAGGAGTGCTGAAGTGCATTGTCCCGGCTGAATTCCCGCCAGTCGACCGAACGTGCTGCCTGGACAAGCACCAGCAGGAACAGGACAGCGGTCACCAGCCACTGGCCGGTTGAGAGCAGGTTTTCCGTCATCCCCATGGCAGTCGGGTTCCCGAGTCCGGTGCGTGTGCGTGAAACCCAATGATAGCGGGTTACCCGGACAGTTTACCAAAGGTCCTGCTCAGGCGGTTTTGTCCAGCGCCTGACGGTGGCCGGTCAGCGACCGCCACGCATCAAAGGTACTGAGAAACACCGTCCCTCCCAGATGGGCGAGCAAGTCGGTCTCTTTCAGGCGATCCATCACCGGCCCTTTGATTTCAGACAGATGGAGGCGCACGCCGGCATCCCTGAGGCGCTCGTTGATGGTCTCAAGGCTTTCCAGGGCCGAGGCATCAATGAGATTCACCGCCGGGCACATCAGAACCAGATCCCGGAGTTCCGGTTCCCGGTTGACCAGATCCAGCACCGTTTCCTCCAGGAAGCGTGCATTGGCGAAATAGAGGCTCTCATCCACCCGCAAAAAGGTCACTTTCGGGCAGAGTTCGACGTCATACCTCAGAACATTGCGGAAATGCTCGGTTCCCGGCACCCGCCCGACAACGGCGCAGTGAGGCCGGCTGGTGCGATACAGGAAAAGGCCGATCGACAGGGCCACACCGGCAATGATGCCGGCCTCCACACTGTGCACCAGGGTAAGCACAATCGTGGCCAGCATGGCGCCAAAGTCCGATTTCGAGTAGCGCCAGGTGGTCCGGAGGGTTTTCAGGTCAATCAGCGTGACCACAGCAATGATGATCGTACTGGCCAGGGTCGCCCTTGGCAGCCAGGCAATGGCGGGGGTGAGAAACAGGGTCGCCAGCGCAATACCAACCGCGGCGTAGGCACCCGCCGCCTGGGTTTTCGCCCCGGCATCGAAATTCACCACCGACCGTGAAAGGCCGGCGGTAACCGGCATGCCCCCGGACAGTCCACTCGCCAGGTTGGCGGTGCCAAGCCCGATCAGCTCCTGGTTCGGATCAATCCGCTGACGACGCTTGGCGGCCAATGTCTGTCCGGCCGAGACCGATCCCACAAACCCGACAATGCTGATGAGCAGCGCACTCGTCCCCAGATCGCCCCAGAGCGGTCCACCGAAGTCCGGCAGGACCAGCGATGGCAGTCCGGATGGAATATCGCCGACCAGACGGACACCGGCGGCGTCCAGGTTGAGCCCCCACCCGGCGAGGATGCTGAGGATGACGGCGATCAGAGGCGCGGTTTTCGACACCACCCTTGCCCAGGTCCCGGACAGGCCCCAACGACACAGCCACGACTCCAGACGACTGCGGGCCAGCCAGAGAAACACCAGCGTGCCGATTCCGATTGCCAGCGACTCCGGATTGGTGTTGTCGACATGGTCCAGCAGAGACCGACCCATGACCAGAAGGTTCTGGCCATACTCTTCAACGCCCAGTATGTGCTTGAGCTGGCTGGCGATGATGATGATCGCCGACGCCGTCATGAACCCGGAAATCACCGGATGGCTGAGAAAATTGGCCAGGAATCCCAGCCGGAAGACGCCCATCAGTGTCAGCATGACCCCCGAGAGAAGGGCCAGGATCAACGCCCCGGTGAGATAGGTCGCGGTGCCGGGTTCGGCAATGGGCGTGAGGGCAGCTGCGGTCATCAGCGAGGTGACCGCCATGGGGCCCACGGAGAGCGTCTGGCTGGTGCCAAAGATGGTGTAGGCCACCAACGGCAGCATGCTGGCGTAGAGTCCCACCTGAGCCGGCAAACCGGCAAGAACCGCGTACGCCAGCGATTGGGGAATGAGCATCACGGTAACGATCATGGCGGCCACCAGATCACTGGTGGCCTGGTCACGACGATACTGTGATGCCCACTGGAGGATGGGCAAATACCGTTTGAGGCCAGTCATTCCCGAATCAGAACAGGTTGACCGGCACTTTCAGGTACACCTGCCCATTGTCCTCAGCCGGCGGCATGTGTCCCGCCCGCATGTTGACCTGAACCGAAGGCAGAATCAGCCTCGGCATCTCAAGGGTTGCGTCCCGTTCGGTCCGCATCCTGACGAATTCCTCCTCGGAGACGCCTTCGTGAACATGGATGTTGGCCTTGCGCTCGTCGCCAACGGTGGTCATGAACTCGTAGTGATCCCGTCCCGGCGCCTTGTAGTCGTGGCACATGAACAGCCGCGTCTCCGCGGGCAACGCGAGTACTTTCTGAATGGACTGGAACAGCGTACGGGCGTCACCGCCGGGGAAGTCACACCGGGCGGTCCCGAAGTCCGGCATGAACAGGGTATCGCCAACAAAGGCTGCATCTCCGATGACGTAGGTCAGGCAGGCCGGCGTGTGACCGGGAGTGTGCAGGACCCGGCCTTCAAGCTGGCCGATCAGGAAAGTATCGCCGTCCTTGAAAAGCTGGTCGAACTGGCTGCCGTCCCGGGCGAATTCGGTACCTGCATTGAAGGCCTTGCCGAAAATTGTCTGCACATCAATGATGTGCGCCCCGATGCCGGTTTTGCCACCAAGTTTCTCGTGAAGATAGGGAGCAGCAGACAGATGATCGGCGTGGACATGGGTTTCCAGAATCCACTCTACCTTCAGGTCATTGTCGTGCACGTACTGAATGATTTCATCTGCCGATCGCACATCGGTTGTACCCGCGGCATAGTCGAAATCAAGCACCGAGTCGAGAATCGCGCAGGCATTCGAGTCAGGATCCCGAACCACGTAACTGAAGGTATTGGTCGGCTCGTCGAAAAAATGTTGAACCACTGGATTGCGCATGACAGTCACCCCGAAGATCTATCCGAACAAATTTAATCTAAGGATATAGTAAAAGGTAATATTGAGGGAAATGCCAATTCCTCATATACGCAGAGTTCCTGATGCATCCACGAGACAGTTCCGTCCGGACTTTTTCGCCAGGTAAAGGCGATGATCCGCCAGGTCAATCAACGCGTCCGGTGATGCCGGCCCACTGGACAACTCGTTAATACAGGCAAGGCCGGCGCTGGCCGTCAGGTGAACGTCACTGTCGTTATAGGCAAAAGTAGTGGACGCAATAGACTGAAGGATTCTTTCAACCAACTCCCTCACCTCTTCAGGCCGTCTGACCGCACTGAACGCGACCACAAACTCCTCACCGCCAAACCGGGCGACCACATCGGTAGATCGGGTCTGCTCCCGCAGTTCCTCGGCGAAACGCTGCAGAATATAGTCGCCACCCAGGTGGCCAAGGGAATCATTGATGTCCTTGAAATGGTCAAGATCGAACATGGCCAGAGCAAAGCTCTCACCATAGCGGTTACGGCGCCCCAGCATTTCGGTCAGACGGGGCATGAGGTAACGCCGGTTGTGAAGGCCCGTCAACGGGTCTCTGATGGATTGGTTCAGAAGCTCCTGTTCCAGGCGATTTCGTTCCAGCGCGCCGGACAACAGACCTGAAACAATCATCAACAGGTCTTCCTGGTCGGTTCTCCAACTCCGGCGACTGAGCGACTCAACACCGAAAAACCCACAAACCCGCCCCCGAATCCGGATCGGGACACAGAACAGTGAACTGACGCCCTGGGATTGAAGCAGCTTTTTTTCATCAGGGGCATCGACAGGCAAACCGTCAACGTCCTCGACGAACATCACCCGGTTCTGCTCTATCATCGATTGTACCTGCCGGTTCCACCACGGCAGCTCGGTCACGGAAATTGCACGGGACGAATCCCGCTTGCGATCAACTCCGGGAGCACACCATTCGTGTCGGTTGTACATCCATTGATAATCGTCGGAGAACTGATACAGGTAAGAGCGATCGACACCAAAGAATTCGCCAATGGTGCTCAACAGTTCCTCAATACACAGGTCGATATGCTCGAACCCCAGATTGATAAACTCCGCGGACAGATGGGCAATCAGGTTCTGGAATCGGGCCTGAAACGCATGCTCCGCCTCACTTTCACGGAGCTCTGATTCCAGGTCCTTGTAATGCTGAATATCATGAAACTCCCCGTACCATACGGTACTGCCATCGGGCTGACGCTCGGGCTGGGAGTACGCCTCAAACCAGCGGTAGTTGCCGTCACTCAGACACAGGCGGGCCTGGTACCGCCAGGGATTGAGTCGGGTGGCAGATTCGATGATGGAGCTTTCAATAGACGCGAAGTCCTGGGGATGTATCCGCTGGAAGAGGGGATCCGCAGAGGTCTGCAGGCTGCTGCGTTCAATCCCGAACAGTTCCGTAATCTGCTCGCCGACAAAAGGGAAACAATGCTGCCCTCCGTCGGCACTCAGCCAGTAACAGAACAGGATGCCCGGCACCCCGGCGGAAAGTTTCCCGAACAACTCGTCGGGTGTTTCCGGACCGGCGACCGGAACAAAGGATTTGGCCATGCGGGCACCGTCTCCCGAATGCTGGATTTCCTGTATTCAGTCTAGTCCAGCGTTCGGGAGCGAGCGAACTCTCAGGACCCGGACATTGCCTCTGGCTTGAGAAAACGCCGAATCACCGGAAGCTGTTTCAGCATTGCCTTGTCAACCATTCTTGGCAGGATGCCATTGAGAACGACAAACAGCTTTTCCGGCCATCCCAGGAAACGTCGTTGATCGTCTTTCTCCATAGCCTTGAGGATCTGTGCCGCCACCGCCTCCGGGGCATCCATGGTGTTACCAAGGGCCCGGTTCAACTCGTTGACCGCCTGCGGGTTCATGTCCGTTGCAGTGGCCCGGGGGGCGACATAGACCACCTGTATCGGCGTGTCCGCCAGCTCGCGACGTAGCGCCTCTGAAAATCCGCGCAGTCCGAATTTGGTGGCGCAGTAGGCGGTGTAACCGGGAAAGCCAATGCTGCCGAACGTTGACCCCACAAACACCAGTGCGCCGGAACCGGCCTTCTCGAACAGTGGCGCGAAATGACGCGCGACCAGCATCGCGGAGCGGAGATTCACAGCCATTTGCGCGTCCAGTTCGGCCACCGTCATATGCTCCAGGCTGGCGAACCGGTTCTGGCCCGCACAGTGGATGACACCATCGATGTCCGGATAGGCATCACTCAGGCGCTGGAGCTGCCCGTCCAGATCGGCGGCGGCGAGGTCCAGGTGTACCGGAGACACGCCTTCCCGGTGGGCCAGCTTTTCCGGATGCCGGGACGCAACGATGACCCGGGCGCCCGCTTCCACCAGGGGATTGACCATGGCCTGGCCAATGCCGCCGGTACCGCCCAGCAACAGGAATACGCGATTATGCAGCCTCATGTTTGTTTTCCTCCTGCCGCGAAGGCAACGGGATGCTGTGCAGCATATCGCCATACAGCCGGTAGACCATCCGGGCCGAGTCAATGATGGCCTGCTGATCCTCGGGGTCTGTAATGCTGTCCATCAGATTGCGGAAAAATTCGAAATGATCCTGGTCCAGCGCCCCATGGGAATACAGGTAACTGAACGCCTGATTGGGCAGTTCCAGCTGCGTCTGGATCGCCTCGCCCAGCGGCGTAGCCAGCTCAATCGAGGTTCCCTCCAGCACCTGGACCATACCGAAGAAAGCCGCCGGGTTGCCGCGGTTGATCCGGTCGTACAGGTAAGCAATCATCAACTCGATGGACACGTCGGGCTGACCATGACGCACGCTGTCCTTGTCGACGCCGCAGGCCTCCAGATCATTGAGGATCCACTCGTGATGGCCGTATTCCTCCTCGATGTATTCCACCAGCGCCTTGCGAACGTCCTCGAGACGCTCTGGCAGACGGCCGCCACAGGCCATCATCAACGGCACGGTGTGTTTCACGTGATGATAGGCCTGGGTCAGGAACCAGGTGTAGCCCTCCAGGGAGAAGCGGCCCTCACGGATGGCTCCGATCACAGGGGCACCTGTCACGTGGGCCCGCGCTTCGGCGGTTTCGGATTGAAGACGGTCGAAAAATGCCATAGTGGTTTCTCCTGGCGTGTTGGCAGAGCCTGACACTTCATCGGTCAGGTTCAGAAAAAGGGGAAAAGCGCCGGCCATCAGGGTCGGAAGGTCGGTGGATATCTGGTGCCGGACGGGCCGGCCGTTGGCGGTCACGTAACCCCGGGCCTGGGTCAGCGGCTGTCGCAGAATGTAGACGGCTTCCAGCTGCGCGTAGTCGGGCAGCCCGGCATTGAGCTCGCTCACCTGCGTGCGGATGGTTTCCGGCGCCCGCCCGTCCGGGACCACCAGCAGGGCGCGGGGATGGGCTTCTCCATCACCGAACACCACCGCCTGGCGGGCACCTACCGATTGAACCAGTTCGCTCTCCAGCCATTCCGGACTGATATTCCGCCCGAAACTGGTGATCAGCAGGTTCTTCGCCCGCCCGCTGACGGACAGGAAGCCCGCTTCGTCGATGGCACCGATATCACCGGTATCAAGCCAGCCATCAGGCTCCGGCTCATCGCCCAGGTAACCGAGGTGGGTATTGCCCCGGACCCGGATGTGACCCTCGTCATCGACTGTCACCTCAACGTGGGACAACGGTCGCCCAACGGACTCGGAGCACTCACCGCCCGGGACATTAAGTGCCACCACAGAGCCGCACTCCGACAGGCCATAGCCCTCGTAGAGCGGCAACCCTGCATTGCGGCCGCGTATCAGGAGGTCGGGGGATACCCGGCCACCGCCGACCGCAAGGAAGCGGAAGCTCGACGGGTCCAGCATTCCCTGTTCGGTCGCTCCGACCAGCGCCATCGCCAGTTCCGGTACCAGGATGAGGGATTCCGGAGCCACCCGGTTGATCCCCTGCACCAGTCGTTCCAGGTTGAGTCCGCTGCTGCCGGTCATCCCGAGGCTGTCCAAGGGTGCGACCGAGACCGTGGCCCCCATCAGCAGTGGCAGGTAAACACCGGCAATGTTCTCAAGCAGCGTTGCCAGCGGCAGGATGCACAGGTGATGGCGCATGGACACACCATCCAGTCGGGCCCTGAGTGCCAGGGTGGTGGCCGTCATCTGCTCGGTCGAGAGACAGCCCCCCTTGGGTGTGCCGGTGCTGCCGGAGGTAAAGGTAATTTTGGCGGTCTGTTCCGGCATCCAGGCTGAGGCGGCGGACACCGGAAGATGACGGAACCGGACGCCGTGTCCCAGTGGTTCGCTGTCGGGCAGTGTCTCATCCGACAGCAGTGCTTCCAGTCCGGCCCGCTCCGTCAGATGCTCGGTCTGTGCACGGGAGAAAAACACCGGCACCGGCACACAGACAACGCCCGCCATGAGGCAGGCCAGATCGGCCAGGACCCAGGGCAATGAGTTATCGCCGCACAGGCCGACCCGCTTCAGTCCACTGTGCCTGAGCTTATCCGCCAGAGCCTCCACGGCGGCCATGGTCTGGGCGTAGGTAAGGACCGTATCGCCTGCCTGTAGCGCGATGTCCGAGGGATGTTCTTCAGCCTGCTTTTTCAGGAGCTCAGGCAATAACGCCATATCGGCCTCCGTTGGAAGAAATTCGGGTGTTCGGTGCGGACAGAAAACGTGCGAGGCGCAAAAGACCTGTGCCTTCAAGCGCAGCGATGGTGTCCTGCACATGGATTGCCATGACAACCGGCCGGTGTTCGTAATAGCGGCCCCACCCCGCGCCCTGATCGGGCAACCGCAGCGGATCGGCCTCCGCCAGCACCTGCGTATCGATACCCAGGCGATGAAAGCTGTTGCGCAGCTGGCCAGTGCCGGTGCAGACCACCCATTCAAACCCCGCGGCGTTCAGCCACAGTGCCAGCGTCGTGAACAGATACTGACTCACCCCCGCTTCGACACCCGCCAGGTGAGCGATTTCCGCAATCCGGTGACGTGAAAGGCCGGGCCGCGGCATGACGTCTTCCACGGGCACCGTCAGGTAGTCCTCCAGGAACAGACGTTCACGACTGGCATCACGGACGCCGACCGCCGCGAGCAGGGACCCCTGCCCGGTCGTCAGGGCCAGCAGTCCCGGAATCCGCAGGACCGGCTCGGCTCCGTAGGCCATGAGGAACCGCTGGCGAATAAAACCGGTGACCAGCTCGGCGACACCGGTTCCCGGGAGTATCTCGCTCAACCAACGCCGACCGCAGCGCAGGACGGGAACCACGTCTCCCGAATCCAGGGGACAACACGTGGACATCATCAAGGGGTCTGTCATTGCACTCTCCGGTCGCCCGATCAGGCGAGACTTCTACGACGCAAACCAGACTAGGCAGGCCGCCTTAAACCAGTCTTAAGCTAATCTGACAGAAAGCTTATGAGGGCCTTAAGCTTTGCAAGTGACCTGCGTTAAGGCTTGCTTAAGAAAGAAACTCTAAAGTGACAACCCGTGACTGAATTGCAGCAAAACCTTCATGAGGTTCAATGAAACTACTGACCATGCTTGAAACCCGACTCGGCCGATTGCCCCGGTTTCTGGTCGCCGGCGGCGGCGCCACCCTTATTCACTGGCTCACCATGTGGGCACTGGTGCAGACAGGGGTGGACGCACGGGTGGCTACGTCGATTGGTGCCGGCGTCGGGCTGCTGGTCAACTACCTCGCCCAGCACCGCTTCACCTTCGAATCCAACCTGGCACACGGTGTTGCCTTTCCCCGGTATCTTGCCGGCGCCGCACTGGGGTGGGTTCTCAATCTCGTCGCCTTTTCCGCGCTGATCGGCGCCGGAGCAGGCATCGTCTGGTCACAGGGCATCGCTACGGCGGTGGTTGCGCTGGCCAACTTCCTGTTCGCCCAAAGATTCGTGTTCCACGAGGCACCCGATGAAACCCCGGAATAACATCACTCTCAGCATCGTCGTCCCGGTTCACAACGAGGCCGACGTTCTGCCTACCCTGCTGAATCGACTGGCCATGGTCAGCCGGCAAATCGAGGGAGAGGTAGAGCTCCTGTTCGTCGATGACGGCAGCCAGGACAATTCCGTGGCCCTGCTGATGCAGGCACGGCGCCGTCACAAGGATATCCGGATACTGCAGCTGTCCAGGAACTTCGGGAAAGAAGCCGCGGTGAGCGCCGGACTCCAGCATGCCCGCGGAGACGCCGTCGTGCTGATCGACGCCGACCTGCAGGATCCACCGGAACTGATCCCGGAAATGATGTCGGAGTGGCACAAAGGTGCCGACGTCGTGTTGATGAAGCGCCGCTCACGCTGCGGCGAAAGCTGGCTCAAACGCACCACGGCGTCACTCTTCTATCGCCTGATCAACCGTATCAGCGATGCCCCCATTCCCGTGGACATCGGTGATTTCCGCCTGATGAGCCGGCGCACCGTCGACGCCCTGAATCAGCTGCCCGAGCGCAACCGCTATCTGAAGGGCATGTTTGCCTGGGTGGGCATGCCGACCGTCACGCTGGAATTCGATCGCGATCCGCGGGCTGCGGGCACCACGAAGTGGAACTATTTCAAACTGATGCACCTGGCCATGGAGGGCATTACCTCCTTCTCCACCCGCCCGCTGCGCATTGCGCTGATCCTTGGCTTTCTGGCCGCTGCGGCCGGGGGATTTTTCGGTGCCTGGCAGGTACTGAAGGCGCTGATGCTGGGCATTTCCACGCCGGGTTACGCCTCCATGATCGCCATGATCACCTTTCTCTCCGGCGTGCAGTTACTGTGCGTAGGGCTGTTGGGTGAATACGTGGGCCGGATCTACATGGAAACCAAACAACGACCGGTCTTCATCGTCGCTGACGACAGCAACGACCATGCCGATGAATCTGTTCCTTCACTGAGAGTGGCCAGCGATGACCCGCACGGTTAATACCCTTTTCTGGACCCTGGTGTCGATCCTGGCACTCCGGCTCGGACTGTCTGCCCTGTTGCCCATGGCGGATACCACCGAGCCCCGCTATGCGGAAATCGCCCGGGTCATGGCCACCAGCGGCGACTGGATCACACCCTGGTTCGATGCGGGCGTGCCTTTCTGGGGCAAGCCACCGTTCTCCTTCTGGTGTCAGGCCCTGTCGTTCAAACTGTTCGGTTTCAACGAGTTCGCGGCACGCTTGCCGTCCTGGCTGGCGAACGTCGGTATCGTTTACCTCGTCTATGCCACGCGGGTGGCGCTGCATCCGGAAAAGGCATCCGACAGCGCGCAGCGCGCCGGTCTCTGGGCAGCACTGATTTACGCCACCATGGCACTGGGGTTCGTCAGCGCGGGAACCGTAATGACCGATTCCTTCCTGGCGCTGGGCACCACCATGATTCTTACGGGCCTGATTGTCCGACTGCAGGGTGGCAGCGAACGCTGGGCCTGGCTGTTCTTCCTGGGGCTGGTCATTGGCCTCCTGGCAAAGGGTCCGGTTGCCGTGGTTCTGACCGGCGCGCCCGTGTTCTTCTGGGCCCTGTTAAGCCGGCAGTGGCAACGGCTCTGGCAGTGTCTGCCCTGGGTCCGCGGCACGCTGGCCATGCTGGTGCTGGTGTTGCCCTGGTACATCCTGGCCGAGCTCAAGACCCCGGGCTTCCTGGATTACTTCATCGTCGGCGAGCACATCAAGCGCTTCCTGGTGAGTAACTGGCAGGGCGATCTGTACGGTGATGCCCACGACTTCCCGCGAGGCACCATCTGGCTGTATCTGGTTCTGGCGAGCTTCCCGTGGGGACTGATTGCGCTGGGCGGGTGGATTAAAAAGCAGTGGCGTCGGAACGGCGATCAGAACCAATGGCTGACACGGACTCGGGGCGTAACCGGCCTGGTGATCGGCGCAGCACTGACGCCCGCCCTGTTCTTCACGCTGGCCGGCAATATCCTCTGGACCTATGTGCTGCCGGGTCTGCCTTTCCTGGCGGTACTGGTTTCCAACCTGCTGCCCCGCGAGCCAGCAAGAACGGGCCGAAACCTCGTCGTAGCCAGCATTCTGGCAGCACCCGTGCTGTGTGCCGGCGCCACACTCTGGCTCAGCCTGCATCCGGACGACCTGAAGACGGAGAAAGCCATGATCGAACGCTCCCGTGCGCGCTCGGATCTGGCGAACCATCCGCTGGTGTACCTCGACAAGCCACCGTTTTCCGCCCGCTTCTACGGTGAAGGGGAAGTCCAGTCCATCCCGTCCGAGACGCTTAACGAGAAACTGGCCTCGGGCACTCTGGAACGTCCCATGCTGCTGGCCGTCCCGAAAAACGATCGGACACTCCGGCAAAAGCTGGACGCCCGGGCAGAGCAGATTGACCACAACCGTCGCTATATCCTTTTCCGCATTCCGGTGAATTCGAAGTCCACCGTCACCACTCAATCTTCCAAAGGAGCAGACAATGCCTGAATCCGTTCGCGTGTGGGACCCTCTGGTCCGCATTTTCCACTGGGCCCTGGTTGCCTGTTTCACGTTTTCCTGGATTACCGGAGGCGAATGGGACGATCCCCACGAGATCTCTGGCTACATCATCGCCGGGCTGCTGACCTTCCGGGTTATCTGGGGTCTCGTCGGTTCCCACTACGCCCGATTCCGCCACTTCGTTCATCACCCCCGGGTCGTTCTGGACTACCTGGGTGACATTGTGGCCAAACGCGAACGCCGGCACATCGGCCACAACCCTGCCGGCGGTGCCATGGTGGTCATGCTGATGATTGCCCTGGCGGCAACCGCGTTCACCGGCTGGCTCCAGACCACCGACATGTTCTGGGGTGTGGAATGGGTGGAGGAAACCCATGGCTTCCTGGCAGACGGCGTCATGGTTCTTGTGGTTGCACACCTTGCCGGGGTGTTTGTAGCCAGTCGGCGTCACGGTGAAAACCTGCCGCGCGCCATGATCACCGGCAAAAAACGCCCGCCGAGCGGCGATGACCTCGCCTGAGCGTGACCTTGCGTTTATCACTCAAAAAGGAGTTACCATGAAAGCAAAGACGATCACCAAAGCCCTGACCCTGGCCCTTGCGACCACTGTTTCCGGAATGGCCCTGGCTGAGCCGGAGTGTACCAGCGCACCCAAGTCATCCTGGAAGGATCAGGACATGTTTCGTCAATCTCTTGAGGAACAGGGCTACAAGATCAAGCGCTTTGAAGTGACAGACACCAACTGCTATGAAATCTACGGTTGGCAGAAAGACGGAAAGCGTGTCGAAATCTACTACAATCCGGTTAACGGCAAGCCCGTAAAGGAAGAGATCGACGACTGATCGATCGGACTGGCATCATCAAAGGCCCACGCCAGGACGTGGGCTTTTTTATTGGTGGAACGGATACATGCGGATATTACTGGTAGAGGACGATCACATGCTCGCCCGCACCATGCTCGACATGCTGCGGGAGAACCACAATACCGTGGACTGGCTGGACGACGGCCAGCAGGCCATGAATGCCCTGTGCGAGGAGCATTTTGACCTGGTGATCCTGGATCTGACCCTCCCCCGGGTCGACGGCCTGGACATCGTCAAACGGCTCCGGCAGCAGGGGAACCATGTCCCCGTCATCATCCTGACCGCGCGAACAACCCTGGATGAGAAGCTCAATGGTCTGGATGCCGGAGCCGACGATTACCTTACCAAACCCTTTGCCATGGCCGAGCTCAAGGCCAGGATTCGCGCGGTGACCCGCCGGGGCTCTGCCAGCAGCGCGGTCTCGGGGCTCAGCGTCGGACGCCTCACTCTGGACACCCAGACCGCCCAGCTGGCAATCGATGGCGACAGCGTTGCCCTGCCCAAGAGCGAATTCCAGATCCTGCATTACCTGATGCGCCACCCCAATCAGGTGGCGACCCGCCGGCGACTGGAGGAACAGCTGTATGGCTGGGAACAGGGCGTCGAAAGTAACGCACTCGAAGTCCACATTCACCACCTACGACGACGGGTTGGCAAACACACGATCCGGACGGTGCGCGGCGTGGGTTATATGCTCGACAGCACTGCCGCCGGGGAGTCCGCATGAGTCTGACCCGCAAGCTGACCATCCTGATCACCAGCACGGTCTTTCTGATCGCATCCGTCGCCGCCATCTGGGATTTTGTGGTCAGCGACCATCAGCTCGAGGAGCTGTTCGATGCCGAGCTCGCCCAGAACACGCGGATCGTCCAGGGACTGGTTCAGAATCTGGCTCCCGACCAGCCCACCAATCAGTTGGCGGCAATACTCACCCGCACGCTGGCATTACCCCAGCCAGCAAACGGGGAAAGTAATGGCGATGATGAAATTCTGCCCGGCGGTGCGGGACACAAATACGAGAGAAAGATTGCCTTTGAGGTATGGGCTCCGAACGGCAAGCCGATACTCGACACGCTGCCTATGGACGAATCCAGGGGGCTTCAACCGGGATTTGCCTGGCGATCACTGACCGACTACCGGTGGCGGACATTCACCCTGCAGGATCCAGTAAGCGGTTTCTGGATACGAAGTGCGCAGCGGGAAGACGTCCGCGATGAACTCAGTCGGGAAATCGCCCTGGCCAACGTACTGCCCCTGGTGGTGATTCTGCCTCTGCTGGTGATTGGCGTGATCATTTCCATCCAGCTCGGCTTCCGACCGCTGCGCATCCTGGAAAAGCCGATCCGGAACATGGCACCCGAACGCATACACCCGCTGGACGACCGTCAGGCACCCAAGGAAGTGGCGGGCCTGGTTCAGGCCGTAAACGGCCTCCTGCGACGCCTGAACCAGGCACTCGAACGTGAACGACGATTCTCTGCCGACGCCGCCCATGAACTACGGACGCCACTCTCGGCCCTGCGCCTGAATCTCGAAAGGCTTGCCACACGCCACCCGGAGGAATTCGATTCCCTGACCGAATCCGTGGACCGGATGGTGCACCTCGTCGAGCAGATGCTGCTGCTCAGCCGGGTCGATGCCGGCACCGGCTTTCACGCAGAACCTGTGAACCTGGCGGAACTGATCGAACAGAGCATCGCCGATGTGGTGCCGCTGGCCCTCAAGAAGCAGATCGAACCGGAACTGGACAACCAGTGCGTGCTGGCGATGGTGTCCTGTCACAGCGCACTGATTAATACGATGATGCGCTCGCTGCTGGCCAATGCGATCCAGTACAGCCCACCCGGCACCAGAGTGACAACCACCATGCGGGAGGAAGCAGGCGGATTCCTGGTGCAGATCTGCGATCAGGGACCGGGCATTGCCGTGGAGGATCGGGAGCGGGCACTGAGCCGCTTTACCCGGCTGGATCAGCGCCAGGGCGCGGGCGCCGGTCTTGGCCTCGCCATTGCCAGACGGATTGCCGATCTTCACAAGGGCAGTCTGACGCTCGGCGATCGCTCGGATGGCCAATCCGGCCTTTGTGTCGAGATCTGGCTGCCGGCCAGCGACCGGAAATCCCTGACAGCGCCCGTCAAACCGGAATGAATACCGGGCATCCGTCCAGTTCGGTCGCCTTGAGCCGCTGGCCATACAGCGATTCAAGCACCGACGGGAGCAGCATCTCGCGCACCGGTCCCCAACAGGCCTGACCGTCGGGAAACATCAGCAGGACCTGGTCACACCATCGCGCCGCAAGATTCAGGTCGTGGAGTCCCATCAGGATGGCGCGACCGGTTCCGGCCAGCTCCCGCAGCAGTTTCATGACCGCCACCTGATGATGCAGGTCCAGGTGATTCGTCGGTTCATCGAGCAGCCAGATGCCCGGGTTCTGGGTGAGCACCGTGGCGATGCTGACCCGCTGGCGTTCTCCGCCGGACAGGGTGTGCACCAGCCGATGCTCCAGATCGACGGCATCCATCCGTGCCAGCGCGTCCCGGGCCCGGCCGAGGTCCGATGCCGACTCCATCTGCCAGGGAGACAGCCAGGGGTGACGCCCCACCAGTGCGGTTTCCAGAACCGTCGCCGGGAATCCATCCTGGTGTTCCTGAAACACCAGCCCCAGGTGCCGGGCAATCCGTCGCCGTCCCATGTCCGCGAGCAGGTTGCCATCGAGCCGGACCTGACCGGACCGGGGTGTACGGAGTCCCGCAAGGGTGTGCAGCAGCGTTGTCTTGCCGACCCCATTCGGACCGAGTACGCCCCAGACCTCCCCGGGCGAGACGGTGAGGGACAGGGCAGATCCCGACGCCCTGCCGGGAATATCGATGACCAGCTCGTCCGTCTCCAGAACACTCATGTCAGCGACTCCGGTACAGCAGGTAGAGGAACGTGGGCACGCCCATGAGCGCCGTGATCACGCCGACCGGTAGCTGTTCCGGCGCGATCACCACCCTTGCCACGGTATCGGCCACCAGCACCAGGGTGCCTCCGGCCAGGGCGCAGGCCGGCAGGATCAGGCGCTGATCGTTGCCGATCAGAAGCCGCAGCATGTGCGGTACCACCAGTCCGACAAAACCGACCGTGCCTGCGGTGGTCACCGCCACCGATGTCAGAAGACTGGCAAGCAGGTAGACCAGCCATTCGAGTGGACGGACCGACACACCCAGCACCGCCGCCTGGACATGCCCCCGTGCCAGGACATTCAGGGTGCGCCCCAGGGGAAACAGAAGCACGCAAACCACCACCAGCACCGCCAGCGCTGGCCAGGGCGATCCGGCATGAGACAGATCCCCCATCAGCCAGTACAGCATTCCGGGCAATCGGCTGGTTGGGGCCATGGCGAGCAGCAGTGTCATCAACGCCCCCCAACCGGCTGCCACCACCACACCGGTAAGCAGAAGCCGGGCCGGAGTCCAGCTGCCGCTGCCATGGGCCAGACCGAACACCAGCAGGGTCGACAGCATCGCCCCGGCGAATGCGGAGCCAGACACCAGCCAGCCGGCAACGCCGCCCAGCATGGCCATAAGCGCGCCGACCGCCGCCCCGCCGGACAGACCCAGAACGTAGGGATCTGCCAGTGGGTTTCTCAACAGCACCTGCATCAAGGCTCCCGCCACCGCCAACAGCCCGCCGGTGGCGAAAGCACTCAGGGTCCGGGGCAGTCGGAGATCCAGAATCAGGGTACGCTGCAGTTCGTCGCCGCCACCAAACAGAACCGATACCACGTCCCCGGGATGCAGGGGGACACTGCCGATAGTGAGTGAGCCCGCAACGGCTACCACCGCCAGCACCAGCAGCACACCGAGGGCACGACGCCGGTCAGAGACGATCACGGGCGGTCTCCAGTGTCTGGCACAATTCGCGCGTCCCATCCAGCATTCTCAGCGTGGGCCGTTGCAACAGGTCCGGCGTCAGGGCGAACAGGTTACCCCGCTCAACAGCCGCCAGGCCCGGGAACGCCCGCCAGGATGCCAGGCCATCCCCCCCACGACCCGCAGTCAGGATCGCCTGGGGATCGGTGGCAATCACCGCTTCCCGAGAAACCCGTGGGACCAGGCGGGGCGAATCGGCGAACACGTTCACACCGCCGCAAAGGGCAATCGCCTTGCTGATCAATTCCTCGCCGTTCACGGTCATCAACGGTTCGCCCCAGACCTGATAGAACACGCGAACCGGCGGGGCATCGCCAAAGCGAGCCCGCAAACTCTCCAGTTCGCGCCGAAAGCCGGCCGCCCTTTGCCGGGCAAGGGCAGCGTGTCCGGTCAATATCCCCAGCGTTTCCACCGCGCTTGCGATCGCCTGGAACTGTCTTGGCGCCAGCCAGAACACCGGAATACCCAATGCGGAAATCCGGTCGAGCTGGGCCCGGGAATTGCCGTCGGTCCATGCCACCACCAGATCCGGCTGCAGGGCAACAATGGCCTCGAGATCCAGGCGGGTACTGTCGCCGACCCTGGGAAGCTCCCGAGCCGCCGGCGGGTAGTCACTCCACGCGCTGACCGCGAGCACCGACGCACCGGCTCCGGCGGAAAACAGCAGTTCCGTGGTTCCCGGTGACAGGGAAACGACCCGCCTGGCGGGATCAGGCAGACAGACGCGACGGTCGAGCGCATCGCTGGCACAGAGATCGGCCGCGAACCCCGCCAGGGGGATCAACCAGAGGACCAGTGCCAGAATCGGATGCGCCCGCATAGGGTGTTACGCCGCTTTTTTGAGTGGGTTAGTGGCCGAAATCATAGCGCACCGACGCCAGAAACGTCCGACCGGCTGCCAGATAACGGAAGTTTTCCATGGTGGTACTGTCATAGCCCAGACTGGCGGCGTAACGACGGTCAAAGACATTGGCGACCTTCAACTGCCCGGACCAGCCCGGCAGGAACTGCCAGGTTCCGCGCAGGTCCATGGTGCCATAGCCAGGCAGCAACTGGCTGTTGGCCGCATCGTTGTAGCGATTGCCCTCGGCCACCAGGGTGGCACCGACCGACCACTGATCGAACAGCCGGTCCACGTCCAGGCGGGCGGTTTTCCGGGCCCGTCGGGGCAGGCGTTTGTTGGTATCGCGGTTCTCGGCATCGGCATAGGTGAGCGCTGCCTGAAGGTCCCACTGGCTGGTACGGTAACCGGACGTCCACTCAATCCCCCGAATGCGGGCGGTTTCCACGTTTTCCATCGTGCCCTGCCAGGTAACCGGATCCGACACATAGGTGATCAGGTCCCGGACTTCGTTCTGATAAACCGCCACATCCCAGAACCAGGTCTGGTACCGGCCGGAAAATCCGGCTTCGACCATACGGCCTTTCTCCGGCTGCAGATCCGGATTGCCGCTGTAGTAAGGGGTCACCAGGTACAGGTCGTTGAACGTGGGAGCACGAAAGGACGTCGCGTAGCTGAGCCGAACGCGATGCGAGCGGTCCAACTCGTGTCCGAGGGCAATGCCACCGGTCTCATTCCGGCCGTAGGCCTCATTGTCATCCATGCGCAGGCTGCCGGTGACGTTCGTAGCTCCGAAGTTCAGCCGGCCCTGGCCGAACACGGCGGTATTGGTGCGGCTGTCCTCGGCAAACTGGTCGCTGCCGCCCACTTCGTCCTGCGAAATTTCGGAGCCCAGGACCAGCTCATGCACGCCCGCTGTCAGGGTGTTTTCCCAACGGGCCGACCGGGACAGCGTGTTGTAGACACTGGGATAGTCGCCAAAGGTTTCCTGTTCGTCCCGCGACTCGGAAAACTGGATGCGGGTCCGCCAGTAATCGCTTGCGACCGCCTCCAGATGCAGCCCGGCTGCCCGGATCATGAAGTCGGTATCGCCCCCTTCGAACTCGGTATTACCCTGGGATTGCAGCACCGTGACGCCGACGCCACCACCACGTTCAAACCTGTGACTGACCTTGGCCAGACCCGCTGCATTACGGTAGCCACGGTCTTCACCGCCTTTACGCAGATTAGTGCCATCAGTATCCGAATAGAGACCACCGAGCAAAACTGAGGTGTTGTCTTCCGTGGCCGCCAGCCCAGCAGATGTGGAACGGGTATCATGGGAGCCACCGGCCACATCCATCCAACCACGCTGGCCCTCGGACGGAGTCAGGGTGAACGCCTGCACGACGCCACCAACGGCGTCGGCGCCGTAGAGGGAACTCTTGGCACCCCGAACCAGCTCAACGCGATCGATCAGATCCGTCGGCAGGAACTGCCATGGCGGAATGCCCGCCGTGGCAGAGCGCAGACGGATACCATCCAGCAACAGGACCGTACCGGAACTTCCCGCGCCACGCAGGAACACGCTGGTGGTTTTGCCGTAACTTCCGTCGGAAACCACATTGATACCCGGCTGCGCCCTCAACAGATCGCGGAACTCGGCCGGCTGCTGACGACGGATTGTGTCCTGGTCGATCACCGTGACCGAGGACAGACTCTCGCCCACGGTCTCCGGGCCGAGAGTTGCGGTGACGACGATCGGGTCCAGTTCGGAACCCTCGGTACCGGCGTTGGATTGAGCCAGGGTTGTGATGGGCAGGAAGACCAGGCTCGCGCCTAGCAAGGGGACAGGAAAGCACTTCTTGGACATTGCTGGTTCTCCGCTGACCGCGCGCACCCGCACGGGAAATCAGGTTCGGATCGCGGACAGAGGGAGGGCAGGCGGAAGACGGGATGCTCAGCAGGGCCGGACGTCGCCCACCCAAGCCGCCCACCGCAGCTCCGGGTGTGTTTTCCAGGCCGGTCTCCGGGCTTACAGGCGGAACCATGGGTTCCCGGGCGATCACCTTCCCATGCCGAGGGCACAGTGGCGCGACAGATCGCCGGTTCCTGCTTACCGTTGCGGGGGCAGCATCGGACTTGCACCAGTGGGTTTCACCAGGCTCACCGATTTCCCGTTTCACCCGTCGCGCTTTGCGACGGACACCTGAAAAAGTGCGGCAAGGCTAGCAATTGCCTGCATAGTGGTCAATCGAATCGATCCGGCATCGGCCGTGGCCAGTGCCTCCGGGTGTTGCTATAGTCCTTGATTAACTGACATTTTTCAGTATCCACGGATCGCCCATCAGGGAGCGTTATGCAGCCGGAGCTCATCGACATCCGCAACCACATGGCCCAATTCCCGCCATTCGACGAGATGCCCGAAGCGCTTCTCGATCAGGTCGTTGAAAATATCGAAATCCAGTATTTCCGGGCCGGCACCACGATTCTTGAGTTCGGCGCCGCCAACACCTGGTTGTATTACATTCGCAGCGGTGCGGTGGAGGTCTTCCGGCGCTCCGGAGAGCTCTACAGCCGGCTCGGCGAGGGGGAGATTTTCGGGCAATTCGGGTTGCTGATGCACAAGAAGACCCGTTTCCCGGCCAAGGCCCTCGAAGACACCCTGGTTTACCGGATTCCGGATGACATCTTTCAGTTCCTCTTCGAGAACGACGAAAACTTCGCGGATTTTGTCGAGATCGAGGATCGGAGCCGCCTGCGCTCCGCGCTTTCCCGACGGGAGAAGTCCAACGACCTGATGACCTCCCGCGTCACCCGTCTTATCTCCCGCGCGGTTGTTTCGGCCCCCTCCACCGTGCGCCTGCAGGAGGCAGCGCGGATCATGACCGACCAGGGCGTATCGGCGCTGCTCCTGATGGACGAAACCGGCGACACGCCGAAACTGCACGGCATCATCACCGACCGGGATCTGCGCACCCGCGCCGTCACTGAAGCCCTGCCCTCCGAGACACCCATCTCGGACATCATGTCCGAAGACCTGATCACGATCCGCGCCAACTCGTTTATCTTCGAAGCCATGCTCACCATGTTGCACAACAACGTTCACCATCTTCCGGTGATGGACAGGGACGAAGTGCGTGGGGTCATCGCCCTTTCGGATATCGTGAAATACGAAAGTCAGAGCAGCCTCTACCTGGTCAGCAACATCTACCAGCAAACCAACGTCAAAGGGCTGAAGCGTATCAGCCTGGGCGTACGGGACACCTTTGTCCGGATGGTCAACGAGGACGCCAACTCCCATATGATCGGCAGTGCCATGGCCGGGATTGGTCGCAGCTTTACCCAGAGACTGCTCGAACTCGGCGAGGAGCAACTCGGGCCGCCCCCGATTCCCTATTGCTTCATGGCGCTCGGCTCCATGGCCCGGGACGAGCAGCTGGTGGTGACCGACCAGGACAATGCCATGATCCTGGACGACAGCTACGTGCCGGAGGAGCATGATCCCTACTTCCTCGCGCTGGCCAAATTCGTCAGCGACGGCCTCGCCGAATGTGGCTACAAGTACTGCACTGGGGACATCATGGCGACCAACCCGAAATGGCGACAGCCACTGGCCGTCTGGAAGCGGTACTTCACCGACTGGATCGAGAACCCCAGGGCCGACGCCCTGCTCAACAGCAATATTTTCTTCGACCTGGATGGCATCCATGGCCACACCGAATTCGCCGAATCGCTGAAAACCCTGGTGGCCGAGAAAGCCAGCCACAGTCAGCGCTTCCTTACGCTGCTGGCCCGTAATGCGCTGAACCGTACACCGCCACTGGGATTCTTCCGGACGTTCGTACTGGAAGAGGACGGCCAGCACCGAAAGACCTTCAACCTCAAGCGACGGGGCACAGCACCGGTGTCGGATCTGATCCGGGTGCACGCGCTGGCGTGCGGCTCCCGGGCCCAGAATTCCTTCGACCGGCTCCAGGCGATCGGCAAGACCAAGTTGCTGCTGGAGGACGACCTGGGCAACCTCAGGGACGCCCTGGAGTTCATCTCCATCGTCCGGATACGGCATCAGGCACTGGCGATCGAGGCCGACCGGGAACCGGACAACAATGTCCGCCCCGAAGACCTGTCACCCTTCGAACGCAGTCACCTGAAGGATGCGTTCCAGGTCGTCAGCAATGCCCAGAAATTCCTCCGGTTCCGGTACAACGCCCAGGTGGGTCGCAATGCCCAGTAATCCAGCAAATGCGGGAAACCTTCATAGTCTCCCCTGGCCGGACCAGTATGCCGCCCTGGCAAAACAGGCCAGGACACCGTTACTCAAGGCCTTCTACGAGGCCGGATGTGTCGATCCGGAAACGCCGATTTCCGACGTTCCCCTGGTGGCTCTCGACTTCGAGACAACGGGGCTGGACCCGAGCCAGCACTCCATTGTCAGCGTTGGCGCGGTGCCGTTTACCCTGAATGCCATCGAACTGAATCACTGCTGGCACCAGGTGGTTCGACCGGCCCTGCCGCTGCACCAGACCTCCATTACCATTCATGGCATTACCCACAGCGATATCGATGAGGCCCCGGATCTGGGCGAGGTTCTGGACAGGCTTTTCAGCTTCCTGAACGGACGCATCCCCGTCGTCCACTATCGGGACATCGAACGACCGTTCCTGGACGTCGCCCTGCAATGGCGACTGGGTGAGGGCATCCGGTTTCCCGTCCTCGACACCATGGCGATCGAGGCTCACCTTCACCCCGACCGTCGCCCGAGCCGTTGGCAACGGCTGATGGGAAAAAAGCCCGTGTCGATCCGACTGGCGGACAGCCGGGCCCGCTACGGGCTTCCCCACTACGCCTCTCACAATGCCCTGATCGATGCCCTGGCGACATCGGAGCTGCTACAGGCGCAAATCTGGCATCATTTCAGACCGGACACCCCGGTCCGGGATCTCTGGCTTTAATTCCCGGACCCGGATTCGCCTTTCACCTGGTCGATGTATTGGCCATAGCCCTCAGCAGCCATGTCGTCGAGCGGGATGAAGCGCATGGCCGCCGAGTTCATGCAATACCGCAATCCCGTGGGCGCAGGACCGTCATCAAACACGTGTCCCAGATGGGAATCGGCGTACCGGCTGCGGATTTCCGTGCGGGTCGTGAAGAACGAGGTGTCCTTCTTTTCAACCACCGCATCCGGTTTGATCGGCCGGGTAAAGCTGGGCCATCCGGTGCCGGATGAAAACTTGTCCCGGGACGAGAACAGCGGTTCCCCGGAAACGATGTCGACATAGAGTCCCGCCCGTTTATTGTTCCAGTACCGGTTGTCATAGGGCGGCTCAGTGCCCTCCTCCTGGGTCACCTCGTACTGCAGATCCGTCAGTTCCTGCCTGAGCGTCTGATCGTCCGGTTTGGTGAAGGCATCCGGATCAAACCCCTTGCTGGCCGATGGCGCATTCATGGCATCGGGCTTGAAGCGGGAGAAATCCAGCTCATAGTCTTCGCCATACACCTTCTCGATAAACTGGTAGCGGCCCGAATTGAAGGTGTAGAAGTGGTACCGGATCGGATTCTTCTCGTAGTAGTCCTGGTGGTATTTTTCCGCAGGCCAGAACTTCTTCAGGGGTTCGATCGCCACCACGACCGGCTTGTCGTAGATGCCGGACGCTTGCAGCTTCGCCTTGGCAGCTTCAGCTTGCCGCTTCTGCGCCTCGTTATGGTAGAAAATCACCGGCCGGTACTGGTTGCCCCGGTCCACAAACTGACCCTTGGCATCGGTCGGGTCCATCATCCGCCAGAAGCCCTGTAACAACCCTTCGTAGGTCATCTTCGTGGGATCGTAATAGACCTGCACGGATTCGGTATGGCCGGTACCGCCGGAAGAGACCTGTTCGTATGAGGGATTGTCCACATCGCCACCCGCGTAGCCGGACACCGCCTCAACCACGCCGGGAATCTTCTCGAAACCGGCCTCCACACACCAGAAACAGCCGCCGGCGAACGTCGCGACCGACAGATCCGGATTATCCGGTGCGAATTGTGTATCGGCCCTGGTCTGCTTTTCAGCCGACGCCTGAAGGGCAAAGACTGACGCGGCCAGCGCTACAGCCAGGGTGAACACTGCCCCAATCGTTTTGCGTTTCATAAACACCTCCTCTGATCATTCAGTACGATCAGCCTAACGCTGAGGTTTCACAAAACCGTTTTCCGTTTATCACGAATCCATAACGATCCGGGTTATCCATTCCTACCGGTGATCGCCTTGTCAGCCGGAGGCAACCAGAGCCGGAATTCGGCACCACCCCCGGGCCGGTTGTTTACTGAAATACGACCATCCTGAAGCCTGGCCAGCCGCTGGGCAATGGCCAGTCCCAGCCCCGCGTGCCCGACCCGGGAACGGGTGTTGCCCTGAAAAAAGGGCTCGAAGACATGGTCGATCTGATCCGGAGGAATGCCCGGGCCGGCGTCCACCACGGCGATGCTCGCGCCACTCGTTTCGGCGCACACCGACAGCAGGACCGTGTTATCGGGAGGCGAATGTCTGATAGCGTTTCCGATCAGGTTGTCCAGAATCCGTTCGCACAGCTCGATGTCTGCCAGTGCCCGGACCGGCTCCATGACTCCCAGGTGCAGCGTAACCCCGGCTCCCTCCGCCTCCGGCAGGTGTTTCTGAACGACGTCGTGCACCAGTTCAGCCACTGCAAACGGTTCCGGTGAGGCACGCTTTTCTCGGGCCTCCAGTGCCGCCAGCTCGAACAGCTCGTCCACCAGCCGGGCCAGCCGACGACTTTCGGACAGCGCAATCTCCAGGAAACGCTGCCGTTCCGCCGGGGCCAGACTGTCCTGTTTCAGCTTCAGCGCCTCGAGGTAGCCCTGGATGGAGGCCAATGGCGTCCTCAGGTCATGGGACACCTGAGCCACCAACTGTCGACGCTGATGATCCTTGTCCTTCAGCAGCTCCAGCTGGGCCACAATCCGTTGGGACATCTGGTCAAACCGGTCGGACAGATAGTCGATGTCATCCCCGGTTACCGTTACTTCATCGCGGGAATCTGCCGCCGGGGTCGCTGCGTCAGCCTCAAAGGCTTCAACCCGTTCTGTCAGCCGGGACAACCGACGTGTCAGCAGGCGGAAAAACAGCAAACCGGCCAGCAGGCCCACGAACAGGCTCACCGCCAGGGCGCCCGCGCCCATCTGCAACAACTGACGGCTGTGGACCATGCTCTCGGCCAGGTCGTATTCCTCGCCCCGCAGGACCACGTACAGGTACCCCGTGGGATTCGCTTCCGAGGGCACAGGGGTAACGGAAAACACCTTGCGCCGATCATGGCTGCGGGGATCATCGCCGAGCAGTGGAAACGACGATGGATCGCTGAGCAGCTCATGGATGGGTCCGAGCGACACCCGTTTGCGTTTGATCTTGTCGGGGTCGGCCGAGTAGGAAAGGATGCGACCGTCCGAATCGAGCAGGTAGATCTCGATACTCGGATTGATGGTCATGTACAACTCGAAGAGCTTTTTCAGGGCGTCCCGGTTCAGCCGGCCGTCGGTCACCAGGTTGCGATCCGACACGAGATTCCGCGCCAGGTCCCGGTTCAGTTCCTGGTTCACCGCCGCGGTGTACTCGCGCACGGAATACAGACTGAGCACCGTGAACAACCCTCCCACGGTCACCAGCAGCAGGAAGAGCGCCAGTGCCAGTCGGCCGTAGAGTGTTCGTAACATGGGTCTGACCATGGCTCAGTCCATGAACCGGTAGCCGACGCCCCAGACCGTCTGGACGTAGCGGGGTTCGGCCGGATCCGCCTCGATCTTGTTCCGGAGCCGGTTGATGTGAGTATTCACGGTGTGTTCGTAGCCGTCGTGATTGTAGCCCCAGACCGCATCCAGCAGTTGGGCCCGGCTGAAGACACGGCCCGGGTGACGGGCAAAATACCAGAGCAGGTCAAACTCCCGGGCAGTCAGCTCCACCTCCTGGTCCCGGACAATGACCCGGCGCCGGACCGGGTCAACGCGCAGCCCGTCGACGACGATCTCCTCCGGCTCGGGCGTCGCCTCCGCCCTGGCCGCGAGCGCATCCACACGGCGGAACAGCGCCTTGATCCTGGCCGAGAGTTCCGCCACGCTGAACGGCTTGGTCAGGTAGTCATCGGCCCCCATTTCCAGTCCCAGCACACGGTCCAGCTCGGTGCTCTTGGCGGTGAGCATCAGCACCGGCACGTAACCCTGACCGGCGCGGATGTCACGACACACTGCCAGACCGTCCATGCCAGGCAGCATCAGGTCGAGGATGACCAGATCGATACCGCCCTGGCGAAAACGGACCAGGCCCTGCTCGCCGTTATCCACCAGGACCGGCTCCATGCCCAAATCGGCCACCTGCATGCGCACCAGTTCGCCGATACCGGGGTTGTCCTCGATAATCAGTACGGTTCGTGTCATGGTCTCCCCGGACTCCCGTCCCTTTTTCGTGACTTTTCCTGAGTCTAGCCCAGAAATATCACGAAACGATCACGTCCGGAGAGATCGGCCGAAACCCGAAACGGCAGGTAGGCGACTCAAGGCCGACCGGCGTGGGGAACAGCGACGCGGGCGGTCATCAGGGCGGCCTCCCGAGCCTGTTTTCGGCGACCTGCAGCGGAGTCTGGTGCACAGCACAGAAGCAGTGTCCGGCCGTCTTCACCGCCGAGCATGCAGGCGAATACTCCCTGACCGTCCGGGGCACGAATCTCATCAGTGATCTCGCCACCTTCGGCCACCCGGACGCAACGCTGATTGAAGGCGTCGGCAATCCAGATCTGGCCCTCGGCATCCAGACAGCAGCCATCCGGCCCGACCGCCAGCTGCTTCAGCATGTCCCGCCGTGGCCCGCGCTCAGGGCGCTCTCCAAAGGCAGCCCAGGGACGGCGATTGGAAAGCTTACCGTCAGCCTCGATGGTGAATGCCGTCATGCAGTTGCCGAAGGTCTCCCCGACGACCAGCGTGCGACCGTCCGGGGTGATCACCATGCCGTTCGGAAACCACAAGTCCCCGGCGGCTGCGGTCACGGTGCCGTCGGTGTCGATCCGGACCAGCGTTGCCGGTTCCAGGTCGGCGCCGCCCATAAGGTCGAAACCGAAGTTACCAACCCAGGCGGTGCCGTCCTCTGCAACCACCATGTCATTGACGTGGCCGGTGGCATGGTCGTTCAGGTCGGCATAGATTTCCGTACCGCCATCGGGCCGCCGGCGGAGGATCTTGTGATCAAGCATGGAGACCACCAGCAGGGATCCGTCCGGCAGCCACCCCAGGCCGGACGACTGTTGGGGCATCTCCAGGACCTTCTCCATATCGCCATCAGGCGTCACCGTGAAGACGCCATGACGGTAGAAATCGGAGACCCACCAGCGACCATCACGCCAGCGCGGGCCCTCGAAAAAACAGCCACCGTCGGCCAGTAACGACAATCCGCTCATGGCTCAGCCTCCCAGAAAACCGGTCAGGCGTTCGCGAACGATCGCGTTGGCATCATCGACGATCCGGCGGATCAGCTCGTCGCAGGTCGGAATATCGTGAATCAGGCCGGCGACCATGCCGCAACTCCAGGCCGCTTCATCCATCTTGCCTTCCTGCAGCACCAGACGTCCCTTGGCGCCGGTGACCAGATGCCGGATATCGTCGATGGTTTCCGCCTCGCCCTTCTCTTTTTCGATCCGGATGATTTCTTCCACAGCCGCGTTGTTCATCACCCGTTCGGTGTTGCGGAGGTTCCGCATGATCAACCGGGTCTGGAGCTCGTCCGCCTCCAGGATGGCCTGCTTGACGTTGTCGTGGATGGGAGCATCTTTTGTGGCCAGGAACCGGGTGCCCATGTTCATGCCCTCGGCACCAAGCGCCATGGCGGCCACCAGGCTGCGTCCGTCAGCCATACCACCAGAGGCGACAAACGGGATGGTCAGTTCCTCCGCCGCCCGGGGCAGAAGGATGAAGTTGGGAATGTCGTCTTCCCCGGGGTGACCACCACATTCAAAGCCATCGACACTGGCCGCATCACAACCAATGCGCTCGGCCTTCAGGGCATGGCGCACCGACGTGCATTTGTGGATCACCCTGATGCCTGCGGCCTTGAGCTGGGGCATGTACTGCTCCGGGCTCCGCCCGGCGGTCTCCACCGCCTTCACGCCGCCCTGGATGATGGCATCGATGTATTCGGGATAGGGTGGCGCCTTGAACGACGGCAGGAACGTCAGGTTGACGCCGAACGGCTGGTCGGTCATCTCGTGGCAGCGGGCAATCTCTTTGGCGAGATCTTCCGGTGTCGGCTGGGTGAGCGCGGTGATGATGCCCAGTCCGCCAGCGTTCGAGACCGCTGAGGCCAACTCGGCGTAACCCACGTGGTGCATGCCACCCTGGATGATGGGATAACGGATGCCGAACAGTTCAGTGATTCTTGTCTTCATAGCGGGTTTTCCGTTTTGTCGTTAGAATGGTTCGCAACTGTGTTATGAGGTTCCTGTGACAGCCAGAGCGACAACAAAGCCAACACCGGCAGACGCCTTCAAACGTGCCCGACGGATGTGGTTAAAGGGAGAGCGCATTCACCTTGCCTCCCTGTCCGATGAACTCAACATCGGGCGGGCCACGCTTTTCCGCTGGGTCGGCAACAAGGATCTGCTGATCGGAGAAGTGCTCTGGTCCCTCTACGAGCCGTTGCGACAGGAAGCTCTCGCCATCACACCGGGCCACGGCATCGACTTCGTGGTTGGCGTCTACCGGCACATCAACTCCACGGTGCTGCATTTCGAGCCGCTCCGGCGCTTCATTCATCAGGATCCCGAGTACGCCCTGAAGATCCTGACCTCGTCCCAGTCGACATTGCGAGCCCGCACGGTCGAGGCCAACACCCGGATCCTCCGGGACCAGGTGGCCCGGGGCTATATCACCCCGCCCATGAACATCGAAAGCCTGTCCTACTTCATGGTGCGGCTCGCCGAATCCTGCCTTTACAGCGACATTCTCGGCGGCCGGGAACCACGGGAAGAGGAACTGGAGGACGCCTGTACCGCCGTGCGAATCCTGCTCGGCGGCAAGGTCTGACCTCCTGCCCGCATCAGAGCTGGAGTGAACGGATCTCCAGGAACTCCTCCAGGCCCCATTTGCCGAACTCACGGCCGATGCCGGAGTGGCCGAAACCACCAAACGGCGCAACCGGGTTGAAAGCACCGCCATTGACGAACACCTGGCCGGTGCGTAGCTTGCCGGCCACGCGCTTGGCACGGTCCCCATCCGCGGACCAGACAGCACCGGACAGACCATAGGGCGTACCGTTGGCGATGCGGATCGCCTCTGCCTCATCGGTGTAGGGAATGACGCACAGTACCGGGCCGAAGATCTCTTCCTGGGCAATCCGGCTGTCCGGTTTGACGTTGCCAAACACCGTTGGACGGACAAAAAAGCCGCCCGGATTACAGCCTTCGGGCGCTTCCGGACCACCGGTCACCAGGGTGGCACCTTCCTCGATCCCCAGCTTGATGTAGTCGATGACCCGATCCCGCTGCTGCCCTGACGCCAGCGGCCCCAGGCGTGTGGTTTCCTCCAGCGGATTGCCCGGGGTCATCTTGGCGACGGCTGCAGAGGCAAGCTCGCAGGCTTCGTCGTGCTTGTCCGCCGGCACCAGCAGACGGGTCAGCGCGGTACAGGTCTGCCCCGAATTCAGCAGGCAGTTGTTGACCGTGCCTTTGACCGCCGCCGCCAAATCCGCATCCGGCAGCACCACCGAGGCGGACTTGCCGCCCATCTCCAGGGCGATGCGCTTGAAATCATCCGCCGCCGCGTGGGCAATCAGATGGCCGGTGCGAGTGGAACCGGTAAACGATACCATCCGCACATCGGGATGTTTGATCAGGGTGTCGCCCACGGTGTGGCCGTGGCCACAGACCAGGTTGAACACCCCCTTGGGCAGATCGGTACCATCCAGAATGTCCGCCAGGATATAGGCACTCTGGGGCGCGATTTCCGACGGCTTGAGCACCACCGTGCAACCGGCGGCGATGGCCGGAACAATCTTCAGGATCACCTGGTGCAGCGGGTAGTTCCATGGGGTGATGCAGCCAACCACACCGACCGGCGCGTACTGCACTTCGGAGTTACCGGACTGCTCGTTAAACGGAAAGTCCGGCAACATTTTCAGGTAGGTCTTGGTGACCGTGGCCGGCATACCTGCCTGAATGGCGGTGGCCAGCTTGATCGGCATGCCCACTTCCCGGCACACGGTCTCGGCAATCTCCGGCGCCCGTTCCTTCAGTCCCGCGTGGAGCTGCTCCAACACCTTGATCCGCTGTTCCAGCGTGCTCTCGGACCAGGACTCAAATGCGGCATCAGCCGCGGCCACGGCCCGTTCCATTTCCTCACGACCGGAGGCCGGTACCCGTGCAATCGCCTCGCCCGTGCCGGATTCGTGTACGTCGATGGTTTCACCGGACCACGCGACCCATTCGCCATTGATGTAATTCTTGCTCAGATCATTCATAGGATTCCCCTTGATCAGTCTCTGTCCGCCCGGGTGTTCATTCGAACACGATCACGCCCCGGGCGTTCTTGCCCGCCACCATATCATCGAACGCCTGCGCGGCGTCCTCGATCGGATAGGTGCGGGTGATGAGTTCGTCCAGCTTCAGTTTACCGGCCTTGTAAAGCCCCAGGATGCGCGGGAAATCGTGCTGCGGCCGGGCTGACCCCAGCCAGCTTCCCTTGAGGGTCTTCTCGTCGGCGGGCAGCGTCAGGGTGGTGATTGACGTCTTGTCCTTCGGATCGGCCACGCCTACCACGACAGCGGTGCCGCCGCGGCCCAGACTCTTGTAGGCCTGCTCGACGACCGGTCCCGCGCCAACGCATTCAAAGGCATAGTCGACACCACCGGTCAGCTTCTTCACCGCCTTTGCGGCATCCTCGACCTCATTGATATCAACGGTATGGGTCGCACCGAATTCCCGGGCCATTTCCAGTTTTTTCGGATTGCTGTCGACGGCCACAATCATCTCCGCACCGGCGGTGGCACAACCCTGAATCGCGTTCAGGCCGACACCGCCAATACCGAAGACCGCGGCCCGGGAGCCTGGCTCCAGCTTTGCCGTATTGAACACAGCCCCGACACCGGTCATGACAGCGCAACCAACCAGGGCAGCGTTCTGCATGGGCACCGACTGGTCCACCTTGACGCAGTTATCGACGTGCATGGTGGCGTACTCGGCCATCACTCCGCAGGCGCCGAACACGTTCAGAGGCTCGCCGTTGGCATCCTTGGTACGCACGGTACCGTCCGGCAGGGTGAACATGGCTTTTCTGGCGTTTTCACAGAGAACCGGACGTCCGCGAACACACTGGCGACACTTGCCGCACATGGAGATGAAAGAGCTGACCACATGGTCGCCCTCCTTGAACTCGGTCACGCCCTCACCCACTTCGACCACCACACCGGCGGCTTCATGGCCGAGGACCAGGGGAGGCGGATACTGGATCTTGCCCGTGGTGGCAGACAGATCGCTGTGGCAGACACCGCAGGCCGCGATCTTGATGGTGATTTCGCCCCGTTTGGGACCCTCGACGGTGATGGTCTCAACCTGGACGGGCTTGCCCCATTCCCGGCAGACCACCGCTTTGGCTTGTCTGTCCATCTGTACTCCCCTTATTTTGTTGACGTTGTTGTCGTGTTCGGCTTTCTAGAATTCCTCGTCGGCCATATTCAGGGCAGTGGTATCCACTGCTTTCAGCAGCTCGGCCGTATGCAGGACCGAAGGCAACTCATACCGGGCGAAGTAATCACAGGCCTTCAACTTACCTTCATAGAAGTCAGCTGTCTGCTCGCCGTTGCCTGACAGGCCGGCCAATGCCCGTATACCCTGACGCAACCAGAGCCAGCCGACCACCACCTGACCAAAAGCATCCAGGTACAGGGTGGCATTGGCCAGTGCCTTCTCTTTATCGCCGCCGGCCTTTTCGGCATTTATGGCGTCGGTTGCCTCGGCCATCGCCCGGACGGCACGCTCCAGCCGATCGGCACTATCCGCCAGGCGCTGATGCTGACGCGCTTCGCCAATCGATGTTTCGATACGGTCCATCAGTGCCTGGTAGAAACGACCGCCCGCCAGCGACACCTTGCGCCCGAGCAGGTCCAGCCCCTGGATACCGTGGGTGCCCTCGTGAATCGGATTCAGCCGGTTATCCCGGTAGAACTGCTCCACCGGGTATTCCCGGGTATAGCCATAGCCCCCGTGTACCTGGATCGCCAGACTGTTGGCCTCCAGGCAGTATCGGGAGGGCCAGGACTTGATAACAGGGGTAAGCAGGTCCAGAAGGCCGGCGGCCAGCTCCCGCTGCTCGTCAGTCTCGGCAAACTTCTTCTCGTCCACCAGCATCGCGCCCTGCAGACACAAGGCCAGCCCACCCTCCACGTAGGCCTTCTGGGCCAGCAGCATGCGGCGGATATCGGCGTGGCGAATCAGGGGAACCTGGGGGCTTTGCGGATCTTTCTCGCCCACCGGTCTTCCCTGCCGACGTTCGCGGGCGTAATCCAGTGCATGCAGGTAGCCGGTATATCCCAGCATCACCGAACCCAGACCCACACCGATGCGGGCCTCGTTCATCATGTGAAACATGGCGGCGAGGCCCTGATGCGGCTGGCCAACGAGATAGCCGACGGCACCGTCCTTTTCACCAAAATTGAGCATGGTGGAGGTGGTGCCCCGGTACCCCATCTTGTGGATCAGGCCGGCGAGGGCCACATCGTTCCGCTCGCCCAGACTGCCGTCCTCATTGACCAGAATCTTGGGCACCAGAAACAGGGAGATACCCTTGACCCCGGCGGGTGCATCCGGGAGTCGTGCAAGCACCATGTGAACGATGTTGTCGCTCAGCTCGTGGTCGCCGCCGGAAATGTAGATCTTGTTGCCGAACAGGCGGTAGCTGCCATCCGGCTGGGGCTCGGCGCGGGTGCGCAGATCGCCCAGGGAAGAACCGGCGTGGGGTTCAGTCAGGCACATGGTGCCGAAGAACCGCCCCGCCAGCATCTGCTCGGCGTAACGGCTTTTCTGTTCATCGCTGCCGTGTGCCAGGATCAGGTTAGCGGCAGCGATGGTGAGACCGGCGTAGCCCTGGGTGCCCACATTGGCGCCCTTCAACATCCCGACGCACATCTGGGCCACGGCGGCCGGCAGTTGCATACCGCCACGCTCGTAGTCCTGACTGGCCGCCATCAGGCCGGTGCCTTTGAGAACATCCAGTGCCTTGCGAACCTCCGGACGCATCTCCACCCGGCCGTTCTCGAAGGTGGGTTCCTCTTCGTCCACCAGGCGCGCGTGAGGCGCAAACTCCTCGGCCGCAACCTTCAACGCAAGGTCAAGCGCCGCCTGCAGCGTCTCGCGGCTGTGATCCGCATACCGATCAAACCTCAGGACACTTTCCACATCGTGTAGTTCGTACAGCTGGAAGGCCAGATCACCGGGATTGACGATTTTCTGCTGCATGGCGACGCCCCTCCGTTATACCACTTCGAACAGACCGGCAGCGCCCTGGCCACCCCCGATGCACATGGTCACGACCACGTACTTGGCACCGCGACGCTTACCCTCGATCAGGGCATGGCCGGTCAGACGGGAGCCGGTCACACCGTATGGATGACCCACGGCAATGGAACCGCCATTTACGTTCAGCTTCTCCATCGGGATGCCCAACCGGTCACGGCAGTACACCACCTGGGAGGCAAACGCTTCGTTCAGTTCCCACAAGTCGATGTCGTCCATGGTCAGGCCATTGCGCTCAAGCAAACGCGGAATGGCGAACACCGGACCGATACCCATCTCATCCGGCTCACAACCGGCCACGGCAAAGCCACGGAAGATGCCCATGGGCTCAATGTTGTTCTTCTCGGCGTAGGTGCTGTTCATCACGGTACAGACCGACGCGCCATCGGACAGCTGACTGGCGTTACCCGCCGTCACGAAGTTGCCTTCGCCACGGACGGGATCCAGCCCCTGCAGGCCTTCCAGCGTCGTGTTCGGACGATTGCACTCGTCACGGGTCAGCGTGACATCCTTCTGGCTGACCTCACCGGTCTCCTTGTCCTTCACCAGCATGGTGGTGTCATAGGGCACGATCTCGTCGTCAAACTTGCCCGCTTCCTGCGCCGCAGCGGTCCGCTGCTGGGAGATCAGGGCGTACTCGTCCTGGGCTTCCCGGCTCACGTTATACCGCTGCGCCACGATGTCTGCGGTCTCAATCATGGACAAATACAGCTCGGGCTTGTGCTTCATCAGCCACTCGTTGGTGGCGTGGAAGCTGTTCAGCTTGTCGTTCTGCACCAGGGAGATGGACTCCACGCCACCGGCAACCATCGCCGGCACTTTCTCGGACACCACACGCTGGGCCGCGATAGCGATGGACTGCAGACCGGAGCTGCAGAAACGATTGATGGACAGACCGGCGGTGGTCACCGGCAGCCCGGCCCGAATCGCCGCCAGGCGAGCCATGTTCTTGCCCTGCGCACCTTCGTGGAAAGTCGCGCCAAGAATGACATCCTCGACAATCGCCGGATCAATACCCGCACGCTGAACCGCGTGCTGGATCACATGACCGGCCATATCCACGCTGTGAGTGTTGTTCAGTGCACCCCGGTAGGATTTGCCCAGACCGGTGCGGGCAGTGGAAACAATAACGGCATCAGACATAACAAACGTCCTCATATAGTCGAATGGCTTGGATCGGGCGCAGCCCGGTCAAACCTGAACTCAAAATTCTGTCGGTCGCGGGGCGGGAACCCTTTTCCGCCCGGGAAAAGCTGTCTGAGCGAAGCGAGTTCTTTTCCCAGAGGAAAAGGGTTCCCGCCCCGCGACCCGCCCCCAAACTGAGTCTCGAGAAATCAAAGATCCCCGAACTTGTTACCCTCAGCCACCAACTTCTCCAGCAAAGCCGCCGGCTTCCACTGCTCACCACCCACGGTGTCCTGATAGGTCTTCACGGCCTTCAGAATGGTGTCCAGACCCAGCTGATCGGCCCAGAACATGGGGCCACCACGGTATGCCGGGAAGCCATAGCCGTAGATCCAGACAATGTCGATATCCAGCGACCGATCGGCGATACCTTCTTCCAGGATCTTCGCGCCCTCGTTGATCATCACGTACATGCAGCGCTCGAGGATTTCCTGATCGGAAATCTCCCGCGGCGTAATGCCCTGCTCCTTACGGAACTCTTCGATCAGCTTTTCGACCTCAGGATCCGGAATCGGCTTGCGGCTGCCTTCCTCGTAGCGGTAGACACCGGCCTGGGTCTTCTGGCCAAGACGGTTCTGCTCCGCCAGCTTGTCCATCCAGCTCGGCTCCACGTGCTCACCGGCATTCCGGCGCTCCTCGCGGATGCGGTAGCCAACGTCGATACCGGCCAGATCCGACATGGCAAACTGACCCATCGGGTAACCCAGGTCGGTCAGCACCTTGTCCACCTGCTGCGGCGTGGCACCTTCATTCACCAGAGACATGGCCTCGGCACCGCGCTTGTGCAGCATGCGGTTGCCCACGAAACCATGGCAGTTGCCCACCAGGACACCCACCTTCTTGATCTTCTTGGCGACGGCCATCACCGTCGCCTTCACCTCGTCAGACGTCTTCTCGCCGCGAACGTTCTCCAGCAGCTTCATGACGTTGGCCGGGCTGAAGAAGTGCATGCCTACCACGTCTTCGGGACGCTTGGTGGCGGAGGCGATCTCATCGATATCCAGGGTGGAGGTATTGGACGCCAGGATCGCGCCCGGCTTGCAGACCGCATCCAGCTTGCCAAAGATCTCTTTCTTGATGGCCATGTTCTCGAACACCGCCTCAATCACCAGATCGACATCCTTGAAGTCGTCGTAGGTGAGGCTCGGCGTGATCAGCGACATGCGCTCTTCCACCTGCTCCTGAGTCAGCTTGCCCTTCTTGGCGGAGTTCTCGTAGTTGCGACGGATGATTGCCAGACCCTTGTCCAGGGCTTCCTGCTTGACTTCCACCATGGTGACCGGAATCCCGACGTTGGCGAAGTTCATGGCAATGCCACCACCCATGGTGCCGGCACCGATCACACCCACGGTTTTCACATCACGGACCGGGGTATCCTTGGACAGCCCCTTGACCTTGGACACTTCCCGCTCGGCAAAGAACGAATGGATCAGGCCGGCGCGCTGGGGCGATTCCATGCACTCCATAAACAGTTCCCGCTCGCGCTTCATGCCCTCGTCGAACGGCAGGTTGAAGGCCGCTTCCACCGCATCCACGCACTTGAACGGAGAGAACAGGCCACGGGCCCGTTTTTTCAGACCTTCACGAAACTGATCGAACACGTCACTGCCTTTCTCGGCGTCGATCTTGTCGGTGATGTCACGAACACGACGAACCGGCTTGCCCTCGTCAGCCAGCTTATTGGCGAAGGCGAGACCGGCGGCACGAATGTCACTGCCATCCTCGACGGCATCGACAATACCCAGTGCCAGGGCGTCTTTTGCACCGACAAACTCACCGGTAGTGATCATTTCGAGCGCTTTCTGGGCGCCAGTCAGACGCGGCAGACGCTGAGTGCCGCCAGCACCGGGCAACAGCCCCAGCTTCACTTCCGGCAACCCCACCTTGGCACTGCTCAGCGCAACCCGGTAGTGACAGCCCAGCGCCGTTTCCAGACCGCCCCCGAGGGCCGTACCGTGAATGGCGGCCACAATCGGCTTGTCGCTGTTCTCAAAGGTATTGACCACTTCGGGCAGGCCCGGCTCCTGCATGGGCTTGCCGAACTCGCGGATATCGGCACCGGCAATGAAGGTCCGGCCTTCGCAAACCAGAAGCAGCACCTTGGCTTCGGCATCTTTCTGGCCCTGTTCCAGAGCGGCGAGCAGCCCTGAGCGGACCGCATGGCTGAGGGCGTTGACCGGTGGATAATCTACCGTGATGACACCAACACTGCCTTCTCTGTTATACGAAACCACCTCAGACATAATTCCTCCTCGCCTTATATGGAATATGATTTTAACTAGCGAAACATACGTACGATTTAATACAAGTTTATACGCCGTTTCAACCGCCAATTAAATAGTAAGCATAAAAAAACCGCAGACATTCGTCTGCGGTTTTTGGTGTTACGGTCCTGAAATCAGCGGCCCGAACGGCTTATCTGTCGCTCTGAAATATCACACGCCGAGCGACTCGATATCCCCGGCCAGCATTGCCAACTGGTGAGCCACCGATTCACGGAGCTTTTCAGCCGACACCAGATAGGACGGTGCGGCACAGGTCAGCGCCATGATGGTGCCATCCTGCAGATGGATGGGCACGCCGGCAGAGTTGATGTTCCGGTCCCATTCTCCCAGGGACAGGCAGAAACCATGCTCCTTGTAATCCTGCATGGCCTGCTCCAGACCGGCCTTCTTCTCGGGCCAGGAATCTCCGTATTTTGCCTCCATGGATTCGTCAATCAGCTTACGACCGTTGTCGCTGATGGCAGAGTAATAGGCACGCCCGGCGGATGTCGTGGCCATGGGCAGCTTCAGCCCGATCTCCATGCGGAGCAGGGACGCTTCCGGCGGCAGGCGGTTCTCCACGTAAATCATGTGAAGACGATCGCGGCAGGTCAGCCCCACGGACATGTTGGTCTGGCGCGCAAACTCATCCATGTAGGGCTTGGCGAGCTGACGCACCTTCAGGTTCGAGACATAGGCGTAACCGAGCGCCAGAACCCCGGAGCTCAACTGGTATTTTTCCAGCTGGGTGTTGTAACTGAGGTACCCGAGCTTGGTCAGCGTGTAGGTCATCCGGGAAACGGTGGGTTTTGGCAGACCGGTAATCCGGGCGATGTCCTGATTACCCAGGATCACAGACCCCTGACTGAAGGCCCTGAGGACGTCCAGCCCGCGAGAGAGTGCCTCGACAAACTTGCGATCTTTCTCCGGCTTCACCGGGACGCCGTCGCCGGATGCCACCCGCAATTCTGGTGAATCAATAGTTGCTCTTGCCATATTCGGGCGCCTCCAACAGCTTAGCCTGATCCGCTGACCGGGATATTAGTATTATGAATAACCAAAGATGCGTTATTTTAATCATTGAACAACTCAAGTGCCAGCAACTCTTTTCAAAAGTCGTGCCAAATGTGAAACACTCTGGCGTTATGTTTCAAAATCAGAGTCGCTTAGCGGTACACACATACAGCTTTCGTCGGTTTTTTCGATATTTCATTTTGCTAGTCGGAATTTTTTGAAGCCAACCCCCTTCTCTGCAACCTGTCGTCAGGATAACCAGACAAGCACCAGGGCCGTCCAGACAGCCAGGGCCGGCAATGCGATCAGCACAAACACACCGTTCCACCGGAACGCCACAATCCAGCGGGACACTTGTCCAAACCGGGATAACAGCATGACTGATGGACCAAATGGCGACAGCATCATGGCCAGTGAAAATCCGATCACCAGCGCTACGGCTATCACCAGCGGATCCAGCCCATCCGCCACCAGTGTGGGCAACAGACCTGCCTGAACACTGAGCACGGTGATCGGAATCACGCCGAGCATGGAGAAGAGTGGCAGCATCAACAACCCGATGACCGCCAGCAGGAACATGCCTTGTCCGGAGTCGACAACGCCATGCAGGGCGTCCGCCGGAATGACCGCCGAAAGAGCCACCCCGAGAATGGCCGATGCGGCAAAAATCGCCATTTCATTGGCCATGCCAGCCACTTGCCCGACGGCTTCATCGAGCACCGACAGTGTTCCGCTCTCAATCGTCATATAAAGAAGGGTGACTGCCGGAACCGCAAACATGGCGGCCACGGAAACCTTGAATCCGGTCAGCAGAACCAGCAAGGCCATCAGCGTGAAAACGATGATCAGCAGAAGGAGCAGCTTTGTAGTGCCTGTCGGCCAGGCATCAAGTGCCATTCGTTCACCACTGATCTGCCGAAAACGACGATGCTCCAGAAACCAGCCAATCAGCACCAGCAACAAGGCGGACACCGCGCCATAAGGCAAGAGCTGTGACCAGCTCAGTTGTGGCAATTCCCGAGTAAGGATCGCCACAGCGACGCTGGTCGGCGCCACCAGGGGAACCAGAGCAAACCCCCGCAAGGCACTGATCAGAACACTCCGGAGCCAGATTAACCGGGACCCGCCCTCAATTCCCCGCTCCCTCAGTGTCTCCGACAGCGTGCCGCAGAGGACGCTCATCATGCCGAAACTCAGCACGGACGCCACACCACAACTGACCAGAGCGTATTTGGGATACAGCCATAAGGCCCGGCCACCTAACAGAACATCGTGAATACGGCGCAGGACTTCAAACCGTCGGACCAGGCACTGCATCATGCCGAGACTGCCTAGAAATGCGGCATAGAATGCGGCGTCCGATGAGGCCTTGAACCATTGTTCCGGAGCCAGGTATCCGCCGCTTCCAGCCAGCATCAGTGCCGCCAGGGACAGCAGAAACAGAAAACGGGCATAGCCATTGAGACGGGGAAGTGCTGCCAGGAATGCCAGCACCACAAGAACGCCGGCGATCTCGCTGACCGTGCGAACCCCGGAGCCGATTGCCAACAGCTCCAGAAGGACGGCCAGGGTCAGCACCCATTGTAACGCCATGCTCATAAGGCGGGCTCCGGCTCACCGTTTAACACTGCTTGCATTTCCCATACGTGCAGATTAGTCTTTTCCAACCGTTTTACAAAACTTGATTTCGCTTGTCGAAATTATATTAGCACAAGTGGCAGTGCAACACCGACCCTCCCGTTCTCGCCTGCCCATGAATTGCATGAGGGATTCCCTATGAGCGCGTACATCTATGATGGCCTGAGAACCCCGTTCGGTCGTCACGCCGGCGCCCTTGCCAGGGTTCGTCCGGATGACCTTCTCGGTCACGTCATCAAGGCTTTGGTGGAACGGAACGACTTTGCACCGGATGCCTATGAAGATGTCATTGCCGGCTGCACCAACCAGGCCGGCGAAGACGCCCGCAACCTGGCCCGGCACGCAGGCCTGCTGGCCGGACTTCCGGTTGAAACCGGCGGACTGACGGTCAATCGCCTCTGTGGCTCCGGCCTGGCAGCCATTATCGACGCAGCCCGCGCGGTACGGTGCCAGGAAGGCGAACTGTTCGTCGCCGGCGGTGCGGAGAGCATGAGCCGCGCCCCGTTTGTCATGGCCAAGGGCGAAACGCCATTCAGCCGCGATTTCCGTGCCTTCGACAGCACCATTGGTGCCCGTTTCCCAAACCCACAGATCGAACGTGAGTTCGGGGCCGACACCATGCCGGAAACCGCCGACAACATTGCCCGGGAACTGAATCTCAGCCGGGATCTGGTCGATCGCTTTGCCGCCCAGAGTCAGGCCCGTTACGAGGCGGCCCGGCGGACGGGCTTCTTTGAAGGCGAAATCCTCCCCATCGACGTGCCGCAGGGTCGCAAAAAGCCCCCGTTGAGCGTTGAACATGACGAGCACCCGCGCCCGCAATCCACCCTGGAGGCCCTGTCCGGCCTGCGCCCCCTGTTCGAAGACGGCGTTGTTACCGCCGGTAATGCCTCCGGCATCAACGATGGCGCAGCAGCCCTCCTGGTTGGTTCAAGGGAAGCGGGGGAAAAGGCAGGCATTGCCCCCCGCGCCCGCATCGTGTCTGCGGCCATCGCCGGCGTTCCACCCCGGGTGATGGGGTATGGCCCGGTTCCCGCAAGCGAGAAAGCCCTTGCCCGGGCCGGCCTGACGCTGGCCGACATGGACGTTATTGAAATCAACGAGGCGTTTGCCGCACAAGTACTCGGTTGTGCCACGAAACTAGGCATTGATCCGACCGACAGCCGACTCAACCCCAACGGCGGCGCTATCGCCGTTGGCCATCCGCTGGGCGCTTCCGGCGCCCGCATCGCCCTGACCGCCATTCGCCAACTGGAACGCAGCGGCGGCCGCTACGCCCTGGTCAGCATGTGCATTGGCGTCGGTCAGGGCATTGCCGCCGTTATCGAACGAGTTTCCAACTAATTTTCAGGAGAACATGTATGGCTTCCGCACCTTGGGACGACCTGCTCAACTTTGACCAACAACTCGACGAAACCGAACGCCAGGTACGGGACAGCATTCGCAGCTTCTGTGACCAGCGACTGATGCCCGGCATCATCGAGGCCAACCGCCACGAGAAGTTCGACCGCACCATCTTCAACGAAATGGGCGAGCTGGGCATGCTCGGCGCGACCCTGCCGGAGGAATACGGCGGTCCGGGTCTCAACCACGTCTGCTACGGCCTGATTGCCCGGGAAGTCGAGCGGGTGGATTCCGCCTATCGTTCGGCGCTGAGTGTCCAGTCTTCGCTGGTCATGTATCCGATTTTCTCCTATGGCCAGGAAGCACTGAAAAAGCGCATCCTGCCAAAGCTGGCATCTGGCGAGATGGTGGGTTGCTTCGGCCTGACCGAACCTAACCACGGATCGGATCCCGGCGGTATGGAAACCCGAGCCAAAAAGGTGGACGGCGGCTACCTGCTGAGCGGCTCCAAGACCTGGATCACCAACTCACCGATCGCCGACGTCTGCGTGGTCTGGGCCAAGCTCGACGGCACCGTGACCGGCTTTGTCATTGAGCGGGAAGGCGCCAAAGGGCTCGATACCCCGAAGATCCAGGGCAAGTTCTCCCTGCGCGCCTCCGACACCGGCTCCATCTTCATGGACGAGGTCTTTGTTCCCGAGGAAAACAAGCTTCAGGTAGAGGGGCTGAAGGGCCCGCTGAGCTGCCTGAACAAGGCCCGCTTCGGCATCAGCTGGGGCGCTCTGGGCGCCGCCGAATTCTGCTGGCACGCGGCCCGCAACTACACACTGGAACGCAAACAGTTCGGCAAGCCGCTGGCCGCCAACCAGCTGATCCAGAAGAAGCTGGTGGATATGCAGACGGAAATCACCATTGGTCTGCAGTCCGTCCTGCAACTGGGCCGGATGATGGATGCGGGCATCGCCACACCGGATTCGGTATCGCTGCTCAAGCGCAACAACTGCGGCAAGGCCCTGGATATCGCCCGGGCTGCCCGTGACATGCACGGCGGTAACGGCATTGCCGATGAATACCACGTCATCCGCCATGTGATGAACCTGGAAGCCGTGAACACCTACGAGGGTACCCACGATGTCCACGCGCTGATCCTCGGACGTGGCCAGACCGGGATCCAGGCGTTCAGCTGAGTCGCCTGACAGCGGGTTGACCCCAAAACGAAAAAGCCCCTCGAGTCGAGGGGCTTTTTTTGTCCGGCGGGACCGTTATTCGATGTCCACCAGAACCTCGCCGGGCACCACGCGGTCGCCCTTGGCGATGAACACGCCTTTGACGGAGCCGCTGATGGTGGCTTTCACCTCGGTTTCCATCTTCATGGCTTCGATGATCAGCACCGGATCCCCGGCTTCGACCTGATCGCCCTCCTTGACCAGCACGTCCACGATGTTGCCCGGCATGCTGGTGGTGACGTGCCCCTCTTTGGTGGCACTGGCGCGGCCGCCGCTCTTGCCACCGCCCTCGTTGCCGTCACTCAGCGACGCCAGGTGAATCTCTTCCGGCACGCCGTCCACAGTCATGTAGAACCGACGCTCACCGTCGCTGACCGGGTTGGCACCGGTAACGTGAATGTCGTAGCTCTCACCGTGCACGGTGATCTTGAACTTGGTATCCACGGGTCCGCCAGTGCCTTTGGCAGGGATCGGCTCGAGCGGCTCGGGCTCCAGGGTACCGTCGCGACGCTGCTCGAGGTAAGCGCGGGCCTGATCCGGGAACATCGCGTAGGTCAGTACGTCCTCTTCGGCGGTGGCCAGATCGCCGACCTGCTTGCGCAGCTCATCCAGCTCGTGGGGAATCAGGTTGGCCGGGCGCTCCTCGATCAGGTCCTCTTTACCGACAGCGCGACGCTGCAACTCCTGGTCGACGGCCGCCGGTGCCTTGCCGTACCAGCCCTGCAGGTATTTCTTGACCTCGTTGGTGATGGATTCGTAACGCTTGCCGGCGAGTACGTTGATCACCGCCTGGGTGCCCACGATCTGGGACGTCGGCGTCACCAGCGGAGGATAGCCAAGGTCTTTCCGGACCCGGGGAATTTCTTCAAAAACGTTCTGGATGCGATCCAGGGCGCCCTGCTCCTTGAGCTGGTTCGCCAGGTTGGACATCATGCCGCCCGGTACCTGGGACAGCAGCACAGACGTGTCCACGCCGTTGTATTCGCTTTCGAACTGATGGTACTTCTTGCGGACTTCGCGGAAATAACGGGTCGCCTTGTCCAGCAATTCCAGGTTCAGACCGGTGTCGAATCCGGCATCGTGCAGGGCCGCCACCAGCGACTCGGTGGGCGGGTGGCTGGTACCGCCGGCGAAGGCCGACAGCGCGGTATCGATGTGGTCGACGCCGGCTTCCATTGCCGCCCACTGGCACATCGGCGCCATGCCCGAGGTGGCATGGGAGTGCAGGAATACCGGCAGGTCCAGAGTGTCCTTGAGCTTGCCCACCAGTTCCGCAGTAACGCCCGGCGTCAGCAGACCGGCCATGTCCTTGATGGCAATACTGTCGGCGCCCATATCCGCCATGGCTTTGGCCTGTTCCAGATAGGCATCGGTGTTGTGAACCGGACTGACGGTATAGCAGATCGTACCCTGGGCATGCTTGCCGGCTTTCTTGACCGCCTTGATGCTGGTTTCCAGGTTACGGACGTCGTTCAACGCGTCAAAAATACGGAAAACATCCATGCCGTTTTCGGCAGCCTTGGCCACGAAGGCCCCGACAACGTCGTCACCGTAGTGGCGATACCCCAGCAGGTTCTGGCCCCGCAACAGCATCTGCAGTCGGGTGTTGGGCAGGGCTTCACGCAGGGTCCGCAGGCGCTCCCACGGATCTTCTTTCAGGAAGCGGACGCAGGCATCAAAGGTGGCGCCGCCCCAGCATTCCAGCGACCAGTAACCGGCCTGATCCAGCCATTCGCAAGCCGGCAGCATGTCTTCGGTCCGCAATCGGGTTGCGATCAGGGACTGGTGCGCGTCCCTCAGGATAACGTCGGTAATATGAATCTTGCGCTTAGTCATCAGGATCTCTCCAATATTCTTTTACAGGCCCGCCTGGGCTGCGATGGCGGCAGCAATGGCTGTGGCAATGGATTCGGGGCGGGTCTTGCTGCTGTATTCCAACAACTGCGGATTGCGCTCGACAAAACCGGTATTGAAATCAGCGCCCTGGAAATCGGGGTGTTCCAGGATCTGCTTATAATAAGGAATGGTGGTCTGGACACCGTAAATACCCATGTCGCCCAGTGCCCGGCGGGAGCGTGCAATCAGCTCCGGCCAGTCCATGGCCCAGACAATCAGCTTGGCACACATGGAATCGTAATAGGGCGGAATTTCATAACCGGTGTACATGTTGGCGTCGGTCCGGACGCCCGGGCCACCGGCTGAATAGTAGCGGCTGATCCGGCCAAAGCTTGGCAGGAAACCATTCTTGGGGTCTTCCGCGTTGATGCGGAACTGGGCAGCGAAGCCACGATAGCTTATGTCTTCCTGCTTGAGGCCCAGCGGTTCGCCGGCGGCAATGCGGATCTGGGCCTTGATGATATCCACCCCGGTAATTTCCTCGGTGATGGTGTGCTCCACCTGCACCCGGGTGTTCATTTCCATGAAATAGAAGCTGCCGTCGTGGTCCAGCAGGAATTCCACGGTGCCGGCATTCACGTAGCCACACTGTTTTGCCACCCGCTTGGCCAGGTCGCCAATGTATTCGCGCTGGCTTTCTTCAAGCTGCGGGGATGGTGCCAGTTCGATCAGCTTCTGGTTGCGCCGCTGAATGGAGCAGTCACGCTCATACAGATGAACCACATTGCCGTGACTGTCCGCCAGGATCTGGACCTCGATGTGGCGCGGTTCAATGATGCACTTTTCCAGAAACACCTCGGCGCTGCCGAAGGCCTTGGTGGCTTCGGAAATCACGCGCTCGTAATTCTGGCGTAGCTCTTTTTCGTTATCGCAGCGCCGGATACCCCGGCCACCGCCACCGGACGTGGCCTTGAGCATCACCGGATAACCGATGTCAGCGGCCTGCGCCACGGCGTCCTCAACATCCTCCAGATTTCCTTCCGAGCCGGGTGTTACCGGAACGCCAGCGGCCAGGGCGGTTTGTCGTGCCTGGGTCTTGTCGCCCATGGAAGCAATCGCTTCGGAAGACGGCCCCACGAAGGTAATTCCCCGCTCCTTGCAGATCGCGGCCAGTTCCGCGTTCTCGGACAGGAACCCGTACCCCGGATGCAGGGCATCGCAGCCGGTTTCCACCGCCATGTTCACAATGTGATGCGGATTCAGGTATCCCGACAGGGGATCCTTGCTGATCTGGTAGGATTCATCCGCTTTCTTGACGTGCAACGAATACTCATCGGCTTCCGAATAGATCGCCACTGAGCGTACACCCAGTTCACTGCAGGCCCGGGCAATTCTGACCGCGATCTCGCCTCTGTTCGCGATCAGCAGCTTCCTGATGGCCATGAATGTTACCTCTCGGTCTTGGGATGGATTTTGGAACACCAGCATCCTGGCCAGTGTTCCGGGTTTGGCCCGATACCACAAGGGCTATCGGGCCTCCATCGACCTAGAACCCTCCCTGTACCACGTTCACGATCTCGTAGAACTTGGTGGCACGGTGTTCAAGATCGATCGTCAGCTCAAGCCGGCTGGCCAGTTCCCGCGCGACGAGCAGGCCGCGCAGATAGGTCTGGCCAGGATGCTGGCGGTCGTCATCAAGCACCATCAGATATTCCTCGTGGACTTCCTGAAAGGTACTCACAAGATCGCCAACCGTCGCGGCTCGCAGATCACGGTAATGGATCGCCGGAATTTCACTCAGTGGGCGCATGATATCACGCACATGAATGTCCCGGAGGGCCGCGCCCTGACGGTTGGCCACCATCATGGGCTTTTTACCGTTCACATCCTGAATCGTCAGTATACCAATACAATCGCCGGCCTGGTTTTCAACCAGCTTGATCGGCGTGTCTGCAAGCCGCATCCACAGCCGGGCTTCGGTCACCGGCATGCCGGAACTCAGCGATGAGGGTTTCTGCTCGGCAAAATCGGTCAGAAGATGCACGGCAGCGTCGTCAGGGCCGATATGGGCCAGCGGCTTTGCCGTTGAGATGGCACTGGTGCGGGTCAGATCCTGCACCGGTAACGCACTGAATAAACTGTTCATAGGGAATCCTCACATAGTTGCAATCTGGTTGGGCGGTCGGAACCGCCAGGTCAGTCGACAATTACTATGCGAGGGCGGGCGGACCCTGCGGCAAGGCCGGATAACTCAGGAGCCGCTCAGGCGGCTGAATAAACTCCAGACTGACGCAGAAGGACGCATCAGCTTCCGGGAGGGAGAGGATCGGCGACAGGTCGGCGAGAACCGGGGGTTCGGAGGACGGCGAATCCCCGGACCCATCCACCGATACAATCTTGATGGACGCGGGCCCATCAAACTTGAGTTCCAGTGCAGGCTGGGCGGACGTTGCGGAAAAAAGAAAAAGCAGGGCCACAATCAGCGTGGAGAATACGCTGATGCGGATGGCCGGATTGCTATACAAACGTCTTCGCATACACAGGTCTGCGCTGATGTTTTCGAATATTTCCTACTCCATTTCTATCACATGCGCTTTTTGACCCAAAGCAAATTCTTGATAATCCTCAATTGCAATTTGTTAGGAATTGCCCTCCACGCCCGGGTTCTCCGTTTGGACTTGCATATTTTTTCACCTTAACGGGATGACAGCTATTTTTTCATCTGCTAACTTTACGTGGTATATGGTTTCGCTTTGCGAAATTATGTAGATTCAAAAGACATTTTTCGGAACAAGAAAACAACAATGATTGGCCGATCTGTCACAGACAACCCCATTTTTGATCCGCTCCAGCCAAGGTGCGGATTGCCCTGTTTTGGCGCCCACGGGTTCCAAAAATCCCGAGTAAAAACACGCATCCAATAAGAAAGAGTCGTACCACCAAACCACAACAACAAGGGTTTACAAGCATGACACAACAACGCAGTAACACTCGAAAGCACAACAAAACCAAAGCCCTGGGTTCTGTTTCCCTGCTGGCGTTTGCCGTGATGGGCGCTTCGTCGGCTCAGGCGCTTCAGACCGATCTGGGTGTGGACTACGAGGCCAAGGCGTACTCGATTCGTTCTGGTGCCTGGACGGGCAATTACACGAGCGATTGCCCCGATATCACCGCACCAGCAGACTGTCACTTTGCCGACGCCCGCGATAACGGCTTGGCCCAACTGCTTCGCGTGACGGCCAACTTCAAAGATGAAGAAACGGGCGTCTCGGTACATACCCGCTTGGAGCTGACTGGAGATCGTTGGCAAGGCGATGATTTAAACTACAATACTGGCGCAGACGAAGCTTTCAACACGGACAACCGTGGCCCACTCGTGAGCTTGGACCTCGGCTATGCCCAAGTGCCTCTACCCGGCAAGGCGATTCTCCGTATCGGTCGCCAAGAATCCAACTGGAATAACGGCTTCCTCGTTTCTGATGATCGCCGGGACCGAATCCTCGGCATCGTACCGACAACCCTCGGCACTGTCCTAGCATTTTATGATCGTCGGGGTGATCAACAGGGCTTTTTTTCCAACGATAACGGCGATCAGGTAGGTCTCGGGTTTGTCACTAAACTTTCGGAATTCAAGACCGGCCTTCTATATGTTCATTGGTTTAACAATAACAGCGGTGCAAGCCAGGGTTACTCAGTTCAGGGCGCCGACATTATCTCTCCTTATATCACCGGCTCCGTGGCCGACATGTTCTCCTTGACTACAGGCTTTAACTGGATAGGGAACAACCAAATTGATCAGTACAATTCGACTATTTCATATTCAGATCTCGGAAAGGACGGACTGGTTTACAGTGATTCATCTTTCTCTGAATATCTTCGTATCGAAAAAGCGATCGGGAACCTCGATCTTGGAATTCAGTTTGTAGGTTCACAGGACGGCGGACTTGTCTCTCCAGGCTTTGACACATGGTCCAGTATGATCAACAACAACCCTGAATCCACTGCTAATCCGACAAGCCTCTACCGAATGGGTAACGCTAAAGGCCTGAAAGATTACAATGAAAGCCTTTTTATTGGCAAAGTAGGCTATAACTTTACACCCAAGTTCAAGGTCACCGGAGCGGCGGGCAGTCTGAACGTCGACAATGGCACCAATAGTGACAACTCCATGGTGTTTGATCTCCAAGCCAGCTACCAAGTCAACAAAGCTGTTCGCGTCTGGGCCACTGCCGGCATGATTGCAAGTAACGATGTAGGAAAATTGACTGGCAACCCTCTCGTTGACAGTGGCCAACAGGCCGTTCCTGTTTCCACCCCTCTGGGTACTATCAAAACGGCTGTACCAACGCCTATCAATGGCGCCAGCTTTGGTAACAACAGCGTTTCCTCCGGCAGCCTGAACCTCTCCGTGAAGTTCTAAGTACCGGAAACGAACCACACATGCTGCACCCTTGGGCGAATCGGTTCCCGCACCGGTTCGTCCTTTTTTATGGGGGTTCCGGTGGCACGTGTGAAAGCCATGCCATACGCTTACGACTCACCCACAAACAGGATTCCACGATGACGGTCATGGCCCGAAAACTGATGATCGCAACCAGCCTTGCCGGCTTTCTACTGACTGGCTGCACAACCGCCCCGCCGGATGAGCAGATCTCAGTGGCGGATTCCAGCGAAGCACTGGGTTATGAAAAGCCCGACTGGCAAACCCCGTTCTGGGAACGCAACCGGACACCGGAAGCCAGTGAGGCCGCACCAGCGCCCCAGGCAACCCCGCCAACTGACGGTACCCTCAGGGCCAACATCGGGATTGTTATCGGCGACGACGTCACTCCCGCGTTGGAAACGGCCCTGCGCAACAAAGCGACCGGCTATGGCTTCATACCCGTTCCGACATCGGCACTGCGGGATGCGGCCGCACGACTTCCTGAATGCAGCGACCTGAGCTCACTGGCCTGCGCCCGGGCATTGGCGGTCTACCCCGGCGTTCGCCTGATGATGGTGGTGAAAAACCGGGAACTTACCCTGATTGACCCCAGCGCCGGGGTCACCTATCCGCCCACCGACCTGCCTTCGGACAATCCTGCTGACGCGGCCCTGAAACTGGCGGCCGAGCGTTCGACCCTGAGTCCGTGGGTGCTCCGGGCGTTTCCCGGCGACGACGGCCAGCTATATATCAGCGCGGGGACCAGCAACGGCGTAACCCGGGGAACGGAACTCACGGTGCACGAACCGGGCAGCCTGGTCCGGGCGTCCAGCGGACAACCGGTTGCCTGGCGCCCCGGAAAAACCATCGGCAAAGCCCGCGTCGTTGATCTGGTTGGTCCCAACCTGGCCGTCGTCGTCAGCGAAAGCGGGGCTTCACTGACACCGGACATGGACCTGCTGATCGCTCGCTGAACGCCCCTCTCCCGGGAACCACCCCTCTGGTTCCCGGGCTTTCAACACCCGCTCCATCCCGATTCCGGCGGCCACGGGGCCAGTCCGCAGATTCGTTCGCAAGTTCGTCACTTCCCAACCAATATTTGCGACTACGCTCTTCATTAATGGGCGATTGACACAGCGGTTATGATGTTCCATGATTAAGCAATTCTGCTATGCGGTATAGATTTTCGCTTTTACTCACAAAGAGGCTATCCGATGAACATGAACTACACGGCTGAGGAACTTGCCTTCCGTGATGAGGTACGGGCGTTCCTTGACGAGAAGCTTCCGGAAGACATCGCTGCCAAGGTGAAAGGGTTCCGTCGCCTGTCGAAGGAAGACCATCAGCGTTGGCAGAAAATCCTGTCTGAAAAAGGCTGGTACGCGACCCATTGGCCGGAAGAGTACGGCGGCGTCAAGTGGACACCGGTCCAGAAGCACATCTGGGACGACGAATCCTGCCGCTACGGTGTCCCCCGCTCCATTCCGTTCGGGGTGAACATGGTGGCGCCGGTCATCATCAAGTTCGGTACCGAAGAGCAGAAGCAGAAATACCTGCCGCGTATCCTGAGCGGCGAAGACTGGTGGTGTCAGGGCTATTCCGAGCCGGGTGCCGGTTCCGACCTTGCCTCCCTGAAAACCCGCGCGGTGCGCGAGGGCGATCATTACATCGTCAACGGCCAGAAAACCTGGACCACGCTTGGCCAGCACGCCAACATGATTTTCTGTCTGGTGCGCACCAATACCGAAGTGAAGGCCCAGGAGGGTATTTCCTTCCTGCTGATCGACATGAACACCCCGGGCATTACCGTACGCCCGATCATCACTCTGGACGGTGAGCACGAAGTCAACGAAGTGTTCTTCGAAGACGTGAAGGTTCCCGTCGAAAACCTCGTAGGCGAGGAAGACAAGGGCTGGACCTACGCCAAGTACCTACTGACCTACGAGCGCACCGGCCTTGCCGGCATTGGCATTTCCAAGGCGGCGCTGTCGCATCTGAAAGAGCTGGCCGGCCGTCGTCTCAAGAACGGTCGCCCACTGATCGAGGATCCGTCCTTCAGTCAGCGCATCGCCCAGGTCGAAATCGATCTTACCGCTGCCGCCATCAGTAACCTTCGGATCATTGCATCCGTCGAAGGCGGTGGTGTACCGGGTGCCGAGAGCTCCATGTTGAAGGTCCGTGGCACCGAAATCCGCCAGACGATCAACGATCTGGCACGCCGGGCCATTGGCCCCTACGCCATTCCGTTCGTGGAAGAAGAACTGGATCTGGACTACGACGGCGAGTTCCTCTCCGATGAGAACGCCGCACCGCTGGCCGCCCAGTACTTCAACAACCGCAAGCTCTCGATTTTCGGCGGATCCAACGAGATCCAGAAGAACATCGTGTCGAAAATGATTCTCGGGCTCTAAGGAGGCGACCATGGATTTCCGATTGAACGAAGAGCAGCAGATGCTGCAGGACACCGTGGCCCGCCTGGTGCGCGGTGAATACAGCTTTGAAAAGCGCCTGGAATTCAGCGAATCCGAGCTGGGCTTCAGCGAGGATTTCTGGAAACAACTGGGTGAACTGGGCCTGACCGCCGTTCCCTTCCCCGAGGAGCTCGGAGGCTTTGGCGGCGGTGGTGTCGAAGTACAGAGCGTGATGACCGAGCTCGGCCGCGGCCTGTGCATCGAACCCTACCTGCAGTCCGTCGTCCTCGGCGGCGGCCTGATCAGCCAGGCCGGTAACGATGCACAGAAGGAGCAGTGGCTCGGTGGCATCGCGTCCGGCGAGGTCCGCGCTGCCGTGGGTCTTCAGGAGCCGCAGAGCTTCTACGACTTGAACAACGTGGAAACCCGCGCCGAAAACAGTGGTGACGGCTACGTGCTGAACGGTCGCAAGGCGGTTGTGATCGGCGGGCACTGTGCCGACGTCCTGGTGGTATCCGCCCGTACCAGTGGTGACACCCGCGAGGCCGGCGGCATCAGCCTGTTCCTGGTGAGCCCGGATGCCGATGGTGTTGAACGACGCACCTATCCGACCATCGACGGCGCCAAGGGCTGCGACCTGGTGCTGAACAACGTCAAGGTCGGCACCGATGCCCTGCTCGGTGAAGAAGGCAAGGCCGCCGACATTATTGAATACCAGACCGGCCGTGCCATTTCCGGCTTGTGCGGCGAAGCCGTCGGCGCCATGGAAGTGGCCTGCGACCTGACCCTGGATTACCTGAAGCAGCGCAAGCAGTTCGGCGTTCCCATCGGGAAGTTCCAGGTTCTGCAGCACCGCATGGTGGACATGATGTCAGAGCTGGAACAGGCCCGGTCCATGGCCATTCTCGCCGCCAGCGTCGCCGACGAACCCCAGAGCGATGAGCGTCGCCGGATCCTGGCGGCTGCCAAAAACGTCATCGGACGTGCCGGCCAGTTCATTTCCGAGAAGGGCATCCAGTCCCACGGCGGCATTGGCATGACCTGGGAATACAACTTTGCCCACTACGCCAAGCGGCTGGTGATGATCAACCATCAACTCGGCGATGACGATTTCCATCTGGAACGTTACGCCGCACTGTTACAGGCCAGCTAAATCCCCTTCATCAGTGAGCCTGAGGCCTCCCTCAACCAGTCAGAGGCCTTTTTGGGGGTGGCCAGTGGCCACCCCCTTTTTTATGGTAGGCACAGGGCCATCGCCCTAATACAAGAGGTGATAATCATGACAACAAACACCAACGAAGACCTTCAGGACCTGCGAAAGGCCGAATGGAAAGTTCGCACCGAACTGGCCGCGGCTTATCGCCTGGTCGCCCTGTTTGGCTGGGATGATCTGGTCTTTACCCATCTGTCCGCCCGGGTACCCGGTCCGGACCATCATTTCCTGATCAACCCCTACGGCCTGCTGTTCCACGAAATCACGGCCTCGTCCCTGGTCAAGGTGGACAAGAATGGAGAGGTGGTCGAGTCGGGCAGTGTCAGCCGCGTTAATCCGGCGGGTTTCACCATTCACAGCGCGGTGCATATGGGCCGGGAAGACGCCGGTGCGGTCATGCACCTGCATGCGCCCGACGGTGTCGCCGTGTCCGCCCACCGGGATGGCCTGTTACCCCTGAGCCAGACCGCCATGCTGTGCCTGGACCATCTGAGCTACCACGATTACGAGGGCGTCGCCCTGAACCTGGATGAACGCGAGCGGCTGATCCGGGACCTGGGTGACAAATCCATGATGCTGCTGCGCAACCATGGCGTTCTGACCGCCGGCAAGGACGTACCGGAAACCTTCACGTACCTCTATTTCCTGATGAAGGCCTGCGAGATCCAGGTTCGCGCGCTGGCCTGCGGCCCCACCTACCTGCCTTCCGAACAGGCGATTGCCACCACCGCCGAGCAGTCCCAGCAACTCGGTATGGCTTCGGCACTGACCTGGCCGGCGCTGGTTCGCCTGCTGGACAGCAAAAACCCCGGCTACGGCGTTTGACGGCCGCTGCATACAGGAGAGCAATATGGTCAGTATTCCGATCACGGAGCTTGAGAGCCACGTGGGGCAGGTCATCGGTGAAAGCCCCTGGACCGAGATCAGTCAGGAACGGGTAAACGCGTTCGCCGACGCCACCGGCGATCACCAGTGGATTCACGTGGACGTGGAGCGGGCGCGCCGGGAATCCCCCTGGAAAAGTCCGGTGGCCCATGGCTTTCTCACCGCATCCCTGCTTCCCATGCTGAACAAGCAGGTGCTGGAAGTCACGGGCCTGTCAGCCACCATCAACTACGGGCTGAACAAGCTCCGGTTTCCCGCCGCCGTGAAGGTCGGGGCGGAAATCCGGAGCCGGATCAAACTGGTGGATCTGCAACGGGTGGACGCGAACCGCACCCTGGCGACCTACCAGACCACCATCGAGATACGGGGTGAGGACAAGCCGGCCTGCGTGGCCGAAAACCTGGCCATGTACGTAACCGGCTGAGCCTTCCGGCCGGTGGGAGCTAGTCCTCGCCGGCCAGTTTTGCCCTCATACGGAGTGTCACCAGAACGGTGTTGAGGTGGGGCACCGGGATGCCGTGGCGCTCGGCAATCGTCACCACATTACCCAGTACGGCATCCCGCTCGATCGCTCGCCCGTTGAGATAGTCCAGTGCCATGCTGTTCTTGTACGGCGGCATTTTCCGCGTGCCCTCGATGTTCAGATCAATCAGCTTCTCATCCATCGGATAGCCTTCGGCCTCGGCAACCGCCATCACCTCCCGGATCATGGCGCGGATCAGGGCCTCACCGCCTTCGGTGTCCAGAATGGTTCGGGTATCGGCGCCGTTAGCAATAACCGAGAGCGGATTGAACGGCGTATTCCACAGGCATTTGCGCCAGCGTTCGCCAACCACCTGCTCGGTCAGGTCAATCCCGATGCCGCCCGCCTGGAACAGGGCCGACAGTTCCCGACAGTTGTCGTCAATGCCTTCTGGATAACGCCCCATGACCAGTTTGCCGTAGGCCTTGTGCTCCACCACCCCCGGTTCGGTACGACTGGCTGCAATAAAGGCGAGGCAGCTGATCAGCGGATGGTCCGGGTAGGCGTCCGCCAGCTCCCGCTCGATATCCAGGCCGTTCTCGATCAGTACCAGCCGGGTGGATGGTCCCATCCAGGGTTTGACCAGGGCAACACGATCCACACCGGGGAGCACCTTCACGCACAGGATCAGATAGTCCGGATAGTCTTCGGGCGTTTCACCATCCCGGTAGACATGATCCGGACGGTACGACAGGTCGCCAAGGGGGCTGCTGATACGGATACCCTGTTCTTTCACCACATCGTATTCGGAGCGCAGCACCGTGCTCACCGAACAGCCGGCCTTTTTCAGAATGGCTCCGTAAAAGCTGCCAATGGCACCGGCGCCAACAATCAGAATGCTTGGTTTGTCACTCATGTTCCGGGAATTCCTCTTCAGGGATAGCGATGGATCATCGGCGCACCGGCGCCGATCCGAGATGGGCGCCGCCATCAATCAATACCGTTTCGCCGGTGGTAAGATCGCCACCGATGATCAAGCCAAGGCACACATCCGCTACGGTTTCCGGCGACGCGGTCTTTTTCAGCGGAGCGGCCGCCTCGTATTTTTCCAGCATGGTCTGGTACCGGGTCTCGCCCAACCCCTGTTTCAACCACTCACCCTGGACAAACCCGGGACAAACGGCATTGACCCGGACCTCCGGGCCAAGGACCCGTGCCAGCGAGCGCGTCATGGTGATCAACGCACCCTTGGAGGCGGCATAGGCGATCGAACTGCCGACGCCGGCGAGGCCTGCAACCGATGCCATGTTAATGATGTGACCGGAGCCATTGGTGCGCAAGGCTTTCTCGGCGGCCCGGGTCATCTGAAACGGCCCCACGGTGTTCACGGCATAGAGGTCGAGAAAATCCTGTTGGTCCAGGCCCTCCAGATCCCCGTGCGGACAGAACTTTGTGGTACCCGCATTATTGATCAGGATATCAATCCGGCCAAAGGCCGCCATGGTCTGGTCAACCAATCGTCGGCAGTCATCATCAATGGACACGTCGGCCTGACAGACGAGTGTCCTGACGCCCTCTCGCTCACAGGTTTCGGCAACCGAACGCGCGCCTTCTTCGTTGCGGCTGTAGGTGATCACCACGTGGCAGCCGTACTGGGCGAATAACGTTGCTATCGCGGCACCAATTCCAGACGAGGAACCGGTAATGACCGCGACTGAATCTTTCAGCTTCATGGTGCCTCCTCTGCTCGGCCCTGCACTCACTCTCGTCGATACCAACAAAAAGGGGCAAGCCATCGCTGGCCTGCCCCCATGGTCAGATGGCCGGTTTACTGCATCGGTACCATCTTGATCTTGCCGTCTTCGACCACGGCCATGTCCGGCGTGGAGACAAACCCGCCGTCCTCGGTCACGTCAGTGACGTCATACGGGCGCTTCATCGCCGGCATGCTCTTGAGCGCATCGCCCAGAGCGGCACGGATGGTCTTCGGATCGGTGGACTCAGTTTCGTCCATCGCGGTCACAATGGCGTTCAGGGCCAGGTAGTTGTACGCAGCCTCGGAACCCGGGGTACGGTCAAATTTCTCCTGGTAACGCTTGATGAAGCTCTGCGCCGCCTCATCCTGGAAAGCGCTCAGCGGAACCACGCCCACGGCGCCATTCAGCATATCCAGACCGCCGGCAACCTTGGACACTTCGTCAATCTTGGCCTGGTCCATGATGATAAAGCCGCCCTCGAAGCCCATCTGGCGCGCCTGCTGAACCACCAGACCGGTCGGCTCGGAAGCACCGCCCACGAACATCACGTCCGGCTTTTCAGCCAGTACGCGGCTGACGCCGGTGAAGAAATCCGCAGACTTGTTGTAGTCCATCGGGTTCTCGGAGACGACTTCACCCCCTTTGGCCAGCCACTCTTTCTTGATCATGGACGCCCAGATCTTGGCGTATTCGTGGGTGGCACCGGCCATGCCCAGTTTCTTGCCTTCGTGCTCCAGCGCATAGCTGGTGAACGGGTCCATGTAGCTGTCGAACGTTGGCGGAATCCGGACCGTCAGCGGATTACCCTTCTTGGTGACGGTGGGCACGCTGGTGTAGGCCATGACCAGGAAATCGTCTTTCACGTTGAATTCCTGCAGCGCAAACACGCCGCCGGAATGCGGCACAAAGATAACCGGCGCGTTGTTTTCCTGTTTCAGACGCTTGGCGTTGGTGGCCGCCTGCGCAGGGGAGTAACGGTCGTCGAGGGCAACCACGTTGATGGTGGTCTTCTCGCCATTGAGATCGAATCCGCCGGCGGCGTTGATCTCATCTGCGGCCATACGCAGGCCGGACAGGGTATTTTCCCCGTACAGGGCGGCGCCGCCACTCAGCGGACCGGTGAAACCGATGGTGACTTCACCCGCAAGGGCTCCGGTGGCAATGGTCATGCCCAGAGTTGCCGTCGCGACTGCCTGACCCAGTTTTTTTACTATTTTCATTGTTTTCTCCTGGTTTATTGCGCTCGTCATTGCTCAGTGTCCGGGACTCGTCAGGCCCCGATGTATGCTTTGCGTACCTCTTCATTGCCCAGCATGGCTTCCCGATCACCTTCCATCAACAGGCGCCCGTTCTCCATGACGTAGGCCCGGTGAGCGATCTTCAGGGCCGCAAAGGCATTCTGTTCAGCCAGCAGCACGGTGGTGCCCAGGCTGTTAATCTGTTGAATGGTTTCGAACATCTGCTTGACCACCAGCGGCGCTAGGCCCAGGGAGGGCTCGTCCAGCATCAGCAGACGCGGGCGGCTCATCATCGCCCGTCCGATCGCGACCATCTGCTGCTGGCCGCCGGACAGCGATCCCGCCGGCTGACCCGCCTTGTCCTCCAGAATCGGAAACAACTCCAGCACCTCGTTCAGGCGTTTCTTGTTGCCATCCCGATCCCGACGATGGACATACGCGCCCATCATCAGGTTCTGGTGGACGCTCATCTGGGGAAACAGCTTGCGGCCCTCGGCACACTGCACCACACCCGAAGAGACCACCGCATTCGGCTTCATGCCGTTCAGGTGTTTGTCTTCGAAACGGATGTCGCCGGCGGCCGGTTTGATCAGCCCGCTGATGGCGTTGAACAGGGTGGACTTGCCGGCACCGTTGGCGCCAAGCAGAACCACCAGTTCGCCGGTGTCGACGGTCATGCTGATGTCAGAAAGGGCCTTGAAGCTGCCGTAGCAGACATCGAGATTCTCAAGCTGCAGCATCTTCATCACCTCCCAGATAGGCTTCGATCACAACCGGGTTATTGCGGACCTCTTCCGGGGTGCCCTCGGCGATTTTCTCGCCGTGATCCAGCACCATGATTTTGTCCGCCAGGCTCATGATCATGTCCATCTTGTGCTCGATCAGACAGACCGTCAGGCCGTTGTCGACCATCTTGCGCATGAGTTCGGCAAATCCCTGGGTTTCCTCCGGGTTCACGCCCGCCGCCGGTTCATCCAGCAGAACGATTTTCGGATCGGTCGCCAGTGCCAGTGCAAAGGCCACCCGCTTGCGCTCTTCCTGGGTAATGTCGGCAATGAACTGCCCCGCGACATGAGTCAGACCCACGAAATCCAGCGCTTCCATCGCCTTGTCCCGTGCCGCCTTTTCTTCACGCTGCAGGCGCTTGCTGTTGATCAGCACGTCCCAGAGGCCGGATTTGGTGCGCAGACGGTGCCCGACGATCAGGTTGTCCAGCACCGAGGCCTGTTCAAACAGGTTAGTGGTCTGGAAAGTGCGGCCAACGCCCAGTCGAGCGACCTTGTCCGACGGCATATTGGTGACATCCGTCCCATCCAGCAGGATGCGTCCGGATGTGGGCTGGTGCAGGCCGGAGATCAGGTTGAAAAACGTACTCTTGCCTGCCCCGTTGGGGCCGATAATGGCGTTGATCTTGCCCGCCTCGAAATCGACGGAAACATCGTTGACCGCCGCCAGGCCGCCAAACATCTTGGTCAGGTGTTCCACTTTAAGCATTGTTCTTCACCTCCCCGGAAGTGGCGGTCTGGACCTTGCTCGCTTTTTCCTTTTTGGCCGGTGACAGGGTCTGGGCCTTGTGGTGCATCCAGGTCAGGAACTGGCCGGTAATGCCCCGCGGGAAGAAGATAACCAGGACCACCAGCAGTGGGCCGAACAGGATCATCCGGTACTCTTCAAGGAACTGCAGGGACTGGGTAATCCAGACAATACTGATGGTGCCCAGCAGCGGCCCGGTCAGGGTGCCGATGCCACCTACCAGCAGGTAGGTGATCATGTCGAACGTATGAATGATGTTGGCCTCTTCCGGCCCGATGAACCGAACCATACCCGCGTAGAGGGCACCGGCCAGACCGGCGTAGGTGGTAGACAGCACGAATGCCAGTACCTTGTTGCGCATCAGGTTGATCCCGAGCGACTGGGCCAGCTCATCACCATTGCGGATAGCGATGAAGGTGCGCCCCAGCAGGGAGCGGGACAGACGCCCCATGAACCAGATGGAAAACACCAGGAACGCCAGCACCAGGTAATAGAAGGGAGTGGTTTCGGTGAAGTCGACCACGCCGAACCCATAGGGTGCGGCGATGTCCCGCACACCCACCGGTCCGTGGGTGAGCTCTTCCCACTTGTCCATCAACAGATAAATGATGAAGCCGACACACAGGGTGAAAATGGCAAAGTAGTGTTCTTTGAGACGAAGTGACACCACGCCCACCAGGAATCCAAGGACTGCCGTCACCAGCAGCGCGGCGACAAACGCCGGCCAGAAGCTCCAGCCTGCATCCGAGGTCAGCAGGCCCAGGGTGTAGGCACCGATGGCAAAGAATCCGCCATGGGCCAGGTTCAGCTGGCCGCAGTAACCGGTGATGATGTTAAGGCCATACACCGCAATCGCCCAGACGAAGGCCGACGCCATCACGTACACCTGGTACTCGTTGCTGGCCAGGGCCGGAAACACGATGGCCAGGGCCAGCAGCGCCATCTTGGCGCCGGGCTTCATAAAAAAGCTTCCGAGTTTGAACAACATGGTCAGTGCGCCCCCTTCGCAAACAGGCCCTGTGGGCGAGCAGACAGAATCAGAACCAGCAGACCGAAGGCGATGATGTCCTTGTAGGCCGTGGAGATGTAGAAGCCACCGAACGCCTCGGCGAAACCGATGATCATGCCGCCGACGATGGCCCCGGGCACGCTGCCCATACCACCAAGGATGATGATCACGAAGGCTTTCATGATGACCAGGTGCCCCATGGCCGGGTAAACCAGGTTGATGGGCGCATAGAGGCTGGCTGCGACTGCTGCCAGTGCGCCGGAGATGCCAAAGGTCATCATGGCCACCCGGTTGGAGTCGATCCCCACCAGGAACGCCCCTTCCCGGCTCTGGGCCATGGCGATGATGGTGGCGCCGGTCATGGTCTTGCGCAGGAACAGCTGAAGACCGATCACCAGGGTAAAGGCGCCGACAATGATCAGCAGGCGCTGCTCGGGAATGATCAGGCCGTCAAAGTTCATGATGCCGGTGAAGGGCGAGGACATCCGACGGAAGTCCGATCCCCAGAACATCTGGATAGTCGCCTCAAGGAACAACAACACCCCGATGGCAGCAATCTTGTCGTGTATCGGGGGAGAATTTCGCAGTGGATGGAACACCAGGCGCTCACACAGGATGCCAAGGATGGCGACCACCGCGGCGGAACCCGCCATCGCAACCCAGTAATGAACACCAAGGTCCACCATGAAGAAGTAGGACATGAAGGCCCCGACCATATACAGCGCGCCGTGGGCAAAGTTCGGAATGTGCAGAATTCCGTAGACCAGGGTGAGACCGAGCGCTACGAGACCGTAGATGCTGCCCAGGGTCAACCCGTTGATGATTTGCTGGAAGAAAAGGTTCAAATCTGCCCCTCCGTGTTTGTTGTTATCGGATGGTTTGAGGCTTTAAACCGCGGGGCGGGCTCACCCCGCGGCGTTACCTGAAACAATTACACTGATCGTTTCGCATGTCAACATAATAAAATTATGTTTCGCTCTGCGTACTTTTTGTTAGGTTAGTGACTATTCAGGCCTGTTTTTTCCACTCCTCTTCCTGAAGGGCGCGCCACATCAACTTGCCGGTAGGCGACTTCGGCAACTCATCGACGAACTCGATGATGGTGGGTACCTTGTAGGCCGCCATCTGTTCCTTGCACCAGCTGGTGATGTCCTCTTCGGTGGTATTGGTGTCCGCTTCCGGGGTCAGCACGATGCAGGCCTTGACTGTCTCACCACGCTTGGGATCCGGGGCCGAGATGATGCATACCTCATGGATGGCAGGATGGCGGTACATCAGGCCTTCCACTTCGGACGGCCATACCTTGAAGCCGGAAGCGTTGATCATCCGTTTCACGCGATCCACCATGAAGAAGTAACCATCCTCGTCGTAATAGCCCAGATCGCCGGTCCGGAAGAACCGCTTGCCGTCGATTTCAACAAACGCCTTCTCGGTCTCCGCCGGCCGGTTCCAGTAACCCAGCGTGACCTGCGGGCCGCAGGAGACGATCTCGCCGGTTTCCCCGGGGCCTTTCTCCTCCAGCGTGTCCACATCGATGATCCGGCAATCCACATCAAACACCGGGATACCCAGACACTGGGCCTTCGGATGATCGGGGGGATTGATGTGGGTGGCAGCCATGGTCTCGGACAGCCCGTAGCCCTCGATGTAGTCCAGGCCGGTCATCCGCTTGAGTTTCTCTGCCACCGCTTCCGGCATGGCGGCACCGCCCCCGCCAATGGTGTTCAGGCTGGTGAGGTCGTATTGGCCAATGTCCGGGTTGGACAGGAAATCCACCGCCATGGTGACGATGTTGGTCCAGCCGGTCACCCGGTAACGCTCGATCAGCTTCGCCGCGGTGGTCCGATCCCAGCGGGTCATGATGACCGAGGTGGAGCCGCTGTAGATCGGGCTGTTCATGGACCCGGTCATGCCGGTCACATGGAAGAATGGCAGCGTCGAAAGCTGCACCGTGTCCGGCGTACTCAGGTTCCAGAACGCCCGGTGCAGGGCCGTCGCCATCACCGACCGATGGGTGTGCATGCAGCCCTTCGGTGCGCCGGTGGTGCCTGAACTGTAGGGAATCACCGCCAGATCGTCCGGCTGAGCGGTATGTTCAGAGGGCTTGTGCCCGGACGCCATTGCGGTGTCCCAGCTGACAACGCCCGGAATCTCTTTCGACCAGGCAGGCGCGGCCACTTCCGCCGGCAGGTTCAGGTCGGTTTCCAGGTTGATGTAGGTGTTGTAGGAGGCGACTACCACCTGCTCCAGGTTGGTTTCGCCGATCAGGGGTACGATAAAGCTGGCCAATTCCTGACCCGCCAGGCACAGCGTAGCGCTGGTGTCGGCGATGTAATGCTCCAGTTCCGCATGGCGGTTCATGGGATTGACCGGAATCACCACCGCATCCGCGCGCAGGATGGCGTAATAACCAATGACGTACTGGGGCGAGTTCTGCATATACAGCAGCACCCGGTCACCCTTTTTGACGCCCTGGGCCTGCAGATACCCGGCCATCGCCTCCACTTCCTCATTGAGCCGTCGATAGCTCATGGGCGCATCGTAGAAAATGATGGCGGTGTGGTCCGGATAGCGCCGGGCGGAGATCTCCAGGTTGGTATACACACTGGTTTCCGGCAGCGTCATGGTCTTGGGCAGTTCCTTCGGCCAGACGTTGTAATGGCGTGTGAACATGTTGATTAGTCTCCCCGGTTTGATGCGTCGGCCGCGCCGGCGGCCAGGTCGAAAGTATCAGTGCCCCCTGGGAGGGGGTCTTCGTGTCGTAATGGCGTGATGGCGATGGCCTTTTCCCTCAGCACGGTCACGTCGGCATCGGGTGCCACGATGTGCCGGGAACTGCGTTCAAAGCCCAACCACCAGTAAGGCAGGCTGCGGGCATCCTGACCCGCCAGCAGCCGTGGCCGCTGTATGGATCCGGTGGACTGCCGGCACCAGCGTGCCTCGGAAATCTCTCCTGCGTCGCAGGCGGGAAAATTCACGTTCCAGCCCCGAACCCGGTCGGTCTGGTACAGACGGCGAATGATCGATTCGCCGTAGGTCTGGACCGGTGACCAGTGAATCCCCTCCCGGTTCAGGAAGGCCTGACTCAGGGCAATCGCCGGAATGTTCATGTGCAGGGCGCTCAACGCGGCACCGACTGTGCCCGAGTACTGCACCGAATCGCTGATATTGGCGCCACAGTTCACGCCAGACAGCACCAGATCAGGTGGCGTCTCGCCAAACCACTCCGCCAGCGCGTAGAGGACACAATCCGCCGGCGTCCCGGACAGGGCATAACGTTTCTCCCCGGACCGGTAGACCCGCAGCGGACTGTGAATGGAAATACTCTGGCCGGCACCGCTGCGATCGTGCTCCGGAGCCACGATCCAGACCTCCTCGGCGAGGTGACGGGCAATTCCTTCCAGCACCGCAATACCGGGGGCGTTGATACCGTCGTCGTTGGTGATCAGGATGCGATTGACAATAGGGCCTTTCATGGCGCTCTCTCCCTTCACTGTTTCTGTCCGTCGCAGGCAATCTGCCAACCGATATCCGCGAGCAGACTCGCCCGCTTGCCCACTTCCAGCGCGTTTGCGTTGGCCGCATTGCCATCCAGCGCACGCTTGTAGACACCCTGCAGAATGGCCGCCAGCCGGAACAGTGAAAACGCCAGGAACACATGCCAGTCGTCGATGCCGTCCCGACCGGTTCTGGCACAATACCGGGCAATGGTCTCCTGCTCATCGGGAATGCCCAGGGCTTCCAGGTCCTCGCCCCGAAGTCCCCGCATGCCTTCCATATCCGACGGCAGGTAATAGGGCAGGCAGTAATAGGCCAGATCCGCCAGCGGATGCCCTAGGGTAGACAGTTCCCAATCCAGGATTGCAATCACCTCGGGCTTATCCGGCGCCAACATCAGGTTCCCGAACCGGTAATCGCCATGGGCAATCGAGGTCTCATCCTTCGCCGGCAGATTTTCCGGCAGCCAGGCCATGAGATTGTCCATTGCCGGCAACTCATCGGTCTTCGACGCCAGATACTGCTTGCTCCACCGGGACACCTGACGGGCCACATACCCTTCCGGCCGCCCGTAATCCCCCAGCCCGATGGCGTTCACATCCACCGAATGCAGCGCTGCCAGCGTATCGATGGCCGAGTGATGCGCCGGCATCCGATCCTGCCGGTCCAGCGCCCGAAGCGCGGAATGGCTGATGATCCGGCCTTCCAGGAAATCCATTACATAGAAAGGCGTACCGATGACAGAACTGTCCTCGCAAAGCACTCGCACGCGCGGCACGGGAACCTCCGTATGGTCGTGCAGCGCGCCCATTACCCGAAACTCGCGCTCCACCATATGAGCGGAGGGCAGTGTCTTCCCGGGCGGTTTTTTGCGCAGCACATAGCGGCCGCCATCCGTTTCCAACAAAAACGTCGGATTGGACTGCCCGCCCTGGAACTGCTTGACCTCCATACGCTGGCCAACCTCTGGCAATTCCGCTTTCAGCCAATCAAGCAGACGTTTCTCGTCAAATTTGTGAGCGGGCAGAACCTCCACCAACTCCGGTGCGATACTCATGGATTTCGTTGCCTTCAATTTGTTCGTCGCTGCCCCACTGCGGGGGCGGCGGCCGTCGGGTGGGGTGTCTTCCTTCCGGGAAAAATAACTCGCTTCGCTCGGACATCTTTTTCCCTGCACGAAGACACCCCACCCACCGGCCTCGTCATACTGTGTTATCAGTCGCCTTAACAGATGGTTTCGCCACCGTCCGCGACGATTACCTGGCCAGTGATGTAGGCACTGGCTTTGGTGGACAGAAATACTGCAAGGCCGGCGATATCGACCGGGTCGCCGATGCGGCGCAGCGGGGTTTTATCCTCGGCGCGTTTTACGCGCACCGGGTCTTCCCAGAGGGCCTTGGCAAAGTCGGTCTTGATAAGGCCGGGTGCAATAGCATTCACACGGATGCCCTGTGGCCCCCACTCCACCGCCAGGTTTCGGGCCAGTGCGGCTTCCGCCGCCTTGGAGACGCCGTAGGTACCAATAACGGTGTTACCCCGCAGGCCAGCGATGCTGGACAGCAGGACTACGGAGCCTTCGCCCTTCTTCGCCATCTGCGGCAGCACCATGTTGGTCAGCCAGAACGTGCCTTTGACGTTGGTGTCCATGATCTTGTCCCAGGCATCGTCAGTCAGTTCGGACGTCGGGCCGTAGACCGGGTTGGTGGCGGCGTTGCACACCAGCACGTCGATGTCGCCCCAGGCTTCGTTGGTCTTGTCCACCAGGTTCTGGAGGTCTTCTTTCTTACCAACGTGGCAGGGAATCGCGATGGCTTCATAGCCCTGGGCCTTGAGTTCACTGGCCACCTGCTCGCAGACCTCGGCCTTGCGGCTGGAAATCACGACCTTCGCGCCACACTTGGCCATTTCCTCGGCTATAGAACGGCCGATGCCCTTGGTGGAACCGGTTATGACGGCAACCTTGCCGGTCATATCAAAAAGCGGATTAGTCATTCTTCGATCCTCATGCACAAACCCCGGAAAGCGGGCGGGGCGGTGTCCTTCCGGGGCTGTGCAGAACAGGGATGTTCTGCTCAAGCCTACAGGGACGTATTCACGGCGTGCCCCGGAAGGACATCGCCTCGCCCGCCACCCCCGAGGTGTCGGTTATCGGTTTTGGCGTTAGCGGTACTGCCGAAGCTCCAGCTTGGCGACACTGTCCAGATGCACCTCATCCGGGCCATCGGCCAGGCGCAGGGTACGGACCTTGGCCCAGGCACCGGCCAGGAAAGTGTCCTGGCTGACGCCGGCACCGCCGTGAACCTGAATGGCACGGTCGATGACCTTCAGCGCCATGCTTGGCGCAATCACCTTGATCATCGCAATTTCCTGACGGGCCACCTTGTTACCCACGGTGTCCATCATGTGCGCGGCCTTCAGCGTCATCAGACGGGCCTGCTCGATCTCGATCCGGCTGCGGGCGATGTCCTTACGGATGGAATCGAACTCGGACAGTGGCCGACCAAAGGCTTCGCGGGCATTGGCGCGCTTGCACATGGACTCCAGGGCGCGCTCGGCCACGCCGATGGTACGCATGCAGTGATGGATACGCCCCGGCCCAAGGCGGCCCTGGGCGATTTCGAAACCACGGCCTTCGCCAAGCAGAATGTTGCTCGCCGGCACCCGGACGTTGTTGTACTCGATCTCGGCGTGACCATGCGGCGCGTGGTCATAACCGAATACCGTCAGCGGGCGGATCATCTTCACGCCCGGGGTATCCAGCGGCACCAGGATCATAGACTGCTGCTGGTGCTTGGGCGCGTTCGGATCGGTCTTGCCCATCACGATGGCGATCTTGGACGTGGTGGTCATGGCACCGGAGGACCACCATTTGCGACCATTGATCACATACTCGTCGCCCTCGCGACGGATCTCACAGGCAATATTGGTAGCATCGGACGACGCAACTTCCGGCTCGGTCATGGAAAAGCACGACCGGATCTCGCCGGCCAGCAGCGGCTTGAGCCACTGTTCCTGCTGCTCTTCATTACCGTAGCGGGCAATGGTCTCCATGTTGCCGGTATCCGGCGCGGAGCAGTTGAACACCTCGGGCGCCATCTCGGAGCGGCCCATGATTTCGCACAGATGCGCGTATTCGAAATTGGTCAGGCCCGCGCCAAACTCACTCTCCGGAAGAAACAGGTTCCACAGTCCGGCCGCCTTCGCCTTCACCTTGAGCTCTTCAATAATGGGCACCGGCGCCCAGCGGTTTTCCGCTTCCTCGATCTGCTGGTGATGCTTCTCTTCATTCGGATAGATGTAGGCATCCATGAAGTCGTTTAGCTCGGCCTGGAGCTTCCTGGCCTTCTCTGACAGCTCGAACATGTCCGCGTCCTCTTGTTGTGTTGTCCTTCGTCCTGCCGCAGCATCGCAGCAGTCAATGATCGTTTTCGGCCGACCGTCAGATCGGCACGCCCTCCGGCTTCTCGCTGCCCGAGCGTATACGGAAGGTACCTTCGGCAATGGCCAGCAGGTTGCCCTGCTCGTCATGGACCTCGCCGGTACTGTTGAAAATGCGAGTTCCGCCCGCGCGTTTGCGACCGGTGACCCGGATCATCCCGCCGGAACATTGCCCGGTAAACGTGGTGGTCAGCGACAGGGTGATGGCCTTGCGCATCCGCCCGGGATAGGGGCAGTATGTGCCCGCTTCGGCCATGGCGATGTCCAGCAATGACGTCAACACGCCACCATGGATGACGCCGCCAAGGTTCAGGTGTTTCGGCTGCAGGTCCAGGGCAATGACCGCTTCACTTTCTTCCCATGACACCTGGCGGTAGCCCAGCAGGTTGTGGAATCCGGGCAGGTCATCGCCGCCGCTAATGTGGGGGTTATCCAGACTCATCAGACTTTCATTCCTGGCAGGTTAAGGGAGGCCGTGTTGCCGCCGTCCACCGGCAGGGCCTGCCCTGTAATGTAGCTGGCATCATCGCTCGCGAGGAAAAGAATGGCCGCGGCGATTTCCTCCGGCGCGCCATAACGGCGCAGTTCACACCGGGAGCCGAGTTTGTGGGCCTTTTCGTGGGCACGGGCATAATCAAACACGGCCCGGGTCATGCCGGTTTCCACCAGCCCCGGGCAGACCGCATTCACCCGGACATTATCGCCGCCCAGATCACAGGCCGACGTCTTCGTCAGGTTGATCACTCCGGCTTTGGAGGCACTATAGGCATTGCCGCCCGCACCGGAGCGAATACCGGCAACCGAGGCAACGTTCACGATGGCCCCGAGCTTGCGCGATTGCATGTGCGGCGCCGCGTGCTTGATGAACAGCATGGTGCCGATCAGGTTTACCGACAGCACCTTCTCCCATTCGTCGCGGTCGTTTTCGGTGATCGCCGGATGGGCGCCGGAAACGCTGGCAATGCCGGCGATGTTGCACAGCACATCCAGCTTCCCATAGGTCTTCAGGGTTTCTGCCACCAGTGCCTGGACCTGTTTTTCGTCGGAGACGTCGACCTGACGGCGAAGATAGCGGGCACCCTCGGGCATCAGGCTTTCGGTTTCCAGCAATCCCGGCTCGGAGACATCCACTATCACCACGGCCGCTCCTTCACGGGCCAGGCGAACGGCGGTTGCCCGGCCGATACCACTGCCCGCTCCGGTCACTAGCGCTATTCGCTGATGGAAACGCTCCATGGTGATACTCCTCGTTGTTGTGCCATTGTTATTGTGATCAACGCTGTGTCTTTTCGATAATTTGTCACGCATTCCGGTTTTGAGTCAATATATTTGGAAGTTAATTTCATCTAGCAAAACTATAAAGTGTCGAGAGAGATAAAAATGAAAAAGACAACAAATGACCTGCCCGTGTACGCGCCCGTGCAGCCAGACGAGACCATGGATCCCATCGGCCACCGCATTCAGGCCTACTCGCAGACGCAGGGCGACAAGGTGGCACTGATTGATGAGCGGGGTAGTGTGACCTGGCGGGAACTGTTGCAGCAGGTCAACCGGATTGCCAACCGCCTCCGGGACGCGGGTCTGGAAACCGGCGATTGCGTGGCAGGCCTCTCGGAAAATACCCGTGAATACCTATCGCTGTATCTCGGAACCCTGGTGGCTGGCGGCTGCATGGTGCCGTTGTCGGGCATGGCCAGCGCCGAGGCCCTGACGCTGATGATCCGCGACTGCGGTGCCCGCTTCCTGTTCGTCTCACGCAAGAATCTGGACCTCTGGCAGGAATTCCGCGACAGCCTGGATCTGCCAGCGGAGCAGATGATCGGGCTGGACACCATGGAAACAGAATTATCCCTGCCGGAATGGCTCGGAACCGTCAGCGACGACGCCAACCCTGCGGCGGTGTCGCTCGACGATGCCTTCAACATCATCTACAGCTCCGGCACGACGGGCACCCCAAAAGGCATTCTCCACGACTACCGGTTCCGGCAACGGCAGATGGTTCGCATGGCCCGTTTCGGACTGGACGACCACGCGATCAACCTGGTTTCGACTCCGCTGTATTCCAATACCACGCTGGTTTCCGTTCTGCCGACACTCTTCAATGGCGGCACCCTGGTACTGATGGCCAGGTTCGACGCCCATCGATTCCTGGAACTCGCGGAACAGCACAGGGTCACCCACGCCATGCTGGTGCCGGTCCAGTACCAGCGAATCCTGGCGGTGCCGGATTTCGACCGGTTCGATCTGTCCAGCTTCGAACTGAAACTCTGTACCAGCGCACCGCTGCGGGCCGACGTGATCGCCGAAGCCATGCGTCGCTGGCCCGGCAATATCCGGGAAGTCTACGGGCTGACCGAGGGCGGCATTTCCACCAGCCTGGATTGCGCCGCCCATCCGGATAAATGGGATTCGGTCGGGGTCCCCACCGAAGGCGCCGAGGTCCGGGTGATCGATGAGGACGGCCGAGAACTGCCGCGGGGAGAGATCGGAGAGATCGTTGGTCGGGCCATTTCGATGATGCGGGGCTATGTTAACCGGCCGGAGCAGACCGCCGAGATGCTCTGGACCAGCCCGGACGGTGAGGTCTTCTATCGCAGCGGCGACATGGGGCGCATCGACGAAGAGGGTTTCATCTACATTCTGGACCGGCGCAAGGACATGATCATCTCGGGCGGATTCAACATCTACGCGGTGGATCTGGAAAACGTGCTCCTGGGCCATCCGGCTGTGGCCGACGTCGCCGTAATTGGCATTCCCAGCGACCGTTGGGGCGAAACACCCCTGGCGCTCGTAGTCCGAAAGGCCGGAAGCGGGGAAACCGAGGCAGACCTGCTGGACTGGGCCAACCAGCGCCTGGGCAAGACCCAGCGACTGGCGGCCGTCGAGTTCCGCGATGAACTGCCCCGCTCCACCATCGGCAAGGTACTCAAGCGAGAGTTGAGAGCGCCTTACTGGGAAGCGCCCAATTCTTAACGGCGCTGCATCGCAGCAAGCGCACTCTGGCAGTCGTCCGAGCGCAGGCGCTCGGCAAACACCGCGCGCTCGCGCTCCAGCGCTGCCTGAATGGATTCCTGCCAGGGCGCCCGCATCAGGCGTTTACTGGCCCTGAGCGCCTCACGGGGCTTGGTGGCCAGATTCGCAGCGAGGCGACCGGCTTCGGCCAGGGCCTGGCCATCGTCGACGGCCCGGGTAATCAGACCGCACTCACTGGCCCGCTCGCCGTCGAACACCTCCCCCAGGAGCAGAAGTTCCGCCGCTTTTCGTGCCCCCAGATGCAAGGGCATGGTCACGGTGGACGCGGCCTCCGGTACCAGGCCGAGATCGATAAATGCGGTTTTGAATTTCGCGGAGCGGCCGGCAATCACGGCGTCACAATGCAGCAGCATGGTGGTCCCGATACCGATCGCCAGGCCTTCCACCGCTGCCAGTACCGGCGTGTCACAGTTCATCAGCACTTCGATAAACGCCAATCCCGAAGAGGGTCTCGGATTGGCATCCGTCGCCCGGGCCCGGAAGTCATCCAGGTCGTTACCCGCGGTAAACACATCACCCTCGCCGGAGATCAGGATCGCGTGGATGCTCTCATCGGCTGCGGCCTCCTCTACGGCGTGCCCCAACGATTCGTACATGTCCCTGGTCAGGGCGTTTTTCTTCTCCGGGCGACTGATAACGAGGTGGACATACCCTTCGTGCCGGTGAGTATTGATCATGACTCCGCTCCTATGGGCTATTCTGATAATTGTCGGCAAACATCCTATTGCAAAAGCCGGTGCATGTGTTAGATTCCAAGAATACCAATTCACTATGCAGTTATGAATTCTGCACAGTGAAATATAAAGCAGTTCCAACAACCACTACAACAACGAATGAGGTCCAGTCATGAACCTGTTCTCTCTGACTCGAAGGAAGTTCTTTGTCTTTGCTTCGGCAATGACCCTTGGGGTATCCGCTAGCCTGTCCGCCGTTCCTGCCAGTGCCCAGGAAACCGTTACCTGGAAGGTGCAGTCCCACTGGCCCGGTTCCAGCAGCTCCTACACCGACAGCCTTGGTCGCCTGAAACGCGTCATCGAAGAGCGGACCGATGGCCGCCTGAAACTCCAGCTGTTCGAAGCGGGCGCCCTGTTCAAGGCCAAGGACACCTTTGACGCGGTCAGCCGCGGCATCCTGGAAATGGGCACCATTTCCCCGTCCTACGCCCAGGACAAGATGACCCTCGCCGGCATTGCCTCCGGCCTGCCGTTCGCCTTCCGTCACGTCTGGGAAGCGGCCTACTTCCACCAGAACATGGGCTTCGAGCAGATGCTGCGCGACGAAGCCGCCAAGTACGGCGTCTACTGGGCGACCGACAAGGTTTATCCCACCGAGATGGTCGTCAAGAAGCCGATCAAGAGCTGGGACGATTTCACCAGCCTGAAGATCCGCTCCTCCGGCGCTCTGCAGACCTTCCTGACCGAAGCCGGTGCCGCCGCTTCCTATATTCCGGGCAGCGAACTCTACTCCGCTCTGGATTCCGGTATTGTTGACGGGGCCCACTGGGGTGCAGCCCAGGGCGCGTACAGCATGGGCCTGTACGAAGTGGCCAAGTACCACGTGAAGCCGGCCCTGAACATCGCGGGCACCGACGTCATCATCGTCAGCCAGAAGGCCCTCGACAAGCTGCCGGAAGACATGCAGAAGATCGTCAAGCAGGCGCTCGACGAGCAGTTCTGGGTACGCACCAACGAGTACCAGTACAAGGAACGGGTGACTCTGGCGAAAGCCATTGCCGAGCAGGGCGTCCAGATCAACACGCTCCCGGATGACGTCCAGGCCAAGCTGGTCAAGACGGCCCAGGGCATGTGGGACGAGGAAGGCAAGCGTAGCGAAGAGGCCAAGAAGGCTCTGGGTATGCTGAAAGAATTCCTGGGCAACCTCGGTTACCTGTAAGACATTATTTCTGAAACACGGCCGGGGATTCTCCCTGGCCGTTTCCCGTTAAAGACCAATCATTCCGGAGCGTGCCATGGGTGTGCTGTCAGCCTTCATGAAGGGAATCACACGCTTGAACGACTTCGTCGGGCGCTGGATCGCCCTGCTGGTGTTCGTAATGTTTGCGTTCCTGCTTCTGGAAGTGGGATTCCGCTATCTGTTCAACTCGCCAACGGTCTGGACCAACGAGCTGACCCAGTTACTGTTCGGCGTCTATGCCGTCATGTCCGGTGGCTACATCATGGCCCACCGGGGACACGTGAACGTCGATCTGATCCACAGTCACCTGGCACCGAGAAAGCGGGCGTTTCTCGACATCATCACCTCGGTGGTCTTCTTTATCTTTACCCTGGCCCTGCTCTGGTTCGGCATCGACATGGCCCGCGACTCCATGTCCAGCTGGGAAACCTCGTTTTCCGCCTGGAACCCGCCGATCTGGCCGGTAAAGCTGGCGATCCCCGTTGGCACGGGTCTGCTGGTCCTTCAGGGACTGGTGAAACTGCTTGAAGACATCGCCATCGCCTTCAACCTGGATTATTACCGTCCCTCCGAGCAAGCCGAAGAAGAGGAAGAGTACCTGTGAGCATCGAACTACTGACCCTCCTGTTTTTCGGGTCGCTGCTGTTTTTCCTGCTACTCGGCCTGCCGCTGGCGTTTGTACTCGGTGGGGTTTCCGTCGTATTCCTTTACTTCACCTGGGGCTTTGACTCCTTCTTCATGGTCGCTTCCCAGATCTGGGGCACCATGGGCAGCTTTACCCTGGTGGCCATTCCCCTGTTTGTGTTCATGGCCATGGTGCTCGAACGGACCGGCGTCGCGAAAGATCTCTACCGCATGATGCACCTCTGGTTCGGCGGCATTCGTGGCGGGTTGGCACTGGGCACCCTGGCTATCTGCGCCGTGTTTGCCGCCATGGTGGGCATCAGTGGCGCCGCCGTGGTGGCTATGGGCACCATCGCCCTGCCCTCCATGCTGGAGCGGGGCTACGACCGGAAAATGGCCCTCGGCGTCATCAATACCGGCGGTGGCTGGGGCATCCTGATTCCGCCCAGCATCCTGATGATCCTGTACGCGCTGATCACCGGCGTCTCGGTGGGCCAGATGTTTGCCGCCGGCATTATGCCAGGCGTCCTGCTGATGGTGCTTACCGCCATTTACGTGCTGGTCCGCGCCCATCTGCAGCCACATCTGGCACCCGCGCTTCCCAAAGAGGAGCGTGGCACCTGGGGCGAGAAATTCCGGGCCCTGCGCGCCGTCCTGCTGCCCATCGGTGTGGTAGTCATGGTTCTCGGCTCCATCATCGGGGGCATCACCACGCCGACCGAAGCCGCCGCGATGGGTGTCCTTGGTGCACTGATTTCCGCTGCGGTCTACCGGCAGTTCAAGTGGTCGATCATGCAGGAAGCGGCCATCCGCACGTTCAAGCTCACGGGCATGATCATGTGGATCCTGTTCGCCGCCCATGCCTTCAGTGCGGCCTACCAGAGCATGGGGGCCCAGGACCTGATCGAAGGCCTGATGCAGGGTATTCCCGGGGGCGCCTGGGGCATCATCATTGCGATGATGGTCATCGTTTTCTTCCTGGCCATGGTGCTGGATCCGGTGGGCATCATGCTGATCACCCTCCCGGTGTTCATGCCCATCGTGAAGTCCCTGGGCTTCGATCCGGTCTGGTTCGGCATCCTGTTCGTGATCAACATGGAAATCGGATATATGACGCCGCCCTTCGGCTTCAACCTGTTCTATCTGAAAGGTGTGGTGCCACCGGGCATCACCATGAAGGATATCTACACGTCGGTGATTCCATTCGTGCTGATCGAGATTGTCGCCATCGGCATCATCATGGCGTTTCCGGAAATCGCTACTTGGTTGCCAGGCGTGTTTTTCTGAGTGTTCAACCGGGGAGCGCCTGACGGTCGCTCCCCGATCTTCCTCATGACAATAACAATTCAGAGGTTGCAGCTATGCCGTCGCTTCCCCGCGTATTCACCCCCTTCACCATTGGCAAGAAACTCGCCATCGGTTTCACCCTGCTCATTGTCCTGACGGTCAGTACCGGCCTGATCGGCATCCGGGCACTGGATCAGTACGGGACCAGTGCCAATAATGTGGCCAGGACCAGCCAGATCAATTCGGTGCTCCTCCAGGCCAGAAACGAAGAGAAGAATTTCCTGCTGGAAAACGATCCGGCCTACGCAGAGGCGGCTACAAAGCTGCTGAAGCAGGCGTCGGATCAGGCCGGGGCACTGACCGGGAACAACAGCGAACTTCCGGCACAGATCAGCGCCGGAGCGCTACGTTTCGGAAAGCTCCTGCAGCAGGTGGTCGATATCCAGGCGGAGACCGAAACCGCGCGGGACAACCTCACTATGCAGGGCCGGGTTCTGGAAGCCCAGATGAACAATGAGACCCGGCTTTACCTTGCCAATGCCATGTTCAAACAGATGCAGCGGGAAGAACGGAACTATCTGATTACCCGGGAGGCCGACTCCATTGACCAGTTCGATCAGCGGCTGGAACGGAGCCTCGCTTCCATCCGGTCCTCCACGCTCAGTGACGATGAGAAAAAACAGGCGAAGGAGCTGTTCAATAACTACGCCGACGCCTTTCACGCGGCGGCAGCGCTGATCAGCAAGACCGACGAACTGAACCAGACCATGGAAACCGTGGCCAAACAGAGCATGGCTGCCTCCGCCGACCTGCAGAAGCAGCAGGTGGCGCGGATGGAGAGCCAGCAACGGCAGGCGATCATTGCGATTGCCATTGCCACACTCGTTGCCATTGTGATCGGCATCGTGCTGTCCGTCATGCTTACCCGCGGCATTGTGCGACCGATCCGTGCGGCGGTGGCGGCGGCGAAAAGCGTGGCCGGTGGCGACCTGTCTGCCAACCTGAGCAGTGATCGGACCGACGAATCCGGGCAGCTGCTCAATGCCCTCGGTACCATGATCGAAAGCCTCCGGGGACTGGTTCACCAGATCAACGCGAACGCCAACGACATTGCGTCGTCGTCCAGCCAGCTGACCCAGATCACCGCCGAGAACAACCGCGGCGTAACTGAGCAGAGCGAGCAGACCGACCAGGTCGCCACAGCCATGAATGAAATGGTGGCGACCGTGGGCGAAGTGGCACGCAATGCCGAGGACGCCTCAAACGCCGCATCCGACGCCAGCGAAAAAGCCGGTGCCGGAGAGCAGTCGGTGGAGCAGACGGTGGCGAAAGTGACCGAGCTGAACGCCCAGGTGATCCAGGTGCAGGAACGCCTTCATGCCCTTCAATCGGACACCCGGAACATCGGTACCGTTCTGGATGTGATCAAATCGGTGGCGGAACAGACCAATCTGCTCGCGCTGAATGCCGCGATCGAAGCCGCCCGGGCCGGTGAACAGGGCCGGGGCTTCGCCGTGGTAGCGGACGAGGTCCGTTCGCTGGCTCAACGTACCCAGCAATCGGCGTCGGAAATCGAAGAACTGATTGACCGACTGGTGAACAGTGCCGAAGAAACCGTTACCGTCATGGCGGCAGGGGCAAGATTGGCGGAAGACACCCTGAGCACGGCGCATGTCACCGGCGAGGCCATTGGCACCATCACCCAGGCGGTTGAGAGTATTCGCTCGCTGAACCAGCAGATTGCTACGGCCGCGGAACAGCAAACCTCGGTGGCCGAAGAAATCAATGAAAACATCACCCTGATCCGCGACGTCAGCGACCGGACGGCCACCTCGACCGGCCAGGTTTCCGGCGCCAGTTCTGAACTGGCGGGCCTGGCCGAAAGCCTGAGGAGTCAGGTGGCCCGGTTTACGGTGTAGGTGTCAATCAAAAAAGCCCGGCCGAATAGCGGCCGGGCTTTCCGATTCCGGAGGAAACGCCGGTAATCAGGACAACAGGTTGTAGACGAACACCACGGCAACGGCCACCGGCGTGACATAGCGGGTCAGGCCATACCACACGCCGAACAGTTTGCCATCGAGGCCCACATCCTGCTTCAGGGATTCCCGGGCCACACACCAGCCCACAAACAGCGCCGTAAGCATGCCCGACAACGGCAACATCACGTTGGCGGTGAAGTAGTCCATCAGGTCGAAGAAGGTTTTACCCTCAAACCGCTCGAACATGGCCAGTGGCGTGACGTCGGACCAGAGATTGAGCGACAGGATCGAGACGATCCCCAGCGCCCAGCACAGGAAACCGACCAGCATGGCACTGCCGGAGCGTCCCAGGGTGGTCTTCTCTTCCACCCACTCAACCACCGGTTCCAGCAGCGAGATCGCCGAGGTCCAGGCCGCGAACACCAGCAATACGAAGAACAGGGTGCCGAACAGGCTGCCCATGGGCATCTGGCCAAAGGCCAGCGGCAGGGTCTGGAAAATCAGGCCGGGACCGGCGCCCGCCTCGAGGTTATTGGCGAACACCACAGGGAAGATCGCCAGCCCCGCCAGCAGTGCCACCAGGGTATCGGTGACACCAACAATCACCGCCGTGCGACCGATAGACACGTCCCGCCCCAGGTAGGAGCCATACGCCATCATGATCGCCATACCCAGGCTCAGGGTGAAGAACGCATGGCCCAGGGCAATCAGGACGCCATTAATGGAGAGCTTTCCAAAATCCGGCCTGAACAGGAAAGTCACCGCTTCCCCGAAATGGCCCGTTGTGGTGGCATAACCGACCGCCACCAGTAACAGCACGAACAGGGCGGGCATCAGGATGGTCACCGAACGCTCCAACCCTTTTTTCAGCCCCCGGGACACGACCAGAACCACCAGGGCCATGAACAGGCTGTGCCACAGCAGCAGCTCGCCCGGGCTGGCCAGCAGGTTTCCGAACATGGCGTTGATGGTGTCGGGATTGCCACCGACGAAATCACCGGTAGCGCCATGCCCGATGTAGGCCGCCGCCCAGCCGCCGATGACGGAATAGAACGACAGAATGACGAACGCAGCGATCATGCCCACAATGGCCGAAACCCGCCAGAGCGGGGACGCGAGATTACGCTCTGCCACCAGACGCATACTGGTAATGGGGTTGTGCCGCCCGTTCCGGCCAAGGAACACCTCGGCCATCAGGATGGGAATGCCAATGACCGCGATGCAGGCCAGGTACACCAGTACAAAGGCGCCGCCGCCATTTTCACCGGTGATGTAGGGGAATTTCCAGACGTTACCGAGGCCAACGGAAGAGCCGGTCACGGCCAGAATGAACGCCAGCCGCGACGACCAGAGGCCACGGGATGACGTGTCACCATTGGCTGCAGACGGGTTGGACTGAGTCATGATGGGTTCCTGTGCTTTTGGCTAGGGAATGAGACAACGAGTACGCGCCGGGACAGGCCCGTACGCTGTTGGGGCGCGATTCTGCCAGTACCGGCCAACGGATGCCAGAGGCGCTGGGGGAGGAGCGGAGCCCCGCGTGCCGACTGCAGCGGGGCCCCGGTTATAACTAGTGGTTTTTGCTGATAAAGCGGGACACCAGATCTTTCAGACCCTTGGCCATGTTACTCAACTGGTTACTGCTGTTGCGGGCCGCGTCGGCCTGCTGATCGCTCTGATCCGCCAGCTCGGAGATATTGACCACCTGCTTGTTGATTTCCTCCGACACCTGACTCTGCTCTTCGAAGGCCGCGGACATGCTGATGAAGCTGTCCGAGATGGTCTGTATCGACGACACGATCGCTCTCAGAGAGTCTTCCGCATCCCGGACCTTGTCCAGCCCGCGGCCAGCGACCGCTTCACCGTCCCGGGTTGCCTGAACCGCAGCTTCGACCTGCTTGCGAAAGTCGTCGATCACGTCCTGGATCCGTACCGTTGATTCCCGGGTGCGTTGTGCCAGGGAACGGACCTCGTCCGCCACCACCGCAAAGCCCCGACCCTGTTCACCGGCCCGCGCGGCTTCAATGGCGGCGTTCAGTGCCAGCAGATTGGTCTGATCGGCGATCTCCGAAATCAGGTTGGCAGCCTCACCAATGCTCTGCGTGGACTCACCCAGTTTTTCGATGGTCGAACCAATGCCGTTGACCCGGCCCACCAGTTCTTCAATCGCCTCCAGTGCCTCGGCACTTCGCTGGCTGCCGGTATCCGCCAGACGATTCGCCTCTTCGGCTTCCCGGGCGTTGCCGGTCACCGATTCGGCGACTTCGTGAATGGAGGCGGTCATTTCGTTCACCGCGGAGGCCACCTGATCGGTTTCCGATCGCTGCCGTGCGATGGCGGACGCCCCATCGGTAATGTAGCCATGGGAAGCCCGTGCCTGTTCGGCCAGCAACTCGGCCTGATCGTCAATACGGGCCAGCGCGGTGCGAATGCGGGCATCCTCGCTGATCAAGAGCAGCCCCATCTGGGCGAACAGGCCGCTCTCGTCGCTGTAGGTCCGGGCCACCACCGGATCCTTGAACGCATCCGGACGCAGGTCCAGCAAGCGGTTCAATCGACCCGTAACAGACTTCAGCAGGAAAGCCGCACCCAGAACGTGGGCTCCGATAATCAGGCCGACCGCGAGGGCGACATTTCCCGTTGACAGTGCACCGAGACTGACGGTCAGCGAGAAGATCCAGGGCCATCCCGATTTCACGATGGAGACCACTCGCCCCATACCACTGAGCAGGGATTTACCGGCGTTGATCCGGGCATAGAGTGTTTCCGCCCGGGCAATCTGATCACGGGTCGGTGCCACGCGGACCGATTCATAACCAACCATCTGGCCATTTTCACGAATGGGGGTCACATAGGCATTGACCCAGTAATGATCGCCGGATTTGGCGCGGTTCTTGACCACCCCCATCCAGGCTTTTCCGGCCTTGAGGTAGTCCCACATATCCTTGTAAACCGCTGGGGGCATGTCCGGGTGACGGATGATGTTGTGAGCCTGTCCAACCAATTCATCCCGGGAAAAACCGCTGATCTCCACAAACTCGTCGTTACAGTAGGTGATAACACCCTTTAGCGTGGTTGTGGTGATCAGCCGACCACCTTCCTGCATCCGGATTTCACGCTGGGTTACCGGGAGATTCTTGCGCATATAAAAACCTTACTGTTCCGGGGTTAAAGCCCCTGGAGAATCAATACAACAATACCAGACCTCCTATCCGGATATTGCAACCAACACGACCGAATTCATGGGAAGTTAACGGCCAGCCAGAACCAATCTTGAGTCGTCAGGATCACCTATTTTCAGGCGCTGGCAGCCAGCCGGGCCCGGGGATGAAACCGCGCATTGAGCCACAGGGAAAACGCAATCACCCCGCCGCCAACCGCGAGCCGCATCAGGTCGGCGTCCCGGTTCCAGATCAGAAGGTTAACCAGCAGACCCGCCGGCACCAGCGCGTTGTTCATGATGGCCAGGGTACCGGCGTCGACCTTGCATGCGCCACGGTTCCAAAGGAACAGGCCAAGGCCCGAAGCGGCAAAGCCCAGCCAGGCCAGAACGCCCCATTGCAGGGAGGTGGACGGCAGGCGATCGGGATGCCCGAAAATCAGGAAAGAGGGAAGCGCAATGGTTAACGCGCCCAGGAAAAAGTAACCGAAGGTCCGGTGCGCCCCCAGCTCGATGGGGAAGTGCTGCATCACGTGCTTATAACCCACCTGACCGGCTGCGAAGGTGAAGTTGGCCACCTGCAGCAACAGGAAACCGATGATGAAATCCTCGCTCAGCCCGTCGTAACGGATGATGCCGGCACCGAGCGTGGCCACTGCCGCCGCCAGCAGGGCGACCGGTGAGAAGCGCCGGAACAGGGCATCGTCAATGAGGGTAACGTACAGGGGCGTGAAGATGGTGAACAGCAACACTTCCGGCACGGTGAGATAGCTGAACGACCGGTACAGGCACAGGTAGGTGATACCAAACTGCAGCATGCCTGTGGCCAGGATGCCCAGCTTCATGCCTCCGGGCACGCCACGCCAGCGGGTAAATGGCAAGAACACCAGGGCGCCGATCAGGACCCGGCTCAGCACCGCGAAATCGCTGTCTACCTGCCCGGCCAGGAACTCCCCGATCAGACTGAAAGAAAAGGCCCAGAGTATTGTTACGAAAACCAGCAAACCCATAGCACACACGCTCCTGCTTGAAGAGGGGCGTACTTTACCGACTTTTCCGGTAGGATGCAGGCCTGTTTTTGAGGATGATCAAGGCGCCAGAGCACCGATGGACGAGACTCATCAGCCACTGCCCCATAGCCGGCAACCGCGTCTGCGGCGGATGCTGGAAGAATGGCGGACGCTGGCCATTCTGGGCGGCCCTATCCTGATCGCCCAGATCGCCCAGATGGCCAACGGGGTGATCGACACCGTCATGGCCGGCCATGCCAGTGCAGAGGATCTGGCGGCCGTGGGCATTGGCAGCAGCCTCTGGATGCCCCTGTTCCTGTTCTTCATGGGCGCCCTTGGCGCGCTCCAGCCCATCATTTCCGGGCACAACGGCGCACGGACCTTTCACCGGATCATGCCGATTACCTGGCAGGGACTGTACCTGGCCGCCGCCGGCTCGGTCATCATGATCGGCTTACTGATCAACGTCCGGCCCGTGCTCACCGGACTGAAACTCGATACCCACACCGCACACATCACCCAGGGCTATCTCGATGCCTTCGCCTGGGGCGTTCCCGCGCTTCTGCTGATGACCGCCCTTCGTGGCCTGACCGATGGCCTGGGACACACCCGGGTGATTATGGCGTTCTCCGTGCTCGGCACCCTGATCAACCTGCCCCTGAACTACATCTTCATGTTCGGGAAACTGGGACTACCGGCCATGGGGGGCATCGGGTGCGGCTGGGCCACTTCCATCGCCAACGGTGTCGCCGCGGTGGCCCTGCTGGCCTACCTGAACCGGAGCGAGGCATACCGCCGCTTTCATCTGGTGACCGACTGGTCGCGACCGGTTCTGCGTGAAATGGTCGACATCCTGCGGATCGGCCTGCCGATCGGCTTTACGATTTTCGTCGAGGCGAGCATGTTTTCGGTGATCGCGCTGTTTCTGGCACCACTGGGCCCGGTGGTGGTCGCCGGGCATCAGATCGCGCTCAACGTGGTCTCCCTGCTGTTCATGCTGCCACTGAGTCTGGGCATGGCCCTGACCCTGCGCGTCAGCTTCCTGATCGGTGCGAGAGCCCCGGATACCGCCCGGCTCATATCCCGAAGCTCCCTGATCCTGGCGGCGCTGATTGCCCTGTTATTTGCGTCCCTGCTGTATGTCTTTTCACCGGAGATTGCCGGACTGTACTCCAGTGAGGCAGACGTTCGGGCGGTCACCATCCGCCTGCTCGGTTTCGCGGCCTTGTTCCAGATCGCGGATGTGGTGCAGGTGACCTGCATCAGCGCCCTGCGGGGTTACAAGGACACCCGCATTCCCATGTTCATCATGCTGTTTTCATTCTGGGGGGTAGGCCTGCCGCTCGGATACCTGCTGACCTTCACGGACGTACTCTGGCCGGCGATGGGAGCTGCGGGGTTCTGGGTGGGACTGACCGGCGGACTCACCTCGGCCGGCCTGCTACTCGGGTGGCGGCTGTTCCGGTTCAGGTCGGCTGAAACTGCGCCTGGGGCATGGGTTCATCGCTGAACACTATCTGGTCCCGGCCCGACTCCTTGGCCTGATACAGGGCATCATCGGCTCTGCTCAGCCAGCTCCCCACACTCTCACCGTGCCTCAGGATGGCCACCCCGAAAGACGCCGTCACCGGGCCTCCGGGCGATTTGAGGTATTTGCGCAGGGTCTGCTGAAGGTTGTTCAATACCGCCTTGAGGCCGTCGCCATCCACACCCGCCAGCAACAGCACGAACTCCTCTCCACCAAACCGGAATAACTGATCCGACCGTCGGGTGTTCTGCTCCAGCAAAGCGATCAGATCCACCAGGACCTCATCACCCACAGTGTGGCCGAACTCGTCGTTGATGCGCTTGAAGTGATCGATATCCAGGATCACCAGGGCGTGGGAAATGCCGGTTCGTTCGGCACTGGCGGCTGCCGCATCCAGTTCAGCGTCCATGGAACGACGGTTTTTCACCCCGGTCAGCGGGTCCACCGTGGCAAGGTGTTCCAGCCGACGGCGCTGATCCTGGTTCCGGCTGGCAAAGACGAAGGCGCAGGCACTGACCACCAGCGCGGTCGATACGAATGACCACATCTGCTCCTGGCCGCGAAAGGCCTCGCCAATCAGAACCATGAGCGTAATCGCGGAAAGATTGATCGCGATCGCCGCCCGGGGCGGAGTCATGAAAAACGTGGTAATCAGACAGGGGTACAGCCAGAAAAGCCCCGGATCCCCCACAATGGTGCCCACCAGCACGGCACCATAGGACGATACCACAGCCATGAAATAGCCACTGCGCCGTGTATCGCCGGTCAACCATGCGTATATAACGCCACCGCTCACCCCCAGCAGGATACATACGTCGACCAGCCCTGCCTTCAGGTTTCCCTGAACAAAACGCATCACGGCAAACGGGGTAATACCCAGCAACCCGCTGACACCCAACAGGGTAATGATCGACAGGCGAAAATCGGTTTTCAGACGGTAAAGCATCAATCTCCGACCGGTGGCTTTCATGGCCCTTCAGAATAGCCCAATGCCCTGCATGCTTCGCCCTCCAGCTACGATTTTTAACATTAATTTGTTGAAAACCGGCGGTCGGTCCTGCCATCTCCCCGGGCAGACACCACCCGAATATGCACCCAATGCATTTTAAGTTAACCTGAGATCATCGTCGCAGCTTTTATAAGAGGCACAACCGCAAGGACACGCCATGATTCAACGTTTCACTGTCCGAGAAATCACCCGGGCAGCGTTGCTGTTACTTCTGTTTTTCAACAGCCTCGAGACCATGGGGCGCACCGTCGAAATCGCGACCGGGTTCTGGCCACCCTACCTGGACCAGTCGGCCGAAAGCGGCGGGTATTTCGCGCGGCTGATCCGGGAAGCCTTCGCCACCCAGGGCATCCAGGCCCGGTTCACTCACGTGCCCTGGTCCAGGGCACTGGCAATGACGCGATCCGGACAGTTTGACGCATCGGCCGTATGGAGCTGCACCCCCACGCGAAAAGAGAACTTCCTTTTCAGCCGTCCGCTGTACCCGTTCCGGTACGTCCTCTTCCACCGGAAAAGCGACGATTTTTCCTGGTCATCCATCCAGGACTGGGCTGGCCTCCGGATAGGCCTGACCCAGGACTACGCCTACGGATCGAAGGTCGCAACGGCCATCGCCCGGGGCTTACTGCAACCGGACATCACCACCTCTGACAGGGCGAATTTCCAGAAGCTGCTGCTGGGCCGCATCGATCTGTTCCCGATGGATCCCCTGACCGGTTTCGCCATGCTGTCGGAAACGTTCGAAGCCTCGGCCCTGGACCGAATTACCTACGACCCACACCCGATCAGGGTCGCGTGGTATCACCTGATATTCAGCAGAAGCACCAGCGACGCAAACGCGCTCCGCGCGGCCTTCAACGACGGACTGGCCCGGCTGGTCGAAACCGGCAGATACCAGCGCCTGATCGGAGCGATGGAAAAGACCTGGCTGGCTGACTCATCGTCCTCCGCATTTGTATCCGGGCTGCAGGATTTCAGCCAACAGATTCCGGCAACGCCCCCGGCGGATGCCTGTCCCTGATCGTCCCTGACGAAGCCAACACCCGGCAGAACCATAGGCACGAATCACTCTGCCGCACGTAACGACACATTTCTTAACCTCGATCAATAAACGATCCCAGCACATAGGATATGCTTTGACGGTGATTCACCCGCCCACCGGACAGCGCTGTTATGAGTTTAGGTCAGGCACTGAGACGCCTCAGGAAACAGAAAGGACTGACGCTGGCCGAGCTGGCCGACAGAACCGACTCCTACGTCGGCAACCTGTCCCGCATAGAACGCAATGTCGCCAAACCCAGTCTCGATCTCCTTTATCGTGTTGCCGATGCACTCGACTCGACGATGGCCGACATTTTTTCGATTTCGGAAGCTTCCGGCACCCAGCGCGACCCCAGGCAAGTGGCATTGAACACCTTTTTCATATCATTGCCGGAACAGGATCGCGAACTGCTCGTAAGCTTTGCCGAGCTGCTCCAGGCACATTCCCGAAAAGCGCTCAGCAATATCAGCGTAGACGCCAAACCGTTGCCGGTTACCCACGAGCCGGAGCCCGGTGAACCTGACACCCACCCGACGGACGAGGGACGTAAAAACGCCAACTGATGTCCGGTTACCGTCTTTCCCGCCAATCCCATGAATCTGGCCCCTGCTCACTGGCCTTGAACCAAAGTTCAGGGTTAGACTAAAACGTTATTGAAACAACGTTCAGGAATAACCACTTGTCCAACCTCGTTCGCATAGCCCCAGGCGCTCTGGAAATCGGCCGGCCCCTGCCCTGGACGGTATACGATGCCGACGGCAACGTATTGTTGCGGCAAGGGTACGTGATCAACAGCGACAGCCAGCTGGAACAGCTGTTCGAACGAGGCCGTTTCAAACCTCGAAAGATTGATGTTCCCCAGGAAGAGATCTTCGAGGATAACCGGGACCGCAACCCGTTCGCCGATTACGCCGAGTTCCTGCAAAGCCTTGAAGCAACCCTGACCGCCATCACCGACCGTGATGCCAGCGCCCGCCCGCGCCTGCTCGGGCTCTGCCGGATGATCGAGAAAACCTGCAGGGAGGCACCGGATGCCAGCCTCGCACTGGTGCACCTCTACTCGATCGGCCCCACGATCCACGAGCAGATCATCTTCTACGCAATCCTCTGCCAGTTTATCGGCCGTCAGTTCGGGCTGGAGGAAAAGCGGATCTCGGTGCTGACCGGCGCGGCATTGACCGCCAACCTGGCCCTTGTGCCGGTCGCCAATCAGTTAAACGCATCAAACAAAGTCCTCACAGACGAACAGCGCCGGGTCATTCGACGGCATCCCCAGCGCAGCATCGAGGCCCTGAAAGCGGCGGGCATTACCAACCCTCTGCTTCACACCATCATTGCCCAGCACCATGAACAGGCCGATGGTTCTGGTTACCCGGATGGTCTGAGTGGCACTGATATCCGGCCGGAGGCGGAAATCCTTGCCCTGGCGGAACGTTATGTAGCCATGATCACCAAGCGCGCCTATCGCAAACGTATGACGGTGTCCGAGGCCCGGCGCCTGATCGCAACCCTCGCCGACGGCAAATTCCGCCCGGCGATCCCGAAAGCCCTGCTGGAAGTGCTCGGAGAGTATCCACCAGGGATCCTCGTCCGCCTGGACAACAACGAAGTCGCCGTGGTCACCGGGAGGCCCGTACGGGCACGCGGCCCGTTCGTGAAAGCCATCTTCGGACCAAGGGGCAACCGCTACAGCGGTACCTTCGAGCGCGATACCAGCCTGCTCGAGTACAACATCCGCGCACTGGAGGAACCCGAAATCATGCCGTCCATGGATTTCAGCCTGATCTGGGGCTTCCGCTCCTGAGCCAGCGCCGGAAAGGGCTGACCATCAGGCCAGCCCGAGCGCCCGCGCGTGGTGGTTCAGATGATCCTCAATGAATGAGGCAATGAAGAAATAGCTGTGATCGTAGCCCCGGTGCATCCTCAGGTTGATGTGGTGATGGAACTTTTCACAGACATCCGCCAGCGCGTCGGGATTGAGCTGGCTGTCCAGGAACTCGTCCGCCGTACCCTGATCCACCAGTAGCGGTAAACGCTCCCGGGCGGTGGGAATCAGTAACGTGGCATCCCATTCTTCCCATCGGCTCTGATCGTCACCGAGATAACCACGGAAGGCTTTCTGTCCCCAGGCGCACTCGGTCGGATTCGCGATCGGGGCAAACGCCGACACTGACCGATAAAGTCCCGGATTCTTGAGCGCGCAGATGAGGGCGCCGTGACCGCCCATGGAGTGGCCGCTGATGGATCGCTGGTCAGTCACCGGCAACGCCTGTTCCACCAGTGCCGGTAATTCACTCACCACGTAATCGTACATGCGATAGTGAGCCGCCCAGGGCTCCTCGGTGGCATTGATGTAAAAGCCGGCACCGGAGCCAAAATCGTAGCTGTCATCCTCGCCGGGCAGGTTCAGCCCCCGGGGGCTGGTATCCGGGCAGACAATGGCAAGCCCGAGTTTCGCGGCCAGCTTCTGGGCGCCGGCTTTCTGCATGAAGTTCTGGTCGGTGCAGGTCAGGCCGGAGAGCCAGTAGAGCACCGGCACCGCCTTCGGCTCTCGCCCCACTGCCGAGGGCGGCAGAAAGACCGCAAATTCCATATCGCCGTTGACCGTTTTCGAAGTATGGCGATAACGGCGATGCTCCCCGTCAAAGCAAACATTGGTGGATAGCAGTTCCATAAGTTTCCTGGTCCTGAAATAAAATGAAGTCAGTCCTCGTCGGCGCTGGCGTATCGGGGCATTTCCGCACCAAACCCCGTTTTGGCCAGCTCCGACAGGATAGCGGTACGAGTGACGATGCCAACCAGTTTTCCATGGTCCACCACCGGGTACACCTTCGGCTTGCCGGCACCGAGATTCTGTGCCAGATCCACAACCGCCAACTCCGGCGACACCGTCAGGGGCTCGCGGAACATCACATCGTCCACGGTCGGATCGCCCTCATGGTGGTAGCCGCTCACCAGCAGGGCATGAATACAATCCTGTTCCGAAATGAATCCCAGGACATGCCGCTGGTCGTCCACCACCGGCAATCCGGTCACGTGGTTGCCAAGCAGCGCCTTGACCACCGAGGTCAGAGGCGTGCCAACCCGTATCGGTTCGATGTGATTCCACATGACATCGGACACTTTCAAAGAACGCATAGGCAGATCCCTCTTTCATGGCTCGCTTGTGGCCAGGCAGAACCTGGCATGCTTCTCCCTAACCATAGGCAAAGGGCACCCAAAAGGAAATCGGATTCCTCAATAACAGTTTACAGCGAAAAATATCCGACTAAACTCAATCGGTTATACCCTACAGGGTCAAAAATCCAATTCCATCCGGCAGACAAAGGGAGATCCCCGTGGAAGCCATCCAGCATTTTTTCAGCAGCGTTAACGGTCTGGTGTGGGGGCCTCCCATGCTGGTCCTGATACTGGGCGTCGGCCTGTTCCTGAGTATCGGTCTGAAGCTGATGCCGATCCGCAAACTCGGTGCCGGTTTCCGGCTGATGTGGACCGGTCGCAAGGCCACCGGCGCCGAATCCGAAGGTGAAATCCCGCCATTCCAGGCACTGATGACCGCCCTCTCCGCCACAGTGGGCACTGGCAACATCGCCGGTGTCGCAACGGCGGTATTCCTCGGCGGGCCCGGCGCCTTGCTGTGGATGTGGCTGACGGCACTGGTGGGTATGGCCACCAAGTATTCCGAGGCCGTTCTTGCCGTGCGTTTCAGGGAAGTGGACGAGCGTGGCAACCATGTTGGCGGCCCCATGTATTACATCCGGAACGGGCTGGGGCAGAAGTGGGCCTGGCTGGGCATCCTGTTTGCGATTTTTGCGGCCGTTGCCGGCTTCGGGATCGGTAATACGGTTCAGGCCAATTCCGTGGCCGATGTGATCGAAGCGAACTTCGGTGTGCCGCACTGGATCTCGGGCGTGGTCCTGATGGTACTCGTTGGCCTGGTACTGATCGGGGGCATCCGCCGGATCGGTCACGTGGCCAGTGCCCTGGTGCCGTTGATGGCGATTTCCTACCTTGTCGCCGGGGTTGTGGTACTGGCCCTGAACGCGTCCGAGATTCCAGGCGCCCTGAGCCTGGTATTCCAGCACGCCTTCACGCCGATCGCTGCCCAGGGTGGTTTTGCCGGTGCCGCGGTCTGGGCCGCCATCCGCTTTGGCGTAGCCCGGGGCATCTTCTCCAACGAAGCCGGCCTGGGCTCCGCCCCCATCGCCCATGCTGCCGCCCAGACCAAGGATCCGATCAACCAGGGCATGGTGGCCATGCTCGGTACCTTCATCGATACCATCATCATCTGTTCCATCACCGGTCTGGTGATCATCACATCCGGCACCTGGACCCAGGGCGTGTCCGGTGCGGAGTTGACGTCCCTGGCGTTCGCCGAAGCGCTGCCCGGTGTCGGCAATTACATTGTCGCGATTGCACTGGCCATCTTTGCCTTCACGACGATCCTGGGCTGGTCGTTCTACGGTGAACGGTGCATCGAGTTCCTGTTTGGCGTCAAAGCCATCGTGCCCTACCGGGTCGCCTGGATTCTCGCCATTCCGGTGGGTGCCACACTCAAACTGGGCTTCGTATGGCTGGTGGCAGACACCCTGAATGCCATGATGGCACTGCCAAACCTGATCGCCTTGCTGATGCTGAGCCCCGTGGTCTTCAAACTGACCCGTGAGCACTTCGCCCGGCAGCAGGCACCCGGCGTACGATGAGTGTCGTGGTGAGGTGGGTACGACACCCTTGTATTCACCTCATCCGCCACCATGGAATGTCGTATACACTGTTAATTCCACCTCCGGCAGAGTCATGCCGAACCCTGAAAGTTACTGGCAACACACACGATCAAGGAGATCAGTCATGAGCTTACGTTTAGGCGATACTGCACCGGACTTCGAACAGGATTCCACGGAAGGCAAGATTCACTTCCATGAGTGGCTGGGCAACAGTTGGGGGATTCTGTTCTCTCACCCGGCGGATTTCACACCGGTGTGCACCACCGAGCTGGGACTGACGGCCAAGCTGAAGGACGAGTTCGAAAAACGCAACGTCAAGGCGATCGCCCTGAGTGTCGATCCGGTGGACTCACACCACGACTGGATCAAGGACATCAACGAAACCCAGGGATGCGCGGTCAACTTCCCGATCATTGCGGATCACGATCGTACCGTGTCTGATCTTTATGACATGATCCATCCGAACGCCAACGACAGCCTGACCGTCCGGTCCCTGTTCATCATTGACCCGAACAAAAAGGTCCGGCTGATCATCACTTACCCGGCGTCAACCGGTCGTAACTTCAACGAGGTGCTCCGGGTCATCGACTCGCTGCAACTGACCGACGAGCACAAGGTAGCGACTCCGGGTAACTGGGAGCGTGGCGGCGACGTGGTGATCGTGCCCTCCCTCCAGGACGAGGAAGAGATCAAGCAGCGCTTCCCGAAAGGTTACAAGGCCGTGAAATCCTACCTGCGGATGACACCGGACCCGAAATCCAACTGGAGCGGCGAGTAAACGCTGAAAACGGGGCCAGACGAAACCTTCCTCTGACCCCAGGCTAAAAAAACGGGCAGCCCGAGGGCTGCCCGTTTTTTGTCTGCGTACTGCTTCTGAATCAGAACGCCGGAACCACCGCACCCTTGTACTTGTCCAGGATGAACTGCTTCACCGCGTCGGAGTGCAGGGCCGCAGCCAGCTTCTGCATGGCCTCGCTGTCCTTGTTGTCCGGACGTGCCACCAGAATGTTCACGTAGGGTGAATCGGAACCTTCGATCACCAACGCGTCCTTTGTCGGATTCAGGCCGGCCTCGAGCGCGTAGTTGGTGTTAATCAGCGCCAGGTCCACCTGGTCGAGAATCCGGGGCAGGGTTGCCGCTTCCAGTTCCTTGAAGTCCAGGTTTTTCGGGTTTTCAGCAATATCGCGCGGTGTAGCGGTGATCTTGCTGGCGTCCTTCAGTTTGATCAGGCCCGCCTTCTGCAGCAGCAGGAGCGCGCGACCGCCATTGGTCGGGTCGTTGGGAATCGCCACCACGGCGCCGTCCTTCAGATCGTCGAGGGAGTCAATCTTGCTGGAGTAGGCACCAAACGGTTCCACGTGCACACCGGTGACCGCCACCAGATTGGTGCCACGGCCTTCGTTGAACTCATCGAGGTACGGCTGGTGCTGGAAGTAGTTGGCATCCATCCGCTTCTGCGCCACCTGGATGTTCGGCTGGATGTAGTCAGTGAACACCTTGATATCCAGATCCACGCCTTCTTTGGCCAACTTGGGCTTGATGAATTCCAGGATCTCGGCATGGGGGACCGGCGTCGCTGCCACGGACAGTTTCTCTGCGGACGCGGACACCGAGAAGGTGGTTACCGCAGCGGCCGCCAGGGCCACGAGGGTCTTTTTGAGGTTCATAGATTTACTCCTTGAGTGGATCGTTGGAAAAATCGGGCAGTTGCTATTTACGACTGAAATAGAGCACCAGACGGTCACCGACCATCTGGAGTACTTGCACAAAAATGACCAGTAAGGCGACCGTAATCACCATCACGTCGGTCTGGAATCGTTGATAACCGAAGCGGATGGCCAGGTCGCCCAGGCCGCCACCGCCGATGACACCGGACATGGCCGCGTAGGACACCAGCGTAATCGCGGTGACGGTAATGCCGGCGATAATCCCGGGCAGGGCTTCCGGCAGCAACGCGCCGAAGATGATTTGTCGTACCGTGGCGCCCATGGCCTGGGTGGCCTCGATGATGCCCCGGTCCACTTCACGCAGCGAGGTTTCCACCAGTCGGGCGAAAAACGGGGCGCCGCCGGCGACCAGCGGGGGAATAGCCCCCGCAACGCCGAGGGAGGTGCCGATCAGCATGACCGTGAAGGGAATCATCACGATCAGCAGGATGATGAACGGTACCGACCGCAGCACGTTGACGACGAACGACAGCACCGCGTAGGCCACCGGCTGCTCCAGCAACTGACGCTTGCCGGTGAGGAACAGCAACACGCCGATGGGCAGACCGATCAGCACGCTGAATGCCAGTGACAGACCGACCATCACCAGCGTGTCCCAGCTGGCAAAGCCGATTTCCGCCCAGTCTACATTGCTCAATAAACCTTCCATCAGCGCACCACCTCCACATGCACGTCCGCAGCATCAAACGCCTGCATGGCCAGGTCGAGGTCACCGCCCACCAGAGACAGGGTTAGCTGGCCATAGGGGGTATCCTTGATGTGATCGATACGCCCCGACAGGATGCTGAAATCCACGCCGGACTGGCGTGCGACGCTGCCCAGCAATGGCTGGTACGTCGATTCGCCCTTGAAGGTCAGGCGGAGGATCCGGCCGTTGGCCTTCTGCAGATCTTCCTGTAACTCCTGGCCGTCGATATTCTCGCTCTCGAACACGAAATCGCGGGTCGTGGGGTGCTTCGGATGCAGGAAGACGTCACTGACCGGTCCCATCTCGACCACCTCACCGGCGTCCATCACGGCCACCCGGTCACAGACCCGGCGGACCACGTCCATTTCATGGGTGATCAGGACGATGGTCAGGCCCAGCTCCCGATTGATGTCCGCCAGCAGTTTCAGGACCGACTGGGTGGTCTGGGGATCCAGGGCACTGGTAGCCTCGTCACACAACAGAATCGTCGGTCGGCAGGCCAGTGCACGGGCAATACCGACCCGTTGTTTCTGGCCACCGGAAAGCTGGGAGGGGTATTTGTTGGCATGATCGGTCAGGCTGACCCGGGCCAGTAGCTCGTCCACCCGATCCCGGATCTCGGCCTTCGAATAGATGCCGGCGAGCTTCATCGGGAAGGCAATGTTGTCGGCAACGGTTTTCGACGACAGCAGGTTGAAGTGCTGGAAAATCATGCCCACTTTGCGACGGAACGCCCGCAGCTGGGCCGGGTTGTAACCGACGACGTCTTCGCCATCAATCAGGATGCGGCCGCCGGTGGGCGGTTCCAGGAGGTTGATCAGCCGAACCAGCGTGGATTTGCCCGCGCCGGAGTGGCCAACGATGCCGAAGACCTCGCCGGTTTCAATGGTCATATCGGTGGGATGCAGCGCAGGGATCGCCCGGCCGCCCACCTGATACGACTTCTGTACCTGGTCGAATACAATCACAGTCAGCGCCTTGTGGGTGCAGCGTTAAAACCGGCGATTATAGCGCATTATCCGTGCAAACCCGAATGAGAACGAATGCCAATCATCGCCAAACCGTATGGGTAGTTGCCCTTACAATGCTGCCACCAACGGTTACCTGACAGGAGTGCCGGACCTGCTCTAAACTGTTCATTCAAGAGGCATCTTTTTCCAACCTACCCACAACCGGCCCGAGAACAATAACGTGACCAATCAGAGCGAGACGCTTCCCGAACGCATGACATCGACCAAGGCATGGGTCACCTACCTGAGCAAAGTGGAATTGCCGGTTCTTGCCAACACCCTCAAACGCATCAACGAACTGACCGACAGCAGCAACAGCACGGTCAACGAGCTGGCCAATGTGATCCTCAACGATGCCCAGCTCACCTCCCAGGTCCTGCGGCTCTCCAATACCGTGTTCTACAACCAGACCCGCACCCAGGTCAGCACCGTCAGCCGAGCCATCACCCTGATCGGCTTTGATGCCGTCAAATCCATGGCCATCTCTTCACTGATCGTTGACAGCCTGCTACAGCGTAATGACCGCCCCCATCTGCTCCGATGCCTGGCACGGGCCATTCATGCCGCGGTCCAGGCCCGCTACCTGATGCCCAAGCGCAATGAAAACGCGCTGGAAGAAGTGTTTATCGGTGCCCTGCTGATGAACATTGGCGAGCTGGCGTTCTGGTCCTGTGAAACGCCGCAGGCGAACGAGCTCGAAGAGCGGCTGCGGCTGGAGGAGCCGCCGGTTGAAGCACAGAAGGCTGCTTTGCACACCACCTTTCCGGAAATCACCCGGGGTCTGGTGGAAGCCTGGTCGCTTGGGCCGTTCATCCGCGACGTGGTTTCGCCGGGGCAGCCCAACTCCATGGCCAGCAGCCTGGTTCGCCACTCTGTGGAGATGGCAAGGCTGGCGGAGCAGGGATGGCGTGGCGCCGAGATGGACAAGGTACTCGAAAGCCTGAGCAAGGACACCGGCGAGGCGCCGGCCACCCTCCGCGACCGGGTCAAGGTAAACGCCGGCGAAGCCGCCAAGGTGGCGGTCTCGCTCGGCATTCCCCAGGTCACGGCAATGATGCCGGGGAACCAGGAGGAATCCGGCCCGGAAAAGGCGCCGGACATCGACCCCAACCTTCAGCTGCAGATACTCCGGGATCTGACCCTCAGCCTGGCGGAAAAGCCGGACATTAACGAAATCTGTCAGCTCGTCATCGAAGGGATCCACCGGGCCGTCGGCATGCAAAGGGTGGCCTTGCTGATGAGCGACCGCAGCGGCCAGTTGCTGCTCCCTCGCAAGCTGGGCGGTCGTGGCACCGAAGCCTGGCGGGACAACCTGGCTCTGAAGAAGGATCGGTCCGGCCCGCTCGGCGGCCTTTTACCGGAGAACGGCTGTGTCATATACCAGCCTCCTGCCAACGCGCCGGGTGTCGACTTCGACCGCTGGCTGGGCAAGGTTCCCGCGCTCACCGGCACCCTCAAGGCCGGCGACCGGCTGGTGGGACTGTTCTATGCCGACAACGCCGCTGCGGGCTATACGCCGTCCGCCGAACAGCTGACGGCGTTCGAGCACTTCATCCAGAACGCCCAGCTCTGCCTCACCCTGCTCTCCAGCCGCGGGTAAGGCAGGGACTGGTTACAGGGAGTAGAGCTTGGTCACGTGCAGGATCGGCCCGGTCGGTGCGCCGGTCGGCGATCCACCACGAGGCTCCAGGCTGATGGCCAGCGTGCGGCTCTTGGACAGGGCCTGACGGGCCTCGTCGCTCAAACGGACCGTGTGTACGCCACCAGCCGGAATCACACCCAGTGACAACGGCTGGCCACTTTCGGGTACAACCCAGAGCTCATAGTCCTTACCGGTGGCGGCGGCAGTCGCGGCCACCGAACGCAGTTTCAGCAGGCGGTCGGACGCGGACTCCGACACCAGCCACAGCGGGTCTTCCAGGTTGGCCTGGACCACTGCACCAGAGAGCTGACCAGTGTCGGGCTGACGAGGCTGCTGCACCAGGACCACCGCCAGCACCAGCACCGCCGCTGTTGCCACCAGACTCCAACCGGGCCAGAACCAGCGGGCAAAGCCGGAGCGAGTCGGTTTGGCCTGAGCCTGCTGCGGCCACAATTGCCGTTCGATACCTTGCCAGACCGACCGGGGCGGCGCCTCTTCGGGTAGCTCTCGGCTCAGTTCGCTGAGGCGCTCCTCCCAGAACCACACTTCCTGACGAACCCGTCCGGATTCCATCATCCATTGTTCGAAGCGTCTGCGGGCTGGCCCCTTCAGAGAGCCAAGCACATACTCGGCCGCCAGTGCCTCGATACGTTCAGGTGTCTTTTTCATCGTTCCAGGCACCTCTTCAAGGCGATCAACCCACGGCGAATCCAGCTCTTTACCGTTCCGATCGGCGAACTCAAGGCCTGCGACAGCTCCTCGTGAGTAAATCCGCGGTAATAGGACAACAGGATGCTGTCTCTCTGGACATCGGACAACTCATCCAGACACCCGGTCAAACGGCTTGCACCGGCATCCCGCAGGGAAGACTCCAGCGGACCACTCCGGCCATCATCCAGGTCCTCAAGACCTTCGTCACCCATCGTCGGGCGGGCCTTCCGGGCGCGCATGAGATCCAGCGTCCGATAACGCGCAATGGTCATCATCCAGTTGAGCGGTGCGCCCCGGTCGCGATGGTATTCGCTTGCACGGTGCCAGATCTGAACAAAGGCATCCTGCAGCGCCTCTTCCGCCAGATCCCGCTGCCCCGCCAGCTTGAGACACATCCCGAACATTCGGGCCGCCACCAGTTCATACAGCTGCCGGAATGCATCCCGGTCATCCCGGGCGATCTGCATAAGCAGCCTCATCAGTCGGTCATGGTCGGTGTCTTTCTGGGCATAAGCCACGTGTGGTCCTCCCTTTTTAACAAGAATACGAAAGGACGGGGATTGGAGATGCAGCAACCGGGGCCGATTACAAATTTTTACAGGCAGGTGCATCTCACCCGAACCGGCGCCCGTTTCTCCTTGTGCAACACAACAAAATCTGTGTGAGGAGAGAACAATGAACACTGTCATCAAAACATCGGCTGTCGCGGCGCTGGGTGCGGCCACCCTGCTTTCAACCGGCATAGCGCAGGCCTCCAGCCATCGCGAGGCTCCGTTCATTACCGAGATGCCCAAAGTCGATGCCACCGACTTTTACATGTTCCGCAGCTACGAGTCCGGGCGGAGCAATTACGTTACCCTGATCGCCAACTATCTGCCCCTGCAGGATGCCTATGGCGGTCCCAACTACTTCGATATGGACGACGACGCCCTCTACGAAATCCACATCGACAACAACGGTGACGCCAAGGAAGACCTGACGTTCCAGTTCCGATTCGAGGATCAGTTGACCGACAAGCAGATCCCCGTGGGCAGTGAGATGGTATCGGTACCGCTGAAGAACATCGGCGATGCCACCGACGACGCGAACGTTCAGGTTCGCCAGCGGTATACGGTCAAGGTCGTTAGCGGCGATCGCCGCAAGGGCACCGTTCAGACCGCCACGAACGTGGATTCCGGCACCGAGTACTTCTTCAAACCGCTGGACAACATCGGTGAGAAGTCCTTCGGCGGCAACATGGACCCGGCGGCTTACGGAACCTATGCCGACCAGCACATCTACACCATCAACCTGCCGGGCTGCAGCGCCAATGGCCGGGTCTTCGTTGGCCAGCGCAAAGAAGCGTTTGCGGTTAACCTCGGGGAAATTTTCGACCTGGTGAACACCAATCCGCTCGGTGCCCGGGATGCGGAAGGCCCGGGGGACCTGGTGGACAAGAACGTCACCTCCTTCGCCCTGGAGGTGCCCACCTCCTGCCTGACCGGTTCGGCCATGACCGCCGGCGGTGATCCGGTGATTGGCGCCTGGACGAGCGCCAGCGTCCGCCAGGCCCGGGTCATCAACCGTGCCCCGTCTGCCAATGGCAAAGGCGCGACCATCGAGGGTGGTGCCTGGGCCCAGGTATCCCGGCTCGGTATGCCGCTGGTGAACGAAGTGGTCATCGGTCTGAAAGACAAGGATCGATTCAACGCCAGCGAGCCCATGAACGATGGCCAGTTCCTGACCTACGTGACCAATCCGACGTTGCCTGAACTGCTGGAAATCCTGTTCAGCAGTGCCGGGGCCGAGGCACCAAACAACTTCCCGAGAACGGATCTGGTGAGCGCCTTCCTGACCGGCATCGACGGACTGAACAAGCCCGAGGGTGTAACCGCTTCCGAGATGCTTCGCCTGAACACGGCGATTGCGGTCACGGCCGCCGGCTCCCAGAACGACCTGGGTGTACTCGGTGGTGACACCGCCGGCTTCCCCAACGGACGACGCCCGGTGGACGATGTAGTGGATGCCGAACTCCGTGTCGCCATGGGGGCACTGACCACCGACGCTCCCAACAAGGATGTTCCCTTCACGGACGGTGTCCAGCTGGATCCGAACACGCTGAGAACCACCTTCCCGTATCTGGCAACGCCGGTCGCCGGCTCACCGAACGGACTGTGAGGAGGCCGACATGAAAGCGATTATCAACCTGGGAATTGCGGCCTCCACCGCAATCCTACTTAGCGGCTGCTTCGGAGGCTCCAGCTCCGATTCCCGGTCGGGATCCGGCATCGCCGCTTCGACAGACTTCACGACGTTCGTGAAGAAGGAAATCGCCAATACCCGTGACGATCGGGAGGCGGTCAACATCAACTCGGTGAAGTTCAGCTTCAATGACCGCAACAATGCGCAAGCCTACAGCGATCTGTTCAATCAGTAAGCGGTGGGAACGGTGGCGGGTCTCCCGCCGCCGTCTCTCCGCCTTTCTGATTCTGATGGTGCTGTCGACGGAGCCGGCCTTCGCCGGCCCGTCTCCGATTAATCCGGATTTTGCGGATACGGCCATTCTGGCGCAACTGCCAAACGTCCGGGTCAACACCGCACAACCACCGTCCTCACCGGAAGCCCTGGCCAGCCAGGTCCACGAATACATACGACAGGCCCGGTCCACCGGCGATCCACGTTTTATCGGTTACGCCGAAGGTATCCTCTCCCCCTGGCCGGAGAATCGGATGACCGACGAGCTTCGGGTCCTGAGAGCCACTCTCTACCAGAGCCAGCACAAATTCGACAAGGCACGGACCGACCTTCGGACCGTCATCCAGCAGGGTTATGGTCCGCAGCGATTGCAGGCTCTGCTGACCCTGGCAAACGTGCAGACCGTGCAGGGGCGCTACGATCAGGCCCGAACGGCCTGCCAGCAACTCCAGCAGGCAATGCCCGGCCTGATCTCACAGAGCTGTCTGGCGCTGGTGGATGCCCGCACCGGCCAGGCCAGAGAGGCTTATCAAACACTGCTTGCCGGATACCGACAGGCCCGGGGGGCAGCAACGTCGGAACAACTATGGGCCCTGGGTACCCTGGGCGATCTGGCCGATCAGCTCGACAACGACAAAGCCGAGCAGTACTGGCGCGAGGTTCTGCTGTCCAACCCCGACGATCTCTATATCCGGGCGGAGCTGGCCGACTGGTACCTGCGACATCATCGGGCACAACCGGTACTCGCACTCACCCGGGGCTATGAAAAAGTGGATTCCCTGGCAGTGTTGCGGGCCATTGCCATGAGGCGACTCGATCACCCCGATGCTCCCACACTCGTCCAACGACTGCGGGAACGATTCAGCGAAGCCCGCTGGCGGGGAAGCATGCTGCACAAGCGGGACTACGCCCGGTTTCAGCTTCACGTTGAAAACGATCCGGAGCTGGCACTTGAATTCGCACTGGCCAACTGGAAGACCCAGCGCGAGCCACCCGATACCCGACTGCTGCTTCTCGCCGCCCGGGAGGCCGGCCAGACCGAACGCTCCCGACCGGTCCGGCAATGGCTGGCCAGTCATCATCAGACCGATGCCCGTTACCCCGGAGACACGCCATGAGTCACCATAACCCGCTCGCGTTCGCGGCACTCTGGGTAGCGTTGCTTGCACTGATGTCGCCGGTCGCACACGCCCACAAGGCCAGCGACAGCTTTATCTATATCAGCCCTGACGAGGGCCACCTGCGGGTGGATCTGGCGCTCAGGGACCTCGCTTTGCTGGTTTCCCTTGATCGCAATGGCGACCAGGCCGTGAGCGGCGCGGAGGTCCGGGCCGCCAGACCGGCCATCACCCGCACCGTCGAGCAGGGCGTGATGGTCAGCAATGCCGGAGGCCCCTGCCGGCTGACCGGTCAGCGCTGGGGCATCTCCGAACACAGCGACGGAAATTATGCGGCGGCCGATTACCGGATTGACTGCGCCGATGGCGGCACACCAGACACGCTGCGCTATACGCTGCTGTTCCACATCGATCCCTTGCACAGGGCACTGGTCAGCATAGAAGGCAGTAGCGGTTCAAGGCTGGCGGTGTTCGGCCCTGAAACCGGCGAAATATCACTCGGAACCCGTCCCCCCTCACCATGGCAGACGTTCCTGACCTTCGTGCATCAGGGCGTGCTACACCTGTTGATGGGGATGGATCACCTGTTCTTTTTGCTGGTGCTCGCCATCCCGGCGACACTGGGTGTGCGGGCAGCGACCGGGTCTCGCAGGGCATTGGGGCTGACGGCGCGAATAAAGAAACTGGCTGGCATCGCCACCGCGTTCACCGTTGCCCACTCGATCACGCTGGCGCTCTCGGCCCTGAACATCGTCAATCTGCCCAGCGCCTGGGTGGAAACCGCCATTGCCCTGTCCATCACCGTTACCGCCATCAACGTGATCTGGCCCGTTCTCGGCGAACGGACCTGGCTGTTGGCCTTCGGTTTTGGCCTGGTGCATGGCTTCGGGTTCGCCAGTGTGCTGTCGGACCTGACCAGTGGTCAGTCGGAACTGGCGTCGGCCCTGGCGGGTTTCAACATCGGCGTGGAACTAGGGCAGATCGGTTTGCTGCTGGTTGGTTTCCCATTGCTGTATGCACTGGCCCACCGACCTGTGTATGAACGGGCGATGGTGCCGATCATGCTCGCGGTAGTCGGCGTCACCAGTCTGGTCTGGGCGGGCCAGCGAGTGCCCCTGCCCGGCTGGATCGGGTGACGCCTTCCCCCTAGTGCAGTGACCGCATCTGCCGTGGGTAGAGCGCAGCACTGACTTCCGGCTCTTCCAGCAGATCGGCGAGTTCCCGATCCACCTCGGTCTCCTCACCCTCTATCGGCAACGGCTCAAACAGGGTGCTGAGCCAGGCCGCCACGGAGGGCGCTTCCTCACGGCGATAGTCGGTGGACAACGCCTTGATCCGGCGGAAACCGATGATCCGCTGGTGGCGGGGATCACGGATCTGCTCGAAGCCGCGCCAGTAGACATGATCCCGCGTGTGGAGCTGTACGAAGAGGGTGTCGATGGGACTGCTGCCTTCGTCATCCGCCTCCGTCGCTGCTTTCTCTTCATCGGTTTGCTTCTGCCGGATAGTCGTCCAGGCCGGGTAGAGCACAGCCACCGCATCGGCTTCCACATGTTCGCGGGCCGCCCGCAGAATCAGGCCCCAGCGGGCCTTGTCGGCATCGGTTTCAAGGGAGTTTATGGGCAAATCATAGCTTTGCTCACTGGACAGGACGATCGCCATCATCGGGGCATCCAGTTCCCCCATGGCTTCGGCCTGTGCTACGGATACAAGATCGTCGATTGCCATCGGTTGGTTCATAAGACGCACGCCTCCTCGATGCCATCAGGTAGGTCAGGAAGAAGATGTCTTCCTGACTGACAGCATAGCCTGTTCCGACTACAAAGATAAACGTGGAGTTCGCCCGGCTGGATCACAACCCCCTAAAACGCGCCTTCGAGCCGTTCGTAATGATTGAACCACGGGTTGGCTTCTTCCAGCTGGGCCGCCAGTTGCAGCAACAGGCCCTCGCCACCATGACTCGCTCCGAACTGAACGCCCACCGGCAATCCGGACTGGGTCCAGTGCAGCGGCATGGACATGGCGGGAGTCCCGGTCAGGTTGGCCAGCTGAGTGAAGGGCGTACGCGCCAGACTCTCCATGGCCATCTGATCGACCTGGCCACTGCGATGGACCAGCTTCCCGGCCTTGAGGGTCAGCATGAGGCGGGCCGCCAGTTTCAGGTGAGCTGGCGTCTCCAGCTCGCCGATGCGGGCCGGCAGCTGGCCAGTGGTGGGGCAAAGGTACAGATCATAGCCTTCGAAGAAAGTCCCCAATGCCCGGGCAAATTCGTTCCACTGCTGCCGCCGACGGACGTAATCCGGCAACGGCATGGTCCGCCCCAGCATGCCGATCAGCCGGGTATCCAGCTCGAAATCGTCCTCCGACGCCCCGAATTCCTCCCGCGCCCGGTCCATCAACGCCGAGACTTCGCCGAAGTACATCCCCAGATAACACCGGGCCAGCGCCATGCCATCGAACTCCGGCCGGGCATACTCGACCTTGTGGCCCAGGTGTTCCAGGGTCCGGGCCGTGGCCTCGACCGCGGCCACACACTCGGGAGCCACGTCTGTGTCGTAGGGTGACGACGTGAACACGCCGATCCGGAGCTGCCCGGGGGCTTTTTGCATCAGTTCCCGATAAGGTTGTGAGGGTGGTGCGATCACGAAAGGATCGCCCACGGCGGGTCCACTGAGTACATCAAGCATGGCGGCGCTGTCGCGTACCGTCCGGCTCACCACATGGTCCGAGGAGGCACCGGTCCAGGCTTCGCCCATGAACGGGCCGCTGGAGAGGCGTCCGCGCGAGGGTTTCAGACCAAACAGACCATTGTAGGCGGCCGGGATACGGATAGACCCGCCGCCATCGTTGGCACCGGCCATGGGCACGACGCCAGCGGCCACCGCTGCACCTGAGCCACCGCTGGAACCACCCGGCGTGAGATCGGTGTTCCAGGGATTACGACAGGGCCCCCAGAGTTCCGGTTCGGTGATGGCCTTGAGGCCGAACTCGGGCGTGGTGGTGCGACCGAGGATACGCACACCACCAGCACGGGCACGCCGGACGAATTCCGAATCCCTGGGCGCCACGTTGTTTTTCAGTCCGCGACTACCAAAACTGCAGGGCTGTCCACCCTGTTCCTGGGCCAGGTCCTTGAGCAGGAACGGAACGCCGGCGAAGGGCGCAGCTTCCGGGAAATCCTGCTCCACCGCCTCGGAAAACTGGGGGTGACAGATGGCGTTCAGCGTCCCGTTAACCTGGGTGGCCCGTTCAATGGCCGCGTCACAGACTTCGCGGGCAGTAATATCGCCACGGGCAATCAGGTCGGCAAGGGCGGTGGCATCGTATCTCAGGTACTCAGCTTGCTTCATAATGGATTCCGTTTGTTATTCTGTTGGCTGAATGGTGACGGGTGATACACAGATGAACCGTAAACTCAAAAGCTTACGCCAGCTCCTGCTGTTTTTCATCCTGGCTGCACAGGCCTTGTTCAATGGTGCCAGAGCGCAGGATACCGATCCCGCCGCTACCACCGAAAGCAGCGACTGGACCGAGGTCATCCGCGCGTCGCCCTATTGGGTCAGTCAGGGGGTGTATCGCAATATCCTGACCATTCGGCAATGGGTACTGGAAGAAAGCGCCTACTGCACTGACAGCGACCGCCACATTCTGTTCGACATGCGCGGCCAGTTTCTGTCCTGGCTGGCCGATGGACCCGACAGTGAGCACACCCAGAAATTGCTGAACGAAACCCGCCAGTCCCTCTTCCAGCGGGGTCGTGTCGACTCCTGGGTGCCCGGCAGTGATGGCCAGACCGGCTACCCGTTTGCCCTGTCCTGCGACCAGCCCCACGTCAACCTCGACGAAGCCATCGCCCGCTACCTGGGCACTCTGCCTCCGGATCGGCTGTGGGGGAGCTGGGACGATCTGACGTTTGCCGACGCGGAACAACCAGGCAGCCTGCACGACGCTCTGGTGTATGTCTTCGACACACGGTCGGAGCAGGGCCGGATTGACCTGCCACCGGCCATTCGTCATCACATTGCCGGCCAGATCCTGATTGAAAGCGGGGGACAGGCCCGGGCCCATTCCGCCGCCAATGCCCGGGGCATTCTTCAGCTCTCACCCACCGCACTGTCCGATTGCCAGATCAAACCGGACAACTACTGGCACCGTCTCGCACAGCTCGACTGCGCCCTGCGCCTGACAGCCCAGAATGCGCGAAACATCCGTCCGGCCTTCGACGCCCGGTTCGGCGACCTCCCCGACGACAAGCGCCAGCGTCTGTTCAACCTGCTGCTGATCCAGGCCTACCATGGCGGAGCCGCCCGGGTTCAGGCACTGCTTGAAGACGAGACGCTCTCCCGGCCCGCTGCCTACTTTGCGCAACATCAGGAACGGTTTACTGCCGGGGACATTGCCTTTGGCATGGTGTTCCACAACCTCGGCCGGGACCGCCTGGGGCTGGCGTCCCTGTATTATGTGGCGGATGTCCAGCTGGCCAGCAACGCACTGTGCAAGACGGCCAGGCTGAGCAAGACGGATTTCTGCGAATGGAAATGACGCTGCTTCCCGACGCGCTCCCGCCAAGCATTGCAGTATTCCTGCTGGCGTGTTCGGTACTCACCTCCATGATTACCGCCAGCCTTGGCGCCGGGGGAGGTCTGCTCCTGCTGGTCCTGATGGCCGGATGGCTGCCACCGGCGGCGATCATACCGGTGCACGGAATGATCCAGCTCGGTTCGAACGCGGGCCGCATGTCGCTGACCTGGAAACACGTGGACTGGAGGGTGATCGCCGCGTTCGCCCCGGGCGTCATCATCGGTGCCGGCCTGGGCAGCCTTGTGCTGGTCCATCTGCCGGAATACCTGTGGCAGCTGACCATTGCCCTGTTTGTTCTGTTCCTGTGCTGGGGACCGCCACTGCCAAAGGGTGCATTCGGGCGTCCCGGGATTTTTCTTGCGTCGGGGCTGACCAGTTTCGCCAGCCTGTTCGTGGGCGCGACCGGGCCTCTGGTGGCGGCATTCGTCAAACAGATTCATCGGGACCGGTTTACCACGGTTGCCACGTTTGCCTCGGCGATGACGCTGCAGCATCTTCCCAAGGCGCTGGTCTTCACGCTGGCGGGATTCGTGTTCTCGGACTGGCTGGTGTTCATCCTGGCCATGATTGTCTGCGGCTTCGCCGGCACCTGGCTCGGGCTGCACGTGCTCCGAACCATGGACAACCAGAAATTCTCCCTGATTTTCAACATTACGCTGACCGCGCTGGCCCTGCGCCTGCTCTGGCTTTCCGGTGTCACCGCCGGCTGGTGGCACTGGCCCGCCTAGGCGTCCTCATCGCCTTCGTCGGGAGGCAACGGCACTACCACCACCGCATTGCGGCCCCTGGACTTGGCCGCGTACGTCCCTTCGTCTGCCCGGCCCATCACTTCCCGTGGACCGCTGTCCCGGGGGCTCACCTCTGTCAGCCCGATGGATGTGGTAACGCCATAACTCCGACCGTCCTGTTCGATACGGAGCGACTCCACCGATGTCCGGATTTTTTCGGCCAGGGCCTCGGCCCGGGTTAGCCCGCAAGCCGGCAGGATAATACCGAACTCATCCCCGCCAAGCCGGGCGACGGTATCCGAGCTGCGGACCGCGTCCTTGAACAATTCTGCCAGCCGCCGCAACAGATCGTCCCCGACCAGGTGACCGCCCTGGTCGTTGACCGGTTTGAAATGATCCAGGTCGATCAGCATCAGCACCGAAGGCACATCCTGCCGACCGGCTTCGCCCAGGATCTTGACCAGTGAGGACGTAAACGCCCGACGATTCAGCAGCTGGGTGAGGCTGTCGTGGGTCGCCTCCCAGGACAGGCGTTCTTCTTCCCGGCGCCGGGTGCTGTCATCCCGGAGGACAAACACCATCCTTTCGTTATGGAGCCCCTGCCGGATGTGCAGCATGGTCAGGTCAATATCGAAAACCTCGCCCTCACTATTGCGCAAAGTACAATAGAGACTGTCGAGTTCCTCCGATGCCAGGAAATCCTCCCTGGACCACACCCTGTCCTCCGTTTCTACCGTGATGTTCTGGAAAAAGGGATGATCGCTCCAGTCACCCTCAATGCCCAGGAAGCGACAGGCAGCAAGATTGGCATAGCGGATGACCCCATTGACATCCACCATGAGCACTCCCTCCTGCAACACGCCAAGAATACTCTCGGCCCGTTGCTGCTCCTGGCGCAGTGCGTCTTCCACCTCCAGTTCGTGGGTGATGTCCTGAACCACCGTAATAGTACCCAGGGTTTTGTCCGGCGTTCCGATCACAGCCGACATGACGTCGGCCCAGACCTCGCCAAGCCGGGTCGGTGTGTCGAGCCGCAGCCGGGTGCGGTAGATGCTCTGATGGTGCAGCGCAACACGCCAGCCATCGAGGATCTGGGCCCGGGTATCCGGGTGCACGGTTTCCATGATGTAGGTTCCCGCCAGCTCCTCCTGGGTATGCCCCATGATGTTTTCATACGCCGGATTCACAAATTCGATACGGCCAAGCACGTCGGTCTGAACAATGCCGATGGGGGCGCTGCGGGTCAGGGAACGGAAAAACGCCTCCCGCTCCGCCAGATGGGAGAGGACATCGTCACGCTCGTCCATGACCCGGTTGAAGGTTTCCGCCACCTGTCTGATCTCAAGACCGCCGGCGATGTCCACCGGGCCACTCCGATCGCCCAGGTGGCTTTCCTGAATCTGACGGCCCAGCGTTTTCAGGGGAGCCATCAGGCGCCGGAACAACCAGAGTGCCAAAGGCACAACCACAGCAACGACAGCCAGCAGTATCCAGACAAAGGAATCCGCTATGCGGGTAATGGGGGCAAAGGCCTCGCGTTCGGGCCAGACGGCCACCACAAACCAGGGCACCTGGGCCAGCTGCTGCACCGACATGACGCTGGTTTTGCCGTCCCCGTTTCGGCCCAGACGTGTCCCCTGAAAGCCAGACATGGCATCCCGGAACACAGGGTTGTCCGGATCCGCCATCTTTAACGGTGCTTCTCCGGGGCTGCTGATCACGGTGATACCATCCCGGGTAATCACTCTCACGTACCCCGTGTGGCCAATCCGGACGCGGGCGATGTCTTTCATCAGGCGTCCGCTCTGAAGGGTCATCGCGCCGCCAATCATGCCGATAAAGCGGCCCTTGTGGTCGAAGATGGGTGCGGCGACCATCAATGCCGGAAGGTTCTGGTAGTTGGACAGGTAGGGGGCGCTGATCACAGGCGTCAGCTGACTGGAAGCGATCTTGAAATAGTCCCGATCCGACACGTTGATACCGGTCTGATGGTATTTCTCCGGCGTCTCTGCCAGCACCTTACCGCCAGCCCCGATCAGGTACACGCCATCGAACTGGTGTTGAAGCGCCACCTGCTGCTGAAGAACAACCCGGGCTCTACCCTGAAAGGCCTCTTCTGACATGGTGAGGTTGCTGGCGACATGGCTCAGGGTCTCCAATCGGCGCCTGAGCCGGTCATCCAGCTCACTGGCCACCAGCTCGGCAATGGTCTCTACCTGCGCCCTCGCCTGGTCCTCCAATTCTCCCCGGCTGAGGAAGGAATTCGCCAGAGTCAGCACCAGTGCCGTGACCAGAACCGCCGCCACAACCAGCGCCACAGCGCGGTTGACCAGACTCCCGAACCACTGTCTCAGTATCACGCCAGTCCGACTCCTGAGCGGGCCAACAGATGGAAGATAGGCACCTCCGGTAACATTTCCTGCCTTTACGACTGTTATACGGCTGAACAATCTATCGGTTGGCTTTCAGTCTAGCAAACTGCGGTTTCACCTACCGCGACGTTAATCAAGCCTGGCCGGTAATGAGTCGCCTGCCGGGCGATTGCTTGCCTCGGCCGCAATACCTCGCCCACTCGCCGGGCAGGTTCTTGCCCGGACACGCTGACCCCAACTCCGTTTTAGAGCCATCCCCTTGTTTTCAATAACATTTATGGAAATGGCACAGCCCTTGTTAAGACAAACACGGTCCAGGGAGAACCCCAAGGACCGATTTTCATTCAAACGTCACGGAGCAGACTATGCCAACCCCTTGTTATATCAGCATTGAAGGACAGACCCAGGGCAACATCACCGCCGGTGCATTCACCTCCGATTCCGTCGGCAACATCTACGTCGAAGGCCACGAAGATGAAGTACTGGTCCAGGAATTCAGCCACGTTGTCACCGTACCGACCGATCCCCAGTCCGGTCAGCCCTCCGGTCAACGCGTGCACAAGCCATTCAAGTTCACCTCCGCCCTGAACAAGGCCACCCCGCTGATGTACAACGCGCTGGCCTCCGGCGAAATGCTCCCCAAAGTCGAGCTGAAGTGGTACCGCACTTCCGTTGAGGGCAAGCAGGAGCACTTCTTCTCCACCATCCTGGAGGACGCCACCATTATCGACATCAACTGCAACATGCCCCATTGTCAGGATGCCGGCAACGCCGACTTCACCCAGCTGGTCACCGTTTCCCTGTCCTACCGCAAGGTCACCTGGGAGCACGCCGTGGCGGGGACGTCTGGCGCTGATGACTGGCGTTCGCCGATCGAGGCGTAGGTCCAGCCTGGACAGTTTAGAGGGAGCGGCAAGTGCCCTCTCTCTATTTACGACTTTAAAACTTTGAGGAGCCCGGTAGTGAGCGACGTTAACCTCACTGAGGAAGAGATCGCCTCTGTGCAAGCAATCGTCAAGGCGTTTTACGGTAAAAGAGTCGCGAACCGTTATCATGCTGGCAGCATAACAGCGCAAACAGTAGAGCTTACTGCACAGCTCATCACCGGAACGGAAGTGTGCAGCAAATGGATTGATGCCGTTCCAAACCCTAAAGACCTCGTTGCCCCGGCAAACGGCATCCGCAAATGGGCAATCCGTGTAGTCAGGGCTGCCGCCGAGCCATTTGCCCGTGGTAACCTTGACATCAGCTACACCTGCAAGCTCACTCGCGGGTTACAGTTTAGAAGCTTGCTGGAAGCCTCTTTACGATAAACATGGACGTCTCAATACAATGAAATTCGCCGTATCAATTGTTTTTGCGCTGATTCTGACTGGATGCACCTCTACCCCGTCAGTCCAATTCTCCCCGAGCCAGGATTACGCAGTCTCTGTTCAGTCAAATCTGTTCGACGCTGTCCGCATCGCCGACAATGACATAACGCTATTTAACGATGGAAAGGCCCTCGGATTCATTCGCTTGGAGCCAATCTCTGCCGATGTCCAATCGACATCTGAATTCATTGACTCCCTCAAATCAGCCTCGGCTTCTGAATCCACCGAAATCCAAGTACTCGGGATAAAATCCGGTTTTAAGGGCTTTTCAGCCAAGATCCGCGAATATCAGACGGGCTATATCATCAATGAAGAGAACCCAGATTCCCTGCTTATATTCAGCTTTCCAGAGGGCATATTTGAAAAGGTGGCGAATACAATTTCGCCTGGTATCTGAACCGTTCTCAAGGAATAAAACTAGCCAGAGGCCTGCCGACTAGATGGAACTGGTGGATGCCAACCATCATCCATCACGTTGGTCGCAATGATGTCACGCACCTGGGTCAGAATCGCCTCCGGTTCATTGGTTGTATGGCCCAGCATATCAATATCCCTTGTCGGCCGGCTGGTCGGCCCCTGCATGGCCCAGAGCATTAGCGCACCCTTGAGGGTGAAACAGCGGCCTAGGGACGATTCGCTAAGCCGGTAGAGAAACCGTTCCATGGCGTAATACTGCAACAGCTCCTGAAAAGGACGCTCCTCACTCCGGGCTTTGTTCAGCAGTTTTCGGCGAACTGATGCGGCAATGTTTCTGACCATCGTGATCTCCTTTCACTTTGGTGATTTCATTGACTGGCCGGGCTCACTCAGATTTTGGCTTCAACGTATGGTGCCATCACATTGGCAACCCGACAGATTCTCGCGTATTCCATCAATTTGCCCGGCAAAAAGGTTTTTCGAGTTCGATAAAGCTCCAAGGCCTCCAGCACCACATCCATGCCAATGCGGTTGCGGAACTTGAAACAGTCCGCCAGAGTTTTTTCCGGGCTATAGACATTCAAGACGATGCCATCCACGTCGACCTGCTCAATGCCTGCGCTGAAGGCCCGTCCGGAGAATCGGTACCCGGCCACAGGGGGATAATTCAGCGACGGCGGGCGGGCATCCCGCTCCACCGCAAGGTGCACCCGATGGGGAATTTGTGTGGTGATGCCGTGCCAATCCAGCGCAGAAATCAGACATAGCACGGCATTGGGGAAACGAGTAACAGCGGCCACCAGGTCTGGGTTTTCTATAGGGGGAAGGCTCGCCAGCCGGTAAAGACCTCGACTGATTGGCTCAATCAAACCCTCATCCCGAAGTTGGTAGAACTGGTACCGACTAAAACCTTGCGCCAGCGCCTCACTCAGACGAAGCTGCCCTCTGTGCTGGCGGAACAGGATTTGAAGCTGTGCCCGGGATGGTGGGGCGGAGCCGGATTCAGACAAACTGTCACCACTTATAAGTATCTGGTGACAGCTTGTCTGATTTCCATTAAGGATTCAAGTGACGGAATGGCAAGTGAGGCCATAGCAAAGTCAGCGAAGCCACGGTACCCTTGAACCAGTTTATGCTTTCCGATGACCAGGCACGCCTCACATTCATGACCGCTTCGAAAGCCCAGGCCCATCTGCTCGGCCAACTCATGTGCGACACCACCCGCGATATCCTCTGGCACCCCGCTGCCAGCTGGATCAGGGAGCGTCTGCCCGGAAGCGAACTGGTGTGTCGCGTCGGTTCTGGTCAGGCCACCTACCACCGGTTTGACCGGCAACGGAAACTGCACCTGATCACCTATGGGGTTCGCATGATCGAGGCGAAACACCGCCCTGACACGGCGAACGGTTGGCTGTCGAGCCGGGAAATCCAGAAACGGGGGTACTTTGGCGGTGAACTGAGTGCCCTGAACCTGCTTGCCCACACCTGCTGCCACGAATTTGCCCATCTGCTGCAACAAAGCGCCGGGCAACGGTTTCGTGGCTCGGTCCACAACCGGCATTTTTACGCCATCCTGGATGAGCTGCACGAGAGCGGAGGCGCCGACAAGACCCGGCGGGCGCTGGCCGAACGTTCACATGATCGGGGCATTCCCCTGTCGGATGCCGCGTTCGTTCTGCCAGATCCGGGCCATCAACGGGGATGCTGGCAGGTTGGCGAGGCGGTCGCTTTCGGGAAAGGGCCGCGGGAAGTTCAGGGCCAGATCATCCGCATCAATCGCAAAACCTGCACCGTCGATGGCACAGGCAGAGCCCGGGGCGTTCGCTATCGGGTGCCGCTACAGATGCTACGCAAAGCCGGATAACGAAGTGGTGCCGACGCCCCGACACACTGTGCCAATATCGCCTCGGTACAGTGCAGCGGCTCCGAATAAGTGCATGATCTGTCCCGATATCATTCGGTCTACTCGACACTTCGATCTGACAACGGCCCTCAGTTTCCCAATGTTTGGCGCTCTCACCGCTTTTTTCAGCGCCCTCGCCACGATTGGCATGAACATCGCTTAGTAACAGATCAAGGACGAATGTCCCGGCCACGGATCAGGCCGGACCATCAGATCATTGTTGTTGGCATTGATGCCGGATCATTGAACCTCTTCGGGGGAGATGGTCCGGCTTTTTTATGCACATGCTGAAGGGACGTTACCGGCTTAGTCAGAAAGTTTCCAAGGTCAATTAACCCGACATGGAACTGCGCTAACATTCAGGGAGAGTTCAGGCACAAGGATTGACCGTGAAGCCCCTCAGCCCCACTGACCAACTCTTCCTCTGGCTGGAAAAACGCCAGCAGCCCATGCACGTCGGTGGTCTGCAGCTGTTTTCATTTCCCGAAGGGGCGCCGGATGACTATGTGGCCCGGCTTGCCGCGCAGCTGCGTGAACACTCCGTGGTCACGCCTCCGTTCAACCAGCACCTGGACTACCGTCTGGGCCAGCCGGTGTGGGTTGAAGACGAGCACCTGGACCTGGAACATCATTTCCGCTTCGAGGCGCTGCCCACGCCGGGACGCATCCGCGAACTGTTGTCACTGGTCTCGGCGGAACACTCGCACCTGATGGACCGGGAACGGCCGCTGTGGGAAGTGCATCTGATCGAGGGGCTGAAAGACCGGCAGTTCGCGCTCTATACCAAGGTGCATCACTCCCTGGTGGACGGGATCTCCGCCATGCGCATGGCGACCAAGATGCTGTCCCCGGATCCGGCCCAACGCGATCTTCCCCCGATATGGGCGCTTCCCCCCAGGGCCTCCGGCGAAACGGGCGAGGGCGGCGGTACCCTGGTCCGGAGTATCCGTCATCTGCTGGGCGAATCCGGCCGCCAGCTGGGCACCGTGCCTACGGTTGCCCGGGAATTACTCAAGACCGTCAACGAAGCGAGAAAAGACCCGGCCTACGGGTCGATTTTTCACGCCCCTAGAAGCATGCTGAACCAGAAGATCACCGGTTCCCGGCGATTCGCAGCCCAGTCCTGGAGTCTCGATCGTATCAAGGCGGTCTGCCACGCCTATGGCACCACCGTGAACGATGTCGTCACGGCCATGTGCGCCAGTGCGTTGAGAACCTACCTGATGAACCAGGATGCCCTGCCGGACAAACCACTGATCGCCATGGTTCCGGTGTCGCTGCGGAAGGATGACAGCGCCGGCGGCAACCATGTGGGTGTCATTCTCGCGAACCTGCACACCGACGAAAACGATCCCGAAAAACGGCTGATCCGGATCCATGAAGGGATGCAGGCCGCCAAGGATCGCTATGCACACATGTCGCCGGAGGAAATCCTCAACTATACGGCGCTGACCCTTGCGCCTGCCGCCTTCCACCTGCTCACCGGCATGGCGCCGGCATGGCAAACCTTCAACGTGGTCATCTCCAACGTCCCGGGGCCGGACGGAACCCGCTACTGGAACGGGGCCAGGCTGGAAGGCATGTACCCGGTCTCCATCGCCATGGACAGACTCGCGCTGAACATGACCCTCACCAGCTACAACGACCAGGTGGAATTCGGCCTGATCGGCTGCCGCCGTACCCTGCCCAGCCTACAACGCATGCTGGAGTACCTGGACGACAGCCTGAACGAACTGGAAATCGCTGCCGGGCTCTGATCAGCCCAGGCGGTGTTCCTGGTTGCGGATGGAGATCTGGTCGTTCAGCGTCCAGAAGTCATAGAGAATCCCGATCAGGAACAGACCGCCGGTCAGCAGGTAGATGATGCCGGTGACCCATTTCCCCATGTACATGCGGTGGATTCCAAAGACCCCCAGGAAGGTGAGCAGCAGCCAGGCGATGTTGTAGTCGATGTCGCCAGCCTGGAACCTCAGGTCCGCTTCTTCATCCATGGCGGGAATCAGGAACAGGTCAATGATCCAACCGATAAAGAACAGCCCCAGGGTGAAGAACCAGATGGTCCCGGTCACGGGTTTACCGTAGTAGAAACGGTGGGATCCCAGGAATCCGAAGATCCAGAGCAGATAGCCGAAGAGTTTGCTGTGTGTATCCGTTCTTTCCATCATCGTCTGGTTCGTCCTTTTGCTGTGGTGCATGCGCCAGATTCTGGCCCCAGCCTTCCTGAATTGGTGGCTGGCCGGAGGGGACATACTCTTTTCCTTGGGAAAAATAACTCGCTGCGCTCAGACATTTTTTTCCTGGCGGAAAAGAGTATGTCCCCTCCGTCCGTCAGATTATTGAGGGATAGTCTCGGGGGGCAAGTTAAAATCGGTATATCCACCCGCGGACGGCCTTCTCGGTGGTCGACAGGGCGTGGGGCTGGGGGTGTTTTCTGCCGGGAACAAAGATGTCTGAGCGCAGCGAGTTCTTTGTCCCAGAAGAAAACACCCCCAGCCCCGCGTCCATGCTCCCAACCAGGAGGAAACCGACTATCAGGGCCCAACGTCGGGCGCCGGATCCGGCCCACCTTCCCGGAACTCGCTCGCCGACTTCCCGGTCCATTTGCGGAACGCCCGGCTGAAATTGGACAGATCGGCATAGCCCAGTTCGTAGGCGATTTCGCTGACCGACTGGTTGGTGTACCGGAGCAACTGGATGGCCCGGTCCTTCAGGACCGACTCGACGATCTCGCGATAGCTGGTATCCCGGTCCGCCAGCCGTCGTTTCAGGGTGCGGGAGGACACGCAGAACCGGTCGGCCATCGCCTCCAGTGAGGGAAGCGGGCCGGGCATCATCCGGAGCATGTTCCGGACCGCCATGGCGATGTCTCCCTGTTCCTTCAAGGCCTTCTGGAGCTCGAATTCGCATTGTTCGCGGGCCATTTCAGACGCATCCGCATCCGCCAGTCGCATCCGTACGTCGAGCAAACCGGTGGGAAAGATCATCATCTCTTCCGGTTGGCCATACTCGAACACGACCGGGAGCTGGCTCGCATACCGGCGATAATAGGCGGGCTCGCTGTTGGTCAGATGAACCCGGACCCCCGGCAGCTTGCCGTCCTCCAGGGAGAATCCTTTTCGGGCCGCGTCTTCCCGATCGAGTAACTGCTCGGTGAGCAGGATCAGGGTGGCACTCACGGTTTCGGCAAGAAACGCATACAGCTCGGGCACATCGAATTCGGTACAGAGTTGTACCAGCACCTGATCCCCCGCCACGGACTGTTTCATGGTCAGGAACGGGGCCCGCAACTGGAGATATCGGCGAACGGAATCCAGGGCTCCCTCGAAGGTCGGGCTGGTGAGGGCGGCGAATCCGAGCGTGCCGTGAATGGTCAGGCGCAGTTCCCGGGCGAGGGCAAAACTCAGGCCATCCCTGCCAGCGAGGTTCACGGCTCGCTGCGCCATGATGATCGCGTCGGTCACGAATATGCGACTGTCGTTGGCCTTGAGGTCGGCCGGGGTGAAATCCAGGCCTTCGAAGAGCTGGCGATCGTTATGACCCAGTTTCCGGACGGTGTCGGCGAGTACCCGCATGTAGACACCGGGTACCAGGAAAAAGCCCAGCATCTGCCGTTCGTTTTCCGGACTGGTTGTTGCCATCAAAGGCCTCTGATGATTGGTTATTGTGTAAGCTGACTCTATCAGAAGCCTGCCCCCCGTACAGTGGGATCTCCGGCGCCCGTGGTCACGTCATCCGAGTCAATTCCCTCCTCCGCTTGGCCCATCCTGAACGATGGTCGTCCCTTTCTCGCCTTCAATCCGGGCCTTGCCCGGCGGAAACTGTAGGCATGACAACAGCCAAAGCGCCAAGGCGCAGAGGAGCAGAATCATGCTGACAACGACATCCTCCCCGAAACAGGTTCGGGGTTCGCAGACGCCGGACAAGGTCGCCATCAAGCCACAACGCATGGGCTTTGAGTTTGGCTCCCGGGTGCCCCGGTACTGGCTGGACAACAGCTACTTCATCAGCCATACGATGAACGCGCTTTCGGTCCTCTTTCCCGAAGGTGAGCAGTTCTTCGTGGACGCGGTCCGTGCGTTCCGGGACGGCATCGAAGACCCCAAGCTCAAAAAGGACGTACGCGGGTTTATTGGTCAGGAGGCCATGCATTCGCTGGAGCACGACGCCATGAACGAGCATGTTCGGGAGCAGGGCATGCCGGTGGAAGCGATGGAGCGGGACCTGAAGGTCATCCTGGATGTGGCCAGGAAACTGCCGAAGCGCCACCAGCTGGCGATCACCTGTGCCCTGGAGCACATCACGGCGATGATGGCAGACATGCTGCTCGAGCGTGACGATGTGCGCGAGGACATGCACGAATCCATGCGTCCGCTCTGGGTCTGGCACGCGATTGAAGAGACCGAGCACAAGGCAGTTGCCTACGACGTCTTCCAGCAGGCCGGCGGCACCTACGCCGAGCGGGCCTTCTATCAGGTGTTCAGCACCGTGGCACTGGGCATTGTCGGCTCGTGGTTTACCGGCCGCATGATGCTCAACGACCGCAAGAATTTCTCACTGAAAGACAGTGCCAGGGGCATGTGGCGCATGTGGGGCCGGAACGGTACCTTCTCCAGCCTGATTCCGACCTGGCTGGAATACTTCAAGCCCGGATATCACCCCTGGGACAAGGACAACAGCGACCTGATCGCACGCTTCAAGGCCGAGATCGAGGAGCACATCGCACCGCAATACCGGAACGGCAATCGCCGTACCCTCCAGTAATCCTCTGTCAGTCAGGTTGGGCGTTTGCCCGACCTGACTGCACCACCTCGCCTTTACGCCAGAGACGCCACTCTCCTGGCGCGTAGATATCCCAGGCTTCATCCGTGGTCAGCGGCTCTGTGACGATCACGCTCACGATGTCATCTGGCGTGGTTTCGGATTCGAAATCCACCGTGACGTCGGCGTCTTTCAGCCTGGCCGGACCAAACGGCGCGCGCCGGGTGATGCTGGCCATTTTGGTGGAGCAGTAGGTAAACAACCACTCGCCATTGCTGAGCAACAGGTTGAACACGCCCTGGCGGGCATAGTCCCGGGAAAGGCTCACCAGCCGTGCGACCAGTTCTTCATCGGGTGTATTGCGGTCGCAGTGTCGCCGCAGGTGGTTGAGAATGTCGCAAAACAGGGCCTCGCTGTCGGTCGAACCCACTGGCTCATAGAAATCGCGACGGCCTCGGAATGAATTCAGCTGGCCATTGTGCGCAAACACCCAGTAGCGGCCCCAGAGTTCACGAATGAAAGGATGGGTGTTAGCCAGACAGATCTCACCAACGTTCGCCTGCCGGATATGGCAGATGGCTACCTCGCTCTTGATCGGATGAGTCTGGACCACCTCGGCAATGCGGGAATGGGCGCTGGCGTCAGCGTCGTGGAAGGCACGAACCCCTCTGCCTTCATAGAACGCAACGCCCCAGCCGTCCTTATGCGGTCCGGTAGCGCCACCCCGGCGGGTGAGACCGGTAAAACTGAAGCAGAGGTCAGTGGGGGTATTGGCACTCATGGCCAGTAATTCACACATAATCCCAAGCATTCCGGGCGATGGACAATGGACTTGCCCCTCAGGATACGCGAATCAGCCGGCACTGCCAGCGAGAAGATCCCCCTGGGACGATGGCACACCGGCACCGGCCACCCGGTTACGACCGGCCCGCTTGCCGCTGTAGAGACACCGGTCGGCCACGCAGAACAGGGTTTCCGCCTCCTGGCCATGATCGGGCCACTGAGCAATCCCGAAGGACGCCGTTACCCGGATGGTCGCCTCACCATACGCCAGTTGCTGGCTGGCAATGCGCTCACGCAGTTCGTCCATGAGTTCGAAGGCGTCCGCCGGCTTTACGTCACGAAGGATCAACCCGAATTCCTCGCCACCGAGACGGCCCACAAAATCCGTGCTCCGAAGCCGCTCGCCCAGACACCGGCTGATATGACGCAGCACATGATCGCCCGCGTCATGCCCAAGGGTATCGTTGACCACCTTGAAATGATCGATATCCATGACCACCAGGGCAAATCCGGTTCGGCTGCGGTTGCATTCCGCAATGGTCCGGTTGAGCGTGGACTGGAAATTCGCCCGGTTGGCCAGTCCCGTCAGAGCGTCGGTCTGGGCCATATTCACCAGACGCTGCTCGGCTTCTTCCCGCCGGATCTCATACATGTGCACAAACACCAGCATCAGGCCACCGCACAGCACCATGTTCAGCAGGTCAATCATGGCGTGGGGGCTCCCGAGCCGGCCAAGCTGGACCAGATAGATCACCGCACCGACCAGCATGAAGGGCAGGCTCAGGATCAGTCCCTCTTTCTTGCCCAGCAGCAGGTAGGCCATCACCGGCATCATCAGGACCCACGCAAACGCCGACACGGACGATTCCGGGAACAGCATGATCACGACGAAGAAGCTGAACAGGGTAACCAGGTAGGCGTAGATCCATTGCTGGAGTCGGGTCGTCGTTTTGAGGCATAGCATGCCAAAGAACAACGCGACGCTGGCGCTCCACTCGATCGCGGAGATCCACCAGAACCCGTTCAGGAGTTGCAGGCAGCCGAACACCACCAGTGCCGAACCGGTGACGAGAAACAACAGCCGCATCAGCGAGCGGCGATGACCATCGCGGAGACCCGAGCGGCTCTGCTCCAGAGTCGCCCCCAGGTCGGGGATGTGTGGTGAATTCATGCTGACTCTTTCCCTAGACGAACAGCAAGTATAGACCGGAAAAACTGCCTGTAAAATGTACAACAGGCGGGCGACGCAGGCCAGCCTGTTGTTGCTATCGGGCCCCGATTACACGTACAGGTTACGGCGTGAGAAGCGCTCCACGAGTGGCTGGTAGGCCGATCCCAACAGGCGGTTGATCGCATCGATGCCCCAGGCGTCCGGCCCGACCAGGATGCGTGATTCGTTTTTCAGGATGCCTTTGACGATGATTTCCGCGGCCTTGTCCGGCGTGGTCATGGCAATCTTGTCGAACCCCTTGCGCTGAGCCTCGGCGTTCTCCGACTTGCCCATGCGGGCGGCGTTGGCGATGTTGGTCCGGATACCGCCGGGATGGACACAGCTCACCGACACCGGCTGATTTTCAAGCTTCATCTCCTGGCGGAGGGATTCTGTGAAGCCCCGAACCGCGAATTTGGCCGCATTGTATGCACTCTGCTTGGGCACGCCGATCAGCCCGAAGACGCTGGAAATATTCACCACATGGCCATCGCCGGAGTTAATCAGGTGCGGGAGGAAGGCACGGGTGCCGTGGGCCACGCCCCAGAAATCGATGTCCATGATCCACTTGAAGTCGTCATCGGTCATCTCCCGGACGGACGCCGAAAGCGCCACCCCGGCATTATTGATGACCAGATTGACGTGGCCGAAGTCCTCAACCACCTGAGCGGCGTGAGCGTAGATGGCGTCACGGTCCGACACGTCCAGGGCATAGCTGCGGGCGTCGGCACCCTTCAGGCTGGCCAGGGTTTCTGCCAGCCCCGATTCGTTAACGTCGGAGATGGCCAGGCGGCATCCGCGCCCGGCGAGGTTTTGGGCCAATGCCCGACCGATGCCGGAACCGGCACCCGTGACAACGGCAACTTTGTCTTTCAGATCCTTCATGGCGAGAGCCTCTTGTAGTGATTGTTCCAGTAAAGCAAAACTGCTGGGAAAAACCACTTTAGGAGGGTCCCGGGCGGGCGCCTATGGCACAACACACTGAACGGCACAGGCTGTGAAGTCAGTCGCCCTGTCCAAGCAGATTGTCCAGCGGCTGGTCGTAGCTGGGAGCGAACACCTCGAGAAAGTACCGAACCTCCGGCAGATCATCATGTTCCAGGCGCTCCCGGATCTGCTCTGCCGCCGGCCCGAATTCGGGGTTGCCGGCGGCAAGCTCGGCCCGGCACTTGAGCCACGCCGATAGCCGGTCTGCTGCCTTGATCAGTTCCTGTTCCTGCTCCGTGAGCCGGGACTCACACAGATAAGGCGCAAACGATGACCTCAGTTCCCCGGGCAGAAGTGCCAGCAGCTCTTCCTCCGCCTTGTGCTCGATGTCACCAAAGGCACTGCGCATCACCCGGGAGTGGTACTTTACCGGCGTTGGCATATCGCCGGTAATCACTTCAGTGGCATCGTGGTAGAGTGCGGCCGCAGCGATACGGTCGGCATTGACTGCGCCGCCGAATTGCTCATTCCGGAGGATGGCCAGTGCATGGGCCAGGGTCGCCACTTCCCAGGAATGGGTGGCCACGTTTTCTTCAATGGCATTACGCATTAATCCCCAACGCCGGATCCAGCGTAACCGGGAAACATAAGCAAAAAAATGGCTCGTCACACGGCCCATTACGGATATATCCTTTTAACCTGTTTTTAATAAAAATGAACCTTGATTCAGAATCAGCTTTGGTGGTTTTATGCGTATTCCCAAGCTACACATGAACCGGAAGCTCGCGTGACCAGTATTCGATCCATCCTGTCCCAGAGTCTGCTCCTCCTGACTCTTGCCATTCCAGCTCACGCAACGACCACCATCAACGTCGGCGTCTATAACTTTCCTCCCATTGCCCAGGTGAACGCAAACAATCAGGCCACCGGTTTGCTGGGGGATCTGCTGGATGAACTCGAAGCGACCCATCCCGACATCCGGTTTCACGTGGTTTACACGTCTCCCAAGCGCCGATATCTGGATTACGACGACGGCCTGTTTGACGTCATGTTCTTCGAGAGTCCCGAATGGGAGTGGGAGGACAAAGGCGCCCTGATCTCACCGCCCATTCTGATGGATGAAGAACTGTACGTCGCCCTCAAAAAGCCGGGGAGGGATCTCAGCTTTTTCGATGACATTGCCGAACGAAACATCGTCGCCATGGCGGGGTATCATTACGGCTTCGCCGGGTTCGAGACTGACAACCGGAAGCTTGAGGAAAAGTTTCACATTGAATTTTCCGACAGCCACCGCCGCAACCTCGAGCTGATCAAAGCCGATCGCCCCTCGGTGGCAGAGGTGGCCATCATCAGCTACTCCTACCTGCAGCGTGATCTGGCGCAGAATCCGGAAGACTGGAACCGGTTGCTGATTTCAGACCGCCCGGATCAGGTCTACAAACTCAGCGTGGTTGCCCGACCGGACGGCCCGGTAACGGCGGACGACATGATGAGCCTGCTTGCGCCCCTGGTGGCCAACGGCCGCTACCGGTTACTGGTGGAGCAGTGGGGACTCCGGCTGCCGCCGGGTTTCCTCGGCCACTTCCCCGACGTTCCATTGAACGATTAGCGAACATCCAGCCGGAACGGAACCACCACTGCTCCGGAACCATTCACCCCCGCATCCTTGGCCGGATCCAGCAGGAATAACTGATCCTCGGGTACGTCCTGGGTATCAGCCAGGACCTTCCGTACCGCCAGTCCGCGATCCCGTGCAAGGTTGTTCAGTGCTTCCGGAGGCAGTGAACGCTCACCGTTGAGGTAAGCCTCCCGGGCCTGGCTCCATTGTTCCTCCGTGATGCTCTTCTGCCCGCCATTGGTCAGTTTGTCCCGCAGCAACGCGAGACCATCGGCTTCCGGCGCAACGCTGCCCCGGATGTTCAGCAGCAGATCCGGACGCTGCTTCAGGGCATCTCCCAACGCAGCCAGCTTCTTCGACTCACCCTCGGCCAGTTCAATGCTGCCGGGCCGGAAACCAACCTGCCCCAATTCTTCCCCGCTGAAGCCAGCCATGTCAGCGATCGAACCCAGCATACTGAAGGGGGAGGCGGCGGCCTTGACCAACAGGTTTACGAAAGCCCGCATTACTACCTGGCCAACACTGAAGTCCGGATTCGACAGGTCGCCACTGATCGGAAGATCCACCTCGATGATACCCTTCCGATCCCGCAACAGGGCCAGACCCAGCTTCACCGGCGCCTTCACCGCCTGGTCGCTGGCAACCGTGCGGCCCAGCGCCAGGCGGTCCATGGTCACTTTGTTGGATGCGTCGATCCGGGGCCCGGCAATGTTGTAATCCAGGTTCAGATTGAGCTTGCCGCTGTCCACGGCATACCCCAGGTAACGTCCGAAGTACGGCGACAAGGCCGGGAGTGACAGATTATCCGCCTTGAGAGTCACTTCGGTGGTGTCGTCGGTACCGAGCGTCCCCAGCGTTCCGTCGAAATCGACCTGACCGACCTGGCCGATCCGCCCCTTGAGCGCCACCTTGCCCTGCTGCGGCGGAATGTTGCTGATGCCGGTGACGGACCCGTTCAGTTCATCCAGAGAGGTGGTGAAGGCCGGATCCAGCGTGCGGTCTGTGTACGCGACAGACCCATTGTCGACCTGAATCTCCCCGATCCGGAAAATCAGCCCCGGCGCGGAATCGCCCGTTTCGGAGGATGACTGGGCGTTGTCGGCAGCGGGGCTCGGCGCCGTCACCGGAATCCGCTCGACGTTATGAACGGCGTCGGTACCACGAACCACATTCGCGACCGGCTGGACCAGCGTCACCGTTCCGATTTCCAGACGCGCCGGACTGACGTTGTACTCAATGGGAGCCAGGCGCAGTGATTGCCAGGATAACAAGCGATCCTGGCTGTCAGGCAGGCTGACACTCAGATTGCTTACATCTGCCGTACCGCTGAAGGTGCCGGTCAGTGGTTGCTGCTGGGCATCAAGATCGAGGTTCCCGTCCAGCGACAGATCCCCACTGGCAATCGCCAGGTTTGCCCCCTGGCGGACATAGGGTTCGAAGGCGCTGAGGCTGACGTCGGAGCCGGACACCGCCGCCTCAAGGGTGAAGGGCGCCGGTGTCACCTGGCCGTCCAGCGAAAGGTTTCCACCGCTCGCCAGGCTCGCCTTCAGTGAATAGCGAACGGGCTCCTCCAGATTGTCGGTCAGCGGGCTGGTCGAGAGTGTAATCCCCTCGAGTGCCAGGTCCACCCCTTCTGGTGGGACCTCATCGCGCCAGCGAATACTCGAACCCGACACATCGATCCCCGCAATGGACCACCGGAACGGGCGTTCGCCACCAGAGGAAGAAGCGTCCCCGGTCGATGTCTGTCCGGCGTCTTCATTCTGGCCCAGGGGCGCCAGCCAGTTGATCTGCCCGTCGGCGTCACGACGGACACCCAGATCCAGACCTGTGACCGTCACCTTGCCCACCTTCGCCTCACGGGCATCCAGGTTGAAACCGATCTGATCCACGCCGATTTGACCCGTCAGCAACTGAGGCTCGTCCGCCGATGCATCCAGCGCCACCGCCAGATCTTTCAGGGACAGTTCGCCATTGGAGGTGGCGAGGTGGACGCTGTCATCGACACTGAGCTGATAATCGGAACTGACGGTAACACTGCCACCCCGAAGGTCATACGGCAGGTAGGGCGCCAGAAAATGGGACAGGGTCTGGTAACTCACATCGGCAATACGAAGCCGGCCACTGGAGGCGACCGGCGTGACCGTCAGATCGCCCTGCCACTCGATGGTCTGGCTACCCAGGGCCGCCAGCAGATAGTAGTTACTGTCACCGTCTTCCTGCGGCCAGGTGGCCAGATCATTCAGCGCAAGACTCAGCGGGCGTACCTCAAATTCCGCCGGTTTCTCGCCGGACAGGTCCCGGAACAGCATTTCGCCGCCGTTAATCGCCAGCTTCTCGAAGAAAAGGCGGGGCGGTCCGCCGGAAGAATCGGCCGGTTGCGCCGGCTCGTCCGGCGCCGGATGGGCCTGTTGCCAGTCCCGGGCGACATTGACGTTGTTGCCCTTCAACAGGTCCAGCCGGAAGTAGGGCTCGTCCAGTCGTATTTCCTGGAACCCGACAATGCCTTTGAAAAACTGGAAGAAGCCCAGATTGACGAATAGATCGTCAAAGCCGAGTACTTTTTTATCATCGCCATCCACCGCCGACAGATTGCGGATCTCGAGCGTTAACGCGAACGGATTGCTGCGAATATCCTCGACCGTCGCCTGCCAACCCATTTGCTGCTCGAACTGCTCGGGAAGGGTGCGTTTCAACCACCAGGGCAATAACAGAAAGCCTGCCGCCGCATACAGCGCTACGAGAACAAGCACGGCAATGACGAGGTTTCTTGGAAGATGACTGCGCTGACGGCTCCGGACCACGTATCGTCTCCTGGTGATGGGGCGAAAAACCGGGGCCGGCATGGCCCTCTGCCTGACACAAGGATAGTCGGCCCGGTGCCGTTTTGTCAGCTAACGGCCTTGTTTCCCGGCAGCACCATCTCCGGATCGGCCTTCACGTTCTCGAACCGACCGATTTCCGAAAGGTCCCGGGGCACCATGGCAGCACGGATCAGCTTACGACTCGAATTCCCGGTGACAGGGAAGACCGACTGCCCCGCCCGCCAGAGTAACGGCACGGCTGAGGTACCAATGCGTTGGTCCAGCTCACGCAGTTGTCGAAACAGGAACTGATGCCCGGATTCCTGATAATCCGGAACCAACAGGAAAAACCCACTGTTGGAATATCGTGCCAGGTAGACGGTCTCGGGTAGAAGGTCCCTGATCGCACCAGCGACCTCCCGAATCACGTCGTCCAGCGATTTCGGCCCGAGCCGGTTAGCCAGGGCACGGAAGTTGGCCACATCAAGATGGACCAGGGCAAACGGATGGCGCCGGGCATCCTCGCTGGCCAGGGCGTCAAGGAGCCGCTGCTCCAGACCGGATCGATTGGGAAGCCCCGTCACCGGGTCGACAAACGCCTTGCGGGCAACACGCTCGTTCTCCTGCTGCTGTTTCAGGATTCGCTCGCGACGTTCCTGCAGGTCGTAGACCGCAACAAACAGCGCCACGGCCAGAAGGGCAACGCAGAAGACTGCCAGCGGGATGCCCATCCAGTCGCCCCGAAGGCCGTTATCCGGAGACGGCACGGCATCCCCCGGAAATGTCATCGCGAGCATGCCGGTGTAATGCATACCGCAGATGGCCACGGCCATGGTCAGCGCCGCGCCTAACCGTATCAGGGGTGAGGGCGCGCCTTCCATCCGGGCCAGTATCCGGCATAGCGCCAGAGCGCCTCCCGAGGCGATGACCGCAATGGCCACAGAAACACCCAACCATAACGCGTTGAATTCGGGCGGGACGGACATCCTCATGGCGTACATGCCCAGGTAATGCATCACCACAATCCCCCCTGCCATCGCCAGTGTGGCCATGACAAACAGCGACCGATTGACCGAAGGACGACTGATAATCTGCAAGGCCAGACAGGACGCGAGAACCGCAGCCAGCCATGAGACGGCGGTCATGGTGCCGTCAAAGGACATTTCGACGCCCATATCCATGGCGCGCATGCCAACGAAATGCATGGTCCAGATGCCCGACCCCATGGCCAGGCCACCGAGAACGAGCCACCGCCATCGCTCACCTCCCTTCGAACGTCCCAGACGAAGACCGAAGTACACCGCGGTATAGGCTGCCAGCACTGCCACAACAAACGACGCGACAACCAGCGACACATCGTAATCACCCATGATGATTTCCCTTTTCTGTATTCAGGAATGGCGCCCCTGCCGGATTGTTCAAAAAACAGGCGCGTTCGGATATGCCCGAAGGAGATACGGGGAAACCGTGATGCGGTTCTCAGAAAAATGTTGCGATATGTAAGTGTTCACCCGAAGCAATGTGGTCCCTGCACGACAAACAGAGAACTGACAGCAACGATTGAACTCGCTATCCTCGACCTGCGTATGATCAGGCACACCGTCTGTACGAGGAGAAGTGGATGGATATCGGCGATATGCGTCGTGATTTTGAAAGCGAAGGGCTGGACCGTGAGGACCTGGACGACAATCCCGTTCGCCAGTTCCAGACCTGGTTCGAAGACGCCCGCGAGGCGGGCATCCTGGAACCGAACGCCATGTCCCTGGCCACCACCGGGCAGGACGGCATGCCGGATCTGCGCACGGTGCTTCTCAAGTACTTCGATGAGCACGGCTTCGTTTTCTACACCAATTACGGCAGCAGAAAGGCCCGGGAAATCGACGAGAATCCGCGCGCCGCGCTGCTGTTCCCGTGGATCGGGCTCAATCGCCAGGTCCGCATCCAGGGCAGGGTCGAAAAGGTCAGCAAGACCGAGTCACTGCGGTATTTTGCGTCCCGCCCCCGTGGCAGCCAGTTGGGTGCCTGGGTCTCCGAACAGAGCAAAGCCATCACATCCCGGGGACTGCTCGAACAGAAAGTGGCCGAGATCAAGCGGAAATTTGCCGACGGTGATGTGCCATTACCGAGTTTCTGGGGCGGCTACCGGATCGTGCCCGAGCGGATCGAGTTCTGGCAGGGACGTCCGAGCCGGCTCCACGACCGTTTTGAGTACACCCGAAGCGGCGACAGCTGGCAGATCGAACGGCTGCAACCCTGACCCATGCCTTCCATCTGGCTTTGCCACCAAACGGGCAGTGCGCCCGACACCCCGCCTGCCTGGCTGACCGAGCCCGAGACTGACGCGCTGTCGCGTCTGACCGGGCCCCGCCGGCGTGAATACCTGACCAGTCGCTGGCTGATCCGGCAAGCTCTCGCGGGTGCGTCCGGCGAATCTTCCAGGAACTGTCGGCCAATCAGCGGCCGTCCCACCGCCTCCGAAACACCGCCGGGCTGGCACCTGACACTGAGCCACAGTCATGGGCTGTCAGCCTGCGCCGTTGGCCCCCTGGCCGGCATTGGAATCGACATCGAGCCTCGTCGTCGCCATCCCCGCTGGGAAAAGGTCGTCCAACGCTGGTTCTCTCCCGTCGAACAGGCCTGGTTGCTGACAACCGGCACCCCGGCGGACTTCCTCGCGGCCTGGACACTCAAGGAAGCCTGGCTGAAGGCGACCGGGCGGGGTATCGCCAACAATCTCCAGACACTGGAAATACGGCCCGGATTTGAACTCTATGGAGATCAGCCCGACACTGACTGGCGCGTGTGCAGTTACGATTGCGAGGGCTTTCTGGTCACACTCGTCTATCGGAAGCCGGCAACAGAAGGCCCCCAGGCGTTACCGGGCATCCAGCTCCTGTCCCCGCCGCCGGACAACTTCGATCTGGACGAACCCGAGCGACTTCCGGCCGTCTGGGAGCCTGTCATCCAGCGCAACATCCACCCGAAGGAATGAGCCGTCCCATGAGCGAATCCCAGCGTTGTCCCTGGTGTGGTGATGATCCACTCTACGTTCACTACCACGACACGGTCTGGGGGCGACCGGAATACGACAGCCAGGCGTTGTTCGAGAAGCTCTGCCTGGATGGCCAGCAGGCCGGGCTGAGCTGGATCACGATTCTGCGCAAGCAAGACGCTTACCGGGAGGCCTATGATCACTTCGACCCCGAGCGGATCGTGCGTTATGACGACCGCAAGGTCGAGGCCCTGCTTTCCAATCCCGGAATTATCCGAAACCGCCTGAAGGTCCAGTCCATCATTCGCAACGCCCGGGGTTACCTGGCGCTCCGGGATCAGGGAACCGAGTTCGCCGATTTCCTGTGGTCGTTCGTCGATCACCAGCCCATCCAGAACCGATGGCGAACGCTTGATGAGGTGCCAACCACAACACCGGAATCGGTGGCCATGTCCAAAGCCCTGAAAAAGGCAGGCTTCAACTTTGTCGGCCCTACAATCGTTTATGCCTTCATGCAGGCCACCGGTATGGTCAACGATCACCTCGTCAGCTGCCCCCAACATCCGGTGTGTTACGAGCTGGCAAAATGATCCTCTGGTGATTCAGGGTCGTAATTAGGGGTGAGTCAACTACTCCGGAGCCTGATTGTGAGAATCACCCTCGACGAACTCAGAAACACGCGGGATCTGGTCATCGACCTCCTGGAAATCATTTCTCTGGAAGGCCAGCGCTATATGGCACGGCTGGTGATTGATGATCAGACGTTGCTGCTCTCCGACCCGGACCACAAGACACGACTGTTCCGGAGCGCCTGGGAAATTCAGGATACGCTGGGCTCCTTCCAGGTGCGAGAAACCGAGGTTGTTCATCCATCGGCCTACCATGAAATGGTCGGGATGGCGTCCGGGCCGATCGAGCCGATGCGGATCAAGGTCCAGAGGCAGCGCCAGTGATTTCGGTTTCGCGACTTGCGGTTCTGGTGGGGATCGCCGGACTCATCCCCTTCCTCCTCGGCGTGGTTGGCCTCTTCCTGATACCGGGAAGCAGCGTCGCCATCATGGGCTACTTCTATCTTTACAGCGCCGGCATCCTGGCCTTTATGGCCGGGGTTTACTGGCCCATTGCGATGCAGCTTGAAAATCGCTGTTACCCCCTCTCACCGCTGGTCACCATGCTGCTCAGCCAGGTCTTTTTCGTGACGGCCGGGATCGGGCTCCTCCTGTCGACCCACGCGCAGATTGTGTTGTACACGATCGCCTACCTGGCCCTGTACGTTGTCGATGCGCGATGGATGCGGATTTACTGGCCGGACTGGTACCGGCGCCTGAGGCTGGTACTGACCACGGTTGTGCTGGCCTGCCAATTGACCGTGGCAGCCTGGTTCCTGTTGTTGCACGGCGCCTGAGGGGATCAGGCGCCGTAAGCGTCATCCAGACGCTCAAACCGACTCTGCAGCTTGCGCAGGGCTCCCTTCTCGATCTGGCGAACCCGCTCCCGACTGATACCCAACTGGTCGGATATGACCTGGAGGGTCTCCGGTGCGGGACGATCCAGTCCGAAGCGGCGTGTGAGGATGTCCTGCTCACGTTCGGTCAACTCGCCCAGCATGCGTCGCAGGGCCCGCTGCCGGTCTCTCTCGGACATCGGATGGTCCGGAGTCATGCTGCCACGCCCCTCGAGGCTGTCTCCAAGGGTCAGGGCACTGTTCTCCACCAGCGGTGTTTCGGTGGAAATCTCTCTCGAAGCCAACGCCCTCAGCTCACCAATTCGTGAGGGAGAAGCTTCCATTTCCCGGGCCAGTTCGGCCTGGGAGGGTTCCCGTCCGAGTTCGCGGTTGAGCCGTAGCGAAACTTTCTGCAACTTGCGGATCTCATCAACCACGTTCTCTGGCGTGTGGACCACCCGGGTGCCTCGCTGAAGGCAGCGTTTCACCTCTTCACTGATCCACCAGTAGGCGTAGGTGGAAAACCGGAAACCCTTGCCCGGATCAAACCGCTCCGCCGCCTTGATCAGGCCAACGTTGGCGTCCTGGATCAGATCCGACATGGGAATGCCGTTCTGCCCGAACCGCCGGGCGATATGTACCGCAAGGCGGAGGTTGCTCTGAATCAGCTTCCGGCGACACGCCATCGCAAGGTGGTAGGCCCGCCGGCAGCGGGTCGAGAAGGCACAGGCATCGCCCAGGCTGCCCACCACCTCACGGAAGGTCTGGGGCGTGGTTTCGGGCAGGGCCAGCTCACGGCTGATGACCCGGAAACAGAGGGTCAGTTTTCGGGAAAGACGACGTTCCTGTTCGTCGGAAAGCAGGTCGTACCGGGACGCATCCCTGAAATACAGCCCGACCAGGGAATCCCTTTCGCCATCGCGGGGCAGAGTCGGAGACGGTCCCATAGTGTCAGTATGCAACATGACGTTGGGTCCGATCTTGGTCTGAGAATGTACAGGGAAATACGAGGCAGGGTGGTCACTGGATCGGCCACGCCCGGCCAAAACACTCACTCAGGGTGAGGCGGCCGGCCGGGCGCCCGATCTGGAGGCAAGACGTCCTCCATTACCCACAGGCGAAGCGACCGGTTCCGCCTGCGGGTAACCTCTTACTCGATTGATGCGGCAACAATCGCGTATTCGTGATTGTGCGGTTCAATCAAGGCGCCGTGCAGGGCAACAATCGCCTGTTCGTAATTGTCTTCGTCGATTACGAACTGGATGTCCACCTGACGCATGCACTGGTGCACGGCCAAGACACTGATTTCACGATCCGCCAGAGACTTCACGGAGCGGGCGAGGATGCCCGGCACTTTCATGTCACTGCCGATGGCCGATACCAGGGCCACCTTGCGGGTGCTGATCTCGGCGTTCGGAAACTCCTGTTCCAGCGCCTTGACCACCCGTTTGACGTGCTTGAGCGTGGTATCCACGTAATGGGTGATCGTATTGGCGTTGGTGTCCTTGGACATGAACCGGACCTTGAAGCGGCTCAGTACGTCCAGGATCTTCCGGTCGGAGCCCGGCTCGCCCTGCATGTCCTGGTCGAACACCTCGATGGCAAACACGCCCTTGGCGCCCGCGACGATCTCCACCTGCGGTGTCTCGCTGATGTAATCGCCGGTGATCAGCGTACCGGTATGCTCCGGCTCGAAGGTGTTCATTACCCGAAGCGGAATCTCGTTCTGGCGGAGACCCTTGCCGGCCCGGGGATGAATCGCTTCCATTCCCAGGTTCGCCAGCTGGTCCGCCACGTCATAGTTGGTCCTGCCCAGCGGCACCACCTTGTCCTCACCGACGATTTTCGGGTCGGCGGAGCTCAGGTGATATTCCTTGTGAATGATGGCTTCGCGGGCATGGGTAATGACCGCCACCCGGCTGAAGGTCATTTCGCTGTAGCCCCGGTCGAAGGTCCGCATCAGGCCTTCCTTGCACTGGGCGTAGCCGGTCACGATCGGCAGCTCGCGGGTCAGGTCGACGTTGTCGAACGCCTGCTTGAGCTTCTCATCCAGGGGCAGAAGCTCCGAATCGCGCCAGCCGGTCAGATCAACAAAGCGGGCGTTGATGCCTTCCTGCTGCAGTTTCAGAGCGGTATTGAAAGCACTGTGCGCTTCACCGATGCCGGCGAGCATTTCACGCACGGTCAGCAGATGTTCTTCAAGCTGGAACTGGCCATAGGAGCACAGCCGTTGCAGATCGATCAGGCACCCGCGCACCCCTTCGATTCGGTCGGTGATGAACTGGTCCGCCTGCTGCTTGAGCATCGGATCTTCGAAAAGCTCGCCGTTGAAATCGGTCAGGAACTGGATCAACTTGGTGAGATCGTCACCCCAGGCCCAGTCCGATTCGGCATCGGCAAACAGGGCATAGACGCCCGGCTCGCCGGTCTTCTTGTGTTCCAGCAGTTCGTCGGTCACGCCGCCATAGGCGGACACCACGAAGATACGCTGGTAGAGGTCGTCCTTGGTACGCTGGCCAACAATGATGTTGTCGCGCACGGCCTCGTAGTTACTCATGGAAGTACCGCCGATTTTCTCGACGGTATGTTGTGCAGTAGTCATAAGTCGGCCTTCGCTATCCTGCGGAATGAATGTCCTGAAAAGCGGGCGTCTTACGACGCCTCGCTCACACCTTCCTGCATGATTTCGTCGACACTTTCGGCCAGCAGGGCAGCACCCTTCTTCAGGTCTTCCTCGCTGGTGGTCAACGGCATCAGGCACTTGATGACTTCGTCATTCGGACCACTGGTCTCGATGATCAGGCCACGCTCGAAGGCACGCTTGGTAATCGGACCGGTCAGGTCCGCGTCCTTCGCCTCGATACCCCGCATCATGCCACGGCCCTTCATTTTGAATTCGGTCGGGTACTTATCGCAAATGGCTTTCAGGGCGTCGCCCAGAACCTTGGATTTCGCCTTCACTTCGTTGGCGAAGGCGTCGTCCTTCCAGTAGGTCTCAACCGCAGCGCGAGCGGTAATGAACGCCATGTTGTTGCCGCGGAAAGTACCGTTGTGCTCGCCCGGATCCCAGACGTCCAGTTCCGGCTTGAACAGCACCAGCGCCATCGGCAGACCGTAGCCACTCAGGGACTTGGACACAGTCACGATGTCCGGCTTGATGCCCGCGAACTCAAAGCTGAAGAACTCGCCGGTACGGCCGTTGCCCGCCTGGATGTCGTCCAGGATCAGCAGGATGTCGTGCTTCTTGCACAGATCCGACAAGCCCTTGAGCCATTCAGCGCGGGCGGCGTTCAGACCACCTTCGCCCTGCACCGCTTCCACGATGACGGCAGCGGGCAGTTCCACACCGGAGGAGCTGTCCGACAGCACCTTGTCCATGATCTTCAGGGTATCGACGTCCTCGCCCAGGTAGCCGTCGTAGAACATGAAGTCGACGTTGCCCAGCGGGGTACCGACACCACCGCGGTGATGCTTGTTACCAGTCGCGGCAACCGCGCCGGTGGTCACACCGTGGAAGCCGTTGGTGAAGGAGATAATGCCGGTACGGCCCTTCACCTTGCGCGCCAGTTTCATGGCCGCTTCCACACAGTTGGTACCGGTGGGGCCGGTGAACTGCATCTTGTAGTCCAGTCCGCGCGGCTCGAGGATGTGCTTCTTGTACGACTCGATGAAGTCGTGCTTGGCGGTGGTGAACAGGTCCAGGCCCTGGCTCACGCCATCGGCCTCGATGTATTCAAGCAACGCCTTCTTGAGAATGTCGTTGTTATGGCCGTAGTTCAGGGAACCGGCACCGGCCAGAAAATCCAGGTACTCCTTGCCGTCTTCGGTGTACAGATGCGCATTCTTGGCGCGGTTGAAAATCACCGGAAAGGCACGGGAATAAACACGTACTTCGGATTCGGTCGACTTGAAAATTTCCATTGTCTTGCCTCTTAGCATGTCAGGTTCGAGGTAAATGCGCGGGAGCCTGCCGGTTGGTAAATATCGGTCGCGACAAGCCCGCCGTGCGTTGGTTTAAGCCTTGATAGCGGGCCCACCTCGGGTGGCCCACCGGCTAGTCCAAATCACAGTCAGTCATTCACGATGTTTGATCGTGAACTCAGGGCTCTCAGACAGGCTTCGTGAAAGGCCCGATGCGCAGCAGGAACTCGGAGTCGTGCTTGCCGCCAAAATGGGTCTCTTTCTCGAAGTGCTCGTGGTAGGTGAGCTCGGCTCCCATATCACGGGCGAATGAACGGAACAGCGCCCATGAGGCCTCGTTGTCGGCGGTGATGGTCGTTTCCATATGGGTCACGTCTTTGCACGCATCCCGGGAAACGATCTCTTTCAGCATCCGCTTGGCGAGACCCTGTCCACGACCTTTCTCGTGAACGGCCACTTGCCAGACAAACACGGTCTCGGGCTGTTGGGGAGGGATGTATCCGGAGATAAAGCCGACCAGATCGCCTTCCTTCTCCGCGGCCACGCCGGTTTCGGCAAAGTGGCTGCACTGCAACAGGTTGCAGTAAATCGAGTTGGGGTCCAGCGGTGGGCATTCCGCCACCAGCTGGTTAAGCCGAAAGCCATCATCCTTCGTCGGTTTGCGGAGGCTGATGGCGGTGGTATTCGAACCTTCTGATGTCATAACGTGATCAATTCGCTTCAAAAGTTAGTGCTGAATTATATAGACCACAAAATATATTTCAAGTCAGCGGGAAACGGGTACTCGGCCGAGCACCCTGCCTCGACTTTTTAAGAATAGACCGGATTGCAGCATTCGCCAGTGACATTCGAATGACAGTCAGGCAAGGAATCGGACATTGGCGGGCTGCAGGGTCGTTCCTTCCAGCAGCCGGTTCCGATAGGAGAGCGCAGCGTCGGAATCGGCTGGCCAGATGGCATCGAACCGCTCCATCCACGCCTCGTGATCAAAGCTGACCGGCTGTAGCGAAAACTGCACGCCGTGAGAGTCTGTCGCGACAAGCGGCTCAACGGCGCCGCCTGAAGCACTGACACGAGCAATCAGGCCACGGCAATCCGAGCTCAGGTTGCCCATGCCCGCCGAGCCGTTATTCACCACCACCCGTTTGCGCCCTTCGACACTGCCGGACCAGAGCTCAGGCAGGCAGGTATGGGTACAGACCATCGCATCGGCACCGGTCGCTGCGAACCAGGATTCAAGCTGCTTTTGATTACCGCCGGCGAACGCCTCATGGGCCAGACCCCAGCCGGCGAGAGACTCCGGGTCGCCGTGCAGCACCAAAATCTTTAGGCCTCCAAATATCAGGCACCGGAATCGGGGCAGACGCCCCAATTTTTCCATCAGGTCCGGCTGACCCCGGGCGATATCCTGTAGCCTGGAAATGATGCGATTGGAACGTTCGACGACACCCTGATCGACAAAATCCGGATAGGCGCAACCACACCCCGCACCCGGGCTGGGATTCGCCAGCTCATACTCGACATTCCCGAGGCAGGCCATATGCCGCAACACCCGGGCGTTGATCTCACGAAAGAGGTCATCACTGGCGTTGAACCAGTTGAAATCGCCGTTGAAAACCAGGCGCACCCGACGCCCGTCGCGCACTTCCTCATCGGCCATCCGTTCAATTTCGTCCAGCGCCTCAATGTTCCCGTAGAGGCCGCCCACGATGTAGAGCACGTCTTCCGTGACCTCTATCGGATCCTCTCCGAGGCGGGATGGTGAATACCGATACGCCAGGGGACAGCTGCGACCTTCCTCCATGGGTTCACACCTCCCCGGCCGCCAGCGAACGACCCGCCAGCCGGCGGAGTACCAGGGGCACGAAGAATCCGGCGCTGCAGATCAGGAAGCCCCAGGCATTCACGCCAAGCAGGAGCGCGTACTTGCCATCACCGATCGCCCAACTCGCCGGGATCATGCCAATGGCCAACAGAACCCCCAGCACCAGCCCGGACCAGAAACTGAGGTGAAAACTCCAGGGCGACCAGCGGGTAAATCCGTAGAACAGGAACACCGGTGCCAACCCCATCACCATGGTCCCGGAAATCGTGGTGGCCTTGAGGATGTCGGTGCCGGCAAACATCGGGATGTTGCCCAGCAGGGCGAACACCACCATAACCACCGCTCCCACGCGCACACTCGGCAGCCGGTCCCTGGCCCTCTGGGCCAGACGGGGCAGATCCACCGCCATAGATTTCGCCAGCGAGGTGAAGGTGGAATCCAGCGTGGAGCCGGCAGAGGTCATCATGACCACACTCATGAAGAACAAAGCCGCCAGACCAAGCGACTGCCCGACCGCGGCCGGCGCATTGCCCATCGGATCCAGACCCTGGAGACGCGCATGCACTCCCACCAGGCTGAAGATGAATACCGCGACAAACCCGAGCAGACCGGCCACCACAAAGCTCTTGAGCATGGTCTTCTCCCGGTTCACAAACCCCCGGTCCGTCAGCACCGGATCGTGGAAGGGATAACTGAACATCTGCAGCAGCGCGACAAGCAGGAGGTCAAACCCGGCATCCAGGCGAAATTCGCCATTGCTGAGCAGGGCACTGGTGTCGTTGGCCGGCACAATCAGGAAAAGCACCGCGCCCACAAAGAACACGAACACCACGGCCTGGATCACGTCGGTGAAAATCGATGACCGCAGACCGCCCTTCAGGCTGTAGGCGAGGGTGAAGACGGTGAACAGCATCGCCGCCGTATAGTATTGCCACTGCCCGGGCAGACCGAAGTAGCCACCGACCACCGCGGTATTGCTCCAGACTTCGTTGTAGAGCCGGATCAGAATCGCCGCCGCAAACGCCAGCGCCGCCAGCCGCCCAAACCGGGAGGTCAGGAACTCCTGAAGACTCCGCGCCCCGGTCTGCGTCCGGATCAGGTAGATGATGTAGCCTGCCACCGGAATCGACAGCCAGTAACTCGCGTAAGCCAGCCCCCCAACCACGCCGTAGGCCGCCCCGAGGTTGGCCGCGTTGGTCACCGACTTGGCAAAGATCCAGCTGATGAAGATACTCGCCGTCAGTGACCACTGACCCACAGGATTGCCCTGATCATCGGCACCTTTATAAAACGAATTCGCGTTCTTGCTCTTCGGCGACAGCGCGTACATCACCACGCCATAAACCAGCAGGAACCCCCAGAACAGGGAGGCTTCAGTAAAGTTCATTGTGCTTTCCAACTCTTTGTTTTTGGATCCGGGACACTGCCCGGGATTACATCATTCGGCGATATCGGAGCTGGAAGGTAGGGAGACCAAAAAAACGCCCGTGAACCCATCCGTGGGGGGCTTGGTCGCGCCATCCCTGGCGCTCCACATTTTTTGGTCTCCCTACCTCCCATCTCCTCGTTCAACCATGGCAGTTCAGTCCCCGAGTCCGTGAGATCACCCGAACGCCAAAGAAATCTTTGCTTTTTTCTTTCTTCACGACTGGCAAAGCCGTTTCCGCGGTCTGGGGGTGGGGGTTCTTTCTCCGCCAGAAAAACGTGTCCGAGCAAAGCGAGTTGTTTTTCCAAGGAGAAAGAACCCCCACCCCCAGACCGCCAACGCCCAGCTACCAGTCCTACCGAATCAAGGCGCCGAACAACTAGCCCCAAACCGATAACAGGCAAAACACCGGTGATGCCGCAACATAATCCGCTCGTCCATACTCTCGGCCAACGTGCCCCCAAGGTCGTACTGGGGATCGTCATCCACCAGCGTGCAGGCATACACCCGCACCTGATCACCCTTTTTCACCAGCATCCGCGTATAGGTGCACATAAAATGGTCCCGGGATTCCTTGGTCGGATACTTCTCCATGCAGGTCTCGGTGATCTCCGGACTGCCGTCTTCCGAACCGGGCGTCCCCAGATCCGGAAAGGCGGTGAACGCCAGATCTTCAGGAATGCCCCGGTCCCGGAAAATGCCCCGAAACGCCGATTCCACCTTTGACGGAATCTCTTCAGGATCCGTCTGACGGGCGATCGATACCTTGAAGCCCTGATCGATCAACCAGCGGATACCCTCCAGCGCCTGCTCAAAACTCCCCTCGCCGCGATCCTTGTCGTGGCGGGCACGGTCGGGAAAATCGAGGCTGACCCGGAAGTGGATCGGGTACGGATTCTGCAACAATGGCAACACCTGGTGCCGGCGTTTCAGCAGTGGCTCGGTAGCGTTGGTGAGCACGAAGCAGGGCCGGTGCTGACTGGCATAGTCCAGGATATTGACGAAGTCCCGGATCACGAACGGCTCGCCACCGGTGAAGGAAAACTGTTCCACCCCCATATCAAGGGCTTCGTGAATAAAGGGTTTTACGTCCGAGAGTTTCATCCCAGGAATACGACCGTCACCCGGGTGGGAGCCTTCCAGGCAGAACGGACAGGCCAGATTGCAGGCCGTGCCCGTATGGATCCAGAGCTCTTTGAGCCGGTCAGAATCAATGTAGCCACGGGGGTCCCCGTTTCGGGTATGGGTCCAGCTGTCCGAGGCCCTGGGTTCCAGAACCTCCACAGCGGGGATACGTCTACGCGCCTCTCGGGCTTCGGTCAGGGGCATATTACACACCTTTGTCAGCAGACATTTGTTTATGGTTGGCCCGGCCGGCCTTACCCCGCCGCCAGCCATGGAGTTTCTCCAGTAATCGGAGAGCGCCCGTCGGCGCGTGGGCGCGCTTCCATTCACCGGCTGCGTATTTGGCGGCCTCGTTCCAGGTCGGGTAGGGGTGGATGGTCCCCAGAATCTTGTTCAGTCCCAGTCCGTGCTTCATTGCCAGGGTAAACTCCGCCAGGATCTCGCCCGCGTGCGCGCCGACCACCACGGCTCCGAGTATCCGGTCTTTGCCCGGGGGCGTGAGCACCTTGATAAACCCATGCGCCTCACTTTCCGCAATCGCCCGATCGAGATCATCTAGCCCGTACCGGGTCAGCTCGTAGGCAATCCCTTTCTCTTTGGCCTCCTCCTCACTGAGCCCCACCCGGGCCACTTCGGGCGACGTGAAGGTTACCCAGGGCATCACGCGGTAATCCACCTTGAAACGTTTGAACTGGCCGAACAGCCCGTTCACGGCCGCATACCAGGCCTGGTGCGAGGCGGCATGGGTGAACTGGTAGGGTCCGGCCACGTCGCCACAGGCAAAGACATTCGGATATCGAAGGCTCATGTCTTCCTCCACCGGAACCGTGCCATTGGGCAAGGTTTCAACCCCGATTCTCTCCAGGTTTAGGCCCGAGGTGTTGGCCGCCCGACCGACGGCCACCAGCACGGCATCGAACGGTATGCTGACCCGCTCGCCTTCGTGTTCGCAGTAGGCGACTTTCTCACCTTCTTCCAGCCGAAACTCTGCGGCGGCATGGCCCAGAAGAACGCGGATGCCATCGTTTTCAAACTGTTTCCGGATCACATCCGCCACGTCGGCATCTTCCCGGGGCAGCAAACGCTCGCCTCGCTCCACCTGAGTCACCTGGCTACCCAGTCCTGCGAAAGCATGAGCCAGCTCGCAGCCAATGGGGCCACCACCAAGCACCAGCAAACGTCCAGGCTGCTCCTGCAATTCCCACAGGTTGTCGGAAGTGAGCGGATCCATGTCCGCCAGCCCCGGAATCGGCGGCATGGCTGGCTTACCGCCGGTAGCAACCACAATGCTTCGTGCCGTCAGCCTCTCGGTGCGACCGTCCGGATGAGTAACTTGCAGCTCCCAGGGAGATACGAAGCTGGCCTCGCCAGAGATGCAGTCCACACCCAGCTTGCGGTATCGCTCCGGGGAATCATGGGGCTCCACCTGGGCGATGACCTCCCTGACCCGGTTCATGATGTTGCGGAAGGAACCTTTCACGGGGACCGATTCCAACCCGTAACGATTGGCATGGCGTAGCGTATCCGCGGCCCTGGCACTGCGGATGAGCGCCTTGGAAGGGACGCAACCGGTATTCAGGCAATCGCCGCCCATTTTATCTTTCTCGATCAGTGCTACTTTCGCTTTGACAGCCGCTGCGATATAGGCGGACACCAGCCCGGCGGAACCGCCACCGATGACCAGCAGGTTGTAGTCAAAATGCTCGGGCTTCTGCCAGCCTGAATACACCTTACGGCGACGCAGAAAGCCCACCACAAATTTGGCGATGAGAGGAAACAGCCCGAGCAGGGCGAAAGAGAGCAGCAGATCGCCGGACACAATATCACCCAGCGCCTCGACCTGCCCCAGTTGGGTCCCGGCGTTCACATAAACAAAAGTACCCGGAAGCATGGCCAGCCAGCTGACCCAGGCGTAGGTCCAGAGCCGCATCCCCGTCAGCCCCAGAGTCAGGTTGATCAGGAAGAACGGAAACACCGGCACCAGTCTCAGCGTGGCCAGGTAGAACGCACCGTCCTTTTCGATCCCCCGATCAATTCTGGCCACGGTCTCCCGATATTTTGCCTGCAACGTATCCCGCAACAGGAAACGGGCCACGAGAAATGCTATGGAAGCGCCAATGGTGGAGGCCAGCGACACTGCAACCAGACCAAAGAGGTTTCCGAACAGGGCACCGCCCGCGAGGGTCATCACCGCCGCCCCGGGCAAGGACAGTGCGGTCACCAGCACGTAGGCGAACGCGTAGAGAGTCAGAGCCAGGGAAAAGTGCTCATGATTCCACTGTTCCAGTGCCGCCCGATTTTGCTTGAGAGCATCCAGGGTCAGCCATTCGCTCCCTCCCGAAAGCCAGAATGCGGCAATCGCTATCACGATCAGGGCGACCAGCAACAACTTTCCCGATTTCATCCTTTTCTCCACCAATGGCGTGTTTACTCGTCAAAACACCCGACACCGGGATTTGTTACACCGGTCGACTTACAGCGCTAGACTACCCTACTACTACGCATGAAGTTGTCACCGAGTTCTAAACCGCCGATAACTCTTCGATAAAACCTCTATCAGCCGCCAATAGGGAAGGCTCCTGGATGGCATTACGAATTGCAGTTGTTCTTGTGGTCATCGGCGCACTGGCCGCTGCCTGGTGGCTGCTACAGATACTGGGCATGCCCCCGGGCTTTTCACCAGATGCCCTGGCGAGCTGGCTGCAAAGCCAGGGGGTGACGGGCCCCTTGCTGCTCATGCTGATGATGCTGATTGCGGTTGTCGTAGGCCCGATACCGACACTGCCTGTCAGCGTGACAGCCGGACTGGCCTTTGGCGTTTTGCCGGGAACGGCTATCGCCGCGACTGGCGCCGTTGTTGGTGCACTCGTGGCCTTCTGGATCGCCCGATTTCTCGGCAGGGAGGCGGTCTACCAACGTTTCCCGGACAATCCGGTGCTTGCCAGAAATGGCTCACAGCGTTTTCTGACCATCGCCATCCTGCTCACCCGCCTGATACCGATATTCTCGTTCGCCCTGATCAGCTATGCCGCCGGCGTTACCGCCATCAAGACCTGGCGTTTTGCCGTTGCAACCCTGATCGGCATGTTGCCGATGACGCTGGTGTTCGCCGGCCTTGGAAACACCTTCCGGCTGAATCCGGTACTGACCGTCTCCGCCGGGCTGGCCATACTGGCCGTCATGGTATGGTTACCCTGGCATCTGAGCCGCCACCCGGAATCGCGGCTTACCCGCTGGCTTCACCTTCACCAGTAACAGCAGCGAATGCCCATGCACCCGACCTACTTCTCAAAGATCAGCGCGTCCGGGCTGGCTCCCAATTCCTCGAGCGCAGCCATGATGGCGTTGTTGAAAGGGTCGGGGCCGCACACGTAGAAGGACTGGTCGAAATCGCTGATCTGTGATTTCAGAAACGCCTTGTCGATGACGCCATCCAGAAAAACGTGATCACCCGTCGGCTTCTCCCGGGTGATCACGTTCATGAACTGATCACCCAGAATGGTCGCGAACTCGTCCTTCAGGATGATGTCCCGCTCGCTCTTGTTGGAAAAGAGCAACTGGTTATTGCCGGTTTCGCCTTTGCGATGCAGATCGCGCAGAATGGCGATAAACGGCGTCACACCCGCGCCGCCGGCCAGGAATATGCCCTCGCCCTTGTATTCAATCGTTCCCCACGGGTTGCCGATGATCAGCCTGTCGCCCGGGCTGAGCTGTCTGATCTGGTCGGTCACGCCCTGATGCTCCGGGTAGATTTTTATGACGAACTCCAGATAGGGATCCGAGTCGAGCGAGGTAAAGGTGAAGGGCCGCCCCTCGTCTCTCCAGCCCTCGCGATCAACGGCGACCTCGGTGGCCTGACCCGGCGTAAAGGTGTACCCCTCGGGCTTTTCAAGCCGGATCTGCCTGACGTCGTGGGTAACTTCTCGGATATCCTGGATTTCCAGCGTATGAGTCATAGCTCCCCCTATGCTTGCTGCCTGGGTCGGCCTCTGCCGTTGCTTGGCATGCACTCAACGTCTTTTAACCGTAGATCTCGCCCGCCGAGCCGTCAACGTACTGACACCCCCATCAAACCTCTGCGTGCGCCGACTCAGGGGCGAGATTGGCCACCGGATAAGCCTCGTTATCCAAACTCACTCAATCGATGCACCTGCTCCACGAACCGGGCGGGCAGAACATCGACGGCGGGCCGATCCTCACCACAGACATCCGGATGGGGCCCGGCAGGCTCGACGGCCAGCACGGTCGGGCACTCTGACCAGTGCAGTAACTCCAGCCGTCCGTCCTCCCGTTCAGTGAGGGCGGTGCAATGCTCTACCCAGTCGCCGTCGTTGCAGTAGAGGGCCTCGTCACTGCGCAGGAACCCCGCCGAATGGATGTGGCCGCAAATGAAGCCGTCGTAGTGACCCCGCTCCGCCACGGTCAGGGCCGCCAGTTCGAACCGGCGAATGAAGGTGCGCGCACGCCCGATCCGGCCCTTCACCCAGGCGGCGAGGGACCAGTAAGGCTTGCCCTGAAGCCGGCGCAGGGCGTTGAACCAACGGTTGACCCGCAGCAACACCCCATGGGCCCGATCGCCTACCAGCAGCATCAGCGGACTGCAGCGGACCACCTGGTCAAACTGGTCGCCATGACACACCAGGAATTGTCGGCCATCGGCGGTGGTGTGCACCGCTTTTTCCCGCAACTCGATGCCGGACAGGGTCTGCCCGCAGAAGCGGCGGAAGAATTCGTCGTGATTACCGGGAATGTAGACCACGCGGGTGCCGGAGGCCGCCAGATCCATCAGACGATGGACGACCTTGCGGTGGGTTTCGGGGAAATGAGCCCGACGCTGCATGGCGATCAGGTCGACAATGTCGCCCACCAGATACAGGGTGTCGCACTGGACCTTATGGAGGAAATCCAACAGGTAGTCGGCCTGGCAATCGGCCGTACCCAGATGGACATCGGAAATGAATACGCTCCGGTAGTTACGCATGTCGCCTCCCGCCACTCAACCATTCCGGATAACGTCACCTTTGCAGAGGCGGGTGACGGGGAGGTGACAGGCGGGCGACAGTTTGATGACCGGTTCAGGCCTCCTGGGGCTCAGCCAGCCGTTTGACGGCGAGCCGGGACACCGCAGACAACTCGATGCCATCGGACTCGGCGTAGTCGATGATCTGCTGCTTCATACTGCGGGCCCAGAATTTCCGGATGTGCGTGGCTACGACATCCGCGGCCTTGTCCTCATCGCCATGATGGAGGTTATTGATACTGATCTGATTGATCATCTTGATCAGGTTCTGGAGTTGCTGGTCACTCATCAATGCTCTCCTCGACAGGAAACTCGTCGCCGCGGTTGTAGCGTACATGCCGGCCCGGGCGGGCAAAGCCGATCAGGGTCATGCCGGCCTTGCCGGCTTCGCGGATCGCCAGGGCGGTGGCGGCGGATACCGCCACCAGTGTCCGGACGCCGACACTGGCACTCTTGTGCACCATTTCGAAGCTGGCGCGGCTCGACACCAGGACAAACCCATTGTCGAACGCCGCGGGGCCGTGGTCCCGGATACGTGCCCCGATCAGCTTATCCAGGGCGTTGTGCCGCCCCACATCCTCCCGGGCCTGGTGTATCCGGCCTTCGTTGTCGCACCAGGCCGCGCCATGGGTGGCTCCGGTCTGTTCCTGCAGCGGCTGGTAACAACGCAGACTCTTCAACGCCCGCTGGACAGCGGTGTCGTCCGGAGTCGGGCCGTCGGGCACGCGCCCGATGGGACGGATTGCGTGCGCCAGGGATTCGGTTCCGCATAACCCGCAGCCCGTGCGCCCGGTCATGTTACGTCGCTGGTTACGCAATCGCGCGAAGCAGTCTCCGGCAATGTGCATCTCGACAGCAATACCGTCCTCACTGGCGTACACATCCAGGCCGAACAGCTGGTCCGGTCGGTCCAGAATGCCCTCGGTCAGGCTGAAACCCAGGGCGAAATCTTCCAGGTCACAGGGCGAGGCCATCATCACCGCATGGGAAATACCGTTGTAGACCATCGCCACGGGCACTTCCTCGGCCACGCGGTCCAGGCCCGACGCCGGCCGGATACCCCCGTAAACGTCTACCGCAACCTCGCAACTGGCCGGCGGACGATGATCCGGGTCGGAGGCCAGGGTCACCCTTGCGGCAGCCGCCGGACTACTTGATGGCCGTGGCATCGGAGGTCTCCGCGTTGGCGGCTGCGGGCGTCAGCAATTCATGCTGACGCTCATCGAACTGCCGGAAGTGGCGCTGCCACTCGGATGGCTGGGTCACCTTTTCCACCTGTACCGCCGTCACCTTGTATTCCGGGCAGTTGGTGGCCCAGTCGGAGCTGTCGGTGGTAATCACGTTGGCCCCGCTGCCGGGATGATGGAAGGTGGTGTAGACCACGCCCGGCAGCATCCGGTCACTGACTTTCGCCCGCAGGACGGTCCGGCCCACCCGGCTGGAAATGCCCAGCCAGTCTCCGTCGTGGATACCGCGAAGCTCGGCATCGCTGGGGTGGATCTCCAGCACGTCCTCTTCGTGCCAGCGGCTGTTCTCCGTCCGGCGGGTCTGGGCGCCAACGTTGTACTGGCTCAGGATTCGACCGGTGGTCAGCAGCAGCGGGAACTTCCGGTTGGTCTTCTCCTCGCTGGCCACGTACTCGGTGACGGCAAACTTGCCCCGGCCAATGGGGAAGTCCAGTACGTGCATGGTGGGCGTCCCGTCCGGGTGCTCCTCGTTACAGGGCCACTGGATACTGCCCAAACGGTCGAGCTTCTCGTAGCTCACGCCGGTAAAGGTGGGCGTGAGTCGGGCGATTTCATCCATGATTTCCGATGGATGCCGGTAGTGCATCGGGTAACCCAGCGCGTTGGACAGGGCCATGGTGACTTCCCAGTCCTCCATGCCGGCCACCGGCGCCATTACCTTGCGAACCCGGTTGATACGGCGTTCGGCGTTGGTGAAGGTGCCGTTCTTCTCCAGGAAGGTGGAACCCGGCAGCAGCACATGGGCGAACTTGGCGGTTTCGTTCAGGAAAATGTCCTGGACGATCAGGCAATCCAGCGACGTCAGTGCCGCCTCCACATGCTGGGTGTTGGGGTCCGACTGGGCGATATCCTCCCCCTGCACGTACATGGCCTTGAAGGTACCGGCAATGGCGGCGTCGAACATATTGGGGATCCGCAGCCCCGGCTCGGGGTCGATGGAAACGCCCCAGTCACCCTCGAAGCGCTCGCGCACATTCGGATCGCCAACGTGCTGGTATCCAGGCAGTTCGTGGGGGAAAGAGCCCATGTCGCAGGAACCCTGGACGTTGTTCTGACCCCGCAGCGGATTGACGCCCACGCCCTCGCGACCCAGGTTGCCGGTGGCCATGGCGAGGTTGGCGATACCCATGACCATGGTGGAGCCCTGGCTGTGCTCGGTGACGCCCAGGCCGTAATAGATGGCACCGTTGCGCGCCTCACCATAGATCCGGGCAGCCTTGCGCACCAGTTCAGCCGGCACACCGGTGACCGCTTCCATGGCCTCCGGCGAGTTGCGTTCCTCGACGATGAAGTCGCGCCATGCCCGGTACTGTTCCGGCTCGCAACGGCCCTCGATAAACGCCTTGTCTTCCAGGCCCTCGGTCACAATCACATGGGCCAGGGCATTCACCATGGCGACGTTGGTGCCGGGCCGCAGCGGCAGGTGAATGCCTTCACTGCCGTGGGGTGTTTTCAGCAGGTCGATGCGGCGCGGATCGATCACGATCAGCTTCGCACCCTGGCGCAAGCGCCGGCGCATCTGGGAGCCGAACACCGGATGGGCGTCGGTGGGGTTGGCGCCGATCACCACGATGGTGTCCGCCTTCATCACCGAGTCAAACGTCTGGGTCCCGGCCGACTCGCCAATGGTGGTCTTCAGGCCAAAGCCGGTGGGGGAATGGCACACCCGGGCACAGGTGTCGGTATTGTTGTTACCGAAGGCCGCCCGGATGAGTTTCTGCACCAGATAGGTTTCCTCGTTGGTGCAGCGGGACGAGGTAATGCCACCAATGCTCTCGCGGCCATACTTCGCCTGGGTGTCCTTGAGCCTCTTCGCGGCGAACCCGATGGCTTCGTCCCAGGACACGGTACGCCAGGGCTCGTTGATGGAATCCCGGATCATCGGTTCGCGGATGCGATCCTTGTGGGTGGCGTACCCGAAGGCAAAGCGGCCCTTCACACAGGAGTGGCCATGATTGGCGTCGCCGCCCTTGTAAGGCACCATGCGCACCAGCTGGTCGCCCTTCATTTCCGCCTTGAACGAGCAGCCCACGCCACAATAGGCACAGGTGGTCACCACGCTGTGCTCCGGCTGGCCGGCTTCAATCACACTCTTTTCCATCAGTGTGGAAGTCGGGCAGGCCTGGACGCAGGCGCCGCAGGAGACGCACTCGGAATCCATGAACGGCTCGCTCTGGCCGGCCGAGACTTTCGATTCGAAGCCACGGCCCTCGATGGTCAGGGCAAAGGTGCCCTGCACTTCCTCACAGGCACGGACACACCGGGAGCAAACAATGCACTTGCTCGGATCAAAGCTGAAATAGGGGTTGGAGTCGTCCACATCCGCATCCAGATGATTCTCACCGTCAAAGCCGTAGCGGACTTCCCGCAGGCCGACAGCGCCGGCGACGTCCTGCAGTTCGCAGTTGCCATTGGCCGGGCAGGTCAGGCAGTCCAGCGGATGATCGGAGATGTACAGCTCCATGATATTCCGCCGGAGCTTCGCCAGTTTGCCATTCTGGGTGGTGACAGACATGCCCTCGGCCACGGGCGTGGTGCACGACGCGGGATAGCCGCGCCGGCCTTCGATCTCCACCGCGCACATGCGGCAGGAACCGAACGCCTCCAGATTGTCCGATGCACACAACTTGGGAATGGTGATGCCGGCCAGCGCAGCCGCCCGCAGGACTGACGTGCCCTCGGGTACGCTGATGTCGGTGCCGTCGATGGACACGCTGACCAGGGTTTCAGATTCGCTCGGCGGCGTGCCGTAATCGATGTCGGGGTTCAGGCCGCTCTTGCCGGGGTCAAAATATTGCAACATATCGTGCCTCCACTCGATTCGGTCAGGCCGTCAGGTCGTCCGGGAAATGTTTCATTACGCTCTGGACCGGGAACGGCGTCATGCCACCCATGGCACAGAGCGAACCATCGACCATGGTCTCGCACAGGTCTTCCAGCAGGACCAGGTTGGCGTCGGTGTTTTCACCCGCCCGGATGCGGTCGATCACTTCCACCCCACGCACCGAACCGATGCGGCAGGGTGTGCATTTTCCGCAGGACTCCACGGTGCAGAACTCCATGGCGAACCGGGCCTGTTCGCCCATGTCGACAGTGTCATCGAAGGCCACTACGCCACCGTGGCCGATGCCCGCGCCGAGGGCCGCGAAGGCCTCGTAATCCATCGGGGTATCCCACTGACTGGCCGGCATATACGCCATCAATGGGCCACCCACCTGTACCGCTTTCATCGGGCGACCGGTCAAGGTGCCACCGCCGAAGTCATCCAGGATGTCCCGCAGGGTTACGCCAAAGGCGAGCTCAATCAGTCCGCCGCGCCGGATATTGCCGGCCAGCTGGATAGGCAGGGTGCCCCGGGACTTGCCCATGCCGTAATCGGCGTAGGCCTGGCCACCTTCAGCCAGAATGAAGGGAACCGCCGCAAACGACAGCACGTTATTGACCACCGTCGGCTGCCCGAACAGGCCCTTGATCGCCGGTAACGGCGGTTTGGCACGCACCAGGCCCCGCTTGCCTTCGAGGCTCTCCAGCAGTGACGTTTCCTCACCGCAGATATAGGCGCCCGCCGCCAGCCGGACTTCCAGGTGGAACGCCCGACCACTGCCCCGGACATCTTCGCCCAGATAGCCGTCGGCTTCGGCCCGGCGGATCGCTTCGTCCAGGATGCGATGGGCTATGGGGTATTCGGACCGCAGATAGATAAAGCCCCGGGTGGCACCCACGGCAAGGCCGGCAATGGTCATGCCTTCGATCAGCATGAACGGATCACATTCCATCACCAGCCGGTCGGCAAAGGTGCCAGAGTCGCCCTCGTCAGCATTGCAGACGATGTATTTCTGCTGCTGCCAGGGCTCATCGTGCACGGTCTGCCACTTGATTCCAGTGGGAAACGCAGCGCCGCCACGGCCCCGCAGTCCCGAAGTTTTCACTTCGTCCACAATGCCCTGGGGATCCAGGCCCAGCGCCTTCTCCAGTCCATCAAAGCCGCCATGGGAGCGGTAATCCTCAATGGACAGCGGATCGGTCAGGCCAATGCGGGCGAACGTCAGCCGTTGCTGGCGTTTCAGGTAAGGATGATCGTCGATGTTACCCAGGTAGTTTTCATGCTCGGGCCGCGCTTCCAGCATTCCGGCTTCGACCAGGCCCGCCACATCGTCGGGCTCCACCGGGCCATAGGCGACCCGGCCGGATCCGGTATCCACTTCCACCAGCGGTTCCAGCCAGAACAGGCCCCGTGAACCGTTCCGGACAATCGTGACATCGGCACCGCGGTCCCGGGCGTGGCGCTCAATCAGCGAGGCCACCTCGTCGGCGCCAAGGGAGAGCGCCGTGGTGTCGCAGGGCACGTAAATTCGGGTCGCCATGGTCATTTCTCCCGCGCTTATTTGAGTTCGAGTGTCGAGGTGGTCAGTTGTTCCGCCAGCCGGTCAAACTTCTCCGGCGTCATCCGGCCATGGATGCGGTCGTTCACCCGGATGGACGGGGCACAAGCACAGTTACCCAGGCAATACACCGGTTCCAGGGTGAACTCGCGATCGGCGGTGGTCTGGTGATAATCCACCCCCAGGCGGTTGCGGATGTGTGCCTCCAGAGCCCGGCTGCCCATCGACTGGCAGGCTTCTGCCCGACAGACCTGCAGCACATGGCTGCCGGCCGGCTGGGTGCGGAAGTGATGGTAGAAACTGATGACACCGTGGATGTCAGCCCGGGTCTGCTGCAGGCCCTCGGCAATGATTGGCACGGCACCGTCCGGAATGTGGCCGACCCGATCCTGAATGGCATGCAGAATGGGAAGGAGGGCGCCGGGCTTGTGTTTCAGATCCGCCACAATCGCCTGGATCATGTCAGGGGTCCATTCCGCGGAACCGGGCAGGTTGTCCTGATTCGAGGCTGGGTTACTCTGCGCTGACATATGCATCACTATTCCTACCTGTTTTTGTTCTGCTACAGTGCTATAGCCAAGCTAGCACTCCCGCAACGCCCACGGAATATGAATCCGCATGCATAAAAAGAAGCTTACCCTCTCGCCCGCGTGGGTCTTTCAGACCGACGACGGCGACTGGTTCGAACCGGTACTCTTCCGTCTGCTCGACAGCATCCGGGAAACCGGCAAACTGACCGACGCAGCCCGGGCCGCAAACGTGTCTTACCGGCACGCCTGGAACCTTCTCAACCGCGGCACCGACGTCTTCGGCATACCCCTGGTCCATATGCAGAAGGGCCACGGCACCCAGCTCACCCCCTTGGGGGAGAAACTGCTCTGGGCGGAGCAGCGAGTCAAAGCCCGACTGGGGCCCCAGATCGACAGCATGGCCTCCGAGTTCAACGACCAGATCCAGCAGATCCTCGCTGGCACCCACCGTGTGCTCCGGCTCCATGCCAGCCATGGCTATGCGGTCGCCCTGCTCCCGGAGTTCTCCGACACGGTCGAAATCAACCTTCAGTACCGCAATCCGGATGAGGCTCTGTCGGCCCTGAACCGCGGCGACTGCGACATCGCCAGCTTCCACTTCCCGACCCAGCCGGTGCTGGCCGAGAGAGTGCTGGATCACTACCGGCACCACCTGAGCCGCCATGAGTTCCGCCTGATTCGCTTCGTCACCCGACGGGAAGGCCTGATGATGCGCCGCGAACTCGAACCCCGGGTCGAAAGCTTCGAGGACCTGGTCAACACCCAGGCCCGGTTCATTGGCCGGGACCGGCATTCCGGCACCCGTCTGCTGTTCAATCTCCTGCTGGACCAGGCGGGTTTTTCCGAAGACGCCATCAACCGCATGCCTCAGCAGGAACTGACCCATACGGCGGTCGCTGCCTTCGTAGCCTCGGGCATGGCCGACGTCGGATTCGGCGTCGAAGCGGCCGCCCGGCAGTTCAACCTGGACTTTGTCGAGGTTGTCTCCGAGCACTATCTGCTGCTGTGCCGGAAGGACCGCCTGGACGACCCCAATCTGCAACATCTGCTCGCTCTCATGCGTTCCAGCACCTTCGTTGACCGGATCCATCAGGTGCCCGGTTACGATCCGGACCACCCCGGCGAGGTCATCACCTTCGAACAGCTGATCGCCGAGGATGGCTGACACCCCGCCCGACTCCGGTCAGGCGGGGCTCCCGGTCAGAACAACGCCGCCGCCTTGGCGATAGCGATGTAGAGCCCGATCAGGAACGGCACTCCCACCGCCAGCCAGCAGACAACACCCAGGGGCCCGAACCGGCCGCGGGCTGCCGTCTCGGCATTGGCCGAGATGTGGGAGTCGTGCTGCAATGCCCGCTCACGGGCCAGCTCTTCCTCGTCCATGTGCAGCGACTTGTGCACCGGCTTGACCAGACTGTTACAGATCAGACCCACGAGCAGCAGGCCGGCCATGATGTAGAGCGTGCGGTCATACACCAGCGCCCGTTCCACCCCGGCATCCAGCTGGGCTTCGCGCAACAGCGTGATAATGACCGGGCCGACCAGGCCCGCCGCGGACCAGGCGGTCAACAGACGGCCATGGATCGCGCCCACCATCTGGGTGCCGAAAATGTCCGCCAGGTAGGCCGGCACCGTGGCAAACCCACCCCCGTACATACTCAGGATGATGCAGATGGAGATCACGAACAGTCCTGGTGCGCCCATATGGCCCCAGGTCGGCAGCAGACAGTAGACGGCGATCCCGAGCACAAAGAACGTGTAGTAGGTGTTCTTGCGACCGATCTTGTCCGACAGGGAGGCCCAGAACAGGCGCCCGACACTGTTGAACAGACTGATCAGCCCTACCAGACCGGCCGCTGCAGCCGCTACCGCCGCCTTCTGTGACGCGGTAAGCGCAGCCGAGGCATCCTCAAGACCCACCAGCGCCCCGCCAAAGACATCCTGCAGCATCGGGCTTGCCATGGAGATCACTGCAATGCCAGCGGTCACATTCAGGAACAATACACTCCAGATCAGCCAGAACTGCTTGGTCTTCCAGGCCTGGCGCAGATGCACGTGGCCCATGGTGATCATTTCATTGGAGGTATCCGCCTCGGTCGGCTGCCAGCCGCTGGGCTTCCAGCCATTGGGCGGTACCCGGAACCCGAACGCCCCGGCGCTCATGACCAGGAAGTAGATAAAGCCCATGACGATCATGGTACTGGCTACGCCGGTGCCGCCGTCCTGGGAGAAGGTGCCCATCAGCCATACCGCGAGGGGTGCACCCACCATGGCGCCACCACCATAGCCCATGATGGCAAAGCCCGTTGCCATGCCCCGGCGATCCGGGAACCACTTGATCAGCGTGGAGACCGGCGTGATGTAACCCAGGCCCTGACCGACGCCACCGAGCACGCCGCAGCCCAGATACAACAGCCAGAGCTGATGGGTCATGACGCCCACACCGCCGACGGCCATACCGCCACCCCAGCACAGGGCGGCAATGAAACCGGCCTTCCGGGGACCGGCGTGCTCCAGCCAGGCACCCCAGAGTGCGGCAGAGACACCCAGCATTGCGATGAAAATACCAAAGGTATAGGCGACGTGGCTCACCGCCCAGTTACAGGTAGTGGTCGTCAGAGCCTGCATCAGACCTACATCGGTGCAGGCCGCTGTTTCGCTGGCCGGAATCATGTTCGACATCGGTATCCAGAAGACGGAGAACCCGTACGCCATACCGATACACAGATGAATGGCCAGCGCTGCCGTGGGCACCAGCCATCGATTGAAATTGGGGCCTGCTATTGTGTTTTCGCGATCCAGAAGGCCGGGCTTGCGCTGTGCGCCGCCTCCTTCATAGACGCGATCGCCCGTTACTCCATCCATAAACGTACCTCATCTTGTTGTTGTAAGTGTTGCCGTTGTGGATAATCGCCGGACCAATCAAATATGACCACCGGAACATATTTGAGATAAGTCAATTTTTGGTATCGACGTCTGAGGATTTGAGTTCAGGGCGTTAATTAGAACAACTAGCGGAAAGTCTTATGAAAAATTGTGCTTATTCGATGATCGCCTTTTGATCGCTATTGAATCAGGTGCATCAACTCCTTGTCCTATCTGGGGTGCAGCGGTGAAGGGGTGGGCTGAAGAACCGGAAACTCTCCAGACGAAAGCCTCCGGCTATAGGCGAAATAGCATTTCGCTATCAGTGAAACGTCACGATTCCCGGAGTTCCGGATTGAGGGTATAGGTTCCGGTTACCCGGGCGCTGGCCAGAACGTGGCCTGCCATCGCTTCACGCACGGCATTGCCATCAAACTCGCCGTCCAGTCCGAGACTTTCCACATCCAGCGCATGTACCTCGTAGTGGTAGTGATGAATGATTTCATCGTTCCAGGGCGGGCAGGGGCCGTCATAACCGGCATAGGTGCCGGCCATGTCCGGGTTGCCGGCGAGGAACTGGGTGTAGTTGTTGACACCCCGGATGCCGATGGGGCCCGGCCCGTAGGCTTTGCCTTTCGGGGTGACACCGTCACTGTCCTCACCCTCCGGAATCCGGTTCACACTGGCTGGAACGTCCACCAGCAACCAGTGGAAAAAGTCGACCCGCGGCAAATCGGCGGACACGGTCTTGCCTTCCTGGTTGACGTCGTCCGCGACACTGGGCACATCCGGATCGAACATCATGACCACAAAGCTCCTGGTCCCCTCCGGCGCGTCTTCCCAGGTTATTTCAGGATTCCGGTTGGGCCCGAAACTCATGTGGTCCTGTTCACTGAATACGCCGAATGCGAATTTCTCCGGAATCGGCTGGCCTTCCTCAATACCTCGAACCTGCAGTTTCACGATCGTGTCTCCTGTCGATGGTGGTTGATCGTTGGCTTCTGGCCGGCAGCGGCACACACTCGCCACCGGATCTGTGATACAACGGTTTTAACAGTGGTGTCGGCCCTCTGTCCAGATCAGCAGCAGGCCGCCGATACCGGCTCCCGGCCCACAGGCCGACACACATCAGCACCGAGGTCACGATGAGCAGCAAGACACCGGGCAGCCCGCGCCCACCGGAAACCCAGCAGGATGAGGATGCCATCGCACTGGCGCAGGGGATGTTCGATCTGGCCAGGAACGGAGGGTCCACGATGCTTCGCCCGCTCCTGCAGGCCGGCCTGCCCGTGGACATACGAACCACCGACGGAGACAGCCTACTGATGTTGGCTTCTGAAAACGGTCAGAGCGACACGGTGGAGCTTCTGCTGGAAATGGGGGCCACCGTCGATCACCGGAACAACCGGGGACAGACCCCTCTCATGGTGGCGGCACTGTCCAACCGGTGCAGCATCATTGCCCGCCTGCTCAAGGCCGGCGCCGACGCCGATGCCCGTGACAGAAACGGTCGGACCGCGCTGGAGCTGGCTCAGCAGGAGGGCGCCCTGGAGGCGGCGGCAGAACTGCGGGGATAAGTCAGGTCCATTTCTCGTGCGGGGGAACGTAATTCCGGAAGGCCTCAATCACCGCCTCGGGGGTGTCCGCCTGCACAATCATGTCAATGTACTCACGGTTGAGGAAGCCAGCCCGGGCCATGGTCTCGGCCTGGGCGAGCAACGGGTCATAGAACCCGCCAAGATTATAGATACCGCAGGGTTTGTGGTGGAATCCCAGCTGCCCCCAGGTCCAGGCCTCGAACAGCTCTTCCAGCGTCCCAATGCCTCCCGGCAAGGCCAGGAAACCGTCCGCCAACTCCGCCATCCGGGCCTTTCGCTGGTGCATGTCGCTCACCACGTGCAATTCGGTGAGCCGGTCATGGGCCAGTTCACGGTCCCGCAGGGCTTCAGGTATGACGCCAAACACCCGGCCGCCGTGTTCCAGAACCGCATCCGCCACCACGCCCATCAGGCCGACATGCCCACCGCCGAACACCACGTCAATGCCGGCTTCGGCAAATCGCTTACCCAGAGCCCGGGTGCCATCCGCGTAGATCGGATCGTTGCCCATTCTGGAACCACAGTAAACGGCGATTTTCATGAACTCTCCCCAACGGTTACAACGCCAATTCAGTTATTCCGGACTCTACCATGAGCGGCGACTGATCGGCATCGGCGCCCTCCGTTGGCACAGGTCATCCGGGACTTCCGTCCAATTGTTCTTTTTCCCGACACCGCGTTACTATGAGCCACACAGCGTTAGCCCCCTACCTTTGTTGGTCGCCTTCACAGTGAGGACAGCCAAGTGCTTTCCGGTGCCAGAGCCCTTGGCTCTCTTCATTTCCAAAGGTCCGACAAATATGAGCAATCTTCATCACATCGTGGTGGTCGGTGGTGGTGCCGGCGGCCTGGAACTGGTCACCAGCCTTGGCAACAGACTGGGCAAGAAGGGCAAGGCACGAATCACCCTGGTCGACGCGAGCCTGACCCACGTCTGGAAGCCCCTGCTGCACGAGGTCGCCTCGGGTTCACTGGACGCCAACGCCAATGAAATCAATTACCGGGCCCACGCCCGCAAACACAATTACGAGTTCCAGCTGGGACGGATGGGTGGACTGGATCGGTCTGCAAAAGAGGTCGTCATCGACGCGTTCCACGATGACGAAGGCCAGGAGGTGGTACCCGAGCGCCGCATCAGCTATGACACCCTGGTGATTGCCGTTGGCAGCACCGCCAATGACTTCGGTACGCCCGGCGCCCAGGAACATTGCCTGTTCCTCGACAGCCTCCGGCAGGCCCGGCGCTTCCACAATCTGATGCTCAACGCCTTCCTGCGCAAGAACCACGAGGCCATGCAGGGCAAAGAGCATGCTTTGAATATCAGTATTATCGGCGCCGGGGCCACCGGCGTGGAACTGGCGGCGGAGCTGCGACTGGCGTCCCGGGAACTGCCGGTTTACGGGATGAACCACCTGCAGGCGTCCGATGTGTCCATTTCGGTGATCGAAGCGGCGGATCGTATTCTTCCGGCCCTGCCCGGCCGGTTGTCCAATGCGGCGACCCGGGAACTGGAACGCCAGCATGTGAAGGTACTGGCGGGCCAGCCGGTGAGCGAGGTCCGGGAAAACAGCGTGGTCATGAAGGATGGCACAGAGCTGCCCTCCGAGATGACCATCTGGGCCGCCGGCATCAAGGCACCCGCCTTTCTGAGTGATCTCGATGGTCTGGAAGTGAACCGGGGTAACCAGCTGGTGGTCGAACAGACCCTCCAGACCACACAGGATGCGGACATCTTTGCCTTCGGGGATTGCGCAGCCTGTCCGCAACCGGAGTCGGAGCGCCCCGTACCTCCCAGGGCGCAGGCCGCGCACCAGCAAGCCGACGCACTCTACAAGACCCTCTGCAATCGTCTGGAGGGCAAGGAGGCGGTGCCGTTCGTCTACAACGACCACGGCTCACTGATCAATTTCAGTCGCTACACCACGGTCGGCAACCTGATGGGCAACCTGTCCGGGCGCAGCATGTACATTGAGGGCAAGGTGGCGAGGCTGTTTTACCTCTCGCTCTACCGGATGCACCAGGTCGCCCTGCACGGCATGATCCGGACCGGCATCATCTGGCTCATGGACCGGATCAGCCGGGCCATGCATCCAAGGCTCAAACTGCACTAACCGACGCTCAGCTGCTGGATCCAGTCGATCATCGGGGTGGGATAGACACCGAGCACGAGGATCGCAAGGGCCACGGCGATCAGCGTCAGCCCCCCGACCCGGCTGCCCCAGTCATGGGCCGCATCACGGCGCGGCATGCCGGGTTCGGGAAGATAAAGCGTCACCATCACCCGCAGGTAGTAGTACAGGCCAATGGCACTGCCTGCGACAATACCGCCTACCAGCCACCAGCGACTCTCGGAAACTCCCAGAGCGATCACGTAGAACTTGCCGATGAACCCGGCCGTCAGTGGGATACCCGCCAGCGACAGGAAGCTGACGGTCATGACCGCTGCCAGATAGGGCCGGCGCCAGAAGAGCCCGCGATAGAGCGGCAGCGCGTCGGCATCCTCACCTCCGAAGGGGCTGGAAACCATCGTTACCACACCGAAGGCCGCCAGCGTCGTGATCAGGTAGGTCACCAGATAAACCCCCGTGGTCTCGATCGCAAGGGCATTGCCGGCGACGATCGCCACCAGCAGGTAACCGAAGTGGGCAACGGATGAATACCCCAGGAGACGTTTCAGATTGGCCTGGAACAGGGCGAGCAGATTGCCGCCCAGCATGGTCAGCAAAGCAAGCACCGTGATAACGGTTTGCATCCACTCACTCTGGAACACCGGCGCTGCCAGTGCCAGGCGCAATAACACCACAAACACGGCCAGTTTGCTGACGGTGGCGAGGAAAATGGTGGCCGGTGCCGGACCGCCCTGGTAGACATCCGGCGTCCAGAGGTGGAAAGGCACCACGGAGAGCTTGAAGCCCAGCCCGACGACGATCAGGCCAGCGCCAGCCAGCATCCAGGCATCCGATGCCCGCACCATGGCTCCGGAAACCCAGCCCAGATCCAGGCTACCGGTCCGGGCATAGATCAGGGCCATGCCAAACAGGAGAAACGCCGTTGCTGTGGCCGAAAGCAGCAGGTACTTGATACCGGCTTCCAGCGACCGCTCCGCACGGAAACTGTACGCCAGCATGCCGTACAGGGGCATCGACAGCAGTTCCAGGCCGATAAACAGCATGGCCAGATGATCGGCCGCCACCAGGGCCAGGGCACCCGAGGTCGCACACAGCAGTAGCAGGTAGAACTCTTCCTTGGGACCGATATAACCGATCAGGTACTGATGGCTCAGTATCACCGTCACCAGGGCCGAAAGCAGGATCAGGGCGCCGGCGATAAGCGCCAGCCCATCCACCTGCATCAGGGGGGGCGATCCGGCCGACATGGACTCCGCCGGCAGGCACAGCAGACCGACAATCAACCCGGCACTCGAGATCAGTGCCGTGGCGGTGTGGTGCCGCTGCCAGGCAATGACCAGCATGAGCAGCACGGCGGTCGAGCCGACAATGATCAGGGGCAGTATGGAAAAAAGGTCTCTGATCTCCAGCATTAACGCACCTCCCCGAAAACGTCCACGGGGCTGATGCCGGCAAACAGGTCGGCAATGGTTCCGGACAGACCTGCGGTGGTGTCCAGAAGAGGCTGGGGATAAAGGCCAACCAGGAGGACCAGGGCCAGCAGGACCAGCATCATGAAATACTCCCGCCAGTCCGGGCCTGGCAGCGCGCCCTGCCGGTAAACGGGCCCGAAGTAGACTCGCTGCATCAGTAACAGGGAGTATATGGCGGAGAGGACCAGCCCGCTGCTGGCGATGATCACCACCACCGGCGCCGTCTTGAAGGTTCCGAACATGATCATGAACTCTCCGACGAAATTGGCCGTTGCCGGCATCCCGAGGGATGCGGCGACAAAGCAGAGGGTGAGACCGGGCAGGATGGGCAGACGCCCCCACAGCCCGCCCATCAGGCGCATGTCTCGGGTATGGAGGCGCTCGTAGATCTGTCCGCTCAGGATAAACAGCCCCGCCGACGAGAACGCGTGCGCCACCATCAGCACTATCGCGCCCTGAACCGCGAGTTCCGAGCCGGAATAGATGGCAATCAGCACAAAGCCCATGTGGGAAATACTGGTGTAGGCGATCAACCGCTTCATGTCCTGCTGGCCACAGGCGAGCACCGCACCATACACGATGCTGAACAGGCCAAGGGCCATGGCCACCGGTGCAAAGGCCTGGGACTCTGCCGGAAACAGGGGCACACCGAAACGCAGCATCCCGTAGGCGGCGGTTTTCAGCAGTATACCGGCCAGATCCACACTGCCCGCCGTCGGCGCCTGGGTGTGCGCGTCCGGCAACCAGCCATGGAGCGGAACCACGGGTAATTTGACGGCAAACGCCACAAAAAACCCGAGCATCAGCCAGGGCGCGATGGCCTCGGGGATCTCTGCCTCCCGGAGCACGAAATAGTTGAACGACCATTCACCCGTGTTACCGAAATGGATGAACGCCAGCGCGAGAATCGCCACCAGCATCAACAGCCCGCTCGCCTGGGTATAGATGAAAAAGCGCGTGGCGGCCCGGATACGGGTCTGCCCCGCCGAGCCACTGTGCCCCCAGAGCGCGATGAGGAAATACATGGGCACCAGCATCATTTCCCAGAACAGGAAAAACACAAACAGGTCCAGCGACAGGAACACGCCCACGACGCCGCCCAGTATCCAGAGCAGGTTCAGGTGAAAAAAGCCGATACGATCACTGATTTCATGCCACGAGCACAACACCGCCAGGGCGCCAAGAAAGCCGGTGAGCGCTACCAGGATCAGTGACAGGCCATCCATGGCAAGGTGTATGTCGATGCCAAAGCGGGGGATCCAGCCCGTCCGCCATTCCAGGACCCAGTGGTCCTGACTGCTTCCGGGAAGGGCAAAGTCGCTGGTCACCCACACCCAGAGGCTGATACCGAGGACAAACAGCATGGTGGCCAGGGCAATCCAGCGCGGGGCATGCTTGCCCCAGCGATCGGCCTGCCAGCACAACAGACCGCCCAGAAAGGGAATCAGAATCAGCCAGACAAGGATCATGCAGCACCCCCCGGAAACAGCACCAGGGCCAACAGAATAATCGTGGCCCCGAGCACCATCACCGTCGCGTAGCTGCGAATCCGGCCATTCTGAGCGCGCACAAGCCCGCCATTCAGGATCCGGGAAAGCAGCGCCGGCAGATTCATGGCCATGTTGACCACGTCATGTCTCATTATGCGCACCAGAAACAGCCAGGGTTGCACCAGCAGCCGGTCGTAGAGGGCATCCACGCCCCAGGCCTGGTGCCAGAGACGCCACAACACGGCCCCCAACCCTTGCGAGGCCTGCCGCTGAAGCCAGCGACGACGGGCCAGAAACAGCCAGGCCGCGACCGCCAGACCGGAAATCACGGTGCCGGTGGCCAGGGTCTGAAGCAGGGTGTGGCCGGTCTCGGCACTGGCGCCGGGCGGAGCCGGGAACAGGTCCTCCAGATGCGGGTATAGCCAGGCGCCCAGCGCCGTGGACAACCCTGCCAGAACCACCAGCGGCAGATGGTGCGTCAGCGGATTTCTGCCCTGTTCCGCGTGACGGGCGTTATCGCTGCCGTAGTCGCCGTGGAAGGTACCGACAATCAGTCGCACCGTATATATGCAGGTCAGGAAAGCGCCCAGAAGGCCCGCGAGCAGGAAACCCTGGTGACCCGACGCCATCGCCTGCCAGAGGATTTCATCCTTGCTGTAGAAACCGGCGGTCACCAGCGGCAGTGCCACCAGCGCCGACCCGCCCACCAGGAACCCGGCATAGGCCAGCGGCAGGCGTTTTCTGAGGCCGCCCAGCCGGGCCATGTCCTGCTCGTGGTGACAACTGGTAATCACGGCGCCGGCGGACAGGAACAACAGCGCCTTGAAGAACGCATGGGTCACCAGGTGGAAGATGGCGGCATCAAACGCACCAGCGCCCAAAGCCAGAAACATATAGCCGATCTGGCTCATCGTGGAAAAGGCCAATACCCGCTTGATGTCGGTCTGTGCCAGAGCGGCAAATGCAGCCAGTAATAGCGACACCGCGCCGATCACGCCCACCAGCCAGAGCACTTGCGGTGCGAGCAGGAACAGGCCGTTCAGGCGTGCAATCAGATAAACGCCGGCGGTTACCATGGTAGCCGCATGGATCAGTGCCGACACCGGGGTCGGGCCAGCCATGGCGTCTGGTAGCCAGGTATGCAGCGGTACCTGGGCGGATTTGCCCAGCGCCCCGCCGAGGATCAGCAATGCCGCAACAGTCGCGGTGGGATTCCCCACGGACCAGGCCTCGGCGGCCCGCGCCATCACCTGCTGGATATCGAGGGTACCCAGCTCGTTGAACAGGAGGAACAGCCCCAGCGCCAGCAGCAAATCGCCTATCCGCGTCACCAGGAATGCCTTGAACGCGGCCCGGCCGTTGGCACTGTCCTGGTAGTAATAGCCAATCAGCAGATAGCTGCACAACCCGACACCTTCCCATCCCAGGAACAGCAGCATCAGGTTATCCGCCAGCACCAGGATCAGCATGCTGAAGACGAACAGGTTCATCCAGGCGTAAAAGCGGGTCACGCCGGTGTCACCGGCCATGTACCAGGCGGCAAACAGGTGAATAAAAAAGCCGACGCCAGTAATGACCGCCATCATGACCAGCGCCAACCCATCCACCGACAGTCCGATGGTGGGCTGGAAGGCGCCCGCCTGAATCCAGGTCCAGAGGGTAAATCGCACGGCACCCGCCCCGGCGACGTACAGGGAGATGGCCCACGCCGTCGCCAGGGCCGCCAGACCAATGCTGACCACACCAATCAGGGAACTGACGCGCGGCCCCAGCCGACCACCGGAAAGCGCCAGCACCAAGGTACCGATCAGGGGACAGATAAACGACAGGGTGACAGGAAGATCCATCATCCGCGCATCCTGCTGACCAGATCCAGATTCAGGGACCGCGCCCGCTGGAACAGCTGGATCATCAACGCCAGACCAACCGCTGCTTCCGCGGCAGCCAGGGTGATCACCAGCAGGAACATGGCCTGGCCATCAGGCTGGCCCCAGGCGGTAGCCCCTACTACAAAGGCCAGGCCCGCCGCATTCAGCATCACCTCAAGACTGATCAGCACGAACAGCATATTGCGATGCCGCATCAGCCCGACCAGGCCCAGCACAAACAGTAAGGTGGCCAGAATCAGACCGTGTTCCACCGGAATGCCTGTCATCAGCGTCCACTCCTGTTCCGCAACGGATTTGAACGACGCCCGACATGGGAGGCCGAAATCAGGGCACCCAGCAGTAACAGCGCCGCCAGTTCGACGACCACCAGCCAGGGACCGAACAGTGTCAGCCCCACCGACCTTGCCGCGAGCAGTTCACCATCAATGGCGCCCGCCATGTCGCCCCGTACCAGCAGGGTGATCATGACCGCCAGCAACACCGCCGCCAGCACCGAGGGACCGATCCAGAGTCGCGGGTGGCGCCAGCCGGTGTGGTCGCCGTCCTGCTCCGGCCCGATGTTGAGCATCATCACCACAAACACGAACAGCACCATGATCGCCCCGGCATAGACAATGATTTCCAGGGCGCCGGCAAACGGTGCGCCCAGCGCAAAAAACACCATCGCTACCGCGATCAGCGAGACAATCAGGTAGACAACGGCGTGCACCGGATTCCTGCCAGTGATCACACCCAGTGTGGCCAGCACCGCGACCAGGCCACTGAGATAAAATGCCAGTTCCATAGGGCCTCTCCTCCGGATCTACGGCAACAGCGAACGTACGTCCACCGGTTGCTCCTCATTCAGCGCCTGTCCCTTGTCCTTGCCGCCAATGGCCATGCCCGCCACCTTGTAGAAGTGGTAGTCGTGGTCCTTGCCCGGCCCGTTGATCAGCAGGTCCTCTTTCTCATACACCAGCTGCTGGCGATCGTACTCGCCCATCTCGAAATCCGGGGTCAACTGGATCGCCGAGGTGGGGCAGGCCTCCTCGCACATGCCGCAGAAGATGCATCGGGAGAAATTGATGCGGAAGAATTCCGGGTACCAGCGGCCGTCCTCCTGCTCCCCCTTCTGCAGGGAAATGCAGTCCACCGGGCAGGCTACCGCGCAGAGGTTGCAGGCGACACAGCGTTCCTCGCCGTCCGGGTCCCGGGTCAACACGATCCGGCCCCGGTAGCGGGGTGGCAGGTAGACCTCTTCGTCCGGATAGTTCACCGTCTCCCGCTTGCGGAAACTGTGCATGAAGACCATGCCCAGGGTCCGCAGCTGGCTCCAGGTCGCGGGCACCAGCCACAACACGGATTTGATGTACGGGACCTTTTCTTTCTCCATAACAGGGTCCTCCTCGGATTCATTCGCCAACCAGCAAAATGACCGCGCCGGTTGCCAACAGGTTGATCAGGGTCAGTGGCAGGCACACCTTCCAGCCAAAGCTCATCACCCGGTCGTAACGGGGCCGCGGCAAGGAGGCCCGCAACAGGATGAACAACATCAGGAAGAAAGCCGTCTTGATTGCAAACCACAGAATCGGCGGCAGCCAGGGCCCATGCCAGCCACCAAAGAACAGGGTCACGATCAGCGCCGACACCAACACCATGCCGACGTATTCGCCAATAAAGAACAGGCCGAACTTCATGCTGGAGTACTCGATGTGGTAGCCGTCCGCCAGTTCCTGTTCCGCCTCCGGCTGGTCAAACGGGTGCCGGTGGGTGACGGCAATGCCGGCAATCAGGAAGGTACAGAAGCCGAAGAACTGGGGAATCACGAACCAGAGACCGTCCTGGGCCGCGACAATCTCGCGCAGGTTGAACGAGCCGGCCAGAGCCACCACGCCCATCAGCGACAGGCCCATGAACACCTCGTAGGAAATGGTCTGTGCAGACGAGCGGATGGCGCCCAACAGGGCGTACTTGTTGCCACTCGCCCAACCCCCAAGCAACACCGAATACACATTGATGCCGGCCATCGCCAGGAAGAACAATAGTCCGATATGCAGGTCGGCAATCCCCCAGCCGGGCGTGATCGGAATGATGATGAACGACAGCAACAGGGAGGCAAACGCAATCACCGGCGCCAGCACAAACAGCGGTCGGTCGGCGAAGGGCGGGATCCAATCTTCCTTGAAGAAGATCTTGATCATGTCCGCCACCAGCTGCAGGGTGCCAAACGGCCCCACCCGGTTGGGCCCGTAGCGGTCCTGCCACAACCCGAGCAGACGCCGCTCCACGATGGTCAGAACCGCACCCAGCAGCACCGCGCCCAAGAGGATTACCAGAGCCTGGAACATCCCCCAGAGAATGGCTTGCAGTTCGGGGCTCAGCCAACTCATGGCCGCACCTCCTCACCGGGGCTCGGTGTAGCCCCCGGACCGGCGCTCAGGGTCACCCGGCTGCCGTTCAATCCGATCGGGACGCTGCCTGCCGGCAAACCGACCAGGCCGGTGGGCCAGTCAGGCTGGACGCGGGCCGGAAGGGTGACACAGGCATGGTCACCGGTAACCGTGACCAGCCCGCCCAGTTCCGCACCCAGGCCCGTAGCATCGGTTTCGGAAAGCAGTAACACCGGGCGCTCCATGCGCTGCCGGATCGGCTCCGCCAGCGCCGAGGTTTCCTCGCCGCCAAACAGCCGGGGTAGCACCAGGGCCTGGCAGCCCCCGCCGTCCGCCCGGAACGCATCGGGGATATTACCGGCATACTCATACCGGCCCGGCTGCGGGTTCAGCAGCCGGATACCCGGGTCGCCGCCCCGTAAATGACCGCCCACCTCGTCGGTGAACTTGTTCCATGCCTGGGGCGAATTCCAGCCCGGCGCCCAGGCAAACGGCACCTGTTGCCGGGGCTGCTGATAGCCACTGTAGCCTTCCATCGAAAAGGCAAACGCAGAATCCGGATCCTGGGGCGTGCGCGGTTCACTGACATTCTGGTTGGCCCGCATGGAGGTGCGACCACTGTACCGGTGAGGTTCCCGCGCAAGTCGAAGCCCTTCGACCCGATACCCCGAACCCGGTGCCGCCTCCACAATCGGCGCCAGGTCCGCATAGGCACTGGCGCAGGCACCGGTCACCTGATCAAGCGTAATCTCGCCGGAATCCGCCCGGTTCTGACGGTTCGAAAGCGCGTGCAACCATCGCCAGCTTTCATGAATGCGCGCCTCCGGCCGCATGTAGGTTGGCTCGAAGACCTGGAAAAAGCGCTGGGCCCGGCCTTCCAGGCTGACCAGTGTGCCGTCTGCCTCGGCAAAGGTGGCGGCCGGCAGCGAGAACGTGGCCCGTTCCAGGGTCCGGGTACGCTGGTGATCGATCACCACCGTCACGTCGGAGCGGTCCAGTGCCGCGTCGACCCGGGTATCCGGCAGGCGTTGGTACAGATCGTTTTCGAGAATAACCACCGCGTCGGCCTGTCCGGCGGACAGTTGATCCAGGGCCCAGTCCAGCGGCTGTCCGTCCATCAGTGACACGCCGGTGCTGTTGACCTCCCGGCGTATGAACACCAGCCCACCGAGGCTCGCCCGGCGTGCCAGGGCCCGGGCGATATTGCCGGCGGCGTCCAGCACAGCCGGCGACATCAGTGACCCGCCACTGACCACCAACGGGCGATCCGCATGCATTAATGACCGGGCAATCTCACCGGCTTGTTCACGGAGCTCATCGGCCAGATCCGGCACGTCGGGCGCGGCCGGATCAATGGCGTGGGCGACGGCAAAGCCCAGTCTCGCAATATCCTCCGGTGCCAGGGACAGCCTGGGCCGGGCGATTTCGTCCAGTTCGGTGGCCGCCGGATAGGCAATGAACAGCGGTTGGCGGTGATCCTGGGCCAGGGTCTTCATGGCCTCGGCATTCCACCCCGGCACGCCCAGCTTTGCGGCCCGCTCCGCCGGCGGTGCCGTGATCGCTTGGCGAATGGCCAGGCCCAGTCGGGCGGCGCTTTCCATCGGGTCTTCCCCCAACACCAGGACGGCGTCGTGCTCCTCCACTTCCCGGAGTGTGGGGGTTCGCAGACCGCAACTGCGGTTGAGGTCGTTCATGCGCTGGAGGCAATCCTGTTCCAGTGCCCCGATGCCGGTGGAGAAGTTATCGGCGCCGACCAGCTCGCGAAGCTGATGATTGCTCTCGAGGCTGGCCCGGGGCGACCCGACGCCAATCACCCGGCGGGCATGGAGAAGGGCATCGCCAATGCGCGCCAGGACTGCATCCACCTGCAGTTCGGCCGGCGGCTCACCCGCAGACACCTGCCACTCGGGCACCCTGGGGCGGTCGGTGCGGTTCACATAGCCATAGCCGAACCGGCCCAGATCGCACAGAAAGTAGCCGTTGAGATCGCCGTGGTAGCGGTTTTCGATGCGGCGAATCTCGCCATAGCGCTCGCCCGGACTGATGTTGCAGCCCATGGCACACTGGTGGCAGATGCCCGGCGCAAACTGCAGATCCCACTTGCGGGTGTAGTGATCGGAATGGCTCTGGTCGGTGAACACACCGGTGGGGCAGACCTCGGTCAGATTGCCCGCAAACCGGCTCTCCAGCGTGCCTTCTTCGTGACGGCCGAAATAGATGTTGTCCTTGGCCCCGAACGCCCCGAGATCCTTGCCACCGGCGTAGTCGTTGTAAAAGCGCACGCAGCGGTAGCAGGTAATACAGCGGTTCATCTCATGAGCAATGAACGGCCCCAGGTACTGGTTGCGACGGGTACGCTTGCGGAACCGGTAGCGACGCCGGTCGTGCCCGGTCATCACCGTCATGTCCTGCAGGTGGCAATGGCCACCCTCCTCGCACACCGGGCAGTCGTGGGGGTGGTTGATCATCAGCCATTCCACCACACTGGCCCGGAACGCCCGGGCCTCCTCATCCTCGATATCGATGCGGGTGCCGTCCGCCGCCGGGGTCATACAGGACATCACCAGCATGCCCCTGTCGTCGTCCTTATCCTTGTACTGGCGCACGGTGCACTGGCGACAGGCCCCGACACTGCCCATGGCCGGGTGCCAGCAGAAATAGGGTATGTCCAGCCCCAGGGACAGGCAGGCATGGAGCAGGTTGTCTGCGCCATCGACCTCGTAGCTCTGGCCGTCCACATGAATGGTTGCCATGGTACCGGTTTACTCCCTGCCGCCAGTTGATTGCTGCGTCATGCTTCCCCCACTGAAACCGACGCCCCGCGAGCCCTGTCCTCCGGAGAGCGCACCCCCTGCTCGAATTCGTGCCGGAAATGCCGGAGCGCCGTCTGCAGGGGCATCGCCGCACCCGGCGCATGGGCGCAAAAGGTCAATCCCGGCCCGCAGTCCGCGGCCAGCTTGTCCAGCAACTCCACGTCGCCGGCCTCGCCTTCGCCGCGTTCCAGGGCCATCAGCAACTTCACGGTCCACGGCAGTCCATCCCGGCAGGGCGTGCACCAGCCGCAGGATTCCCGGGCAAAGAACGCCTCCAGGTTGCGCAGCAGCGAGACCATGCTCTGATCCTCGGTCACCACAGTCAGCAAACCGGTTCCGAGGCGACTGCCCTCCTTGCCCACAGTGTCGAAATCCAGCGGCAGATCCAGGTGCTCCGGCAACAGAAACCCGGTGCTGGCCCCCCCGGGCAACCAGGCCTTGAGGTTTCGGCCGTCCCGCAGGCCACCGGCGCGATCCAGGATTTCCCGGCCGGTGACTCCGATGGGTAACTCCCAGAGTCCGGGCCGGTTCACCAGCCCCGAGGCGCCATAGAGTTTGGTGCCACCATCGTCGGTGCGACCCCCGGACAGCCCCTGATACCAGTCGGCACCGCGCAGCAGAACGGCCGGCGCATTGCACAGGGTCTCGACGTTGTTCACCACCGTGGGCTTGCCCCAGGCCCCGGACTGCCCCGGAAACGGCGGTTTGGCCCTGGGGTTGGCGCGTTTGCCTTCCAGGGAATTGAGCAGGGCGGTCTCCTCGCCGCAGATGTAGCGCCCGGCACCGGTGTGCAGGGCAATGTCGAAATCAAAGCCGCTGCCGGCAATGTCGGGCCCCAGCCAGCCGGCCTCCCGGGCTTCCGCGAGTGCCTGAGTCAGCACCCGGGCCGACTCCACGTATTCCCCCCGCAGGAAGATGTAGCCATAACGCGCGTTGTTGGCGAACGCCGACAGGATCATGCCCTCGATCAGCAGGTGGGGTTGTTGCTCCATCAGCAGGCGGTCCTTGAACGTGCCCGGCTCCATCTCATCGGCGTTGCAGACGATGTACCCCCGGGGCATGTCGCCGCCCTGCATGGTCAGGCTCCATTTCAGGCCGGCGGAAAAGCCGGCGCCGCCGCGACCCCGGACATTGGCGTCCTTCATCGCGGCAATAACGGACTGGGGATCGTGTTCATTCAGAACCCGCCGGACCGCCCGATAACCCTCTTTTGCCTCGTAGTCCGCGAGATCGACGACCTGGCCGTCATCCCGCAGCCGCCAGGTCAGCGGGTGGGTCTCCGGCTTGCGATCGGACGCGGGCTGAAGCAGGCGGCTGCGATAAATAGGCGACTGACGCTGGCTGTTCACGAATACCCCTCCAATACCGTCGGGAGATCATCGGCGCCCACCGGGCCATACACATCATCGTCAATCATCAGGGCCGGCGCCCCATCGCAGGCGCCCAGGCAACACACAGGCAGGAGGGTGAAACGACCATCTGCGGTGGTTTCACCCAGCCCGATACCGAGGCGCTCGGTCAGGGCATCCAGAAGCGGGTCAAAACCGGTCAGGAAACAGGAACTGGAATCGCACACCAGAATCACATGGCGCCCCACCGGCTGCCGGAAAATCAGACTGTAGAACGTGGCCACACCCTCCACGCTGGCCGGGCCCACGCCCAGCACCCGGGCAATGGCGGCAATCGCGCCATCGGGCACCCAGCCATGGCGGCGCTGGACGATCTTCAGCGCCTCGATGCAGGCGGCCTGGGGTTGCTCGTAATGGCCCGCCTCTTGGCGCATGGCGGCTTCGTCCTCCGGATGCAACTGGAAGCCGTCGGTGGCGAGGGTCTGCTGGTTTGAAGCCTGGCTCTGTTCCATCATCAGCGGTCCACGTCTGCCATCACAAAATCAATGCTGCCCAGATGGGCGATCAGATCCGGCACAAAGCCGCCCCGCATCAGACTGGGTATCTGCTGCAGGTGCGGGAAGCTCGGCGTCCGGATCCGGGTTCGGTAGCTCATGGTGTTGCCGTCACTGGTCAGGTAATAGCTGTTGATCCCCTTGGTGGCCTCGACCATCTGCATGGATTCCTGGGGTTTGAGCACCGGCCCCCAGGACACCTGCAGGAAGTGGGTAATCAGGGTTTCGATGTGCTCCAGCATCCGCTCCCGGGGCGGCGGAGTGGTCAGCGGATGATCCGCCTTGAAATCCCCGGCCGGCATGTGATCCACGCATTGCTGGATAATTCGCAGGCTCTGGCGCATTTCCTCGATGCGGAGCTGGCCGCGGTCGAAGACATCGCCGCGGTCGCCCAGGGGCACTTCGAATTCGAAATTGTCATAGCCGGAATAGGGCCGCTGTTTGCGCAGATCGAAATTGCAGCCGGTGGCGCGCAGGTTGGGGCCGGTGACGCCCCAGGCCAGGGCTTCGGTGGTATCAAACGCGGCCACGTTGCGGGTGCGCTCCTTTACCAGAGCGTTTTCCATCATGGCCCGCTCGTATTCCCGCAGCCGGGGAGGCATCCAGTCGAGGAACTCCTGCACCAGCTTCTCCCAGCCCCGGGGCAGATCCTGCATCACCCCGCCGATGCGATACCAGGCCGGGTGCATCCGGAACCCGGTAATCCCCTCAATCACCTTGTAACCCCTCTGCCGGTCACTGAAGGTGAAGAACACTGGTGTCATGGCCCCCAGATCCTGCAGGTAGGTGCCCAGGAACAGCAGATGGCTGGTGATCCGGAACATCTCGGCCATCATGACCCTGATGGTTTTCACCCGGTCGGGCACCTCAATCCCGGCCAGCTTTTCCACCGCCAGCACATAGGGCAGGTTGTTCATTACCCCGCCGGTATAGTCAATGCGGTCGGTATAAGGAATGAAGCTGTGCCAGGACTGGCGTTCGGCCATTTTCTCTGCGCCCCGGTGGTGGTAGCCAATGTCCGGTACGCAGTCGACCACTTCCTCACCATCGAGCTGCAGGACGATGCGAAAGGCGCCGTGGGCGGACGGATGGTTGGGCCCAAGGTTCAGGAACATGAACTCGGCGCCGTCCCGTTCCCGCGCCATGCCCCAGTTTTCGGGGACAAACTGCAGGGCCTCCTGCTCCTTTTCCTCACCGGCCACCGTCAGGGTATACGGGTCGAACTCCGTGGCCCGGGCGGGGTAATCCTTGCGCAGCGGATGGCCAATCCAGGTCGGCGGCATCAGGATCCGAGCGAGATGGGGATGGCCGGAAAAGGCAATGCCGAACATGTCCCACACTTCCCGCTCATACCAGTTGGCAGCCGGGAACACGCCGGTGGCGGTGGGCAGGTTCAGGTCTTCTTCAGTCAGGGCGACTTTCAGCATGATGTCCCGGTTCCGTGACACCGACATCAGCTGATAGAAAACCGTAAAATCAGACCGCGGCAACCCCTGGCGATGGCCACGGAGCCGCTCATCCATGGCGGAAAGATCGTAGAGCAGATCAAACGGGGCGTTCAGGTTTTTCAGGTAGGCCAGAACATCCGTCAGCGCCTCCCGCGTAACCCAGAGCACTGGCATACCGGTATGAGTGTGCTGTTCGTGCAGCACACTGGCGCCGAAGTCCCGTTCCAGGGCTTCCAACCATTCATCACCGATCGTGTCCGTAGTCATGCTCGTGGTTCAACTCCTGATGGCCAGTTGTGAAACGACGGCTAACACTGTTACAGCTTGTCGGGTGTCCTCAGTTCCGTGGCCTGGATCCGCTGGTCCCGCCATTTTTCCCGTTGGGAGGGCATTTCAGCCCGATACACTCCCTGGTCACCCACCACCCAGGACAGCGGGCGCCGTTCTTCCTGGATCGAATCCTGTAACAGTTGCAGGCCCTGCAGGAACGCCTCCGGCCGGGGCGGGCAGCCGGGCACATAGACGTCCACCGGCAGAAATTTATCCACGCCCTGGACCACGGAGTAGATGTCGTACATGCCCCCGGAATTGGCGCAGGAGCCCATGGAAATCACCCATTTCGGTTCCAGCATCTGGTCGTACAGTTGCTGGATCACGGGCGCCATCTTGATGAAGCAGGTACCGGCAATAACCATGAAGTCCGCCTGTCTGGGGGAGGCCCGAATCACCTCCGAGCCGAACCGGGCAATATCGTGGGGCGAAGTGAACGCCGTGGTCATTTCCACGTAACAGCAGGAGAGCCCGAAGTTATAGGGCCAGAGGGAATTCTTGCGGCCCCAGTTGACCGCCGAATTCAGCACTTCGCTCAACCTGCCCGTAAACACATTGCGTTCAAGCTGTTGCTTGACCGGATCCTCGACTTTGCTGCGACGGTCCACCGGATAACGGGCATCGCCTCCCGTCGGACCCTCGGCCCGGGTCAGGGTATAGGCCATAGAATTCCTCCAGTGTTGTTCGGGCGCCGCGGCGCGCCTTCGCCTCTGGCCGAAACGCCCGGGCGAATGTCGTCAGGCGGTACTTTTGCCGGACCGTCTGCGTTGCGGGGCCCAGTTGAGGGCGCCGGTGCGGCTGTCGTAGATGAGACCGGCCAGAAGGATAAAGATGAACACAGCAGCCCCCCAGAAACCGGTCCAGCCAACGTCCGGGATTACAATCGACCAGGCGAAGAGAAAAACCGCCTCGATGTCGAAGATCACGAACAACATGGCCACCAGATAGAATTTGACCGAAAAACGCTGGCGCGCACTTCCGGCACCTCGGATGCCGGATTCAAAGGGAAGTGTCTTGCTGATGCCATGACTACGCCCGCCCAGCAGGCTCGATGCACCGACCATAAAGGCGCAAAGACCACCCACTGCGAGGACAAAAAAGCCAGTGGCCCAGTACTCGGCAATGCCATTCGCCACGGTTTCCGACATGGGATTCCTCTGAACGTTTGACTGAGGAGGCTTCCAACCACCTGTTTCAAAACTAGCAACGGGAATGCGATTGAGCAAATGACCCGGGGGCAAGAAACACAACCCTGGCCCCCAGGCCCCCAGCGGCGCTGGTGAAGAAATCGGCCTGTCCTCCATACCGAGCGACGATATCCATAACGATAGCAAGTCCCAGTCCGTGCCCGGTGCTTTGCTGGTCCAGCCGCAAGCCACGACGTCCCAGCTGTTCACGGGCTTCTTCGGCCACTCCCGGACCATCATCGTTTACGACAATCTGCATCTTTTCCCGGGTTTCGGATAAACACAGCTCGACGCATCGGTCCGACCACTTGCCGGCGTTATCCAGCAGATTGCCGAGTATTTCATTGAGATCATGCTCCTCGATCGGCCAGCGGCGTTCCTGGGTCAGATCGGTAGAAAGCTCAAAGGACTTATCGGGATAGAGGCGGCCCATCATCCAAAGGAGATCCCGGGCCTGGGATACCGGGAAGGCACTTTTGCCAACCTGGGGGCCGGCGAACCGGCTTCGCCGCATTTCCGCCTCAAGCTGACGATCGATGTCACTGAGCCGGGATGCCATTTCCCGGCGCAACCGATCATCCAGGGGTTTCCCGGTGTCTTCCAGGCTTTGACGTACCGCTGCGATGGGCGTTTTCACGCTATGGGAGAGGTTGGCAAGGGCTTCCCGGGAGCGCTCAAGGCGTTGATCCTGGGAATCGAGCAACTGGTTGAGCTGCTGGACCAGCGGTCGGAACTCCTCGGGACACTCCACCTTGATGCGCGACACTTCGCCGCCCTGGAGTTTTCTGAGGGCAGCACGGAGTGTCACCACCGGCCGCATGGAAAGTGTGATGCCCAGCCAGATACTTCCGATCATCAGAATGATCAGGAGGATCGACACCACTGCCGTCCATACATGCAGTTCGGCCTGGCTGTTGTCCAGCGCAGCCATATCCTCGGCCACCACGACGGTCACCGGCGAATCGCCAATCGCAAAAGATCGACGGTAGGCCAGGAGATCCGACGGGGCATCACCGGCCTCCATGTCCCGTATCCGGACGGTCCCCGGCTGGCTCGATTTCAGCAGCGGTTTCAGTAGTGTCGCCCAGGCTCGTGGATAAACGACAGTACCGTCCCCGGAGGCGATAGCAAATCCATGGTGGAAGACTTCCTGGAAATAGCCTCCGGTTTTCAGGGCGGCCGTGCGGCCGCCGGATTCCCGCAACTGGTGCTCCAGAAAGGCCGCTTCGTCCTGCAACCGTCCCTCCACGAACTCCCGTGACATCCTGTCCAGCAGACTGCCATGAACAAACCAGGCAAGGGCCATCAGCACGATGCCTGCCGGGAGCAGAATGGCAAGGAGCATGCCCCGGACCGAATCCGGCTTCCTAAACAGCGTCATCAAACAGGTACCCCTGACCTCGCCGGGTTTTTATCGCACTGGCGCCCACCAGCTTCCTCAACCGACGGATGTAGGCCTCGATCACGTTATCTGTGGGATTGTCACTGAGGTTATAAAGCTGCTCCATCAGCTGCTCCTTCGAGAAAACATGGCCGGGACGGCTCATGAGGCATCGAAGCAGACGAAATTCGGTTCCCGTGAGGCTGTGCTCGGTACCGTCGCTCACTCGGACCATCTGGCGGTTTTCATCCAACTCGATGGTACCTGCCCTCAGTGTGGACAGAACGCGACCTTCGCTGCGCCGGACAATGGCATGCAGCCGCGCAATCAATTCCTCGGTCTGGAAGGGTTTGGCCAGGTAATCGTCCGCACCGGCTTTCAATCCGCTCACTTTGTCTTTCCAGTCGCCTCTTGCCGTCAGGATAAGCACCGGAAAGGCCACACGGTTCTCACGCCACTGGCGGAGCAGGTCCAGGCCGTTCCCATCCGGTAATCCGAGATCCAGCACGCAGACTCGATACTCCTCCTGGCTGCCCAGCATCGTTGCGCCGTGAACCGACTCGGCCCGATCAACGCTGAAGCCGGCTTTCTCCAGCTGGCTCGCGAGGCCTTCCGCCAACAGTTGATCGTCTTCCACCAGCAGTAAACGCATCTACGGGGTCCTTTTGCCTTGGTCAGGAAATGCGACAGTGTTGCCGTTCCACCTGAATTCTGCCTGAAAAATTCAGGAATTCGGCTTATCGACGCCTTGATTGATGCAGATCAAACCATAGCACCTCTGCCTGCGGCGTTTTCAGACGCAATTCAGTTTGGTGTGCTGAGATAATGGAAAATTCACCAGGCCGGGAGGAATAACCATGGCAAAAGCTCACAAACCGACCAGCCAGGAAGCCTTTTTGCTGAAACGGAAACTCACGGTTGATGGTCTTTCGGAGAGCGAGTGGGAGGATTTCATCCAGGAGTTGAATCACCATCCGTGTATCGACTTTGCAGAACTCGAGTCAGGGCATCAGCTAAAGGTCACCTACGATGGCACCCACTGGTCCACCGATGAGTTGCTGGATTTGATTCAGGCCCATGGGGGAGAGCTGAGAAACGGCTGGTGGACACGCAGGAAACTTGCCTGGTATCGCTTTACCGATGACAACGTCCGGGCCAACGCCAGCCACGAGCCTTTTTGTTGTTCAAAAATTCCACCCATGAAGAAATAACAGGATTCTCAGTGAACCATCAGGGAGATGACAGGACGACCCACTACCAGCCCGGCAGTCTGACCCTGCCGGGAACGGTCATGCTGGGCACCGGCGTCATGATTGGTGCCGGCATTTTCGCCCTCACCGGTCAGATGGCCCAGATGACCGGTGCGCTCTTTCCCCTCGCATTTCTTGCAGCCGCCGTCATTGTCAGCTTCAGTGCCTACTCCTACGTGAAGATTTCCAATGCCTATCCGTCAGCGGGCGGCATTGGCATGTACCTCCACAAGGCGTATGGCCACAGTCTGGCGACCGCCTTCAACGCCCTGCTCATGTATTTTTCCATGGTGATCGCCCAGAGCTTCCTGGCGCGAACCTTCGGCTCCTACACCATGCAGCTGTTTGGCGGCGATCGCAGTGGCCAGATGATTTCAATTCTCGGGGTATCCCTGATACTGGCCGCCTTCATCATCAATCTGCTGGGCAATCAGCTGATCCAGAAAGTGGCGTCTTTTATCGGCGTTCTCAAAATCGGAGGCATTCTCGCCTTTGGCCTCGTCGGGGTCTGGATTGCGGACAGCCTGTCCCTCCACATCCCCGCCGGCACTGAACAGAATGCCGGTACCGCAGGCGCGTTCCTGGGCGCAACCGCGTTGGGCATCCTGGCCTTCAAGGGCTTCACAACCATTACCAACAGCGGCTCGGAGGTAAAAGATCCTCACCGGAACGTAGGCCGGGCCATTATCATCTCGATTGCGGCCTGCGTCCTCATTTACACCCTGGTGGGGTTTGCGGTGTCGAGCAATCTCTCACTGGCCGAGATCATCAAAACCCGGAACTATTCGCTCGCCGCAGCAGCTCGGCCGGCCCTGGGCGATTATGGCGTCTGGTTCACCGTAATAATTGCCATGACCGCCACGGCCGGCGGGATCCTCGCCAGCATTTTCGCCGTGTCACGGATGCTGGCAATGCTGACCGAAATGAAGCTGGTTCCCCACAGTCACTTTGGCATGCCCGGCAGTATCCAGAAACACACGCTGGTCTACACCGTGGTACTGGGCCTTGTCCTGACGGCGTTTTTTGATCTTTCCCGCATTGCGGCCCTCGGTATCATTTTTTATCTGATCATGGACATTGCGATTCACTGGGGCGTTCTCCGTCACCTCCGCGACGCCGTGAAAGCTCGCCCCTGGATTCCCGCAACAGCGATCGTGCTGGACCTGTTGGCACTGGGAGGCTTTGTCTGGGTCAAATTGACGACCGACCCATTCGTCCTGGCCGTTGCCGCGGTAACCATGATGGTACTTGCCATCGCCGAAGCCTGGTTTCTGGGCACCACCCGTGCGGTCGCCACCGATAATCAACAAAGGTCCCACGCCCACCAGCATGGAAAATCCTCACCGTAAAAGGAGCACAGCTCATGATGGGAGACTCAACGTTCGGCATGACACTGTTTGCCGGCCATGGTTTCTGGCCTCTGCTGATCGCCGTTTTTATCGTGGTGCCGGTCTGGCGGATTTGCCAGCGTGCCGGTTTTTCCGGATGGCTCAGCCTGCTGACGCTTGTTCCACTGGTGAACCTCGGGTTGCTGTATTTTCTCGCATTTGCCGAATGGCCGATCGACAAACGGACCGATCCATCAAACTGAACCGCCCGACGGAAACCCGTTGCGGTTCGCATTCTCAAACTGGGAGGTTTCATGTCCTACACGATGAACCGGACAATTACCGACGCAGATTTTGACACGGTCGACGAGCGGGCACGCAAGGCCCTCGCCGATCATGGTTTCGGCGTTCTTACCGAGATTGACGTCAAAGCCACCATGAAGAAGAAGCTGGACAAGGACATGTCCGCCTACCGAATCCTCGGCGCCTGCAACCCCACCATGGCCTGGGAAGCCATCGGACTGGAGCCCAGGGTCGGTTCCATGCTTCCGTGCAATGTCATCCTGCGGGAAGTCCAGGGCGGCGTTGAAGTGAGCGCCATTGACCCCGTTGCTTCCATGTCAGCCATCGACAACGACGCCCTCAAAGAGGTTGCCGGCCAGGTGCGGGACATGCTCTCGAAAGTGGTCGAAGCGGTATAAACGGAGCCCGGGATAAATGACTCCATCGACGGAGATGAACTCCGTACGGTGGAGTCAGCGTCTACCCGAGCGTCCCCAGTATGGGAAAGGCCGATAGCATCCAGGTCGCGAACCGGGTCATCTGTCCGGTAATCACCAATACGCCCATCAATACCAGCACCGCACCCGCAAACATCCGCAGATACCGGCTCCAGTGGCCAAACCGGCGCAACCTTACCCGGAAATGCTCGATGAACAGCGACGTTCCCAGAAACGGGATCGCCAGTCCAACCGAGTACATGGCCAGATAGACGATACCGGTCTCTGCGTTCGCCTGTGTTGAGCTCAGGGCCAGTATGGCTCCGAGAATCGGACCGATGCAGGGCGTCCAGCCAATAGCAAACGCAAGCCCCAGAAGGAAGGCCGCGGTTGGCCGCCCGCCCTCCAGGGTGTGTCCGAAGCGCCAGTCCCGTTGCAGTGCCGGCATACTCCACCAGCCAAGCATGAACAGGCCCATCAGGACGATCAGCAACCCCGCTACAAGATTAGCCTCCTCGCGGTACACCCTCAGCCACTGGCCCAGCAGGCTGGCGCTCGCACCGAGGGCAATGAAAATAACGCTGAATCCGAGGACGAAACAGAAGCTCAGCCAGAACGCCTTCAGGCGATTTTCGCTTTCATGGACAGCGCCGCCGGTAACCACGGACAGATAGCCGGGCACCAGCGACAGTGTGCAGGGGGAAAGGAATGACAGCAGTCCGCCCAGAAACGCAGCCATGACACCCCAGGTGGCAAGATCCGGCATATCAGAACTCGTAACGCTTCAGGACTTTGGTGTGTCCGCGGGGTGCAAACGCCACAACCTCAAAGTTGTCCTGTCGTCCGGTCTCCATACCCGGCGAGCCCTGCGGCATACCCGGGACTGCAATACCGATGGTGCGGTCGCCCAGCGGGTAGGTGCCATTGGTCAGATATGCACGGATATCCTCCATCGGCACATGGCCCTCGATCACAACGCCATCCACGACGGCGGTGTGGCAGGACATCATGGTCTGTGGCACTCCGTATTCGGCCTTGATGCGGTTCATGTCGTTGGTGTTTTTCACCGTCAGGTCAAAGCCAGCGTTTTTCGCATCATCCACCCAGCGGGCGCAGCAGGAACAGGTCGGGCTTTTAAAGACGGTCATGGCCGGCCCTTCCGCCACAGGGGCAGACGCAGTCGGAGAAACTTCGTCGCCGAAACTCGCGGCCTGGAGCCGATATCCGATGGCGAATACGCCAATGACGAGGGCAGTCAGGCCCAGAGTCGTTTGAAATTTCATAGTGATCTCCTCAAATAAAAACCGTCGTGCCGTTTCCGACACACGGGTGGAAACACAGTCAATGATGGTCTGAGCAGAATCGCTCAGTCCTGGAACACACTGGTATTCAGGAAAGGAGATCAGGAGGAGGCGTCAGAACGTCCAGCAGGGGACTTTGGTAAAGGATTGCTGTATGCGGGAAAAGCCGGCGAACCACCGAGGATTCAGAAGGTAGGTGCAGAGGGGAGGGCAAGCTGGCGACCGGAAGGCTCGTGCACTGCTGAACGCTGATCATGCAGTGGGATTGCGCAACACTCCCGCAGCCACCCGCCATCAGCTGACCGGAAGCGCCCATCATCGCTACCTGAGTTCCGCAATCCGGCCCTTCCGACACAGTGGCAGAGGCATACTGCAGACCGCCGTGACCAGGAATTGCGCCGACAGAGGGGCCGCTCACCAACATGAGAACCATTAGAAGCACTGTGACAATCCGGCTAAGCGTCATATAGTGAACGTTTCCGAAACCAGAATCCGCAAACCCTACCCGGGACTATATCGATCACACACGGTACAGGTTGTAGTTACTCACAGGTCAATAGTACCCGGACTATCCGGAAATGCTTTGATGCCTGTCAACACTGGTTCCTGCTGGCCCTAATCCGTTAAAGTCTGTATCAAAGGTCCGGCGGCATCAGGCTGGAGCGGGTGAAGGGAATCGAACCCTCGTCGTAGGCTTGGGAAGCCTCTGCTCTACCATTGAGCTACACCCGCATTTGCTTTCGCTGCGAAGGAAATATAAGCGGTCCGACCCCGGTCGGGCAAGCGTTGTCTGGAGATTGAATGGACCCAACCCTCACCCTCGTCGGTGCCCTGATGCTGGTGATCAGCATTGTGCTCAGCCCACTGTCCAGCCGTGTCGGCATGCCGGTGCTATTGATCTTCCTCGTCGTGGGCATGGTCATGGGCGAGGACGGCCCCGGCGGCATCAAGTTCGACAACTTCGAACTGGCCTTCGTGATCGCCAACCTTGCACTTGGCGTTATCCTCCTCGATGGCGGTATGCGTACCCGGGCCGAAACCTTCCGGGTCGGTCTGAGGCCGGCCCTGGTCCTGGCCAGCGTCGGGGTATTCATGACGGCAGCCGGGGCGGCCGTGGTGGCCCGATGGGCGTTCGACCTGGACTGGCTGACTGCCTTGCTCATTGGCGCAATCATTTCCTCCACCGACGCGGCGGCGGTATTCGCCCTGCTGCAGGGTCGGGGCCTTCATCTCAACGAACGGGTCAGCGCCACCCTGGAGATTGAGTCCGGCAGCAACGACCCGATGGCCATTTTCCTGACCCTGATGCTGGTTGCGCTGATTGCCAATCACGGTGACGGTGCCACCTGGTCTGCGCTGATGATGCTGGTCAAACAGTTCGGTATTGGCGGGGTCGCCGGGATTGCCGGGGGTTACGCGGTGGTGGAACTGGCCAACCGGATCCGTCTGACCCCGTCCCTGTACCCACTTCTGGTGGCTGCCGCCGGCATTTCGGTGTTTTCCGCCACCAACGCCCTGGGCGGAAGCGGGTTTCTCGCGATTTATCTGACCGGTGTGGTCATCGGTAACCGCCCGGTCCGCATGATGCCCATGATCCTGCAGGTTCACGACGGTCTGGCCTGGTTGGCGCAGCTCTGCCTGTTCCTGATGCTCGGCCTGCTGGTAACGCCCTCGGAGTTGCTGCCGCTCGCAGGCAGCGGTCTGGTACTGGCACTGGCCCTGATCTTCGTGATCCGTCCGGTGACCGTCCTGGCCACGCTCTGGCCATTCGGATTCAAGCCCCGCGAGCTGGGCTTTATCAGCTGGGTGGGCCTGAGAGGCGCGGTGCCGATCGTGCTGGCATTGTTCCCGATCATTGCCGGTCTCCCGGACTCCCAGCTGATTTTCCACGCAGCCTTTTTCATCGTGCTGGTCTCCCTGATTGTCCAGGGGACGACCATGGCACCGCTGGCCCGCAAGATGCGCCTGGAAGTGCCCGCCGGGGATGACCCGTTTCGTCGCCTGCCCCTGGATGCGCCGGCAGCCGGGGACCACGAACTGATGCTGTTTCCCCTTCGAGGCAAGAACTGGGAAACCCCGAGAAAGCTCAGCCAGATGCGCTTTCCGGAGAACACGGCGGTGGCCGGCGTGTTCCGGAACCGTGTATGCCTGCAACCCAAGGCCGACCTCGAAGTATCCAGTGGCGACATGGTGGCCATGTTCGCCACCCCGGCCGTCCTGCCCGATCTCGGCAAGGCTCTCAGTGGTCGGCATGCACCGGAATATCTGGCCGAACGGGCCTTTTTCGGCGATTTCGTACTCAACGGTGATGCGCTGCTGGGCGATGTGGAACAGGTTTACGGCATCGAGTTTGACGAACTGGCCCCGGAGATTACCCTGGCGGAATGCTTCTCCCGGCGGACCAAAGGGCATCCGGTCGTTGGTGACACGGTCACGCTCGGGCCGGTCACCCTGGTGGCCCGCGCGACCGATGCGGACCGGGTTACAAAAGTCGGCCTGAAGATGGACAGTTCACAAAATGTTTGATGGAAGAACGACATGGCCAAAAAACGTAACAGAACCCCTTAACAGCACGCCGTGAGCCTGTGATATAAAGGGCCTGAAAAGATGAATCTTTGGTAAGTAAAGGTTATGGGCTTCCTCAAACACGTATTCCTCTCCCTGATGATCAGCCTCGCGTTCTGGTCATTGCCGGCTGCCTCCGCGGACCTGCTCGCAAAGGCCGATACTCGCATGCCGGCCAAAGCGGGTGCCGTCGACATCACCCAGGTGGTGGTAAAAAAAGCAGAACGCCGCCTCTTCCTCATGGCCAATGACAAGATCGTTCACAGTTACCGCATTTCCCTGGGCGACAATCCCGAAGGGCACAAGCTGTACGAGGGTGACGAGAGGACCCCGGAAGGCCAGTACACCCTGGACTGGCGAAACGTCCACAGTGACTTCTACAAATCCATCCACATTTCCTATCCAAGTGCCCACGATCGGGAGCTGGCGCGGGCCTGGGGCCTGAATCCGGGCGGCAGCATCATGATTCATGGCCTTCCGAATAATGCCGGCGACATGGCCTTTGCCTATGAAGGTCTGGACTGGACGGATGGCTGCATCGCGGTCAACAACAAGGCCATGGATGAGATCTGGCAACTGGTTTCCAATGGAACCCCGATCCGCATTCTGCCGTGAATAGAGATGAAGCAACGATTAAGTTGCTGTCATAGGGACTAAAAATTTACGTATACTGAGTTAACATTTCGCCGGTGTGTGATTTACACTGTTTTACGATTCGTTGGAAAACATCCATCGGAGCCGGTTTATCAGGAAGTGGTCTATACTGACTTCCGGAACTCAGGAAATAACTCAACCAATAAGGGGATTTACCATGCGTAAACTGATGATCGCCGGGTTCGCACTGGCCACTGCCGTTACTGCAGGTTGTGCCACCACCGACCAGGGCGCTATCGACGAGGCCAACGCAACTGCCAGCTCTGCCGAGCAGACTGCTGAAAACGCAATGAACACTGCCAACAGCGCTGCCAGCTCTGCACGCACTGCCCAGCAGACTGCTGAAGAAGCTCTGGCCGCAGCCCGCGCAGCACAGAAGGCTGCCGACGAGGCCAACGAGCGCGCCAAGCGCATGCTGCAGACTTCCAGCCAGAAGTAAGGCCCGGAAGTTCAGCAGAAAAGGCCGGCAAGTCCGGCCTTTTTTTGTGCCCGGATGCCCGGTTACTCGTCTTTTTCGGCGACAGGGCCCTTGCCCTGAGAGGCTTTTTCCATGAACGGCCGGAGCAGATCCATCGGCATCGGGAACATGATGGTCGAGGCATTGGAGCCGCTCATGTCCGCCATGGTTTGCAGATAGCGCAGTTGCATGGCCCCTGAATTGGCAGACATCACCTGTGCCGCTTCCACCAGTTTCTTAGACGCCTGCAGTTCACCCTCGGCATGAATGACCTTGGCTCGCCGCTCACGCTCGGCCTCGGCCTGACGGGCAATGGCACGGATCATGGACTCGTTCAGGTCGACGTGCTTGATTTCCACGTTGGCGACCTTGATGCCCCACTCCTCGGTCTGGGCATCGATGATTTCCTGAATATCCGCATTGAGCCTGTCCCGTTCGGACAGCATCTCATCCAGATCGTGCTTACCGAGAACCGAGCGAAGGGTGGTCTGTGCCAACTGGCTGGTGGCCGAGTTGTAGTCTTCAACCCGAATGATGGCCCGTTCCGGATCGACCACCCGGAAATACAGCACCGCGTTCACCCGGACTGTCACGTTATCCTTGGAAATGACATCCTGGCTGGGCACATCCAGCACAATCACCCGGAGGTCCACCCGCACGATCTGCTGGATGCCGGGGATCACGATAATCAGGCCGGGGCCCTTGACCCCCTGGAACCGGCCGAGGAAAAACACCACGCCACGTTCGTACTCGGGCAGGATCTTGATGGCCGACACCAGAATGAGCAGCAAAATCACTGCCGGTGCCAGGTAGGGAATCAGATTGCCGATCATAGGGTCTCTCCTTGTTCACACAGAACACATGTACGCCGGGTCAGTCAGTCTCCTGAACGACCTCGACGGTTACCGTCAATCCATCGATACCGGTCACCCGGATCGGGTCTCCGGCCGCCACCGGCGTCGAGCTCCGCGCCTTCCAGCGCTCGCCGCTGATTCGCACATGGCCCGAGTAGTGGCCATGTTCGGCGGAAAATTCATCCAGGGCGGTTCCCTGCTCGTGCACAATCTGCTCGGCACCGATCACCGGATGCTTTTTGCGGAGCCCCATGAAGCGGGTCACCGTCCACAATATGAACCCTGCGGCCACCAGAGCGGTTCCGCCCACGGTTGGCAGGGAGATGTCCCGGTGGGTTCCGTCCATCAGGATGACCGAGCCGGCGACAAACGCCACGATGCCTCCAATCCCGAGGATTCCGAAGCTGGGCACGAATGCCTCGCCGACAATAAAGGCCAGGCCGAGCAACACCAATGCCAGGCCGGCGTAATTCACCGACAGCACCTGGAAGGCAAACAGGGCAAGCACGAGGCAGATCGCTCCGATCACACCGGGAAAGATGGCGCCGGGACTGGCCAGCTCGAAAATGATGCCGTAGAAACCGATGATCATCAGGAAATAGGCAACATTGGGATCGGTAATCACCGACAGCAGACGGGTCCGCCAGTCCGGCTCCGCCCGCACCAGCTCCAGGCCCGCGGTATGGAGTACCCGGTCACCGGCTGCCAGGGTAACGGTACGGCCGTCGATGCTGGCGAGCAGCGCTGGCACGTCAGGCGCCACGACATCGATCACATTCTGTTTCAGCGCGTCATCGGCACCCAGATTGACGGCATCACGCACCGCCGCTTCAGCCCAGTCGGCATTTCGCCCATGTCGGTCCGCCAGACTGCGGATGTAGCTCACGGCATCTTCCAGGATTTTGCGTTCCATGGCCGTCTTGCCGTCACTGCCGCCCTGATCCTGATCCGACGGGGTTCCCGGGTCGCTTCCCGGCAACCCGCCCATCTGGACCGGCGTCGCAGAACCCAGGTGGGTAGCCGGGGCCATTGCGGCAATATGGCTGGCGTAGAGGATATAGGTACCGGCACTGGCCGCCCTGGCCCCCTGCGGCGACACATAGGTAGCCACCGGAACCTCGGAGGACAGGATGGCCTTGTTGATGCCGCGCATGGATTCCATGAGACCGCCCGGGGTATCCATCCGGAGCACCACCAGCGCCATGTTGGCCGATTCGGCGCGCCGTATACCTCGGGTCACATAATCCATGGTCGCAGGACCGATGGCGCCCTCAACATTCAGCACCAATGCCTGACGGGGGCCGGATTGGGCGGACAGGTCCTGGAACAGCGACCAACCAGCCAGGAGCAGTCCGAGAAAGGCAACCAGCGCGAAGGCGAGGCGCCTCCCGGGGGATCTGGATCTGGCCGAGGGCATTCCTTGCATGGCACGTCTCCGCGATCGTCAGAAAATTTTTGCCAGCATCGACTCCGGCAAACGCCTCAGAATGAAACCGATTGGCGTCCACGGCCAGCCCGGCACAAAACACTCGTTGCGCCCCGATTCGATGGCTTTCACCATGGCACGGCAACCGGTTTCGGCATCCACGATGAACGGGGTATTTTTCACTTTTTCGTTGATCTCGGTACGAATATAGCCCGGATACAGCGTCGTGACCCGTATCGGTGAGCCGGATTTCTTCAGTTCGACCCGCAAACCTTCGGAAAGTGCCGCCAGACCCGATTTGGTCGCGGCATAGGTGGTGACGTTCCCGGGAAGCCCCCGAACGGCCGTCACCGACGACACCGTTACCAGATGGCCCCGGTTCTGTTCCCGGAAAATCTCCATCGCTGCTTCCATCTGGGCCAGCGCCGCCACGAAATTGGTTTCGGCGGTCTGAAGGTTGGCCCGGAATTTTCCGGTACCCAGGGGCTGCCCCTTGCCGATCCCGGCGTTGACGATGATCCGGTCGAGGGTGCCGAACTCATCGCGGAACGCGCGGAAGACATCGAATACCTGATCATGATTGTTCACGTCCAGCGCACGGACACTGATCGTCAGCCCGGGGTATCGCCCCTGCAATTCCTCTTTCAGGGCATCCAGCCGCTCGGTCCGTCGGGCGCAGAGCGCGAGATTATCGCCGCGGGCGGCAAATTCCCTGGCCATGCCCTCACCGAGGCCGGAACTGGCGCCGGTGATCATAATGGTGCGACTCATGGATTCTCCTCGTTATCGTTATTGTGTCCGTCACCCGCACCGGGCCTCAAAAATAGAGTTCAGGCCCGCTTTCGGATTTTTTCGCCTTCTTCGGCGTCTTTTCCTCCGACGTGTCATCCGCCGCCATACGGGCGACCTGCTCACCAATCATGGTCGGAATACCGGATGCCTCGTCTACCGCCAACTCAATGGCCCGCCGCTTCATCTCTACGCCGGGATGCCTTTTCCGGAATGCCTCGACTTCCTCGGTGACTTTCTGCCAGAGCTGATCCCGCTCGTCCTGGGGGTATTTTTCGTGCGGGCGGTGCACTTCCAGCCAGACCTCGCCTTCCGACATACCGATCTTGACGGGGTCACGCACGATCTGGACCGGTGTGCCCTTGTCCACCTGATAGACAAAGCGGGAAATGTCCTCGTTGTACATCCGGAAGCAACCATGGCTGACTGGCGTACCCACGCCGAACTTCTTGTTGGTACCGTGAATCAGGTAACCCTTCTCACTGAGCAGCAATGCGTGGGTACCCAGCGGGTTATCCGGTCCGGGCGGGATCATCTTGGGCAGATACCCGCCGGACGCCTCGGCGGCCGCACGAATGCTCTTGGGCGGATACCAGGCGGGCGACTCCAGGGGCATGGTGACCTTGGCATCGGTCAGCGGGGAGGGATTCTCGTCGGTGCCCACCCCCACCGGATAGACCTGCACGTCACCTTTGTCGGTGAAATAGTAGAGCCGGTATTCCGCCAGATTGATCACGATCCCTTTACGGTGGAAGTCGTCCGGAATCACATACTGGCGCGGTAGCGTAATAGTGGTCCCTTCACCGGGCAGCCAGGGATCCACGCCCGGATTCGCCTTGACCAGCTCCAGGTAGCCCAGCGCCAGGCGGCTGCCGATGGACGCGAAGGTATCCTCATAATGCGTCTTGAACGACTGCAGGTGGCCGGCGAGATCGCCGTGAATGCGGAACGTTGGCACCCGAGGTGTGCGATCCGGTTCGGACTGGGCCGACGCAGCATCCTGCTCCTGCTGTTGCTCCTTGGAGGGCGCGGCATAGGCCAGCGGCGATACCAGCACCAGAAAGACCAGGCATTTCCAGAAAAGTCCAAACTGCATAATGTCGTTCCGAAATCTCTCGTTCTCGCATCCCGTGACAGCGGGCGTGCTCAGGAGTTCATCACGGTGGTCCAGACTGTGACCACCGCCAGGATTGCAAACAGGATACTGGCACTGATTCGTGCGGTTGCCAGCGGCATTCGCTCCATCAGCCAGCGCCCCGCCATGATAACCGGTATGTTGGCCAGCAACATCCCCACGGTGGTCCCCATGATAACCCATAATGTCGCATCGAATTTGGCCGCCAGGACCACGGTTGCGACCTGGGTCTTGTCGCCGATCTCCGCCAGGAAGAACATGATGGTGGTGGCCATGAAAGCGCCCATGCCCAGGAATTTGGAGTCTTCGCTGTCGTCCTTGTCCGGCACCAGCAGCCACAGTGCAATAGCAACGAAACTCACTGCCAGTATCCAGGGCAGCCACGCCTCGGGAATCCACTTTGCAACCCAGGCGCCAAACCATGCGGAAAGGGCATGATTGAGAATGGTGGAGATCAGAATGCCCAGAATGATCGGCAGCCGGGTGGCGTAGCGGGCGACCAGGAACAGAGACAGCAGTTGGGTCTTGTCACCGATTTCGGCAATCGCGACGGCGGCCGTCGAGGCGAGGAATGCGTCCATGAGGATTACAGCTCCAGGGCGGAAAGTCAGACATGAGACAGCTCACCTTCCGCCCTTTGGAGGTGATCTGCCTCAGGTCTTGCCAGACCCGCACCGATGCAATGCGAGACACGATGGCCATGGAGATTGAGCCCCAAGTGTGTTGACCATCGTCCGGCCGGCGATATTCGACGGCACGGAGGCTACTCCCCTGAAGGAAGCGCTATCCTAGCCAATTACCCTTCCGCGCGCAACCGAACTAGGCGCGCATTCGCCAGACCGGAATCACCGCGAGCGCGACGAAAGCCGCGACCAGCCACCAGGCATTGTGGAAGGCATCAATGGTGGGCAGGCCATCGCTGTGCTCGCCGAACTCTACCGTCAACGCAACGATGTTCACCCCGAACGCGCCACCGAGTTGCCGGGTGAAATTGATGGTACTGGACGCTGCACCCAGCTGTTCCGGCGCCAGGGGATTCAGGGCGCCGGTCGACAGCGCCGGCAACATGAATCCGATACCGATGCGGCCGAGGATGGTCCAGAACGCCAGCCAGCCAAACGCCAGACTCTTGTCGGAGATGGCGAACAGCGTCGCCGAGATGGCAAACATCACGATCCCGAAAACCACGAGGCTGCGGGCACTCTGCCGGTCCGCCAGCCGACCGGCCAGTGGAAAGGTCATCCCCAGAACGATGCCTGCGGGCAGCATCAGCAGTCCGGCTTCCGTGGCGGAGAAGGCCAGCGACGTCTGGACAAACAGGGGCACCAGATAGGTCGACCCGAACAGCGCGAGCCCGAGTGCCATGGCGCCCAGATTGGCATTGCGGAAGGAGGGCATACGTAACAGGGCCAGATTGACCAGCGGGTGCCGGGTCGATCGCTCCCGAATCACGAAGAGCGTCAGCAGCACCAGCACGACAATGGCCTGAACCCCGATCCGCCACTCCTGCCCCGCAAGCTCCTGCAGGCGGTTCAGGGTATCCAGAGCCAGCCCGATGGTGGCACCCAGGAGCAGCAGCCCCGGCGTATCGAATCGGTAGGGTTCCGGACGGGAAGGCGGGAGCGGCAGAAAACGCCATGCCATCACCACACCGATGAGCGTCACCGGGGCAGGTGCGAACATGACATAGCGCCAGTTCATCTCATCCACCAGGAACCCACCCAACACCGGTCCGAGGGCGGGCGCCAGGATCACGCCCGTGCCGTAGATACCCATCGCCTGGCCCCGGCGATCCCGGGGGAATATCCGGAACACCAGGTACATGCCCATGGGCTGCATCAACCCGGCCATCGCCCCCTGGCCCACGCGGGCGGCGATCAGCTGGGACGGTGAATCGGCGAAACCGCCGGCAACGGATATGGCCGTAAACACAGTCATGGCCGCGGCCAGGGTTTTGCGGACGCCAAAATGGTCCAGCAGCCAGGACGACGCCAGCATGGTGGTGGTCATGGCGGCGATAAACCCGGTGGCCAGCCAGTGCACCTGTCCCTGGCGGATGCCGAATTCGACCATGATGTCGTGCAGCGCCACATTGACGACGGTTGCACTGAGCACCGTCGCCATGGTGCCCAGCATCACCGTGATCACCGCCAGCCAGCGCCAGCGTTCGCCGTATCGGGCTCGGAGCCCCTCTACCGTATTATCGGACAGGTCCGGACTCCGTTATGATCTCTGCTTTTCCGCATTTTCCATGATCTTGTGGAAAACGCGCAGACTGACCTCGATGTCCTCATCGCTGACGCCATCAAGCATTTCCTCACGCAACCTCGCCGCCCGCTCGGACAGATCGTCCATAAAGGAACGTCCGGCATCGGTCAGGTGCAGACGCCGGGCCCGACGATCGTTGGGGCAGGGACGGCGCTCGATCAGCCCCTGCTGTTCCAGGCTATCGAGCAGACGCACGAGCGTCGGGTTCTCGATGGCCATCAAGCTGGCCAGTTCTCTCTGCGTCAGGCCTTCACCACCCTGCTGCAGGTAGACCATGGTGCTCCAGCGAGCCTGGGTAACGCCCAGATCCTTCAAGCGCTCATCCAGCATTTTGCGCCAGCGACGTGTAACCCGTGCCACCGCGAATGGAAACTGTTCTCTCATGAACTATCGCTCCTTTCCGAGAGGAAATGACTGTCACTGCGGACCGCTCCGCAACAAAGCCTATGCTTACATTATCAGATAGCTACCAATAGTATGCTAACCATTGAGAAAAAAACAGATGCCAATGCAAAAATATCACCTTACGATCCGGTTATCTGGCCTGCTCGGCCTCTTGCGCCATGGTGTGGGCTTCCGGAGACTGATGGAAATCCTCGTTACGTGGGTCGAGCTCGGTGAGAACGGGTGAGGACTCCGGCATGGCCGGTACGAAATGCTCCTGATCGGCAACAGCAACATCCTCTGTATGGCTGATGCGGTAGCTGGTGATCACCGCCAGCAGGACCAGAACGGCGGCATCGCCCAGGAACAGCCCACGGGGACCGATCAGACCGATCAGTTCGGCAAGGACGATGGGACCAATGACACTGCCAACACCATAGCTCAACAGGAGCGTCGCGCTGGCGGACACGATCCGGGAACTTTCCATCCGGTCATTGGTGATCGCCACGGCAATCGGGTAGACCGTTGCCGACAGGCCGGTAAATACACCGACCAGCAGGGTCAGAACCCACAGGTTCAGTGCACCGAGCAGGCCGACCGCCCCGGCAGCGGCCGCGCCCGTCAGCGCTACCCAGAACATCACGCGCCGACGATCGAAAAGGTCACAGAGCCGGCCCAGCGGCCAGGCCAGAATCATGGCCGCCACAATGGCGCTGGCCATGAATGTGGATGTACGGGCGACATCGAGCCCGGTGAGCGTGGCGTAGACCGGGCCGAGGGCATAAAAGCCGCCAATCAGGATGCCGCAGATCAGGGCACCCGCTACGCCGGTAAAGGATTCCCGCGCGAGAACGAAGAAAGAGAGGCGACTGACCTGCTCAATAGCCGGAGCCTCCATACGGGTCAGGGACAGGGGCACCAGCGCGAGGGTCAACAGAATGGCGGCCAGGGAAAAAGGCATGAAATTGGCCGGATCACCGACGTTCACCAGCAACTGTCCGCTGGCGGCCGAAAGATAGAAGACGATCTGATAGACGGCGAACAGGGCACCCCGATTGGCGTTGGTGGCACGGCTGGAAAACCAGCTTTCAATGACCACCAGTACACCGGCGACGGTAAATCCGGACAGGACCCGCAAAACCGCCCAGAAGACGGTGGATACGGCCATGGGGTACATCAGGGAAACGATAGCCGCCAATGCTGCCAGGGCGGCGAAGGCCCGAATATGGCCCACCCGGCCAATGATGCGGTGTACGTAAAGCGTGCCCAGCACAAACCCGATGGAATAACAGACCAGCACCCAGCCAATGACATCGGGTGGAACCTGCTCAATGCTCAGGCGGATGCCCAGCAGGGTCATCAGAAAAGCGTTGCCGCTTACCAGAAGCACAATGCTCAGAATCAGAGCAGACAGGGAAGCGACCATACGGGTCATGACAACGGGCTCCAGGACACGTGTTACGGGAACAGTCGAATATGGACAAGATAGCAGCGGGAACCCGGAATTGCCGGGCACGGCATTAGAACAGCAAGCGGACGGACGCACCACTAGGCAATTGCCGATACGGGAAGGCTTTCGTGCACGGAGATTGCTTTTACAAGATTTTACATTATTAATGGGCCGTAACAGACCCGAACTCCGCGAGCAGGTACCATAAATTCACGTTTTCAAACGATTCCAACGAGCACCCTGGATATGAAAAAAACGGACTGGCCCATCCGCTGGGATCTGCTGCTTCGATATCGACTGATCGAAACCGTCGCTTACTGGGAAGGTCGGCTGACCACCAATCACATCTGCCACGGTTTTGGAATTGGCCGCCAGCAGGCGTCAAAGGACATCAACACCTACCTGCGCGAGCTTGCGCCAGGCAATCTGGTGTATGACCGCCACCTCAAGGGATATGTCCCTGCACCGGATTTCCAGCCGGTGGTCACCAGTGGCCAGGTCAGTGAGTATGTGGATTTGCTGGCGCGCCAGCAAACTCTCAGCCACACCGTGGACGCGCTCAATATCGGGTTGCCTGACAGTCACGTGGTCCAGGCCCCGAGCCAGGCCATCTCACCCGACACCATGCGGGCGGTGGTCACTGCTACCCGCAATGGGCGTCGCCTGAGAGCCAGCTATACGTCCCTGAGCCGGCCCGAACCGGTCGAAAGCATCATAGAGCCCCATACCCTGGTGTGTAATGGCGCCAACTGGCACCTGCGCGCCTGGTGCGACTCCAATCGTGAATTCCGGGATTTTGCCCTGACCCGCTTCCGCAAGGCACCGGAAGCCCTGCGCCAGCGCGCCAGACATACTCGAGACCAGGATGAGGACTGGAACCGTCAGGTCGTGCTCCTCGTCACCCCGGATCAGCGGCTGACAGCACCGCAGAGAGAGATCATAGCCCGGGATTACGGAATGACCGGTGGGCGCCTGGAAATCCGGACCCGCGCCGCACTGGCGCCCTATGTTCTGACGCAACTGGGCATTGCCTTTGATAATCAGCATCCGGACCCATTGATCCAGCAACTGGAACTGGCCAATCCGGATCAGCTTGGCTTCGGCAGTCGCCGGGAAAGGGCGCTCAAGGCAGTCGCGGGTCTCTGCTGACCGGCCCGCGATGCTGTTTTACCGTGTACTGGTCGCCGCGTGCCTGATCTTCCCCGGGACATCCGCCGTCCTTGCCGCAACCACCCCGTGTGGTGACCAGTTCACTCCCATCCATGCCGTCCAGGGATCAGGGCCCCGTTCTCCACTCGAAGGAAAGCGCGTCACCGTCGAGGGCATCCTGACGCTCGATTCCCGCAATCCTGGCGGATTCCGGGGTTTCTATCTCCAGCAGGCCGACACCGAAACCGACGATGACCCGGCCACCTCCGAAGCTCTGTTCGTGTACACGCGACGCAGCGCCGGATCCCCCGGAAAGCGCCTTCGCGTTACCGGTATCGTCCGGGAATTCCATGGCCTGACGGAACTGGCGGACATCGACTCGCTGCGAGTCTGTCGCGATGGCACGATGCCCGGCGCTGTCACTCTGAGGGCTGAAGATCCGGACACTTTCAAAGCGTTCGAGAATATGCGGGTTGAACTGCCGACCGGCATGACCGTGCTCGATACGCACAACTTCGCACGGTATGGCGAGTTGGTCCTGGGGTCCACGGATGCCATCGTACCAACAGAATACCTGCCACCCGCATCTTCGACGGCCAGGAAACTCGCCAACATCCACCACGGACAACTCGTGCTTGATGACGGTCGTGGCGTCCGTCAGCCAAAGCCACTCCCCTGGCCTGACGACCCCGGGCATGGCCGGGCAACCGTTCGTAGTGGAGACACACTGAAGGATCTTGGCGGCATTCTCGATTTCCGGTTCAAACGGTGGCGCCTGCAACCTCTCGGCACTCCCACCCTGGCCACGATCAATCCCAGATCCCCGCCCCCGACGCGCCCGCCGGGCGAGAGGACCGTCCGGATTGTCGCCCTGAACCTGAACAACTTTTTTAATGGTGACGGACAAGGGGGAGGTTTTCCGACCGCGCGCGGCGCACGATCCGAAAGCGAATTTCAGCAACAGCAGAAGCGGCTCGTCACGGCGCTGAGCCAACCCGATGCGGACATCCTGGCACTGACCGAACTTGAGAACGATGGGTATGGGGCAGCCAGCGCGATCAACCAGCTTGGCCGTGCCCTGGGGCCCGCCTGGGACTTCGTCAGAACCCCCGGACAGGACGGCTCGGATGCCATCCGGACAGCGCTGTTCTACCGTGCTGATCGACTGGTTCCCACGGGACGCCCTCACCGACTGAACAGCGGCCCGTTCAGGGACTGGGGTCGTCCACCCGTAGCGCAATCGTTTCGACGACCCGGCGACCAGCCATCGCTGCGGGTCGTTGTCGTTCACTTAAAATCCAAATCCTGCCGGCACGCCACCGGTGCCGATCGGGACCAGAGCGATGGACAGGGCTGCTTCAACCACCGGAGAACCCGGGAGGCCGAGGCCGTAACCAAGTGGCTCAACGGGCTCGCGCCCGAAACCGGTATGGTAGGTACGCTGGTAACCGGAGACTTCAACAGCTACTCCCGGGAGGCGCCTCTGACCGTCTTCCGGAAGCACGGATACCGCAACGAGGTTGCCCAACGCCATCCCTGCAGACCGGGAAACTGCGACCACTACACCTACCGTTTCAGAGGCCTCAAAGGTTCTCTGGACCATGCGCTGACATCCCCCGGGCTGGAGGCCAGAGTCGTCGGTGCTGCGACCTGGCTGATCAATGCCGACGAACCTCCGGCGCTGGGCTACCGGGGCGTGGCCGCCGATCGGGTCGACGGCCCCTGGCGTTCCTCTGACCACAATCCAGTCATCACCGACCTCCGCCTCTGACACTATGGCAGATGACCCGGGTGCCCGCGGCGGCCGGCACCTGGGCCATCGTCCCTGCGCCGGCCCCCGCTACACTGAATACTACCGTTAACGTGTCAGGATAGTGTATGAGAGTCCCCGCCCCGAATCTCTGGCCCGCTGCCCGCACCGGACAGCGCTGGCTGCTCAATGCCCGGCGACGCACCACAACCCTGGATGGCCATGAAATGGTCTACCTCGAAAGGGGACAGGCGGGCGACGGACGCCCGACAGTCGTGCTGATTCACGGCTTTGCCTCCATGAAGGAAAACTGGACACTCTGGCTTCAACGCCTGCCCAGGCACTGGCACGTACTGGCGCCGGATCTGCCCGGGTTAGGGGAAAGCGATTACCGGCCAGATGCCAGCTATCGCTACGAGAGCCAGGCCAGGCGCCTCAGGGACTGGCTGGCCGATTTGCCCACCGACAACATCCACCTGGCGGGAAGCTCCATGGGTGGTGCCATCGCGGCCATACTGGCGCACATCATGACGCCGGCACCCCGGTCAGTCACGCTGCTCAACAGTGCGGGCATTCCCGAACATCCCGATGCGGACCTGAACGCGCCGTTCGAGAGCGATCGTGACGCCATATTGATTCCGCAGGACTGGCGTGGCGTCTACCGGATGTTCAATACCGTGGGCAATGGCAAGCCAACGGCGTCGGGGATCGCCATGACCGGGTTGCTCGGCCCGGATCTGCTTGGACGGACCGAATCGCTGCGCCATATCTTCCGGGACATGCTGGCCGATCCACTGGCACCGGCGCGTTACCTGGGACCGGACACGCCACCGTTGCAGGTCCAATGGGGAGAGCGCGATGTCATCACGCCGACCCGGTGTGTCCGATGGTTCGAGAAGGCCACGCCAGACGCGGAAGTGCATGTGTTTCCCAGGGTAGGCCACCTCCCGATGGTGGAAACACCGGCGAAATCTGCGGCAGTGCTCCGGCACTTTGTCGAGCGCTATGCAACCGGCCCGCAGCCGGCATGAGCGAAGGCTGTCGATCGGGCCAGTTGGCCCATCGAGCCGAATGAGACGTCACCGAAGCCATGGGCAGGGAGCGGACAGACGGGATAATCGAATAACTGACTTCATCCCTTACATAACAAGAATGACCTAACGAGGACATCCATGCACGCCTCAGTCTCGACCGCTCAGGACCTGGGTATGCCGGCGATCTACCTGCATATCCTGGCAGAACTGCTCCACAGTCTTGGAGTTGATGATCAGGGCCTACTCCTTCGCGTCGGCCTGGATCCCTCCCGTCTCAATTCCGCAGAACTGCGGGTCAGCCAGGCACAGGCGAGCGAATTTGTGACTCGCGCCATCATCGAGAGCGGGGAGCCCGGACTGGGCATCCTGATGGCCCGGGAAATGAAGCTCCCGCTCCATGGCAATCTCGGCACCGCCGTCATGAGCAGCCGCAGGCTGGCAGACAGCCTGGCCCTGCTTACCCGGTTTCTGACCCTGCGGGCACCGCACCTTCGAATCGAGAAACGCCTTGTCAACGATGAGGCCCACTTCCGCGTCTCCTGCGACGTCGACCTGGGCCCACTGCAGGGTTTCATCATGGACGCGGTGTTATTTGGCTGCGCCTTCATGGGCAGCCAGCTCACCGGTACGCCGGTTGCGGGGGCGAGAATTCTGAGACGGGGTCCGGAGCCCCATTACTTCCCCCGGTTCCGGAAGTCCATTCCGGTACCGGTCCAGTTCGATACGATGGAAGACGCGCTGGTCATTCCCCGCGCCAGCCTCGACCTGTCGGTTCGATTCTCGGATGATCAGCTCGCGGCCGCCTCACGCGCCCAGTGTGAAGAAGCCCTGCAACGCCTGACCGAAAACGCCGGCTTTGCCTGTCGGGTTCGACGCGTCATCGAGACCAGCCACCCTTTCCCGCCGAAACTCGCGCGGGTTGCCGCCACCCTCTTTGTGTCCGAAAGGACTTTGAAGCGACGGCTGCAGGAAGAAGACGCAAGCTTCCAGAATCTGGTGGATGACGTGCGGCTGGAGCGGGCCGGAGAGTTGCTGACCCGCACCCGGATGAACCTGAGCCAGGTGGCCGATGCCCTTGGTTACGCTGACGCCGCCAATTTCACCCGCGCCTTCAAGCGATGGACGGGATCCAGTCCCAGCCAGTATCGCAGCGATGCGCAGAAGGCTGCCGCGGATCTTGCTCGCAACAGGGCGACCGCCTGAGTCATCAGTCGATGCCGATGATCTTGTGCATCTGGAGCGTGAGACGCCAGCGTGGGTGGGCCAGGCAATAATCGGTGGCCTTCCGGGTGTTGCTCTGCTTGACCGGATCATCGCCGGCAGCAGGGACCGTCGGTGAGGCCATGGGGGACAGGAAATAGTGGTGTGCATGGATATGCTCGAACCGTTCGGGCATCGCCAGTGGCTGAGGGTACACCAGTTTCAGTTCATCACAGGATTCAATCACCACCTCAGCATCCGCCTTCGGACTGACGCAAAGCCAGTCAATCCCCGCCGGCGCCGGCAGTGTCCCGTTGGTTTCAACCCCTACTTCAAAGCCTCGGTGGTGCAAGGCGGCGATCAACGGCTCATCGAGCTGCAGTAGAGGCTCCCCCCCCGTGCAGACGACATAAGGCCGCCCGGCCGCGTCGGGCCAGAGTCTCCTGATGTGATCCGCCAGGGCTTCTGCGGTCTCGAACCGTCCGCCATTCTGGCCGTCAGTGCCGACAAAATCCGTATCACAGAAATTGCAGACGGCATTGGCCCGGTCTTTCTCCCGCCCTGTCCAGAGATTGCACTTGCTGAAGCGGCAGAAAACGGCGGCCCGACCTGCCTGGGCGCCCTCTCCCTGCAGTGTGTAGAACGCCTCCTTGACCCGGTACATCAGGCGGACACCTCGTAATCCACTGGATCGGTTACCCCGTTGGCCGCAAAGGCCTCAAGCCTTTCAACACAGGAACCACACCGACCACAAGCCTTGTCACGGCCGTTGTAGCAGGTCCAGGTCTGGCTGTAGTCCAGGCCCAACTCCAGGCCGCGGGCGAGAATCGCGCCTTTGTCCATGGCCATGAAGGGTGCCTCGATCCCGACTGGTTCGTAGTTGGCGATCCGGCACACGGCATCCATCTTCTGGATGAATTCAGGGCGACAGTCGGGATAGATGGCATGATCGCCCCCGTGGGCTCCAAACCATACAGCCGATGCGCCTGCCGTTACCGCATAGCCGGTAGCGAGGGAGAGCAGGATCATGTTCCGGTTGGGGACCACCGTCGCCTTCATGCTGTCCTCTTCGTAGTGCCCCTCCGGCACATCGATATCAGAGGTCAATGCGGATCCACTCATGACGTCTGCCATGGCACGAATATCGATAACCTTATGGGGAATCCCCAGATCGCGACAGACGTCCCGGGCACAGTCCAGTTCGCGAACATGGCGCTGTCCGTAGTTGAAGGACAGTGCGTGAACGCGATAACCACAGGCGCGCGCATGGTGAAGAAGGGTGAACGAATCCATCCCTCCGGAGTAAATCACAACTACTGTGTCAGTCATTCAGGCTCCCACAACGGGTTTGGATAACCGCAGGTGTCATCACGGTTTTACAATGAGTGGAGATATTGTAACAGTGGAGGGCAAGGTTGGGTTCGCGTCTCGGCGGTGGGCCGGGTAAACTCGACTGAAAACAACGTTGAAAACGACACGGGTATCATGACCAGCGATTTCACTCCGGCATTCATCGATTTCGAGGCCTCAAGCCTGGATCTCATCGCAAGTTATCCCATCGAGGTGGGTATCTGCATGCCGGACGGTGAACTGCACAGCTGGCTCATCAGCCCCCATGTGCTCTGGCAGGACTGGTCCGAGAGCGCCGAGCGCATTCACGGCATCTCAAGGGAAACGCTGCACGAAGAGGGAATGGCCGTCGCAGAAGTGGCGCAACAACTGAACGGCCTGCTTCCGGATCAGGTTTTCTGCGATGCCTGGACGTTTGACAGTTTCTGGTTGCACCGACTGTTCCGGGCCGCAAAAACGCAACCCAAGTTTCAGCTGGAGTCGATCTCCATGCTCCTCAACAGCCAGCAGGTCCGGCACTGGTCAGGCGTGCGTCAGCAAGTCATTTCAGACCTGGGTCTGCCTGTTCACCGCGCCGCAAACGATGCCCTGATCCTTCACAAAACCTGGGAACGGATTATTTTCCAGGACGAAGCCGCAGTGCAATAACCTGCAACCCATTCTTCAGGGTGTGCAAGGTCCAGTAAGTTGCCAAGGCCATCAGCCCCGCGCCCGCAACGGTAAAGCTCAGATCCTCGCCGACCGCCTGCCCTCGGGCCAATACCAGATAGCATGCAAGCGCAGCGACCAGAGCTATCTCAACCATGAAATCAGTACGGAACTTGTTGCTGGCAGATCCGGTTTTGTCGGACATTTTGTTCGGTTTCAACCTCTTTATTCGTCTGGGAATTCACAATGTAGGGTGCGAATTATCTTCGAATTCCTGCGAAAGGTCTGTACGAAGTACTGGCTACGAACTTTCCGAGATGCCAAAAAAAACGCAGCCGAGACGGCTGCGTAGAAAGGAGAGATCCATAGACACCTGGCGCGGCAGGCATCGCGGATTGCACAACGTAAAACACGTGACGCGACGAATTATGCGTTCATGCCGGCCTTCCGTCTGTAAGGGTTTGCCGAAGCGGTGCGCCTATTGCAAAGCGGACGATAGCCGATACACTGAGAGCTGAATCGAAACCAAAGAGCCGGTATGAGCCGCATGACACCAGCCATCATTCTGAAAACAGCCGCCGACTGTCGCAAAGGGCAGTTCGTGCGCGCCATGGTGAAAGACATCTAGCGGCTTTCGGTCAGTCCCGGGAGCCTCTGCAGCGACCGGGTCGGTACTTCCCAGGAACCCCGGTTGCCAGTGGCACCGGGGTTTTTGTTTTTGCAGTCGCAAAACGATAAGGGGACTATCATGAAAAGACATCCGACACACCGTGCAGCCAATCAGCCCATGGCCAGTCGCCAGGGCCCGATCAAGCGCCCGGAGAAGCTGCCACTGCTGGATGCCATCTGCAAAAAACTCAACCAGCGCGTCAATCTGGACGATGAACAGCGGGTGCTTGGGCTGTATGAAAGAGGCTGGATTTTCAAGGGTGTGCTGGGCAACCTCGGGGGCGCCGAAGCCCGTTACGTGCGCGCCCTGGCGACCCGTTACAATTCCTGGATTGCCCGCCAGGTGGCGTGATCCAGTGAATCCGGGGGACCGGACCGGTCAGTGCGGCCGGTTCAGTCCCTGCATCATCGCCATCTCATTACCGTGCACCATGGCGTAGTTGTTGACCACATCGTGAATCTTCTCCTGGGAATAGGGCTTGACCACATACCCATTCGCACCGGCACTGATGGCCTTCTGAATACTCTCAATGGAATCATCGGCGGTGACCAGCACGACATGCTGCTCTTCACGCTGCTTCTTGAATTCAAGCATCAGGTCATGACCGTTGCCGTCCGGCAACCCGAGATCCAGCAGGATGATCTGGTATTCCTGGTCAGCGAATGCCGCACGTGCCGATGCGACGTCGACGGCCTCCGCCACTTTGGATGCTCCCGCATGGTAAAGCATCTCCACCAGTCGCTCGCGCATGACAGGCTCGTCTTCCACTACCAATACTCTAAGGTCCGTCATTCCTAATCTCCAGTGATTTGACCCGCATTACCGGATGCTATTCACACACCATCGTTGCCGGTTCTACGGGGAAGATCCAGAGGCGCCGGGCGAGGCCGGGCGTCGGGATCGGTAGACGTGCGGCCCTTTTCCCCCCTCTCCGGTTGCCCTTCGTCAGCGGCAAAGCGGGTCAGCAGGTTACTGATACTGACTGCCGTGCTATACAGGGAAATGGCGATGATCAGAAGGACAGGCTGCACAAAGGCGACAAAACCCGGCACTTCCGCGTTCCCGACGATACTCAGCATCAGAATGATTGAGGGTCCCAGCACCACGAACAGGGTCAACGCAATGAAAAACACAATGCGTTCCTTGTAACGCCCCAGTTCCCGGTTCACCACCAGGCCGAGAACAAATTTGCCCATCGCGAGCCCGGCCAGGATCGCTGCAGCGATGCTGAGATCCGGCTGCATGAGCGTATCATACAGCCTGCCATCCCAGAGCCGCTGCATACCGATCACCAGGAAGGGAAAGAGCACAAACAGGATATCCGCGTAGGTCCCGTACATCATGCTCAGGGATTGCTGCTCACTGTCTTGAGATGTTGTTGCCATGGTGTGTTCCTGTTTTCCTCGGTATAAACGGGTCAGGGCGATTCCGTCTGGGATGCCAGGGCCCGGTCTATCATATCGTTCAGCGCGGAAAGCTCACGGCCAATCCGTTCCCAGTCGGGGTCGGCACTCTTTGCCAGGGCCTCGACCGTGCCCGCCTGCCGGGTCATTGCCGGGTACCCCATGGCGCCGGCCGTCCCCTTGATCTGGTGCGCCTCCGTGCGCAGGCGCTCGCTATCGCGGCTGCGCAAAGCATCGTTCATGATGCTCTGGCGGCCCCCCAATCCATCCAGAAAGCGGGACACCAGATCCGCTATGTCGTCTTCCTCCGGCTCCCCGGAATGGGCTTCCGTGGCTTCCAGAAAGCGAGCCAGCAGCGCATCCAGATGTACCTGATCAATCGGCTTGTTCAGTACCCCATCGCAGCCAGCGTCCATCAGGGCATCGGTCTCCTGCTGGTCTCCGGCCGTGAAAGCGATGATCGGTCGGCGGAATCCGGCCTGACGAAGCAGTCGGGTCGCGGCCACGCCGTCCATGCCGGGCATGTGACGATCCATCAATACCAGGTGAACCGTCTCCGCGAGCGCCGTTTTCACGGCCTCGTCACCGCCGCTCACCGAGGTCACTTCCAGGCCCTGTCGGCGCAACATCCGTTCCACCAGCTGCCGGTTATCCTCATTGTCTTCTGCCACCAGGACCCGCCCCCGGTAACGATCGCTGGCGGATGCCGCTGTGCCCGGCTGGACGACCAGATACCGGGCGAGCAGCTCATAGAACCGGCGCTTATCGATCGGCTTGGCCAGATGTTCATTACAACCGGCGAGGCGATAGTCCGCAATGTCCTCGGCCATGACGTTTGCCGTCAATGCGATCACCGGGGTGTTTACCCCCGCCTCACGGAGCGCCGCGGTGGCGTCACGACCGTTCATCACCGGCATCTGGATATCCATCAGAATCAGATCGAACGGTTCACGGATCGCCAGCTCCAGTGCCTCGGCGCCATTACCCACATGAACGAGCTCTGCCCCGGTCCGTGAAACCAGCAGCGACACCAGGCGCCGGTTCACTTCATTATCCTCCGCACACAGAATGCGGCCGGAAAGCTTCGGCGCCAACACCATGGGAATGGCACGCCGACGCTGACTCAGCTCGGAGGCATCCCGCAGGAAATGGACGCCATCCAGCGAGCCCGTGCGGATGGTCAGCTCGAATTCACTGCCCTCGCCATAGGTGCTGCTGACCGTGATGGTACCGCCCAGCAATTCCGCCAGTCGGCGGGAAATACTGAGACCCAGTCCTGTACCACCGTACTGGCGGGAAATGGCGGCGCTGCCCTGGGCAAACGGATCGAACAGTCGGTTGAGCTGTTCCGGCTTCATTCCGATGCCGGTATCGACGACCTTGGCGATCAGGGTTTCGCGGTCACTGTCGCAACGTATTATGAGCGTGATCGAACCCTTTTCCGTGAATTTGAGGGCATTACCGCACAGATTGATGATGATCTGCCGGAACCGGGTCGGATCTGTGAGGATCTGTTCCGGCAGGGGGAAATCACAGACGATGCTGAACTCCAGGCCTTTCTCCTGGGCCCGCGGTGTAAAGAATGCCCGGATCTCGTCCAGCATCTCCGGCAGATTGACGGCCACGATGTCCACATCAAGCTTGTTGGCGTCGATCTTGGAATGGTCCAGGATGTCGTTCACCAGATCCAGCAGGTGTCGGCCGCTACGCACGACGGTCTCGGCACTGTTCCGCTTCTCGATGGCGGTCAGATCCGGATCCAGAAGTGTTTCGCCGTAGCCGATTATCGCCGCCAACGGGGTGCGGATCTCGTGACTCATGTTGGCCAGAAACTGGCTTTTGGCTTCTGCCGAATTGCGTGCCAGCTCTTTCTCCAGACGCTCCTGCTCCCGCTCACGCTCAATGCGCTGGCGCTGGTGGCTCTCCGTGGCATCAATGCAGGTACCTTCCAGATGGGTCGGCTCCCCTTCGGCGTCATAGACCGTGTGAAGAGAGAGCGTGGCCCAGCGTTCAGCACCGTCCCGGGTCAGATAGCGGGCCTCGATACCCTTGACGGTCCCTTTCGTTTCCAGCTGTTCGATCACCAGCCGCCGGAGACGTTCGTGCGGGAAGCAGGTCTCCAGCACGTCCGGGTTGTGGCGCAGCAACTCTCCGCTGCTGCTGTAGCCGAGCATCCCCGCCATCGCGGGATTGGCGGTCAGGAAACGCCGGTCCACGGTCATCTGGAACACGCCTTCGACGGCGTTATCGAAAAGCGACTGGTAACGCTTCAGGTTGGCCAGCGCCCGCTGGCTCCAACCAAGAGCCTCGCCCTGTACCTGCTTGATGCGGTCCGCCAGCGAAAATGAAAAGAGGATGATCTGGGCGGTCAGGCCAATCTGGGTGGAATACATGGTGAAGGTATTCAGGGGCAGGTAGCCCATAACGGTCAGGGCGTAGACACCCACGCCGATCAGCGCCAGGGTCCAGGCGAAAAAATAGGACCGGGCGGCCGGGTTGTAATAGCGCCAGGCCAGGTAACTGACCACGATCATGATGACACTGAGCAGGATCGATCCCAGTACGATCCACTCCATGGCAATGTGGTAGGGCAGGAAGAAACACAGGATAAAGGTCACCACCACCGAATACAGACACAGGCGAATCACCTGGTCCAGGTCGGCGGAGTGTTCCCGGGTTTCCAGCAGCGACCGGGCCATCAACAGGCCCCAGAACCAGGTCATCACGATCTGGAAATGAAGATACTGCTTGTTGAGAAAGGCCGGGCGTTCATCCAGTAGCTGGATGCCATGCACCTGCTCGGTGGATATGAAGATGACCGCCGAAACCAGGTAGAGCACGTAATACACGTTGCTTCGTTCACGCACCGACACTGCGACAAAGAGGTTGTAGGCCAGGATCGACAGAATGGCGCCCAGGAGCAGTCCCCGGACCGCTTCCTCTACCGACACTTTCTCGATGTAGCTGTCCGGATGCCAGAGTGTGATCGGAAGCCGGAAGGTGTTGGTGGTGACAATGCGGAGGTACACGGAAGTGACCGTATCCGGCAGCAACTTCAGACGGAACGTGGGGTTGGGTACCGACAGATCCCGCTCCTGCCAGTTATCGGTGTATCCGGCCCGGCCGGTGGAAACCATCTTGCCATTACGCACAAGGTACAGGGTCGCCTGATCCACCAGCGGCAGCGCCAGCTCCAGGATCCAGTCCGACGGTGCGGTGTTGTCGGTGGTTTTCAGGTCAATCCGGGTCCAGTAGGCGGATTCAGTGTAGCCGAAATTGAGAATGCCGCCGTCATGCAGGGTGAAGGCTCCGGCGGGTAGTGCCAGGATGTCGTCCAGCGTCATTGCCTTGCCCGGATCCTCCAGATAGGCGATGCAACCACCCAGATCCCGTATGCTGGTGGTATTGCTGTTCACGACCAGGGTGCCGTTACGGCACCGTTCCTGTCCGTGCGCGGCCACCGACACACAGAGCAACGCAAGCACCATCAACAGCGATACAAACACCGCCGGACGGGGACAGGAGTGGTTCAACCGTTGCTGCAAAATGTGATCTCCGCGCGGGCCAGACGCCAAATTATAAGTTATTGTCGACGCGAGCCTTATACACTCTATCGCTAAATTCCTTCTACTGCATCCCGGAGTTTCACAAATGAGACATTCCCGCATTTTTGCCACTTTTTCCGTAATATTGATGAATTTGGCAGGATGCGGAACGGAAACTGCCGGGGGACCCAGCTACTATAATCCAGCAACCGATGTGAATAAGTCGCTCAACACGTTTGCCCTTGAAAACCAAAGCGGATTGCCACCGGTACTACCTCATACCATTTTTCGCGATTTATATCGGGGCGTCGAGCCCTCTACCGAAGGGAATGACCAAGGGTTTTCCGATCAACTCCAAGCTCGGTTAGACAGGTTAATGGGGCTCACACCCAATGATGAGGGCACCGATTACATTCGTGCTCGCAATCCATTGGATTTGCTTAACGAAATCATCTCCTCAAACCAGATAGGAAATTTCAACGACGGACGAGATCTGGTCCGCCGGGCTCTGACCAACGGCGACGCCGCTAATTACAATACGCCAGTCAAAGACGCGTTAATTCGCCTCACGGAACTAAATCCTGACAAAGCAACACCAGCCAGTGACCAGAACTGGATCTATCCGTTACTGGACTGGAAAAGCAACCCGGGGATAAATAAGATTTTTCGTTCTTTTCAGTTTATTGCAAGCGGCACTGCCAACTCTGAAACCAACATCCCTGAACTGAAAAGTGCATTCTGGAGCGCTCAATATGACGGCGATGAATTTCGGACTGCAGGATATAATCGCCCGGAATATGCGGCGACTGATCTAACGAGCCGAACGCTCGGTGAACTTGAGCTATTACAGGAGTTCATTAATCAGCAACGTGACACACTCACACTGAGTAAAACCTCGGGGATAATGATCGGGGCGGATGAGCCAGACTGCATAAAAGTTGTCGTAAACTACCAAAGCCAGCTTGTTCAGGTATTCACATCAAAAGATGAACCCTCCTATAAGACCGTCAATGAAAGTAGCACCCCAAATCCGGCCTACTGCGGTAACCAGCAAGATGGAGAGGAAGAGCTGAAATATACGGGCACAAAAATTCCTGAGCGCAGAACTCAATAGAGGCTATAAGACTCTCAATCGACTAAATCCCATGATTCGAGAAAAGAACTCTTCTGATCCAGTAATCGCTCGTAAGCAGAGATCATGATGTCGGCATGGGGCGCCCGGGTAAGTCGGAGGGTTTCGATGCGGCGTTCCAGTCGTTCGACTTCGGAGCGCACCTGGTCGCGCACGTGGCTACGCACACTCTCATGCTGGTCCAGCCGGACCGAGCGGCGGGTCTGCGCCGGGCGTGGGGGATCGGTTTTTTCCATGTTCGGCCTCGTCCGTTGAGCACTGAAACATCCGGTTTCTGAGTGGCAGTCTGCCTGTTCCCGGGGCGGACTGCAATAAAAATGAACTGTGTTTCACTTTTGCGGACCGGCCCCATATGCCTGACACGCCAGATCGCCTGCTATAGTTCCATCTGGCAACCAATGCGTTTCCCGTCCATTCCGGGCCACAGCAGAAGTCGAGAAAACCATGACCCAGACCACCGTTGCGGACACGCTCCGAGAATACCAGTCACTGCTGGAGTTGCTGGATGATGCCTACTGGGAAGCCAGCAGTATCCAGCACAAGGACATGCTTTATGACATCATCAGCATCCTCAGCCAGGAAGTGGCCGAGATCAATAAGCTGAGCGTTCAGGATCACCACTTCCCCTACGAAGTGGTGACCGAAGGGATGCGGCGGGTTGTGCCCAAGCTGGAGCGGCTGGACGAACACCGTGAAGATGTCATTCAGCGCACCCAGACCCTGACCGATTTCCGGGACATCCTGTCCTCGGTGCTCGGCATCCTGGAAGCCCAGGTCGAAACCCTCTGAATCAGATCGCGACCAGGGGCCGCTGGGTTTCCGGAATCAGCGGGAACTGCTTGCACACCGTGTAAACGAAGCGCGCGAGGGCCGGCAGGTGATGACCTACGATGGGGATGCCGGTGTTGAGCAGGCTGACCGAAATATCACGGGCAGGGTCGGCCCAGCACATTTTGTTGATCAGGCCGATGTGACCAAAGGCATACCGGCTCTGGGGGCCCCACAGGCCAACGGGGTTGCCGCCGAGCATCAGGCCGGCACTGAAGCGCATCGGAATCATCATGGTCCGATCGATCTGCAGGGAACCGAACTGCTGGACAGCCCGCTTGATGGTGATTTCCCGGCATATCCGCTTGCCGTTCCAGACGCCACCATTGAGCATCATCTGGAAAAACCGGCCCATCTCTTCCGCCGTGCCGCAGAGATTGCCGGCCGGAATCACCGCCTCCTGGAACCGGGGATCGTTGGTCACCTGTTCAACGGTCTTGATATCCCCGCCGAGGGCCCGGTTCACGACCCATGACACCGGAAAGACCGGTCTCGGACCAGTGGCATAATTGGTGGCCAGCTCGGTGAGATGTTCGGGGGCAATACCGTAGGTAAACCACTTCATACCCATCGGTTTGCGAAGATGCTCGTCGATATAGGCTTCAATACTGGCCCCGGTCACCTTCTCCAGCACCCGTTGCAGGACAAAGCCCCCGGTGATGGCGTGATAGGCCACCTTGGCACCATCGACCTCTACCGGCCTGGCAGCGCACAGGATCCGCCAGATTTCGTCCCGATCCCAGAGCACATCGATCGGCGTCTCCCGTGGAATGGCCGGAATACCGCCCCGATGGGAAAGAATCTGGTGAACGGTGATCGTCCGCTTGCCATGACTGGCAAACTCCGGGCAGTAATAGGACACCGGATCCATCAGGTTGACCAGACCCTGCTCGGACAGCATGTGCATCAGCAGGCCGGTCACCGCCTTGGACGCTGAGAAATAGCAGATGGGTGTGTCCGTGGTCATCGGTACCTTCGGGGTTTCGGGCCCATCCTCCGGGCCGTTACCCCGGGTATGGCCGATCGCCCGATGCAGGACCTGATGGCCCCGGTGACGTACCGATAACTGGATCCCCGGATGAACCCCCGTCCGGTACAACGACTCGACACTGCGCCAGACGGCTTCAACGGAGGACGGCGACACGCCCGCCGCCGCGGGATGTTCGCCATCGGGGTCCCGGAAGGTAACGCTGGCAAGGTCTTTAGGCACTTCGAAGGTGTGCAGGGTACGACGGGTAATCGACTTCATATTATCGTTTATCGTTGTTCGAGGCTGAAGGTTCGAGTGTGTCGGGGGTTTCCTCCGATGACATTGGCCGAAGTGCCATAACGACCCGATTGCGTCCTTCGGTCTTGGCGGTGTACATGGCCTTGTCGGCGGCAGCGCAGAGCCTTTCCGGATTGATTCCGTGTTCGGGATAGACAGCAACCCCGACGCTGATGGTCAACCCGACACTGTCGCCATTGTCCAGCAGGATGCGAGTACCGCCGACCTTCTGACGCAACCGTTCCGCCGTTTCCTGTGCCTCGGGGACGTCCATTTCGGGCAGGATAATGACGAACTCCTCGCCACCGAACCGACCCACAATATCAACACTGCGAACGCTTTCCGACAACAACTGACTGGTGGAAATCAGCACCCGGTCACCCGCCGCATGACCATGGGTATCGTTGATCTCCTTGAAGTGATCGAAATCGATCCAGAGCACAGCCATGGACCGGCCATAACGCCTGGCCCGCTGCACTTCTTCATCCAGCAGACGGGTTGTTTCCCGCCGGTTGAACAGGCCGGTCAGCGGATCCCGGATGGCAAGTTCCTCGAGTTCGTCTTCGAGCGCCTTGCGATCTGAAATGTCGAGAACGATGCCTTCCAATACCAGCTCACCACCGTCATCCTCAACGCCACGCCCCCGCTCCCAGACCCAGATTTCCCGACCGTCCTTACGGATCAACGGGTATTCCAGGGAGAAAGGCTCGCCTTTTTCCAGGGCGTCCTGAACATCGGCGGTTAAGGTTTCGTTGATATCGTCGCTGGCTATCAGATCGGCAAAGGGAATACTGCGATTGTTCACGAGTTCTTCCGGCAGATAGCCGGTCAGCCGCTCACACCCCTGAGAAACAAACAGCATGGTCCAGTACTGGTCAAAGCGGCACCGGTACGCCATCCCCGGCAGGTTGTCCATCAGGATGGACAACTGTCGCTCACGCTTGCGAAGGGCCAGCCTCTGATTGTGCTGCAACCTCAAAAGCTTGCGATCCTTGTTGAGCTGGCGAAGCGTCACCGCGAACAGGACGGCGCCTGTCAGCAGCACGAACAGAAAGCCTTTCCAGGTCTGCACAACGGTAAGCACATTAGATGCCGGAAACCAGTGCTCAACCAGACGATCTGAAAAGGCGATCCAGGCGGTACCAAACAGAATGTAAACCAGTACGGCCCAAAGCGCGCGACGCACCGGACCGCTTTCGTCGTCCAGGCGTCGCTTGCGCCGCCTGTCGACATCGAATGAAGCCATGGATACCCTTTATCCCGAATTCGGTTCTGTTTCTTCTAGCAAAATAGTACTGCCCGCGCCTCAAGTCGAGAACCGGGAAGTCAAGCATCGTAAAAAGGAGTTCCCATGACACCCGGGATCAACACCGCGAAGCGGGCGAAGGTCAGCCACCAGATCCACGAATATCAGCATGATCCGAACAGTGAAAGTTATGGTGAGGAAGCCGCGGAGAAAATGGGGGTCCCGGCGGAGCAGGTATTCAAAACCCTGGTGGTGACCGTGGACGGCAAGGAACTGGTCGTGGCCGTTCTGCCGGTCAGTGCCATGCTCAGCATGAAACTGGTGGCGAAGGCGGCCAGTGGCAAAAAGGCCGCCATGGCCGACAAAAAGGAAGTCCAGAAAGCCACCGGTTATGTGCTTGGCGGCGTCAGTCCGCTGGGCCAGAAAAAGCGGCTGCGCACGGTGATCGACGAGTCGGCACAATCCTTTCCGACCATTTACGTGAGTGCCGGGCGGCGAGGCCTGGAAATCGAGCTGGCGCCGGACGATCTGCTGTCACTCACCGGCGGACACTACGCACCGTTGCAACAGGAATAACACCTTCCAGCGCAGGCATAAAAAAACCGGAGGCCCCTCGGGCACTCCGGTTTTCCAGTCTGTCAGGCCGGGCCTGACCAGATCACTTCACAGACGCACGGGCGTCCTCAAGGATCTTGTTGAGGGTCTCGCTCGGCTGCATGACGTGGCAGACCTTTTCCATCGGCGGGTGGTAGTAACCACCGATATCGGCGGGATGCCCCTGTACCACGGTCATTTCTTCCAGGATCTTGTCCTTGTTCTCTTCCAGCTGCTTGGACAGTTTCGTGAAGAACTCCTTGAGTTCCTTGTCGTCGTCCTGCTTCGACAACTCTTCCGCCCAGTAGCGGGCCAGGTGGAAGTGGGAGCCGCGGTTGTCCAGCTCGCCGGTGACCCGGGACGGTGACTGGTTGTTCTCCAACAGGCGCTCGGTCGCCTTGTCCAGAGTCTGGCCGAGCAGACGAGCGCGCTCGTTGTGCTGCTTCTCGCCCAGTTCGTCCAGGGACACGGCCGTCGCCAGGAACTCACCCAGTGAATCCCAGCGCAGGTGATTCTCCTGAATCAGCTGCTGCACGTGCTTGGGTGCGGAACCACCAGCGCCAGTCTCGTACAGGCCACCGCCATTAAGCAGCGGTACGATGGACAGCATTTTTGCGCTGGTACCCAGTTCCAGGATCGGGAAAAGGTCAGTGAGGTAATCCCGCAGGACGTTACCGGTGACAGAGATGGTGTCCAGGCCGCGGATCAGACGTTCCATGGTCCAGCGGATGGCACGAACCGGAGACATGATGCGGATATCCAGACCTTCGGTATCGTGCTCCTTGAGGTACATCTCGACTTTCTTGATCAGCTGGGCGTCGTGGGCGCGCTCGTCGTCCAGCCAGAACACGGCCGGCATACCGGTGGCGCGGGCACGACTGACAGCCAGCTTGACCCAGTCACGGATCGGCAGATCCTTGGTCTGGCAGGCACGCCAGATATCGCCCTGCTCAACGTTGTGCTCGGTCAGGACGGTACCGTCCTCGGCGATCACACGAACAATGCCGTCTTCCTTGATTTCGAAGGTCTTGTCGTGGGAACCATACTCTTCCGCCTTCTGGGCCATCAGGCCGACGTTGGGCACGGTACCCATGGTGGTCGGATCGAACGCACCGTGGGTCTTACAGAAGTTGATGACTTCCTGGTAGATCGTGGCGTAGGTGGACTCCGGCATGACCGCCTTGGTGTCCTTCAGCTTGCCATCCCGGGCCCACATCTTGCCGGAGTTGCGGATCATGGCCGGCATGGAGGCATCAACGATGACGTCGCTGGGGACGTGCAGGTTGGTGATGCCCTTGACCGAGTCTACCATCGCGATTTCCGGACGGTGCTCGTAGCAGGCATGCAGGGCTTCCTGGATTTCTTCCTGCTTGGACTCCGGCAGCTGCTTGATCTTTTCGACAACGGAGGACAGGCCGTTGTTCGGGTTCACACCGATCTCTTCGAAGAGATCGCCGTACTTGTCGAACAGCTCCTTGAAAAAGACCTTCACCGCATGACCGAATACGATCGGGTGGGAGATCTTCATCATGGTGGCTTTCACGTGCAGGGAGAACATGACACCGGTGTTCTCGCAGTCCGCAATGGCGTCCTCGAAGAATTTCACCAGCGCCTTCTTGCTCATGAACATGCCGTCCAGCACTTCGCCTTCCTGCAGCGGCAGTTCGGGTTTCAGAACGGTCTGCTCACCCTTCTTGTTCTCGAACACGATGCGGGCATTGGTGGCCTTGTCCAGGGTGACGGACTGTTCGCTGGAGTAGAAATCGCCACCGCGCATGTGCGCGACGTGGGTACGGGAAGCCGGGCTCCACTCGCCCATGGTGTGCGGGTATTTGCGGGCGAAGGCCTTGACCGCTGCCGGCGCACGACGATCGGAATTACCCTCCCGCAGGACGGGGTTGACGGCACTGCCCAGCACCTTGCTGTATCGGGCCTGGACTTCTTTCTCTTCGTCGGTCTCCGGATGCTCCTTGTACTCGGGCACCTTGTAGCCCTGCTCGTTCAGCTCCTTGATGGCCGCACGCAGCTGGGGAATGGACGCAGAGATGTTCGGAAGCTTGATGATGTTGGCGTCCGGGTCCTTGGTGTACTCACCCAATTCAGCCAGGGCATCCGGGACGCGCTGATCTTCCTCAAGGTAATCCGGAAACGCCGCCAGGATACGCGCCGCGAGAGAAATGTCGCTGGTTTCGAATTCAATGCCAGCCGGCTTGGAGAAGGTTTCCAGGATGGGAAGCAGGGACCGCGTGGCGAGAGCGGGTGCCTCGTCGGTCAGTGTGTAGACAATCTTGGCTTTGGATGATGTCATTTTCGTCCTCAGGCTATTGGGTGGATTCAGGACGGTCATTGCCGGGCCCGGGGTCTTTTGGACAGGGGGCCTGCGCCATGACTGATTCAGGAACTTTTGATAGGGCTACTAAGATACCATTTTTTCGTAATTCTTGGTTACGATCTTAGTATAAGAACGGACTAAAAATGCCAGATCTTCGGTTACAGGACGATGAAATGGCAGGAATTTACGAAAGTTTCTAACATTTTGATTTTTCTGATCCGGGAGTATCGCGGCGGTGCGCCCGCGGCCCAAAACCCGCTCAAGCCCGTCCATGGGGCGCTTGAGCTCCGCCATCCATGGCTCCGCACAGTTTTGGGCCGCGGTCACACCACCGCTCTTCAGACGGTTTCGTCATCCTCTCGGGCGATGAAAAGAAACGGCGTATTCCGACCTTATATTGTCAACAATACGCCGCCTCATGCTGCCACAGGGTATCAGCCTTCCGGCAACAGCTTCGCGTCAGCCAGTCGCTCCCGGATCTGATCCAACGCTTCCGGATTGCCCAGGGCATCGCGGTTATCGGCTTTCCTGGAACCGTTGATCAGTCGGGCGACCGCCAACTCCACTTTCTTGCCGCTACGGGTGTAGGGAATGTCCGGCACCTCGACGATGTGTTTGGGCACGTGTCGGGGGCTGGCACCCTCGCGGATTCGGGTGCGGAGCTGTTTGAGGAGGTCCGGGGTGAGTTCCTCGTTGTCGGCAGGTACCACCAGCAGGACGACTTCGACGTCGCCGTCGATCTGGCGCCCGACCACGAGGCTGTCCTTGACCTCGGCGACTGTTTCCACCTGACGGTAGATTTCCGCGGTGCCGATGCGGACGCCGCCCGGGTTCAGGGTGGCATCGGAGCGACCATAGATGATGGCGCCACCGTGCTCGGTGAACTCGATGAAATCGCCGTGGGCCCAGACACCGGGGAAGGTGTTGAAATAGGCATCGCGGTAGCGTTCACCCTCGGGATCGTCCCAGAAGCTGACCGGCATGGAGGGCAGCGGCTGGCGGCAGACCAGTTCGCCCCGGCCCTCGCTCACCGGTTTGCCGTCATCACCGTAGGCCACGGCATCGACGCCAAGGAAGCGGCACTGGATTTCGCCCCGGCGGACGGGCAGCAGCGGGCAGGCGCCCACGAAGCAGCCGCAGATGTCGGTACCGCCGGCGATGGAACCCAGCAGCACGTCCGGGGAGCCGTCGGTGTAGATCCAGTCGTAGTCTTCAGGCAGCAGTGGTGAACCGGTGGAGAACACAACCCGAAGGTCGCTCTGGTCCAGGGTCTTTGCTGGCTGGATACCCGCTTTGCGGCATCCGGCGATAAAGCGCGCGCTGGTACCGAAGTGGGTGACCTTTTCCTGTGCCACCGTCTCCCAGAGGAAGCTCAGGTTCGGATATCCCGGCGAGCCGTCCACGGTGATCACGGCAGCACCGGTCATCAGCGCGGAGGCCTGCCAGTTCCACATCATCCAGCCGCAGGTGGTGAAATAAAGGAAGCGGTCAACCGGTCCAACATCCCCGTGCAGCATCAGCTCCTTGGCATGGTTCACCAGCAGACCGGCGTTGCCGTGAACGATGCACTTGGGTTTACCGGTCGTCCCGGAGGAATACAGGATATAGACGGGATGATCCGGGGGCAGAGGGGTGAACGACGGCGCGTTACCCTGACCAAAGGCGAGTGCGTCGTCCCAGGTGGTAACCAGATCGCCCGGAATGGGGGCTTCGTCGGGAAGCTGCGCCACGCTGACAACCGCCTTCAGGGACGGCAGCCCGGCGATCAGCTCCGCGAAGTCGTCCTGGCGGGCAAACACCTTGCCGCCGTATCCATAACCATTCACCACGATCAGCGCCGCCGGTTCGATCTGACCGAAGCGGTCGTTGATCGCGCCGATGCCGAAGTCCGGTGACGCAGAGCTCCAGATCGCGCCCAGGCTGGTGGCAGCCAGCATGCCCACCATGGCTTCATACCCATTGGTAACGACGCCGGCGACCCGGTCACCCTGCTGGATGCCCTTGCTGCGCAGGAAAGCCTCCAGTGCACCGGCATCGGCCTTCAGCTCAGCGTAGGTCTTCCGGAGGACCGGCCGGGTTTCGCAGTAGGCCACGATCGCTTCGCGATCGGCGTGATCCCCGTCCGCCAACCGCAACAGGTTGGCGGCAAAGTTCAGTTTCATCCCGGGAAACCACTCGGCTCCGGGCATATCCCGCTTGCCAAGCACTCGCTCCGCCGGTGTGTCACACACCAGGCCACAGTAGTCCCAGACCTTGCCCCAGAACGTCTCCAGATCATCAATGGACCATTGGTGCAACGCGTGATAATCCGGGAACGGGCCAAATCCCTGCTCTTCAAGCCACGTCTTGAACTCCCCCATCCGGGAGTGGGTGAGTGTGTCTTCCGAGGGCGACCAGACCACCGGTGATTGTTCCGTCTTGCTCATCCGTTTCTCCTGATTCTTACTGCATATGCCATCCGTGACTGACCACGATGGACTGTCCAGTCAACGCGGCTGAGGGGAACGCGGCCAGGTGAACGGCCAGTTCCGCCACGTCTTCGAGGGTTGTGAATTCACCGTCCACGGTGTTTTTCAGCATGACCTTGCTGATCACTTCCTCTTCAGAAATGCCAAGCTCCTTCGCCTGCTCCGGGATCTGCTTGTCGACCAGCGGTGTACGAACAAAGCCGGGGCAGATGATGTTACTGCGCACGCCGTGTTCGGCGCCTTCCTTGGCAACGGCCCGGCAGAGGCCAAGCATGCCGTGCTTGGCGGCAACGTAGGGGGATTTCAGGGGTGAGGCTTCCAGCGAATGCACTGAGCCCATATAAAGCATGGTGCCACCACCGCTTTCGTACATGTGCCGGAGCGCGGCCCGGGTCACCAGGAAGGCGCCGTCCAGGTGCACGCTCATAACCTTGCTCCAGTCCGAGAAGGCCAGCTTGTGCACCGGATCAATATGCTGGATGCCCGCGTTGGCGAGGGCGATGTCCAGCCCGCCCCATTGTTCCACCACCGCTTCGACACCCTGGTCCACCTGGGTTTCGTTGGTTACATCCATGGCCACCGCCATGGCGGTACCTCCGGCCTGCTCGATGGCCGCCACAGTCTCCTGTGCACTGTCGAGGGTCAGGTCGGCGACCGCCACCTTTGCCCCTTCCCGGCCGTAGGCTTCGGCGATGGCGCGGCCAATACCGCGGCCTGCCCCGGTAATCAGGGCAATCCGGTTCTCTAGACGCATTGTCAGTCTCTCCTTAATTGGCAGCAATGCTCGGCAGCCAGGTCGCAATACTAGGAATCACGAACACGATGGCCAGGGCCGCGAGCTGAATCAGAATGTAGGGCACAACGCCACGATATATGTCTGTCACCTTGATCTCCGGTGGCGCCACACCCTTGATGTAGAACAGGGCAAACCCGACCGGAGGCGTCAGGAACGAGGTCTGCAGGCACATGGCGAACAGGATGGTGAACCACACCAGATCAAAGCCCAGATGCTGAACCACGGGGGCCACCAACGGCAGGATGATCAGGGTGATCTCAACCCAGTCCAGGAAGAACCCGAGCAGGAAGACCACGAACAGAATAGTCAGGATGACGCCCTCGGGGCCGAAGGGCAGGCCCAGCAGGGCATCCTTGATAACGACATCGCCGCCCAGACCCCGCAGTACCACGGAGAACGCGGTTGCGCCCAGGAAAATGGCAAAGATAAAAGCCGACGTCCGGGTGGTCTGGTACAGCGAAGAGCGGAGCACCTCCAGGTTCAGTCGGCGGGCCGCCAGGGCCAGAATCAGGGCACCCAGGGCGCCAACACCAGAGGCTTCCGTTGGTGTTGCAATGCCGGCGAAGATGGACCCGAGGACACCGAGGATCAGTGCGGCCGTCGGAAGTACCGCCTTGAAGACTTCCCAGACCAGACCCCAGCTGACCTTCTCGATTCCCTCGGGAACCGGAGCCACCTTGGGCTGAAGGAAGGGGCGAATCAACGCATAGGCGACATACATGGTGCCCAGCAGCAGCCCGGGCAGGAACGCGCCCATGAACAGGTCGCCCACAGACGCCTCGGGAACCGCCAGCCGATCGGCCATCAGAACCAGCATGATCGACGGCGGGATCAGGATCCCCAGGGTGCCCGTGGCACAGGCAGTGCCCACGGCAAAGCCCTTGTCGTATTTACTCTGCAACATGACCGGCAGTGACAGCATGCCCAGAAGCACCACCGACGCACCGATGATCCCAGTGGTTGCAGCCAGAAGAACACCAATGACAATCACGGTAACCGCAAAACCGCCACGAACATTACCGAACAGCTTGACCATGCTGGTCATCAGACGCTCGGCGACGCCGGACTGGTCCAGCATGATGCCCATGAATATGAACATGGGCAGCGCGACCAGCGTCGGGTTTTCAACAATGCTCCATATCCGTTCGGGCACCAGGCCCATGGAAGAGGGATAGTCAAACCACAGATCGGCTCCGAACTGATCCACCGCGACCACGCCGATCACGGTCCAGATCACAGCCGTACCGCCAAGGACCCACGCAACGGGAAAACCAGTCAAAAGCAGCACGCCGAAGGTAGCGAACATGCCGATTACAAACAGCGTTTCGAGCTCCATCAGGACGCTTCCTCTTCTTGATTGGGGGCGGACTGGACCGCGATGGGCCGGGGAATACCAAACAGCAGGGCGGTCACCTTGAAAAGCCGGGAAACCCCCGCGAGGAAAATCAGCATGAAGGCGAGGGCAAGCACAGCTTTCAAAACCCACCGGTTGGACAGTCCGGCCGGGGCCTGACTGGTTTCACCCACGCTATAGGCATTGACGGCATAGGGCACCATCTCGTAGATCGCCAGCCCCAGGAAAGGCAGCAGCAGGATCAGCAAACCGAACAGTTCCACCCAGCCCTGAGCCTTGAGGGAAAGTCGCTCATGCAACACATCCACCCGGACATGGTCATCGACGACCAGGGTGTAGGCCATGCCCATCAACCAGCCTGCGCCGGCAACATGCCATTCCATCTCTTCCAGCAAAACCGATCCCTGGCCAAAAACATAGCGGCCTATGACCGCGTAGATAATAAACCCGGTCACGATGACCCAGGCCCAGGAGGCGCCCTTGCCAATCGCCGTCATCAGACCGTCAATCCACTGACTGAGGCGGGTTGTTGGCAGCTCCGTATGGTGATGCAGAAATTCATCCGGATCGTCGATGGACGCCCGGGGTTTTTGCGGTGAGCCCTGATCAGACACCGTCATGGTGGAATACCTCGCTCAGAAAGCCGTTGGTGCGAAACACGGATGGCCCCGAAGGGCCATCCGTAGTGGTTCATGACGCCGAACTCCGTTCGGCGCATAACAGTGGCTATCCGATGGTTACAGATCCGCCGGCAGGTAAGCCCGCTTGTCCCAGACCTTGTAGGTCTTCAGGAAGTCCTGCTGGCTCTCGTAGACCTTCTTGAAGTCCGCGTCCTTGGCCGCTTCCTCTTTCAGAACCTCTTCGGTCACGGACTTGAGCTTCTCCAGAACCTCTCGGGGAATCTGGTCCGCATGGACACCTTCGTCCTGGAAGCCGGCAAGTACCTTGCCGTTCTTGTACTCACCCTCGGCCAGCCCGCGGGTGGTGGCAGCTGTACAGGAGGCCTCGATCAGAGCTTTCTGTGCCTTGGTGGCGCGGTTCCACTCATCCTTGTTGATCAGCATGTACTGGGCGGTGAACTGCTGGTGCCAGCCCGGGAACAGGTTGTACTTGACCACCTGGTCAAAGCCAAGGATCTGGTCAATGGCCGGCATGGAGAATTCAGTGGCGTCGATGGTGCCCTTCTCAAGCGCCTGGTACAGCTCGCCACCCGGCATCATGGTTACGGACGCACCCAGTTTCTCGAGCACCTTGCCACCCAGACCGGCGAACCGGATCTTAAGCCCCTTGTAATCATCCAGGGATTCGATCTTGTTCCGGTACCAGCCAGCAGTCTCGGGCCCGATGATACCGCACAGCTGCGCGTGGACGTTGTAGCCCTTGTTGGCGTAGACGTCCTGAAGCATCTGCTCACCGCCACCGTAGTAGTACCAGCCGATATAGGCCCAGGGCTTCATACCGAACGGTACAGCAGCAAACAGCGGAACGGCCGGAACCTTGCCCTGGTCGTAACCGATCCAGGTGTAGCCGGCGGATACCTTGCCATCAGAGACGGAGTCGAGGATATCGAACGGTGGAACCAGTTTGCCCGGCTCGTAGACGCGGACCTGGATGCTGCCGTCGGAAGCGGTGGTCAGGTTATCGGCAACCCAGGCGGCGGGGGAACCCAGGCCCGGGAGATTGGTGGAAAAAGCAACTGGCATTTTCCAGCGGAGGTTGTCGGCAAACGCGGAACCGGTGGTAATCGCGAGCGCACCGGCAATGACGGTGGCGGCCTTGAGCAGTTTCATCAATGATTCTCCTGGCTTTGTTCTTGTATACGCCCGATGCAGAGAGAGGCAATCGGGTCTGTGTTTGGCCAGACAACGCAGGAAACGACACTGACAGGGGTCATTGGGTCCAACAGGGTTTCGTCAATATTGTTTCTGCGTTGTTCTGACGTCCTGCATCTCAACATGGAGCAGACATCGTGCCAGCGATTGAAAGTGCCTATAAAACAGTTAGTTAGGGATTTTCAGGTTTTACTTTGGGAACTTAACTGTCCGGATTTCCGGACGCCCTAATACCCTAGTCGTACGTAATTGTTCGGATACCAGGACACTCGTCCGGATTTCAGGACATCTTGGCAAGTTTCTCGTAGAGGACGGACCGCGAAACCCCCAGGAGTTTCGCGGCCCGGGTACGATTTCCGCGGGTAGCGACCAGGGCCTCTTCGATGGCCTGAGCCTCGGCGTCGGCAATGGTCTGGGCAAGCGGGCGGACGGGGCGGGGGGTGTTGATGGACATCAACCGGACGCTACTCCTGGGCAGAACCCGGAAAATCGCATCGGCGTCCAGGACACCGCCATCCTCACTCATGGTCAGGGCGCGCTCCAGCACATTTCGCAGTTCCCGGATGTTGCCCGGCCAATCGTAACTGGACAGGGCGGCCACCCCGGCGTCATTGATCTCACCTCGCAGATCCAGTCCGTCACAGATTTCCTCAAGCAAACCCTCACACAGCACGCCAAGGTCTGCCATCCGATCGCGCAACGGAGGAATCGCGATCTCAAGCACATTCAGCCGGTAATACAGATCGGACCGGAATTCACCGTCGGCAATCATGGTTTCCAGGTTTCGACTGGTGGCGGCAATCACCCGGACGTCGACGGGCACGACCTTGTTGGAGCCCAGGGATTCAATTTCGCCTTCCTGCAACGCCCGCAAGAGCTTGGCCTGGAGCGGCAATGGCATATCGCCGACTTCGTCCAGGAAGAGCGTGCCACCGTTGGCCAGCTGGAACTTGCCCTCACGGGTCCGCCGGTCAGCGCCAGTGTAGGCACCCGGTGCCACACCAAAAAACTCGGCTTCCAGCAGGTTATCGGGAATGGCGGCCACATTCACACCGACAAAGGGCTTTTCGGCACGGGCGGACACCGAATGAATCGCCTGCGCCAGAACTTCTTTACCGGTACCCGTCTCACCCAGCAGCAGCACCGGCATATCCCGTCCGGCCGCCAGCCGCGCCCGGCGTTTGACCTCCAGTGCCGCGGGGCTGGCGCCGACAAAATCACCCAGACTGTACCGGGTGCCCCGCGTTTTCCGGGCCAGCGCCTTGCGCGCGGCAGCGAGATCCTGATGCAACCGCCGGAACTTGCTCACCAGCGGCGTCAGAGGCTGAAGGTCATCGTAAAGAACGAAGGCCACCGCGCCGACGATGTTGCCCTCGTCGTCGTAGAAAGGCAGGCGCGTGACCACCAGCTGCTGCTCGTTGTGCTCCATGATATCCAGCAACAGCGGCTTGCCGGTTTCCACCACCTCAGGCATGCGGGTGTGGGGAATGACCTGGCGGACCGGACGACCCATGGCTTCGGTAGGGTCCTTCAGTCCCAAAAGCTGGGAATAGCTGTGATTGATCCAGGTAATACGAGCTTCCCGATCCACGGCAATGGCACCGGCGCTGGCTTCCTCGAACATGGGGAACAGGGCTTCAATCAGCTCACGGGTCAACCCGTTCCGGTTTGTCTTGCCAAAAAACTGCGTCATGTAGCCTGTACCATCGCCCTGGAGGTCGGACATCAGAAAAACTCCGGCACCCGAACGTGCGGGTGCGTTGACGAAAGTATATGGGGCCCCCGCAACGGGGGCAAACCGCTCATCCCGGGCCCGACGCCCGGGAGTGCCAGCACACCGTTCACTGAGGTATCCGCAACTGGTTGTCGGCGAACACGATGCGGTCGGCCGGATCCGGATCCGCACTGATCTCCGGCAGGTTCGCTGCCGACAACGGAGTGGCGATACTGCCCCTGGGCACCGTCCGCACCACCTGGCTTGGCGGCAGCGGTTGTCCGTCTTCCAGGTGCGCCCACACCAGATCCAGGGCCTGGAAGTAATAGTGGTGTAGCGGCACGTAGCGATCGGCAAAGCCCGGGAAACCGTTCAGGACATCCAGATGGTGCGCGTTGAGCACCTCGTAGTACCGCAGACCGGAGCCACCACCCTCGATTTCCTGGTTCAGACCCACGTAGGGACGGGACGTATGGTTGATCGGCAGGATCGCGTCGGACCGACCGGTCACGATAACGGCCGGCTTGCCGTGCAGGTCGCCATCGGCGCGAATGGCATCGATACCCCGGGCGATCCGCTCGGACCAGCCCCGATCCGTGCCAGTCAGCGCCTCACCGGTGGCCGGATTCCGGCCGGACGCAAGCCCTCTCAGACACAGAAGGGCATCCAGGCCGTGGTCCGCCAGGCCATCACTCGGAGACACGCTGGCGGCCAACCGTGTGGGCTGCCCGACGGCGCCGTCGTAGACCAGATTGACCCCGGCACTGGGCGGGATGCCATTACTGGTCGAGAACAGGGCGGCCTCTGCGGCTCCGGGCAGCGGGGCGACTGCGCCAGTACTGTCCGTTGCAGCCAGGCTCAGATCACACAGCCGGTCTTCAACACCGGCCCGGGCATAGGCATTGGCGTACGTCATCGAGATACTCTGGGCCACCGACAGGCCGAAATGGGCCGGAGCGAGCAGGTTTTGCTCGGGCTGAATGGCGAATTCGTCGTTCAGGATCCGCAGCGCATCGGTCGCCTGTTCATCCAGTGTCGCGCCGGTAACAAGCCCCTTCAGGGCCAGGGACTGACAGATATTTGCCCCGATCGCAGGCGGGTTCAGGGCTGCATTCAGAGGCGCAGAATCACGCACCGAGGGGGCCAGATTGGCGCACCCCTGATACACCGCCAGCGCTGTGGTGTAATCCAGCAGGCTGCGGCTGTGCCGGGTAATGACCGATCCATCGCCCTGTCGGATGGTGAACCGGCGGTCGACCTCAGGATTCACGTTGGGTTCGGAGACCGCCACTCCGTCAATGAGATTCTGGTCGTCCAGCTCCGCCGCCCGCACCGAGGCGCCACCGCCATTGGACACGCTGGAGGCAATCACCCGGGTATTGTCGGGCGTGATGGTCGCAAGCACCTTGCCATTGCCGAGCTTGCGGCCGAACTGCTCATTGAGCACATAGAAGCCGAAACGGATCGATTGCAGGACGTGTTGTCCCCAGTCCGCTTCGGGATTCTGTTTTGAGTGGGCATGCTTCCAGGCAAAGCGGTTGGGCCATTGGTCGTTGAAATCCGACCGCTTCGTATCGTTGAGATCCGCCCGGAACTGGACCGTGTCGTCAGCGGTGGTCAGCGTACCATCAAGCCGTTGGGCGGCATCGGTTTCGAGATTGTGTGAGCCCGTGCCGGTGCCTTTATCGGTATAAACCACGGTACAGCCTTTTTTGAGCCCCCATTCACCGGCGGTGCCGATGGCGCCGTAGATACCCCGGGAGCCCGAAGACGGCGCGGTAATCATGCAGGGTTGCGCCGGATCAAAGCTGTCCGGCACCTGCGCCATCACGGTGACCGGGACGTTGCTGCCAGGCACGGTCATGTAGGCGCGATATTCCCGCCCAGCGATCAACCCCTCGCCCGACACACCGACACCCGGGCCGAAAAAGGTTCCGTAGCCACCGCCCGGGACCGTGTCCACCAGGGCGCGGTAATTGTTGTAGATCGCCAGTCGCCTGAGCTCCGCCGGGGTCGGGTTGAGCGCGTCGTCGAAAGCAGGAGGCGTGGTACTCGCGATGCCGGTGGCACCCAGCCCAGCCGTCAGCAGGTCGTCGGTGATGCCGTCATACTGAGTCATCTGGATCTCGCCCTGGAGAAACGCGGGGCGGACGTTGAACGGTTCCTTGCAGGCAGACAAGGCAATACCGGTTGCACCGATGAGGGTGCAAAGCATGATTCGTTTCATGATCGATCCCTGTTTGTTGTTGTTAGCGAATCCGGTCCTGATTCCTGATCAAAACCAGACTGGCTTATGCGTATCCCATGCCAACAGGGCAAACCACTGATTTAACGAGGATTTATGAGAAGGGATCCTGAATGACCACCGGTTGCTCTCCGGAATTCCGGACATTTGAAGATCCGGTCGACGGGAAGAAGGCGCCTGTAGCCCTGCGGCAGAGGCAATTCGTCCTGCTATCCGGACAGTGTCAGGGTTTCCGGACACTCCGGGTTTTGATGGCTGACGGCATCAACCAAGATGGAGGAACGGCAACAGGCTCAGACCCAGAATCACCACGGCGGCAAGCAGTGCCACGACAACCCGGACCGGACGCTGCCGGAACAGGAACCAGAAGCCGGTTTCCCCGCGAGCCTGCCGATCCTGGAAGTCCTGGCGTTGCCGCGTTCGGCGCTGATCCTGATAGTCATCCAGCAGGGCTCGGGCGCGTTCCGCCTCTGCATCATCGTGGACCCAGAAGCCTCCCATACTGATGCCCCATCGGCTGGGGGGCGTTTCGTAATATTGCACGCCATGGGCCTCGAACAGCGCCCGAATCTCGTCGGCTTCGTCGTCCGGGACATGGCGCAGGTTCATCAGATGGTGAGGCATGGCAGTTCGCTGGCTGGTATCGGGATCGGGGTTGGCGATATCCTATCATCAAAGGACCAACGACCGAATCCACCAGGACACTGCATGAGCGACAGCCCCCTCCGTCTGCTGCTGGACTTTGATGATCGCTTCCAGCGGGACAGAGACCAGTCCGCTGCTTTTCTCCATCGCCGGGATCGTCGGTTTGCACTGGACTGCGAACAGCAGGGCAAAACGCCGGACGTCGCCCAGTGGATGGCCTTCATGGACCGGCTCAGCGGGCCCGGGGGCCGGAGTACCGACAGCCGCCGGGACCTGAGGCGCTGGCGGTCCGTCAACACCGGCTTTGCCATCGCCGGCAGTGTATTGGGCATCCTCGCGATGACGGGCCTGCTGTTCTACGACGGTGTCCAGCGAATCAACATCACCGTCATCCTCGGCTTCGTCGCGCTGCAATTGCTTCTGGCCCTCGCCACCACCCTGCAACCCCTGTTTGGCGGCCAGCCCTGGGCCTGGCTGCTGAGACGCCTGGGCCGGCCTCCCACCACATCCTCGCTGACCCGCCTGCAGCCCTTTCTCATGGCCCGGGCCGCACACATCGGGGGCGCATGCTTTGCCATGACCGGCCTGCTGACACTTCTGGCGATGATTGTCATGCAGGATCTGGCCTTCGGCTGGAGCACAACCCTGGACACCGCCGCACCCACTTACCACAGCCTGATCCGGCAGGTCGCCACACCCTGGGCCTGGCTGTGGCCATCGGCGGTGCCGTCGACGGAGCTGGTGGAGGCTACCCGGTTTTTCCGGGCGTCAGCGGGGACCGGCGGCGCCGATCCAGGGCAATGGGGCCAGTGGTGGCCCTTTGTGGTGATGCTCTGGGTGAGCTGGACCCTGTTTCCGCGGCTTGTCCTACTCGCCGTGAGTCAGGGACTGCTTCGCCGGCGGGCCCGCCGCCTGCTGGCCCACCACCCGGGCATGCAGGCCCTGCTGTACCGTATGGAAACGCCGGCGCTGGACACAGGCTACGCGCACAACGACGCGGACGACCTTCCCGACATCCGCACCCGCGCCGTACCCGACCGGCTTCCGGACACCAACCTGCTGATCTGCTGGGCGGGAACCGGCGATTCACCGTTGCCCGCAGCCCTGGAGGACCCCGGAACCCGGATTTTCAAGGCCGGAGGGCGCGCCACCCTGGCCGAGGACGAACAGGTTATCCACGAACTCGCACGGGCCTTGGAACAGGCCCCGGAACCGGCCGTCGTGCTGGTGAGCCGAAGCTGGGAACCGCCGACCGGCGAGTTGCAGGATTTCCTTCTGGAGGCCCGGGAACACTGGCCCCGGAACACTCGAATTGCCTTGTTGCCGCTGGCGCCCAATCCGTTGGAGCGGCCGGCTGACGGGCCACTGCAAACCTGGCTCCGCTTCGCCGAACGGTTGCCCGGCGGCCAGGTTTCGGTCGTCCTTCCGGCACTGGAGGCACCGGGGATCCACCCCACCGGGAGTATCTCGCCATGACACCGTCGCCGGTTTTTGCCGTGGTCGGTCATCCCAACAAGGGCAAGTCGAGCGTGGTCGCAACCCTGTCCCAGAACGACGCCATTGCCATTGCCCTCGAACCGGGCACCACCCGCCGACGCCAGTCCTACCCACTCGCCGTCGACGGCACCGTACTCTACACCCTGGTCGATACACCCGGCTTCCAGCGGCCACGCCGTGTTCTGCAGTGGCTGGAGGCGCACAGCCTGTCCGCCTCCGACCACCCGGATACGGTGCGAGCCTTCGTCGTTCAGCATCGCGGCGACAACCGCTTCGTGGATGAATGCGAGTTGCTGGCCCCGCTTGTGGAGGGCGCCGGTATTATCTATGTGGTCGACGGTTCGGTTCCCTACAGCGCCGAACACGAGGCGGAGATGACCATCCTGCGCTGGACCGGCCGGCCCAGCCTGGCGTTGATCAACAGTATCGGGCCCGATGACCACAGCGACACCTGGCAAACGGCCCTTGGCCAGTTCTTCCAGGTGGTTCGCAAATTCGATGCCGTGCGCGCGCCATTCGACCAGCACCTCAGCCTTCTCAGGGCCTTCGGCCAACTGGAACCGGAGTGGGAAGCCCCCTTGAACCTCGCCACCGAGTTCCTCGCCAGACAGCGGGAACAGCGCCGACACCAGTCCGCCAGCCGGATTGCCGAAGCCCTTGCAGACATGATGGCCTTCCAGGAAAAACGCATCCTGACTCCGGGCCAGGTTGCCGAAACCAGTGACACCACCGTCGCCGAGCAGCTCCGGGAACGCTGGTACCGGCGGCAACGACAGAGAGAACAGACTCTGCGATCCGACATCGAACACCTGTACCAGCATCAGCGAATCCGCCGCCAGGAGGCGGAACTGAGCTGGCACCACGATCACGACCTGTTCTCCGAAAGCAGCCGCAAAAACTGGGGCGTCAGCAAACGCTACCTGGCCACGGCCGGCTTTGGTGCCGGGGCGGTCAGCGGGGCCGGCATCGACGCCCTGACTTTCGGCTCATCCCTCGGCACCGGGGCACTGGTCGGCGGGCTGATCGGGGCCGCCGGCAGCTACCTGTACGGCGACCGCCTGGCCCTGCCGGCGCTGAACATCGGCCCATTAAAAGACGGGCTGAAAACAGCCACCTTCGGTCCTGTACAGGACAGTCAGTTCGGCTATGTTGTATTAGGAAGGGCTGTGGATCACTGGTGGCAAATCAGCAACCGGAACCATGCAGGCCGCGATCTCCTCGACCTGGCGCCAGCCGATCACCACTGGCTGGAAGACCTCGACAAGAGCAGCCGGCAGACCATTCAGCGGACCTTCGACCGGTGCCGGAAGCAACGTCCCCTGGACGACAGCCAGCGCCAGAAATTCGCGGCCGCCATCGAAAAGGCGATGTTGACCTACGACGACTGGCGGTTGAACCGCGGCTGATCCGCATGTTTATACTGTATGGCTATTCCATCACACATTGGGGAATGCAAATGAAAATTGTACGAGTTCAGGACATCATCGGTACCGAGCGCGAAGTCAGCGACAAGCAGTGGACCAGCCGCCGCCTGTTGCTGAAGAAGGACGGCATGGGCTTTTCCTTCCACGAGACCATCATCAAGGCCGGCTCGGAGCATACCTTCTGGTACAAGCATCACCTGGAAGCGGTTTACTGCGTTTCCGGTAACGGCCGCATCAAGGACCTGGCCACCGGCGAAGTCCACGAAATCACCGACGGCACCCTGTATGCCCTGGACAAGCACGACCGTCACACCCTGTACGGTGGCACTGAAGACATGCGCCTGATCTGCGCCTTCAACCCGCCGGTCACCGGTCGTGAAATCCACGACGAAGACGGTGCCTACCTGCCGGACACCAGCGACAACTGATCCGGTCGTCCGTGGCTGATCAACAGGCCGCAACCACACCGCCACCGCCAGCAACGCTGCTGCCGGTGGCGGTGTTGCTTTGGTTGGCCGGTGTTTACCTCCGGATACCGGTACTGGTAGCTCCGCCACTCGCCCCCTTCATCGGCGACGAGCTGGACCTGTCCAAGGCACTCACCGGTGCCCTGACCACCTTACCCATCCTGATGCTGGCGATCGGCGCCATGCCCGGTTCACTGGCCATTGCTCGCATGGGCCCGAGGAACACCCTCGCGATGGCCATGGTAGTCATGGCCATCGGCTCCGCAGGGCGAGGGCTCGTTCCGGACACCGCAAGCCTGCTGGTTGCCAGCGCCGTCATGGGCCTTGGCGTCGCCATGATGCAACCGGCACTGCCGGCGTTGCTGCCCCGATGGCTGCAACCGCATCACCTCGCCATCGGCTCCGCCATCTACATGAACGGCATGCTCATGGGCGAATTCATCGGCGCCGGTATTACCCTGCCCGTGCTGATGCCCCTGCTGGACAACAGTTGGCGCGCCACCCTGATCGCCTGGTCACTCCCGGCCCTGCTGATCGCCGCCGCCCTGTTCCTGCCCAGACGAGACCTGGCCCGCCCCACGCGAAAAATGGCCTGGCTCCCGGACTGGAAAAACCCGCTCACGCTCAAACTCGGCCTCCTGCTCGGCCTCTCGGGTTCCATGTTCTTCGGCCTCAACGCCTACATGGGCAACCTGCTGGAACAGCAGGGCCAGTTCGACCGGCTTTCCGAAGCCCTGTTCAGCTACAACATCGCCCAGGTGTTCGCGTCCCTGATCATGCTCAAAATGGCCCGACTCTGGGTCGGCCGCCGAACCTTCATCGTCACCATGGCCAGCCTCAGCATCGCCGGCACCATCGGCACCATCACCCTGGACGGCTGGTGGTCCATCGCCAGCGCCACCCTGATGAGCTTCGTCGCCGGCATCCTCCTGATCCTCCTGGTCGCCCTGCCACCCCTGCTGGTCAGCTCCGAAGAAACCGGCCGCCTCTCCGCCGGCACCTTCCTCGTCGGCTACACCATCGCCTTCACCGTCCCCATGCTCGGCGGCGTTCTCGCCGACTGGACCGGCGACGTCCGCCACGCCCTCATGGTCATGATCGCCTACAGCCTCCTGGTCCTGCCCCTGGCATTTACCCTGGATCTAAAACGACAAAAGGGCCAACCCGAAGGCTGACCCTTTCAAAGACTCCAACTCTAACGGCCGAGGGCCGTGGGGCGAGGTGTCTTTCCGCCGGGAAAAAGATGTCCGAGCAAAGCGAGTTATTTTTCCCAGAGGAAAGACACCTCGCCCCGCGGCCAGACTCCAGCTTAGATATAGTAGTCCTTCAACGGAGGAAACCCGTTAAACTCAATGGCACTGTAAGTCGTGGTATAAGCCCCCGTCGACAGCCAGTACATCCTGTCCCCGATCGCCAGATTCAACGGCAACGGATACTTGTGGTGCTCGTACATGATGTCAGCACTGTCACAGGTCGGCCCGGCAATGACACAGTCCTCGCCTTCACCGGACTTCTCCGTCCAGATCGGAAACTTGATCGCCTCATCCAGCGTCTCGATCAGACCGCTGAACTTGCCAACATCGGTAAACACCCAGCGGTGCAACGCCGTCCGCGACTTGCGGGAAATCAGCACCACCTCGCTGACCAGCACACCCGCATTGGAGATCAGCGACCGGCCCGGCTCGATAATGATTTCCGGCAAATCATCACCGAAATCCTCATGCAGGAACCGCGCAATCTCCTCCGCGTACACCCCCAGCTCATTGGTCCGGGTGATGTAGTTCGCCGGAAAGCCGCCACCCATGTTGATCATTTTCAGTTCGATGCCATCCTCTTCCTTCAGGCGCTCGAAGATGACCTTGACCTTGTTCAGGGCCGCATCCCAGGCACCGATCTCGCGCTGCTGGGAACCCACGTGGAAGGACACGCCGTAGGGCACCAGTCCCAGGTCCCGGGCCAGGATGAGCAGATCCATCGCCATGTCCGTCTGACAGCCGAACTTCCGTGACAACGGCCAGTCTGCTGTCAGCGTACCTTCGGTCAGGATACGCACGTACACTTTTGAACCCGGCGCCGCCTTGGCAATGTTGCGCAGATCCGCCTCGGAGTCGGTGGCAAACAGACGCACACCCTGCTCATAGAAGGTGCGGATGTCCTTCGCTTTCTTGATGGTGTTGCCATAGCTGATACGGTCACCGGTGACGCCCAACGCCAACACCTTTTCCAGCTCGTACACCGACGCGATGTCAAAATTGGCGCCCTTGTCCCGCAGCATGGTCAGGATCTGCGGTGCCGGGTTCGCCTTCACGGCGTAGTAAACCTTGGCGTAGGGGAAACCTTCCACCAGTTCGTTGTACTGGCGATCAATCGTTTTGGTATCAATCACCACGAACGGAGTCTCCCGGGTATCGGAAAATTCCTTGATGCGCTTGAAGGTCTCGGCATCGTAGTAGTCGGCAATGGTCGCGTTGGCGGCTTCAGTCATGGGTGGTGTGTCCCTCCACAGGGCAACCGGGCATAAAAAAAGGCACCACAGCAACGCTGCAGCACCCGTCAGATGGCGCGATCATCGGGCTTTTTTCAGGGAGCGGATATGAGCATTTCTACCCATGGTTCCGGAGGCCTGTTACACAACAATACGATCAAAAATTGATCAGGCACAAAAAGCCACAAAGTAGTCCTGTAAAGCATTGCATCCTGACCCGATAAATACCTGAACCGTTTTAAACTGAAACTATCTGTTCAGTCGGTTTATCAGAACAACTATTACAAGAGGCTCAGGGCACCATGCTTTTTAGACGCAACCAGCTCCAACAGATCCTGGAGCAGGCCCTCGACGCTGTCGTCAGCATCAATGAAAAGAATCAGGTCACCTTCTTCAACGCCTCCGCAGAGCGCCTGTGGGGGTATGACCGGAGTGAAGTTCTCGGCAATAACGTAAAAATGCTGGTGCCCATGGAAATTCAGGGCGCCCACGACAGCTATATCGAAAAAAACCGCACCACCGGCGAAGACAAGATTGTCGGAACCAGCCGCAACGTTTTAATGACCCGCAAAGACGGCTCCACCCTGTGGGCCAACCTGGCCCTCAATAAGGTGGTGTACGGCAAGTCCATCACCTACACGGCCTTCGTTCGCGACATCTCGGCCGAATACGCTGATCGCGAAATCATCAGCCAGACGCTGGAACAGGCACTGGATGCCGTGGTGACGATTGATGAGAACAACTGCATCACCTTCGCGAACTCGGCCGCCGAGACTCTCTGGGGATACGACCGCTCGGAGATGCTCGGCCAGAACGTGAAGATGCTGGTCCCATCGGATATCCGCAGCCGGCACGACGACATGGTGAACGCCAACCGCCGCACCGGCGTGGACAAGATTGTCGGCACAACCCGGGAAGTACCGGTGTATCGCAAGGATGGTTCAAAGCGCTGGGCGTCACTGGCGTTGTCCAAGATCCGGCTGGAAAACCGAATCCTCTATACCGCGTTTCTGAAGGACGTCACCGCCGAGGTGGCGAGACGGGAAGAGTTCCAGCTGCTATCGATGGTGGCGAACGAAACCGACAACGCTGTGGTAATCACCGATCCCGAACGGCGCATCGAGTATGTCAACCAGGGTTTCACCCAGCTCACGGGCTACACTCTGGAGGAAGTGCAGGGTGAAAACCCGGGCACCCTGCTCCAGGGCCCTCACACCGACCAGGCGACCATCCAGAAAATCCGGGACAAGCTGGAACGCCGGGAGCCTTTCTACGATGAAATTCTGAACTACGACCGGAACAAGCAACCCTACTGGGTCTCGCTGGCCATCAATCCGGTGTTCAACGATGGGGGCCAACTGACCCATTTCATTTCGATTCAGGCCAACGTGACCCAGACCAAGGAACAGTCCCTGGAATTCACCCGCCGATTCGAAGCCATCAGCGCTAACAACGGTGTGGGGGAGTGGGACCTGGACGGGCACCTGATCAAGGCGAACAGCTACATGGTGTCTCATCTGGGCGACGCCAGCGAGGAAGCCTTGAAGACCCGGAGCCGGAACCTGCGCGACATCGTCGGTGGCGATATCTTCCAGCGGGTACTGGCCGGAGAACAGGTCCGGGGCAACTTCGACCTCCAGTCCCGTGACGGACGCCCCCACTGGTTTGATGCCACCCTTTGCCCCATCTCGGATTTCGAGGGCAATCTCCGTTACATCGTCACTTACGGGATCGACATCAATTCGAAGCTTGAGGCAGTCCGGGTTACGGATGAAGAAATGGGGCTGGTGCTGAGTTCCTCGCGGGAGATTTCCAACATCGTCGAAGTCATCAACGGTATCGCAAGCCAGACCAATCTCCTGGCGCTCAATGCTGCCATCGAGGCGGCCCGGGCGGGCGAGGCCGGCCGGGGCTTTGCGGTGGTGGCGGACGAGGTCCGCCAGCTTGCCCAGCGTTCCAGCCAGTCGGCCGACGAGATCAATCGCCTGGTATCGGAAACCTCTCAACGGGTGGAAGACCTCGCCAACTCCCTCCGACGACTGAACCAGGTGTCCAGCGACGAGTTGAACGAGTCGGCCTGAGTTACAGGGCCGGGCGGGCCAACCCTAGCTGGCCAGCGGCCATACCGGCGCTGGCGGCTGCGGCCCGTCCGGGTCCTCCGGTTTGGTCTGTTGCCGGAGGTAACTCAGGATCGCCGTCTGCAACTCACCGCCCTGGTCGAGGCCCTTGTTCCCGAACAGCCGATTGAATTCGAGGACATAGGGATAGCCTTCGACCAGGGCAATATCAAACCCGGCATGATCCACCCCCAAATCCCGCGCTAATCGCAACGCCAGATCCGTCGCCGCCGCCGGCACCGGTCCCTTGTCGATCTGCCCGCCCCTGGCCACGTTGTTGTAGAAGCCCTGGTCGGCCTGGGTCCGCCAGTAGGCGGTCAGTACCCGGTCCCCCACCACAACGACGCGAACATCCCGGTCAATGGGCAGGTACTCCTGAACATAAAGCACATCGCTACGGTCGCAATAGCGGCGCCAGTCCTCGCGGGTCTCGATCAGCCAGACCCCTTCTCCCATGCTGGACTTGGGCAGCTTCGCGACAAAGGGATGGCTCATGGCGTCCCAGAGGCTTTCCCGTTCCTGTGGGCCATTGGCTTCAATGAGTGTCCAGGGGGTGTGTTCCGGCGCCACGGTCTGGAAAGCCCGGGTCATCTCGATCTTGTCGTGGCCGATACGATAACTGGCCACGCTGGGGAATACGCGACACTTGAGCCCATGCACCAGCGCATTAAGCTGCCAGTACTCGGGGAACAGAACCCAGTCGGCCTCCTGCAACAACGTCTTGTGTTGCAGGAACTGTTCCGGCTTGAGAACCGTGGTATCCGGAAAACCCAGGGTCCGGAAGACATTGAAGGAAACACACTGCATGGAGTCGGGTACTCGGAAAGGGACCTGCGCATTTTATGCACAATTCCGGGTTTGGCAAGTCCTCAGCAGACTCCCGCCCGAAAACGGGACGGAGTGACGCCCTCCCAGCGCCGGAATGCCCTGGCAAAGGCGGCCTCTTCAGAGAACCCAAGGCGTTCGCTGACCGCTGTGACCGTTTGCCCCGCCTGCAGCAGGTCCACCGCCAAACGATGCAGCTCCCGCTCCCGGAGCACTTTGAAGGACAGTCCCTCGTCCGCCAGCAACCGGTTCAGGTGCCGGCCACTGACGGCCAGCTCAGACGCCACCCGCTCCTTGCCCCAGGCGGGGTTGGTCCGCACAAGGTATGCCACCTGGCCGCTCAGACTTTGCTGGCCAAGGGCTGCCAGTGTCTCGTCGGCGAGCTGGCGCAGGTGATCGCGCAAGGCACTGTTGGCCTGAATCAGCGGCAGGGCGCCCTGGTCGCGTTGGAATTGCAGACAATGCCGGTCACTGCCGAAGACCACCGACATGCCCAGACGCTCCCGATACTGCGCCGGTTCCGTCAGGGGCTCGTGACCCAGCAGCAGCCTTTCCGGGCTAAAAGCCCCGCCGGTCGCCCATCCCGCAAGCCTTACCAACGAGGCCATCACCGCCTCAACCCGCTCGGCAACCCTCACCCGATAGCCGGGGTGGTAACAGAGCGACACCAACGCTCCTTCCTCCGACAGCGAAAATTCGCTGCCGTCGCCCACCACCGGGGCATAGTCCACCAGCGTCTCAAGTCCCTCACGCAGGGTGTCGCAACTCACCAGCAGCATTCCGGCACTGTCCAGGTGCCCCACCTGCAACCCCAGACCGATGTCCAGCCCGGTCAGTGGATCGTCACTGGCCCGACAATACTCATCCCAGAGCTGATCCTGAACCGTGAGAGGCACCCGCTGGCCGGGCACCAGTTGTTCGATCACCGCCTCGGACAACGCAATCCCCTGGCGCTCTGCCGCCTGGAGAATCGCCCGGGCATAAAGGTGGGTTACCGTAGGTGAAGATCCGATCATGGCTCGAATTGTCGTGGTTTGTGTCCCGTCCGGTCGGGAAAACCGGTTCGTAAGCTCATAAGATACGGGATGATAAAAACAAAATCAGGAAAAGCCATCATGTATGCAGTCATCGGTGCCGGGCCCATGGGCCTCGCCTGCGCCCGCAACCTCCAGAAACAGGGGATTCCGTTTACCGGATTCGAGCTTCACAGTGATGTCGGCGGTCTGTGGGATATCGATAACCCCCACAGCACCATGTATGACACCGCGCACCTGATCTCGTCCAAGCGGATGACCGAGTTTGCGGAATTTCCCATGGGGGATTCCGTCGCCCAGTACCCAAGCCACCATGAACTCAAGGCCTACTTTCAGGATTTTGTGGATCATTTCGGCCTGCGGCAGCACTACGAATTCGACACCCGCGTGGTCGAGGTGGTGCCGGACGGCGACCAATGGCAAATCACCACCGAACACGACGGCCAGCAGCAGACCCGCCGGTACGAAGGCGTGATGATCGCCAACGGGACCCTGCACACCCCCAACATGCCGACCCTGCCGGGCACCTTTACCGGTGAACGGCTGCATTCCGCGGACTACCGGAGCCCGGACATTTTCCACGACAAGCGGGTACTGATTGTCGGTTGCGGCAACTCCGGTGCCGACATCGCGGTGGATGCGGTTCATCACGCCCGCTCGGTGGATATGAGCCTGCGCCGAGGCTATTACTTTCTGCCAAAATTTCTCAAGGGGAAACCGGTGGATACCATCGGTGGCAAGGTGAAGCTTCCCCGCCCGCTCAAACAACGCCTGGACAGCCTGCTGATCCGCCTGGTCATGGGCAAACCCTCGGATTACGGACTGCCGGACCCGGACTACCGGATGTACGAGTCCCACCCAGTGATCAACTCGCTGATCCTGCATCACCTGGGACACGGCGACATCCGGCCCCGACGCAGCATCGAGAAGGTCGAAGGCAACACCGTCCAGTTCAGTGATGGCGAGCAGGCCGACTACGACATGATCCTGATGGCCACCGGCTATCGGCTCGACTATCCGTTCATCGACCGGAAGCATCTCAACTGGCCGGAGAATGAGGATGCGCCCCGGCTGTACCTGAACATGATGCACCCGGACTACAACAACCTTTTTCTGATGGGCATGGTGGAGGCCACCGGCCTGGGCTGGGAAGGTCGCAACCAGCAGGCCCGTCTGGCGGCGCTGTTCATCCGGGAACAGCAGAAGGGATCCGCCGCCGCCAGCGCCCTCAGGGATCGCAAAAAAGCCCGCGCCGGTGAACGTCTGGATGGCGGCTACCACTACATCAAGCTGGCGCGCATGGCGTACTACGTCAACAAGGACACCTACCTGGATGCGCTGGCGCGGGACATTGATCAACTTGAACCCGGGCAGAGGGGATAAAAGCCAATGTCTGCTCCCCTGACCATTCACTTCAATCAGGCCAGTCTGGTGACGCTGAACGCCATTCTGGCACTGATGATGTTCGGTGTGTCCCTGAACCTGAGACCCGCCGATTTCCGGCGGGTGCTGTCCATTCCCCGGGCACCGGTGGCCGGTCTGTTTGCCCAGTTCGTCCTGCTCCCCCTGGCTACCTGCCTGTTCACCTGGGCGCTGAACATCGATCCGCAACTGGCCCTCGGCATGATTCTCGTAGCGTCCTGTCCCGGAGGCAGCTTTTCCAACATCATGACCTGGCTGAGCCGGGGCAGCGTCGCGGTCTCGGTCAGCATGACCGCCATTTCCAGCTTGGCGGCGACGGTAATGACGCCCCTGAACTTTGCCTTCTACGGATGGCTCAACCCGCATACCCGGGGTTACCTGCAGGAGATTGCACTGCAACCGGAGAACGTGTTGATGCTGGTACTCCTGGTACTGGCACTGCCTCTGATCCTGGGCATGCTGGTGGGTGGCCGGTTTCCGTCGCTCGCGGAACGCAGCGAAAAGCCGCTGAGGTTTACCTCTCTGCTGATCTTCCTGGCGTTTGTGGCGATCGCCTTCTTCAACAATGTCGATCTGTTCCTGGCGAAGTTCCACACCTTCTTCTGGCTGGTCGTGGGCCACAACCTGCTCGCGTTGACGCTGGGATACGCCATGGCCCGCCTGATGCGTCTGTCGGTACCCGACCAGCGGGCGGTCACTCTGGAAGTCGGCATCCAGAATTCCGGGCTGGGACTGGTGATCCTGTTCACCTTCTTCCCGGATGCCGGGGGCATGATGCTCATTACCGCCTTCTGGGGCGTATGGCACCTGGTATCCGGCCTGACGCTCTCCCAGATCTGGGCCCGGCGCCCGATCCCCGAACCCGCACAACAACAAAGCTGACGCCATGACCACCGACAAACGCATCCTGATCACCGGCGCAGCCGGCTACATTGGACACCAGCTGGGCAACCGGCTGGCCAGGGACTTTTTCGTGATCGGTACCGACATCCGAACGCGGCAGGACCTGGACTTTCCCCTGGAGAGACTGGACGTCCGGGATCCTGGCCTGTCACACCACCTGAGCGACAATCGCATTACTCACGTGGTTCACCTTGCCTCCATCCTCCAGGCCTCGGCGGATCGCGAGCGCGACCACGATATCGATGTGAACGGCACCCGGAATGTCCTGGAAGCCTGCAGCGCTGCCGGCGTCCGGCACATTACCGTGACCAGCTCCGGCGCCGCCTACGGCTACCACCCGGACAACCCGGAATGGATCGACGAAAACGATCCACTGCGAGGCAATCCCGAATTTGCCTATTCCGACCACAAACGGCTGGTCGAGGAAATGCTCGCCACCTACCGGACCGAACATCGGGAGCTGCAACAGTTGATCTTCCGGCCCGGCACGGTGTTGGGCGCCGAGACCCGCAATCAGATCACGGGTCTGTTCCTGGCGCCCAGGCTACTCGCCATCCGGGGAAGCGACTCACCCTTCGTGTTCATCTGGGACCAGGACGTGGTGGCCGCCATGGAGCAGGGCATACGGGAGGATCGTACCGGGCGCTATAACATGGCCGGTGACGGCGCCCTGACCATCGGCGACATCGCGAAAAAACTCGATAAGCCGCTGATCACCCTGCCGGCCACTGTCGTCAAAGCCGGGCTGCAGGTCGCCAAATGGCTGGGCAAACCGGTTGGCCCGGAACAGGTCAACTTTCTGCGGTACCGACCGGTGCTGAGCAACCGGCGGCTCAAGGAGGAATTCGGTTACCGTTTGCAGAAAACCTCGGAAGAGACCTTCGACCATTTCATTGCCCATGCCCGTCAGAAGGGGGACCTGTGACTGGCCCGGCAATCGATCCCTGGGTCTGGCTTGGCGGTGCCATCCTGCTCGCCTACACCATCGAAGCCATCACCGGGTTCGGGTCCATCGTCATTGCCCTGTCCCTGGGGGCGCTGATGCTGCCCATTTCCGAGATGCTGCCAGTGCTGGTTCCACTGAACGTCATGATGAGTGGCTACCTGACCTGGAAACATCACCGGCACATCGATTGGCACCGTCTGAAAACCCTCATACTGCCCCTGATGCTGATCGGAACGGTAACCGGCTATCTGCTGGCTCCCTGGCTGGGCGCCAACAGTCTCAGACTGTTGTTCGGCATGCTGGTAGTCTGGTTCGCCGGCAGGGAGCTGTGGCGCCTGTCCGGCGGACACGAAGCCATCCCCCACAGCCTGAACGCCAGCCGGGGCATAACCCTGGCGGCCGGCATTACCCATGGCCTGTTTGCCTCCGGCGGCCCCCTTCTGGTCCACGCCCTGGCCGGCATCCGGCTGGACAAGGGCCGTACCCGGGCAACCCTGCTGACGGTGTGGTTCACGCTGAACCTGACGCTCAGCCTGCTCTACCTGTTCGACGGTCGACTCGTCGCGAGTGCGGGCCATCTGCTGTGGTATCTGCCACTGCTGGTGGTCGGGGTCTTGGTGGGGGAATATCTCCACCAGCGCCTGAACGAGACCCATTTCCGGAGGGCGGTCTACGGTGTCCTGCTGGTCACGGGCCTCCTCCTGGTCCTTCGCGCCGGCACATTTTTCCTCGCCCCCTGAGCCTGCTAACCTGACTCAAACCCTTCCGGAACACGTCCATGGATGCGCAGGCAGAAGCGCTGCTATCGGCGCTGAGAAGCGATCATCAGTCGGGAGCCACAGAGCTGGCTCTTAAGACCCTCCGGGACCTGGCGGACTATCTCGACCAGACCCGTCCGCTATCCTCTGAGCGGGCCGCACTGCTCAATGCGCTCAGAACCGCCAGACCCAGCATGGTGGTGATCGGCAGCGCGATAGAGAAGGTGGAGGCCCGGTGCCTCGAACAGCCGGAACATCCGGACGAAGCGGTACGGAGTGTTCTGCGACAGCTTGAGCAGGCTACGGATGGCATCCTCGACCATGCCGTGGCAAGGATTCCCGATGGCGCGATCATCATGACCCACAGCGCGAGTTCAGTGGTACTGAAGCTGTTCCAGCGGCTGGCCAGCGAGAAGCGACCGGTGTCGGTGATCTGTACCCAGAGCAGTCCGGGCCTGGAAGGACACGGGCTGGCCCGTGAGCTGGATGACCTCAACATTCCGGTTACCCTGATTACGGACGCCCAGATGGCGCTGTTCGTGGATCAGGCAGACCTGGTGATCACCGGCTGTGACTGCTGGCTCGCCGACCACCACTTCGTCAACAAGGCCGGCACCCGCCTGCTGGCCCTGGCCGCCCGGGAAAGGGGAGTCCCTTTCTGGGTGCTGGCAGACAGCTTCCGGGACAGCCCGGATACCAGCAAGACCGTCATCCTGGAAGAAATGCCGGGCGAGGAACTTCAGGCACCGGAAGGATCGTGCATTACCCCCCGCAATATCTATTTCGAAACCGTCCCGGAGTCACTGATCTCGGGCCGGATCAGCGAGCAGGGCGTTTCTTCGTTCCCTGCTGGGGCTCGGCCGTGAACGGGTCTTCCGGCCAGGGGTGCTTGGGGTAACGCCCCCGCATGTCCTTACGGACCTCCGGGTAGGCATTGCGCCAGAAACTGCCGAGATCCGCGGTCACCGCCAGCGGTCGTTGCGCCGGCGACAACAGGTGAATCACCACGGGAACGCGGCCGCCGGCCACTCGGGGCGTTTCCGTCCATCCAAACAGGGCCTGAAGCTTGGCGGCAAGGACCGGGCCGTTATCGGCGGTGTAGTCCAGCGACACCGACTGGCCGGTTGGAATAGTGAGGGCCCCCGGCGCCAGCTCATCCAGCTGTTGCTGTTGCCGGTAATCCAGCAGGCTGTTGAGCGCTGGCAGCAGGTTCAGTCTTGCCAGGTCGGCCCAGCGCTGCATCCCCACCAGGAACGGCGAAAGCCACGTCTCCAGGGTCGCGAGCAGGACGTCGTCGTCAACCTCGGGCCAGTCTCCGGGAAAGGTTCTCGCGAGCAGCCTTACCCGGGCACACCACTGCCGGCTGGCGTCGTTCCACGGCAAGTTGCCCAGCCCCTTTCGTCGTACCGCGTTCACCAGCCCCTGCTGGATCAGCTCCGGCGCCGGCTTGCCGAGTTCTTTTTCCTCCAACACCAGTTCGCCAAGTTTCCGGACCCGCCGCGCGACCACCGTCCCCCGCGCATCGTCCCAGAGTGCTTCCTCGACCTCCTGAATATGGCCGCCAAGATCCTGTTCCAGATCCGCAAGATCCACCGGTGCCGCCAGATAAATCCTGGATTCCCGGGCCTGACCGTCCAGATCCGCGGCCACCAGCCACTCGTGTCGGGCCAGCGCATCCTCGTCCCGAAGCACGGCTCCCTTGCCGTTGCTGAGCTGATACGGTGGTGCAGCGCCCGGCCGCCGCCGACCGATCCGGTCCGGGTAAGCGAGCGCCAGCAAACGCCCGACCTCGGCATCGGTTGGTAACTCATCCCCGTGTCGGTCATCGCCCGCCAGGCGCCTGACCGACTGACGAATGGCTTTCAGCCGTGTGGGGTCCACCCGGACGCCGCCGGATTCCCCCCGCAGCACCCGAAGGCGTTCGTGCAGATCGGCACCCGCGGTCGGTCCCAGCAGATCCCGCTCTTCCAGAAGCGCCGCCAGTTCCGCCGCCGGAACCGCCAGCCCCAGACCGCGTCCCCGCAAGACCATATGGGCCAGTCGTGGATGAATGCCCAGCTCCCGCGCAGCCTTGCCGTGGTCGGTCACCGCACCCTCGTCATCCAGCATGTCGAGCCAACGAAGCAGGGTGACCGCCTGATTCCAGTGGGCCCGAGGCGGCGCATCCACCCAGGCTACCTGTTCCGGCTCCCGCGCGCCCCACTGGGCAAGCTCCAGTACGAGGGGAGCCAGATCCGCCTCCTGAATCTCCGGCGGCGTAAACTCCGCCAGCCCGAACTGCTCGGATTCACTCCAAAGCCGGTAACACACCCCGGGCTCAACCCTGCCGGCCCGGCCCTTTCGCTGCTCCGCCGAGGCTTTTGAAACCCGGCCGGTGACCAGGCGAGTCATGCCACTGTTGGCATCGAATACCGCCCGGCGCTGCTGGCCGCTGTCGATGACCACCCGAATACCTTCAATGGTCAGACTGGTTTCCGCAATCGCCGTGGCAAGCACCACCTTGCGCTGGCCCTCGGGCGCCGGCGAAATCGCCCGGTCCTGCTCCTCGGCTTTCAGGTTGCCATACAGCGGCGCCACCACTGTCCCTGCTGGCAACGAATCCCGTAACCGACGCTCCACCCGCCGGATCTCCCCGGCACCGGGCAGGAACACCAGCAACGAACCACTCTGCGCTTCGAGCGCGTCACGCACCGCGGCCACCACGCGCTCCTCCAGTCGGGCATTCCGGTCCCGGGGTGGCGCCGGCCGGTAAAACACCTCCACCGGAAACATCCGGCCCTCACTGGTGATCACCGGCACATCCCCCAGCACCCGGGCAATGGGCGCGGTATCCAGCGTCGCCGACATCACCAGCAACCGCAAATCCTCCCGCAACGCCTGCTGCGATTCCCGCACCAGCGCCAGGCCCAGGTCCGCCTGCAGCGATCGTTCGTGAAACTCATCGAACAGCACCGCGGCATAGCCCTCCAGCATGGGATCGTTCTGGATCAGCCGGGTCAGAATGCCCTCGGTCACCACCTCGATGCGGGTGGACGCCGACACCCGGGTATCCATCCGCGTCCGATAGCCCACCGTTTGCCCCGGTTTCTCACCCAACTGCTTCGCCATGAACCGGGCAGCGGACCGGGCGGCCAGTCGCCGGGGCTCCAGCATCAGGATCCTGCGATCCTCCCGCCAGGGTGCATCCAGCAACGCCAGCGGCACCCGGGTGGTTTTACCGGCACCCGGCGGGGCCTGGAGCAGGGCCGTAGTGGTCTGTTCCAGCGTGCGCTTGAGGTCCGGGAGGATGTGGTCGATTGGGAGCATGCGGTTTGGCTTGGTCTGGTTTGGTTTGGTTTAAGACTGGGAGGATTGGGGGTGGCGCGGGGGCGCATTTGGATTTGGGCCGGGAAAGAACTCGCTGCGCTCAGACATCTTTCTCCGGCCCAAATCCAAATGCACCCCCACACCCTGCCAGGTTTTCAGTTAACGCGAGAGCTTACCATGGTGTGACTTGGGTTAACTCGATACAAATGTTGCTGGAAAGCCAATTAAAAAAGCTGGCCCTTTGCATTTCTTTCTTAGCCAATTTCTTTCATCTTTTCGAAAACGACATCACCGTTGTCAGCTAGAGCGGGGTGGTGGGGGTATTTTCCCGCCAGAAATGGATGTCTGAGCGCAGCGAGTTCCATTTCCAAGGGAAAATACCCCCACCACCCCGATCAATCCCCCCAACTGCCAGTCCTACGAACCAGCACCAGAGCTAGAAGCATGCCAATCCTCAGGCCGCGGCACGAAGAACACGAACACCAGCCCAAACGCCAGCGCCGCCACCCCAATACCGAAGGCAGAAACAAGTGTGCCCCCGCCGTCGAGCCACTGTTTGGTCAGCCAGGGACCGACCATCTGGGTAAAGCCATACAGCGCCACCATCGCGGCCGAAAGACGGGGGCCCTGGTGGGGATGCAGGGCTCGCCCGATGCGCTGGGTCAGCAGGACCGTGCCGAGGAAGGTGTTGCCCACCAGCAACGCGCACAGAACCAGCCCTATGCCGTCCGGCAAAATGACCGCGGCAAGAACGCCGAGTAGCTGGATCAGGAAATTGAGCTTCAATGCCGACAAATCGCCGATTTTCGCGCCCAATCGATTCCATATCCACGGCGCCGGAATGGTACACAGGGCTACTATCAGCCAGGTACCGTCCAACAGCCAATGTCCCGCCGGCAGTTCGAGTTTCGCCAGCAGCGGCAGGAAGGTCATGGGCAGAATGTATCCAAGGCCGGCGCCGGCGTAGGACAGAAACAGGGGAACGCTGGCGCGGTCGAGCAGCCGGGTGGTCGTCGGTTTTCCGGTATTGTCGCGATGGACCTCGGGCACATCCAGCCGGATCAGTCTGAGAGCGCCCCACCACGCCAGGGGTATCGACAGCAGGGCCGCGGGCCACCAGCGTCCTGCGCCTTCCAGGAGGTTTGCGCTACCGGTCACAAGCCCGCTGGAGACCAGCAGGCCCAGCCCCACACCAATATAGACCAGACCACTTTTCGATGCCCGGTTGCGCAGCACCAGCCATTCGAGAATCAGCGCCGGCGCATGCACGAACACCATGCCGTTGGCAACGCCATTGAGCCAGCGACTGGCCGAAATCAGGGTCAGGTTGTCGGTCTGGGTGATTGCCAGGGTGGTAATCACATGCACCGCCAGTGCAACCGGCAGCAGAGTGCGAATCTGGTTAATCCGGTACCAGCGAATCGCCAGCATCGCGCCCATCAGGTAACCAAGGTAATTCCAGGTGGCAACGGCGGCACCGTCGGCGGCGCTGAACTGGCCATCGTCCACCAGGTACGGCAGCAATGGGGTATAGATAAACCGCCCGAGACCGTGGACCACGAGCAGGACCACCGCGCCGGCGGCCAGGACGGTAAAGAGTTCTTTGGGCGGTGTGGAAGTCTGGGCTGTCATCAAGAGCCCGCCCGCTCCCGATTGGCCCGGGCCCACTGGTAGATCCGTTCGAAGGCCTCCGCCAGCTGGCGGGGCTTGTGCGGGGGCTGGATGACCGCCTGCAGTTCACCATCGGGATTGATAAGCGCGAAATGGCCGCTGTGGTCCACTTGAAGCTGTCCGTTCTCCTGCCGGTGGACAAACACGGCATTCAGGCTCTTAGCCAGGGCACGGGTGGTCTCAAGGTCGCCGGTCAGGCCGTGGAAGTGTTCGCCAAAGAAGCCCATGTAGGTGTCGAGTTTCTCCGGCGTGTCATGCTCCGGATCGGCGCTGATCAACAGGTAATCCGGTTGCGGCAGTGTCTTCGGCAACAGCTGGTCCATCTGCCGAAGATTGGTCATCGCCACCGGACAGATGTCCGGGCAGTTGGTGTAACCCACGAAGGCAAAGGTCCAATGCCCCTTAAGGTCTTCGCGAGTCACGGTCTTGCCGTTCTCGTCGGTGAGGGAAAACGCCGCCAGTGGCCGGCCCTGGTCATAGACAAACGTGTTCAGCTCCGCCAGATCCGGCGCCGGCAGTGGCTCCTTGTCCACAAACAGTGCCTGGCGGGCAATGACCAATCCAAAAACAAGCAAAACGATCAACACCAGTGCAACCACGGTGATGCGAACAGAGCGATTCATTCAGGCTCCAACAGCAGAGTTCGGGGGCCGGGGGTGGGAAATGTTTCTTCTGGGAAAAATAACTCGCTTCGCTCAGACATCTTTTTCCCGGCAGAAACACTGCCCCCCCCCCCCCCCCCCAAAA
>NZ_JAKZAJ010000003.1 GCF_023156285.1 Marinobacter koreensis | reverse complement strand
CCGACCTACTACGCGGTGAAGGAATCGGTGTTCCCGTTCAACAAGTTCCCGGCGGTGGATCCGATCCTCGGTCCGGAGATGAAGTCCACCGGCGAGGTCATGGGCCTGGGCGACAGTTTTGATGAGGCCTTTGCCAAGGCAGAACTGGGCGCGGGTGAATCGCTACCATGCTCCGGGCGGGTATTCCTGTCGGTTCGCGATGAAGATAAGCCAGGCGCAGTCGCCGTGGCGCGCCGTTTTCTGGACGGCGGCTTTGAGCTTGTTGCAACGGCTGGAACCGCGGAATTCCTTGTAGGGCAGGGTGTTTCGTGTGATCAGATCAACAAGATCGAAGAAGGGCGCCCCCATGTTCTGGATGCGATTCGAAACCGGGAGGTGGATCTTGTCCTGAACACCAGCGATGGGCGGGCGACGATTGCCGCTTCTGCCGAACTCAGACGGATGGCGGTACGCATGAAAATCCCCATGGCGACCACGCTGGCGGGTGGTGAGGCGTACGCCCGGGCAATTGCCTTCGGATCGATCGATCAGGTCCGCAGTCTGCAACAGATCGCCCGCGCCCCTTCGCTGCAGACTACTTCCGGCTTGGCGACAGAGGCTTGACGTTACCCATGGGTGTTACATTGTCCTGAGGGTTCTCACTCTCTTCCGGGAACACTCTCGCCATCCGCGCGTCCAGCCTTTCCAATGCGTCTGCAATCCGGTTCAGTGCACTGGTTGCACCGGCGAAATCCGATGCTGACGACCGGTTGGCCGGGCGTTCGGCGGCCTTTTTCGGGGCGGGGCGACGCGGTTCGCTCGGAACATCCTCGCCAAGCAGGTCCTTGCGGATGCTCTTGAGGTCGTGGGGATCGATAAAGGGGCGATCCTCGGCGTAAGCGCACATCATCATGCCGTCACACAGCTTGTTGATGAGACGGGGGATGCCTTTGCTGAGCTTGTGGATTTCCCGGACGGTATCTTCGTCGAAAAGTTTGTTACCTCCGTGGCCAGAGACCAGGAGGCGGTAATCAATGTATTCGGCGGTTTCGGACTGAGTCAGCCCTTCCAGGTGGAAGAACAGCTTCACCCGCTGGCTGAGCTGGGGAATGGCTGTCACCGCGCCTTTCAGCTCCGGCTGCCCGAGGAGAATCACCCGCATTGATGGTCCGCCCATGCTCTCCATGCCGGTGAGCATGCGAATGTCTTCCAGGTTTTCACGGGTCAGGTTCTGCGCCTCGTCGATCGTCAGCACCACCGGGGTCCCGGCGGCAGCCATACGCTCCAGGTACTCCGTAATCTGGAACAGCATGGCGACTTTGCTGTCGTCCTCGACTTTCAGTCCGGCCTTTCGAAGGATCAGACCAAACAGGTCACGGGATTCCAGGTTGGTATAGGAAATGTTCAGGAGCTTCAGGTCGCCTTCGAGACTCCGAATGGTCTTCTTGAGCAGTGTGGTCTTTCCGGAGCCGATTTCCCCGCTGATCACCACGAATCCTTCTGAGCTCCAGATGGCCGAGGACATGTAGACATAGGCCCTGGAATGCTGCTGGCTCATGTATATGAAGTCGTCTTCCGGGGTGATCCGGAAGGGGTGTCTGTGCAGTCCAAAAAAGTCCAGGTACATGCTCATTTCCTGTCGGCCGTTCAGGCCAGTTTTGCCAAGTCGGTATTGATTCTCAGGGAGTCGGGTTGGTAGGCGTTGTAACTTTCGCTCACCGTGCCGAAACGGAAATCGTCAAGCAGTCGTGCCAGGCGGTCTTCGCACTTGTCCAGGTTGGTGTAATGACGGAACCGCGAAAACCAGCTTGCGTTATTGAATCGTGGTTGGTCGGGATCCACTTCCCAGGGATGCAGGTAGAACATCTGGGGGCGCTCGCCGAAGCCGGACGCATTGCTGAACAGGTATCGGAACAGGGGGTAGGGAAATTGCCGGAAGTAACCGCCCCCGGCGGCCGGAATGCTCAGCCCCATGACACGAGCCGTGGTCAGCGGGAATTCCCGGAGTTCCTGGCCGGTTCCGGTACGAATGGTGTAGGGCTCCCGGGGCGAGTCCGGGATGCCGTAATTGTCATGATGAATCGGGAAAATACTGGAGTCCCAGGTGAAGCCACTCTCCGCGAGAATATCGAGCGCCCAGAGAGAATCTTTCGTTATGGAGTAACTCGCGGCCCGATAGCCGGTGACGGGTTGGCCGATAATGTCTTCCAGAAGCTTTTTGGAGCGAACCGTCTCTGAGCGGAAGACATCCGGCGACTGGCGATAGATCAACTGATGGCTGTAGCCATGGGAGGCGATCTCGTGGCCGGCGTCTGCGATCTCCCGTATTAGCGATGGAAACCGCTCTGCGACCCAGCCAAGCACGAAGAAGGTCGACTTCACATCGCGGGATTCAAAAAGGGCAAGCAGCCGGCGGGTATTCTGTTCGACACGGGAGGGCAAGCTATCCCATTGGTCCGGTCGAATCACCCGGGATAACGCTGCAACGTGAAAGTAATCTTCCACATCAATACTCATGGCATGCAGCGGTCTGGAGTCTGCGGGGCCACGATTGGTGTTGGTTGCCGGTTCCTGCGGCTGGGTAAGATCTGGCATGGGCACTCCTTCCCATTTCAAGCCTTAGGCCGATTCTCGCCCACGACAGCCATAAATACAATTACCTGATTCATATATAATGTTTCTGAAACATAAAACAATGTAAAAGACGGTTACAAAACGATACAAATCGGTTGAGTTTGCAGAATGGCAGGCGCAGAATGGTTTCCGTGGTAAAAGAGAACCAGTGCAAAGGGTTGAATGGCTGGTTTAATGGGAAGTTGTTCTGTCGCTGATTGTCAAACAGACGACAAGGATGTTCAGCGTGTCGTACATACGTTTTAGAAAACATTACCTTCATATCCCGTATCTGGTACTTGCTGTTCTGGAGTTCGGGGTACTGTTCGGCATCTTCTCACTGTTGACCGTCTTTCTTGCGATGGTCGGCATTGATCACGCGCCCATGCATACCGATATGGTCGCTGCCTTCCTGTTTGCGATAACCCTCAGTTGCGGCACCCTTGCGATGGGCGGTTATCTGGCCATGGCCAAGGAAACGCTTTCACTGCTTCTGTTTCGGACCTTGATCGCCTACTGCTTTGTTGGCGGTATCGGTCTGACCTTGGTCTATGGTGTGCTGCCGCAGGCAGACCCGGGCAGTGCAAACCTGTTCTGGGCGGTATTGCTCGCATCGATGGTGATCATACTGATGCGACTGATTTTCCTGCGGGTGGTGGATTCCGAGCAGCTGGTCCGGCGGGTTGTGGTTTTTGGTGCCGGCGATTTCGCGGCGTCGCTTCTGGACGAGTACCAGCGCAATATGCGGAAGCTTGGCATCCGGATCATCGGCTGCATCCCGGAAAATGCCCACAGTTCCGTCGCCGAGGATCAATTGCTTCCTGCGCCTTACGATTTCTACCAGTTCTGCAAGGAAAACAAGGTCTCGGAGATCGTGGTCGCCCAGCAGGAACGCCGTCGCACCGAGGGCGGCTGGCTCCCTGTTCCGGAACTCATGGAGTGCAAGCTGCGGGGCATCGCTGTCACCAATGGCGTCGATTTCTACGAGCGCGAGCTGAAAAAGGCAAAGCTCGATATGGTGCACCCTTCCTGGATCGTATTCTCCGAGGGATTCAAGGCGTCGAAGAGCCGGAATTTTGCCAAGCGATTTGTCGATCTGGCACTGAGCCTGGCGCTGCTGGTGGTCATGTTCCCCTTCATCATCCTGACCGCCATGGCGGTTTTCCTTGAGACAGGACGCCCGATCCTCTACAGCCAGAAGCGGGTTGGCATGCTCGGCAAGGAGTTCCGGATCTACAAATTCAGGAGTATGCGCCAGGACGCGGAAAAGGATGGCAAGGCACGCTGGGCTTCGGCGAACGACAACCGGGTTACCAGAGTCGGAGCGTTCATCCGCAACACCCGCCTGGACGAGTTACCCCAGATCTACAATGTGATCAAGGGCGAGATGAGCATTGTCGGGCCCCGTCCCGAACGGCCGGAGTTTGTCTCGGAACTCAAGGAAAAAATACCGTTTTATGACACCCGTCATTATGTAAAGCCTGGCCTGATGGGCTGGGCTCAGCTTAAATACCCTTATGGTGCCTCTGTCGAAGATGCCAAGGGAAAACTGGAATACGACCTTTATTACTCCAAGAACCACAGCCTCCTGATGGATTTCCTGATTATGATCCAGACAGTCGAGGTGGTGCTTCTCGGGAAGGGCGTTAGATAACAAACAACACAAGAACAGCAGGGACTCGGAGGGCGTACATGGGAATGGTCACTTTCTTGCGAACGTTGATTTTGGTTTTTCTGGCCGGATTGCTGGGGGCCTGTAGCGGCATGCCGTCATCGGCGGACATGCCGAAAGTCTCCGAGATTCAGCCGGAGCCCTACCTGATCGGCATCGGTGACACGATATCGATCCACGTCTGGCGCAACCCGGAATTGAGCCAGTCCATCGTTGTCCGGCCGGACGGGTACATTTCTATGCCCCTGATGGGCGATGTCAAAGCCGATGGCAAAGAGCCGGAAGCACTGGCATCGGAAATCAGCGTGGCACTCGGCGAGTATATCCGCACGCCGGAAGTCACGGTGATGGTCACCAACCCAAGCAGCAAGGAGTTCCGCAACCGGGTGAGGATCACCGGCCAGGTAGCGAACCCTCAGTCGGTGTCGTTCCAGCCCGGCATGACGGTGCTTGACCTGGTGCTGATGGCCGGTGGTGTTACCGACTTCGCCGCAGACGACCGTGCGGTCATGCATCGCAAGGTGGAGGGCGAATACAAGAGTTACCGGCTGGACCTGGAAGCCATGATTACCGATGGCGATATGAGCACCAATTACGCCCTCCAACCGGGTGACGTCATCAGTGTTCCGCGAAAGCAGCTCTTCCGGGGTGAGCTCTGATGGACATCCAGTTCATCCTGGACACACTCAGGGCGGTGAAGCTGGAACTGTACCGTCGCCGGGTGGCCGCGACGGTGTTGTTTATGGTGGTTACCGCCGGTGTATTGGCCCTTGGATATATCACACCCAAGAGCTATACCTCCCAGGCGGTGCTGTATGCGGACCAGTCCAACATTCTTCAGCCGCTGCTGCGGGGCCAGGCGGAAGTCACGCAGATCGACCGGATCAATGAAGCGCGTGAAATGATCCAGAGCCGCTCCTTCCTTGAGCAGGTGGCAATGGACACCGGCCTGATTTCCACTGCAGACACCGATCAGGACCGGACGGTGGCGGTTGGTAACCTGCGAAAGCAAGTGGATCTCAGGGTCTCCAACCGGAATTTTCTGGAACTCAGTTATACGAGCGGCGATCCAAATCAGTCGTTCCAGGTCATGAGTGCGGTGCTCAACCGGTTTGTGGAGCGCACCGTTCGCAAAAAGCGCTCCGAAAGTCAGGGCGCGTTCGAGTTTATTGATTCCCAGGTCAAGTCTTACCAGCGTCAGCTTGAGGAAGCGGAGCAGAAACTCAAGGAATTCAAGTCCAACAACCAGGACGGAACGGAAAGCAACGTCCGCCAGCGTATCGAAACCCTCAGGGCGGACATCGAAAACCTGAAGCTCGAGATTCAGCAGACCGAATCGGAGGTCGCGCTCACCAAAAAGCAACTTGCCCAGGAAGAGCCGGTCCGCAAGATCACAACAGATCCGGGAAAATCCTCTGCCGAACGCCGCCTGGCGAGTTTGCGGCAGGAACTGGACTCTCTGCTCCTGAAGTATCAGGAAAAGCATCCGGATGTGGTCAGCGTGAAGGACCAGATTGCGGATCTGGAAAAGCAGGTCTCCAAACAGGGTGACCATGAACGGGAGGGCGCCGTCACCCAGGTGATGGAGAACCCGGTTTATGAAAACCTGAAAATGCAGTTGTCCGATGCCACCACCGGCCTGGCGGTGAAAAAGAATCGGCTAAAGTCTCTGCAGAAACTGCTGGACGAAGCTTTCCAACGCGCCGAGAGAGTCGCGGCCAATCAGGCACAACTGGCTGAACTGACCCGCGATTACGACGTTACCAAGGGCGTGTACGAAGACATGCTCCAGCGCCGCGAGAAAGCACGCCTGTCCATGACGCTCGACGTTCAGGGCGAAGGGGTCAGTTACAAGATACAGGAGCCGGCGTCGTTCCCGACCCACTGGGACGGACTCCAGCTGTATCAGGTCGGGCTGGCAGGTCCCTTCCTGGGAAGTGCGATGGTTCTGGGGCTACTGACCGCTCTGGTTATGTTTGACCAACGGATCCGGTCGCCGAGAGCGTTGCACCTGACTCTGCCCGAGACCATCCCGGTACTGACCAGCATTCCTCACTACCGCAGCACCTGGAAGGATCGTCTGTTGCGAAGGGATACGATCCTGATCCTGTCGATTCTGGTGATTTTTATGATCGGTTACCTGTCGGTGCTCCTGTTCAGCGTTATGGGCGTAACGCCGGAGCAGCTCATCAACAAGATCGGGACGATCCTCGGCGGTGGTGAATGACAATGGATGATAACAAGCTCTACAACGCGCTGCTGAAGAGTCAGGAAGAGCAGCGGCAACTGGCGCTGAAGCGTGGGGAAGCAAAGCCCGAGGAGAATTTCAGAAAGGAGCGTCCCTACGCCGGTTCCGATCGTTACAAACCGAACTGGGTCCAGATTGACACCCAGCCGGAAGAGCATCCGCCGACCGTCTATGACGCCTCTGTCTCCTTGGGGATGATCGCCAACCCCAGGCCCTGGACCCGGGAGCAGCTCCGGGAACGCAAGATCATCTATCCGGGCATGGCCGACAAGGAAGTCATGGACGCCTATCGCGAGCTTCGTATCCAGTTACGGAACCGCGCTGGTGAAGAAGGCTTCGCGTTGCTCTTCAGCAGTCTCGGCAATCAGGGCGGATCGCTCCTGACGGCATTCAATCTGGCCGCAGCCTTTGCCATGGACTCCCATACTGCTGCGCTCCTGGTGGATTGCGATCCGTATCATCAGGAACTTCAACCGCTGGTTTCCACGACCCTGAAAGCCGGTGTTACCGACTACGTCTCCGATTCCGCCTGCGATGTGAAAGACATTCTCTATCCAAGCGGTGTCGAGCGTCTCAGTGTTATTCCGGCAGGTACCCAGGCGTCGTCGGCAGTGGAGCTCTTCTCGTCAGTGCGCATGCGTGAACTGATGAATGAACTGAAGGGCCGTTATCCGGATCGCTGCATCATCGTAAATGCACCGCCATTCCGAACCAATACCGAAGCCCGGATTCTGGAGCGCTTCTGCGATCAGGTCGTGTTTTCCGTGCCGTTCGGCGAGGTGAGCGGCGAGGAAATCAACGAGTCTGTCGACGCGCTGGATTCGGGTAAATTCTCCGGGCTGGTTTTTCAGGAGTGACCGATGGCAGGTAGATACGGAAGCGCGAGCTATCTCGGACTGGCCTCCGGATGTGTATTGTTGATGGCGACCATGACCACCCGGGCCCAAACGCTTGACGAAAGCATTACCTCGCTGACGGCCACCGGCTCCGCCTTTACCGCCATCACCCACACCCGCGTCGACGCCGGTGACGGATGGGATTCCACGACAGAGCCGAGTCTGGGTGTGTCCGGCAACGTCGGCGGCACCCTGCAAAGTGGCGCCAACCATCTGGCCCTGCGTTACGGAGGCACCCTGGAAACCTCGCGCGACCTTCCTACCGGCGATCAGACCGACAACAGCTCGATCAATGGGCTGGCGCGTTACAACTATTTCGACCCGGCAAACCCGGTTGATTTCAACCTTGGTCACACCATTCAGTCTGTCCGGAATAACACCGGATTTGTCGTCAATCCCTCAAGCTACGACACTCGTCAGACGCTCACGGCCGGCGCCGGCCTGCGCGTGTACCCCGGTGATCTGACGTCCCTTCGAATGTCGGCTCAGGCGGGGCAGAGCTTTGGCAGTGGAGCGCTGAGCAACGATGAATCTGTGACAGCGTCGGCTGAGCTGGCGAGGCGTCTGAGTGAACGGTCCACGGGGTCACTGGTTGCCAGCCGATCTTGGTCCAACGAGGACACTCTCGACATCACAATCGATTCCGCGCAGCTGATCTATGACCGTGTGCTCGAAACCGGCCAGTTTCGGGTGGGTGCCGGTGCAAGCCAGGCGAATACGGATTACCCGGACGGTTCCAGTTCCACCAGCGATGCCGTCACCGGCTTTCTGGAGCGATCCTGGATCGGGGAAGGGTTCCGTACATCGGTCAGTTACAACCGCCGCCTCTCTGACAGTGTTACCGATATTTCGCTGAACCTGCCCCCTGTTTTTGACTTCCTGCCGGACTCAGTGCGGGTGAGGGACCTGGTGATCAGCGACTCGGTTGCTCTGACCCATAGCAACAACAATCTGTGCGACATCTGCAACGCCGGCTTCGGGCTGGAAGCGGCCGTACTCAGATCACAGATCACCGACGTCAAAACTCACGAATACAGCGCCAACCTCAACGTGGGTTTTCAGATTACCAATCTGCAGCGCCTTGAATTCGCTTACATCTGGCAGGCGGAGGCTGGTGACAACGCCGGAACCTTCGACCAGCAGATCCATCGTTTCAATACCCGCTGGAGCAGACAGCTGGCGGAATTGACCACATTCGGTGTGGAGTTCAACCAGTCCTATCTGGATAGTCGTCTGGCGACACCCAATGAGCAGCAGTTCGTTCTGAAGCTGGTCCTGACCCACGGGTTTGCATTGATGGGTAATTCCGGGACGGAATGACACGAGGAACGAAAGGAATCATGTTCGATCAACGGAAAGATATTCACCTCCCGCCGGAAATGCCGCCACAGCTGATTGTGGTCATCGATACCGAGGAGGAGTTTGACTGGAACGCCGAGCCGGACGCCGACGCCAATCAGGTGACTGCAATGGCGCACATCGATCGCGTGCAGGGCATTTTCAATGAATACGGAATCAGCCCGTGCTACGTGATTGATTATCCGGTCGCCAGTCAGCCCATTGGTTATGGGCTCCTCAAGCAATACGTTGAACGGGGGCAGTGCGAGATCGGTGCCCACCTCCATCCCTGGGTGAATCCGCCCCAGGAGGAGACATTGAGCCGATCGAATATGTACCCGGGCAACCTCCCTGAGGCACTTGAGCGGGAAAAGCTCCGGGTCCTGCGGGACACGATCACCGAGAACTTCGGTGCGCCGCCGGTTGGTTACAAAGCCGGGCGATACGGTTTCGGGCCGAACACCACGGGCATTCTCCAGGAACTGGGGTTTGATGTGGATCTATCGGTCTGTCCGCCGCTGGATTCACGCTCGGATGGCGGCCCAGATTATCGCCGTTACACTTCCGATCCCTTCTGGTTTGGTGGTGAGTCGCGGCCCATCCTGGAACTTCCCTGTACCGGGGCTTTTGTCGGCTGGGCCGGCCGGGCGGCACTACCACTGTACGAACTTGCGCAGACGTTCCGCCGCTTTCGGGCGCCCGGCATCCTGTCCCGACTGGGAGCGGTGGATCGCCTGATGCTGTCACCCGAAGGTTTTTCTTCGGACGAACACATCAAGCTGACTCGCGCCTTGTTCCGGCAGGGGCTGCGAACGTTCACCTGGAGCTTTCACAGCCCTTCGGTGGTGCCCGGCAATACTACGTACGTTAACAACGAGCAGGAGCTGACCCGATTCCTGGACAGCTTCCGCACCTTCTTCGATTTCTTTTTCAACGAGCTTGGTGGGCAGGCCTCAACGCCCACACGGATTCGACAGGTAATGGAGAACATGGCATGAAAGTGCTCGGGATATCCCCGCTGGACAAGGATTCAACCGTCGCCATTGTAGAAGATGGCAACATACTGTTTGCAGCAGGGGAGGAACGCTTTTCCCGAACCAAACAGCAGTCAGGATTCCCACGGCTGGCGCTGGAAGCGGCACTGGCGGATACCGGACTGACCATGGATGACATTGATCAGGTCTGTTATCCGTTCCTGACCTGGCAGAACGAACAGAAGCTCTTTTCAAAAAATCTTGAGGATGAGAAGGCCTTTATCAAAGCCTTTCAGCCGGAAGATCTTGGCCCCCAGATCAAAGAAGCACTCACTCGAGTTCCGGATCGTAATCAACCCATTCACGGCCTGGAACACCCCAACGCGATCATGGAGAAAGGCTTCCTCCATAGCTCCTATTACAGCATGGCAGGTGCTCAGAAACTGGCCTCGAACAACGCGGCACTCAAGGCCTCCCGCCAGTGGGGCGAGGCAGCAACGGAGTCGTTCCAGCATTGGGAGAAGGATCTGACGGCCGGGCTGGCGGCAGCTGGCTGGACCGGGCCGGTAAAACGCATGGATCACCATCTCTCTCACGCGGCCAACAGCTTCCTGTGCAGTGGGTTCGAGCGAGCACTCTGCGTGACCCTGGACGGGTATGGCTCGGGTCTGGCCGGATCGGTCAGTGAAGCCCGGGATGGCAAGATCCACCGGCTTCATGGCTTGCCATTCCCAAACTCGCTCGGAACCCTCTACGAGCATGTAACCTCAAGCCTCGGCTTCAAGCCCAGTCGTCATGAGGGCAAGATCGTGGGTCTGGCTTCCTACGGTGATCCTTCTATCCTCGGTGACATCCTGTTGTCCCGGATCGAACAGACGCCCGGGGACTTCAGGATCTACGAGGCCAACAACGTGTATTTTTCCCGGTATCTGGCTTCGAAATTCCCCAAAATCGATGTCGCCGCCGCCTACCAGTACGTACTCGAGAAAGTGGCCACCAATTACATCCGTCATTGGGTGGAAAAGACCGGCATCGATACCATCGTTCTGTCGGGGGGCGTCACTGCCAACGTTAAGCTCAACCAGCGCATCTTCGAGATTGAAGGCGTCAACCATATCTTTGTCTACCCGAATATGGGGGATGGCGGGTGTGGCACGGGTGCCGCGCTCTACCACAGCTGGCCGGGTGGCGTTAAGCCCTCCATTACCAGTGCCTACATGGGGCCCGAATACTCCGAGGCTCAAATCCGAAAGGCGCTGGATGCCGAAGGCCTGGCATACGAACGGCCGGAGCATCTGGCGGCAGAGGTGGCAAAACTGATCCACGGCGGCGAAGTGGTTGCCCGGTTTGACGGGCGAATGGAATATGGTCCACGCGCCCTGGGCAACCGTTCCATCATGTACCACGCCCGGGAGCCCGAGGTGAACCAATGGCTGAACAAACGCCTTGGCCGCACCGAGTTCATGCCGTTTGCGCCGGTGACCCTCTACGAAGCGAGGGAGAAGTGCTACCACAATATCCGTGGGGCGGAGCACGCGGCGGAGTTCATGACCATCACGTTCGACTGCACCGAATTCATGCGAGAGAGCTGTCCGGCAGCGGTGCACGTGGACGGTACTGCCAGGCCTCAACTGATTCGTCGTGAGGTCAATCCCGGGTACTACGACATTCTGACGGAATACGAAAAGCTCAGCGGCATTCCCAGCCTGATCAACACCAGCTTCAACATGCATGAAGAGCCGATTGTGAACAGCCCTGAAGATGCGGTCCGGGCCTTCCTGCAGGGGGCGCTGGATTATCTGGCGATCGGACCGTTCCTGGTCAGGCATCCTAACCCGGCACACTGAAACGGATCTGGAAACGGACGACACCATGACAGCAGGACCGCTGACAGTCACAAGCGTACCCGCCGCCGATACACCGGCCCTCAGGGACGAGTGGCTGGAACTTGAAAGCCGTTCGACATCGCCGGTATTCCTGTCGTGGCAATGGCTTGGTCACTGGCTGCACGTCTACGAGCCCCGCGCGATGGTGCTGCGGGTTCGGGAAGGGGATCGTCTGGTTGGGCTTGGGCTGGTGGTCGAGACCGAAGAGCGTCGCCACGGGGTCCTCAAGTCCCGGTGCCTGAGACTGCACCAGACAGGGCACAGGCTCCTCGACCAGATCTGGATCGAATACAACGGATTCCTGGCTGAAAATGGCAAGGAAAACGAGGTGGCCAGGGCCTGTCTGAACTATCTCACCAATGAGATGCCGGAATGGGACGAGTTCATTATCGGGGCAGTTGATGCCGACGAGGCTGATAAATACGCTGCGATCACCGGTCTCCACAAGCATGTGCGCTGGGAAGCGCCCTGTTACGGTGTGGACCTCGATGCCCTCCGCCATTCCGGGGAGCATTACCTTGATCGCCTGTCCCGAAATACCCGATACCAGATCAATCGTTCCCATCGCCTGTACGAACAGTTGGGTGAAGTTCGGCTCGTGCGGCCCGATACGGTCGAAGAGGCCATTGCCGTATTTGATCGCATCGGGCCACGCCATTTGCAGCGTTGGGGCAATGGCCCGGACCAGAGTGGCTTTGCCAATCCGGATTTTGTTCGTTTTCATCGGGAAATGATCCGGGCCCAGTGGCCGGATGGCGGCGTGGACCTGGTGTCGGTTATGGCCGGCGATGAAGAGATCGCATCGTTCTACAATCTCCTCTACAAGCAGGTTGTCTACTTTTACCTCGGTGGGATGGCGGTCGATTCGGACAATCGGTTCAAGCCCGGCCTGCTGGGTCACAGCCTGTGCATCGAGGATTACCGGCACCACGGTTTCCACTACTACGATTTCATGGGTGGAGACGAACGTTACAAGGCCAATCTGGGCACCCTTCACCGAAACCTGGTGCAGATAGCGCTCCAGCGGGCCCGGTTCAAACTGAAGCTTGAAGATGTGGCACGACGGGCCAGGAATCGCTGGCTAGGGGAGGCGAGTACCGGTTATGAACGCTGATCTCGCTGTCCGGGCTTCGCGGTTCGCCGTGTTTCCCGTGGAGGATTACCAAGAGTATGTTGATCAACATCCGGATGCGACGCCTTACCACAGGAGTGGCTGGCTAACCGCAGCAGAAGCCGGATACGGGCACACAGCCTGGGTTGTCAGCGCTCACCGAGGTGAAAAGCTCTGCGGCGTTCTTCCACTGGTGGAGGTGAAACCTCCGCTGGGATCCTCCAGCCTGGTGTCACTCCCATTCTGTGACCTTGGCGGGCCGCTGGCCGATAACGAGGATATCCGCTACTCGCTCACGGAAGCGGCCAGGAAACTGGCCTCGACCAATCGCAGTAACGGCGTTGAGATCCGGGTGTCGGGAGAACCGGTCGACATGTCGATGCCGGCCGAGGCCCTGCCGGCCAAAGTACGGATGCTCCTGGATCTTCCGGAATCGTCGGAAGCGCTGTTCAAGCAATTCAAGCCCAAGTTGCGCAGCCAGATCCGGAAAGCCGAGAAGAACGGACTGACAGCCGAGATCCACCAGGATCCTGCCGCCATCGACGCGTTTTATCAGGTGTTCGCCGATAACATGCACCGCCTGGGCTCACCGGTGCATAGCCTGGCCTGGTTCAGAACACTGGCGCAGGCCTACGGAGATCATCTGTTGATCGGCCTCGTCTACGCAGGAGCCCATGTTGTGGGGGCGGGAATTGTTCTGACCAACGGAACCCGGGCCTGCACTCCCTGGGCATCCACTCGCGCGGAATACAACCATCTGGCACCGAACATGCTGCTGTATTGGACCTTCCTGAGCCATCTGGCGGATGCCGGCTATCGTCAGTTCGATTTCGGGCGGTCAACACCCGGAGAGGGCACCTTTCGATTCAAGAAGCAGTGGGGGGCGTTACCCACGGAGTTGAACTGGCAGCGATTGGAGCCGGCTGGGCGCTCAGCGCCGGAATCGCGGACTCCGTCTGGCACCGTCAGTGCCACCAGCCGCATTCGCCGGATTGTCGAAACACTCTGGCAGCGAATGCCACTGGGCCTTGCTAACTGGCTTGGGCCCAAGCTCAGAAAATACATAACATTATGATCAGTCTATCAATTGCTTTTACGCTGTTGTGCCTGTTGGTACCGGTTTATGTCTACTTTGGCTATCCGGCACTCCTTTGGAGCCTGACCCGGGGTAAACCTGCCCGCACGCATCGTGTGGACGATATCCAGCCGGACGTTACTCTGATTATTTCCTGCTACAACGAGGCGGGTGTCATCGGGGCAAAGCTGGATAACGCGCTTGCCCTGGATTACCCCGCCGACCGGTTGACTGTCCTGGTAGTCTCCGACGGTTCCGACGACGGCACCGATGAGATTGTCCTGGGCTACCAGAATGTGGGAATCACGCTGATCCGTCAGGAAGGCCGACTCGGCAAAACCATGGGGCTCAATCTGGCGATGGAGCAGGTAAGCAGTGACATCGTCGTGTTCAGCGATGCCAATGCCATGTATGCCCCCGATGCCATCCGGAAACTGGTCCGCCATTTTGCCGATGAGAGCGTGGGTTACGTGGTTGGCGCCGCGCTCTACACGGATGGCAGCGAAGGGGCCAGTGCCCGAAACGAAAACCTCTATTGGCGCTATGAGCTGGCGATCAAATCCATGGAATCCCGGCTGCATTCCGTGGTTGGTGGAGATGGTGCCATTTACGCAATTCGTTCGGTGCTCTGGGAGCCGCTTCAGCAAAGGGATATCAACGATTTCGTGAACCCGCTCCAGATCATCGCCAAGGGATACCGTGGCGTCTTTGACAGCGAAGCGCGATGTTTCGAGGAAACCGCAGGAGACTTTGACCGGGAGCTGGCGCGAAAGGAACGCATCGTCAACCGAAGCATTCGGGGCCTGATGCGGGTAAAGGGGGTGCTGCTGCCATGGAGGACCGGCATATTTTCGTTCGAGGTGCTCTCCCACAAACTGCTCCGTTGGCTCATCCCCCTGTTTCTATTGATCGGATACGCGGGCAGTGTACTGCTGGCGATCGCGGGACACCCTTTGTTTGTGCTCATTGCGCTGGGTGGCGGCCTGCTACTGCTGCTGGCCCTGGTTGGAAGCCGTTCGTCCCGGAAAAATGAACTGCCCGCATGGCTGGCATTGCCTTACTACTTCGTTGCAGTCAACTGGTATGCCGTTCGGGGCATTGTGAAGGCGTTGCAGGGGCAGACCCAGGTGACCTGGTCCAGTGCCCGGCCGGGCGAGGGGCAGCGGTAATGTCGAAGTTTGCGCTGTTGTTTCTTTCACTCTTCTTTGGCGGTGTCTTTTTTGCACTTTTTATTAATGGTGCTGCCGCCTTCATCCTTTATGAGTTCGTCTATTTTCTTAATCCTGACAATCGCTGGTGGTCGGCCCAGATACCCGGAATCAGTTACTCATTTATAGCGTCCGTGCTGATGCTCTATGCGCTTGTAGTAAAGTATCGTTTCTATACCGAGAAAAGTCCCTGGGGAGAACAGCCCGCGTTCAAGTGGATGGTGCTCATCCTGACCATGTATTACCTGATTGCTCCGTTCGCGCTGAGTCCGGCGATGCATCACACCTTTACGTTCAACTTAACCAAACTTTTTGTGATCATTTTTGTTGCCTATAAGTTGATCCATTCGGAAAAGCTTCTCAACCTCGCTATATGGGCGTACGTTCTGGGGGCCACCTATATAGGCTACCTGGCGACGATAACAGGAAGAAACGAGTTCGCTCGGGTAGAGGGTATCGGCCTCGTTGATGCGCCTGATGCGAACGATACGGCGGCGGCGATAGTTCCCGCAGTGGTTTTCCTGATGTATTTTGCATGGCTGGGCAACAAGAAAGTCAAACTGCTATGCGTTATTTGTGGCGCTCTTATCGCAAACGGCCTTGTTTTAATCAATAGCCGGGGAGCATTTTTGGGGGTAGTTGGGGGGGCAGGATTGTTCCTTCTCTTCATGCTGTTTTCCTTGAAGCAGCGAAAAGGGCAGCGAAGCATGGCCATCTTAATTGTTTTCTTGGGTCTTTCGGGCGGTCTTTATGTTACGGATGACCAGTTCTGGTCGAGGATGCAAACGCTCGAAAAGTTGGACAATCAGGAGGAAAGTGGCTCTAGTCGGGTCAATTACTGGCTGACTACGTTCGACATGATGGAAGAGCATCCCATGGGCATGGGGGTGTTTGGGTATAACGTGTTATCGCCTCAATACTTGACCGAAGAGCAGGTCGGGCCGAAGGGAAATCGTGCGGTTCATTCATCCTGGTTTCAGGGGCTGTCGGAAATTGGCTGGCTGGGCATAGGAATATTTTTCATATTTCTTGCTTCTCTTTACAAAATATCCAGAAAGGCCAAGCAATGGGTGATCGAAAATGGAAATAGTGAATCGTATTTTCATCTACTCGCACTGGAGTGTGCATTCATCAGCTATTTAATCCCGGCAACGTTCATCAACCGGTTCCGGGCAGAAATTCTTTACTGGATGATCTTGTTCCTGTTGATCGGGATCAAGGTGTATTTTCTGCAACCCCGGAAAAAAGCGATTGAAGACAAGTCGCCTGCAGACAATCCAAATGTAACGCGGAAAGGATACAGCCGCCCATGAAACCGCTGAGAGTTTTACAGTTCATTACGCCATCCGGTTTCTACGGTGCAGAACGCTGGGTTCTGGCGCTAGCCAATAACCTGGACCCGAAAGAAATTGTCTGCGATTTGGCGGTGACTGAAGAATCACCGAACCAGGATCTCTCAATCGCCGAGCACTATCCCCACAATCTTGGAGAGGTACATCGCATCAGGATGAATGGGCGTTTTGATTTGAGGGCGATTCACCGCCTTGCCCGGACACTGAAAGAGCGGGAAATCGATGTTGTCCATACCCATGGTTATAAGTCCGATATTATTGGTCTGATCGCCGCGAGGAGTGCAGGTATCAAATGCGTGAGCACGCCTCATGGCTTTTCCGGAAAGGTGGGGCTCAAGCTTGCCACCTTCATTCGCATTGGAACCTGGGTTTTGAAGTTTTTTGACGCCGTTGCGCCACTTTCTGAAGAATTGGTCGCAGATATGAGGCGCTTCCAGGTTCCTGAGAAAAAACTCTACCTCATTCGGAATGGCGTTGATTTGCTTGAAATCGATAAGGAGGCTCCAGCCCACTTCTCTGAAGCTGAAGAGTTCTCTAGTGGCGCAGGTAGTGAAAAGGTTGTGGGTTTCGTTGGACAGCTGATTCCAAGGAAAGGCGTTGCCGATTTGATCGACGTTTTCGATCGCCTGTTCAGGGAGGATCCATCCCTGCGACTGAGGCTGCTGGGTGATGGAAGTGAACGGGGTGCACTCGAGCGACGAGCAATGGCGCTTGATAGCGCCAACGCCATCAACTTTATGGGGTTCCGCACAGATCGTCTCCGAGTTCTTTCGCAATTTGATCTCTTTGTAATGACCTCCTCATTGGAGGGGATCCCCCGGTGCATGATGGAAGCCATGGCCATGGGTGTCCCGGTTGCGGCCTACGACATTCCCGGCGTTGACCAACTGATCGAAAATAACGTTACCGGTCTGATGGTGCCTTTCGGCGATAAAAGAGCGCTTGAACTCGCTTGCAGAAAACTCCTGGAAGATCGGGTGCTTGCCAAAAAGCTAGCCCAAGCTGCTCGGGAAAGAATATACGACCGCTATTCTGCAAACCGTATGGCTCAGGAGTATGTTGCGCTGTTTGAAAACTTGAGGGCCGGTAATGGGCGTAGCGTCCTTGGGAGCTCACAGTAATCATGTGCGGTATCGCGGGCTTTTTCAGAAACAGTGGTACCCCGGGCCATTCTGAGCATCGCTCATGGCTCGAAAAAATGGGTGACGCAATTTATCACCGGGGGCCAGACTCCGGCGGGGTCTACCTCGATGGAGGAATCGGTCTGGTTCACAGGAGACTGAGCATCATTGATCTGAGCTCAGCGGGCAATCAGCCAATGGAATCGATAAGTGGCCGATATGTCATTTGTTTCAATGGCGAAATCTACAACTTTCGTGAGCTCCGGGATGCTTTGGAGAAAGAGGGCGTTGGTTTTCGAACGCACACGGACACAGAAGTCTTACTTGCACTTTATGAGCGGTATGGGGAAAGGTGTCTCGAACTGATCAATGGCATGTTTGCGATTGCCATCTGGGATAAAGAAAACGGCGAATTGTTTCTTGCGAGGGACCGTCTTGGCAAAAAGCCGCTTTATTACTTTCATGTCAACGGGCAATTCGGTTTCGCATCTGAAATCAAAGCGTTAAAGTGTGTTCCCTTCCTGAAGACGAATATAAGAATGGACGCATTGAAAGACTTCTTTGCTTATCAGTACGTACCAGATCCAAAGACGATATACCAAGAGATTCATAAGCTTCCACCGGGCTATCTGGCAAAGACTGACGGGGAAACGGTCCATATCAAGCAGTATTGGGACGTTGATTTTACCCGAGCGAATGAGGCAGGCCCGGAACAGATTCAAGATGAACTTTATGACCTGGTTGAAGATTCGGTCCGCCTCAGAATGGTTAGCGACGTTCCTCTTGGCGCGTTCTTGAGTGGAGGGATTGATTCAAGTGCTATCGTCGGGTTGATGGCCAAAAATTCTAATCAACCAATCACAACATGCTCGATCGGGTTCGATTCCAAGAAATTTGATGAAGTGGAATTCGCGAAAAAGGTCGCTACCCAATTCGGGACTGATCATCACGAATTCACGGTACGTGACGATATAGCGGACAACCTGGTTCCTATCGCTCGTTTTTTCGATGAACCCTTCGCCGATCCCTCTTTTGTTCCTACGTTTTTTGTCTCGGAATTGGCTCGTAAACAGGTCACGGTTGCACTTGCAGGTGATGGTGGCGATGAAAACTTTGCGGGGTATACCAAATATCGTACCGACCAGATTGAAAACCGTTTACGTAATCTGTTCCCGGGCTGGATGAGAAATGCGCTTTTCCCTTCTCTTGCCAGAATGGCAGGAGCTTTTAATGGGTCGATTGCAGGTAAAGCATCGTCACTTATGTCTACTCTGGCTATTGGTCCTGACGAAGCATTTTTCCGAACTAATTGCTTTTTCCGGGAATCCGTCTGGGAGTGGTTGATCAATGATCGGGTTCGTAGAGAAACTTCCGATTATGACGTATCGAAAATTACCAGTGATTTCTACAACACGCCTGATACGGACGATCATCTATCGCGGGTGCTTTACACCGACATAAAGACTTATCTGCCGGGCGACATACTTGTGAAGGTAGATCGGATGAGTATGGCAAATTCCCTAGAAACAAGGGCACCGTTGCTTGATTACAGGGTCGTTGAATATGCCGCGGCAATTCCCTCAAGGCTCAAACTTTGCGGTAAAGACAAGAAACATATCCTAAAAAAAGCCTTTTCCGGGTTACTTACAGAAGAAACGCTATATCGAAAAAAAATGGGATTTTCGGTTCCTTTGGCCGATTGGTTACGACATCAACTGAGAGAACTTGCTGACGCAATCTTCCGGAATCGAGAAGGCGGGCTTTCCGAATTTTTTGATATGAAAAAGGTGTTTGAACTCTGGCAGAGGCATCTCAACGGCGACGATAGATATACGCAGGAGTTGTGGAGTCTCCTGGTTTTTGAACTCTGGTTTATCGCTTATGAGTCGTAGATTGGAAGGTCGCCTCAAGATTCTCCACGTGACGTTCGATATGGGAATCGGGGGAACAGAACAAGTCATCCGGCAATTATTGACCCATCTTCCGAAAGACCGCTATACGAATGAAATCCTGTGCATCGATGGCAGGATTGGAGTGCTTGGCGAGCTTATTGCAGGGGAAGTCGGGCGTCTTACTAGCTTCACAAGAAAGCCAGGTTTCGATCTAACTTTGATTTGTCATATTCGAAGATATGTTAGAGAAGAGTCCATAGATATCGTTCATTGCCACCAATACACGCCATTCGTCTATGGGTGGTTCGGGACGTTGGGAACCTCCGCAAAGCTTGTTTTTACGGAACATGGTAGGTTTTATCCAGATCGTTACCGCTATAAGGCCGCACTCCTTAACCCTCTGATGGCGTTAACTAGTGATGCAGTGGTCGCAATTTCAAGAGCTACCAAGGAAGCGTTGGCAACCTATGAGTTTATCCCATCATGGAAGGTGCAGGTGATCTATAACGGTATCGAGCCTTTAATTACTGAAGACAATGATAAGAAGGATGTCCGTGAGGAACTGGGAATTAGAGCCGACGCCTTTGTATTTGGTACCGTTTCACGACTTGACCCCATCAAGAACCAAGAACTGATGCTGAGGGCATTTGCCCGGTTTTACCAGGTGCATCCGGATTCCATTTTATTGATCGTAGGCGATGGACCGGAGAAGGAGAACCTTTTAAATCTGGCCAAAGAACTACACATATTGGACTCAGTCTACTTCACTGGCTTCAGAGCGGTGCCAAGGAAATATCTCGCGACGATTGATGTTTTCTTGTTGTCTTCCCACAGTGAAGGGACGTCTATGACATTGTTGGAAGCGATGAGCCTCTCAAAACCAGTAATTGCAACTCGTGTAGGCGGTAATCCCGAGATTGTCCAAAACGATAGGACCGGCATTCTCACTGAGCCAAATTGCGTCGACGAGTTCTACAAGGCTATGGATCGTATTTATCGCAAACCTGATCAACGAGCCTCAATGGCACTGGCGGCTTTTCATCAATTTGAGGCGCGATTTTCAGCAATGCAGATGGCCACATCATATGACCATATATATCGCCAGTGAGAGGCCTTTTTGACGTAGAGTGTCAAGAAGCTGGCTGCAGCAGTGAGAACAATAAGACTTATTTAAGATAATTAACAGAATATTTTATTAAAATTAAATTTTAGGCCCGATTTTTAAGAAAAGAAGTCGAAAGCTGATATTTGGATAAATCTTTAGGGCACAATTTTTTATGTCGAACATTCGGTCAGCAATAATTTTTTCATCGATTTCTAGATATTTGCTCACTATTATCGGGCTAATATCTACGATGCTTGTGGCTCGTTTGTTGACACCGGAAGAAATCGGAACTTACGCTTTGGCTAGCGGGATTATAGTTATAATGGCGGAGTTTAAAATATTAGGCGCAGGGGAGTTCCTAATACGAGAACGGAACCTATCGAAGGAAAATATCAAGTCAGCGTTAGCACTAACAATTATTGTTTCATGGAGTCTGGGCCTCGCTATAATTATTTCAGCACCTTATGTTTCGGACTTTTATTCCGTTGAAGGTTTAAAAAACCTATTTTATATATTGTCAATAGGCTTCTTCTTTGCCCCGTTTATTAGCATACCATTTTCTATATTGACCAGAGACTTAAGGTTCTTGTTGTTGCTAAAGCTTCAAGTTTTCAGTGCATCTACAAACCTTTTAGTTACATTAGTTTTGATTTTCTTTGGATTTAGTTATCTAAGTTTGGCTGTTGGTCAGCTATCTAGCGTTTTGGTTCAGTTTATCATAATAAATATATTTATGAGGCCCAGTTCCATGACTTATGTACCGACCTTTTCAGGCATGAAGGTCGTGGCAAAATTCGGTGCGTTTAACTCTTCTGCCAATCTTTTAAAACGAGCGACAGTAGTCATGCCAGATTTGTTGATTGGTAAGTTCGGAACAACTTTCGATGTGGGGATATTTTCACGCGGACTGGGATTTATCCAATTTGTATCCCAAACATTAATAATGGGAGTTAATCCGGTAGCGTTACCTTACCTAGCGCAAAGCAAAAGAGATGAAGGATTAATAGAGGACGCCTATACGAAGTCTTCCGTTTTACTGGGTGCGTTGGTTTTGCCCGTTCTGTCTGTTTCGGCTGTGGCAAGCTTACCTGCAATACGGTTGTTTTTTGGGGACCAATGGGACTCTGCAGCGCCACTTGCATCTTGGTTAGCGCTATGGGCTGGCTTTCGCTCAATACATTGGTTTGCAAACGACGCATTTGTTGCAGTTTATCATGAAAAAGTCATGGTTTTTAAAGATTTATTGATATTCTTTACCCTTACGGTGGGTGTAATCTTGACCGCACCGAATCTCCTTGATATCTCAAAGGTATTTGTCTTAGGTGGGGCTTTTGAAATTGTCTTGACTTCAGTTTTATTAAAAAAGTATATCGGATTGACTTTAATAAATTTTTATAAAAAATATGCTAGCAATTTTGTTATCGCGAGCGCTTGTGGCCTTTTGACAATTCTGATATCCAAAGTTTACGAATTTGACACGGCTCAGCCATGGAAGCCAGCAATAGCTATATCTTTAATTATGCCGCCTTTTTGGATATTACTGTTATTTTTATTTAAAAATCCTTTGTTTTTGGAAATAAAAAAAATTGCTAATAAAATATTTTTTAAAACGTGACACTCATTATGAAATTTTCGCATTTAAAGTGTAAAACACTCAGAGGGGTGACAAAGCGAAACGGTTAATGTGTTTATGCTATGAAACGTAGCTTTCAGTTGGCCATTGTTTGACCAATCGTTTTAATTTTCCTTATCAAATATAACTGACCAATTGAAAAGACGCCATTGAAAACTGCCGGATCGGGGAAGTATTGTGTATTGTCGCCGAAGTATCAAAGCGATCCGGAGTTTCGGCTCACAGCCTTTACAAATGGGTCAAGGCAGTTAAGCCAATTAAGTCTGATGAACAACAGGCTGCCGCACTAGTCGAAGCCAAGAGCGTTATTTTTAGGCTGCGTGCCTTGATGCGCCGGATCGAAGACTAGCGGGATATCCTCTAAAACGGCCGCTCGGGACTTAGCTAGAGAGCCAGAGTGAAGTACCGGTTTATCAAAGATTGAATCGATCGCCACCAGTTCTTTAGACACTTTCCAGCCGTTCGTGGTGACTCTGCTCATACTCTACTGGCGACTAATGCTCCTTAGAACCATGGTGGCGTCGATTGTTATAAAACATCTCGATGTAGTCGAAGATATCGGCCCGGGCGTCATCCTGGCTGAGTCGTGTAGATTTTCCGCTTCACCCGCTCGCGTTTCAGCAACTGGAAAAAACTCTCGGCGACAGCATTGTCATGGCAATTGCCACGCCTGCTCATACTTCCCTCCAGACCATGTGCTTTGAGGAATGCACACCAGTCATGGCTGGTATATTGGCTGCCCTGATCCGAATGAATGTGCCGGCTTGCGACGCCAGAAGGCCATCAGCAGCGCATCCAATTAGGTCTTTTGTAATCTGTGCTCTGCGATGGAGGCGTAACTCACTCGGACTGTTTGGCGAAGTACGCCGCGGCTTTTTTAGGATGTCGCGTTTCGACTCCTTCTGCAACCGCCGAATTTCGGCTTGTTCATCTGCCTTGGCCTGACGCTGGCCGGCATCGAGGCCGTACTTCTTGATCCAGGCGTTGAGACTGTGGGTGGTCACCCGCAATCGATTGGCGACTTGGGCCACACTGTGGCCTCGATCCGTCACTTGACGGACCGCTCAATTTTAAATTCTTCAGGATAACGTATGCTGCTCATGGGCACCTCTCTGATAGCCATTTTTTATGGCTGAAAGGTGTCTAGCAAGCTGGTGGCGATTCACGTACCCTGGGCCAAGGCTGATGTTTTCGACTACATCGAGGTGTTTTATAGCCGGGTTCGACTCCATAATCCCCTCGGTGGCGTCAGCCCCAAGGCCTCTGAGATGGCCCATCTGAGGCTGGGGCATGCCATGTGCACCTGGGGAGCTTAGGTAAATGAATGCACACGCAGACGATGGCTTGGGCCGGTCAACAGTTTATAAGGTTCCTATTCTCCGTCGTCCAGCCCGGATAGGATAGAGTTAATTTCAATTTTCGCAATTCAGATTCATGTCAGTCGATTATGGCCCAAAAAATCTTCTAGCCCTTTTTCGTAGATAGATTTCATCTTCTGATTTCGTTTCTCAAAAGAAAATTTTTCTCTAGCTATTGAAAGACCAGATCTTCCCATTATTTCAATTTGTTCTGGATTTTCAATAAAGTATTTCATTTTAAAATATACTTCATTGGTAAGATAGTTGTGAAAATCCTCAGGAATATCTTTTAATATGCAAACCTTTCCATTTTTTATGAAAGAGTATTGCTCTGTTTCGATTAGAAAACCACTGACATTGTCCTGGATAATCTCGGGAATAGCAAAATGCCTCGTTGATATTACTGGAAGACCATAAGCGGAAGCCTCCAAAATAGCAAAGCCAAAAGCTTCCTGAAAGGTAGGCGAAACAAACACATCGGAGTTCGGCAATATTTCATTCAACATCGTATTTCTGTCAACTGGACCGAAAGTTATATCTGGATTGCTCGAGATCTTCAAAAAAAACCTATCTCTTAGTTCCTTGTTTTTTATTCTTAAATCAGGTGATGAACAAATATAAAGCTTTATATTATTAAACTCCTTCTGCAATTTCTCGAAGGCATCTACTACACTTGCGCCGCCTTTCAAAAAAAAATCACCACTAAATAGGAAGGTAATGTTTTTTTTGTTATATCTAACCAATGAATCTTCTACTCGACGCATGCAGGGATAGACAATGTCTACCTTTTTCAAAAAGTCTTCGTCAGTTATTTTTGCATAGGTTTTTAGAGTATTCGCACCAGCCTCACTTTTGAAGATGAGCTTAATGAAATTTTTACGTTTAAACAGAAGTTTGACTAGGAATACCTTAATAAACGGAGGAATTGGCATTCCCAAGAACGTGAAGCTAGTTGCTCCTGAAAAGCGGGCGGGGGTATAAATCCAGGGCTTATTTGTTAGAATAGGGAAAAGCGGCGCTTCTAGAATATCACAATCTTCGCCCTCAAAGAAATTTAGCACACCTTTTGCAGGACTTCGAATAAAGAAGTCAGTCCACTTTTTCTTACTTTTCACTTCAACGTACTCGATCCCTTCCGGTGGATTGGCCATAATTTCTTGCGCAATTCCATGAAGTTCTGTAATTCCAACTCTTATCATTTTCCGTTGTCCAAATCTATGTATTTAGAGAGAGCATTCTTAATTCTATTAATTCACCTATTATCTAATCTACCTTCAAAGATTCAGGCGGAGAAGGGGGGGTAGAAAGCGACTTGTATTCTACAGCACCCAAAGCGGAACCACTTGACGGTCTTTTGGTTCCGTAAATATCAAATGATAAGGATGATCCGCTCTTTCCGAGTGCAGGTGACGCCTCTTCTATTGAAATTAAAGAGTTATATAGACTGATTAAGGGGTCGGAGAATATGGATCGGTCAAATGAACTTGGAACACTGCCTGAATTGTTCAAACTTGAGTTCGCAATATAAAATATATTATTGGATCCGGAAATGTTGTCAGAATGATCGACTGAGGGGCTAAAGCTGTGGGTTTTAACAAACTCGGAATCATGAAAATTAGTACAGATGTTATCATTAAAGAAAACTTTAGCTGAATCTCCTGAGCCTCGTAATACGATGCATGCAGCGAGTGTATCTGTTTGTTTTTTAGAATCCCAGCCATAAACGGTATTATTCGAAATATAAACGTTACCGAGTAGACCATGGTCGGTCTGGTCTCCGACTACAATAGCGGAGCTAACATTCCCGCAATTAAATGAACAATCGGTGTCTATGGGTAACCCTACATTTATTAAAATATTATTTTCGATGTAAGTGTTTTGAGTCCACCCGCACGCAGACTCTACCTGAATTCCGGCACCGCCTTGGTTTTGGATTACGTTATCATGAATGCGCATGTTTGTTGATAGATCGCCACATTCGGTACCTGATCCAACGTTTTCGTCATAAAAATGTAATCCATTTTTTGCGTGATTATTTATTAGGAAATTCCAGCCCAATTCCCAAGAGGCTATAGTTTTATCATTTTGATTATCTCTTATTGTGAAATACGTTGTGTGATGAAGTTTTCCGGTTCTCGGACAACCATAGTCATGAATATAGTTGCCAAATACCTTAGCGCCTTCCACATGGTCAATGCCACCGCTTATTGCTCCCGCCTGCCCACTTGAGCACATTCCGGGCCTATCTGTTAACTCATTTCCTATAACCCGTCCCCAATCACTTGGAGTTATGCCGACGGTCCCTCGCTCGACGCACCCGTCTAAGGTTTCATCCGGACAATTCGACGTAAATACACTCAGTTTCGAAGAAACTATTCCAGTGGTTAAATACATATGTACGCCAATCTTTCCGTATAGCCTAGCTCTTGTCCCTGGGTAGGACGCATAAACAAACTGATTTTTTGTGTTTGCTTTGAATCCTCTATTGTTGTAAAAAACACGACCGGTTTGGTTGTCTCCGTAGGTATCTACATCGTGTATATATATTGTATCTCCAGCGGTTGCGATTCCATCGGCCTTCGCTACGGTAGCCCAAGGAGAGCTGAATGAGCCGTCGCCTGCCTCATCGTTTCCAGATTTCATTACGTGATAAATATTGCCACTTCTGACCGTGAACGGTAATTGGCTTGTTTGATTGTTAACGGTCACTTTAATTTCTCCAGCACCTGGAGCGGATTTTGGAATAGAAAAAGCGATTTCCTGCATTCTATGCGATTTAAAGAGATCTGAAGGCCCAGAAGGAAGATTTCCGTCTGCATTTTTCCAGTAGAAGACAAAGCCTTTGCGACAAACTGACGTTGAGTCGCAAAATTCGATTTTTGACTCATCTTGAGTTGATCCTAGGTTTTGTCCCCAAACGGTTACGACAACCCCGCTACCACGAGGATCTCCCAGTCCCACATCCGGCCCCGAAATTAGATCACTAAAAGCCAGTTTAGGCTGAAGAGCCAAGGCCGAAGGAATCACGCAAAACATAAGCAGCGCCGCTACAAAAAATCTAGGTAATGAGATATTTAACGAAGTGCTCAACATTTTCGGCCTCATTCTTATCATGGTGAGTTGAATAAAGTATAGTTCTAAATTCCCTGTGTGTTATACGCTTTTGTTTGGTATGGCTAGATCATTAAAATTAGTGGTTATTGCTATTCTGGAGTAATGGGTTGTCTCTGCTATGGATACAAACATTTTGTTTATTGCGCGCGGAAATTAGTTATTCGAGCGAGCTGCCGGCCTCCTATTAGGTGTGAAAAATGATGCTGACCTTGCTAATAAGTAGATTTCAAAGCAGATCGCTGTTGAAATCGTATTTGGTAGGGAACGAAATTTAAATTTAATTATAGATAATGATATGGTTAGTATAATTATCAATAATAAAGGTATTAAGAATTCATATGAGCTTTTAAATATCGCTGAGGCCATAAAATATACAACGAGGATAGAGTTTGTGATACTGGCGAGAGCGGTTTTAGAATTAATGAAATTACGAAAAGAGCTAATGTCATTTTTGCCATGCCAGCATTCTCTAAGAAAAAAATTTTTAATGGTGGTTGGATATCCGGTGTGGTAGGCAATCAATTTTTTGTTCTCGAGGATGTCAATTTTTAGTTGGCTTGCTCTGAGACAAAAGTCATAGTCTTCTGCAGTTTCCAGTTTGCGGTTGAAGCCACCAATTTTCTGGAAACATTTTTTTGTGGTTATTAAGTGACCGCTATTGATATAAGACGAATTTGAATTTTCAAGATTGGAAAACCAATTTTTCTCTATAAAAGATGATGAGGAATCTGGTAACAGGCATCTGCTTCCTGTTATGAAGTATCTTTTATCGAATACGTTTCGTAAGAAATTTTTAAATTCAAAAAGCCAGTCCTTTGAAAGATAGACGTCGGCGTCAATAAAAACTAAGTTAGTTCCTAGACTATGAAGAACGCCGGTGTTTCTTAATTCTGAAACATTAACATTTGGTTTGCTTAGACATCTTGCACCCATAGCACTTGCAACGCTTACAGTCCGATCGTCGGATCCATTGTCTACAACGATAATTTCATGAGCCTTGGTTTGCATAGCAAGGCGGATAGACCTTATACAGACTTGTATATTCGATTCTTCGTTTAAAGCTGGAATTATAAAGCTGATCATAATTTCGCACTTTCAGTTTGAACGATAACGTAGTGTTTTTGCTGGGTTCCCACCAAGGATCTCTTGACTTCCCGTCTCGTCAATAATTAAACTTGCGGCAGCTATAATGCATTGGGGGCCAACTGATTTTAAAATAGTAGAGTTGTTACCTATCCAGCAATCATCTCCTATGCATATTTTTTCGAAATATCCGCCTTGCTCCTTAATGGGCGTTTGGAGGTCTGTGTATTTATGTTGGTTTCGACCGCTTAGAATATGAACGCCACTACCTATTAATGTGTTTTGGCCAATTGTACATTTGCCAATATTGCACTGTGGACCAACGTATACGCCTTTCATTATTGTAGTATCTGCGTGAGAGAAAATTGTAAGAAAGCCAATGGAAATATCATCCGAGGTGTCTATGCACGCGAAACGATAGAATGCCGCCCGAATATAGATGCCGGTTTTGCCGGGAATGAGGCTGATCAGTTGGGAAAAAGACTGGAAGGTTCCGTCTTTGCTTCCGAAGAGGCTTAACATTCTGTAGAGCACATAGAGAGGCGCAACAACTATCAGAAAGGCCGTTTTGACGGTTCGTTTGATTCCATGGCGGATATTCATCAGCGATCCAACCTCGCGTTGAGCCAGTTCTTTTCCCGGGCGGGGTTGAAGTTCAACAGTCCTTTCGTCAGTCGTCCCAGCACTCGAAGGGCGATACCAGTCCACGTCAGGCGTGGCTCGTTTGGATGCCAGTATCGCCGGTTACTTTGCTCCGATTCCGTTTCAGGTTGCTTGAGTGCGAAAAAGGCTTGCGATTGAGAGCCGTGGTTTTGCATCAGGATGACCAGAATCCGGGTGTAATGGGCCTCCTGACTCTGTTGTAATCTTGCTACAACATGCTCCAGCCATTCGTCACCCTTTGCGGTGTAGGCCTTCGCTAACGGACGATCAAATTCGCGGGCCTGAAACACAATCATGGCTTTCCGGATGTCCTGAGCTGTCCAGGTATCGTTGGGAAACTCGAGGATGTCCGGGTTTTCCAGAAATGGCTTTTCGTTTTCTATCATCCAGCGGGTGTAGTGAATAAGCGAATCCCTGGAATAGGTGTAGTGTTCATCCCTCTGTCCAAGTTCCTGTTTGAGGCACAGGTATCTGATAAGGCCGGACAGCAGAACCAGGTAATGCCAACCGGTTTCTACGTCGAGCAGATTCCGTTTTTCGATATTATCGGCAGGGTGGATCGTTGCCTGTATCACTCGCTCGGCCTGATTCATCCATTCGGGTTTACCGGTCAGCAGCCAGGCGTCCAGCATCGCGTTGATGTAGTTCCCGGTGCCACGAGTGAATGGGTAGCGGTGTGACGTCGGGCGCTCACGGTTGAGCAGGGCTTTGAACTTTGGCAGATCGTTCTTTTTGACCAGAAGTATCTGTTCCAGCAGCCCACCAACTCCCTCATGGGCTGTTTTCAGCCAAGCCGCAAGGTCCAAGGCGGCTTCTTTGGAAGCAGGCTCGCCGGTCATTGTGTAGTGGTAGCGAAGTCCGCTCGTGTAACAATGTTCTGCGCCGGGACCACCCCCCGTTTGCCCCGGTGTGGAACTCGTATCGTTGTGCCGGCTGAAGGTGCGGTGTGTGGCCGTATGAGCGTCCAGGTAATGGTCGGTGTGCCAGAACAGCCCGTTATTGTATTCCGCGCGATCTTCCTCGGTGTGGTAGATATCAATGTCGGTGACGTGGCGTGCCAGGTCGTCCATCAACTCAAACCAGCGCCGGTCCCCGGTCAGGGCAAACTGCCGTGCAAAGCCGTAGATCGCGTCGTATTGATTGTTGTAGTGGGAAATATAGGGCGCTTCGCCGGGCTTCTGATAGAGCGTCTCGTGATCTGCAAAGACGTCCCCGAAATTGCGCCAACCATACTCGTCAATAACTTCGCGCTTTTGGAAAAAGTTGTCGGGGCCGTCTATCCCCTGGCGGAGGAGCGCTTCGAGCGGGCCCGGTTGCGCATCTGCTTTGAACCATGGGAAGGCCTCTGCGCGTTCAAAATGAGCGGCGGGAATGACCGGGACGATTGGGTGCTGTGTCCAGTCCAGGGCGCTGTTGTCACCTGTCAGGTTAAAATACGCGGTCTGGGTTTTTCGTTCGCCACCCTGTAATTCATAGGGCGTCGCCGAGTCTGCCGGAAACAGCGCGACTTGCAGTTCCTGGCCCCTTGCACTCAGGGCGCTGGGGAAGTTCTGCCAGAACTGTTTCACGCTGGCTTGTGCGCCGATCGACTTGCCCTGCAGCCCTATAATCGGTTCGGCTCTGAGTCCTTCGCGAATCGGGTTTGCACCGGAATACAGGCGATAGCCGCGAAAGCGGGTTGTCAGGTTTCCCTCTGCGTCAATGTGATTCCGGCTTTGCCAGTTCTCTCCGCCGCTCGAATCCTGGTAGAGCTTCAGCGCTGCCTCGTCGGGTTGGAAATAGGGTGTTTCTTCGGGTCGTTCTTTCACCCATGAGGTCTGCATTTCGGGAAATTCGGCGATGATGTCGAGGGATCGGAAATGAATCGATCCCGGATCACCAAGATCCCACAGCCCACCTGAATGCCTGGCGCGGTTCGGATTGTGGATGCAAAAGTCGACGGCGAGGGTCTTGCCCTGGTTGAAAAAGGTCAGGGTGCATCGATACCTGGAAAAGCGGTTTCCCTGATCGTCCGCCCATTCGCCCTCGGATTGCACCCGGGTATATACCGGCCCCTGTTCAAGCACGCGCCAGGGTTGGGCCTCCTTGATGGAGGGCGTTGCATGGGTACTATCCGACAGGCATACGCGATAGTGCCCCTCAGGCTCCTCTCCATCACCCCGGGATTGCCAGGCCAGAGTTCCATGCCGCAATTCGACCGAATTCGATCCAAGCTCAAGCCTGAGGGAGTTGTCAGTATTGGTATAGGACGGTGTCCATTCGGGCAACTGCGCTGGCCCACCGTCGGTGTGGAGGGCAAGGGTTCTGGTCTCGTTGGGTTGCAGGGATGTCAGTAAGGAGACTGTGAGCCAGCGGATACTGCCATCAGGCCAGAAGACGGTGGGAGAGGCCTGAAAAACCACAGGCTGATCATTGTCTGTCAGCCTGACATTTCTTGGGGCAAATATGGCTCCCCGTACCAGTGGCACGCCCACCTGGACCAGTTCGTCGAGATGATGGATTCCCCGGTCTTCTGCGAGGCAGATCTGTACTGCGTCCATTGGCATTACTTCTGGCTCTGGTCCGAAAATTGATGCGTGGTGGCCACACTCCCACTGCCTGCATCGCGCTGTGACGTGATGGTCAGCCTGGGCCTTAATGCGTTCAGGCCCTCAAGTTCTCTCTGGCAGGCGCGCTCTGTGCAGGGCCGCTGTACCGTGATGACAGCAAACCGGCGATAGCCTTTGAGCATGGCGGGGATCTGCAACAGTTTCGCTTTTCGGTAGGAATCTGTCTCGTAGCGACCGAGCTGGAACCATTGCCAGACAACCACCTGTTCCCTTGAATACAGGTTGCGATAGATTCGGATTCCGTGATCCAGGGATTTTTCTATCTGCCAGTTGCCACTCCGGATGGGAGGATGGAAATAGGGCACCAGCTTCTCATCATTATGCTCTTTGATTGACTGTGCCACGGAAATCCACGTCCCGGCATCTTGCCAGACGCTGTGGCGGAACCGGTCCGGGTATTCCAGGTTGATCGGAAGGCTCTCTGATGGCGCTACGGTGAACCCTGGGTCCTTCAGCGTCCATTCCGGAAGGGGATGGCTGATGGAGTTAGCCATTGCAACTGCCACTGGTCCGATCACGATCGCAATGAGGGCAAAACCTATACCCCGACGTTGGATGTTGACCGTGGCATTGTGATCGGTGGACTGCGAACGCCGGCGGACTGGCGAGAAGTAGAGCGCGGGTAGGACAAATCCAGCGAAAACGAGCCAGCCCATGGTCTCGTGGTCCGTCAGAAGATCGCTCTGCATCCGTGATTCATAGGCTACGATCACCAGGATGATAATTCGAACCCAGTTTGCCAGCAGTCCCAGAAAGGCTGCTGTAGCCAGGGTCAGTGTCCAGTCTTTGAGCTTTGCATCGTTCAGAATGGAAACCATGGTGCCCAGAAGAATGGCAATCGCAAAGTACCGGATGCCGGAACACCCGTCGGCAATCACAAGGCGACCATACGGAAGGCTGATGCTGTTGCCCTCTACCAAGACCGTCATTCCGAAAAGATGCACGGTTTGATTGACGACCAGACTGGCGAGCCTGACCAGAAAGGGCACGAAATCCGCCCAGACCGGTAGCGAGAGGGACAGCAAAAAGAGATAGGGAACAAATCGCCACGCCGGCCGGCTACCGAGCAGAACCCAGGCAAAAGAAGCCAGACCAACCGGTAGCATCAGAAAAGCCAGGGTATCAATACGAACCAGTTCAAGGATTCCCCAGGTCAGCACGACGAGGATAAACACTGTACCGGCGAGCCAGTTTGTTTTTCCGGACCTCGAAGTAAGCTTGTCAGCCGGGTTCCGTGGCGGATGGATAAGCAAAAGGCCGATAAAAATCAGCGCAGTAAACAGACCGTGTGCCAGCACCTGATCGAAGGCGAGCCAGCGTTCAATGAGCCGGAGCCAGGTGGGATAAAACAGCAGTAGACCGATCCCCGTAACCAGGAGGTAGGGCCGGGAGAAGGGCAAATGATCGAGAGTCTTCCTTAACATCGTCAGCACGCCTGATAAAACATCCTTTGCTCAGGATACTGTTTATTATTATGACATTACATAGCGTATCGAGACATAAAAAAAGCCAGCCGAAGCTGGCTTTTTTCGAAGGCCTGAATCAGGCTTTCTGGCGACGGCGCGCAGCACCGAGGCCGGCCAGGCCGAGGCCCAGCAGAGCCAATGTGCCTGGCTCGGGGACTGGCAGTACTGACTCGACCAGGACTACGAAGTCGGAATAGTCGTAGTCAGAATTCGGGAACATCAAGTCTTCCCAGGCGAGAATGAACTCACCAGAGTTGAAAGTCTTGTAGCTTGTGCCGCCATTGATATCCAGACGTGTTGCGTCATCACCGCGGAATGCAATCATGTGATCCGTGGTGTTGTTATGGTTCGCATCAGCGATACCGGCATTCAGCGCAGACTGTGAAAAGAATGTTCCATCTCCTGAAGAGAGATAGTAGCCAAAGCTGTCAGACGAGAAGGTTGCAGAACCGCCACCGCTCAGCGTGCTGAACTGATAACCGGCGCCATCCACCAGCAACTCGAGGTTCCCCTGCGGAGTGCAGGTTGTGTCGGCTGTGCCGCAAGCCGATCCGTCGAAAATCATCAGGCGGTTGTTTGTGTCGTTCAGGTCATAAATCCCAAACTGAGCGGAAGCCTCGAAGCCAGCAAATTCAAAGATCAGCCGGTTAACGGATGCGCCTGAAGATGTGATCTGCCAGACTTCATCCGGATTGTACTGATCATTGTTCACGTCATAGAAGGCGCCGCCTTCGGTCAGTGCGTCGAGGCCGTTCTGCAGGCTATTGGTAGAAACGGTGGTATTCGCTCCAGCTGTAGCCGCAAACGCGCCAAGACTGAGTGCAAGCAGCGTTTTTGTGAGTTTCATGGGTCTTTCTCCGGTTGTTTAGCTCTAATTCCCTGTAGTGCGCTTTGCAACCAGGCTGTCTCTTCTTGTTCTAGAGATCCTTGGCTTTCCGTCCCACCCTCGCGAGTGGTTTGGCATCCGACCGGGAATCGCCCCGATCCTCACACTGGTTAATGCGAGTTCCGTGCCAATTTATAACTAATTGAATATATGGGAGTTTAAGTGGGCGCCCGACGATGAGTGTAAAAAACATCGACAAGCTTAACGAAAGGGGCCGATGAATCCGGATTCATCGGCCCCTTAACTATCGTGGATGTAGGCGGGTTGTCAGGTTGCTTTACATTGCCTGTTTGACGGTATCGAGATGTGCCTCGATATCGGCGTTACCAGGTGCCAGTGCCAGAGCCTGTTCAATGTACTTTTGTGCGTTCTGGTGGTCTCCCTTCAGGTGCAGGATCCAGCCATAGGTGTCCAGAATAGCGGGGTTCTTTGGCTCCAATTTGCTGGCCTTTTGGGCGTATTCCCCGGCTTTCTCCAGATCGTCTTCCCGTAGCATCCAGGCGAGGTTATTCAGTGCCTTGGCATTGTTCGGTTGGCGCTTGAGAACTTCTTCATACTGGGCTTTGGCGGCCACATTCTGTTGCTGGTTCATGAGCCACTCGGCCCTTGCCATATGGGCGGCAGGGCTTTCCGGAGTTGCACTGAGCCATTCGCTGGTCAGCATGTCCAGATCAGAAGGCGACGTTGCCCGGGCCACTCCCACCAGGGAGGGCATTAAGCGGGTGTTTTTGGTGGCCTTCCACTGGTCAAGCAGATATTTGTAGGCTTCGTCCTTGCCATCTTTTGCCTGAAGCAGGGTGGCCCTGGAGAGAATGACAGCGGGTTGGTTTCCGAAGCTGGTTTCCACGCCATCCAGGGCCTTGAGTGCATCGTCGTATTTTTCCTGCATCTGCAAAAGCCCTACGGGGAGTAACGCGAAACCAAGGTTCTCCGGTTCCAGGGCAATGGCTTCGGCGGCTTTACCGCGGGCCTCGTCCCAGTTCTTGGCGTTGGCGGCAGCGCGGGCTTCAGCGACCAGTAGCCGGCCATTGGCGCGTTTGAGTGGCGCGCTGTCGGGATCCGAGTGCCGGTCAAGCAGCTTGCGGGCGTCCGCCAGATTGCCCTGTCTGATGTTGATCAGGGCCTGCAGGATGTCAGCGTTGGTCTTCAGCGGCGGATGGGCGTCCGCCACCTTGCCGAGCCAGGCTTTTACCTGGTTCATGTCGTGGTCCCGGGCGTATAGCTGGCCGGCCTGCTGCAGTGGCTGTATGGCGTTCGGTGTAATCAGCGCCGCTTTTACCAGAAGCTCAACGGCCTGGGATGTCTTGCCGGTCTGGGCGTAAAGCGTGGCCAGGGCAACCATGGGAGCCTGAAGCTCGGGCTTCTGGTCCACCAGTTTTGCCAGTCGTGTAACGGCGTTGTCCACATTGCCCAGCCGTGCATCGGCCATGCTGGCAAGCAGGATTGCCTGGGGTTCGTCGGCATAACCATTGAGGAGGGAGTCCCGAATCTCAGTCGCTTCCTTTTTCTCGCCCTGCTGAATCAGAAGGTTCAGGTAGGTGCCGGTGGTTGCCCAGTCTGCCGGGTTTGAGGTGAATGCCATCCGCAGTTGCGCGAGTGCCTGCTCCGGTTGATCAACACCGATGTAGTGGCGGGCAAGGGCAAGCCGCAATCGGACCCGATCGGGTTCGTTGGCCAGAACCTTGCTCAAACTGGTGATGCCTTCTTTGGCGTGTTCGGGGAGGCTCAGTGCCAGGATGCCATGCATGGCCAGGAGCTCGTTATCGTCCGGCCGGGCTTCGATCGCTCGGCTCAGGGTTTTGAGGGCTTCTTCCCGTTGGCCCTTGTCGATCTGGGCCATGGTCGCTGCGCGGATAAATTGCGTCGGCGTGGTCTCCGGATCCAGGTTTTCGGTCAGGAGCTGCGTACCTTCATCCAGTTCGCCGGAGCCGGCTTCCAGGGTGCCGAGGATCAATGCGGCAGACTGGTTGTCGGGGTTCAGTTTGAGCATATCCCGGAGAATCTTTTTGGCTTCGTCGATCTTGCCATCCTTGATAGCCGCGATGGCGGCTTCCGCCTGGGCACGGGCTTCGGTGTTCATGTTTTCCGCGAGAATCTTGTTGTACACCTGCGCCTCGGTGATACGGCCCTGTTCTGTCAGCACTCGTGACAGCGCGGAGAGTACATCTCGACGTACCGGTAGGAACACGTCCGAGCTGGGGACCTCGCCGACAGCATTGGTCAGGGTATCAGCTGCCGCATCCAGGTTGTTCTGTCGGTACTGGGCAATACCCTTCCAGTAGAGAACCTCTACGTTCGTCCCTTGCTTGCTGAGCCAGTCGTCGGCCGTCTGGACCGCGGTGGTGTTCTGGTTCAGGTTGATCTGGGTGTTCAGGAGGCCGCTGATGGCAGCAACATTGCTCGGGTTGGACGTGGCAAGGTTCTGGTAAAGTGCCAGCGCCTCGGCCAGTTGTCCCGACCGGCGAAGCGCCTCCGCGCGGATCAGGTCCGCCTCCAGTTGCTCTTCTGGAGATGCTGGCTTGTGAAGGGCCAGGGTTTCGGTTGCAGAGAGGTGCTTGCCCTGATTGACATAGGCGCGAGCCAAGGGCAGGGCGACCGTATCCGGAAAATCCTTGAGCCAGGGTTCCAGCAGTTCCGACGCTTGTTTGTTGGCACCGATGTCCAGGTAAAGCTCGGCAAGCTGCACAATGTAGTCGACGTTATCGGGCTGCATCTGGATGGCGTTTTTGACCTCAAGCAGCGCGGATCGATATTGGCCCTGGTCGGCGTAGGTTTCGGCCCGATTGATGTGCGACGCCGCCTCGGAATCGTCCGGCTGATTGTTACAGCCGGCAAGAAGCGGAAGGGTCAGTGTCAGAGCGAGTACGATTCTGGAGACTGCTGAGCTGGTGTTCCCTGTTTTCATTGATTTACTCCCCGAGCTTTCCGTCCGTGGCAGGGCGGTACTCATACTTCTGATGGTTCAGCTGTGGTGCTGATCTTGTATTTGTCAGTGAGGTTATACAGTGTGGGACGGGTCACCCCGAGCAGGCGGGCTGCCTGGGCCATATTGAATGAGGAACTCTGTAACGCCTGAAGGATTGCCTGCCGTTCAGCCTGTTCCCGCACCTGGCGGAGATTGATGTGCCCGCCATTGAGGGCTTCTCCGGAGCTCAGCTCAAGATCCTCGGCCGTCACGCGCTTTCCGTCCGCCATGATGGTCGCCCGCTTGACCTTGTTGATCATCTCCCGGACATTGCCAGGCCAGCTGTAACTGTTGATGGCGCTGATCGCTTCCTCGGTAAATGCGAGGTTGGTGCGGTCCATCTGCTTGCCGAGTGTCTTCAGGAGGTGTTGGGCGATCAAAAGGGCATCGCCGTCCCGCTCGCGCAATGAAGGCACGTCGAGCGTGATTTCACTGATCCGGTAATAAAGGTCTTCCCGGAAATCGCCGCTGTCGATCAGTTGCCGGACATCCCGATGGGTCGCACACACCACTCGAACATCCACCGGGATTGGCTTGATGGAGCCTACGCGATCGACCATACGTTCCTGGAGAAAACGCAGCAGTTTCGCCTGCAACGCCATGGGCATATCACCGATCTCGTCCAGAAACAGGGTGCCGCCATTGGCACTCTCGATCTTACCCTTTTTGCTCTGGGTCGCTCCGGTGAAGGAGCCTTTCTCGAAGCCAAACAGCTCACTTTCCAGCAGGTTTTCGGGAATGGCGGCACAGTTGATGGCCGCGAAGGGCTTGTCGGCACGGGGGCTGAGATCGTGCAGCGCTCGAGCCAGTAGCTCCTTACCAGTACCGGTTTCTCCGGTGATCAGCGTGGTGACGTCGGTAGGCGCCACTTTCTCAAGTGTGCGGCAAATGGCAAGCATCTGAGGACTGGCGGCGACAATGCCTTTAATGCTGGTGCCGTTCCGTTGGCTGGCCAGATCCCGGTTTTCCCGTTCCAGCTCGGCCAGGCGAAATCCCCGATTCACAACGAACGTCAGAATGTCCGCATCCAGGGGTTTCTGGTAGAAATCGGACGCACCCATGCCAATGGCACGGACGGCATTTTCCTTATCTTCTCGGCCGGTGACGACAATAACCTTGGTCATCGGCGCGAGTTTGAGAATGTCTTCCAGCAGGGCAAACCCTTCCGTGGCACCCCCTGGATCGGGTGGCAGGCCGAGGTCGAGGGTGACAACATCCGGTTCGGTACGTCTCAATGCTGCCAGCGCTGATTCACGATCGGAGGCAACGGTCACCTCCAGTTCATCACTGAAGCACCAGCGCATCTGACTCTGGAGGCCCGGATCATCTTCTACGATCAGTAGTCGTCTGGTCACAACTGCAACAAATCCCTTGTTATGTACTCTGTTATGGCATCGAAACAGCCTGTTTCGATGGTTCCTTACACCTGATTCTTAACTGAACATTGGCAGTTTGCAATGATCAGTTGGATTAAACGTGAAAACCGCCAACTAATTGACGTCTTTGGCCGGGCTTCCTGTGCCAGTCATTGACCATTCCGTGGAATCTGACGGTTTGAAAGTGGTGTCGGTATCCACCGCCTCAAGCGGAATGCGCACAGTGAAGCACGAGCCCACCCCGGGCTCGCTGGTTACGTCGATATTCCCGCCCAGTTGTTGAACGTATTCCCGGGCCTGATAGGCGCCAATGCCCATGCCGGTCAATCCCTTGGTGCTTTCAAACGGTTTGAACAGCGATGTATTGATGAACTCTTCGCTCATGCCACTGCCGGTGTCCTGGATGAAAAGCACCACGCTGCCGCGGGCACGTTTGACGTTCAGGGTGATTTCGCCGGTAGGTGGTGTGGCATCCTGCGCATTCTGTATCAGATGGCCGAGCACGCTCCGCAATTGTTCGTAATCCGCACGTACCATCGCAGGGAGCGGATTTCCCACCAGCGTCGGGGCTGGAGACTGATGGCTGTATTGGGTAACGAGCCCGCGTGCAAGCTCACTCAGATCGATGCTCTGGTAGTCGGTATCTTCAAGGCCCGCAGGCTTCCGGATGTGATCGACCAGGTTGGACATCTTGCGAACAGCATGCTCCGTGGTGTTGATCATGTCGTCGATGAAGGCGGGGTTGTTCCGGTGCTTTGGCGCATTCTTGACCAGCAGGGATAGCTGGGCGATCAGCGTTTTCAGGTCGTGCACCATGAATGCAGAGGCTTTGCTGACCGCCTCGAACTGCATGGCCCGGGAGAGTCGATGCTGGGCATCCGCCTGGGCAAGGAGGTTGCAGGACTGGCGAGCAACGACCTTGATCAGGTCGAAGTTTTCCCAGTTCAGCTCGACTTTGGCATACGAGTTGCCAATCATGGCGATGCCGTAGAGATCGTTGCCCAGATAGAGCGGAATGACCAGCCAGGCCTCTGGGATTTTTGCGATCGAATCCGGAATTTCGAGCAGATTGTAGCTCAGAGGGTCGGCCCGGTATTCGTGCAGGTCCACGATCCATTCCCGCTCTTCGAACAGGCGGACCAGCTCGCAATCGCCATCTATGCTGGTGAACTTGGGCATGGACAGGTTTACGGACGATTTCAGGGAATAGGCGCCCTGTTCGTCCTTGACCCAGACGGCGCCGGCATTGCTCTCCACCAGCCCTGACAGGATTCGGATGACGCGTACTGGAAGCGGTGGGTCGTCACTGACATTGGCCAGTTCCCGGGTCATCTTCAGCCATTCGTCACGATAGTCGTACTTGTAGTCGAAGAAATTCTGGCTGATCAGCACCATGAGTTTGGCCCGCAGCCGCCGGGAAAGAACCAGTGTGGCGAGGAAGGCCAGGGCGATGGTCAGGAAAAGTACCTGAAGGGCATCGCCCCAGTCACCACCGAGTATGCGCACGTAGTAGCCGCCGATGGCCAGGAACAGGAGATATCCGCCGGCGAACACCAGGGTGCCGGCGTGGAATACAGCGGACCGGGAGAGTTGAAAATCCACGGGCTGTTTGCGGGTGTTGACCACGTTAACCGCAAACAGCGGCACCAGAAGTGCGTTGACCAGGCCTCGGGCGTTCCAGAAAGCGGCATCCACGTGGCCAAAGAGCAGGGCATCGGCGTACATGAAAAAGTCGAAGGCAAAGATCGTGGCAATGCCGATGCAAATGTATTTGATGCTGGAGCGGCCAAAACTGGGAGAGTTGCGCCAGATCTGCTCAATCAGCGACAGCCCCAGCAGCGTCAGAACGATCTGGCCGAGGACCTTGGTTTTGCCGCTCAGGATTTGCCAGCTAAGCACGAATTCGAGGACGGCAAATCCAACCAGCAGTACGATGAGAGAGAATGTCGAGATTCCGAGAAGTTTGCGTAGCTGGGTGTGGGCGTTGCCTTGCCGGGAGGCGTTCCGTAGCAGGGCAAACAACAGCGTGATCCAGGACCCGTCCCGGAGCAGCTCCAGCAGGTACCGGATGGTGAACCCCGGCGCGCCCCAGAGGCTCTGGGTCACCAGTGCCCCGGCCCACAGGGTGGATACCAGCCCGGCAAGGAACAGTGCCTGGTCGACGTCCCGTCTCAGGTAACGCGCAGCAACCAGCATGGCCAGCAGGCCGAAGGCCAGCGTTGCCGCACCGTAACTGATCAGGCTGAAATCACTGAGCATGTTCGCTTCCTGCGCTTTGCCCGACTGGTCCCCGACGTCTTGTCAGGTGGCTACACCGGGCTCTTGTTGTTCCGGTAGAAACGGAAAATTTCCTGCAGCGGTCGCCTGGGCTTGAAGTTGAACTCCCGGGCGAAGGCTCTGCCGTCGATTACTACAGGATACTTGAAAAACGCCATGAGATACGACGGAAAACGCCGCATATTGAGCGTTCGAAGGATCAGGCTGGGCACAATCGGGGGGATGGACGGGATCGGAATACGTTTGCACCCGCACAGGCGCAGTGCGTGCTGGTACGCCACCCAGTCCTGGGGCGCCACGTTAAAGACGCCACGGACCGGCTTCTTGTAGGCGAGCACGATGGCATCGGCCATGTCGTCGATGTGAATGAACTGCATCATCGGCGAAAAGCCCGCCAGCACCGGGGCACGCTCGCTCGCCAGTAGTGTACTCATGGTGTTCCGGACGCCCGGTCCGACGATATTGCAGGGGCGCAGAATGGTGATGTTGAGGTCCGGATAACGCCAGAGGTAGATGTTGGCGAGGTTCTCCAGTTCTACCGAATCCACCAGATCCGCACTGAGCCCCGCGGCCTTGAGTGGCGCGGACTCATCGATCAGGGCCGGATTGTAGGCCACCGCTCCGTAGACGTGGTATGTGGAGAGCACCACCACGCGTTTGATGCCGTACTTGTGGCTCAGGTCCAGTAATTTCTGCGTGCCCAGGACGTTGGCATTGTAGCGGCGCATCCGGGTGAGCTGGCTGGACTGGATCCGGCCCAGGTGGATCACGCCATCGAACTGGTAACGCCGGAACAGGTCCTCGAACACGCGCTTGTTGAAGTCGATGCAGTAGCTGGGGATGTCATCGCCCAGGTAGACCTGTTCGCGGAAATCCACGGCAACGAGATCGCAGGTGTCCCGGAGTTGGTCGATGACCTGTTGGGCCAGCGCCCCGGCGGCACCGGTGACCAGAATATGTGGGCGTTTTGGAGTCGTCATCAGAACAGCTTTTTCCTCTCGCTCAGTCCTTTATCGATCAGGCGGCTGATTTCGGCCTTCACCGTCTCGACCCGTTCGGTCACCAGTTCTTCGGGAATTTCCGTGTTGTCAAAATACATGGGGGCTCCGAAATTCAGGTGCACCTTGGCGGGCAGCACCGCGGGCAGGGCGACCGGGGCATACGGAATGCCAAGCGCTTTGGCCAGCGGTTTGATGTTGGCGATGGCCGGGATGGTTTCTTCGCATCCCACCACGCCAACCGGCACGATCGGCGCGTTGTACTTCATTGCCAGGTGCATGAAGCCGTTCCCGAAGCGCTTCAGTTGATAGCGGTCTTTGTACAGCTTTCCGGAACCCCGGATCCCCTCCGGAAACACGATGACTGCTTCGTTGTTGGCGAGCATCTTTGCACAGTTGACCGGATCCCCGAGTACCGCCCCCATCTCATTGAGCAGGTTGCCGAGCCAGGGAACCGTTGGAAAGAACCGTTCGATCATGGCCCTTGGGATGCGCGGCTGTTCGGGCCGGGAGGCAAGGGCATAACCAATCAGGAGCCCGTCGATCGGAAGCTGCCCGCTGTGGTTGGCGATGATCAGGACCGGTCCTTCAGCCGGAACCTGTTCGACACCATGGGCTTCCACGCGGAAATACTTTTCGTAGATCTGCCGGGTGAGGGCGAAGCCGTATTTGATGGCCTCGTTGTTGTAGCCCCAGGGATCGTAGCCCAGCGAGCCGATCGGTTTGCGGATGCGGTTGATGTGTTTGTCGATGTCCGCAGGGATCAGTTTCGACTTCAGGTAGGTGGCCAGGCTCATTCCTTCTCCACGATTATTTGCGTCCGATGAGTACACCCAGGGTGTGGCTTTGTCCGTTATTCAGCACGCGGTAGTCGCCCGCTGCATTGGCGGTTTCGACACAGAGCATGGTCTTCCAGGCATTATCCGGAAAATCCGAGAGAGTTCGGGCCTTTTCCGGGCCTGGATTCCAGACCACCGTTGAATCGCTGCCAACGGGCGTGAGCCGGCGGCTGCTCCCGGGTGTCACCACCTTTAACGGTTCGCCGCTCTCGTAGATCCGGTCGGTTTCTCCATCGAAGTACACCGGCCCTTCCTGTGGTTTGTACTCCCAGTTGTCGAGGGTGTCGATGTACTGGCTGTAGCCAAGCCCCAGAACCCGCGTGCAGGTGATGTCCGAGGTGGGCAGGTAGGTATGGAGCGCCTGGCTGAATGCCAGAGGCTCATCTGACAGGTTGGTGGTGGTGAGCGCCAGCTGGCAGCCCCGAACCGAAAAGTGAAACGTCAGCAGCGCCAGCGCCCGGCCTTGCCATTCCTCGGCAAAGTCTTCATTGGCATCCAGAGACAGGCTGATTTCGATCTCGTGGGCGCTTTCGCGCACGTCCTCAAGCTTCCAAAGGGCGGTTCGGGCAAAGCCGTGGGCCTTTTCGGACAGGATGCGCTTTCGCACTTCCGGGGGATTTTTCTGCGGACTACCGAACCAGGGCCAGCAGACGGGAATACCGCCACGGATGGCACGGCCCGGTTCAAATCGGGCCGTTTCACTGAGCCAGAGCCACTCCGGTTCGCCGCTGGGGGCAAAATGCGTGAGGTGTGCGCCCTGCAGGAACAGGGTTGCCCGAAACAGGGGATGGTGAATAACCAGTGCTTCAAGATGGCCAATGGTTGCCCAACGGGTGAACGACCATTGTCCTGGCGACAATGCCCGGGAGGGGCGATGACTGCTCTCTGACATGGAGGATCGACTTACGGCTTGGTTAAGTGTATCTGCTTATGACCAGAGTAAATTAAAACTGACCGTCCGGCGAGAATTGTGCCTAAAATAGCGTCGATTTTTGAGGAGACGCGCCATGGACCAGCCCAAAGTAACACCGATACATCCTCCCGTTCTGAACTCGACCGGGCAGTTTATGGATGCGGTTGCCGGCAGTGACGTCGAGGTTTTCGATAACGCGAATTCAGTGCCTGCTCCGGTTTCTGATGAGTGGCTTGACCAGCTTGCCTCCGGCCTCAGCGAATCGGGCTGGATGTCCCTTGATGTCCGCGAACGCCTTGGCGATCCCTTGATTCAGGCGTTGAGGGAGGAGGTCGCGATTCTCGATCGGACGGATGCGATGAAGCGCGCCGGTATTGGCCGGGGGACCGATCTGGTCCGGGATCGGTCGGTGCGTCGCGACCGGATTGCCTGGCTTCAGGGCTTCACCGCGCCGCAGTCACAACTGTTCGAGTTCCTGGGCGCCATCCAGCAAGGGCTGAATCAGCGTTTGTTTCTCGGTCTGAAGCGGTTTGAGACGCACTACGCCACCTACCACCCCGGTGACTTCTACAAGCGCCATCTGGACAGCTTCCAGGGGCGTGCTTCCCGGGTGGTCAGCCTGGTGCTCTATCTGAATGAGGACTGGTCTGCGGATGACGGAGGTGAGTTGCAGGTGTTCAACCAGGACAGCGACAGCGAAGTGTGCGGACTGGTCCTGCCCGAAGCGGGGCGGATGGTGCTGTTCATGAGCGAAGAGATACCCCACGAGGTACTGCCGGCGAATCGCACGCGATACAGTCTTGCCTGCTGGTTCCGGCAGGATGAAGTGCCGCTCCCCCTTTAGATTTCCGGGCGTAGCTCGATTTTCCGTTGTAGTCCCGGAACCCTTTTGCTAATATGCGCGCCGCTTTCGAGGGAAACCCCGAAACGCCGTTATGGTGGCCCCATTGGTGCCTCCGCAACATGAAACCGTGAACCCGGTCAGGCCCGGAAGGGAGCAGCCGCAGCGGTGGATATGTGTGCCGGAGATTTGCTGATGGGGTCACCCCCAGTTTTCCCCGCTGTTCCCAGTCCCTGAGATACTCTCCGTTTCGAGCGCGATGTCCGGCGTTCAGCACTCATCTTTGCTTCTTATCAAAGCGGGTCCATGCTAAGGTTAAGCCCATTTTTACAGCAGTTGATGGAACATGAGCTACCAGGTACTTGCCCGTAAATGGCGTCCCCGCACCTTCGAAGACATGGTGGGTCAGGAACACGTGCTTCAGGCACTGATCCACGCCCTCGAAAACCAGCGATTGCACCACGCCTATCTGTTCACCGGTACCCGTGGGGTTGGTAAAACCACCATCGGCCGGCTGCTCGCCCGTTGCCTCAACTGTGAGACCGGCATCACCCCGCATCCCTGCGGCGAGTGCTCCAGCTGTCAGGAAATCCAGGAAGGGCGTTTCGTCGATCTGATCGAGATCGATGCAGCCTCTCGAACGGGCGTCGATGATATGCGGGAGCTGACGGACAACGTTCAGTACGCGCCCACCCGCGGTCGTTACAAGGTGTACCTCATTGACGAGGTGCACATGCTCACCAATCAATCGTTCAACGCGTTCCTCAAAACCCTTGAGGAGCCGCCCGATCACGTCAAATTCCTGCTGGCGACGACCGATCCCCAGAAGCTGCCGGTGACGGTTCTGTCCCGGTGTCTGCAGTTCAACCTGAAGCGCATGACGCCGGAGCACATTGCCGGTCATCTATCCCATGTGCTCGCAGCCGAAGGCATTCCGTTTGAGGAGCCGGCCCTGTGGCTGCTGGCCCGGGCGGCGGACGGCAGTATGCGGGATGCGCTCAGCCTGACCGACCAGGCCATCGCGTTTGGTAACCAGAAGCTGGCGGCAGCGGATGTCAGCAACATGCTCGGCACCATTGACCAGCGGGACATCGAAAAGATTGTGAACGCCCTGGTCGAAAGGGACGGCCCCGGCCTGTTGTCAGAAATTGCCCGCATTTCGGATTATGCGCCGGATTACAGTGTGATTCTGGCGGATCTGCTGTCGCTTTTTCATCGGGTTACCATGGAGCAGGTGGTCCCGGGCAGTGCGGATAATGCCCTGGGCGATGCCGCACAGGTTCAGGCCCTGGCTCGCCGGCTTAGCGCCGAGGACGCCCAGCTTTTCTATCAGGCGGCACTGCTTGGCCGGAAGGATCTGGACATTACGCCCGATGCCCGGATGGGCTTTGAAATGACCCTGCTGAGGATGCTCGCGTTCCGGCCCGGGTCGGATCGCCGTGCCCCGCCGGCGGTCAGTTCGGGGGGCGAGGTTGCTCGCGGCGACTCCCGGGATGAACCCGAGCCTGCGCCGGCACCGCAGACTGCGCCTGAGGCTCAGGCAGTACCCGAGGCTCGGGTGGCTCCCGAACCACAGCCAGCGCCGGCCGCTCCCGAACCGGTTCCCACACCGGAATCAATGTCGGAACCGCCACCTGCGATGACCGAGGAAACGGCTCCGGTCGATGAGGGTGCAAACAACGACGAGTGGCTTGCGAGCCTGGATGCCGGCGCAGACGCTGGATACCCAGAGCCAGAGCCAGAGCCAGAGCCAGAGCCAGAGCCAGAGCCAGAGCCAGAGCCGTCACAACAGGCTGACAGGCCGGACGCCGTGGCACCGGAACCTGAACCGGAGGCCGCGCTCCGGCAGGACGAAGCCGTGCCCGATAATGGAGCCGACGGTGAGTTTGTCTGGGAACGGGATTTTCGGGATCTGGGCATCGTGGGCATGCCGGGCAACCTGGCCAGTCACGGCGCCATGGCCCGCAACGCCGACACCATCGTATTAACCATCGATGAAGGGCATGCCCGCCTGCTGAACCCGAGGCATGAGGAAAAAATCCTTGCTGCCTTGAGAAAGCGCTTTGGCGACGCCATTCAACTGGATATAAGGCCCGGTGATCCTGGCCCTCACACGCCGGCGGCCTATGAAGAACGGCAGAGACAGGCCCGGCAGCAAGCGGCCGAAGAGGCCATTCGCCAGGATCCGGTGGTGAAGTCCATCGTAGAACGTTTTGAGGCACGGGTGGTCGAAGACAGTATCCGGCCCATAGAACTGAGCAGGAGATAAGACATGTTCAATAACATGGGCGACATGATGAAAAAAGCCCAAAAGATGCAGGAAGAAATGCAGAAGGCCCAGGAAGAGATCGCCAAGGCGGAAGTCACGGGCGAATCCGGCGCGGGTCTGGTGAAGGTCACCATGAATGGCCGCCACGATGTGCGCAAGGTGGACATCGATGACTCCCTGATGTCCGAGGAGAAGGAAATCCTGGAAGACCTCCTGGCAGCGGCAGTGAACGATGCGGTTCGTCGCGTGGAGGCCAACCAGAAAGAGAAGATGTCCGGCATGATGTCCGGTCTGGGCGTACCGTCCGATTTCAAGATGCCATTTTGATGGCTGACTTGACGTCGCAATCCCGAGGTTAGTGGATGGCTTTCAGTCCCCTGGTAGACGAACTGGTTGAATCGTTGCGGTGCCTGCCCGGCGTTGGGCAGAAAACGGCGCAGCGAATGGCGTTTCATTTGCTCGAGCGCGGTCGCTCGGGTGGTTCCCGGCTATCGGATGCCCTGCGAAACGCCATGGACGGGGTAAGGCGCTGTGAATCGTGCCAGAATTTCTCCGACACGGAACTCTGCGGTATCTGTGAGAACCCGGAGCGCACCAACGGAACCCTGTGCGTGGTCGAAAGTCCGTCGGATCTCCTCGCCATCGAACAGGCCGGCGATTACCGGGGCAGCTACTTTGTGCTTATGGGGCACCTGTCGCCGATTGATGGCGTCGGCCCGGAAGAAATCGGCATCGAACGGCTGCTCAAACGGGTTCGGGAAGAGGGTGTCACTGAACTCATCCTGGCCACCAATCCGACGGTGGAAGGCGAGGCGACCGCGCACTATATCTCCGATCGTCTCGACGGCACCGACATCCTGATTACCCGGCTGGCCCATGGCATTCCCGTTGGCGGGGAACTCGGCTATGTCGACGGCTTTACTCTGACCCACGCATTTCGCGGTCGTAAACCCCTTTCCGAATAGGCAATCCGGACGTTTTTATGGCAGTTGATTCCCCGGCCGTTGCGGCGCCTCCGGCGCCGGCAGTTATTTCATGGATTGAATCCCCGGAGGAGCTGGATCGCTGGCTTGGATCCGTTTCGACCGGACAACCCCTGGCCCTGGATACCGAGTTCGAGCGGGTAAGCACTTTCTATCCCATTCCCGGTCTGGTTCAGCTCGGTATCGGAGAAGAATTCCGGCTGGTGGAACCGGCGGTGGCCGAGGCTTCCGCGGAGTTCCGCCGTATCCTGGCCAGCCCGGATCTGCCCAAACTCCTGTATGCGATGAGCGAAGACCTGGAACTGTTCCGGCATTGGCTCGGTGTCGATCCCCGGGGCGTGGTGGATTTGCAGATAGGCGCCGCCATGGCCGGGGCCGGCTTCTCCCTTGGCTACGCCCGCCTGGTGGAAACCCTGTTTGGTGAGACTCTCGACAAGTCCGCAACCCGCTCCGACTGGCTGGCTCGCCCGCTCTCAGAAGCCCAGCAGCGTTACGCGCTTGACGACATCCGTTTTCTAGAGCCCATGAACCACTGGGTACTGTCGAACCTGGAGAGCCGGGGACTGGTGGAGGCCTTCCACGAGGAATCCGCCCGCTATGCGGCGGAGCTGTCACAGCAGGAAGACCCGGATCGCCACTATCTCAAGCTCAGGGGTGGATGGGCCCTGTCTCCCGGGCAACAGAACGTTCTACGCTCCCTGGTCCGCTGGCGGGAACACGAGTGCCAGCGTCGGGACATGCCCCGGAACCGGGTTCTGGCCGATGCCCTGCTGATCATGATTGCCGAGCGACTGCCGTCAACTCTCCGGGAACTGGATAATATCCAGGGCATCCCCGGCGGTGCGGTGAGACGTTACGGAGAGACATTACTTAACCTTGTCCGGGACGCCGGGGCCGTCGATAATCCGGATCTGGATCTGATTGCGCCGCCGCTGAGCCGGGATGATCAGGGGCGATTCAAAAAGCTCAAACGGGTGGTCAGAAACGTTTCGGAGCAGGCTGATATTCCGATGGAACTGCTCGCTCCCAGAAAGCGCCTCGAAAAACTCATGCAGGGCGGTGACCTGGCCCGTGACGAGTTCTTCCGAGGCTGGCGATCGGACGTGCTGGCGCCGATTCAGACCGAAATCGAGGACATACTCAAGCAATGAAACAACGGGAATTTGTGTCGGTTTTCAGGAGTAGCCGGAAGGCGGACACCTACATCTTCGTACGCCGTGGCCAGAAGTGGGACGAGCTGCCTGAGGGGCTGAGGGGTATCTTCGGACAACCGGTTCATGCCATGGATCTGTTGCTGACGCCGGAAAAAAAGCTGGCCCGGACCACCGGAAAGCAGGTGCTCGAAGCGATCGAGGAGAAGGACTTCTTCCTGCAATTGTCCGATGAGCAGGACGACTATATGACGGAACTCAAACGTCGCCTGGAGTCGTCCCGGAAATGATTGCCCAGATCCCGTTCTGGCAGCGCAAACGGCTCGACCAGATGACGCCAGGGGAGTGGGAGTCGCTTTGCGACGGCTGTGGCAAGTGTTGCCTGAACAAACTTGAAGATGAGGACACCGGGGAGGTTTACCATACGGACCTTGCCTGTCAGTACCTCGATACCGAGCGTTGCCAGTGCACAGTGTATTCCGACCGGCTGAACCGGGTGCCGGGATGCACAGTGCTGACACCGGATACGGTGAACGACTACCATTGGCTGCCGCACACCTGTGCCTACAGGACCCTGGCAGAAGGGCGGCCGCTCCCGGACTGGCACCCGCTGGTCAGTGGTGATCCGGACTCCGTGCACCAGGCCGGTGTTTCCGTCAGGCACAAGGTTGTCTCTGAAAATCAGGTCCCCGAGGAAGACTGGGAAGAACACATCATTCACTGGGTTTTGTAATGATCGACGCAGATACGCAACTGGCTTACGGTATTTTCTGGGCGGCCTACGCCATCGCCTTCGTCGTGTTTTTCTACATGATGAAACAACTCTTCAGGCTAGTGCCCCTCTACGGGCTCAGAACACTGCTGCTGGCGGCGTTGGTGGTGCTGTTTCTGACTCCGGTACAGTCGCCGGACCTGGCGGACTGGTGGGTTCCGGCGTGGATCTTCGGCGGCTACGAGGCCATCCTCGGCCACATGGAGTCCGCGGGACGGGCGGTCTTCAACTTCGGGATTGCCGGCCTTGTAATGCTGCTGGTGTGGATCCTCGATCTGGTCCGTTATCGGTTGGTGACACGCTGATGAGAAAGCCGGTTCTTCTACTGCTTTTCGCTCTGGTTGCCCTGCCATCTTTCGCTGCAGCAAAGGACGAGACCCTGACCCTGCCTGATCAGTCCGATGTGCGGATGATCGTCGACATTTCAGGCTCAATGAAGGATACCGATCCTGACAACCTCCGGCAGCCTGCGGTCCGGCTTCTCGCCGGAATGCTGCCGGGTAATTCCATGGCGGGTCTGTGGACCTTTGGCCAGTACGTGAACATGCTGGTGCCATTTGACGACGTTACAGACAAATGGCGGCAGCTGGCGATCGACCGGTCCGAACAGATCAATTCGGTGGCCCTGCGAACCAACCTGGGCAAAGCCATCGAAGTGGCCAGCGATGACTATTACTCCGGCGGAACCCTCAAGAACACCCATTTCATCCTGCTCACCGATGGCAAGGTGGATATTTCCGACGATCCCGAGGTGAATGCCGCGGAAGAGAAGCGGATCCTTCAAACGCTCTTGCCCAGGCTGGTTGCCGAGGGCGCGACGTTCCATCCGGTAGCGTTGTCGTCCCAGGCGGATGCGGCATTCCTGAAAAAGCTGGCGGACGAATCCGGTGGCAGCTTCCATGTCGCCGATAATGCCGAAGCCCTCAATCTTGCTTTCATGGATGCCCTGAATTCCGCGGTCCCCCAGGAGCAGATCCCGATTGAAGGCAATGGCTTTACCGTGGATCAGGGTGTCAAGGAATTCACCGCGTTGATCTTCCGTGGCCAGGACGATACCGGCGCAACCAGTGAACTCACACTGGTCCGTCCAGATGGTCAGTCCGTAATTGTCGGGACGCACGGGGATAACGTTCGTTGGGCCAACGAGAAGGCCTACGACCTGATCACCATCGACAAACCGCAGGCCGGGGACTGGAAGATCCAGGGAGAATTGGGTGAGGGCAGCCGGGTAACGGTGGTCAGTGATCTGAAAATGGTGGTCAGCGACATTCCATCCACCTTCAGCGCGGACGAGCCGATAGATCTGTCCGTCGGATTTTTCGAGAAGTCGGAAAAAATCGTGAATCCGGATTTTCTGGGTGTGGTGAAGGTCAGCCTCACGATTACCTCGGAAGACGGCCGAAGTGGTACGAAAATTCTTTCCGGGGAAACGCCACCGGACGATGGCGTTTATGGGGATACGATTTCGCAGTTGCCGGCCTCGGGCACTTACCGAATCGAGGTGGTTGCCGATGGTAAAACCTTCAGCCGCAAGGTAACGGCGGACACGACATTCGTGGCACCGGAGCCAGTGCCGGCCTCTGAACCGGCGGAAGCTGCTCCGGCTCCTGACCAGGGTCCAGTCGTTGAAGAGCCGGCCGCGCCGGCTATTGCGGCTCCGATCGATACCAGCGCCGTTGAACAGCCGGAACCGGAGGCGCCGCCGCAGGCGGAAAATGCGGCAGATGAACCGCAACCGGCGCCGGTGGCCCAGGCCCCGGAACCTGAAGCGAAAACGCCCACTGACGATGCTCAGGAGCAGCCTGCCCAGAGCGATGACAAACTGCTGATCTGGGGCAGTGCAGCAGGCGGGGCAATCGTAATCCTGGGACTGCTGGCCTGGTGGGCCATCCGCAGAAAGAAAAGCCAGGAGCAGGCGATGGCCTCAGCGGCGTCCGAACGGGAAACCCTTGAGGATCTGAACGAACCAGAGCCGGAAGAAGAGGTGATACCGGAACTGGAGCCCGAGGCGGAGGAAACGGCGGAGCCAATGCCCACGGTGGAACCGGAGCCCGAATCCGAGGCTGTCCCTGAGCTTGAGCCTGAGGCCGAGCCGGAGGAGATCATTCCGGAAATCACGGACGAGGCTGATGACGCCAGCGATGACGACGAGATTCCCGTAGCGGAGACCGTCGTGGAGCCTGAGGCGGAACCGGATACGGCGGAAGAGCCGGCCGATCACGCTGAGGACGATGATGAAGAGTTCGGCCTTGAGGATTTCGACCTGTCGGAATTTGACGATCTGCCGGACTATGAAGAGGATGAGTCCGGGCTGCCGAGCGACAAAAGCGACAAGGGATCCCGCGCGGATCAGGATCCGAAGAAACAGTAACCAACAGGAAATCGAAGCATGAAGTTCACCGGTACCGAAAAATACGTAGCCACTGACGACCTTCAAATGGCGGTCAACGCCGCGATTTCGCTCCAGCGTCCTCTGCTTATCAAGGGTGAGCCTGGCACCGGTAAAACGCTGCTGGCGGAGGAAATGGCGGCTGCACTCGGCATGAGGCTGATCCCCTGGCATATCAAATCCACGACCAAGGCCCAGCAGGGACTGTACGAGTATGACGCCGTCTCGCGTCTCCGTGACTCCCAGCTCGGTGACGAAAAGGTCAAGGACATCCGGAACTACATCGTCAAAGGCAAGCTCTGGGAAGCCTTCGAATCCGATGAACAGGTGGTCCTGCTCATCGACGAGATCGACAAGGCCGACATCGAGTTCCCGAACGACCTCCTGCTGGAACTGGATCGCATGGAATTCTTCGTCTACGAGACCCAACAGTTCGTAAAGGCGAAGCATCGGCCGATCGTGGTGATCACCAGTAATAACGAAAAAGAGCTGCCCGACGCATTCCTGCGCCGGTGTTTCTTCCATTACATCAGCTTCCCGGACCACGAGACCATGCAGGATATCGTGGATGTGCATTTCCCCGGCATCCAGCAGGCCATCGTCCGGGACGCTCTGGAGGTGTTCTTCGACGTGCGCAAGGTGCCTGGCCTGAAGAAGAAGCCGTCCACATCTGAACTGATCGACTGGCTGAAGCTGTTGATGGCGGATGAGCTGACAGCCAAGGCCTTGCAGGAGAAGGATACGGGTACCGCGCTGCCACCGTTGTATGGCGCGCTGGTAAAGAACGAGCAGGACGTGCACCTGTTGCAGAAGCTGGCGTTCATGGCACGGCGTCGCAACTGATTTCCGGCAAGAGTTCCGCGTTATGTTGATTGATTTTTTTCTCGAAGTGCGGCGGGCCAGGGTGCCTGCCAGCCTCCGCGAATTTCTCGACCTGCTAGAGGCGCTCGAGAAACGCCTGGCGTTTGCCGACATGGAGGAGTTCTATTACCTGGCGAGGTTGTGCCTGGTAAAGGACGAGCGGCACTTCGACAAGTTTGATCGCGCCTTCCAGGCCTATTTCGAAGGCATCCAGAATCTGGACGACCTGCTGGAGTCCCTGATTCCTGATGACTGGTTGCGGGCGGAATTCGAGAAGCACCTCTCCGAGGAAGAGAAAGCCAAGATCGATTCCCTGGGTGGTCTTGAAGAGTTGATCGAAACCTTCAAGAAGCGAATGGAAGAACAGCAGGAGCGGCACGCCGGGGGAAACAAGTGGATCGGTACCGGCGGCACATCTCCGTTCGGTGCCAATGGCTATAACCCGGAAGGGTTTCGCATCGGGCAGAAAAACGGGCGCCAGGGGCGTGCGGTCAAGGTCTGGGAGAAACGGGAGTTCAAGGATCTGGACGACAGCATCACGCTGGGCATCCGCAACATCAAGGTGGCCCTGAGGCGGTTGCGCAAGTTTGCCCGCCAGGGCGCCGCGGATCAGCTGGATATGGATGACACCATCCGCTCCACGGCCCGGAATGCAGGCTACCTGGATCTGAAAATGGTTCCGGAACGCCACAATGCGGTGAAGGTGCTTATTTTCTTTGACGTGGGTGGATCCATGGATCCGCACGTCCGGGTATGTGAAGAACTCTTTTCTGCCGCGAGGCTTGAGTTCAAGCACATGGAGTATTTTTATTTCCACAACTTTATCTATGAGAGTGTGTGGACCAATAACATCCGCCGGATGAATGAAACCACGAGCACCTGGGACATCCTCCATAAGTACACGCCGGACTATAAAGTGATCTTTGTCGGAGATGCCACCATGGCGCCCTATGAGATTTCCCATCCGGGTGGTTCCATCGAGCACTGGAACGAAGAAGCCGGTGCGACCTGGTTCCAGAGAATTTCGGACCATTTCCGGAAGGTGGTCTGGCTGAACCCGTTGCCCGAAAACTATTGGGGCACCGGTGGATCACTGGGAATGACCCGTCAGCTGGTGGGTGACCACATGTATCCGCTAACGATTGATGGCCTCGAATCGGCCATGCGCCACCTGAGCAAATAAAAAAGCCGATGCGACATGTCGCATCGGCAAAGCTCGGCATATTTGGGCGGGCGAACCGGTTTGTCCTCCCGCCGATTCATGTTGAGCAAAATCAGGGCCATGTAATAAAAGATATTATAAAACAATAGCCTGTCGGGTTTTTGGCTGTTTCCGGCACGCTCCTCCCGATCTCCTCCCCAAGCTACTGTCAAATAAACCGACACTTCCTGTTTCCGATTTGGTGATCTGTATACCGTTCTTTGCGGTTACCAAGTGTTACGCTTTTCGCACGTTTGTTACGGAAGTTTTCCAGTCTTGGAGAGGGCAGGAAGCGTATGCACGGCTCGCAACCATTGAAAGGATGCCTGAGATCACCGAATTTGCTGGCAACAGTGTTGGTCATTCTATTGTCCTGGGTGTGTATCCCGGGAGCCGGCGCCGCAACGCTGGATGACCAGATTGATCAGCTGGCGGCCGAGGTCAACGACCACTCGGCGAAGGTTGAAGGGTTGCAGGAGTCTTTGCTCTATCCGGTGAATACCCGACTGACAGTTTTCCTGACACTTGAAACCCGCAAAGCCCTGGATCTGGATTCGGTCGAGTTGTTTGTGAACGACCGCCCGGTGGCCTCACATCTCTACACGCCCCGAGAGCGCTCGGCCCTTGAGGCCGGTGGCGTTCAGCAACTCTATATCGGCAATATCGAGAGCGGCGCCCATAATATCCGGGCGGTGATTACCGCCCGATCTGCCGACAAGGATTTCGTCCGGCGGGAGGCGTCTCACCCCTTCACAAAAAGGCCTGGTGCCCTGGGGGTCGAACTCAAGCTCGGCGCCCGCGCACCGGATTTCGAGCCTTACGTCTCCTTTACCGAATGGAAGTGACGCCGGATGTTTGTGGGACGTTCATTGCGGATTTCTCTGACGGCTTTCCTGGCGGCCTGCGGCTGCATGGCCGGTCCGGTGTTGGCCGGGGGCATCGCCGTTCCTGAAGATCTCCGGCCAGGCGTTGTCCGTTATGCGCTTGCCACTGGTGACGCTCCCGATGCGGTCCGGATGATTGGCGCGATGAACGGTGAAGAGGCGCCGTTGCTTCGGGCCCGGGCCTGGCTGGACAGTGGCCATCGGCAACAGGGCCTGGAGGAGTTGCGCCGGATTGCGGACAGCGACACTTACCGGGCAAAAGCCTCGATGCTCCTCGGGCGCGCATCCCTGGAACAGGCCGATTCCCAGCAAGCCGCTCGGTGGTTCGGTCTCGCAGCGCGCTACGGGTTCGGTGAGGATAAGCAGGAAGCGCTTTATCACCTTGCCGATTTTCAGAGACAGGCTGGCGCCCCTGAGAAGGCAGGCAAGATTCTGTCAGGCATGGAAGCTGGCTACTGGGCTGCGGTCGGTTACGGGAATCTCGCCAGTGATTACGCTCAACAGGATACCAATCCGGCCCGTGCATTGGTCGCTTTGAGGGTAGCACTGGCGATGACCGAGGCGGATCAGGAATCCGATCGGCAGGAAGATCTCCGGAACCGCCTTCTGGCGAGGGCCGGTTATCTGGCCTATCAGAATGGCGAGTATGACAAGGCCATTGGTTTCCTGGAGAAAGTGGCACTGGACAGTCCCGTAACCCCCCTGGCGTTGTATTTCCATGGGCTGGCATTGGCTGAACGGGGCAATCATCGCGCCGCCATGCAGAGCTGGCACCGGGCCAAAAAGTTTCCCCTGGCTTATGCCGGTGTAGCGGACGCCTGGATCGGGATGGGGCGGGGCTATGACCTCGCGGGTTATCTCGGGCAGGCTGGAGAGGCCTACCTCGCAGCGAATGCCGCATATGAAAGTGAGCGCGTAACCCTGCGAAAACTGAAGCAGCAAATCAGGGAAAAGGGAGCCTACGGTGCGTTGGTCAAGGGCGCTCAGACATCCGATCTGGAGTGGTTCCTGGCGGACAGCCGGACCATGCAGCAGCCCCGCCAGGCTTACCTGATGGACTTTCTGGACACGCCGTCAGCACAGATCGCGGTAGCCCGGGTGGCAAGACTTGAACGGCTCGATCACCGGCTGTCACAGGAGCAGAGCAATCTGGAAGTGTTGCTGTCCGAGCTTGATCACAGGGAGAAGGGTGGTTCCGCAGACCAGGGTGAGCTCCGGCAACTGCGCGCGGAGGGCAACGCGCTGGGCGATCAGGTAGAAAGGTTGCTTGAGAAAGCGACCGGGGCGGAACAAAAGCGCCGTTTGGCGGAAATGGATCGGATTCTCGGTGATGCGGACTCCGCCCTGACTGCGGTTTCGCACGCCGGATCCGCGAGCGGCGGCGTCGGGGCAAGGCTCAAAGCCCTGCTATCCGAGATTGCCGGTTACCGCGAGAGAGTATCGGCGCTGCGGGCAACCGCCGAAAGTCGACTGGATGAGCTGGCTCTGGCTTACGTGGACGACCAGGACCAGAGAATGGTCTATGCCTATGACAAGACCGAACAGCAGATCGCGCATCTGTATGAGTACCTGGCACTTGAGAACCTTCAGGAGACGTCACAATGAGGGTTCTTGCGGGACTTTGCGCGTTCAGCCTGTTGTTACCGGGCAGTCTGTTGGCCCAGGAGTCGTTCAAGGTCGAGTTGGACCGGGACGGTAAAACCATTGCCGATATGCGACCGGTTTTCCTCAAGTTCGAGAGTCGGCCCTTGCCCGCCATTTCCCCCGCAGAAGTGGGCCGGCGCTATCAACGGCTTTTCGAAACCTCTGATGAGCCGGAAGTGCGGGTGGACGCGTTGAACCGGCTGTCCAATATCCGAATGCGCTCCGGAGAGGATGTTGGTTACAGCGCCGACCAGGAACCGGAGATCTATCGGGAGGCGATTGCCAGCTATGAATCGATTCTGGATCGTGGCTCCTTTTCCGGGCGTCTTGACGAGTTGCTCTACCAGATGGCCAAGGCCCACGCCCTGACCGGGCACACCGATGAATCGACAGAGCGTCTCCGGCAACTGGTCGGCCTGTACCCGGACTCGCCACTGGTACCGGAATCGCGATTCCGGATTGCCGAAGCGGAATTCTCCGCCGGCAAGTATGCCCGGGCCGAAACCAGCTATCAGACGTTGATAAAGGGTGAGGGTGGCGAGGCGCTGAAGAGCAAGGCCCGGTATATGTTGGGCTGGAGCCAGTTCAAACAGGGCGCCGGGGCCTGGGACCGTGCCGCTGCCACCTTCCTGGATGTCCTGGATGGGTTCCTGCCCACCGAAGCGAGCCTTGGATCGGTAGCACAGTCTTCCGTAGACACCATCGACGATACCCTGCGAATCCTTGCCGTGATGGCGTCGAGGAAGCAGGGAGTGGCAAGCCTGGAAGGGTGGTTGGGCGACGGCGTGCCCCGCCCCTGGGTGCCCCTCGTCTATGACCGGTTGGCCGATCTCTACGCCGTGACCGGTGAGCCTTCGGCGAGTGTCCGGGTAAACCGGCGTTTTGTACAACGTTATCCGGACCATCGGGACAACCCGGAGTTCCTGAACCAGGTCGTTCAGGTCTGGCGGCAGGCGGGTAAGCCCGAGGCCGCACGTGATGCGAAAGCGGATTACGTGGCGGCCTATCTTCCGGACGACGCCTACAAGGGGCTTGACCGGAACCAGCAGCGGCTCTGGCAGCAATATGCCCGTACACTCGCCGACTATCATTACCACTCCGCCTCGGAGCGCCTGGCGGCCAAAGGGGAGGCCGTGTCCGGGTTTGCAAGGGCGGCGGACTACTATGAGTCACTGGCACGAAGGCAATCCGAAGCAGGGTCGATCTGGCGCCTTGCAGGGGATGCGCGATTGCAGGCCGGTGAAGATGAGGCTGCAATCAACAACTTCCGGACGGCAGCCTATCAATCGCCCGACTACCCGGAAGCGGCCGACTCTGCCTGGGCTGCTATTACGCTGTATCGGAAGCGGGTGCCGTCCGATAGCAGTGCGCCATCTCCGGCGGAGGCGCTGAGCGATCTTTCAGCAGAGATTGACCGTTTTGCAAGCACCTTCCCGTCCGATAGCCGAACGGCGGCCGCGCAGGCGGATCTTGCGACACGCTGGTATGCCAACGGCGATTATGACCGTGCCATCGACTACGCCCATGCCGTCACCACGCCGTCCGGGGCTGGTCAGAAAGCGCATTATTCAGCCTGGCTGGTCATGGCGAAGGTGAGGCAGGCACGTCAGCAATACGCCGAGGCGGAGAGGGCGTGGCGTCAGACGCTGACTCTGATCGATGACGGCAAGGTGCCCGGAACCACCGGAAACGACCGGAAAGCGGTAGTGGGGCAGCTGGCGGCGGCGATATACCAGCAGGGCCAGGCTGCGGCATCCGCTGGCGAGGTTTCTCTGGCAGTTGCCCACTTCCAGCGCATTGAAACCCTTGCCCCCGGTTCGGAAATGGCGATCCGGGGTCGCTTCGATGCAGCCAACACCCTCCTGAAAGCCTCGGAATGGCAGACCGCTATCAACGAGCTTCGGCGATTCCGCCGGGACTATCCGGACCACGATCTGACGTCGGGGATCGGTGAAAAACTGGTGTATGCCTACACCGAGTCGGATCAGCCCGTTCGCGCCGCGGAGGAATTGCTCGCCATGGCGGAAACCCGGGAGGATCCCTGGCCGTTCAGGCTCCGGGCGGCCGATCTGTTTCACGACGCCGGCGACCTCAAACAGCGTAATGCCCTTTATGTTCGTTACCTGGACACCCGACCCAGGGCGAAGGATGCGGACAGTCACATTCGGCTCCAGACCATGCGGCAACGTCTGACGGAATCCGCGAGCCATCCGGAACAGTGGCAACAGGCCATGGTTCAGGCAGAGTTGTCCAGCGACTGGCATTCCGAGGAGACATTACGGCTGAGTGCCCGCAGTGCAATGGCGTTGGGCATCCGTGAGGCCGACACCTTTGCCAGCATCCCGTTGACACAACCGCTCGCCAGGGCGCTGGACCGTAAACAGGTAGCGCTCGAAGCGGCCCGGACATATTTCGTCCAGGCACAGCAGTTCGGCGGTGAAGCGGTCGAGTCGGAGGTCCTTTATCGGCGAGCTGAACTCTATCGTCAGCTCGCTGCCGATCTGATGGCGTCGACCGTGCCGTCGGACCTCAACGAAATGGAGGCCATGCAGTACCAGATGCTGCTCGAGGAGCAGGCTTATCCGTTTGAGGAGAAAGCGATCGCGCTGCATGCCAAAAATCACGGGCGGATCGTGGAGCATGGATTTGATCCCTGGATCGGAAGAAGCCTGGAGGTTCTGGGCCAGATGAATCCCGGCCGGTATGACCGGTCCGTTCGCTGGATGAGTTGGAACAGTGAGGGAAACGATGGTGCATAGGTTCACGTCCTCGTGGTTTTCCGGATTGCTGGTGTTGCTATGGCTTACCGGTTGCGCCGGGCCCTCTGTCACGCCGGAGGCCCATCCAAAGCCCGAGCCCGATCCGGTCAAGGCGGCGCAGCTGGCGGCGCAGGGAAAGGCGGCGTGGGATAACGGCGCGGCGGAGCAGGCCATCGAAGACTGGACGCAGGCCGTGCGGCTGAATCCCGCCGACGCTGCAACCATCAACAATCTGGCGCTTGCACTGGCGGATCGCCACGACTATGAGGCGGCCGCCGACTTCCTGAAACAGGGTATTGACGAATCCCCCGGGGTGCCCGAGCTGCATTACAACCTGGCGGTTATTTCTGAGCTGTATCTGCTCGACCTGAAAACCGCACTGTCACAGTACCGGGCATATGAGGCGCTCAGTCCGGAGGAGGATGCCGATGTGGCTGGCTGGATCGCCGACTTGAAACGGAGGCTGGAGGAATGATGAAGCGGTTGTTACTGACCCTCCCGTTATGGGTCGTCGCTATGTTCAGCCTGCCGCAGGCGCAGGCCGATAATTCGCAGAATACTGAGGCGGATCAGGCCGGGATCCGGCTCGGGATACAGGGCATTTCCGCAACCCGTGGCGAGGACGATCCCCGGATCCTGTTTATCCTGCCGTGGCAGCCACCGACCCTGCCACGCCGGCCCCGGGCCGAGCTGGACGATCGCGCACCCTCCCTGGAAGAGCCGGTGAACCCACTGGCGCTGGGCAATCACAGGCGATTCCGGGAAACCCTGGACCCGATGACACTCAATCCGCAGGGCATTCAGCCTTAACTGTGCAGTAGAAGACGGAGACAAGACATGCTGGACACAATCGTTCGTTTTTTTCAGGAAGGTGGCCCCTTCATGTACCCCATTGCGGTGGTTCTTGCGATCGGCCTGGCCATCACGCTGGAGCGGTTCATCTACCTGGGGGCGGTGCGACGAAAGAATCGCATTGCGTTCGAGAAGGGGATCCTGCCCCTGTTACAGAAGCGGGAGTACCGTCAGGCAATGAAGGCAGCCAGCCATTCAGACAGCGCCATCGCCGGTATCATGGGCGCCGGGCTAGGTCGCTTGCTGAATAACAGTCGGCGGGAAGACATCGAGTACGCGATGGAAGAAGGTTTGATGGAAGTCCTGCCCCGATTGGAGAAGCGCACCCAATACCTGGCGACGCTGGCTAACATTGCCACCCTCCTGGGGCTGTTGGGCACGATCATTGGTCTGATCTCCGCGTTTACGGCCGTCGCTGCCGCCGATCCGTCCCAGAAGGCCAGCCTGCTGTCCGGCAGTATTTCGGTGGCGATGAACACCACGGCCTTCGGGCTGATGTCGGCGATTCCATTGCTGATGTTTCACGCGCTGCTGCAGACCCGCACCAATGAAATCGTGGACAGTTTCGAAATGGCCGGTGTGAAACTCCTGAACCTGGTGTCCGAGCCGGTGGCCACTACCCGGGCAGCGGCGTGAAGCACAGGGTTCCGAGCGCAACAGAGCGGAACAGGAGGTAGCCATGAGACGTCGACATCGCCGAATGACCGGCTCACCGGAGCTCGACATCACCGCGTTCATGAATCTGATGATCGTACTGGTCCCGGTATTGCTGCTGGGCATGGTGTTTACGCAGGTTCGGACCATTGATCTTAACTTTCCGGGTATGGCCAGTGGAGAGACCCCGGATGCGGAAAGCCTGAACCTGGTGGTGACGCTTATTCCATCGGGCATTGAGGTGGCCGACTCTGAGCGTGGACTCATACGGGCCTTGCCACTGAAGGAGGGAGAGCAGGACTTTGCAAGTCTTCGAACCCTGCTTCGCGACATCAAGGCCCGGATTCCCGAGAAGACCGATGTGATTCTGGAGGTTGGGCCCGACATCGATTACCAGACGCTGGTGACGACCATGGATACCGTTCGGTCTTATCCCGCGGTCGTGGCCGCGAACGTGGTTCAGGGCGAGCTGTTTCCGGACATTTCCCTGATGGATGCCCCGGAGAACCGCAAGCTGGCACCGAGTGATACTGCATCGGACGGGGAGGGCGCATGAAGAGTTCTCACCGTTCCCGCCGACTGAAGCGTCACTACAGCCGGATGCACAAAACCGGTGGTCTGAACCTGGTGTCATTGATGGACATCTTCACCATTCTTGTGTTTTTCCTCATGGTGAACTCGTCCGATGTCAAAGTCCTGCAGAACACGACCGATGTGCCACTTCCGATTTCCACGGCGGAGCAACAGGCAGTGGAAAACCTCACGGTCCAGGTGAGTGGCCAGTCGATCCTGGTGCAGGGAAGGGAAGTGGCGCGTCTCGATAGCATTGGTGCTGACGACACCACTATCGCCGGGTTGTCCGAGGAGTTGTCATGGCGCCGGGACCGACTGGAATCCGTTCCGGACCAGGGTCTGCCGGTGACGATCATGGCCGGTCGGGATACTGACTACCGGCTGCTGCGCAAGATCATGCAGACCTGCGTCGATGAACGTTTCCGGCAGGTCCGGCTGGCGGTAGAGCCGGAGGTGCGTCGTGGGTGAAGCCATGTCGATGCCCTGGGCGCCGGTCTCGGAGCTGCCCTGGTCGAAGGAGCGGGGTGAACGAACCCGGTTCCTGATCATCCTGTCACTGGTAGCGCTTCTGTTTGTGCCACCGGCATTGTTGATTCCTCTGATCGATTTGCCCGAGCCGGACCGGAACGAGGTGGAGAAGGTCCCACCCGCTCTGGCGCATCTTCTGGAACAGCCCAGGCCGGAACCGAAGGCGAAGCCGGTTGAGCCGGAACCGGTTGTCGAGCCCCCAAAGCCTGAGCCAAAGCCCGAGCCAGAACCCGAGCCGGCCCCGAAAGCGGAAACGCCAAAGCCCGAGCCTGTGCAGACGCCGCCACCGAAACCCGTAGCGGCTGAGCGGGCTCCGGCGCCGCCCGAACAGACTGTGCAACAGGCCCGGGAAACGGCTTCCCGGTCCGGTTTGCTGGCGATGAAAGACCGATTGGCGGCGCTCCGAGCGCCGGAAGCCGAGCCGGCGCCTGTACTCAGGGCCAACGCCGGAAAAACCACACCGGCGGAGACTGCGGACAAACCCGAGCCATCCAGGGTACTTGCCGGTAGCAAAGGCGTGGAAAAAACCGATGCACCAACCACGGAGGTTGCTGTCGCAGGCCATGAGGTGAAATCGGTGCAAGCGGAGCCCGAACCGGTTCAGAAGGCCGTGGCAAAGGCCGAGCCCAAGGCTGATAAGGGGCCGGGTCAACGGGCCATGAGCAATATCAGGAAGGTCTTCGACAGCCAGAAAACCGCGTTGTACTCGCTGTACCGGCGGGAGCTACGCCAGGATCCGACGCTGCAGGGTAAGGTGCTGCTGGAGCTGGTCATCCAGCCCGATGGCACCGTGTCGTCCTGCGAAGTTGTCAGCTCCGAGCTGGACAATCCCACCCTGGAAAGCCGGATTGCGCTGCGGGTCCGCATGTTCAATTTCGGCGCGGACGACGTTGAGCCGAGAACCGTCCGGTTCCCGGTGGATTTCCTGCCGGGCTGAGAGCAGGGCCTTTCCGGCCCCGGCTCTCAGGGTGGGTCAGTCCTCAATCGTGATGGTAGGGAGATCGGGTTTGGTGAGAGATACCTTGTCTTTCGGAGCGATCACTTTCGCCTCACCCGATACCACCTGCTGACCTTTCTGGTTGCGTACATCGCATTCGATCGTTACCCGGTTTTTCGGTTCCTTTTTCAGAACCTTCAGGTTCACCGTGATGGTGTCATCCAGTTTGACCGGGCGTTTGAACGCGAGGCTCTGTTCCAGGTAGATGGTCCCCGGACCGGGCATGACCGTCGCAAGGGCGGCGGATACCAGCGAGCCACTCCACATGCCATGGGCAATGCGCTCCTTGAACATGGAATTCTCTGCAAACTCCTGATCCAGGTGAACGGGGTTCACGTCGCCTGAAACGGCGGCAAAAAGAATCAGGTCGTTCTCGGTCAGGGTTCGTGTGAACGTGGCCGTATCACCCTCGTTCAATTCATCGTAGGTCACGTTTTCCATATCGTTCATGATGTGCTCCGCACGCTGTTGGCCGGAAAGGCATTGGTCAGTGTCTGCGCTGAAACCTACCTCAACGTTAACAAAACTGCTATTCTCTCCCAGTTTTTTCGGGCTGCTACTTTTGTCGAGTTGATTTTTTGACCAAAAAGACATGGGTAGACCATTACAATCAGAAGCGCCAAACAGGAGATGGTGATGGATTTTGAGCAGTTCTATCAGGACAAGTATCCCGCCGGTGTGCCGCGGGAGATAGACCTGGATAAATACAAGAGCATGGTGGACGTGTTCGAGCAGGCTGTGAAGAAGTATGCAGACCGGCCAGCGTTCTCTGCTGTTGGCGCAACGCTCACCTACCGGGATCTCGATACCCAGACCCGGAATTTCGCCTCCTGGCTTCAGAACAAGACCGACCTCAAACCCGGTGACCGTATCGCGGTCCAGATGCCGAACCTGCCCCAGTACCCCGTGGTTGTCTTCGGCGCAATGCGGGCAGGGCTGATTGTGGTGAACACCAACCCGCTGTATACCGAGCGGGAAATGGAGCATCAATTCAACGATTCCGGTGCCAAGGCGCTGGTTGTCCTGGCCAACATGGCGGGAACCGCCGAGAAGGTCATTCCGCAGACGGGCATCGAGCACGTCATTGTCACCGAAATCGCCGACATGAATTCGCCCATCAAGCGGACTCTCATGAATGCGGTGGTCAAGCACGTCAAGAAGATGGTGCCGCCGTTCAACATTCCCGGCGCCCACAAGCTGCCGGCCGTACTCAGTGCCGGTGCTCGCGAAAAGTTCTCGCCGGTCGAGTGCAAGACGGATGACATTGCCGTTCTTCAGTACACCGGCGGTACAACTGGTGTTGCCAAGGGTGCCATGCTGACTCACGGCAACCTCGTGGCAAACCTGCTCCAGGTGCGGCCGATGATGGAAGACACCGTCCAGGAAGGCAAAGAAGTGGTGATCGCGCCGCTTCCGCTGTACCACATCTATTCGTTCACGCTGAACTGCGGGATCATGCTGGAGGCCGGCGCGCACAACATCCTGATCCCGAATCCGCGGGATATTCCGGCCTTTGTCAAAGAACTGAAAAACCACAAGTTCACCGCCTTCCTGGGCCTGAATACCCTCTTCGTGGCTCTGTGCAACAACGAGGAATTCCAGGACCTCGATTTCAGTGCGCTGAAGCTGACGTCTTCCGGTGGCATGGCCTTGACCAGCGATACCGCGAAGATGTGGGAGCGGGTAACCGGGTGTGCGATCTCTGAAGGCTATGGGATGACTGAAACCTCTCCCGTGGTCACCTTCAATCCCCACAGTGCCATCCAGCTCGGTACGATTGGCCTGCCGATTCCGTCCACGGTGGTAAAAACCATCGACGAGGAAGGCAATGAAACGCCGCTGGGTGAGCCGGGCGAACTTTGTGTCAAAGGCCCTCAGGTGATGCGCGGTTACTGGCAGCGTCCGGAAGACACTCGCAAGTCCTTTACCGACGACGGATTCCTCAAGACCGGGGACATCGCCCTGATCCAGGAGGATGGCTACATCCGGATCGTCGATCGTAAGAAGGACATGATCATCGTTTCCGGCTTCAACGTATTCCCGAACGAAGTGGAAGACGTGGTCAGCAGCCATCCCAAAGTGGTTGAGTGTGCGGCCGTTGGCGTGCCGGACGCCAAGAGTGGGGAAGCGGTGAAGGTGTTCCTGGTTCCCACGGCGGATGGCGTGACCGAAACCGAGCTGAAGGAATTCTGTCGTGAGCGCCTGACGGCGTACAAGGTGCCGCGCCTCTTCGAATTCCGGGATGAGTTGCCCAAGACCAATGTGGGCAAGATTCTCCGCCGCCAATTGCGCGACGAAGCCGCGAAGTAACGCACTGAAAGCCCCGCTCCGGCGGGGTTTTTCATTTTAAGCCCGAAAGTTTCCCGCTAGACTGTGCTGCTCGAATTGATCATGCCCCGAACTGAGAGCGGTTTTTCAGTCCAATGACAAGTTCCACATCGGATCGTCCGACATCTTCTTCCCCAAAACCGAACGCCCAGGGCGCGGTCAAGGCCATGATGGAGCAGCTGGACGCCTGCAATCAGCAGGAGGCTGCCCGCATCGTCCGTGCCGTGTCGCGTACCAAGGGCCGGCCTGGCCAGAAAGATCTGGAAAAAATGGCGAACTGGCTGGAGCAGGGGCTCGACAAGGTTCAGCGTCGCCAGGCCCTGCATAAGCCGGCCAGCTTTCCCGAAGGTTTGCCGGTGTCCGAGCGGGTCGACGACATTCGGGCGGCCATTGAACAGCATCAGGTGGTGATCATTGCCGGGGAGACAGGGTCCGGTAAGACCACGCAGATTCCCAAGATCTGCATGAACAGTGGTCGTGGTATCCGGGGGCTGATCGGTCATACCCAGCCCCGCAGGATTGCCGCACGAAGTGTGGCTGCGCGCATTGCCGAGGAAATCGGTGAGCAGACCGGAGAGCAGATCGGTTACCAGATCCGGTTTACTGACAAGACGTCGGAGCAGTCCCGGGTCAAGGTCATGACGGACGGGATTTTGCTGGCGGAAGTCCAACACGACCGGTTCCTGGATCGTTATGACACGCTGATCATCGACGAAGCCCACGAGCGCAGCCTGAACATCGACTTCCTGCTGGGCTATCTGAAACAGCTCTTACCCAAGCGTCCTGACCTGAAAGTGATCATCACGTCCGCCACCATTGAGGTTGAACGCTTCAGCGAGTTCTTCGGTGGGGCACCGGTGATTGAGGTAAGCGGGCGGACCTATCCGGTTGACGTCCGGTACCGGCCCCTGACGGGCGATGAAGACGATCGGGACCAGGGTTGGACGGACGGCGTGGTCAGTGCCCTGGCGGAGATTGAGGATCACGAACGGCGGGAAAAGCAGCCCCCCGGGGATGTGCTGGTTTTCCTGCCGGGTGAGCGGGAGATCCGGAATCTCAGTAAGGTGCTCCGGCATGTGGACCTGAAACACACTGAAGTGTTGCCCCTGTATTCCCGCCTGAGCAACAAGGAACAGAACCGTGTTTTCCAGTCCCACCGGGGGCGGCGCATTGTACTGTCCACCAACGTGGCAGAAACCTCGCTCACGGTGCCCGGCATTCGATATGTGATCGATACCGGCGTTGCCAGGATCAGCCGCTACAGCGTCCGGTCGAAAATCCAGCGGTTGCCCATCGAGCCGATCTCCCAGGCGAGCGCGAACCAGCGGGCCGGACGTTGTGGCCGGGTGGCTCCGGGTATCTGCTTCCGGCTTTACGATGAGACGGACTTCCTGAACCGTCCCGAATTCACGGATCCGGAGATCCTGCGCACCAATCTGGCATCCGTCATTCTCCAGATGGCCACCCTCGGTCTCGGCGAAATCCGTCAATTCCCGTTTCTGGAGGCTCCCGATCGCCGTCAGGTCAACGATGGCTACAAATTGCTGGAGGAACTCAGCGCGGTCGACGACCGGCGTCGCCTGACCCGGCTCGGTCGCACCATGGCGCGCCTGCCGCTGGATCCGCGGCTCGCCCGCATGCTGGTAACCTCCGGCGAGCTGGGGAGCCTGTCCGAGACCCTGATCGTGATTGCGGGTCTCAGTATCCAGGATCCCCGGGAACGCCCCCAGGACAAACAGCAGGCGGCCGACCAGGCTCATGCCGCATTCAATGACAAGGAATCGGACTTCGCGACCCTGCTGAACATCTGGAACTGGTACGAGGAGCAGCGTCAGGATCTCTCGCAGAACCAGCTCAAGAAGCTGTGCCAGAAGAACTTCCTGAGCTATATGCGCATGCGGGAATGGCGGGACATCCATCGCCAGCTGACCCTGATCTGCCGGGAGCAGAAGTTGGCGTTCAACCGTGAGCCTGCCAGTTACGATCCGATTCACAAGGCGATCCTGGCCGGGCTTCTGGGCCAGGTAGCGGTGAAGGTCGAGAAGAAAGAGTACCTGGCAACCCGCAACCGCAAGGTGCTGATCTTTCCCGGTTCAAAGGTCGCCAAGACGGCGCCCAAGTGGATTGTGGCGGCGGAGATTGTCGAGACCAGCCGGGTCTTCGCGCGCATGGTGGCGGCGATACAGCCAGAGTGGATCGAACCCCTGGCGGGCCATGTGGTCAAGCATCACTACTTCGAGCCCCACTGGGAGCAAAAGCGGGCCCAGGTCATGGGCTACGAAAAGGTCACGCTCTATGGCCTTGATGTGGTGCCCAAGCGCCGGATCGCCTACACGAAGGTGGATCCCGCCGAATGCCGTAATCTGTTTATCCGCAGGGCCCTCGTCGAAGGTGACTATCGCTCGAAAGCCCCGTTCATCGCCCGCAACCGGGCCATGCTGGATACCGTCGAAAACCTTGAAAAGAAAACCCGCCGGCGGGATTTGCTGGTCGACGATGAGGTGTTGTTCGCCTTCTACGACCAACGATTGCCTGACGACATCGTCAGCGGGCGTCATTTTGAAAGCTGGTGGAAGGGACTGTCGGCCGACGAGCTCAGGAATCTTGAGCTGACCGAATCCGACGTTCTGCAGCGGCCCGTCGATGCGCAGGCTGACGCGCTTTACCCGGACTACCTGGAATGGGACGGGGTGAAGTATCCCCTGAGTTACGAATTCGAGCCCACCAGTGAGCGCGATGGGGTGACCATGCAGGTTCCGATCATGGCGCTCAAACAGATCCCGTCCCGCCGGCTCGAGTGGCTGGTGCCGGGGCTACTCCGCGAGAAGTGTATTGCGCTGGTGAAAGGGCTTCCCAAGGCCCTGCGTCGCAATTTTGTGCCAGTTCCAGACTTCGTCGATGCCGCGCTGGCCAACATGCAACCCTCTAACGAACCTCTGACCCAGCAGCTCGGTAACGAGCTGAGACGGATGACCGGTGTGCAGATTGATCCGGAGGCCTGGTCCGAGGCGGAACTTCCCCGGCATCTGCGCATGAATCTTCGGGTGATGGGAGACAAGGGCAAGGTGTTGGCGGAAAGCCGGGAGACCGATGCCCTTCAGGGCCAGCTCGAAGGACAGGCCGAGGAAGCCCTGGCCTCGGTGGACTCGGAGGCGCGTTCAGGCCAGACCGCGGAAAGTTACGGGGACTGGACGTTCGGAGACCTGCCGACGCAGGTTCAGACCGAGAAAGGCGGAATGCAGGTAACCGTCTGGCCGGCGATTGAGGATATGGGCGGGCGCGTGCGTCTGATTCGTTGTCTCGATGCGCTGACGGCCGAGGAGACGACCCGCCGCGGTATAGCGCGCCTGATCATCAATCGCTTTGGCAGTACGCTCAGCGACCTGGATCGAAAACTGCCGAAATTCAAGCAATCCGCGCTGATGTTTGCGCCCGTGGGGCAGGCCAGGGTGTTGCTGGACGATCTCGTGCTGGCGGCTGTGATCCGGCATTTTCTCGGGGGCGAGCTTCCTCGCACACGCGCGGCGTTCGATCAGGTGTACGAAGCCCATCGGGGCGATTTCATCCCGGCTCTGGAAGCGGCGGACGAACAGCTGTACCAGGCAATGTGTGGTTACCAGAAGGTGGCGAAACAGCTGAAGGGAAAGATCAACCTGGCGCTGGCCAACAGCATGGCGGACCTGAAATTCCAGCTGGAGAACCTGGTGTATCCCGGCTTCCTTGTGTCCACACCTGAAGAGTGGTTGGCGAGGTTTGGCGTCTATTTCGAAGCCTGCCTGGTCCGGTTGGAGAAAATGCCCCGTGAAATGGGTCGGGAGCGGGAGTTTCTGCACACCATCGAGCCGCTTTGGGCCCGTTATGCGGCAAAACGCGATGAACAGCAGCGCCAGGGTGTTCGCGACCCTGAGCTGACCCTGTACCGTTGGATGCTTGAGGAGTTTCGGGTGTCGTTTTTTGCCCAACAGTTGGGCACAGCGATGACGGTCTCGGTCAAGCGTCTGGATCGACAGTGGGAAAGGACGCGGGTTTAATGGCTTCTGGTAGGCTGCCCCGTTGTTGTGCGGCGGTAACAAAGGTGAACGGGAAAATGTCACGGACTGTGTTAGTATTTCCAGCATCGGGACGTTTTGTCATCAAGTTTTCACAATCATGACGTGGGGTTAGCGTGATTAAAGCCGTCATTAGCGGGACCGGTCTCTACACACCGCCTGCAACCATCGATAATGACGAACTGGTCGAGGCTTTTAACCAGTTTGTGGATCTGTACAACGCCGAGCATGCCGACGCTATCGAGCAAGGTGAGGTGACCGCACTTCAACAGTCGTCGTCCGCATTCATTGAAAAGGCCTCGGGAATCAAACGGCGCCATGTCATCGATAAAGAGGGCATCCTCGATCCGCGGCGAATGACACCGCACATTCCTGAGCGGAGCAACGACGAGCGTTCGGTCCAGTGCGACATGGCTGTGGTTGCCAGTGAAGAGGCGCTCGCCCGGGCCGGTAAAACCGCAGCGGACGTCGACGCGGTGATCGTTGCCTGTTCCAACATGCAGCGGGCCTACCCCGCCATGGCCATCGAGGTTCAGCAGGCGTTGGGAATCGAAGGCTTTGCCTACGACATGAACGTAGCTTGCAGTTCCGCGACCTTCGGCCTGCAGGCGGCCGTCAACTCGGTTGAAAACGGAGCCGCACGTTCGGTTCTGGTGGTCAGTCCGGAAATCTGTTCCGGGCATCTGAACTTTCGCGACCGGGACAGCCATTTCATCTTCGGGGATGCATGCACCGCGATCCTGGTGGAGCGTGAGGCGGACACCAGGGCCGGGCAGGGCTTTGAAATTCTCGGCACCAGCCTGAAAACGAAGTTCTCGAACAACATCCGTAACAACTTCGGATTCCTGAACCGGGCCGATGAATCCGGTATCGGCAAGCCAGACAAGCTGTTTGTCCAGGAAGGCCGGAAGGTGTTCAAGGAAGTGTCCCCGATGGTGGCCCAGACCATCCAGAACCATCTTGGATCACTGGGGCTGACAGCGGGCGACCTGCGCCGGATGTGGTTGCATCAGGCCAATCTGAATATGAATCAGCTGATCGCCAGGAAGGTACTCGGCCGTGATCCGAGCCTGGACGAAGCACCCGTGATTCTGGACGAATACGCGAATACAAGCTCGGCGGGTTCGATCATCGCGTTCCATAAACACAGTGATGACCTGGAAACCGGCGACCTGGGCGTGATCTGCTCGTTTGGTGCCGGTTATTCCATCGGCAGCGTTGTGGTTCGCCGCCGGTAATCAGGCCTTTCAGCGTGCTGCCAGGGCTTTCAGGGTCTCTGGCAGTGCGGTGGAGGTGCGGGCTTGCCTGTCAAACCACACGATCTTTGCGTATCCTTCTCCATAGACCTCGCCCGACTCGGCGTCGGTCACCAGATGGTAGGTATCAAGACTGGTATTGCCGGCTTTGTCGGCGAATGTCTGGACGATAACCGAAGCCGGGTGCGTCAGCTCCTTCAGAAAGGTCGCGCTGGTCTTTATAATAACGGGACCAGTCGGTTCTTCGGGACCGCCGACGTTCAGGGATGCAAGCCAGTTAATGCGGGCCTCCTCGAAGAATCGGAAATAAACTGTATTGTTGGCATGGCCGTATGCATCCATATCGCCCCATCGCAGTGGCATGGTTATGGTGCTGACCAGATTACCCGGTACTGACATCGGACTCTCCTCCGGAAAAATAATTAAAAAAGCCAAAGCGCCGGTATTTTCGACGAACTGAAACCTGATTCACAACTCAAGAGTGCATGATGAAACGATTTTTTTCCCGGCGCTTACTCTGGCTACTGTTGGTCGCCGTGGCCTTCGTGCCCACCAGCGAGGCCTACGCCCAGGCTATGCAGGAACCGGCACCCAGCGGTTCCGCGCCAGTGGCTCCCAATGACCCCTATGAATCCTGGAACCGTAAGGTATTCAGTTTTAACCGGTTTGTGGATCGTTGGGCGCTCAAACCCGTCGCCCAGTTCTATCGGGATGTCACGCCGACCGTGGTTGATCAGGGCGTGACCAATTTCTTCAACAACCTTCAGGAAGTGCGCAATTTCATCAACAGCCTGCTCCAGTTGAAGCCCGAGTCGGCGGTGGTGGCCGCAGGGCGGTTTACCTACAACACGGTATTTGGGCTGGGCGGAATTTTTGATGTTGCCACTGCGTTTGACCTTCCGGAACAACCGGAAGATTTTGGCCAGACCCTCGGCTACTGGGGCGCCGGTTCCGGTCCCTATCTGATGTTGCCGTTCCTCGGCCCTTCCACGCCTCGCCACTTTACCGGACTGGCCAGTGACGCCTTTGTGTTTCCATCGGCCTGGGATTCGGTCGAGAGTCCGGAGGTCTATTACGCGCGTGCACTGCAGATCGTCGACAAGCGGGCCGACCTGATTCCGGCGGAAGCGTTCATGTCCGGTGACAACTACATCTTCGTGCGTAACGCCTTCCTGCAGCGTCGGCAATACCTGATCAATGATGGTAAGGTTGTTGAAGACCCCTTCGCCAGTGGTAACAGCGAAGACCTCATGCTTGAGGATTTCTGACTGGCAGGCGAACGCTGAACAGGGAGGCCGCGGTGATCAAGGATCCTGGAATTGCCAAGTACCGTCGTATGCTGGCGGAGGCGCCCAATTACGAAGTCTGGAAGGCGGCCGCGCTGGAGCTTGATTACCGTGAGGGCAATGTCGAGTGGAAAGAGGGGTTTGCATCGGACCTCTACCACTACGAACTTGTCTATGACCGGCTCAGCAATCTCAAGCAGTACCGGCAGCAGAATGATTTCGAACGCCTGAAACGGGCACTCCGGGAAGGACTGCATCACGACCTCGGCAACATGGGCAATCCGGCGCTCTATACTCGCTCCCGGGTTGGCACCAAGCATCTGATCGAAGAGTACATCACCCAGGTCTGTGAGGCCCTCGACTTCCTGTGTGATCATCCGGTGCCCGGATTCCCGGTGGCCGACAAGCTGCAGTTTTTCCGGGATACGCTGACCAGTTACGGACGGCCGACGCTGTTGCTCAGCGGGGGCGCCACACTGGGAATGTTCCATTTCGGGGTGATCAAGGCACTCTGGGAAAAGGGCCTGCTGCCGCAGGTTATCGCAGGCTCCAGTATTGGCGCGATCATCGCTGCGATCCTCGGTGTGCACACCGATGCCGAGATTCCCGAGATGCTGGTTCCGGAAAACCACGACCTCAAGGCCTGGAAATGGCGCGGTTTGCTCAGCGCTATGCGGGGCGACGGGCTGATGGACCAGGCGCAGCTGCGGAAATGCCTGAGGGCCAACATTGGCGAGTTCACTTTCGAGGAGGCCTATCAGCGTACCGGTCGGTCCATCAATATCTCGGTGTCGCCGGTTCAGGCGCACCAGAAGGCGCGCCTCCTGTGCGGATACACCTCGCCATACCTGCTGGTCTGGAGCGCGGCCCTGGCCAGCGCCGCGGTTCCGGGGATTTTCCCGCCCGTGACGCTGATGAAAAAGGACATCCATGGCAACGCGCTGCCTTACATGCCCAGACTGAAGTTTGTGGATGGCTCGGTGGTGAGTGACCTGCCCATTGAACGCCTGATGCATCTGTACGATGTGAATTTCACCATCGCCAGCCAGACCAATCCCCATGTGGTGCCGTTCCTGGGAAATCGTGGCCGGGATGAGAAACTGTCGCTGGCCCGACTGCCGATGCATCTGTTGAAATCGGAAATCCAGTTTCATGGCCAGGGACTGTTTGATTACCTGCGAAAGCGGGTGCGTCCGGAACTTCTCCGACAGGTATCCGGTCAGCTGTACACGATTATGGCGCAGCGGTATTCGGGCGATGTGACCATCGCTCCGACGTACTCGGTCCGGGACTATCGCCGTATGCTGGCCAACCCGGAGCCGGCGTATGTCCGTGAGATGATCCTTGCCGGCGAACGTGCAACCTGGCCCAAGATTTCCATGATTCGCTCCCACGCCAGGATTTCCAAAACGCTGGAACGTTGCGTTCGCCGCCTGAAACAGCAGAACCGGCGTACAGCAGAACTCAGAGTTGTCGGTCATCCGGAGTCCGGAGCATCGTGAGAGAAAGTTGATGTATTACGATTTTTTCGGTTTCCGGGAACCTCCGTTCTCAATCGCCCCAGACCCTCGATACCTTTATCTGAGCGACCGGCACAAGGAAGCCCTCGCCCACCTCATGTATGGCGTCAAGGGGCAGGGCGGTGGCGGCTTTATCGTGATCACTGGAGAAGTGGGGACGGGCAAGACCACGGTCAGCCGGTGCTTCATCGAGAATGCCCCGGACAACGTGGATATCGCACTGATCCTGAATCCCCGATTGTCGGTGCGGGAACTGCTGTCGGCGATCTGCGATGAGCTGGAAATCTCCCATGATCCCGGCGCAAGCATCAAGCAGTTGGTGGACCTGATCAATCAGGACCTGCTGACGGCCCATGCCGCCGGTCGGCACAAGGTTCTGATGATCGACGAAGCCCAGAACCTGTCCGCCGAGGTTCTCGAGCAATTGCGGTTGCTGACCAACCTTGAGACCGCCGAGAAAAAGCTCCTGCAGATTGTTTTGCTGGGCCAGCCGGAACTGCAACAGGTCCTCGCTCTGCCGGAGCTGAGGCAGCTGAATCAGCGGGTAACGGCCCGGTATCATCTCGATGCGATCGGCAAGGAGGAGCTGCCGGCCTACCTGCGTTATCGACTCAGTGTTGCCGGCCTTCGGGGGGATATTTTTACGCCCGGCGCCGTTCGCCGACTCTATCGGGACAGTCATGGTATTCCGCGGCTGATCAATCTCATCAGTGATCGGGCTTTGCTCGGCGCCTATGCCGAGGGCGAACACGAAATCCGGAAGGCCCACATCCGGCAGGCGTCGCGGGAAGTCAAGGGCGGTATCGGCTCTGCTGCACAGCCGACGTCGCCCGTGCCCATTTCGCGTTATCTGCTGCTTGCAGCGTCGATCCTGGTAGCGGTCATTGGCACCATCTGGTTGGTGTACAAGCCGCCGGGAGAGGGCAACATACTGAATAACCTGGCCGATGAGCCTTCCCAGGCGGCCGGTACCGTTAATCGCGAGCCTGACAATACAGCGCCATCACCTGTGGCCTTTGATATGTCCCAACAGAGCCTGACATCTGAGGCCGCGTTTGCCGCACTGCTGAATGTATGGGGCCGGGAATATGCTCCGACGGACGAGACCAAGGGGTGTGATTTTGCCCGGGAGGTCGGGCTGGCGTGCCTTGACCGTCAGGGAACCCGGCGCAGCCTCGAATTTCTCGATCGTCCCGCCATCCTTACGTTGAAAGGGGACGAGGGCGAGAGTGGCTATGTGGTTATCCGTTCGCTTGAGGGCAACCAGGCCCGCCTGACATGGCCGGGAGGACGTACGGAGGAGGTGTCCTTTTCCAGTCTGGAGCCCTACTGGTTCGGGAATTACCAGGTGCTATGGCGTCTGCCGGACTACATGACGGACGATGGCTTTTATGGGACTGGCACCGGTGAGGAACTGTGGATCGGTGCCCGGATGATGGAGCTTGCTGACCGGTTCGCCGGGTCGGAAAAGGAGAGCGCTCGCGTCAAGCGGCTGGCCCCGGAAGAGCAGGTGCGCTGGTACCAGGGTGTCAAGGGGCTCGCCGTGGACGGAATCGCCGGTGGTATGACAGTGATTCAGATGAACAATGACCTGAATGCCTCGGTGCCCAGATTGATGGCCCGGAAATCCGGAGCCAGGGGGTAACTCATGTCCTATATCCTTGATGCATTGCGCAAATCCGAGACTGAACGTCGCCAGGGCAAAGTGCCGGATCTGGGACATCAGGTTCAGCTGATACACGGGGCCGGGCGGAAGAAGGGTATTGCTGCCGGAGTCTGGATCGCCCTGGCACTTCTGGTGAATGCAGGCGTTCTGGCCGTGGTTTTCTGGCCTCGAGCCGTGCCAACCCCTGTGGATTCGGAGCCGTCGCAGACGTCCGTTGCCGGTTCTGTTCAGCGGGAAAGCGACGACGCTTCCTCATCGAGTGCCGTTGTGGAAAAGGAGAAAATCGATCCGCCGGCTCCAGTGACGGATGAGCCGGTTGAGTCGGAGCCGGCTGCTGTGGCAGAAGCTGAAAAGCCCACGATCATCGTGCCATCGGTCAGTCGTGAAAAGACGCAGGAGGTCTTGTCAGAAAGCCCGAATTCCGACAGGGTACCCCACCTTATTGAACTGCCCCTTTCGTTTCAGAAGAGTATTCCCGATTTGACGTTCAACAGCCACATTTATGCATCTGACCCCCAGGCTCGTCGAGTGATGATCAATGGGCAATACCTCAAGCCCGGCGACAGCTTCGACGGAATCACGGTGGACCGGATTACCGAGGACGGCGTGGTGCTGCGCAAACAGGGGCAGCAGTTCCGGGTCGGGGTCCTGCGGGACTGGGTGAGCCCCCGCTAATGGCGCTCACAGATCCGATCAAGCAGGAAATCCAGCAGGGTTACCGGGACGTTCTCGCCGGCAAGGGCATCAAGGCCCGCTACGGTCAGCGGCTGATGATCGCGGAAATTGCGCGGTACATGGGCGATATTACGGACAACGACGGTCAGCGGACGTCACCGCCGGCGACCTGTGTCGTGGAAGCGGGCACCGGTACCGGTAAGACACTGGCGTACCTGATTGCCGCGATTCCAGTGGCGCAGGCGTTGGGGAAAACCCTGGTGATATCCACCGCGACCGTGGCCCTTCAGGACCAGATTGTGTTGAAGGATCTGCCGGACCTGAAAAAGCACAGCAACCTGGAATTTTCTTGGACGCTGGCCAAGGGGCGGGGGCGTTATCTCTGCATGTCCCGGCTGGAGGCGCGGCTGCACGACGAGGGTAACGGTGACAGTGACACCATGCCGTTGTTCCTGCTCGATAATGCAGATGGTGATGAGCCCGGCTCCCGGACATTTTTCGAGAACATGCTGGCCAGTTATGGTTCCCGGGAATGGGACGGCGACCGGGATCACTGGCCGGAACAGATCCCCGACGAGGTATGGCGTCAGGTCACCACCGATCACCGGCAGTGTACCAATCGCCATTGCAGCTATTTTGACAGCTGCGCCTTTTTCGATGCCCGTAAGGACCTGGATGATGCCGACGTGGTTGTGGCCAACCACGATCTTGTTCTGGCGGACCTGGCACTGGGGGGCGGTGCTATCCTCCCGGAGCCTGAAAACGCCCTGTTCATTTTCGACGAAGCCCATCACCTTCCGGACAAGGCGCTGAACCATTTTGCCGCGTCAGTGCCGCTGAACTCGACCCGGCAATGGCTCAAGCAGCTTTCCCAGGCGCTGGTGAAGATGCAGCCTTTCCTGAGCCCGGGCACCCAGGCGACCAAAACCCTCGACAAGATCAGCACGGCGGCCCGGGATGTGGATCAGGCACTGGCCCGGGTCTATGAACACGCGGAACAGAATACCGGCTGGGAGTTCAATGAAGAGCGAAGGACCGCCCAGTGGCGTTATCCCGAAGGCGAACTCCCGGAACAGCTTGCTGAATTGGCGGCAGAGGCCCGGGTGGCGACCGCGGGCCTGGTCCGGCAGCTGGGGTCGTTGGCAGACGATCTACAGGGCGCCTTTGATGAGCGCAAGGAACATGAGATTGACCGGGATACGGCGGAGGCCTGGTATCCCGTTATCGGTGGCTTTCACGGCCGCTCGGAGGAGCAGCTGAGGCTCTGGGCCGCCTGGTGCGATCAGGTCGGTACCCGGCCGACGGACAAGCCGGAGAGCGATGCTGAGGAGAGTGCCGTTGCCAATCCGAAGAGTCCGCCCCCGGCCCGCTGGGCGGTCCGGCAACGTTGGGATCATGCCGAGGACATTACGCTCTACAGTTCTCCGGTACTTGCGGACAATCTGCTCTATGCGCGCCTCTGGTCACGGGCTTACGGAGCCGTTCTGACCAGCGCCACGCTGACAGCGCTCGGTCGGTTTGACCGGCTGAAATCGCGGGCCGGTCTGCCGGAGGCCAGTCGGTTCCTCGTGGTCCCAAGCTCCTTCCGATATGGGGAAATGGCAACGGTTGAAGTGCCCGCCATCCCGGTTCTTCCGACCGATGATGGCTTCGGCGATGCGCTGGTCCGGAAACTGCCGGAACTCTGGGCAGGGGAGAAAGCGACACTGGTATTGTTCACCTCCCGTCGTCAGATGCAGCAGGTACGAGACGCACTGGCACCGGACTATCCGGACCTCATCCTGACGCAGGACGATATGGCCAAGGGGGAAGTCCTCAAGCAACACTGCGGCCGGGTCGACGAGGGGCGCCCCAGCGTGCTGTTCGGGGTCGCAAGCTTCGCCGAGGGGATCGATTTGCCGGGGAAATACCTGCACCACGTGGTGATTACCCGGTTGCCATTCTCCGTGCCGGACGATCCGATCGAGGCGAGCCTGGCCGAATGGGTGACCCAGCGCGGTGGCAATCCGTTCATGGAGATCACCGTGCCGGACGCGTCCATCAAGCTGGTCCAGGCGGTCGGGCGGTTGTTGCGTACGGAGCAGGACACCGGACGGGTGACCATTCTGGATCGCCGCATCGTGGCACGGCGTTATGGACAGTTGCTGCTCGACGCGCTGCCGCCGTTCCGCCGCATCATTGAGCGCTAATCCGGCTGGATCGCCTCCTTCCCGGCCATAAAAAAAGAGCCAACCGATGGTTGGCTCTTATCAAAGGGGTCCAAATCGAACCCGGGCGTCGAAACAACGCGGAACAAGAGAATCTGAAGGCCTGAAGTTTCAGAATCCGGGGTGAGGGATTCCCTCACCGTTGGGAGAATAATAGGGGAGTAGAGGGCGTAGATGGATCGTCCAAAGGGCGTAGTAGGGCTTAAAACTTCCTGTAAACTGTGACAGGCGTCACAAAAAAATGCCTCGGCGATCCTTTCAGTTATTGAGCAGGCCCAGCTCTCGGGCCCGTGCCAGGGCCTCCGTCCGCCGTCCGACCGCCAGCTTCCCGTAAAGATTACGGATATGCGCCTTTACCGTTGCCGGTGCCACTTCCATCTTGCGAGCGATATCCTTGTTGGCAAAGCCGTCGTTGATTAAAGCAAGTACCTCCAGCTCTCTTTGGCTCAGGGGCTCCTGAAGGCCGGAGACTGGCGTTGAGGGCGGCTCCTGCACGGTGCTGTCTGGTTGCTCCACCGGCTGCCTGTCGGTGGCTGTCGCTTCCTGATCCCGGAGCATGTGAAGCACGGTCCGGTTCCAGCTCCCCGGCGTCCGTAACATGGGCAGGTCCATCAGCCTTTCGCGAAGCAGCGGGCTTTCCTCAGCGAACAGGCGGATCAGCCCGGCCTCGGAAGCCCTCTCCACGGCCAGTTCGAGAAGGGTGCGGGAGTCATCCCGACGATCCATCAGCTCCAGGGATTCTGCAGAGATGAGCAGCACCTCCACCAGGTGCAGGTGGTGTGCGTCCCGCTCGACGTTACTGCGCAACGGCATCAGACATTCCAGTGCCTGCCTGGGGTGACCCTGGGCATTGAGGACCCGGGCTTTACCGATGTAGTACTGCTCTTTATGAAGCGGGTTGGTGATGGCCTCCACTTGAATGTTTTCCAGGCTGGCCGCCGCGCGATCGATGGCTCCGGATGCAAGGAAGCATCGTGCCAGGAGGGCAGCACTGACCGGCGGCTCGAAGAGGATGTGGTCCCGGCGCTGACGCCCGGTATGGTGCGCATCTTCCAGGGCTTCGATGGCCTCCTCGAAGCGGCCCTCGCTGAACGCCAGGTGGCCCCGGACATGTTGGATAATGACATGTTGCCCCGGTTCGGTGCCCTGATTCACGTGCTCCAGAAGCGGCGCAAGGTGGCTGTGAGCCATCGCGGTCTCGTTGCGTTCCCGGTAGATTTCCGTGAGGGCGCTGTTCTGCCAGCAGGAAATGAGACGGGGCTGCGAGGGGTCCGCATAATGCTGATCTACCCAGTTTCGAACCTCGGTGCAGGTCCTCAGCGCGGTATCGATGTCACCCCGGTTGTACTGGATCCAGGCAAGCAGGCCGCCACTGGACAGCACGGTGCTGGGTTTGCGCTCGACCTGCCCGTAGTGAACCGCCGAACGGAGCGCTTCGGCGGCTTCAGGCAGCTCACCACGGCCGTAATAATCCAGCCCGAGGCCGTAATAGGTCACGGATTTGAGCGGGATCCGGGTATGGTCGATGTCTTCCAATACCTTCCGTGTCAGGTCACTGGCGCTTTTGTCATCGCTGCGGGTCCGGGCCAGATAGGAGCGGATCAGGGAGATCTCGCTGTTCAGCCCCAGGGCACCCTCGGCGTCGGGATGGGAGTCTGCCACGCGACGGTCCAGAAGGTCTTCCAGCGAGGTAAGCAGCGGTTCAAGACTGTCGACCCGATTCGCGAAAAACAGCCCCCAGATCCGAAGCATCTGCAGTTGCGGGCTGTCGTCGATCAGGTGGCCGGGCAATGCGTCCAGCCATTCCAGGACCGGAAGGTGGAAACCGCCATGAATCAGGTTGTTGCCATGCTCCGAGAGCACCCTTGCGAGCCAGGGCCAGTCGCCGTGACGGACGATCTGGGCGATGGCTTCCTGGACATGGCCGTGGGTCAGCAGCCATTCCATGGTTTGCCGCCAAAGCCGTTCTGCACGTTCCGGATCGTTTAGCTGCATGCGCTGCACCAGCGCATCCCGGAACAGATCGTGGTAGCGAAACCATTCGTTACGCGCATCCAGCGGGATCAGGAACAGGTTCTGCCGGAGCAACTCCTCAAGCATGTCCTGGCTGTCTTCCCGATCTCGGATGCTGTCGCAAAGGGAGGCGCTGAGGCGAGGGCAGCAGGCGGTGTCCAGAAGGAAACTGGCCAGGCTTTCCGGTTGCTGATCCAGTACCTCGGCCAGTACATAATCGCTGATCTGGCGTTCGTTGATATCGAGCTTACCGATGGTTCGCGGCGCGGCGCTGCGACCGGTGGCCTGGCCGCTGGACAGGGCGGACAGTTGCATGGCGGCCACCCAGCCCTCGGTTTTACGGCAGATCGTCCGGGCGTGTTCCTCGCTGATGTCCAGCCCCATGGTGTTTCGAAAGAACTGCAGGCATTCGTCATCGGAAAAGGCCAGCAAGCCTGGGTGAATGTCTTCGACCCATCGACGTACCCGCCAGCGCGACAGCGGTAAAGGAGGTTCGGAGCGGGAGGCAATGACCAGCATCTTTCCGGGCGGCAGGTAATCCACAAACCAGCCCAGCAGGCGGTGAATGGCCGGATCCTGGATAAAGTGGTAATCGTCGAGCACGAGGGTCCATTCTCCCTCATCGCGGGAGAGCTCGTTGATAACCGCCGTGATCAGGGCTGTGAGATCTTCGCCGCCCTGTTGCGACAGGATCCTGTGGCATTCCGACATACCGGGCAGCCCGGCGTATTCCAGCGCACCAACCACGTATTGCCAGAATCGCCTGGGTTCATCGTCGTGCTCGTCCAGCGACAGCCAGGCGGTAGGTGCTCCGGTACTGGCGCACCACTGACTGACAAGTGTGGTCTTGCCGAAGCCGGCAGGCGCGATCACTAGGTTCAGGCGTTTCGGCCCGTCCCGGTCAAGCCTTTCCCGCAGTCGGTCACGGGTGACTGCCCGGGGATCGGAGGTGGGCCTGAGAAACTTCGTGGTCAGCAGCATTGGATCTCTGAATGCCGGGAAATGTCGGTTACCGGATTGTCGGCTTTGCAGCGGACAAGTCAAGCGCTTCAGTGACGTAGGTTATTGTTGAAGGATGCGAAAATGCAATTTTGGTCTAAACTTTTGGAAAGGTATTGTATATAGTGAAAAAGAATGAAAAATAAAGTTTTTATGCGGGAGTATTGCCCTCAATGAAACTACAACAGTTGCGCTATATCTGGGAAGTTGCCCACCACGATCTAAACGTGTCCGCAACCGCCCAAAGCCTTTTTACGTCCCAGCCAGGTATTTCCAAACAGATCCGGCTCCTGGAGGACGAACTCGGCCTGGAGGTGTTCGCCCGTAGCGGCAAGCACCTCACCCGTATCACGCCTGGCGGCGAAATCATCATTCGTGAGGCGGGTGAGATACTGCGCAGGGTGGAGGGCATCAAGAAGATTGCCCAGGAGTTCAGCAACCAGCGCAAGGGTGACCTGAGTATCGCAACCACCCATACCCAGGCCCGCTATGCATTGCCGCCCATCATTCGGGGCTTCATCGAAGAATACCCCGACGTTTCGTTGCACATGCACCAGGGCACGCCGATGCAGATTTCCGAGATGGCGGCCAACGGGGCGGTGGACTTTGCCATTGCCACCGAGGCGATGGAGTTGTTCAACGACCTGATCATGATGCCCTGCTATCGCTGGAACCGCAGTGTGATCGTGCCCAGGGATCACCCGCTGGCGAAACTCGATGAGCTGACGCTGCCGGAGCTCGCAGAATTCCCGCTGGTCACCTATGTGTTCGGCTTCACCGGGCGATCAAAACTCGACGAGGCCTTCCGTAGTCAGGGCCTCACGCCGAAAGTGGTGTTCACAGCCGCCGATGCGGACGTTATCAAGACCTATGTGCGCCTGGGGCTGGGAGTGGGCATCATCGCCAGTATGGCGTTCGATCCGAAAACCGATACCGATCTGGTGGCTCTCGATGCCCGCAAGCTGTTCCGTCCCAGCGTCACCCGGATTGGTTTCCGCAAAGGCACCTTCCTCCGCGGCTATATGTATGACTTCATGCAGCGGTTTGCCCCCCATCTCACCAAGGAGAAGGTGGACGCGGCGGTTGCCCACCAGGGCAGTCGGACGGAAATCGAGGAATTGTTCAAAGACGTGGAATTGCCCACCTACTGAAGCGGGTGGGCGAGGGTCCGGGGCGCTCAGCCCCGGGCAATCAGGTTTCCCGCATGCAGACCACATTCCTTATGCGTGGCCTCTTCCCACCACCAGCGGCCTTCCCGCTCGTGCTGTCCTGGCAGTACCGGGCGCGTGCAGGGCTGGCAACCAATACTGACGTAACCCTGTTCGTGCAGCTTGTTGTAGGGGGCCTCGGACATCCGGATGTAATCCCAGACTTCTTTTGATGTCCAGTTCGCCAGCGGATTGAACTTGATCAGGGTCTTGCCGTCACCGGAAAACGTGGTGTCTTCCTGGACCACCGGCACATCGTTCCGGGTACCGGGGCTCTGGTCCTTCCGCTGACCAGTGATCCAGGCGTCCACGGTTGCCAGCTTCTTCTTCAACGGATTGACCTTCCGGATCCCGCAACATTCGGAATGACCGTCCTGGTAAAAGCTGAACAGACCCTTGGAACTCACCAGTGCCTGCACTTCCTGGGCATCCGGGAACAGGATCTCAATGTCGATACCGTAATGCTCACGGACCCGGTCGACGAACTCATAGGTTTCCGGGTGGAGCCGGCCGGTATCCAGGGTGAACACCTTGAGGTTATCGGTCAGTTTGTGCGCCATTTCGATCAGAACGACGTCTTCTGCGCCGCTGAACGAGATCACGATATTATCGTGGTGTTGCAGGGCGGCTTTGAGGATCGCCCGCGGACTGGCACCTTCAAGTTCCTGGCGTAGCGTCTCGATGTCCTTCATGCAGTACCCGTGCTGTTTGACAATGTAGAGGGCAGGCTAACATTAAATCCCTCATAGCCTGAAGTAATGACAATCTATATCTTTATGCCTTAAAGGTGAGCCTCCAATGATAATCACGATGCATTCGGCCCCGGATTTCCTTATCATACGCGCTGATCAACGCCGAGCGCAGCTCGCCAACCGACCGATGTCATCAGGAGACGATTGTGGAACTGGCATGTCTTGACCTTGAGGGAGTACTGATTCCGGAAATCTGGATCGCATTCGCGGAAAAAACCGGAATTGAGGAACTCAAGGCCACTACCCGTGATATCCCCGATTACGACGTATTGATGAAGCAGCGTCTTCGCCTGCTGGACGAGCACGGGTATGGACTTCCCCAGATCCAGGAAGTCATCGGTGAGCTGGACCCGCTGCCGGGCGCAAGGGAGTTCCTGGATTGGCTGCGTGAGCGGTTCCAGGTGGTCATCCTGTCGGATACCTTCTACGAGTTCGCCATGCCGCTCATGAAAAAGCTGGGTTATCCGACGCTCCTGTGCCACAAACTGGAAGTGGGCGAGAATGGCCAGATCACCAATTACCTGCTGCGTCAACGCGATCCCAAACGCCAGTCGGTAAGGGCATTCCAGCTCCTGAACTACCGGGTCATCGCAACCGGCGATTCCTACAACGACACCACCATGCTGGGGCAGGCGGAACGTGGCATTCTGTTCCATGCCCCTCAGAACGTCATTGAAGAGTTTCCGCAGTTCCCGTCGGTGCAGACGTTCGACGAACTGCGCCAGGAATTCCTGAAGGCCAGCGCCGTCCACGAAAGCTGATCGGTTCGGGCCGCGAACTCGGGGTCAGATGAACGCCTTCATCTGACCCCATCTTCGACCCGGCTCTACCCCATCTCCAGCTCTTCCAGAAACCGCATCAACGGCCCGACCTTTGCCAGGGTTTCCTGGTACTCCGCCTCCGGGTCCGAATCCGCAACAATTCCGCCACCGCCCCAGCACCGGATGGTCCCCGTTGATTCATCGCAGAGCAGGGTCCGGATGGCGATACTGCTGTCCAGGCGGCCGTCCAGCCCATAGTAGAACACCGAGCCGCAGTACGGGCCGCGCCAGTGAGGTTCCAGTTCCCGGATAATCTCCATGGCCCGGACCTTCGGGGCGCCTGTGATCGATCCTCCGGGAAAGGCGTCGAATAACGCTTTCAGGGGTGAGACGCCATCCGCCAGTTCTGCCTGGATATGACTGACCAGGTGATGGACGTTCCGGTAGGACTCCAGGGCGAACAACTCGTCCACCCGGACCGATCCGGTGCGGGCGTTCAGGCCCAGGTCGTTCCGCAAAAGATCAACGATCATCAGATTTTCCGCCCGGTCTTTCTCGGAGGCCTGAAGCTCCTGTGCCAGAGCGGCGTCGCCTTCTGGGGTATCGCCCCGTGGACGAGTGCCTTTTATCGGACTGGTTTTAACGATGCTCCGGTCGATTTCAAGGAAACGTTCCGGCGAGAGAGACACGACAGAGAAATTGTCGGCGCGAATGAAGGCGCTGTAGGGCGTCGGGTTGGCCCGGGAAAGTGCCTGAAAGGCGGCCCAGGGATTGCCCGAATAGGTTCCGGTAAATTCCTGGGAGAGGTTGGCCTGGTAGCAGTCGCCGGCTTCAATGTAGTTCTTGATGCGCCGGACGCTGGCCCTGAATTGGTTCGGGGTTTGAGCCGGTGAAAACCCTTTTCTCATGCGCCAGAACATCTGTTCCCGTTCGGGTTCGTTCTCCAGCCAGTTGCCGAGCGTTTCGCGTATCTTCCGGGGGCATTCCGGATGAATCCACAAAAGATAGTCCCCGGACACCCGGTCAAAATTCGCGCTCCATAGATACAGCCCGGCTGAGAACAGGGGTAATGGCGGGGTTTGGGCACCCTTCTGCAAACGTTTCTCTTTGATGTGGCCGTATTCATAGCTGATAAAGCCGATCCAGCCGCCAGGCAAGACCCCCCTGCTTGGAGAGCGGGAAACTCTGAGTCCTGACGACTCTTTTTCGATGCGATCGGCCAGAGCTCCCGTTGATAGTGACTTAAGCGTGTCGGAGTCGTAGTCCACGCGGGCGACCGAGTTCGAGGTAAAGGAGGAGAGCAAGCCGCAATGGCTGTTATCCGCGGTACTGCCCAGGTAAACGAAATCATCCTCCTGTGCGGCATGTGACAGCAGACGGCAAAACGCCGATTTGTTCAGGACTGTTAATCCGGGAACCACCAGGCTTCCTCAGTAGAAAGGGTTTCAGGAGCGCATCATAGAAAGGAAGCGCGACCGAGGGAACACCCGGACTGTAAATTTCTTCGACATTTTTCATTAGCTTGCTGGAATAGATGAGAAACAGTGCACTGAATGCAGGGAAGGAAAATGAAACGATGCTTCGGTTACAAGCGTTCACAGCTTTCTATAACAACTTGATGATTTGAAACAGGAAGGAAACCATGCAAAAGCTTTCTAAAGTATTGGGCGCGTTCGTCTTTTGCTTTTCATGTGTGTTGGCCTCCAGCGCGGTCGCCAAAGACGAAGAGCCACAAAAGCGGGTCATTACAACACAACAGCTTGCGAGTGAGATTCAGGCGAACACCCGTTTCCTGGCTGCAAAATCTCTCAAGAAGGCGAAATCGCTGCTTGAGACCTATGGTGACTTCGCACCGTTTGGCGCGGCCCTGTTTCCCAGCGGAAAAGTCCGATTTGTCTGGGCGATAAAGCCGGGCGAGCTGGATAAGGACGTCAACCCGGTTGTCGTTCTGAACGCCGTTCGGAGTGCCCTCAAGTCACAGGCAGATAACGGTCGAATTCTGGGATCGGCGGTTGTTTACAAATTTCAGCCGGACAATGACAGGGATGGCAAGCAGATCAATGTGGAGCTGGAATACATGACCGGTTTCGCCGAAGTGTTGGGGACGCAATACCAGGAGACAGCAGACGGGTTTGAATATGGAGAAGGGGCGGTTCAGCCTTACGATCCTGTCATTTTCAAGAGCGACGAGAAGCCGAAAGAGTGATCCAGTCACGCTGGCATCTGTGTGCCAGGTCACAGTGTTTTTCGGAGTGTAATTGTTTGTTGCGGATTGTTTAGATCTTGTGCGCTATCTCTCAGAAACTTACTCAGGCGTTTGGAACACTGACCCTGCAGCAACTGGAAAGAGCTGCAGAAAAACAATAGAAACTCTTAGGAGAAATAATATGAAAGGCCTGAAAAAACTTACCCTGGCAACCGCAATTGCCGCAGCACCGTTCGCAGCCAACGCAGAGCTCAAGGCGATGAACGACATCGCCATGGGCGACGTCACTGGTCAGTCTGGTGTCACCATCGAACTGTCCACCAAAGTCGACATCGGTGAAGTTGCATACCAGGACGACGGCTTCCTCGCCATCAGCGGCCTGAGCATCGGCGGTGCCTATGATCCGGCTACCGGCGCCCAGGGCAACCTGGATGACGTTAAACTGATGATCGACGTTGCTGGTACTGGCGGTGTTGCGGATACTGGCGCTGGCGCTGTTGGTAACGCTTACCTGGAAGGTGCTGCGATCGCCAAGCCGAACGTAAGCTGGACCAACACTCAAACTACATCAACTGATCCTGCCACCACTCCGGCAGCTGCTGCCAACGAAGCTGGCATGCCGCAGATTGAGGATGGTGACCTGGTCATCGGTATCCGCTCCGTCTCTGGTGCGCCGGTGGACTTCGGTGTCGGCATCGACTCTGTGAAGCTGGCCAAGAGCACTGAGTCTGCAAACCTGGGTAATCTGGGTGCCGGTACTGGTACTACTCTGATCTCCAACTTCAAGATGAGTGGTATGCTGGGTCCGATTGACGTTGTCATTCAGGAAAACCAGAATGCGATGAACGTCAACGCCTACTTCAACGCGCAAGGTACCCTGAACGCGGACTTCGTTGGTACTTACATCGACTTCAAACTACATAACTCCCGTGGCACTGATACCAACGGCCTGACAATCGTCGACGCCAATAACAACACTCTGGTTGATACCAGCTTTGCGCACGCGCAAGTGGATATCGGCAAGGCGACCAACGCCGCTGGTAACGACGCTCTGGCGTTCAACGTCAACGACTTCTCCGGTGATCTGGATTTGACCAACATCCGGATGGGCTCTGCTAATGCGGCCTCCATCGGTGACGTTTACCTGACCGATATGAAGATCAATGCTCAGATGACCGTATACGGCCACTAAGCATTTGTCTCGCCGTGAGGCGTTGACATAAGGAAAGCGCCCCGGGATTTCACTGGGGCGCTTTTTTTTCAGGCGAAGAGCGAGGATGACACCATGGGCAAGGCAACTCAGAAGCATTACCTGGCAATGGCGGGCGTTGTCTTATCGCTCTGTGCCGGTCAATCCTTCGCTGAACTCAAACCAGTGTCCGACAATGATCTTTCAGGCGTGACCGGTGGTACCGGACTCTCAATAGACCTTTCTTCCCAGATCTCGATGGGAGGAATGACCTTTGAAGACAGTGGCCAGGCAAAGGTAAGTAATCTCAACTTTGGCGGTGCCGGTTTGACGACCTCGGGCCAGAGCCTTGGGCTGGGGCAGCGGCTGGACGATCTGACCATTGCCTTCGATATTTCTCAGGCCGGGGCGTTGAATATTGGCTTTCGTCCACTGAGCGCAGCCGGCACCATCGACTGGGGTATGTCCACGGGTGCGATCGATCTGGTTTCTGCTTCCGGGCAGACGACCCGTTTTGCGGACGGCCTGGAAGCCTGGGGCACATTGTTGTCCGCCGATTTCCGGATCCAGACGGACACGGCTGTCAGTCAAAACCCCAAGCAATATAGTCTGGCGGTTTTTACGCTGGACGATCTTGACCTGATCTCGAATTCCGGCGGGCTGTCCGTTGGAAACCTTCAGATTACCGGTACTGAAAGTGGCGGTATTCTGCTCGGCTCGCAGGCGTTGACGGATTTCTTTGGCAGTGCAGAAGGGATGACGTCATCGGAAGTCAGTACGGCCGTGAGCGGCGCCGAGAATGGTTTCGCGGTGATGAGCACAAGTGTCGGGACTGAGCAAGTTAATAACGGGGCATCAACCAGTGACCTGCGAACTATCCGAGTCAATGCCATGGCAGCCGATGTCAATGTCGGGAGCATGGGGGTTGGTGGCGTCGACCTGGGTGCCGCGACACTCGATAATCTGAGAGTCAGCGACACAACCATTCGCTTTAATCCCTACTGATCCGGAACCGCAATCGACAGATCAAAGCCGCCACCCGGGCGGGGAGTCAGGCTGATCGGCCCTTCGTTGATCGCCTGGGGAATCCGGATCTGGTCGATACCGGGCGGATTGCCGATCGAGAAGTTCACGTTCTGCCCGTCAAAACCAATGCCCAGCTGATCGTTGAGGAAGGTCTGGGTGAATGGCTCTTCGGGAATCTGCGCCTGTTGACCAAAGATCAGCGGTGGAATGTTCGGCGTGAAGTCCGCAGGCGGCTGGGCCTGTGCGATTTCTCCGGTTGGCAGGAGCAGCGCCCGGCGCAGGAATTCTTCCTGGGCATTGTCCAGCGCATCGGTTTTGCCTTCTTCCATATAGCGCTGAAGCGCTTCCCGATAGGCTTCCTCTTCGGCCTCTGTTACCACGGGTTCACCCGGCGAGATGGTCAGTGAGCGGATGATCTTCTTCCTGTCCGCTTCGCTTTTCCGTTTCTCCCGGGGAACGACAATAACGGCGGAATCCTTGACGTAAGTGTCGACCATTTCATCCGATGTCATTGTTTCAACGCCCGCCTGGGCCGTGAGGCTGGCGGACAGACCGGCGATGGCGACGGCCAGGGCGGTTTTGCCTTTCATAGCAGGGCCTCGTTATGGGTTCCACAGGCCAGTATTTGGTGTCCGGGGATGTTTTTCAACCAGATCCGGTCGGGATTGTGATCAATCTCTTTCAATTTCCGGTATGTTTGTCGAAAGCAGCAGGCGCCTTGGTATAGTCGGCGCCAGAGGTTGCTGTGGCAGGTCAGGACATAAAACATGCTCAAAACATTTCGGCATCGGTGGCGAGCCTGGGTGAACCGCCGGCTGCCGCGATCAGACAGTCGATTGTTCACTCAGAAAACGATCTTCATTCTTCCCACCGGCGCGGGTGTGGTCTTCGGTATCCTGCTGTTGATCATGCTGGTGACGGGCATCAACTATCAGAACAGCCTGATCTACCTGATGACTTTTCTGCTGGGGGCGGTCTTTGTTGGCGCCATGCACCAAACCCACAACAACCTGTCGGGATTGAAACTGACCCTTCTTCGTACGGGGGAGGATTTTGCCGGTCAGTCGGTGCCGTTTCATTTCAGAGCAACGGCCAGCAAGCGTGGGGCGGTTGCGATCCGTTTGTCGTGCGATGGCGAAGTGCTGCCCCCTATTCATGTGCTGCCGGATCAGTCCGTGGATGTGGCGCTCTTCGTGCCATCGAGTTCACGCGGGTATCTGAGACCGGAACGCGTCCTTATCGAAACCCGCTTTCCCTTCGGCCTGCTCAAGGCCTGGTCCTGGCTTCGTCCGGCAACGGCCGCGATTGTATTTCCGGCGCCCCTCAAGGCTCCCGAGGCCCAGCTAATGATGGGAGAGGGAGACGATGAAAACGCTGCACAGTCTGCTCCGGGGCAGGACCATGCCGATCTCCGCCCCTGGCGTGAGGGAGATCTCAGTCAGAGGGTGCTATGGAAACGCTTTGCCCGCAGCGGGCAGATGGTGGTGGCGGACTGGCAGGGCGACCAGGGACAGCCGCATTGGCTGGATTTCAATCATTACCCCGGTGTGGATGCCGAACTGCGGCTCAGCTATCTGTCTTCACTGGTTCAGGACCGGTCGAAACAGCAGGCGCCGTTTGGTCTCAGGCTGCCGGGCCAGGTAATCGAGCCGGATACCGGGGCCACGCACACCCAACGTTGTCTCCGGGCACTGGCTGTGTGGGGGCAGAAGCCCCCTAGGGATGCCATTCGCTGGCCGCATGGCACCCGCGACCGGGAAGTGTCGGATTCCCAAACGGCCCCTGATGTTCATGTGGGAGGTGCCGCGTGAGCGCTAGTGGAATGGCGGCAGGGAAGGCCCGGGGCGATGTGCCGACCGGCGCGTTACTGTGGTTGATCGCCGGATTCGCCGTTCTTCTGCTGCCGCAGTGGGACCGGTTGCCGCTGTGGCTCATCAGTGCCTGTGGCATACTGGCCGCATGGCGGTGGTTCGCGCAGACTGGCCGGGTACGCCTCCCCGGACGGTGGACGCGGACGCTGACAATGCTACTGCTGATCGGGGTCTACATTGCCACGGTCAAGGCCCGTTTCACCGTCGACACGGCGGCCTCGTTCTTTGTCCTCGCCGTTGCGCTCAAATGGTTGGAAACCCGCGCACCGCGGGACTTTTACGTGCTGTTTTTCATCCTTGCCTACCTGGCTGCGGTCAACTTCCTTTTTCGGCAGGACATACTCTGGGCCATCACCAATATTGCCGGGGTGGCACTGTTGCTCATCGGACTTCAGTCCCTGAATGCGCCGGATCTTCCCGGCGGCTTCCCCTCGGGGTGGCGACGGCTGGGCGGGCTGCTTCTTAAAACCCTGCCGGTGGTGGTGTTGCTGTTTATCTTCTTTCCCCGCATGTCACCCTTGTGGAGTGTACCGCTGGTTTCAGGAGAAGCACGTACCGGTATCACCGACACCATGAAACCGGGGGATATTTCCGGATTGGCGCAGAGCAGCGAACGGGCTTTCCGGGTAACGTTCGGTGGCACGATACCCCCTTACCGTGACCGCTATTGGCGTGGGCTTGTGCTTGATCGACTGGACGGGGAGACCTGGCGACAGAGCCGGGAGGAACCCTTCCAGGCTCCGGGGCGAGTGGCCGTCGATGGTGGCGTGGGACCGCTGGCGGCCAACGAGTACGATGTTCTGATGGAGCCGACGGACCAGCGGTGGGCGTTTGCGTTGAAAGGCTCATCGCCTGCCTCCGATAACGTTTATGAAGAAGAGGAGGACCTGTTCCGGTTCCGCAGGCCCGCGGACAGTCCGGTTCGGTATAGGCTCAGCCTGTCGGAAGGTCAAACCGGAACCGGGCTCGCGTTAGCCAGTGATCAACGCCGTCGTTATCTTCAGCTCCCCGCCATGGGAAATCCCAGGGCCCGGGAGCTCGGTCGCACTCTTGCGCGGGACTATTCAGACCCTCAGGTGATTGGTCATTTGCTGGAGCGTTTCCGAACCCAGCCCTATTTCTACACATTGCGACCGCCAAAAATGCCGGACGATGGCATTGATGCGCTCCTGTTCGATGAGAAGCGCGGATTCTGTGCCCATTATGCCGGTGCGACGACCTTTGTCCTCCGGGCTGCCGGTATTCCGTCAAGAATCGTAGTGGGCTACCAGGGCGGGGAACCGGGAGCCGGTGGCGATTATCTGATTGTGAGGCAATACGATGCCCATGCCTGGGTCGAGGCATGGCTGCCGCAACGGGGCTGGGTACGGATTGATCCTACAGCGGCAATCTCGCCCGCGCGGGTCGAGTCGGGTCTCCGCGATGCCGTTGCCGATGAGGGCTCCTTCCTTGAGGGGGAGGTATTGTCCGCCCAGAAATACCGGGATCTGGCCATTGTGCAATGGGCGACGTTACAGCTGGATCGCATCAACTACGAGTGGCAGCGTTGGGTTGTCGGGTATCAGGGGCAGAGCCAGATGGATCTCATGTCGCGCCTTTCCGGCGGGCTGGGCCTGCGGGAACTGGGGTACCTGACGGCCGGCATCGTTGGCGCAGCCTTGCTTGTGGCCGGGCTGTTCTCGGCGCTGCAACTGAGGCGCGGCGAGCGACGTGATGCCTACCAGCGAGTCATCCGTGCGTGGCACCAGACCTGCGAACGGGCGGGCGTGCCGGTCCGCCAGGGTGAAACTCCGGATACCCTGGCTGAGCGTCTGGCCCGGGTGCAGCCATCGATTGCAAGCACCGCCAGACATTTTGCCCGCATGGTGAACAACCATTACTATAACCCGGCGTCCGATGAGGACCTTCAGGCACTGCGGCGGTTACGCCGTTTAAACGCGGTAATGAAACGGCAGCTACGGCGGCCGGAACAAGGAAGCCAACGTACATCGTGACTGATATTTCCAGAGACATGCCCTGGCTCCAGCAGGCCTGGGACCGGGTTCAGGCCGGCTTCGCGGAGAACCGTTTGCCGCACGCGCTGATCGTCAACGGCGAGCGTGGCGTCGGAAAGCGCGCGTGGGCGGAGGCGGTGGCGGAGTTGCTGCTCTGTGATTCGCCAACCGGGGGCGATTCCGGTCGGCCTGTGGCCTGTGGGCGCTGCAAGCAGTGTGAACTGCTGGCGGCCGATAGTCACCCGGATGTCCGTGTCTATGCACCGGAAAAATCCCGGATGGTCAAGGTGGACCAGGTTCGCGCACTGTCCGCGTTTGCCGTTGCCTCGCCCCAGGTTGCGCACCATAAGGTGGCGATTATTGATCGGGCTGACCAGCTCAATATCAATGCCGCCAACGCGTTATTGAAAACGCTGGAGGAACCGCTTCCGGACGTCACGCTTCTGCTTCTTCAGGAAAGCGGCCGGCCGTTGCTGCCGACCATCCGCTCCCGTTGTCAGGCGCTCAATATTCCCGTGCCGCCAAAGCCGCAGGCCGAGGACTGGCTGGCCCGTACCCTGGCACAAAGGGACCCGGATCAGGTGTATCCCGGGGAGGTCCTTTCCAAGGCATTGATGCTGGCCGGTAATGCACCGAGGCTGGCGGCGGAGTATGTCTCCGGCGATTTTCTCGATCTCCGCGATGCCGCGTTCGAGGCCTTTCGGCAATACATGAAAGGGCGCGGGACGGTTGCCGAGGCTGCCAAGGCCTTCAAGGCGCTGGGTCTGGACGACGCCCTGTTCCTGCTTGAGGGGTGGGCGGCGGACCTGGCCCGGGTCGCGGCGGGCGGACAACCCTCTGACTCGGAAGCAGCGGACATGCTGTCATTTCTGGCCCGACATAATCCGGCGTGGAAGGCCCACGAGCTCCTGGACAACATTCGTGAGAGTCGTGCAGCCGGGGTCTATAACGCCAATCCGGAGCTGGAAGCGACCAGAATCCTGCTGGCCTGGCGTTCAATGATGCCCGGAAAGCGGGCCAGTTAGGCGTCTGCCCCGGTAAGGCTACGCGTTCCGGCGCGTTAGCTGCTATGATTTCGGAATGTCAGGGAATTTTTTACTCCCTTTTTGACAAGTGATCTGATAACACAGTGAAAGGTGTCAGTTATGGGCCCAGGATTTGGCGCGCGCAGTGGTATTCTTACCCTGACGATCAAAGACAAGGCGGTTCTCTACGCGGCGTATATGCCCTACATCCGTCAGGGTGGATTGTTTATTCCTACCCAGAAACAGTATCAGCTGGGTGACGAAGTGTTCCTGTTGCTGAACCTCATGGACGAACCCGAGAAGATTCCGGTTGCGGGCAAGGTCATCTGGATTACCCCCAAAGGCGCCCAGGGCAACCGGGCGGCCGGCATTGGCGTCCAGTTCAATGGCGACGACGAAACCGCACGCACAAAGATCGAATCCTATCTGGCCGGCTCGCTGAGTTCCGACCGTCCGACTCACACCATGTGAGGCTTCCGTTGTCATGAATGATGCGTCCGTCTGTGACCGGACCCGATCCGGGGTGAGTCAATGCTCGGAAAGAACCTGGTCTCTCAATAACATCGATCTCGCCGGCCTCTCCTGGTCGTGCCCCGGCTGCGCTTCCAAGACTCCTCCCACGCTGCTTCTCCACGGCTGGCTCGATAACAGCCTGACGTTCGAAAAGCTGGGCCCGACGCTGGCGGAATTGTCGGATGTGCATGCCATCGACATGGCCGGTCACGGGAAATCCGGGCATCGACCGGCGGGGCAGTCCTATCTGCTAATGGACTATGTCGCGGATCTGGCCGAAGTCATCGATCGCTATTTCAGTGAACAGGGGACGGCACCGGTTGATCTGGTGGGCCATTCGCTGGGAGGCATTGTTTGCGGTCTTTATGCTGCAGCTTTCCCGGAAAACGTCCGTCGCCTGGTGATGATCGACAGCATAGGAGCGATCAGCCGACCGGTGTCCGAGACGGTGCCGCAGTTGCGCCGATCCATCAAGAAGCGTCTCAACGGCTCCGGTAAATCTGTCGTTTATCCGGACCTTGCCACCGCTGCCCGCGCCCGGGAGGGTGGGGTCAGTCCGTTAAGCCACGAAGCAGCGTTAACACTGGTGCCCCGCAACATGGAACCGGTGGATGGAGGCTATGTGTGGCGGACTGATCCTCGGCTGCGCCATCCCTCGCCGCTGATGATGTGCGAGGAGCAGGTTCTGGCCACCCTTGAAGCTATTGAAACGCCAACCCTGTTCGTGCGCGCGGACAAAGGGCTGTTGTCTTATCGAAAGGGGCTCGAGGATCGTGCCTCACGAATCAGCCATCTGGACACGGTCGATGTGCCGGGGGGCCACCATTGCCACCTCGATGGTGAAACCCACGCCGTCGAAGAAGCCGTGGGAGCCTTTCTGTCTGATGAATAAATGGCACTCGTTGCTCGGAAAACTGGTCCTCCTCGTCGGAGCCGTGCTCCTGTTTCCTCTGAACAGCCTGGCATCAGAGCTGGCGGCATTTCCGGAGGCTTTTCGTCAGTTGACACCGGAGGTTCAGGTGGAACTGCGCTCCAGCGGCCATCTGGTGTTGCTCAGTCCGGTCCGCGAAGTCAATGACGAGGTTCGTGCCGAGACGATGGTTCGTCTGCCTGTCACCGGAGAGGGTAGGATGTACCAGTTGCCCCGGGATGTGAATCGCGAGCAGGCACGGGATCATTACCTTGCGCTGCTTCAGCAACAGGGCGCGAAAATCCTGTTCGAGTGTTCGGGGGTGTCCTGTGGTCGCAGCGTGGTCTGGGCCAATCGTATCTTTGATCAGGCGACCTTGAACGGGCGGGATTCGGAACAGAGCTATCTCGCCGCGGGAACGCTGGAACCGGACGGCACCCGATGGCTGACGCTGGTTTATACGGTAACCCGGGGCAACCTCCGAAAGTACGTCTGGGTGGAACATCTGAAAGTCGGGAATGGCGCGGTGGTGCCGGGCTTCGACGCCGGGTCAGACCGTGTGTCCGGGCCTCTCATTGTGCCCTGGCAGGGCGGCGTGACCTATCAGTTCGACTGGCAGTCCACGGACCGCCAACAGATCCGCGAGCAGGCTGGAAACAAGGGCGCGATCGTGGTGTTAGTGGGCTATTCGACGCTGCAGGACGATGAAACCCTGGACCAGTCTATTGAGCGTGCCCGGGCGGCCACTGAGACATTATCCGACGTGTTGGCACGGATCGGTGTCGGGCGGGATCAGCAAAGGCTGCTTGTGGTCGGCCCGACGATCCCGATTGATGATCCGGAACGTCAGGGGAATCGGGTCGAAATCTCCGTCATTACGAGGTGAACTATGGCCAGGGACAAGGAAGAGCAAGAGCCCCGGAACGAAAAGGTTTCTTCTTCCGATCAAGACAGTAATCTTTCCAAAGTCATGCAGACATCGGACGTCTCTGCCGTCGCTTCCTCGCAGGATGAGGGAAAGCGGCCGGCGAGGCGGCGAACCGTGGCATTGACCCTCGGTAGCGGCGGTGCCCGTGGCTATGCCCATATCGGTGCCATCGAAATGCTGGTTGAACGAGGCTATGAAATCGTCGCGATCTCCGGCTGCTCAATGGGGGCCCTGATTGGTGGCATGTTCGCGGCCGGAAAAATGCAGGCCTATAAAGACTGGGTGACCGGCCTGGGACAATTCGATGTCCTCAAATTGCTGGATGTGACCTTCAATTCGGTGGGCGCGATCCGGGGCGAGAAGATCTTTGCCGTGGTTCGCGACATGCTGGGCGATACCCGAATCGAGGATCTGCCGCTGGCTTACACCTCGGTCGCCACTGATCTTCTGGCCCACAAGGAAGTCTGGTTCCAGGAAGGACCGCTCGATCAGGCCATTCGGGCATCAGTTGCGATTCCCAGCGTGGTTACGCCCCTGGTTTTGAACGGTCGAGTGCTGGTCGATGGCGCGCTGCTCAACCCGCTCCCCATTATCCCAACCATTTCGGCTCACGCGGACATGATTGTGGCGGTCAACCTCAGTGGCGAAGATGACCAGCGGCGGCGGATTCCGGATGCTGCTTTCGTTGAGGAGGACGAAAACGCCGATATGGAAGAATGGGTCCATACCATCCGGGAGAAGGCCTCTCGCTGGTTTGACTGGGACACCGTCAAGTCGCTCGCCTCCCGGAGGGCCCAGCATGAAGACAGCCCGGAAACAAAGCTCAGCAGGGAAGTCCGGAAGAAAGAGGATAAAAAGCACTCGGCACACCCCGGCGGAGACAAGGGGCATGCAGAGGAGCACGAAACCATCGACTGGGACAAATTGGGGATCGGCAAGTTCGACGTCATGAACCTGACGATCGAAACGATGCAAAGTGCGCTGGTGCAGTACAAGATCGCAGGCTATCCGCCGGATCTGCTGGTAAATGTGCCTAAAAATGCCTGTCGCAGCTACGACTACCACAAGGCGCCGGAGCTCATCCAGCTCGGGCGGGAACGCATGGCGGCGGCTCTTGACCGGTACGAACTCAATCGCAACAGTTCCGGGCCCCTGGCTGTCTGAAAACCTCTGTGTCAGTGGGCTGCAGCCGGGGGTGGAAACAGCGTATAATCCCGCGCTGATATGCGCCAGAACAGGAACCTTGTCCAGTGACCACCCCGATTGACGACCTCCAGACAGTCCGCGATTACCTCCGGTTTGCTTCCTCCCGTTTTGCGGCGTCTTCGCTGTTCTTCGGCCATGGCACCGACAACGTCTGGGATGAAGCCGTCCAGCTCGTCATGCGCAGCCTCCATCTGCCTCTGGAAAATAACACCCTGTTTCTGGACGCGCGGCTGACCCGTGAAGAGCGCACGTTGATTGTTGATCGTATTAATCGCCGGGTGAATGAGCGAGTGCCGTTGGCGTACCTTCTCGGAGAAGCCTGGTTTATGGGCATGCCGTTCAATGTGGATGAGCGGGTGCTGGTTCCGAGATCCCCGATTGGTGAATTACTCGAAAATGGCCTCCAGCCCTGGCTGGGCGACACTCCGGTTACGCGGGTTCTGGATCTTTGTACCGGGAGCGGTTGTATCGGGATCGGTGCTGCGATGGTATTTGATGAGGCGGAGGTGGATCTCTCGGATATCTCCGAAGATGCACTTGCGGTGGCAGAGTCCAATATCGAGCTCCACGGGGTAGGCGATCGCGTAAGAACGGTAAAGTCAGACGTGTTCGCCAGTGTCACAGGCAAGTACGATGTCATACTGAGCAATCCTCCCTACGTGGATGCGCAGGATCTGGCGTCGATGCCCGAAGAATATCGCCATGAGCCGGAGCTCGGCCTCGCCGCCGGGCAGGATGGCCTGGATATCGCTCACCGTATCCTCGCCGGGGCGGCGGATCATCTGACTGAAAATGGCCTCCTGATCGTGGAAGTCGGTAACAGCTGGGTGGCGCTGGACGAAGCCTATCCGGAGCTGCCATTCACCTGGCTGGAATTTGAAAACGGCGGAGACGGTGTTTTCCTGCTGCGCGCGGAAGACCTCAGGCAAGCCCTCGGACAATCTTGAAGCGAATTCTCATAAGAACTGGATAAGATACTGAATCATGTCGGGAAATACGTTTGGAAAACTGTTTACGGTGACCACCTTCGGTGAAAGCCATGGCGCGGCGCTGGGCTGCATCATCGACGGGTGCCCGCCAGGACTGGAACTGTCGGAAGCCGACATGCAGCGGGATCTGGACCGTCGAAAGCCGGGAACCTCGCGGCATACCACGCAACGTCGTGAGGCGGACGAGGTCCGGATTCTCTCCGGTGTTTTCGAAGGGAAAACCACGGGTACGCCGATCGGGCTTTTGATCGAGAACACCGACCAGCGCTCCAAGGACTATTCGAAAATCGCATCCCAGTTTCGTCCGGCGCACGCCGATTACACCTACATGCACAAATACGGGGTACGGGACTATCGCGGTGGTGGCCGCTCCTCCGCCCGTGAAACGGCGATGCGTGTCGCGGCCGGCGCGGTTGCGCGCAAATTCCTGGAACAGCGGCTAGGTATCCGGATCAGGGGCTATCTCTCGCAACTGGGACCAATCCGCGCGGAGAAGCTGGATTGGGATCAGGTTCACCAGAACCCGTTTTTCTGCCCGGATGCAGACAAGGTGCCGGAAATGGAAGCCTACATGGATGCACTTCGGAAAGAGGGTGACTCCATCGGTGCGCGGATCAACGTGGTGGCCGAGAACGTCCCTCCCGGACTGGGCGAACCGATCTTTGATCGCCTGGATGCGGACCTGGCCCACGCGCTGATGAGCATCAACGCGGTCAAGGGTGTGGAGATTGGCGCCGGGTTTGATTCGGTGGAGCAAAAGGGCACGGAGCACCGCGATGAGATGACCCCGGAAGGTTTCCTGTCCAATAACGCCGGCGGCGTACTCGGTGGCATCTCCTCGGGCCAGCCGATTGTCGCGAGCATGGCCCTGAAGCCCACATCCAGTCTCCGACTGCCCGGCCGCAGCATTGATGTGGATGGCAACCCCGTGGAGGTGATCACCACCGGCCGTCACGATCCGTGCGTGGGCATCCGCGCGACACCGATTGCCGAAGCCATGATGGCGATTGTTCTGATGGATCACTACCTGCGCCATCGGGGTCAGAATGGTGATGTGGACGTTTCGACCCCAGTGCTGGGGCAGCTCTAACCACCTGGCCTGAGAGCGTTGGCGTAGCCATTTCGGCGGGAATGGCTGTTCAAAAAACGCCTGTAAATACATCCCTGTAAGGCTTGGTCGCGCCGTCCCTGGCGCTCCACATTTTTGAACAGCCATTCCCGCCAAAATTGCCATAGCTCTCGATATCGCAGGCATTGAAAGGAGGTCAGGTATTTACTGGCGGCTTTCTAATCTCTACTTCTGGTTTTTTGCGCTGCTTGGCGGGCTGCTGCCGTACTGGTCTTTGTATCTTCAGGATCGGGGCTTTTCCTACCTCCAGATTGCCACCTTGATGGCGACAATCCAGCTCACGAAAATCGTGGCCCCTAGTGTCTGGGGATGGCTCGGGGATCGCAGTGGTCAGCGCGTTCGGCTGGTGCGCTTCGGGGCGATCACCGGTTCGCTGTTTTTTGCGGGTGTCTTCCTGGAACCCGGTTTTTACGGACTGTTGCTGGTGATGCTGGCGTTTACCTTTTTCTGGAACGCCATCCTGCCGCTTTATGAAGTCATTACACTGAGAACGCTGGGCAGTCAGAGGGACCGTTACGGCAAGGTTCGGCTCTGGGGGTCGGTCGGTTTTATCGCATCGGTGGCCGGCGTTGGCGGGATTCTCGAGTGGGTTCCGGTCGGAACCTTGCCCTGGCTTCTGTTGCCCGTGTTCGCCGGCATTGCGGTGTCCGCGTTTCTTATACCCTCGGAGCGGGGTGAGGTGCGCCAGTCGGCTCCCAGCGGCAGTCTGCGGAAGATTGTCACGCACCCTTCGGTGGTGACGTTTTTCCTGATGAACTTCCTGCTGCAGGTTTCCCACGGGCCTTACTACACGTTTTTCAGTATCCACCTGGAACAGCACGGCTACGGAAAGTTGTCGACCGGGCTCCTGTGGTCGCTCGGAGTGGTTGCCGAAATTGGCTTGTTCCTGGTGATGCACCGGTTCACGCGGCGATTCACGGTTCGACAGATTGCCATTGGCGCGCTGTTCCTGACCATGATCCGGTGGCTTCTGATTGCGGAAATGACCGACTTTGTGGCGGTCCTCGTGTTTGCCCAGCTCCTGCACGCCGCATCGTATGGCGCGCTGCACGCCATTTCGGTCCAGTACATACAGAGCTTTTTCGGACAACATCACCACGGTCAGGGTCAGGCGCTGTACAGCGGCCTCACATTTGGCGCGGGGGGCGCCGTCGGCGCCTGGCTGTCAGGGTTCCTGGTGGACGGTGTGAGTACCAGCGCCGCCTTCCTTGGCGGCGCGGTGGCCATGGCGCTGGCCATTGTCATTACCTGGCGTGGCCTGAGGCCACCACCTCGCGTTCAGGTGGAAAATCCGGCTTACTCCTCGGGATCCTCCTCGTCTTCCTCAAGCTGAAGCGACAGGCCGCTGCCACTGGGAGCTGCTCCGGCGCCGGCGGATGATGAGGTTGCACCCTGGCCACCCTGTCCGTGGAGTTTGATCTTGAGGCGAAGGTTGTTCGCCGAGTCGGCGTTTTTCAGGGCTTCTTCCTCGGAGATCTTTCCGTCCTTCCAGAGGTTGAACAGCGCCAGGTCAAAGGTCTGCATGCCCAGGTTGGCCGATTTCTCCATGATCTCCTTGATGCCGTCAATGTCACCACGCAGGATGAGCTCGCTGATCGTGGGGGTCCCCAGCAGGATTTCGATGGCCGCGCAGCGTTTCTTGTCGATCGTGGGCACCAGCCGCTGGGAGACAAACGCCCGGAGGTTCATCGACAGGTCCATCAGCAACTGCGGCCGACGCTCTTCCGGGAAGAAGTTGATGATCCGGTCAAGCGCCTGGTTGGCGTTGTTCGCGTGCAGTGTGGAAATACACAGGTGGCCGGTTTCGGCAAAGGCGAGGGCGTGCTCCATGGTTTCGCGATCCCGGATCTCGCCAATCAGGATTACGTCCGGTGCCTGGCGAAGCGTGTTTTTCAGCGCCTTCTGGAAGCTGCGGGTATCGACGCCCACCTCGCGCTGATTGACGATGCTCTTCTTGTGACGGTGGATGTATTCCACCGGATCTTCAATGGTGATGATATGGCCAGCGGAATTGCTGTTCCGGTGATCGATCAACGCTGCCAGGGATGTTGATTTGCCCGACCCGGTTGCGCCGACGAACAGCACCAGGCCGCGCTTGGACATCACGACATCCTTGAGAATCGAAGGCAGACCCAGGGCATCGGCATTGGGGATTTCGGTCACGATGTTCCGTGCAACGATGGAGATCTCGTTGCGCTGACGGAAAATATTGATCCGGAACCGCCCGATATTGCGAATGCTGTAGGCCAGGTTCATCTCGAGTTCCTGCTCGAACTCGGCCGTCTGTTCCTCGTCCATGATGCTGTAGGCAATATCCTTGATCACGCCGGGAGCCAGGGGTGTCCGATCGATCGGCTTGAGTGCGCCATGAAACTTGGCACAGGGCGGGGCGCCGGTGCTCAGGTACAGATCCGATCCGTCGTGTTTGGCGAGAATCTTGAGGTAATCATCAAAGCCCATGAATGCTCCTGGTCAGCTGTTATCGTTTGTTGCGGTTTTTGCTATGGAGCGTCCGGCCTGTCCCGCCTCTCTGTCACCGTCTCTTCCAGCCGAACGACCTCCAGCAAGGCCCTCGCCGCCTGGCTGAGCTGCCGGCCTTCAAGACCGACGGCGCCAAGCACTCGATTGACGGAATAACCGACATCCAGCACGCGCACGCTGTCGTCCAGCATGCTGACCGGCAAAACACTCCACCCGAGCCCGACACTCGTCATCATCTTGAGGGTTTCAAGATAATTGGTCGGAATCTGCTGCTTCAGCGGCAGATTGGACTCGAGAAACAGTCGACTGACCGTCCGGAATGTGGCCGTGGCCGTATCCGGCAGCAGTGCCGGAAAGGGAGCCAGGTCCGCCAGAGACAGGTTCCGCCGGTTCGTCAGTTCGTGATCGGCACCGGCAACGAAAGCCATTGGGTCAGTCCATTGTTCGTATACCACGAACTGGCTTTGCATACTGTCACTGAGTGTGACAAAGGCCAGCTCCGCATTCCGCTTCAGCATCTGATGGAACGCCGCATCCGACTCCATGAACTGCAGATTCAGAGTGACGTCCGGATAGGCCTTCGTGAATCGTCGCAACCAGTTCGGCAGGTGATGCAGGCCAATGTGGTGGCTGGCAATAATCTCCAGCTCGCCCTCTACCACCGATGAATCCGGTGACAGCGCCACCGTCGCATTGTGGATCTCATCCAGGATCTTCCGGGCATGGGGCAGCAGCCGGCTCCCGGAGTCAGTCAGGCGTATCTCACGGTGGCTCCGGTCAATCAGCTTGGTTCCGAGCTGGGTTTCCAGAGCGGCCAGACGTTTGCTGATCGCGGGTTGCGTCAGGTGCAAAACCTCCGCGGCCTCGGAGAAAGAGCCCTGATCGACGATTGTGAGAAAAGCTCGCAGTGAGTTTGAGTCCATAGCGTTTGCTCTGCATTTTGGGGAGCATACAAACCTAGAATATGCCAAACCGGAATGCAAAGAATAAAAAACATGAATTGAGGTTATTCGGAAAGAGGGCGTAAGATAGCGATCAATAGCCAAACACCAGAAACCCCCAGAGAGTGAGAGAGAACCATGGCGGGCAAAACCTTATACGACAAATTGTGGGACGACCATCTGGTCAAGCAGCGGGACGACGGTTCCGCACTGATCTACATTGATCGCCAACTGCTGCACGAAGTGACTTCGCCCCAGGCCTTCGAAGGCCTCCGCCTGGCTGGACGGAAGCCCTGGCGGATCGACGCCAACATTGCGACGCCGGATCATAACGTCCCGACCACAGACCGGGACAAAGGCATCGACGGCATCGTTGATCCGGTCTCCCGCACTCAGGTTGAAACGCTCGACAAGAACTGCGATGAGTTTGGCATCCTCGAATTCAAGATCAAGGACCAGCGCCAGGGTATTGTCCACGTGATCGGTCCCGAGCAGGGCGCCACTCTGCCGGGAATGAGCATCGTGTGTGGTGATAGCCATACCTCCACGCACGGAGCGTTCGGGTGTCTGGCTCACGGCATCGGCACCTCCGAAGTGGAGCATGTACTGGCGACCCAGTGCCTGGTCCAGAAAAAGATGAAAAACATGCTGGTGAAGGTGAACGGCAAGCTCGGCCCCGGTGTGACCGGCAAAGACGTCGTGCTGGCGATCATCGGCAAGATCGGCACCGCTGGTGGAACCGGATATGCAATCGAATTTGGTGGCGAAGCCATTCGTGGCTTGAGCATGGAAGGCCGGATGACCATCTGCAACATGTCCATCGAAGCCGGCGCCCGTGTGGGTATGGTGGCTGTCGACGATACCACCCTCGACTATGTCCGCGGACGTCCGTTCTCGCCGAAAGGGGATCAATGGGACAAGGCAGTCGCATACTGGAACACCCTGCACAGCGATGACGACGCAGAGTTCGACAAAGTCGTCGAGTTGGACGGGGCCGCAATCATGCCGCAGGTCAGTTGGGGCACCTCCCCGGAAATGGTCACCGGTGTGGATGGTGCCGTTCCCGATCCGGCCCGGGAAGAGGACCCGATCAAGCGTGAGGGCATTGTTCGTGCGCTGAAGTACATGGGCCTGCAGCCGAATCAGAAAATTACGGATATCAAGCTCGATCGTGTCTTTATTGGTTCCTGCACCAACAGCCGCATCGAAGACCTGCGGGAAGCCGCGGCAGTGGTCAAGGGGCGCAAGGTATCCCCGAGTCTCAAGCAGGCCATGGTGGTGCCCGGTTCCGGTCTGGTGAAGGTCCAGGCCGAGCAGGAGGGTCTGGACAAGATCTTCATCGAGGCGGGGCTGGAATGGCGGGATCCCGGTTGTTCCATGTGTCTGGCGATGAACGCCGACAAGCTGGGCCAGGGCGAACATTGCGCCTCCACCTCCAACCGTAACTTCGAGGGCCGTCAGGGCTTTGGTGGGCGTACCCACCTGGTCAGCCCGGCCATGGCGGCTGCTGCTGCAGTGACCGGCCATTTCGTTGATGTCCGTGAATTGATGCACTGAGCCACAGGAGAGAGACCATGCGCGCATTTACGCAACACCAGGGTATTGTTGCCCCCATGGACCGTTCCAATGTGGACACGGACATGATCATTCCCAAGCAATTTCTGAAGTCCATCAAGCGGACCGGCTTCGGCCCGAACCTGTTTGATGAGCTGCGTTACCTGGACGAAGGCAAGCCGGATCAGGATTGCTCCCAGCGCCCGCTGAATCCGGACTTCATTCTGAATCAGGATCGTTACAAAAACGCCAGTGTGCTGCTGGCTCGCAGCAACTTCGGTTGTGGTTCCAGTCGGGAGCACGCGCCCTGGGCACTGGACGATTTCGGGTTCCGGGTCATTATCGCACCGAGCTTTGCCGATATTTTCTACAATAACTGCTTTAAGAATGGCCTGTTACCCATTGTTTTACCGGAAGAAGTGGTTGACCAGCTTTTCCGGGAGACGGAAGAGAAAGACGGCTACCAATTGACGGTGGATCTGGAGGCGAAAACAGTCACCACGCCGTCCGGCGAGTCTTTCGGCTTCGACGTCGACGATTTCCGCCGCCACTGTTTGCTGAACGGGCTCGATGACATCGGTGTCACCCTTGAGGATGCCGAGCTGATCCGCGATTACGAAGAGAAGCGCAAACAGACAGCACCCTGGCTGTTCAACGCGGGCAACTGATCAAACACCCAAAGATTTAAGGAAACGTTCCATGTCCAGAAAAATCCTCATGCTCCCGGGCGACGGAATCGGCCCGGAGATTGTTGCCGAGGCCGAGAAGGTCCTGAACAAGGTGAACGATCAGTTCAGCCTTGGTCTGAGTTTTGAAACCGCGCTGGTCGGTGGCGCCGCCATTGAAGAAGACGACACGCCGTTACCGGAGTCGACGCTGGCGAAAGCGAAAGAGGCCGACGCCATCCTGTTGGGCGCCGTGGGTGGTCCCCAGTGGGACAGTCTGCCCATGGCCAAGCGGCCTGAGAAAGGCCTGCTGGGCCTGCGTTCCAATCTGCAGCTCTTTGCCAATCTCCGGCCGGCGATTCTCTATCCCCAACTGGCGTCGGCATCGTCCCTGAAGCCGGAGGTGGTATCCGGGCTGGATATCATGATCGTGCGGGAGTTGACCGGTGGCATCTATTTCGGTCAGCCGCGCGGCGTACGAGAACTCGAAAGCGGTGAGCGGCAGGGCTACAACACCTATGCCTACACCGAATCGGAAATTCGTCGCATCGGTCGGGTGGCCTTTGAAGCGGCACAGCAACGGGGCAAGAAGCTATGCTCTGTCGACAAGGCCAATGTGCTGGAAGTCACTGTAATGTGGCGGGAAATCATGGAGGACCTGAAACGTGAATACCCGGATGTCGAGCTGTCTCACATGTACGTGGACAACGCCGCCATGCAACTGGTTCGCGCGCCCAAGCAGTTTGACGTAATTGTGACTGGCAACATGTTTGGTGATATTCTTTCCGACGAAGCGGCTATGCTCACCGGCTCGATCGGCATGTTGCCGTCGGCGTCGCTGAACGCCCAGAAGCAGGGTATGTACGAGCCCTGTCACGGTTCGGCGCCGGACATCGCCGGTAAGGGCATTGCCAACCCGCTGGCCACCATTCTCAGTGCTGCGATGATGTTGCGGTACAGTCTTGGCGAAGAAAAAGCCGCCGAAGCCATCGAAGCGGCGGTCAGCAAGGTGCTGGATCAGGGCCTGCGCACGGCGGACATCATGTCCGAGGGCGCGGAAAAGGTTTCCACCCGGGCGATGGGGGAGGCCGTCCTCGCCGCATTGTAAGCGGCGTGGCCCGGTCCGTTATATTTGAGACCCGACGGCAACAGGATGCAGTTGCCGCGGGATCATCCATCCTGTCCCTGCCAGCGATAACGGTAAAGGGCGGGCATAAAAAACGAGGTTCAAAGGTCGCACATGAAGCGAGTTGGACTTGTAGGCTGGCGTGGCATGGTGGGCTCTGTCCTCATGCAGCGCATGCGTGAAGAAAACGATTTCGCCGACATCGATCCGGTATTTTTTTCCACTTCCCAGACCGGGAAGCCGGCTCCGGATGTCGGTAAAGAGGGTGTGCCTCCGCTCCAGGATGCGTTTGATATCGACACCCTGAAAACCATGGATGTCATCGTAACCTGCCAGGGTGGCGACTACACCACCGAGGTATACCAGAAGCTGCGTGATGCAGGCTGGCAAGGTTACTGGATCGATGCCGCCTCGACGCTGAGGATGGTCGATCATTCGGTGATTGTTCTGGATCCGGTGAACCGCAACGTGATCGATGCGGCGCTCGATAAGGGCGTGAAGGATTACATCGGCGGCAACTGTACCGTAAGCCTGATGATGCTGGCTCTCGGTGGTCTGCTTGAGCAGGACCTGATCGAGTGGGTATCACCGATGACCTATCAGGCGGCGTCCGGGTCGGGTGCCAAGCACATGCGTGAGCTGCTGAACCAGATGGGGGCACTCAACGGTGCGGTGAAATCCGAACTGGAAGATCCTTCCTCGGCGATCCTGGACATAGACCGCAAGGTGACCGACACCATGCGCTCCGGTGAATTCCCCACCGACAACTTTGGTGTTCCGCTCGCCGGGAGCCTGATTCCGTTCATCGACAAACAGCTCGATAACGGGATGAGCAAGGAAGAGTGGAAGGCCGGCGTCGAGACCAACAAGATCCTGGGGCGGAGCGACAATCCGATCCCGATCGACGGTCTCTGTGTTCGCATTGGCGCCATGCGTTCCCACAGCCAGGCGTTGACCATCAAACTGAAAAAGGACCTGTCGGTCTCCGAGATCGAGAGCACGCTTGCCGGTGCCAATGACTGGGTCAAGGTCATCCCGAACGAGAAAGATGCCACCATGGAAGAACTGACCCCGGCGAAGGTGACCGGAACGCTCAGTATTCCGATCGGTCGGATCCGCAAGCTGTCGATGGGGCCGGAATATATTTCCGCGTTCACCGTCGGTGACCAGCTGCTGTGGGGAGCCGCAGAGCCGCTCAGGCGGATGCTCCGGATCCTTCAGGAGCGTTAAGAAATGTTACACAGTGGTCATTAATGCCAACTGTGTCCGGTTTCAGGAAACCGGTTGAGGGGCGGAGGCTGATTTCGGCCTCCGCCCCTGTTATTTTCAAGGACGGTAGGCAGTTCCGTGCGATAGATAAAAAAATGGTGCAAGGATTGCGGCTGATTGATTGATAAAAGAAGTTTTATCAACAATACTTGCGAAATTGACTATTAAAATAACGACATAATAACGAACAATATCCAGACGGAAGTCATCCAACCTCATCCGATTCTGTTTGAATGAAAGCAGCAACGAATAACGGAGACTGGAAAGGAAAAAGCATGAAGGTACGCAAGCTTGCGGTTGCACTGGCTCTGGCGGGAGGGCTCGGTTCCGGCGTCGCACAGGCCCTTGGCCTTGGAGAGATTGAACTTCAGTCCTATCTGAACGAGCCGTTGGATGCGGAGATTGTTCTGCCGCAGAGCGAGGGTGTCAGTCCCGGCGATGTCTTCGTCAACCTGGCCCCGGAGTCCGCCTACGAGAGAGTGGGCCTCGATCGCAGCCAGTTTCTGAGTAAGCTCCGTTTCGAGGTGGTGACGGGTACGGACGGCAACCTGGTTGTGAACGTCTCGTCCAGGGAGCCGCTTCGCGAGCCCTACCTGAACTTCCTGCTCGAGCTGACCTGGCCGAACGGCCGCCTGATGAGGGAATACGCGGTTCTCGTCGATCCCCCCGTCTACGCTGAGCAGTCCGGCGTCAAGGAACAGGTCGCTGCTCCTACCACGCCTGCCGCAAGCACCAGCCGGACCGAGCCTGCAAGGAGTCGTGAGTCTGTACGCCGCCAGGCGCAGGCGGAAACTGCAATGGCCGATTCAGGCCGTTATGCCGCGGACACCTTCGGTCCCACCGGACCTTCCGACACGCTGTGGACCATTGCTGCTCAGGTCCGCCCGAATAACAGCGTCTCGATGCAGCAGGTCATGCTCGCCCTCCAGGACCAGAACCCCGATGCCTTTATGGGCGGCAATATCAACCGCCTGAAGCGGGGAGAGGTACTCCGTATTCCGTCACTTGAACAGATTCAGCGGCGCAGCCGCGCGGAAGCAACGCGTCTGGTCAGTCAGCAGAATGAAGAGTTCAAGTCTCCGAAGCGTACCGTGGATGCGACCGCGACCAATAAGCCCAGTCAGGGCACTGCCGCGGCGTCGTCTGGCGGCGATGAGCTCAAGCTCCTTGTTGCCGATAACAAGGGCGCCAAAGACACAGCCGATGGTGGCTCTGCCGGTGGTGACAGTAAACTGCCGGGCGGTGTCGACGCCGGAAACGCAGTGGCTATGGAAGAACTGGAGAGCGCGCGACGTGAAAATGCCGATCTCAACAGTCGCGTCGAAGATCTGCAGGATCAGGTTCAGACCCTCCAGCGTTTGCTTGAGCTGAAGAACAGCCAGTTGGCGGACCTCCAGCAGATGACTGGAGAGCAGGACCAGGCCCAATCTGCCACGTCGGGTTCCCCGCAGGCGGATACCGGCACCGACGTAGCCGAGACGGCTCCTGATCAGGGCGCGATGTCCGAGAGCTCAGATCAGCCAGAGGCAGCCGCGTCCGGCGAACCCGAGTCCGCTCAGGGCGAACCAGCGATGACTGATACAGGTGCCGCGCCAGAAGCTGCATCTGAAACCGGCCAGGGGGAGCAACCCCAAACCGCCATGACCGAAACGCAGGCGGAGGCCGATACGGCAGAACCGACAACGCAGGAGCCGGCTCAGCCGTCGGCCAGTGAATCGCCGGAGACCGCTCAGTCCCAGGTCGGGACTGCAAGCAACTCGGAGTCTGCCCAGCCGGAAAGCCAGCCTGCGGCGGCTCAACCGGCAGCACAGGAAAAGGGCTTCCCCGCCAACATCATCGACAGAATCCTGAACAATCCGATGTATCAGATCGGCCTTGGCGGTGGTTTGATTGTTCTGTTGCTGCTGCTACTGCTGTTGGCCCGCAGGAACGCCAACCGGGAAAAAGCATTTTACGAGCAGCTCAATAGTGAGAATGAGGATGGTGCAGATTCGTTTGATCTGAGCCTCGACGAAGAGGAAACGGAAAAGCCCGGTGAGGGGGATGCAATCTCCGAGGCCGACGCCTACATTGCCTATGGTCGCCACGACCAGGCAGCGCAAACCCTGGAGACGGCGATTTCCCGGGAGCCGAGCCGCACCGACCTGCGTCTGAAGCTTCTGGGCGTGTATGCGGATAGCCAGGACCGGGACTCCTTCGAAAAGCAGTATGGTGAAATCGAGGCGCTCGACGATGAGCACGCCCTCGCCGAAGCCAGCGTTTTGCGGGAGCGCCTGGAAGAGGCCGAGGCGATGCCCAGCATTGACGATCTCGAATCCCAGTTGCGTTCGGACTCTTTCGGGTCTGGTGAGGAGACCGCCGAAACATCCGATTCTGAGGCTTCCGCCGAAGAGGACATGGATATTTCCGATGAGCTCCTTGCTGATCAGTATGATTCGAGCAAAGAGGACGAAGTCGAGAACGCGTTCGGCGACTTTGATTCGGATATGTCCGATTTCGACCTGAGCGAAGTCGAGCAAGCTGAATCCTCGTCAGAGGAAGCGGCGACCGATCAGCGCGATGACATGATCGAATTCGAGATGCCGGAGCAGGAAGAGGCGTCAGAAGAATCCGACGCCGGTGAAGAGACCAGTGATCTGGAAGAAACGGACTACTCCTCTCTGGAAATCGATCTTGAGGAGCAGGGAGAGCAGCCGGCATCCTCTGAAGAGAAAGAAGAGGATCTGAGTCTCGATTTCGACCTTGGTGAGCTCGAGGACACTGCCGAAGAAACCGCCACTGATCTCGGAGAAGCTGATATTGCCTCTGAGTCCGAGGAAACTGGATCTGCGGAAGATCTGGGCGACGAAACCAGCGCCGAGCAGGAGTTTGATGGCCTGGATGAGTCCTTCCTTGACGAGCTTGATGCCGAACTCGACAAAGTGGCCGATGATGAGGAAGAGCTCGGTGGCGAGGAAATGGAAGAGTCCTCCCTCGACGACCTGGAGCTGGACGTTTCTGATGAAGACCTCGCATTGATGGAGGAATTCTCTGATTCCGCCGATAGCACCAACCACGGCGAGGAAGAGACTCCGGAACTCGATGAGGAGCTGGGTCTCGAGGATACACTGAGCGAGGGCGATCTTCTGGGTGAGGGCGAAGAGCCCAGTGCCGAGCAGGAAGTGGCCGACACTGAGGAATTGGGCGATCTTGGGTCTCTCGAAAATCTGGCTGAGCAGGAATCTCCCTCTGCCGATGATCTGTCCGAGGAAGAAGTTCCGGTAGCCAGTGAAGAAGTCAGCGAAGAGTCGGAAGCGCCCGAAGCGAAGCCCCAGTCGTATGATTTGGACGAGAGTGATCTCGGCGACGACGACGATTTCGATTTCCTGGCCGGAACCGACGAAGCAGCAACCAAACTGGATCTCGCCCGTGCCTACATCGAGATGGGTGACAGTGATGGTGCCAGGGATATCCTCGAAGAGGTGGCCCTGGAAGGAAATGATGAGCAGAAAACGGAAGCGCAGGATCTCCTTAAAAATCTGTCCTGATCCGTTATAATCGCTGCATTGGTGACGAGCGCCGGCTCCGGGTTTACCGGGTAAAGCCGGCGCTTTGTTTTTGTAGCACGGTTTTTTTCGGAAATTCCTTTTGTTCCAGCAACTGCAACAACTGACGACAGAGACGCCAATCGGCAATGGCCGTGTGGCGTTGGCCTTCGAATACGACGGCCGGGCCTTTCACGGTTGGCAGATGCAGAAGTCCGGTGTGCGCTCCGTTGAAGGTGAACTTGCCAGGGCTGTATCCCGGGTGGCCGACCAACCGGTAGAGCTTGTCTGTGCCGGGCGTACCGATGCGGGCGTTCACGCGAGCTATCAGATTGCCCATTTTGATACCGGCTCGGTCAGGAATCTGCGGTCCTGGGTCATGGGAATCAATACCGCCTTGCCCGACGATATTGCGGTGCATTGGGCGGGGCAGGGGGTTGATGATTTCCATGCCCGGTTTTCCGCTGTTTATCGCCGCTACCGATACATCATCTACAACCATCCGGTCCGTCCGGGCATCCTGCGCGGCCAGGTCAGCTGGACGTTCCGCCCGCTGGACACCGAGGTCATGCACCGGGCGGCCCAGGTACTGGTCGGTGAACACGATTTTACGTCGTTCCGCGCCGCGGGGTGCCAATCCCGAACGCCTGTCCGCTTTCTGGAGCAAATTTCGGTAACCCGAAGAGGTTCATTCATCGTAATTGATGTACAGGCCAATGCGTTCCTTCATCACATGGTGCGCAACATCGCCGGGGCACTGATGGCGGTTGGCCAGGGGCTTCAATCTCCGGAATGGATCGACGAGGTTCTGGCTTCCCGGGATCGACGGCTCGCTGGTGTTACCGCGCCGCCGGACGGGCTTTACCTGGTCGATGTGGGGTATCCTTCACAGTATGGAATACCCAGCGCGGAGTGTGGCCCGGGTTTCGTGTCGCCCTGGTTCCAGAATGATGACAATCGACCGATCGAGCCCACTCACATCCACCCGAAACAGGCGAAAGGCGGCTCATGAGCACTCGTGTCAAAATCTGCGGATTGACCCGTCCTGAAGACGTCAGTGCCGCTGTCGGTTGCGGCGCAGATGCCGTGGGATTCGTGTTTTTCGAGCCCAGCCCCAGGTCGGTGACTGTGGATCATGCGGTGGCTCTGGCCAGGGAAGTTCCGGCGTTCGTATCGGCCGTGGGGCTGTTCGTGAACCCACAACCGGATTTCGTAAACGAGGTGCTCAGTCGGGTGCCTCTGGACCTGCTTCAGTTCCATGGCGACGAATCCCCGGAATTCTGCCGCAGCTTCGGACGTCGATGGATAAAGGCGGTCCGGGTACGTGAGGAAGGCCAGATCGAACAGGCATTTTCCGATTATAAGGGCGCAAGCGGTCTGCTGGTTGACGCCTGGGCCCCGGACAAGTTCGGAGGAACGGGACAATCGTTTAACTGGGGCCTGATCCCGGCCCGTCGCCCCATGCCCCTTATATTGGCCGGCGGATTGTCATCTGCTAACGTAGCCGACGCCGTAACACGGGTGAAGCCATGGGCTGTGGATGTCAGTGGCGGCGTCGAGCGTAGCAAGGGCATCAAGGATATCCAGAAAATTTCCGATTTCATCAAAGAGGTTCACCGTGTCTGTAAAACTGACTGAAGAAATGCTGAGCGCACTTCCTGATGCACGGGGTCACTTCGGTGCCTTTGGCGGACGGTTTGTATCCGAAACCCTGATGGATTCGCTGATGACGCTGGAGAAGGAATACCTTCAGCTCAAACAGGATCCTGAATTCCAGGCAAAGTTTGACAAGGATCTGGCTGACTATGTCGGTCGCCCAAGCCCCCTGTATTTTGCCGAGCGGCTGACCCGTGAAACCGGAGGTGCCCAGATCTGGCTGAAACGCGAAGATCTGAACCACACCGGCGCACACAAGGTGAACAACACCATCGGGCAGGCCCTCCTGGCGGCGTTTCTCGGCAAGAAGCGGATCATCGCGGAAACCGGGGCTGGCCAGCATGGCGTGGCAACGGCAACGGTTTGTGCAAGGCTCGGCCTGGAATGCCATGTCTTCATGGGTGCCGAGGACGTTCAGAGACAGTCGCTCAACGTGTTCCGGATGAAACTGCTGGGTGCCGAGGTGCATGCGGTTCAAAGCGGTACGCGCACGCTCAAGGATGCCATGAATGATGCCATGCGGGACTGGGTGACCAACGTCGATGATACCTTTTACATCATTGGTACCGTCGCCGGGCCGCATCCCTATCCGATGCTGGTGAGGGATTTCCAGTCAGTGATCGGTCGTGAGATACGAAGCCAGGCTATGGATAAGGTGGGCAAGCTTCCGGATGCGCTTGTGGCGTGTGTGGGCGGTGGCTCCAACGCGATTGGTATGTTCCATCCGTTCCTCGCAGACGAAAATGTTGAATTGTACGGCGTTGAAGCGGGTGGTCTTGGGATTGCCAGCGGGCAGCATGCGGCGCCGTTGTGTGCCGGTCGCCCGGGTGTTTTGCACGGAAACCGGACCTATCTGATGGAAGACGAGAATGGCCAGATTGCCGGCACCCATTCGGTGAGCGCCGGACTGGATTATCCGGGCGTCGGTCCCGAGCACGCCTGGCTCAAGGACATCGGGCGGGCAAACTACGTGTCGGTAACGGACGAAGAGGCCCTTGACGGATTCCGGAAACTGACCCGGGTTGAAGGTATCATGCCGGCCCTGGAAACCGCCCATGCCGTCGCCTATGGCGTCAAGCTGGCTGCGGAAATGGACAAGGATCAGATGTTGGTGATCAACATTTCCGGTCGGGGCGACAAAGATATCCATACTATTGCCAACCTTGATGGCATCGAGATTTGATTAGGGAGCGGGCATGAGCCGAATTGAAGCGGTACTGAAAACCCTCAAAGGACAGGGGCGCAAGGCGCTGATTCCTTACATTACCGCAGGTGATCCGCATCCGGATGTCACGGTAGAACTGATGCACACGCTGGTAGAAGCGGGAGCCGACATCATCGAGTTAGGCGTGCCGTTCTCCGATCCGATGGCGGATGGCCCGGTAATTCAACTGGCCTGTGAAAGGGCTCTGAAACACGGTACCTCGCTCCGACAGGTGCTGGGTATGGTCAAAACCTTCCGGGAAACCGATGCCAGGACCCCGGTCGTGTTGATGGGCTATCTGAACCCTATGGAAGCGATGGGGTATGAAGCGTTTGCCGATGCCGCCGTGGATTCGGGGGTTGATGGCATCCTGACCGTGGATCTTCCGCCTGAGGAGGCCGACGACGTTGCGCCGCTGTTTACCCAGCGTAAGCTTGACGCCATCTTCCTGCTGGCGCCGACCACCACGGATGATCGGATTCGGGCGATCAGCGAGCACTCTTCCGGCTATGTGTACTATGTTTCATTCAAGGGTGTGACCGGCGCCGCCAGAATCAATGTCGACGAAGTCGCATCAAAAGTGGCTCACATCCACGAAATGACGGCGCTCCCGGTGGGTGTCGGATTCGGAATCCGCGACGCGGAGACGGCGGCTGCGGTCGGTCGGGTATCCGATGGTGTAATTGTTGGTAGTGTTTTGGTCGATACAATAGCCAGAAATCAGGCAGATACGGCTGAACTCAAGCGAGCTTTGACCGATTTGCTCCACCCAATGCGCGAAGCACTGGATAGCCTGGCTTCCTGAGCAGTTAATTCCGGGCAGGCAGGCCTCAACGGACAGGATTGAATCATGAGTAACTGGCTGGACAAGATCATGCCGAGCAAGATTCGCTCGGAATCCAAGCAGAGAACCGGTGTTCCCGAGGGTCTCTGGAAAAAGTGCCCCAAATGCGGCGCGTTTCTCTATAAGCCGGAACTTGAGAAAAACCTGGATGTTTGCCCGAAATGCAACCATCACATGCGTCTGAGTGCCCGTCGCCGTCTGGACATTTTCCTCGACGAAGACGGCCGGGAAGAGATCGCAGCCGACCTGGAGCCGTGGGATCGGCTGAAATTCAAGGACACCAAACGCTACAAGGATCGTCTCTCTCACGCCCAGAAATCCACGGGCGAGAAAGACGCCCTTATTGCCATGAAGGGAACGACGCTCAATGTTCCCCTGGTGGCATGCTCGTTTGAGTTCAATTTCCTGGGCGGTTCCATGGGCCAGGTTGTCGGGGAGAAATTCGTGCAGGCGGCCAATGTGGCGCTGAGGGAGCGTATTCCCCTTGTCTGTTTTTCAGCCAGTGGCGGTGCGCGTATGCAGGAGGCCATCCTGTCCCTGATGCAGATGTCCAAGACGGCGGCGGTTCTTGAGCGCATGAAGCAGGAAGGCATTCCCTATATCTCCGTGATGACCGATCCCGTTTTTGGCGGGGTGTCAGCGAGCCTGGCGATGCTCGGCGATCTCAACATCGCGGAGCCCAATGCGTTGATCGGGTTTGCCGGGCCCCGCGTGATTGAACAGACGGTCCGTGAGAAGCTTCCGGAAGGCTTCCAGCGCAGCGAATTCCTGCTTGAACATGGTGCCGTGGATATGATTGTTCACCGGCATCAGATGCGGGAGCGGATCGCCCACGTACTCGCCAAGTTTACCGGCCAGGACAAGCCTGGAACGGAAGCACCCATCGAATTTGAAATCACGGAAAAGCCGGAAGACGATGCCCCCGAGCAGTAGTTCGGTCCGGACTCCCCCGGTTGCGCCGGGGGAGGCAGCCACCCTTGAACAATGGCTTGACTACCTCGAGTCCATTCACCCCACCGAAATCGAACTGGGCCTTGACCGCGTTCTGCTGGTATTGCGCAGGCTGTTTCCCCGTAAACCCAATGCCCGGATCATTACGGTAGCCGGAACCAACGGCAAGGGAAGTACGGTTGCCGCCCTTGAGGCACTCCTGATGCGGGCCGGCCGGCGAACCGGAGCCTATACCTCTCCGCATCTTCATCGGTACAACGAACGGGTCCGCATTGCCGGCATCGATATCGACGACGATGGGCTTATCCGGGCATTCAATGCCGTCGAACAGGCCCGTAAGAATGTCTCTCTTACCTATTTCGAATTCGGGACCCTGGCTGCGTTCGTGGCATTCGCCGAGGCCGGCGTTGAAGACTGGATCCTGGAGGTGGGGCTTGGCGGACGGTTGGACGCGGTCAATGTTCTCGATGCCGATTTTGCAATTATTACGTCCATCGACATCGACCACGTTGCTTTCCTGGGCGACGACCGGGAAGTGATCGGGTTCGAGAAAGCCGGCATTCTTCGTCCCGGGATCCCGGCGGTATTCGCAGACGATGCTCCGCCGAGATCGGTGCTGCAGCAGGTTCACGCCCAGCGAGTCGCTCTCTCCAGGCTGGGTGAGGACTACACCATCCGGCAAATCCCGGAGAGCAACACCGGCGAGTTGGTGCTGAATTACCGGGGCGAGACTCTCCGGATGCCGGACGGGCCGTTACCGGTGAAAAGCATAGCGGCCGCGGTTGTGGCTGTTCGGACCCTTGAGCCGGAGCTGCCGGTATCTGTGGTGGAACAGGCACTGGCTGAGTTATCCCTTCCTGGTCGTTTTGAAACCATCAGCAGCAGCCCCCGTGTGATTGTGGACGTTGGCCATAACCCCCATGCGGCCGGCTGGTTGGCGAGTCAGCTGGGTCGGCTCAGGGCGCCGGATGGAAAGGTCTTTGCCGTGTTTGCGGCTCTGGGCGATAAGGACGTTGAAGGTGTTGCCCGGGCCCTGGCGCCGGAAGTTGATGAGTGGTTCATCGCGCCGCTGGATGTGCCTCGTGGCCTGGGTGTCGATGCACTCGCTCAACGACTGGAAGCGGCCGGTCTGCCAGCCGTGCATCGTTGCCAGTCTGTGGAAGAAGCCCTGGATCAGGCCCGGCAGGCCGCTTCCGAACCGGACCTGATTATAGCGACCGGATCTTTCTATACGGTGGGGCAGGCCCGGACCGCCCTGAAAAAGAATGCATCTTAAACTTTGTCCATAGCGCCGGTTCCGCTTTGAGTTCTGGGAATGGGCCGTTTACCATCGGCAGTAACGCTTTGAAGGCTGGACAGGTGACAACGGGAGTGACAGCGTGGACGGATTGAAACAGAGGATCATCGGTGCACTGGTGCTGGTGTCTTTGGCCGTTATTTTCGTGCCGATGATTTTTGATGAGCCTCATTCCGAGCGTACCACCACGTCGATCCAGATTCCGGAAGAGCCCCCCTTCCCGGAAGTGGATACCCCTGCTGAAGATATCCCGCCCGCGCCGTCCTACGATGAAGGCACCACCACCGAATCAGCCACCGGGACCACCTCCGGATCGTCGGGTAACGAGACGTCCGCACCGGACTACCGCCTGGTAGAGAAGGACGATGCCTCCGCGCCTGCCAACGACGCCAGTGCGCCGGCGGCTGAGAGTGCCGAAGCTCCGACTGCTTCCGCCGAATCTCCTGCCGAGTCGCCCGCCGACGCTACCGCTCAGGCGCCTGACAGTGTCGAATACAGCGGGTCGCTCAAGGGAGCATGGGTGGTTCAGCTGGGCAGTTTCGGGAATCCGGATAATGCCCGCCGTCTGCGCGATAATGTGCGGGAAAAAGGGTATAATTCCCACCTTCAGGAAGTGGAACGGGGCGACGTAACGCTCGTGCGGGTCTTCAGTGGTCCCTTTGCCAGCAGATCCGAGGCTGAGGCGGCCAAGAAGAAACTTGATCAGGCGTTTGGTCTGAAGAGTCTGGTCACCGAGGGTGACAAATAACGCCTTGTTGGTGTTTCTTGGAAACAGGCGGTTTGGCGCTGCCCGGATTCCTGATAGAATTCGCGCTTTCGTTACGCCACCGGAAGTTTCATGGAAGCGCTGATCTGGATTGACTGGGTCATCATCGTCCTCATTGCGGTCTCCACGCTGATCAGTCTCAAGCGGGGGTTCGTCAAGGAGGCATTGTCGCTGGTGACCTGGGTTGCCGCCTTTATCCTCGCCCGGACGTTTCACCCCCAGATGCAATCGCTACTGGAAAATACGGTGGAGACACCGCTGGTCCGCCTTGTGGCGGCGTTCGCCATCCTGTTTTTCGGCACGCTCATCGTCGGAGCCATCGTCAACAACATGATCGGACATCTCGTTCGGGCGACAGGGCTTTCTGCGACGGATCGAGTGCTCGGAATGGGGTTTGGCCTGTTACGTGGGGTAGTGGTGGTTATTGTTGCCATTGCCTTTACCCGATACACCCCGCTGTCCCAGGATACCTGGTGGCGGGAATCCATCATGATCAATCATCTCGCAGTCGTTGAAGACTGGTCCCGGCGTACATTCGGCGATGAATTTGCGCGTTTCCTGGGGCCCGCTGAGAAGCCTGCGGGACAATCCGGAAAGCCGGACCCCGGTTCGGCTGACGGGAGCATGGAAGCCGCTTCTGCTTCTGGCTAACATTTCAAGTATCAACACTCGGAGAACATCCTATCCATGTGTGGCATTGTCGGCATCGTCAGTACATCCAACGTCAATCAGTCGCTCTATGATGCACTGACTGTACTTCAGCACCGTGGCCAGGACGCAGCGGGCATTGTTACCTTTCAGGATGATCGCTTCTATCTGCGCAAGGACAACGGACTGGTTCGCGACGTGTTTCACACCCGGCACATGCGCCGCCTGGTGGGGAATGTCGGAATTGGCCACATCCGCTATCCGACAGCCGGTACTTCGAGCTCGGCAGAAGCCCAGCCGTTTTACGTCAACAGCCCCTACGGAATCACGCTCGCCCACAACGGCAACCTGACCAATGCCGATGAGCTGGCCCGCGACCTGTTCCGGACGGATCTGCGCCACATCAACACCAATTCGGATTCCGAGGTGCTGCTGAACGTGTTTGCGCACGAGCTTCAGAAGCTTGGCAAACTGGTGCCCACCAAGGATGAAATCTTTTACGCGGTCAAGGCCGTCCACAAGCGCTGCCGGGGTGCCTATGCGGCCATTGCGATGATTACCGGCTATGGAATCGTCGGCTTCCGCGATCCCAACGGCATCCGTCCGGCCTGTTTCGGGGTGCGGAAAAACGAAGATGGCAGCGAAGAGTATATGATTGCCTCCGAGAGCGTGGCTTTGAGTGCCGCTGGCTTCAAGCTTGTGCGTGACATTGCTCCGGGGGAAGCTGTCTACATTGAGACGGATGGCACGCTTTACACGCAGCAGTGTGCGGACGAAGCTCACCTGTACCCCTGTATCTTCGAACACGTCTATTTTGCCCGCCCTGATTCGATTATCGACAAAGTGTCTGTGTACAAGGCGCGTCTCCGTATGGGCGAGACCCTGGCGGACAAGGTGCTGCGGGAACGTCCGGAGCACGATATCGACGTGGTCATCCCGATTCCGGACACCAGCCGGACCTCGGCGATGCAGATGGCGCACCGGCTCGGCGTGAAATTCCGGGAAGGCTTCATCAAGAACCGGTACATCGGCCGGACCTTTATCATGCCCGGCCAGAAAATGCGCAAGAAATCGGTGCGCCAGAAGTTGAACCCGATCGACCTCGAGTTCCGGGGCAAGAATGTGATGCTGGTCGACGACTCCATTGTTCGCGGCACCACCTGTAAGGAAATCGTGCAGATGGCCCGGGATGCGGGGGCACGGAATGTCTATTTCGCCTCGGCAGCGCCGCCTGTTCGCTTCCCGAACGTGTATGGCATCGACATGCCTTCTGTCCATGAACTTATTGCCCACGATCGCACCGTCGAGGAGATCCGGGAGCTGATCGGAGCGGATTGGCTCGTGTACCAGGATCTCGAGGATCTCATCGCCTGCGTTAATGATGTCAATGAATCCATCGAGGGGTGGGAGTGTTCGGTTTTCACCGGAAACTACGTCACCGGCGATGTGGATCAGGCGTATCTGAACAAGCTGGAAGATCTCCGCAAGGATGAAAAGCGAACCCAGCCCGGGATGTCTTCGTCGGATAATGGAATCATAGATCTGCATAATGATGAAGATTGACTGTTTGCCCAAGCTGTCCGTCAGGAGAAACCCATGACCTATCGCAGAGAAGAAACCGTCCAGATTCCCGAATCGGATCTGGAAGGTATGTCCGTGGAAACGCTGGCCGTCAGGGCAGGGCAGATCCGGACCGACCAGCTTGAACACAGTGATGCGATCTTCCCGACATCCAGTTTCGTCTACGGCAGTGCCGCACAGGCTGCAGCCAGGTTCGGCGGGGAAGAGCCGGGGAACATCTATTCCCGGTTCACCAACCCGACGGTACAGGCCTTTGAGGGCCGGATAGCGGCGATGGAAGGCGGTGAACGCGCCGTTGCGACTGCCTCTGGCATGGCTGCGATCCTGAGTACCTGTATCGCACTGCTCAAGAGCGGCGACCACGTCGTCTGTTCCCGGGGCGTTTTCGGCACCACCAACGTTCTGTTCCAGAAATACATGGCGCGGTTCGGAGTCGAGACCACGTTTGTGGGCCTGACGGATCTGGATGAATGGTCAGCCGCCATTCGCCCCGAAACCCGTATGTTGTTCCTCGAGACGCCGTCAAATCCGCTCTGCGAAGTGGCGGACCTGGGGGCTCTGTCCCGCCTGGCCAAAGCCAACGATGCCTTTCTGGTGGTGGACAACTGCTTTTGTACGCCCGTGCTCCAGCGTCCGCTCGAGCTGGGTGCCGACATTGTCGTCCATTCGGCAACCAAGTACCTGGACGGACAGGGCCGTTGCGTCGGTGGGGCTGTCGTCGGTCCGAACAAGCTGCTGGAGGAAGTGTATGCCTTCCTACGCTCGGCCGGGCCGACCATGAGTCCGTTCAACGCCTGGGTGTTCCAGAAGGGCCTGGAAACGTTACCGATTCGTATGCGTGCCCATTGCGACAATGCGTTAGAGTTGGCGCTGTGGCTGGAGCAGAAGGATGCGGTGCAAACCGTGTATTATGCAGGTCTGGAGAGTCACCCCCAGCACGAGCTGGCCAGGGCCCAGCAAAGCGGGTTTGGCGGTGTTCTGTCGTTCTGCCTGAAAGGCGGGCGCGACGAAGCGTGGCGTTTTATCGACGGCACTCGCATGATATCGATTACTGCCAATCTGGGCGACGTGAAGACGACGGTGACCCATCCGGCTACAACGACTCATGGTCGTTTGTCGCCCGAGGACAAGGAGCGCGCAGGCATCACCGAAAACCTTATCCGGTTATCGGTGGGCATTGAAGCGGTCGAAGACCTGAAGACGGATCTCGACCGGGGCTTTGCCGCCCTTCGCGCTTAAAGCAACGGACACGTTAGAGCATTCATGGCCGAAACTGCGAACGCGAAGAAGACACCCCGGGATCTGACCGAGAAACAGCAACGCTTTCACCGCCTTGTCGGGCAGGGCGCTCGAGAGGGTGCGGTGATCGCGCTGATCGCGCTCACCATCTATCTTGCGATGGCCCTGGTCACCTTCACGCCGGGCGATCCGGGCTGGGCGAGTATTGGCCACGATACCACGGTTCGAAACTACGCCGGCCGCACAGGGGCGTGGCTTGCGAGCCTGTTGATGGATTTTTTCGGGGCAGTCGCCTACCTGTTCCCGATGATGGTCGCCGGATATGCCGTGATGTTGATCCGGCGCCGCAACGATTCCCTGGACCTCCACTGGCCGCTGTTCCTGGTAAGGTTTGGCGGATTTCTCCTGATTCTGCTGTCCGCCACCAGCCTGTTATCGCTGTATTCGGTCTTCGGCCTGACAGTGTCATCCGGGGGGGTTCTGGGTGCGGCCGTCTCCGACGCCATGGTGCGGTTCTTCAATCTTCCGGCGACCACGCTCCTGCTGATTGCCATTTTCCTGTTCGCGCTGACTGTGACCACCGGGCTGTCCTGGTTCTGGTTAATGGATCAGGTTGGTGGACTGACGCTACGCGTAGGCGAGTTCCTCAAAGGCCTCTGGTCTCCGGCGAAAGTCGACAAGAGCGGCAGCGCCGCTCAACCGGAAGGCCGGCCTGAAAAGAAAGTGAGGAAGGAGCCGCCTCCGATTGTTAATGATCGGGTTGAGGCTAAAGCGGCTAAAAAAACCCGTTCCAAAACCGATCGCTGGTGGCACAGGATTCCCGGCTTTAAACGGCGGAAAGTCGCCCCGGAAAAGCCGGATACCACCCGACTCGAACCCGCTGTCGAAGGTATGTCGGCGCCGCCGGCGTCTGAACCGGAGCGACTGGAGCACTTTACGGCCAGTGACGGCATCGACGACACCATGGTCGATCGCAAGCCTGCTCCAAAGCCGAAAAAAGCATCCGATGAGGCGCCTGCGCGGTCGTTCAAGATTTCACCGTTCAAGAAAGATGAACCGACGAACCGCGAACCCGGCAAAGGCGAAAAGCAGGGTTCCCTGCTGGCGGATATTGAAAGCCCGATTCCGCCGATTTCACTGCTGGATCCGCCGGAGGAGCATAAGGAGCGGGGCTATTCCGAGGAATCCCTCGAGCATATGTCCCGGCTGCTTGAGGAAAAGCTGGGCGACTTTGGCGTCTCTGTAGAGGTGGTTGAAGTCAATCCCGGCCCCGTGATCACCCGCTTTGAGATCAAACCGGCGCCCGGGGTGAAGGTCAGTAAGATCTCCAACCTTGCCAAGGACCTGGCCCGGTCCCTCGCGGTGCTCAGCGTTCGCGTGGTCGAAGTGATTCCCGGTAAATCCGTGGTGGGTATCGAGATACCGAACGAAGAGCGGGAAATGGTACGCCTGTCCGAGGTGCTCGGGGCGCGGGTCTTCACGGAGAGTTCCTCGCCGTTGACCCTGGCGCTGGGTAACGACATCGGTGGTAATCCCATGGTGGCCAACCTGGCGAAGATGCCGCACCTGCTGGTAGCCGGTACCACAGGCTCCGGTAAGTCCGTCGGTGTGAATGCGATGCTGCTGAGCATGCTGCTGAAGGCATCGCCAGAAGAAGTCCGCTTCATCATGGTCGATCCCAAGATGCTCGAGCTGAGTATCTACGACGGCATACCCCATCTCCTGGCGCCGGTGGTTACCGACATGAAGGAGGCCGCAAACGCGCTCCGGTGGTGTGTGGCCGAGATGGAGCGACGTTACAAACTGATGGCGAAGCTCGGTGTTCGTAACCTTGCCGGTTTCAACCGGAAGGTGAAGGATGCCCGGGCCGCGGGAGAACCGATCCTGGATCCCTTGTGGCAGCCGGATGAGTACCTGGATAACGAAGAGCAGTACCATCCGGAGCTGGAAACCTTGCCCTTTATCGTCGTGGTGATCGACGAGTTTGCCGACATGATGATGATCGTGGGCAAAAAGGTGGAAGAGCTGATCGCCCGGATTGCCCAGAAAGCCCGTGCCGCCGGCATTCATCTGATACTGGCGACCCAACGTCCGTCCGTGGATGTCATTACCGGTTTGATCAAGGCCAACATCCCGACCCGGATCTCTTTCCAGGTGTCCTCAAAGATTGATTCCCGGACAGTGCTCGATCAGGGCGGTGCGGAGCAGCTCCTGGGGCACGGCGACATGCTGTACCTGCCGCCGGGTTCCGGCCTGCCCGTTCGGGTTCACGGTGCCTTTGTCGATGACGACGAGGTGCATCGCGTGGTCAGCGCGTGGAAGGACCGGGGCGAGCCCGAATACGTCGATGACGTGCTGACCGGCGCAGAGGGCGAAAAGTTGCCCGGAGTTCCCAGCCTCAGCGAAGGCGGGGGAGATAGCGAAGGGGATTCCCTGTACGACGAGGCGGTCGCGTTTGTGACCGAGGGCCGGCGAGTATCGATCTCATCGGTCCAGCGTAAATTCAAGATTGGCTACAACCGAGCCGCGAACCTGGTGGAAGCCATGGAAGCGTCCGGTGTGGTGAGTGCGGCGGGCCATAACGGAGCCCGGGAAGTGCTGGCGCCACCACCGCCAAGAGACTAGGAGCGGAACTGAATGACGTGTTCCCCGATGAAATGTGTATTGGCCCTGATAGCAGCCCTGGCATTCAGCGTTCCGGCGTTTGCTGACGGTGACAGCGCCGCAATCGAAGTGACTGGAGCGAAGGCGGCCAGCGAGCTGACTGACATTCTGGGAGGCTACGAGACTTATCAGGCAGATTTCATTCAGGTGGTTGTGAATGAAAAGGGCAACCAGGTGCAGGAGACGAATGGCAAGCTCAAGGCGAAAAGACCCGGTCTGTTTTATTGGGAAACCAGTAAACCGCTTTCCCAATACATCGTCAGTGATGGCAAGACCGTTCAGGTTTACGATCCCGACCTTGAACAGGTGACCATTCAGAAGCTCGACGGGCGGGTCCAGTCTACGCCGGCCCTGTTGCTGAGCGGACAGGTGGATAACCTGGACGAAACCTACCGGGTCAGCGAACGCAAGCTTGGCGAGCATACCCGTGAGTTCACCCTGGAACCCCGTAGCCCGGATTCATTGTTTACATCGCTGCGCCTGAGCTTCTTCCAGGGAGAGCTCCAGGAAATGCGGATGCGTGATTCGCTCTCGCAACTTAGCATACTGAGCTTCGACCATATCCGTTTGAATGACACCATCGATGCCGGAGCTTTCACGTTGGACTATCCGGATGGCGTGGATGTCATCCGGGAAGGGAGCTGATGCAGGAGAATCTCTTCAGCCAGGAGGCGGGCTTCCAGCCGCTGGCGGCGAGAATGCGCCCCGAAACACTGGATGATTACGTCGGTCAGACTCACCTGGTGGGGCCGGGTAAGCCTCTCCGGCGAGCCGTCGAACAGGGTCAGCTCCATTCGATGATTCTCTGGGGCCCCCCGGGGGTGGGCAAGACCACCTTTGCCCGCCTGCTGGCGAACGTTGGCGATCTCGCGTTTGAAACCGTGTCGGCCGTGCTCAGCGGCGTCAAGGACATTCGTGCGGTGGTGGAGCGCGCGCGCAATCGCAAACAGTCGGAAGGCCGCGACACCCTGCTGTTCGTTGATGAGGTGCATCGCTTCAATAAAAGCCAGCAGGACGCTTTTCTTCCCCACATCGAAGATGGCACGTTTATCTTTGTCGGGGCCACCACGGAAAACCCGTCTTTTGAGCTCAACAGCGCCTTACTGTCCCGAACCCGTGTGTATGTGCTGAAAAACCTGGAGGCAGCCGAGGTTCTCACCCTATTGCGGCGCGCTCTTGATTCCGGTCATGGATTTGCAGGGCGACTCGCGGTGCCGGACCGGGTTCTTGAGTTGATGGCCGCCGCCTCCGGCGGCGATGCCCGCCGAGCATTGAACATCCTGGAAGTGGCGGCCGATCTTGCCGAGCCTGATGCCGAGGGCCGGGACACGGTATCGGAGGCGGTGCTTGAGCAGGTGATGCAAACCAGTCTGCGCCGCTTTGACAAGGGTGGAGACGTGTTTTATGACCAGATTTCGGCGCTCCACAAGTCGGTTCGTGGATCCGATCCCGATGGTTCCCTGTACTGGCTTTGTCGGATGCTGGACGGCGGCTGTGACCCGCTTTATGTTGCCCGGCGCCTGGTGCGGATTGCCAGTGAAGATATTGGTAACGCTGATCCCAGAGCCCTCCGCATTGCCATGGATGCCTGGGACTGTCAGGAGCGGCTGGGTTCGCCCGAGGGCGAATTGGCCTTGGCCCAGGCGGTGACCTACCTGGCGATGGCGCCTAAAAGCAATGCGGTCTACAAGGCATTCAACCAGTGTATGGCGGATATCCGCCAGGATCCGGATCTCGAGGTTCCCGTTCACCTGAGAAACGCACCCACCAAACTGCTGGCCTCCATGGGGCATGGCGCATCCTACCGCTATGCCCATGACGAGCCGGACGCCTTTGCGGCGGGCGAATCCTATCTGCCGGAGGCGATTCACGAACGCCGTTACTACCAGCCGGTTCAGCGCGGTCTGGAAATCAAGCTTGCGGAAAAGCGCCAGCGCCTCGATGCCCTGAATGACCAGAGCCCGAACAAACGGTATTCCTGAGGTCCGACGGTGGCCAGCGCCGTTTGTGCGGGTATAATGGCGGGTCATTGAACCCACTTCGAAAACCGGAAAAACCAGGACTACCATGCTCGATCCCAAACGCGTCCGTACCCAGACCGAAGAGATTGCCCGCCGGCTGGCCATCAAGAATTTCGAATTCGATGTTGCTGCCTTCGAGCAACTGGAAGAGCGTCGCCGTGAGCTTCAGGTGCGCACTGAGACGTTGCAGAGCGAGCAGAATAAGCGGTCCAAATCCATCGGTAAGGCCAAAGCCGCCGGCGAGGATATCCAGCCGCTTCTGGAGGAAGTGGAGAACCTGAAGAAGCAGCGCTCCGAGGCCGAGGAATCCCTCCGCGGGTTGCAGGAGGAGCTCAATGCCTTTCTGTCCGGCATTCCGAACCTGCCGGACGAAGACGTACCCGCCGGGGAAAGCGAGGACGACAACGTCGAGATCCGGACCTGGGGTGAGCCCCGCGCTTTCGATTTCGAGCCCAGGGATCATGTCTCGCTGGGCGAGGCCCTGAACGGCCTGGATTTTGAAACGGCTACCAGGCTGGCCCATTCCCGGTTTGCGGTGATGCGCGGTGGTATTGCCAGGCTGCACCGGGCACTGGCCCAGTTCATGCTGGACCTGCATACGGGAGAGCATGGTTATCTCGAAGCATACGTGCCGTACCTCGTGAATGCGGAGACGCTCTACGGCACCGGGCAGTTGCCCAAGTTCGAGGAAGATCTGTTCAAGACCGAAGGTGAACATCCACTGTACCTGATACCCACTGCTGAAGTGCCGGCCACCAATCTGGTGTCAGACACCATACTTGGCCCCGAAGAGCTGCCCCTGCGAATGGTCTGCCACACTCCCTGTTTCCGGAGTGAGGCCGGTTCCTACGGGCGCGACACCCGTGGCATGATCCGGCAGCACCAGTTCGACAAGGTGGAGCTGGTGCAGGTGGTGCGACCGGAAGATTCGGACGCGGCCCTTGAGGCGCTCACCGGCCATGCCGAGAAGGTGTTGCAGCGCCTGGAGCTCCCGTACCGGGTGGTCACGCTGTGTGGCGGCGACATGGGCTTTTCGGCTGCGAAAACCTACGATCTCGAGGTCTGGCTGCCCGGACAGGACAAATATCGGGAAATCTCCTCCTGCTCCAATACCCGGGATTTCCAGGCGCGTCGCATGCAGGCCCGCTGGCGGAACCCGGACACGGGCAAACCGGAACCGGTTCATACGCTTAACGGCTCCGGACTTGCCGTGGGCCGGGCCCTGATTGCGGTTATGGAAAACTACCAGCAGCCGGATGGCAGTATCGCGGTTCCCGAAGCGCTGAAGCCCTATATGGGCGGGCTCGAAGTGATCCAATGACGGAGCGTCCCGCTTCAGGTCCCGTTTCGGGCGTTGCAGCCCGGCCGGGACCGGTGCGTAACAGGACCAACCCGGTCACTCGTAATCCGAACAACTCGGAGGGCGAAGTGGCGCTTGTCGGTGCCGGTCCCGGCGATCCGGAGTTACTGACTCTCAAAGCCTGGCGTCTGATCACGTCCGCCGAGGTAGTACTCTATGATCGACTGGTCTCACCGCCGATTCTGGATTTGATTCCCGACACCGCTGAAAAGGTCCATGTGGGCAAACAGCGTTCAAATCACACCTTGCCCCAGGAGCAGATTAACCAGAGGCTGGTGGATCTGGCCCGGCAGGGCAAAAAGGTGGTGCGGTTGAAGGGAGGGGATCCCTTCATTTTCGGCCGGGGTGGCGAAGAAATCGAAACCCTCGCGGCGGCGGGGGTCCGGTTCCAGGTGGTACCGGGCATCACGGCTGCTTCCGGTTGTGCCGCGTATGCCGGTATTCCACTGACCCATCGCGACTATGCCCAGTCCGTCCGGTTTATCACCGGTCATCTGAAGAATGACACCTGCGACTTGCCATGGACCGACTTCGTCCAGAACAACCAGACCCTGGTGTTCTATATGGGGCTGGTCGGCCTTCCGGTGATTGCGCGGCAGTTGGTACAGCACGGGATGTCTCCCGACATGCCCGTCGCCCTGATTTCAAAAGGCACCACGCCGGACCAGCAGGTGGTTACCGCCACCCTGGACACCATTGTTGCCCAGGTAGATGCGGAGCAGATACGGCCACCGACGCTGGTGGTTATCGGCGAAGTGGTGAACCTGCGTGGCAAACTGGACTGGGTGGGTGGCCTGCCCGGTGGCGCACCGCAACCGAATAGCTGAACGCCATGAAAAAAGGGAACCCGCGGGTTCCCTTTTTTGCTCTATCGCTCGAACTCAGGCCGTCCGCTTTGGCAGCACGTCCTTGAGTTTGTCCCGCATTTCCCGGATGGCCTTCTCTGTGGTCGGCCAGTCAATGCAGGCATCGGTGATCGAAACACCGTATTTCAGGTCTTCGAGCTTTTCCGGAATCGACTGGTTGCCCCAGTTGATGTTGCTCTCTACCATCAGGCCCTGGATCGACTGATTGCCTTCAAGAATCTGATGGGTGATGTCCTGCATTACCAACGGCTGGATTCCCGGATCCTTGTTGGAGTTGGCGTGACTGCAGTCGACCATGATGGACTTTCTCAATCCTGCCTTTTCCAGTGCCTGTTCGCACAGGGCAACGCTGACCGAATCGTAATTCGGCTTGCCGCCGCCGCCACGCAATACCGCGTGGCCGTAGTTGTTGCCTTTGGTACGGATAATCGCGACCTGGCCCTTCTGGTCGATGCCCAGGAAGCTGTGGGGATGCGACACGGATTTCATGGCGTTCACGGCAACATCGAGACTGCCGTCGGTCCCGTTTTTGAACCCGATAGCCATGGACAGGCCACTGCTCATTTCGCGGTGAGTCTGTGATTCGGTTGTGCGCGCACCGATGGCGGACCAGGCGATTGTGTCTTGGAGGTACTGCGGGGAGATCGGATCCAGCGCCTCGGTGGCTGCCGGAAGGCCCATTTCATTGATGTCCAGCAGCAGTCGGCGGCCGATGTGAAGGCCCTGCTCGATGTCGAAGGTATCGTTCAGGTGAGGATCGTTGATCAGGCCCTTCCAGCCCACGGTGGTACGGGGCTTTTCAAAATACACCCGCATCACGATCAGCAGGGTATCGCTGACCTCATCGGCCAGTGCCTTCAGGCGTTTGGCATAATCCCGTGCTGCGTCGACATCGTGGATGGAGCAAGGGCCCACGACGACAAACAGACGATGGTCTTTACCGTCCATGATGTCGTAGATTGCCTGCCGACTGTTGGCAACCGTCTCGGCTGCCTGGTCTGAAAGTGGCATTTCCGATTTCAGCGCTTCCGGTGTAATGAGCGTCTCCGTGCTGGCCACGTTCAGATCTTCTAATTTCTTACCCGACATGTTGTTCTGTTTCCCCGGTTCTGGTCGATATATCCCTTCGAGAATTGAGTCCGGAAACCGGTTATTTCGAGGAATACTGATTAACGGCATAAACGGTCGGGGTCGGTTGCGATAAACCCCGACGAGTTGGTTATACTGCGTTATTTACAGGGCCTTTTCAACGCTTCCGGGCGACGGGGATCGGATGTCAGAACCACGCAAGAAATCGGGTACCGCATCGCCGGGGGGCGCACTCTCCGGCGGCATTGATGCGATCCTGGCAGGCATCCGTGTTCCGGACCTGCCTTACCCTCCAGGCAAACTCGCCGAGGGGGATGTCAGTGACTGGCGCCCGTTGATGGCGTCCTGCTGGGCTGAGCAGCGCGACGAGCGGGTCACACATGTGATTCGTTCGGTGAATCTGGACTGGTCGGTCCGACAGGTGAACGCAGCGTACATTGCAGATCGCATAATGGACCTTTTCCTCAAGACCAGTGGGCTCCATCCGGAACTTAGCCGCAGGATTGCACGGCTGCGATTTTATCTCGCCTGGAGAATGAATCTGGAGGGCCCCCGTGCTTTCGACCCGGACCTGGTCCAGTGGCTCGATGGTCTCCAGGAGTGGCGTGGTTGGAGCAACACCGGTGGCCGATCCGGAAAGGCGCTGCTGGACCAGCTCCAGTCCCTCATAGTGGCTGTTTCGGCAACCTTTGAGGACGAAGGAATCGCTGCCTTGAAGCGCTTTTGCGAAGACTGGACGACCGATGCCCGCAAGCGGGAGGCTCAGGTTGAAAAACTGTCCCGGCGGTTGCTGGAGACCGAGCAGGGCGCGTCCCGCCAGCGGTATGCAGATCAGATCGCCCGGGCGTTATTGGGCCGGGCGCTGCAGAATCGTCGTTTGCCGGAGCCGGTTGCCCGCTTTTTGAGAGACAATTGGTATCGACTGCTGAAGCAGGCGGCCTGGTCCTCGGGTGTCGACAGCGAGGAGCTCCGCCACGGCAGCAAATTGCTGGAATGGCTGGTCTGGGCCGGCGACCCGGCGCTCTCGGACAAGGACCGGAACCGCCTCTATCAGGTCGGGGAACAGCTGGGCGACCGGGTGGCAGACGTTTGGCAACGGGTGATGTCGGAGCCCTTGCCTGCTGGCGCCCTGGACGGTATCGAATCGGTACTCGTGGCTCGATTGCGTGGTGAGTCGGTGGATCTGGTCGACCCCTTGTCCACGCCTGCGCCGCTAACCTGGCAGTCTGGTTGGCTGAGTACCACAAAACCGGAACCGGAAGAGCTCGAGAGGCTTGCCGATCGCTGGTTCGTCAATGGTGAAGGCCAGAAGCAGGAACGGCGGTATTTTTTTGCGTTCCTTGAGGATTCCGGGGAGGTTCTCTGGACCAATGGCGCAGGGGTCAAGCTTGGGCTCCAGGGTTGGGTGGAATTCAAGAAGGAAATGGATGCTGGTTTGCTCCGGCCGCTGCCTGAGCTGACCGCATTTGGAAAGGTTCTTAAAGACACGGTGTCGGTTCTGGCCGACGTCTGCGAGAAACAGCGCAAGCAGCGTGAACGTGCTGCACAGGAAGCACGGGCCAGGGCGGAAGCGCTGAGGTTGCAACGGGAGGCCGAAGCCGAGCAGCGGAGGGCTCGCGAGGCGGAACGTGAAGCGGAACTTGCGCGTCAGCGGGAAGAGATCGAGCAGAAGCGAATCGCCGACGAGGAAGCCGAGCGCCAGCGGGACCTTCGTGAACGAACGCTTCTGGCGGAAAAGCAGGTAGCGGGCATCAAGCTCGGCGGATGGATCACTGTTCGGGCTGAACCCGAACGGGATCCCCAGAGGCTCAAGCTGGCCGTGCGTATCAACGCATCCCGAAAGCTGGTGTTTGTTGATCGACTGGGGCTCAACCGACAGGAATTCCTGGAATCCGATCTGGTGCAGGGGATTCTGGAAGACCGGATTCGTATTCTCGGCAGCAGCGCCGAGTTCGACGACACCCTGACCCGTGTGGTCGGAAGAATACGAGTGGGTAGAAACTGAGGGAATAACAATAATGACTGATCTTGACTACCAATTCGGCCGGAACCAGGACGTTTCCGACGATCGCGATAACCGGTCGGATTATCGACTGACGGCCCGGGCCAGAGCCGTGCTGGAACTTGAGGCCGTGATGCCGGAAGAGGGCGATGGGGAGGGTGACGGCCGTCAGCTGACCTGCAACATCCGGGATATCTCCGCCAGTGGGCTCTGCCTGTCTGTCTCGGAGCCGGTATCCATTGGTGCGCTGTTGCCCGTCACCGTTACCCTGTCGAGTGTTGGAGAACCATTCAGGCTGACGGTGGAGGTCATCTGGTGCCGGCCGAACGATGGCGCATTCCTGGTTGGCATGCACATCGTGGAGTCTGACGAAACCGCTTACGTCGAGTGGGTGGATGCCGTCGCGAGGGCGATGGCGGAGGAATAAAAAAGCCGGCGTCAAGGGCGCCGGCTTTTGGAAAATGGGACGGGCTTACTCGTCCAGCTCACCCATACCGGTAATATTGAAGCCGGCATCGACGTACATGATCTCGCCGGTAATACCGCTGGCCAGGTCCGACGACAGGAACGCCGCTGCGTTACCTACCTCTTCCGTGGTCACATTCCGGCGCAGAGGAGCCCGCTTGGCATTTTCAGCCAGCATGCGACGGAAGCTGGCAATCCCCGACGCTGCGAGCGTCTTGATCGGGCCGGCTGAGATTCCGTTTACACGGATGCCTTCCTTGCCCAGGCTCGCGGCCATATACCGAACGTTCGCCTCAAGCGATGCCTTGGCAAGGCCCATCACGTTGTAGTTCTGGAGAACCCGCTCGGCACCCAGGTAGCTCAGGGTCAGCAGGGAGGAATTCTCGTGCATCATCTTCCGGGCGCCCTTGGCCAGGGCGACAAAGCTGTAGGAGCTGATGTCATGGGCAATGCGGAACCCGTCACGGGTGGTGACATCGACATAGTTGCCGTTCAGCTCATTGGCCGGTGCGAAACCGACGGCGTGGATGATGATATCGATGTTGTCCCAGTGCTTGTTCAGCTCGGTAAACACGTTTTCGATTTCTTCGTCGCTGGCCACGTCGCAGGGGAAGGTCAGCTTGCTGCCCCATTGCTCGGCAAATTTCTCTACCCGGGACTGAAGCTTTTCATTCTGATAGGTGAAGGCCATTTCCGCGCCTTCACGAGCGAAAGATTCGGCGATGCCGTAGGCAATCGAGTGTTTACTGGCAACGCCCACAATCAGCGCTTTCTTGCCACTCAGCATTCCCATGGGTGATTCTCCCTGTGTTCCTGATTTTCGAGCATTATCCTCAACTGGTCTGCCAAGGGTAACGCTCAATTGGTCGTAGTTGCTTCGCGTGGGGCCTGATAGAAGAACGCGGCGTTCAACAACTCCTGGGTATAGCGCTGCCTGGGCGCCCTGAAGATGTCGACGGCATCTCCGTATTCGACCACCTTGCCGTGTTGCAGCACCAGCAGTTTGTGGCTCAGTGCCCGCACGACTGCCAGATCGTGGCTGATAAAAATATAGCTTAGTCCATAACGGGTCTGGATATCCCGGAGCAATTCGATCACCTGCTTTTGAACGGTTCGGTCCAGGGCCGACGTCGGTTCGTCGAGGATTATGAGATCCGGCTGGAGCACCAGGGCGCGGGCGATCGCGATCCGCTGCCGTTGCCCCCCTGAAAATTCGTGGGGGTATCGGTGTCGGGCTTCCGGGTCCAGCCCGACATCGGCCAGGGCCCGGATCACTTTCTCGTCATGCTGCCCGGCGTTCGCCGAATCATGGATTTCCAGTCCCTCACGCACGATGTCGGCAATGGACATTCTGGGGCTAAGGCTGCCGAACGGATCCTGAAAGACAATCTGTATGCGGCGCCGGAAGGGCCGGAATTCCTTCTGGTTCAGGCCGGACAGTTCCTGGCCATCCAGCTGGAATTGTCCGGTGCTGGCGGTCAGTTTCAACAGGGCATGGCCGATGGTGGTTTTACCACTGCCGCTTTCGCCGACGATACCCAGGGTCTGACCTTTGTGGAGCTGGAACGCAGCGTCCTGGACGGCGTGAAATTCTTTCCGGATTTTTCCGAACAGGGATTTCTTGATCGGAAAGCGCACGTTCAGTCCATGCACGTTCAGGAGGTGATCCCGCCGGGGTTCGGATGCCAGCGGTGCCTCTGGCGGTTCGGCATCCAGAAGCTTTCGTGTATAGGGATGTTCCGGGTGCTCGAATAATCGCTCTGTGTCGGCCCGTTCAACGACGGAGCCGCGCTCCATGACCACAACATGGTCGGCATAGCGCCGAACGATACTGAGGTCGTGAGTAATGAGGAGAATCGCCATTCCCAGCTTTTCCTGAAGCCGGGTCAGCAGTTCCAGCACCTGTTTCTGAACGGTGACATCGAGCGCCGTGGTCGGTTCGTCCGCGATAAGCAGGTCTGGCTCGTTGGCCAGCGCCATGGCAATCATCACCCGCTGCTTCTGGCCACCGGATAACTGGTGGGGATAGCTGGTCAGGCGGGATTCGGGATTTGGAATACCGACCAGGTCGAGCAGTTCAATGGTGCGTTTGCGGGCCTGGCTTCCCCTAAGGCCCTTGTGCAGTGCGAGGGCTTCGCCAATCTGCTTTTCGACGCTATGGAGCGGATTCAGCGAGGTCATCGGTTCCTGGAAAATCATGCTGATTTCCCGTCCACGAATCTGCCGGAGCCTTTTGGGGGGCGCTTTCAACAGGTCCTCGCCGCGGAACCGGATCTGGCCCGTGGGGTAGCTGGCGTGGCGTTCGTCGAGCAGTCTGAGGACGGACAGGGCGGAGATGGATTTGCCGGAACCACTTTCACCCACCAGAGCGACGGTTTCGCCGGGCGCAACACGGAATGACAGTGACCGGACCACAGGGTCGGCACCGTCGAAGGCAATGGAGAGCTCGTCGATATCCAACAGGTTGCTCATATCAGCTCTTCCTTGGATCGAAAGCGTCTCTCACGGCTTCACCGGTAAACACCAGGAGGGTAAGCATGAGAGAGAGGGACACAAACGCGGAGATGCCCAGCCAGGGCGCCTGAAGATTGGCCTTGCCCTGGGCGATCAGTTCCCCAAGAGAGGGCGATCCGGGCGGCAGCCCGAAGCCCAGGAAATCGAGTGACGTCAGTCCGGTAATGGCGCCGGTCAGTATGAAGGGCAGGAAGGTGAGGGTGGCGACCATGGCGTTGGGCAGAATATGGCGGAACATGATTTTTCGGTTGTCCAGCCCGAGCGCCCGGGCGGCTTTGACGTATTCGAAGTTGCGGGCCCGGAGAAACTCCGCCCGAACCACATCGACCAGCCCCATCCAGCTGAACAGCAACATGATACCCAGCAACCACCAGAAGTTCGGTTCCACGATGCTGGAGAGGATAATCAGCAGGTAGAGTACCGGCAGTCCCGACCACACCTCGATGAATCGCTGGCCAAGCAGATCCACTTTGCCACCGTAGTAGCCCTGCAATGCGCCGGCGGCAACGCCAACGATGCAGCTGGCAAAGGTCAACGTCAGTCCGAAAATCACGGACAGCCGGAAGCCATAAATGACCCGGGCGGCGACGTCCCGGCCCTGATCATCGGTACCCAGCCAGTTGACGGCGCTCGGCGGCGCAGGCGAGGGAACGTCCAGGTCGTAATTGATGGTGTCGTAGCTGAAACGGATCGGCGGCCAGACCATCCAGCCATGGGCCTTGATCTCATTCTCTATGAAAGGATCCCGGTAATCCGCCTCGGTGGGCAGAAAGCCGCCGAAGGTTTCCTCCGATACGGTCTGAAACACCGGAAAATACAGCTGGTCTTTGTAAGACAGGACCAGGGGCTTGTCATTGGCAATCAGCTCGGCACAGAGTGACAGGCCAAACAGCACGAGAAAAATCCAGAGTGACCAGTAACCGCGCCGGTTATTCCTGAAATTCCGGAGCCGGCGTTGCTGAATCGGGCTGAGGGTCGCCATGGTCAGGCACCCTCCCGGCTTTCAAAATCGATACGCGGATCCACCAGCACGTAGGTGATGTCGCTCACCAGTTTAAGAATCAGGCCCATGAGCGTGAATATATACAGGGTTCCGAAGATCACGGGATAGTCCCGGTTCAGCGCCGCCTCGAACCCGAGCAGACCCAGACCATCCAGGGAAAAGATCACTTCGATCAGCAACGACCCGGTGAAAAACAGCGTGACCAGTACGCCCGGCATGCTGGCGATCACGATCAGCATGGCGTTGCGGAACACATGGCCGTACAACACGCGCTTGTCGTCGAGCCCCTTGGCTCTGGCGGTCACGACATATTGCTTGCTGATCTCGTCCAGGAAGGAATTCTTGGTCAACAGCGTCAGAGTGGCAAAGCCACCAATGACGTTCGCGGTCACGGGCAGGGCAATGTGCCAGAAGTAATCCAGGACCTTCTGGTACCAGTTCAGTTGGTCGAAGTTGTCCGACGTCAGCCCCCGCAGCGGAAACCAGTCGAAGTAAGTGCCACCGGCGAATAGAACAATGAGCAGGAATGCGAACAGGAATCCCGGTATGGCGTAACCGACCACAATGACGGAACTGGTCCACACATCGAAACGTGAGCCATCGTAGACCGCCTTGCGGACACCCAGCGGAATGGAGACCAGATAAATGATGAGGGTTGACCAGAGCCCCAGGGATATGGAAACCGGCATCTTGTCGAGAATCAGGTCGATGACGCTTTTCTCGCGGAAGAAGGAGTCACCAAAGTCGAACGTGGCGTAGTTCTCGAGCATCTGCAGGAAACGCTCCGGAGCCGGCTTGTCGAAGCCGTACATCACCCGGATTTCCTGCAGTAGCTCATCCGGGATGCCCCGGGACCCGCGGGTGTCCCCGCTGGCAGTGGCCACTTCGCCCCCGGAGCCGCCACCTGCGGCGCGGGCCAGGGCGTTGCCACCGTGGCCTTCCATCTCGGCGATCAGCTGTTCCACGGGCCCGCCAGGGGCGGCTTGCACAATGACAAAGTTCAACAGCATGATCCCGATCAGCGTCGGGATGATCAGTGCCAGCCGTCTGAGGATGTAGATGCCCATGTCGGAGAGGATTCCTTCTATGACTGCCTGGATCCAGCGGGCCGGTTAATCAGGGCTTTATCCACCAATTGTTGAGGTCGAAGCCGTTCTTGGGGGTCATCTTCGGGCGCTCGAGTTTGTTCCAGTACGCGACCCGGTCGCTGGTCAGGTGCCATTGGGGAATCACGTAGTAACCATGCAACAGAACCCGATCCAGGGCCCGGACCCGGTAGACCAGTTCCTCCCTGCTGGGTGCCTGGATAATCATGTCGACGAGCTTGTCGACCACCGGATCGTTTACGCCCATGTAGTTGCGTGAGCCGGTCACGTTCACATTGGAGGAATACCAGTATTCCCGCTGTTCGTTGCCCGGGGAATCGGATTCCGGGATGCTCTGGACAATCATGTCGAAGTCGAAGTTGCGGACCCGCTGGACATACTGGTTGCTGTCCACGACCCGCAGGCTCATATCAATGCCGAGCCGCGCCAGGTTCTTCTTGAACGGCAGCACGACCCTTTCGAAACTCTTCTGGAACAGGAGCATTTCGAACGCCAGTGGTTCTCCCGTTTCCTGGTTGATCATCTTGCCATCCTCGATGGCATAACCGGCGGAGCGCAGTAGTTCCAGGGCCTTCCGAAGGTTCTGTCTCAGCCCCTGTTGTCCGGCCGTCGACGGGGGCGTGTACTCCTGCGTGAAAACCTCCTCCGGCAACTGCTTGCGGAAGGGTTCCAGGATTTCCAGTTCCCGGCCCGTGGGCAGACCGCTCGATGCCAGGTCGCTGTTCTCGAAATAGCTGTCCGTCCGGGTGTACTGGCCGTAAAACAGGTTTTCGTTGGCCCACTCGAAGTCAAAGGCGTAGGCGAGGGCGCGACGAACGGTGGGATCACTGAACACCGCGCGACGGGTATTGAATGCGAAACCCTGCATTCCGGCGGGACGGTGGTGTTCGATGGATTCCTTGACGATCGAGCCATCGTCGAACTTCGGGCCGGTATAGGCGGTCGCCCAGTTCTTTGCGGAGGACTCCAGTCGGAAATCAAAGTTACCGGCCTTGAAGGCCTCGAGCGCTACGTTGTCGTCCGAGTAGTAGTCGTAACGGATGTGGTCGAAGTTGAAGCGCCCCTTCCGGACGCCCAGGTCTTTGGCCCAGTAGTCCTTGACGCGTTCATAGGTGATCGAACGGCCCGCTTCGAAGTCGGAGATGCGATAGGGACCGCTCCCGACGGGCGGCGTCAGGCCGTTTTTCCCGAACTCCCGGTCTTTCCAATAGTGCGCCGGCAGAATCGGCATCTGGCCGAGAATCAGGGGCAGTTCGCGGTTGGTGGTTTCCTTGAAGTCGAAGCGGATCCGCCTCGGACCCTCGACCACAACATCGGCGACATCCGCATAGTAGTTCCGGTAGAACGGATGGCCTTTGGTCACCAGGGTCTCGAAGGTGAATTTCACGTCCTCGGCGGTAATGGGCTGACCATCCTGGAATCGGGCCTCCTTACGCAGGTTGAACACCACATAACTGCGGTCCTCGGGCGTTTCCACGGATTCTGCGATCAGACCGTATTCGGAAAAGGGTTCGTCGGCGGAGGACTCCAGAAGCGTGTCGTACAGATAGGTGGTGATACCGGCAGCCGCAATCCCCTTGATGTCGAACGGGTTGAACGAATCATAGCCGTTGGCATACACGGACAGTTTCAGCGTGCCGCCTTTTGGGGCGTCGGGATTGACGTAGTCGAAGTGGGAAAAGCCCTTGGGGTACTTGGGCTCGCCGTGCATGGCGAGGCCGTGCTGCGGGGTAACGGCTTCAGTGCCCGTGGCTGCCTGCGTTGACGTGGTCACCAGTGCAAGTGTGCCCAGCAGGGCCGTGAAAAATAAGGCTTTCCGTGTTCTTGTCATAGGTTGTTTACGGACTGTTACGAATGTCCACGTAGAGTACCAGACTTTGCCCGGGTTGCAGATAACGGGAGGTATTAAGGTCGTTCCAGCTTGCGATGTCGCGCACGTTTACGGAAAAGCGACTGGCAATGGCAGACAGGGAGTCGCCTTTACGAACACGATATCCGACCTTTCGTACCATTGATTTTCCGCGCGCCGAATTGGACGCCACGAGGGTCGATGGCTGGGCGGTTTTTGACCAGATCACCAGTTTTTTCCCTGGTATCAACGGATCCCCCGGCGCCATTCCGTTCCATGCTGCGACTTCGCGTACCGATACCCGGTGCTCCCGGGCGATATCCCAGAAGGTATCCCCCGGCCGGACGGTGTAACGAACCTTGTTCCCTGAACGCTTGCGATCCTGTTTGCGCTCCAGCCGCTGGGCAGCGCTGAGCGCATAGGCATCCGATCCCTTTGTGGCCGAGGGGATCAGCAGCCGCTGGCCGATTCGGATCAGATCGGAATTCAGTTTATTGACCTGCTGGATCACGCTCGGCGTGGTGTTGAACTTACGCGCAATGGTGATCAGGCTGTCGCCCGACTGCACATTGTAGTTTTTCCAGGAGACTCTTTTGCTGATCGGGAAGTTCGCCAGTGCCTGGCGGAAGGTCTCGGCATTTTCGCGGGGAACGAGCAGACGGTGCGGTCCGTCCGGGTTGGTTGCCCAGCGGTTATAGGACGGGTTGAGGAGATAGACCTCCTCGATGTCCACGTTGGCCAGCTTGGCCGCCTGCGCCAGGTCCAGCTGCGATCCGGTTTTGACCACCTCGAAATAGGGTTCGTCCTTGACCGGTGGAAGGGTGATTCCATAGGCCGCCGGATCGTCGAAAATCTTGGCGAGGGCGATCAGCTTGGGTACGTAATGGCGGGTCTCCCTGGGCAGCGACAACGACCAGAAGTCGGTGGGCCGGTTGGCCTTTTTATTCCGGCGGATCGCGCTGGATACGGTGCCGCCGCCACTGTTGTAGGCAGCCAGCGCCAGGGTGTAATTGCCGTCAAACCGTTCGGAGAGTCGCTCAAGGTAGGTCAGCGCGGCATCTGTCGCAGAAATGATGTCACGGCGATCATCATGCCACCAGCTCTGGGTCAGGCCGAAGTATTTGCCGGTGGATGGAATGAACTGCCAGAGACCAGCTGCTCTCCCATGGGAATAGGCAAAGGGATCGAACGCACTTTCTACAACCGGCAGGAGTGCAAATTCGGCGGGCAACCCGCGTTTGTCGGTTTCTGACAGGATGTAGTAGAGGTAACGACTGCCGCGGTCGACCACCCGATTGATGTAGCCCGGGTGACTGGAATACCAACGTAGCTGGTCTTCCACCCGCTTGTTGTCGACATCGTGATTGAGCGCAAACCCTTTACGGAGATGACTCCAGAGGTCGTGGGTCTGTTCAGTTTTTGTCGGCTTCTGGACTTCAGGCTGGTCGAGCTTTTCCCGCGCTTCCCGGGCAGCGGCCTGGAGTTCGGGGGAGATCGCGTCGTCGAGCGGGCTGTCGGCGCTGCTGTCTTCGCCATCTTCGTTCTGCACGGCCTCCTTGAGGTCCTCGTCTCCCGTGGCGACGGTGACCTGCTCGGAGTCAAGCGGATCCTGGGACGTTGTAAGGAGATTGCTGCAACCGGCAGTCAATGTACTGGCAATCAGGAAGATGGAGACTCGGTTGACCAACATAATGAACGTCCGGCGCAGTGCATCATGGCCGGATTGAAAATCCGGCCGTTTTAAAGGGTTAGCGTCACAAGGTTGCAACGATTCTATGAGACCCCTGTTCGGAGGGTCAAGAAACGGCTCGTTACGGTGACGAAAGGGAATGTTACGGGATCAGAAATGATCCTTGCCATGGCGGATCGCCGCGAATATCGCGTTGTCCGAGTCAGCGGCCAGTCCGTGCCTGGCACAGTAGGTTCGCGCGACGTCGACAACGGCCGGGTCATCCCAGCGGAGAAACGGATTCAGGCGCTTCTCCTTGCCGAGCTCAGAAGGAACAGTAGGTCGGCCCTCGTCGCGAGCCTGGAGGCATTCCTTCTCGAAATCTGCGAGGGCGGCGTCGTCAGGCAGCCAGCTCCGGGCGAATTTCAGGTTTGCCAGCGTATATTCATGGGCACAGTAAACCGCTGTTTTTTCGGGCAATGAGCGCAGTGTCTGGAGGGACTGACGCATCTGCCCCGGCGACCCCTCAAACAGGCGACCGCAACCACAGACGAACAGGGTATCGCCGCAGAAGAGCACCGGCCGCCCCGCAACGTTGGTATCGCTGAAGTAGGCGATGTGGTCGAGAGTGTGCCCCGGAACCCCGAGCACCTGGAAGGTCAGTCCCTCCCAGACGACTTCATCTCCGGGGTGTACCTGACTGGTGCTGTTCTTGAACGGTGACTCGGCCGGTCCGACGACGCGGCAGTCCGGATGGGCCTTTACAAGATCGGCGATACCGCCCACATGATCAGGGTGGTGGTGCGTCACCAGGATGGTATCCAGGACGAGGTTATTTTGCGCCAGGTGTGAGTCGACCGGTGCTGACTGGCCCGGATCAACCACAAGGGCCCGACCGGTGTCAGTGTCTGCAAGACACCATATATAGTTGTCACTGAAAGCCGGAATCGCGGTGATCGTCAGCATAAAACCCCACATGTGTTAGCAATATCTGACTGCTATCATAGAGCATTAAACGAAGGCTCCCAACCGTACCAACCGTTAGGGACCGTCCGTCTCTGAAAGAGGGCACGCTTTGATCCACTCGGGCACTGTTGACTACCGGGAACGTCACGAGAACTTCGAGCGGTGGTTCCAGACCCCGCTGGGGAGAGCATTGCTGGCGGATCAGCGGCGCTTCTGTGACTATGAACTCGGCGGTTCTTCCGGTGCCCGCCAACTGCACCTTGCCGTAAGTCACCGTTTGCCGCTGGCGACTGGTACCGATTTCGTGCAGAAGATCGTGACTACTCCGCGCTGGTCGCCCCAGACCCCCGATGGGGTGGTCGTGTGTGATGCTGACGAGTTGCCGTTTCCATCGGATTCCATGGATCTGGTCATCCTTCACCACGCGGCGGATTTTTCCCCGTACCCGCACCAGGTCCTGCGCGAGGCAGCCCGGGTCCTCCGGGGCGAGGGAACCATGCTGCTGATTGGCTTCAACCCCGTCAGCCTGTGGGGCGTTCGCAAGCTGGTATCCCGACAGCATCTGGGCCCCTGGGGCGGTCGGTTTCTGTTGCGGGGACGCATGGAGGACTGGCTGCACCTTCTCGGTTTTGCCGTTCAGGGTTCTGTTACCCGTTTCCTGCGCCTGCCGATCCAGCGAAGCGGGCGCCGGCCCTTCCGGAAGATGGACGCCCGGCTTTCGGGAAATCGGTTCCTGCCAGTCGGAGCCTATTACTGTATCCTTGCGAAAAAGCGGGTCTACGGGCGGCTTCCCCGCAAGCCGGTATGGCGGAAGAGTTCGGTCATTTCGCTGCCAGGCACGGGAACCGTGGGTGCCTCCCGCGGCTATCAACAGGAGGGGATGCCGCTCGGTATCCCCAAAGATCAGGAGTAGGAATGTCTGGAAAGGTAATTCTGTATACCGACGGTGCCTGCAAGGGCAACCCGGGGCCGGGGGGCTGGGGCGTCGTTTTGCGTTACGGTGATGCGGTCAAGACCCTGTACGGTGGGGAATTGCAGACCACCAATAACCGTATGGAGTTGATGGCGGCGATACGTGGGCTGAAAGCGCTCAAACGGTCCTGTACGGTCGACCTCTATACAGATTCCCAGTATGTTCGCAAGGGTATCACGGAGTGGTTGTCGGGCTGGAAACGCAACGGCTGGAAAACGGCCGCCAAAAAGCCGGTCAAGAACGACGACCTCTGGCGCGAGCTGGATTCGGAAACCGCCCGGCATACCGTAAAATGGCACTGGGTGAAGGGGCACGCGGGCATTCCCGATAACGAACTGGCGGATGAGCTTGCCAATCGTGGCGTTGACGAGCTTTCCGAAGCCTGACTGATTACCCTCCGGAAGGAAGAGCATGAGACAGATTGTACTGGATACGGAAACCACGGGCATTGATCCCAACGATGGTCACCGGATTATTGAAATCGGCTGTGTCGAGGTGGTTGAGCGGGAGCTGACAGGGCGTAACTACCACGTTTACATCAATCCCGAGCGGGAAGTTGAAGCAGAAGCCATCACGGTTCACGGCATCACCAACGAGTTTCTGGCCGACAAACCCGTGTTTGCCGACATCGCCGATGAGTTTTTCGAGTTCATCAAGGGCGCCGAGCTGGTGATTCACAACGCCGCGTTCGATATCGGCTTCATGGACGCGGAGTTCGCCCGCCTCAAGCCGGTTCGCAAGACCGCGGATCATTGCGGAGTGGTCGATTCCCTCGCCATCGCCCGGGCCAAGCATCCCGGACAGAAGAACAGCCTGGATGCGCTTTGCAAACGCTACGGTGTTGATAACAGCAATCGTGAGCTTCACGGCGCACTGCTGGATGCCGAGATCCTGGCGGATGTGTATCTGCTGATGACCGGCGGTCAGACCGCGCTTTCGCTCGACTCCGGCTCGTCCGACGGTGGCACCGCCGGCGGCATTCGCCGGCTGCCAGCGGAGCGGCCCCGACTCTCCGTGGTGGCGGCTTCCGAAGACGAGGCCGCGGCCCATGACGAGTTCCTGTCGATGCTCGATAAGCAGTCCGGGCAAAGCCTGTGGCGCAAACTGCAGAGCCCGGAATGAGAACTGGGTCAGCCTGTACCAAATGTTACATTCTGCCTTTCTTGAGCAACTTGAGTTTTGTGTTATAAGTAATGATAAGTTCGCGCTTTTTTTGTGAACTTGATACAGGCAGGCGAGGACGCCAGCCGATAACAAAAAGTCCGGTGCCGACGCGCCCGGTCAAGTCTCAGGCTAGGAATGCGGTAGTCTCCGCGAATTAAACAGGAAGCGTTTATGGTGCAATCGTCTCTGGCGACGAAATCGCAGTCGTTTGATCTGGTCAAGGGTGAAATTGAACAGACCATCAAACAGGCAGAATCCAGCCTTGAGCGCTTTCAGGAAAATCGCGAGAGTGGCGAAGACCTTCAGAACTGTGTTGATTATCTGAACCAGTTGCGGGGCATCTTCATTCTGGTCGAGCTTCGTGGCGGCATCCTGCTTTGCCAGGAAGCCGTCGCCATGGCCAACGACGTTCCGGTCGGTGCCAACGACGACAAGAATGTTCTGCTGACGACCCTTAACAGCGCTCTGTTTATCCTGCGCCGTTACGTCGAGTACTACCATCGGGAACGGGAAGATCACCCGGAACTCCTGCTGCCGGTGATCAATGATCTCCGCGAGGCCCGACGAGAAAAACCCTATCCCGAATCCTGCTTCTTCGAAATTGATGTCAAGGAACGGCCGGATTTCTGTTCCGGCATTCGCCTGCCCGAGTTCGAAGGCACTGACGAAGATTACGAGATCCTGGCCCGGAGGATGCGGCTGACCTTCCAGGTTGCTTTGTTGGGGGTTCTCAAGGACCGTAACGATGTCGTGAACAAGCGATTGCTCGGGCGTTCGGCCCGCGGGCTCGCGCGGCTCTGCCAGGGCGCACCGATGGGGCAGATGTGGTGCCTGCTGGCGACAGTGGCGGATACCATGCTGGATCGCGCCATGGTGTTCAACAAGGCCCGCAAGCGGATGCTGATGCGTATTGAACGGTACGCCCGCGAAGTGGTGTATGTCGGCAAGGTCGCCACCGCCAAAGACGCCCCGGATTCTCTGATACGGGATCTCGTTTACCTGCTGTATCGCAGCGGTTCGGGTAACCCGGAGGTGACCAACGTACTATCCGCATTCAAGTTAACGCCGGCCGAGTTTCCGGACTCGATGCTTGAAGCGCACGCCCGCCGACTCTATGGTCCCGGAAGTGACGTTCTCAAATCCCTCTCGGACGCCTTGCAGGATGAACTCAACCAGCTGAAGGACAAGCTCGACATCATTGAGCGCGGCATTGAGCCGGACCTGGCGGAATTGTCGTCGATTGCCGATGCACTTGAACGCCTGGCCAGTATCCTGGTCATGCTGGATCTCCAGAAGCTGGCGTCCATCTCCCGCGAGGAGGCCGGCAGACTGCGTGACTGGGAAAAGGACAACCGCCTCCCTGAGGATGAAGAGCTGTATCGCCTGGCCGATTCCGTGCTCGGTGTCGAAGACGCGGTCATGCAGATCGTGACCCGGGGTATCACCTCCGAGACCGACGCGCTGGCAGGAAGCCAGCGTCGCCGAGAAGAATCAGTGTATCTCCGCGAAGCATTGTTCGTGGTGGCGGATGAAGCCCGCAGTGCCCTGACGCTCGCGAAGCGGGCAATTACCGCGTTTATCGAATCCGATTACGACAAGCTGCACCTGGCCAACCTCCCGGTCACGCTCCACAGCATCTGGGGTGGGTTGCAGATGGTGGACGATCCGGGTGCGGCAGACGTGTTGGCGCGTGTGGCAGCCTCCATCCAGGAACGGCTGCTGGATGCCCGGGAGGCACCCTCGAATCAGGTGCTTGAGGCCCTGGCGGATGCGCTGACGTCACTTGAGTATTACATCGAGAGCATCGGCAACCGCGAAGACCGGAATCCGGATCTGCTGAAGCTGGCCGAGTCCTCGCTGGACGACGTCGGGTTGTAACGTCATGTCTTATGATCTCGCCGCCATCGTACTGATCGTCATTGGTGCGGTCCTGGTGATTGCGAGCCTGATCTTCTTTCTGCGTCCGCGCTGGCTGCTTGGCTGGCTCAAGGGAATGGCCGTCTTTGGCGCCCTGGTTCTGGGCATCTACACACTGTCTATTGCGGTGAGTCTCACCGGTTACCAGTCGCTTGAGGGGATGCAGACGGTGGCGTCCATCTCCACCACCCGGCAGGGCGAACAACTCTGGCGGGTGACCGTCGAGCGGAAAAACGAGGCGCCGATCACCGAGGCGGTCCATGGTGACCAGTGGCAGATGGATGCTCGTATCCTTCGATTCTCCGGCCCCATTCGATGGCTAGGTATTGCGCCCGGATATCGCCTGGAAAGACTGAGCGGCCGTTACACGTCTCTGGAGCAGGAGCGAACCGAGCCCCGAACCGTCATCGGGTTGAGTGGGGGGCGATGGCCGGACCTCTGGGCACTGGATCGCCAGTTCAACCTGCCTTTTATCGAGGGGGTTTACGGTAATGCGACGTTCATGCCGATGCGCGACGGCGCGATCTTTGACGTCAGGCTGTCTTCATCGGGACTTGTTGCCGTGCCGGTGAATGAGCAAGCCAGGGAAGCCGTCGAACAGTGGGGTGGGCAATAGGCCGGGTCACAGACACAAAAAAACCTGCGCGAACGCAGGTTTTTTTCGGAACGCCGTTTACCGGGCTCAGCCCATGTTGAACAGCTCGCCCAGCTTGGTTGCGAGCATCATGTCGCCTTCCGCGCGGAGCTGACCGGCCATAAAGGCCTGCATGCCATCGGTCTCACCGGAAACGATGCCCTGAAGGGTATCGGAGTTCATGATCAGAGTGACGGACGGATCGTCGTTGGCACCTTCGTGCAGCTTGCAGGAACCGTCGTTGATCACCAGGTGATAGGTGTTATCGTCTTCGATGTCGAACTGGAACACCAGGTCAAGGCCTTGAGCCGCGTCTGCGTTGAAATTCTGTTCGAGTTTTTCAAATACCTGAGCTACAGACATTGGTTTACCCTTTTCGATGGTTGTCTTGTCATGGCGACGGCTTGAGTTCCCTGGCTTGGTAGTGAGCCTGTACGAACGCCTGGGCAGAGCCGACCTCGCTATCCGACTTTATGGTTAGTACCTGTAGCTGTCAAGCTCGATCGAACGCTTGTTTAAATTTTTTTGCTCTGCTTATCAGTGCGAATTCGGTAAGTTACACTCTCGACTTCGCATCAACACCTGGAGAAACAATTTTGGAATTCCTGACTGAGTATGGGCTTTTCCTGGCCAAGGTGGTCACCTTTGTCGTAGCCGCCATCGTGATTATCAGTATCATTGTCTCGTCAGCCCAGAAGGATAAGGACGATCACGAGGGAGAGGGCGAACTCAGGATCCGGAAGCTGAACGAGAAATACCGCAGGCTCAAGGAATCCATTCAGGCCCGGTTGATGAGCGAGCAGGAACGTAAGGCATTCCTCAAATCGCAAAAGAAACAGAAAAAGTCCGAGAAAAAGGCGGAAAAGGCCAGGCAAAAAGATCAGTCAGAGGCAGAGCCAACCACAGCAAGAGTGTACGTGCTCGATTTTGACGGCGATATCAAGGCGAGCGATACCGACCAGCTCCGGCGGTCGATTACGGCAGTGCTGAGTGTGGCCGACCCGGAGCGGGATGAAGTGGTCATCCGACTGGAAAGTGGCGGTGGACTGGTTCATTCCTATGGTCTGGCCGCTGCCCAACTGGACCGAATCCGGAGCAAGGGAATTCGCTTGACCGCCTGTGTTGACAAGGTGGCCGCCAGTGGCGGGTATATGATGGCGTGTGTCGCTGACCGGATTGTGGCCTCACCGTTCGCCATTCTTGGTTCGATCGGTGTCGTGGCCCAGCTTCCGAACTTCCACCGGTTCCTGAAAAAGAACGATGTGGATTTTGAGGTGCTCACAGCCGGAGAACACAAGCGTACCCTGACCGTGTTCGGCGAAAACACAGAGAAGGGCCGGCAGAAATTCCTCGAAGATCTGGAGGACACCCACGGCCTGTTCAAGGAATACGTCAGTGAGCGTCGTCCGAGCGTCGATATGGGCGAAGTAGCGAACGGCGATATCTGGTTCGGCCGCCGTGCGCTCGACGTAAATCTGATCGACGAAATCAAGACCTCCGACGAATATCTGATTGATGCCTGTGACCGGGCCGACGTAGTGTCGGTGAAATTCCAGCGCAAACGCAGTCTCCCGGAAAAACTGGGGCTGGCGACCAGCGTCGCTCTGGAAAACACCGTTTGGCGCGTCTTGAGCGCCTTTCGTAATCAGAAAATCCAGTAGCTGATTGATACGGGGCACAATGATGACAACCAATACCGAGTTCCAGGCCTGGCGCGTGGAAGAGAAGGACGGAGAGTACGTAGGACAGGAGCAGACACTGAACGTGTCGGACCTTCCCGAAGGTGAAGTGCTGATCCGGGTGAATCATTCATCCCTGAACTACAAGGATGCGTTGTCGGCGTCCGGAAACAAGGGGGTGACTCGTTCCTATCCTCACACGCCGGGAATTGATGCAGCCGGTGAGGTTGTGGAGTCGGCAACCGGGGATCCCGCAGTGGGCAGTCAGGTGATTGTGACCGGTTATGACCTCGGCATGAATACCGATGGCGGCTTTGGAGAGTATATTCGCGTACCAGCCGCATGGTGCGTCCCCATGCCGGATGGTTGGGATACCCGAACCGCAATGATCTACGGCACTGCGGGTCTCACCGCCGGATTGTGTGTTCAGAAGCTGCTGCAAATGGGGGCGCGTCCGGAGCAGGGAGACGTGGCGGTCAGCGGTGCCAGCGGTGCCGTAGGCAGTGTGGCGGTGGAGCTGCTTTCCAAACTCGGGTTCAACGTGGTGGCGATCAGCGGGAAGGCGGATCATGCCGAAGCTCTCAAGGACCTGGGCGCGAAGGATGTGCGGGGCCGGGAGGTTCTGGAGGAGCAGAAAAAGCCGCTGCTCAAACCGATATTCGCCAATGCCGTCGATACCGTCGGAGGTGCTCCGCTGGCAGAACTGCTGAAGCAGGTGCAGCCAGGTGGGTCAGTGTCCATTTGCGGACTGGTTGCCGGGCCTCAACTGCCGACGACGGTGCTGCCGTTCATTCTGCGGGGCGTCAACCTGCTGGGTGTGGATTCGGTGGAAATCCCGCTCTCCGAGAAACAGTCAGTGTGGCAGAAGTTCTCCGGCGACTGGGCCTGCCCGAAAGCTGAAGCGTCGGCCAGGGACATCGGGCGTGCGGAGCTTGATGACGCGCTGAAGGCGTTTCTCAAGGGCGCGTCTGCAGGGAAAATCGTTCTGGACCACGGCAAATAATCCGGGGTCTGGTTCGAGGATAGAAAAAAAGAGAGGCCATAGGGCCTCTCTTTTTTTACGTCTGTTGTCAGGAGGCGCGTCTGCGGAAGAGCGGAAGATCCGTGTCGGTAGCCGCCTGGTAGGACTGGCTGAAGAAGTTCAGGCAGTCCTGGCCTTTGGTCGCGTCTTTGTCCGGTCGCAGGGCATAGGCATCGAACCCGCAGCGCTTCATGAACTGCAGCTGATCCAGCAGAACGTCTCCGATGGCCCGCAACTCGTTGCGGTAGCCATAGCGTTCCCGAAGCAGTCGAGCAATGCTGTAGCCACGACCGTCACTGAATTTCGGAAAGTTGACGGCAACCACGGGCAGTTCATTCGCCCGCTCCCCGAGGTCTTCCGGCTCCTGGTGGCTGTCGAACCAGACGCCGATATCGTTTCGGCCGGCAAAGTGTTCGTGGCCCGCGAGCCACAGATCCACCGGTATCAGGCAGGGCTCGTTCGGGAGGTCCAGGGATTCGCCATCTTCCGGTCGGGCGACGACGGTCCAGTTGTCCTGCCGGATGGTGCCGTCGGCTGAAATTACGTTAGGCATAAACCCGCTCCTTGAATGGATCCATTCCAATTCGCTGATAGGTGTCCAGGAAGGTTTCTTCCTCCGTGCGCTTTTCGACGTAGACGTCGATAAGCCGCGCGATTACATCCGGCATAGCCTCCCGGGCGAAAGAAGGGCCCAGGATTTTTCCGATTGTCGCGTTGTGATGGGAGTCGCCGCCCAGACTGATCTGATAGAACTCTTCACCTTTCTTGTCGACGCCCAGTACGCCGATGTTGCCCACATGGTGGTGGCCACAGGCATTCATGCACCCGGATATATTGAGGTCGATCTTGCCTAGGTCGTACAGGTAATCGAGATCGTCGAAGCGACGCTGGATGGCCTCGGCAACAGGAATCGATTTGGCGTTCGCCAGGGCGCAGTAATCGCCACCGGGGCAGCAGATAACATCGGTCAGGGTATTCAGGTTTGCCGTGGCAAAGCCCAGCGGGCGGAGTTTTTCCCACAACTCGAACAAACGGTCCTGACGGACATCGGCCAGTACCACGTTTTGCTCGTGGGTCGCACGGGCTTCGCCGAAACTGTACTCGTCTGCCAGATCGGCGATCTGTTCGAGCTGGCGATCGCTGACGTCGCCCGGAGGTACACCGGTTTTCTTGAGCGACAGCGTGACGATGGCGTAGCCCGGCTTCTTGTGCTGATCAACGTTGTGGGAGACCCACTGGTCGAAGTCACGGTTGGCGAACCGTTGTTCTGCGAGCTGATCCGAGGCATTTTCCAGCGCCTCATAGGCCGGCTCGGTAAAATACTGCTGAAAATGGGCGACCGCCTCCGGTGTCAGCCGGGTCGGCGAGTCCTTGATATGGGCCCATTCGGCTTCAACTTTTTCGGCAAACCCTTCAGGCGTCAGGGCCTTGACCAGAATCTTGATCCTCGCCTTGAACTTGTTGTCCCGGCGGCCATAGCGGTTATACACACGCAGGATGGCCTCCAGGTAGGTCAGAAGATCCAGCTCGGGAAGGAATTCCCGGATGACCGGCCCGACCATCGGGGTGCGGCCCAGTCCGCCGCCAACGTGAACCCTGAAACCCAGGTCTCCGGCCTCATTCCGGACCATCTGAAGGCCGATATCATGTACCTGGATGGCCGCACGATCGGTCTGTTCAGAGGCATTAACCGCAACCTTGAATTTCCGGGGCAGGAATGCGAACTCGGGATGGAAGGTCGACCACTGCCGGATGATCTCGCAGTAAGGACGGGGATCTGCGACTTCGTCATCCTGAACGCCGGAAAACGGATCCGTAGTGGTGTTGCGAATGCAGTTACCGCTGGTCTGGTTAGCGTGCATTTCCACGTCGGCCAGTTCCGCCAGAATATCCGGCACATCCTCGAGACGGGGCCAGTTCAACTGAATGTTGGTCCGGGTCGTGAAATGGGCGTAGCCCTTGTCGTAGTCCCGTGTGATCCGGGCCAGACGACGCAGCTGCTCGGAGCGCATCATCCCGTACGGGACACAGATTCGAAGCATGGGGGCCAGACGCTGGACGTACAGGCCGTTCTGCAAGCGCAGCGGGAGGAACTCGTCTTCCTCGAGCTCCCCGTTAAGGGCCCGGCGAGTCTGGTCGCGAAATTGCGCCACTCGCTCGTGAGCCAGCTGACGGTCGTGTTCGTCGTATACGTACATAGGTGGAACGTCCTGCCTTTTGCTTTCCTGCCCGCGCGTACCCGCCTGGACGGTGATACATAATCGGGTTGCTTATATCAGGAACGCAGGATATCACCGGCTTTTTATTTCCAAAATGATTATTTCAAAATATGTTTATCGATTGAGGTGATAAGCAGGGCGCCCCTCGTGCTGGACGGATGTCAATTTCATGCTTTACTGAAAGTGAGGCCGTCATTCCGGCCTCCGGCGTTTTGAAAACCCGAGCAGGGGAGAAGGAACGATGAAAAAAAGTGCGCACAATGACAGCCAGGCCGACGCGGTCGCGGCCGTGTTGCTGATCGTGTTGGCTGTAGCGTTTGCGGTCGTCTGGGTGTCCGGCCAGTAATCGGGATTCGGGCTAGTGTCCGGCCAGTACGGCCCGGACAATCAGGATCAGGACCAGAACAAATCCCGCTGTGAAGAACACCCCGCCGATGATGTAGGGCCAGGGGCTGTGACTCGAGAAATCTTCCTCACGGCGCCTGGAGGATTGCACACCCAGGGCGGCCGCAAGGACACTTTGTACGACCTTCAGAACACCCGGCGATCGGTTATCGCGCGCCTTTTCGCCGCGGTTACGGTTCGCCGGATCGCTCATGGTCGTCTACTCCATTCCTATTCCGCCGGATCGTATGCGAGGCTCGGCATCAGCCAGCGTTCTGCTTCGGCCCGGGACATGCCTTTACGCTCAGCATAGTCCTCAACCTGATCGGCGCCAATTTTGCCCACGGCAAAATATTTCGATTCCGGATGCGCGAAATACCAGCCGGATACCGCGGCGGTCGGGAACATGGCGAAGTGTTCCGTCAGTTCGATGCCGGTTTCCTCCGTCGCTTTGAGCAGCTCGAAGAGTGTGGCCTTCTCCGTGTGGTCGGGGCAGGCAGGATACCCGGGCGCGGGGCGAATGCCTCGGTAGCGCTCCTTGATCAGGTCATCATTGCCAAGATGTTCGTCGCTGGCATAACCCCAGAATTCCTTGCGAACCCGTTCGTGCATCCGTTCGGCAAAAGCCTCGGCCAACCGGTCGGCCAGGGCCTTGACCATGATCGCGTTGTAGTCGTCGTGCTTGTCCTTGAATTCGAGCGAAAATTCCTCGGCGCCAATACCGGTGGTAACGGCAAAGCCGCCAACGTAATCCGCCTTGCCGGCGTCTTCCGGCGCAACAAAGTCAGACAGTGCCATCATCGGCTTGCCGGGCGCTTTTTCGTCCTGTTGACGCAGGTGGTGCAGGGTGGTCAGTTCGGTCTTCCTGGACTCATCGGTGTAAACGACGATGTCGTCGCCTCGGCGACTGGCCGGCCAGAAGCCGATTACGCCGCGGGCCGTGACGCGCTTCTCGTCAATCATGCGACGAAGGATTTTCTGGGCATCGTCAAACAGGTTGCGCGCCGCTTCGCCGCGTTTGGGGTCGTCAAAGATCGCCGGGTATTTGCCCGAGATGTCCCAGGAGATGAAGAACGGCGTCCAGTCGATGTAATCCACCAGTTCGTTCAGATCATAGTCCTCGAACACCCGGATCCCGGTAAACTCGGGCTTGGGGGGCTGGTAGGTGTCAAAATCCACCTTCGGCGCCCGGTCCCTTGCTTCCTTGAGCGACACCAGTTTGGTCCGGTCGCCACGGTTCTTGCGGCGTTCGCGGATTTCGTCGTATTCGGTGCGGGCGGCATCCACAAAGGACGGCTTGGCCGTCTTGCTGAGCAGCTGGGACGCAACGTTCACGCAGCGGGACGCATCGGAGACGTACAGCGCGATATCGTTCTTGTACTGCGGTTCAATCTTTACCGCCGTGTGGGCCTTGGAGGTGGTTGCGCCACCGATCATCAGGGGGATCTGGAAGTCCAGCCGCTGCATTTCCCGGGCAACGTGGACCATCTCATCCAGCGACGGTGTGATCAGCCCGCTAAGACCGATGATGTCGACGTTCTCTTTCCGGGCGGTCTCCAGAATCTTGTCGCAGGGCACCATGACCCCGAGATCAATGACTTCGTAATTGTTGCACTGGAGTACGACGCCGACGATGTTCTTGCCGATGTCGTGAACATCGCCTTTCACCGTCGCCATCAGAATCTTGCCCTTGGCCTGCTGGTCCTCGGTCTTCTCGGCCTCGATGTAGGGGATCAGGTAGGCAACAGCCTGTTTCATGACACGGGCGCTTTTAACCACCTGGGGCAGGAACATCTTGCCGTCACCGAAGAGGTCGCCAACCACATTCATGCCGGCCATCAGGGGGCCTTCGATCACCTCGATCGGATGTTCTGCCCGCTGGCGACAGGCTTCAGTGTCTTCAATAATGAACGAGGTGATGCCTTTTACCAGGGCATGCTCCAGACGCTTTTCCACGGGCCATTCCCGCCAGGCAAGGTCTTCCTCCTGGGTTTTCCCGCCCTTGCCCTTGAACTTCTCGGCGGCCTCGAGGAGGCGGTCGGTGGCGTCGTCGCGACGGTTGAGTACCACGTCCTCGACCAGCTCTTTCAGGTCCGGTTCGATTTCATCGTAGATCACCAGCTGGCCGGGATTGACGATGCCCATATTCATGCCGGCCTTGATGGCGTGGTACAGGAATACCGAATGAATGGCCTCACGGACCGCATCGTTGCCGCGGAAGGAGAAAGACACGTTGCTGACGCCGCCCGAGATAGAGGCGTGGGGCAGGTTCTTCCTGATCCAGCGGGTAGCTTCGATGAAGTCCACCGCGTAGTTGTTATGCTCTTCAATGCCGGTTGCGATGGCGAAGATGTTGGGGTCGAAGATGATATCGGCCGGATTGAAACCAATGCCGGTCAGCACGTCGTAGGAGCGCTTGCAGATCTGGGTCTTACGCTCGAACGTGTCGGCCTGGCCGTCTTCGTCGAAGGCCATGACCACCACCGCGGCGCCATACCGCATGCAATCCTTCGCCCGCTTGATGAACTCTTCTTCGCCTTCCTTGAGGCTGATGGAGTTCACCACGGCCTTGCCCTGGATGCAGCGAAGTCCGGCTTCAATCACCTCCCACTTGGAGGAGTCGATCATGATGGGAACGCGGGAAATATCCGGTTCTGACGCCACCAGATTCAGGAAGGTCACCATGACCTCCTTGGAATCCAGCATGCCTTCGTCCATGTTGATATCGATGATCTGGGCACCGTTTTCCACCTGGTCCCGGGCTACGCTCAACGCTTCTTCGTACTGTTCTTCCTTGATCAGCCGCAGGAAGCGCTTTGAGCCGGTCACGTTGGTCCGCTCGCCAACGTTGATGAACAGGGTGTTCTCGTCGCCGGTGAAGGGCTCCAGGCCTGCCAGGCGCAGCGCTTCAGGCCGCTGTGGAATCTGCCGGGGGGGATACTTGGCGACCGCCTGGGCGATGGCTTCGATATGATCCGGGCGGGATCCGCAACAGCCGCCGATTATGTTCAGGAAGCCGTCACGGGCAAACCCCTCGATGATCTCGGCCATTTCCTCGGGCGTCTGGTCGTATTCCCCGAACTCATTGGGCAAACCGGCGTTGGGATGGGCTGACACGTAGGTCTCGGCCTTGGTGGCCAGTTCTTCGACATAAGGTCGCAGGGCATCGGCACCGAGGGCACAGTTGAGACCCACGGAAATTGGCTTGGCGTGCGCCACCGAGTTCCAGAACGCCTCTGTGGTCTGGCCGGAGAGCGTGCGGCCGGAGGCGTCGGTAATCGTGCCGGAGATCATGATTGGCAGTTCGACACCGGTGTCCTCGAAATACTGCTGGGTGGCGTAGATGGCCGCCTTGGCGTTCAGTGTGTCGAAGATGGTTTCAATGAGAATCAGATCGGCGCCGCCCTCGACGAGGCCGGAGACCGCTTCGTAATAGTTGTCGACCAGCGTCTGGAAGTCGACGTTCCGGTATCCCGGGTTGTTGACGTCCGGTGAAATGGAGGCGGTGCGGGACGTGGGCCCGACCGCGCCGGCGACGAAGCGGGGTTTGTCGGGATTGCGGGCGGTGAATTCGTCGGCAATATCCCGGGCAAGACGGGCCGAGGCAACGTTCAGTTCGTGGGCCAGTGCTTCGAGACCGTAGTCGGCCTGGGACAACCGGGTGGAGTTGAAGGTGTTGGTCTCGATGATGTCCGCGCCGGCATCCAGATACTCCGCATGAATGTTGCGGAGAAGGGCGGGCTGCGTCAGGTTGAGCAGGTCGTTGTTACCCTGCACCTCCCGTTCGTAATCCTTGAAGCGATCGCCCCGGAACGCTGATTCATCCAGCTTCTGGTTCTGGATCATGGTGCCCATGCCGCCATCAAGAATCACAATGCGTTCTTTGAGGGCCTTGTGCAGTTGCGCCAGTCGGGTAGTGCGATCGCTCATAGGGGAATCATCCGGAAAACGTGAATATCGTCTAAATTCAGTAAGTGGCGCGGGATCATAGCAAAAATGCAACAGTCCGTCTTAGTCCCAGTGGTCATATTGGTGTGTCGGGAATCACGCTACGCCTGTTCGTGATGTACGTGGAAGTCATTACCACTCAAATGCCCGACTATTTTACTTGGTCTTTCATGTTTCCGTGAACTCTCTTAAAATAGAGATCAAATTTCCAGACGGGTAGGAAACATGGCTTTGGTGACTGTGACCGATTCTGCGAGGGACTATCTCGCACAACTCATTGAAAAGCAGGATGTGGAAGGCATGGGCGTCCGGATTTTCGTGACCCAGCCCGGCACACGGAATGCGGAAACCTGCCTGGCGTACTGCCCGCCAAATGAGGTGGTTCCAACGGATGAGCAGCTCGACCTCGAGAAGTTCACCCTTTACCTGGACCACACCTCCGTTCCCTTCCTTGAAGAAGCCTATGTGGACTACTCCAAGGATCAGATGGGCGGGCAGCTGACCATAAAGGCGCCGAATGCCAAGGTGCCGAAGATCGACGATGACGCGCCGCTGCCGGATCGCGTTAACTATATCCTGGCATCTGAGATCAATCCCAATCTTGCCGCCCACGGCGGTGAGGTATCACTTGTCGAGATTGTGGATGAGTCAGTGGCTGTATTGAGGTTCGGTGGTGGATGTCAGGGCTGTTCCGCTGTCAGTCTCACACTCAAACAGGGTGTGGAAACCACGCTGAAGGAACGGGTCCCCGAAATCTCGGCGGTCCGGGATGTCACGGATCACTCCTATACAGAGAACGCCTACTACCAGTGACTCTTTCCTGTCATCGGTACTGATCGCCGCCAAACCGGCACTGAACTCACCTCGTGGAAGGCGGTGCCGGTTTTTCTTCAGCCTGCTGCCGCAATTCCTCCTTTCCGTTGGCTTCACGGCCAATGTCGTTAAAACGCTGCTCCTTCATCATGGGTCACATAAAGTGACACGACAGGCGATTACACTTTCGTCTGACCAATAAAGGCTGAAGGATCCGCGGCACTGACCGCACCGTTTTGACCGGGGTAACTCTTGATTGATCTAGCGCTTCTGTCCGTGCCCGTCATGGCAGCGGTTACCGGCTGGGTGACCAACTGGCTTGCCATCCAGATGTCGTTCTATCCGGTTCATTTCGTCGGGATTGGCGCGATTGGCTGGCAGGGAGTTATTCCCCGCAAAGCGGAAAAAATGGCCCACATCTGCATAGACCGGACCTTGCAGAAGTTTGGTGACCTCAATGCCGTGTATGAAAAGCTCGAACCCCACCAGATTGTCGAGCAGGTCGTTTCCCAGCTGATTCCGCGGGTGGATGAGTACATAGACGAGATCATGTATGAGAACCACCCGGTTCTTTGGGACAACCTGCCGATCTTCCTGAAAAACCGCATTTACCAGTGGGCGAGGGCGGAGCTGCCTTCCCGCATTGAGGAGCTGGTTGAGGATTTCGGCGATGACCTGAGCGATCTGGTGGATCTGAAAGCGCTCCTGAGTCGCGAACTTCAGCAGCATCCAGACCTCATGAACCGGATATTCCAGCAGGCGGGGAGCGTTGAACTTCGGTCAGTGATCAATCTCGGCGCGGTCATCGGCGCTGTGCTGGGGGCACTTATCGTGCCCTTCTGGACACGCTACCCGGAGCCCTGGCTATTGCCCGTTGCGGGTTTTGCCGTGGGATTCATTACCAACTGGCTGGCGATCAATCTGATCTTTGCCCCGGTGGAGCCCCGTCGTTTTCTGTTCTGGAAGGTGCAGGGACTATTCCTGCGACGACAGCCTGAAATCAGTGATGTCTGGGCCCGGCTGGTCGCGGAAGAACTGATTACGGTCGAGAAGGTCGCGGACGCGATGGTCAACGGCGCCCAGGGCGACCGGACCCGCGCAATCATCCAGAAACATCTGCGACCCTTGCTCGATAATTCGCCGGTTCTTAAGACGGTGACCCAGGTGTCGGTCGGGGTGACCGGCTATACCGAGCTGAAAAAGGCGCTCTATCAGAAAGCCGTGGTCGCCACCGGCGAAGTGTTCTCTGACCCGGCGTTTAACCGGGGGCGGGCGCCTGTCGTTGCGCAGGTGCTGGCGGGGCAGATGAAAGCCCTCGGGCCGGATGAGTTCCAGGGCATACTCCGGCCTGCCTTTCACGAAGAAGAACTGCAGCTGATGCTCGTGGGAGGGATCTTTGGTGCCGTCGGCGGGCTGATCCAGTTCGTTTGCCTGAACTACCTGGTTTTCTGATTTCCGGTCACAGACAGTTGGTCGGTCGGGGCAGGCCGGCAATTCGGCAGGCGGTCTTCGCCGGCGTGCCCGGAAAAAGCTGCATCAGATAGATGCTGTTACCTTTCTCTTCTCCCATCGATTCCCGCACGGCTTTCACAAACAACCGGTTGGACGGTGGCGACACTTCGTGTTTGTTATAAAAATCACGAAGGAACTCTATGATTTCCCAGTGCCTTTCTGAGAGATCGAGGTTGTCCTCCGCAGCAATTACAATGGCAATATCCGGCGTCCAGGTATGAGCGTCTTCAAGAAAGCCTTCGTTGTTGCGTTCAGGGAGCGTTTGATCGGTCATAGGTCACCAGCTGATTATCTGTTCGGCCTCGGTGGTCAGTTTCACCATACCCTCGAAATCGACGGGAGAGAGCGTTCCTCCGGCCACCTCGACGGCCCGTGCTTCCAGATCGGCCCGGAGTGCGTAGACGGGCCCGGCGAAGCCCGTGAACCGGTCTGAAGCGGCAGCGAGCACGCCGTCTTCCGTGAGCAGTAGTGCGTCTTCCGATCCCAGAGAAGCAAGGCAACGGTTGAACCGAGGGTGGTCCGGAGTCTTGTTCAGAATGTGGAGCGTACGAATGGATGCCATCGTCGTTGGTCTCATCCGGCAAATACGGTGTGTTTGTATTGGTTGAGCAGTTCGGGTCCGAGTTCTACCTGGCTAACGCTGGCAATCAGTTCATCTTCGGTGAGGCCGTAGGTCTGACAATCGCGACCATCAGCGAGTAACGCCTCCACCCCGAAAATCGGCGCTGCCGACAGGTTCTTCTCAACGGATTTTTGCGAAATACCCTCCGGTGACTGTCCCTTGCGCAACCAGTTCACTCCGGCGCCAATGAAAAGCAGGGTGACCGACTGATCGAAAGCCGCCAGCGAAAAGGCCATGTCCAGCCCCTCACGGCCGCTCCAGTCTCCATAGGGTGCAGAGTCAATAATGATCAGTGTGCTCATGCCCTGGATCCCCCATGAAAGTAAATCACCCGGGAGGAGCGCAGGCCGCTCTCTACCCATTCGCCGAGACCGGCAATGATAAAGGGTGGGCGTATGTTATGGGCAGACAGTTCATAACGCTTCTGCTCGCCCTCATCCACGATGCCCCGGCGTAATGCAGATGCGATGCAGACAATCCCCGGAATATTGTGGGCCTGAAGGAGCTGTGACCACTCCCGGGGCCAATGGGACTCATCCGACGGTGGCGAAGAGAGCGAGGAGGCCACATGGACCCCATCTCCGTAAAGGAAGATTCGATCGATTCGGTGGCCGCTTGCCAGCGCCGCTTTGGCAAAGCCCAGTGCGGTTTGTGGTGCCTGGGAGCTGTAAGGGGCTCCGGTAATCACGATTGTGAATGAAAAGGGCTCAGAGTGCTGCATGGTCGGTCGATACCCGGTCTGGAACGGTCTTCAGTTTACAGAATGAAAAAGCCCCGGCAAGGCCGGGGCTTTTGAACTGTCTGTATCAGCGTCTGTTGAATCAGTCTTCGCCGCTGAAGGCAGCCAGAAGCTGCAGCAGACTGATGAACAGGTTGTAGATGGCAACGTACAGACCAATGGTTGCGATCACGTAGTTCCGCTCGCCGCCTTTGATGATCTGGCTGGTCTCGAACAGGATCATCACCGATGCGAAGATCGTGAAGCCTGCAGACACCGCCAGCTGCAGGGCAGAGCTTTGCATGAAAAACGCGAGCAGCATCGCGCCGATCAGGACGAAGGCACCCGCAGTCAGGAAACTGGACAGGAAGCTGAAGTCCTTTTTGGTAATCAGCGCTGTCGCCGAAAGGCCGACGAACGCGACGGCGGTCAGGGTCAGTGCCTGAGCCACGATCTGGGAGGCACCGGCCGCCACGAAGGCACCGATGATCGGGCCCAGCGTGTAACCCATGAAACCGGTCAGGGCGAAGGTGGTAACGATACCCCAGGGGCTGTTCTTCAGCTTGTAAGTTGCAAACAGGAGACCGAAGTACCCGACGAGGGTAATCAGGAAGCCCGGATGGGTTCCGTTCATGTTGAGGAATGCGGTGAGGGCTGAGAAAGCCAGGGTCATGCCGAGTAGCATGTAGGTGTTCCGCAGAACCTTCATCGCGTCCGTGCTGATACCTGTACTCGCACGCTCCGCCTCGGGCGCTGAATACGCACCCTGCTGGTTCTGAACGCCGAATCGTCTGTTTTCCATTGTCATCTCCGTTTAATAACGACTGGATCTTGAGGTCATCATAGTGTCAGTTTCACAACTTTCAATCATTTACGACAGGAAAGTCCCGTCTGGATTCCATTAAAAACCGTTAATGTTTTAAATTCGGGTCAGAATTATGCAAGGCGTTGACAGCACATGGAATTCGGGTATCATGCACACCGCTGTCGCAACGACGGCAATGGTTTAAACGGTGGGCTGGCAGAGTGGCTGAATGCAGCGGTCTTGAAAACCGCCGAAGGTTAGTAGCCTTCCCGGGGTTCGAATCCCTGGCCCACCGCCATTTTTCTCATCAAAACAATCGCTTACAGGTCAGAAAATAATTTACGTTCCATAAAACGTGCCATCCCAAAAATGGTTAATTTCTGCTCAACGTAAGCACCGCTCGCAAGGACTGCCACGCGGTTGCGACACCTGCCTAGTGGTGTGACTGTCAGGGAGAGACTGACGCTTTCTCCTCTCTGGTTTAACTGGTCACCAAGCCGTTCTGAATTGACTCCTTGCCATATCATATCCACGCTTTAGTGAACTCTGTAACAGGCGGTTGATATGAAGTACTTAAGCCTATGTTTAGTTCTGATCTTCAGCGGTTGCGCGGCCATCGAGCCAATTTTGAACCCCAAAAGCAAACAAGAAATTTTGGATGATAAGGTTGATGCTTGGGCGGCTACACAGTCGGTGCAGTTGTCTAAGGCATTTGAGCAGGGATTTCCTCTTCACAGGCAAGTCACTCCCGAGAGTGCACCTAAAACCGAATGGCTAAGCGCGGTGCAGTTGGCAGAGCTTCAACAAGAACTTCAGAAAATCTCTGATAGTTCGATGAAAGAGAGGCTGAAAAATTACGATAAGTCGATGCAGGAGTTGCGGGCAACTTATGATGGCATGGCCAACGTTTTATTTACGATAAAAAGCTCAGCAAATTTTATTGATTCCAAAATCAGTCGAGCAGGATTTGCATTACCTGACGATTTAAACTTGCATGCTGCCCAGCTATTTACCCACTGCAAAACGCTCGGCATTGCGATCGAAAATTGTTCGGCTGAGGTGGTCGGAGAGAGAGTAGTAAGAGAGCAATTTTATTCAGATCATCCTGAAATTTCTGAATACCGAAATTGGTTATCAGATTCGGCGCAGTCTATCGAGTCCGCTAGACATACCATTGCACAGTATGGCCTTGATGAAGAAGCAGAGTCTTATCTGTCCCGCGCCAGAGCCGCAGGCTGTAATGAAGTGACACAGTTTAATTTTTGGGGTGATAATTTCGCCTTGTCTCGCTCCGTTCCATATAGCGGCGAGATGCCAGAAGAAGAAAGCGTGTATGACCTGGCAGGCTTCAAGGTATTGCAGTCAACTAACGATGGAATTTTGCTGCAACCTAATTACTCTGACGCCTACAACGCGCAACCTATATTTGTCCGAATAGATCGTGAATACGTCGATGGGTTCACCTTTCAGCGTTGGGATCAGCTAGTCTGCTTTACCGGCAACACTAAACAGTATTCGTCGATTCTTGGCACAAACCGAAAGGTCTATTCGTTCGAGGCGATAGAAGACAGCAATAAATACTATTTTTTGCCGTGGGGCAGTTGATGGGGTTGTGAATAGGTGAGGGTTTTTTGATCGTTGCGGAGACCACCCACAAACCGCATTCCACCAACGCGCACCGCTGCGCTCTTTAAGCCTTTCGGCTGTTCAGATCCTGCCTGATCCTGTCAGACAGGGAATTACCGTGCGGGACTGCCCCTAAGTGGTCAGCCAACCGCTTGCCAATCGAGTCAGAAAACGTACCGGACAGTTTCGCGTTGAAGAACTCCGCGCGCGTCATGGTGCCGCCGGTCGCCTTGTATTCGTCAAAATCCATATCATCGACTGCGTATCTGCGCTGTTTCATGCCACCACCTCCAGTTGCCCGGATTCATTCAGGCGCTGATAACCGGTTGCGGCGACCAGGCGCGCATAGTCATTGGCCGCAACCTCTACAATTTCTCCGGCCTTCCACCGAATACCGGCTACGCCTTGGCCGTGTTCGCCGTTGTTGCGAATGCGCACGACGTTACTTTCTCGGAACTCCGGCACCAGGTCGGCTAATGCCTCACGGGCTTGCTCGAGCTGGGCCAGATCCGTGTCAGCTCTGATGCGTTCTTCTGCGGTGGCGTCCAGTGCGGCGGTGAACTTTTCGTATTTCTTCGGCGCAATCCAGGCCGCCCATTGGGTCAGGTCGGCATGATGCAGATGGTTGTGCCAGTCATCAGCAGCGGGCCATTCGATCAATGACAATGGCGCTTTGCCCTGAATCGCTCCGACAATCGCCCCGGCAATCTGTCCAGCCTGGGCAGGCTTCAGGCCATGATGCTTAGCCGTGCTGTGTAGGGATTCAATCAGCCATTTACCATCCCGCGTGCCGGGGTTGTTCAGCAGGGCGGCATAGGTGGCGATGATTCCTCCAATGGCGTCAGGTGCCGGCGTGTCAGCCCCGTCGATCATGGCCACCAATTGAGGCCGGACAGTATCGGCGTTGGCCTTCTGGCTGGCCTGTTCCTGTCGTTCGCTGGCGTCCTGAATGGCAGCCTCCAGCATCGGCAAAAGGCTATCGTGGGCTCTCTGGGCTTCGGTCGCGTAGTCGTTCATCTTGCTCATGGTTTCGGCTCTCTCTTGGCTGCGGTGCATGGTTAAAGTAGTTTCGAGTAATCCCAAATTTGCGAGCCGTGCGCGTTCAGGGCAATCACCCCGGCGGCGGCGTTGGCCCTGTCGTCATGGGCTCCCGGTGGGTGATTCACGCTGTCCCGGCCAGCTCTGGAAGTCTTGCGCTCAAGGCCTGAAAACTGAGTGATTAGCCGATCATCGGGTGGCAACTCGACACGGCCTGACGTGAGCGCGGGCAGGGCGTCCAGGTACAGCTCAGAGCGGGGCTTGGGGCTGTATTCGATGGTGATCCCGTGCTTTGCGAACTCATCAGCAGGCCAGGAACCGGCGTACTTGTCTGAATGCGCCTGCCGGATACCGTAAGCCTTCATCAGTGCGGCATACTCGGCGGTGATTTCTGAGGGGACACCCTTCTGAGCGCGTACCAGATCTACAATGACGCGCGAATCCTCCCGGTGCCCTATGCTCATGGTGTATTCATCCTGTCCACCGCCAGCAGGGTCAGCAAAAGCAAAGTATCTGTGCCGGGAGTTATAGGGCAGTTCCAGCGGGTCAGAGCGGGTGACACCTTCGACCACCTCGCGGTTAATGAATGCCTCAAGATCAGAGCGAAACTGTGCCCCATACTCAGCCTTCGCGGCTTCAGGGTCGCGTGTGAAGGCCTGATCTATCACGCGTTGGGGCAGGCTTGGATTCATAACCTTGCTGGGTGCCTGGGCAACTAACACGCTATTGTCATGCAGGCCAAAGTACCGCCGGTATGTGTCCCAAAGTGCGCCCCGTTTGCTGTAGGGACTGGAGAGGGCAATCAGTTTGCCTTCCAGGGTGGCCATTGCCGGGCGTATGGCGTTCAGGATCTCAAAGTCAGGGTTTGCGCTGTCCTCGGATCTCCAGAACGCTATTTCATCCGCGATACAGCAGGCCACGGTATAGCCGCGCGTTGCCCGGAAACTGGCGGTGTGCACTTCAATGGCGGTGCGGTTGGTAAGCTCGATTGATTCCTTGTCCTCACGGGCAACCATTGCAGCCAGCATCGGGTTAGATTCAATCAGGCCGCTGATATACCGGAACACTGAGCGGGCTTGCTTGCGATCAGCCGCCAGGATCATCACGGTTGCGACTTCGCCAGGGCTTAGCCGGTCGGTGTAGTCATTGAAGGCCGCCTCAAAGACTGCCAGCAATGCCGCACACTGACTTTTCCCGCCTCTGCGCCCAACCACCAGCCATAGTTCATCAAAGGCGCTTTGAGGGACGCTCTTGCGGCCTGTCAGGCTCAGGAAGTCCGGGCGCTCGTCATCGGTCAGGGGAAGGCCATAGAAACCCGCCAGCAATGCGCGCCATGCGCTCCAGGTATCACCGGAGAATTGACCACCGAACAACTCCGGGGCAGTCATTGCATCCCGAATGGTGACGCTCATGCGTTGGCCTGCTTGGCTTTGAGGTAGTCTTGAAGGTTGGGTATGTCGCGGGCCACTCGATCCAGGCCAATTGTCTTGAGCAAGCCAATCAGCGTGTTAGTTGCCTGGGTGAGCTTGCCTTGGTCGATTTCTTCGCCCCGGCTCAGGGCTGCGTGTTGCTGTTCTATGATTGCCTCCATCCAAACCACCTGTTTGCAAAGAGACCGGCGCTGATAGCTCAGGCTCTCGTTACCGCCTAAATCGGTGGTGAGATCCTGATAGCGTTGGTTCACTGCCTGGGCCAACCGTGTCCGCCCATCCAGCCGTTGCAGCCAGTCCGGTGAGTAGGTCGGTGGTATCTCGGAGTTTTTCGCCATATTTGTCACGCTTCATGCCTCTTTATGGCACCTATAATGGCACGTATGCAAAGGCAAGGCAACGCCAGATCATATAGATAGTGCGGGTGTGGCGGTTGGTGTGTCCGCCTTATCGGGTTTAGAGGGTAGTGGTGCGATTGGGCCGGGTTTTTCTGCCTGTAGTCCTGACCACTTTCCGCCCTCATCACTTCATTCTTTAGCCATGCTTGGGTGTACGGTAATTCGTTGTGCCCCAAGGGCTGAGGGCCAACTTACACCTAAATACACCCGCTCCAGGTGTACGGTAATCCCTTGGTACACAAGGGCTCCGGCCTCAAATACACCCATAAGACGAAATTTCTTTTTTTTATCTCTCTGTGTACCTGTCATTTTTTCTATATCAGGAATTTGGGTGTACGGGTGTAAATAAGCCTTCCCGCATACTCTCCCAAGGGTTTTACGTACACCTAAACTGGGTGTAAGTAGGTGTACGGTGGTGTACGGTAGACACAAAAAAGGGGCCTCCCGCCCCTCGATCACACTGCCGCCCGGCTGATGTATCGTTCCCGCTTGCCTTCGACTTGTTTTTCAAGCTCTCCGGCGGTCATCATCCGGTCAATCAATTCGCTGAAACGGTCGCGCGTCATATCTCTGGCCTGCATTTCCTCCCAGCCTTTGGGCTTGGTGACAAGGTGTTTCAAGCGGCTCAGCGGCAGCCCTGTAGTCTTGCAGTTGCGGTGGATGGTCTGGCGGGCATGTTGCATTACCTGCTTTTCCTGCGCCCCGTCTGAGTCGCTGTAGGCTTTCAGAAGAATATAGCTCACGTCCTCAATGGATCTCCGAACCAATGCATGAGCATAGCGCGCGTGCTCCAGGGTGATTGTCCCGGTTTCAAGTGCCAGTATTGTTGCCACCCGGTAAAGGTGTTCCGGCGCTCTGGCATAGATACCACCGGCAATGTGGTGGTTTAGTTGGTCGTCGTCTTCATACCAGTCTATGCACTCGTCCAGGTAATCGGCGGCCTCGTCAGTGGCTGCAACGGTGCAACCGCTCCGGCGGATTTCTGCCAATCCGGTAGTAATGTTCAGCTCACACTCTGCCAGTTCGTGTTCATCAACCGGGGTGCGGCGAAGTTTGGCCCGCGTGTCTGGGCAGCGGGTGATAAGGGTCCGGCCCAAAAACCCGCTTGAGATATTGTCCAGCTTTATGAAGGCGTCCAGCCGCTCGGGCACTGAATGCCCCATCATGCTGAAAAATGGGTCCGGCAGTCCGTTCTCCAGCCAATCAAGGCGGCGCTGGGCTTTGTCCAGAGCCCGTTCCATCTGTACTGCCTTTTCCTCATCCTCTCCGGCATCCTCTACCGCCTTCTCCAGTTGCTTTACGTGCTTCTGGTATATCTCGGTGAGGGCGCGTTTCTCCATGCCTCGGAACGTGTAAAGCTCGGTGGTGTTCATGGTCAGAATTTCAGCTTCCATCTTGCTCTCATAGTTCTGAGCCTTGCCGCTCTTAATGGAGTCAAAAAAGCTGTGCACTTCATCCACGATGTAAAGGCTTGCCCCGTCCCCGTCTAGCAGGTTGTAAATCAGATCCCGAAAGCTCCCCGCGTTGCCGTGAATAAGGTTTGAGCAGTATTGCTCATGGGCCATGCGCTTTACCCCGTCCTGGGCTTTCTCTTTACCGGCGGCAGTGGGTGCTATGGCAAGTGTCATCAGATTGAGCTTGTTGGTGTAGATGCTCCGGCGCTTGCGACCTACCAGGGCCATCAATTGCAGGGCAGCGAAGGGGTACAGCTCCGGGCGGGGCCTCCGGGCGGTCAACTTCATATACCGGCAGATCTCCCCGGCAATGCCTGGGGGTGTCAGCAGGTCCACTCCGGCAGGGCTTGGTGCCTTGGGTGAGTCCACTTGTTCGGGCTCATCTATTACGGCGCTAATATCCGCTCTCGGTGTGTCCTTGGCAGCCATGTATTCCCGCTGGCGCTGTTTCTGACCATCCGGGTCAACCAGGCTGGCCAGTGCTGGGATAGCCTGTTGAACGTCTCCGGCGTAGTCCAGGCAGCAGATCACATCGAACATATCCAAGGCATGGCCGCTATGATTGAGCTGTGACAGCGGGTCTGTTTCGCCGTGGTGAGAGTAGGCAATCTGGCGGCCCTCGCTTTCCAGAACGATAACCCCCGGCGTCTTGGTGCTGCTTTGGGGGCTCAGATACCGCCGGCCCATTTTGATGTAACCGCGCGCCTGTAGCTCTCCCTCCATTTCAAAGGCAGCGTTTACCTTGTCGATGATTCCGCCCTCAGCACCGGCTAAAGATGCAGGCCTGGGCTTGAGTTTCGCGGCCTTCGCCTGGGCTTCTTCTTCGGCTTGGCGCTCCATTTCCTCTGCCAGCTCATCACCCCAGCAGGTTGAAGGCTCCAAAAGGCCGGTTTTGTGGGTGTGGTGTTGGTAGAAATCACCGCGATTGGGCAGGTAGCAGGGCTGGCCAGTCCTTTCCGTTGCGCGGTCTGGCGTGATCCCGACTGATTGTAGTTTGTCATTCAGGATCTTCTGATAAACTGGCCATTCCGCGCCTGACACTGGACTTGCGAGCGGTATCAGGATTCGGGCCTTTTGGCGCTCCTCGGTGGCGCTTTTGCTTGTGTAGGCCATAAATGCACCCGGGATGCAGTCACGGGAGCGTTCTTTCATTTCTTCGAACGTGACCCCGTCCGGCTCGTCAATGTCTGCCCACAATGCCCAAAACTCACCATCATGGCGCTGCTCTGCGTGAACGCGACTCAGCAACGTAGACGGGATGAACCATTGGCCTTCTGATTTAGCCACGCTGAGGGGGGCTTTCAGCATGCGGCCAATTTCGCGAAGGGTTACAGTCTCCAGCGGCTTCGGATTCCGTTTGTGGTTCGGGCTGTGGTATGCGCCAAAGCCACTGCACAAATTCTGTTCAGCGGTGCTATACTGTTTTTGCCCGTTCTCGGTGACTGCCCCCGTATGCTGCCCGGCTGCGGGGGTTGTTCGTTCTGGCTCTGTCATTTCGCCCCCTTTGGAAATCCCATTTCTGTAGCAATTCGGTCAGCTTCCTGGCGGTTATAGCCCTGTTTCTCGATGTACTTCCTCAAGCTCCGGCGCGTGCCGAATTGAAGTGAGCAGGTAGGGCCCGCAAAGAACTTGTGTGCGGCGTCCGCTTTCCTCTTGTCCAGATCTGATAGGCGGGTCATTTGGCCACCTCGCTTTTCAGTTTGAGCAGATCCGCCAGGGTGACGCACTTGCAGCCAGAGACCTCATGTACCGGCAAAGAGCCGTTACTGACAGCGTTGGTGACTTCGTGAGCAGGCAGGCCAGCCGTATCAGCAGCGCGGGCGAGGGCGATGTATTGCAGGCTGTTGCCGTGGTTATAGAAAGTGCCGGGGCTATTGCGGCTCATGCGGGCACCTCCTGAGCAGCTTCCCATGCTTCAACGTCTGAGAGCTTCCAGCGGGTGCAGTGGTTGCCGAATTTTACCGGCTGGGGGAAAAAGCCATCCCGCGACCAACGCCAGATTGTGGCGCGGTGTACTTCGTAACGGTCGGATAGCTGTTTATCAGAAAGAAACTTGGTGTTTAAGTCTTTGCTTTGTTTGCTCATTGGAAGCGCCTCGATGCTTTTGCTTGCGACGCTTCCTAGTAAATGGCACATGTGGGGGGACAGTGGCGGGCACTGTCCTAACTGCGCGGGTTTTTCGTGTGTCTCCAGATTGATTTAACGCTGCATTGAAAATGTTTTGCTGCTTTCCGCTGAAGGTCGGAATACGTCAGATTAGGGAAGTCTGAGTGCAGACGGTCGATATAATCCTGATATAGCGGCCACTTTATCCGGTTGTGCTCATTTTTTGAGCGTCCACCCTCGCTGGCGCTCGATACTGTTTTCCTGCCTCGGTCTGCATGAGGGCGCATTTCAGCCGTGTTTTTTTCCTCCAATTGGTCCCCAAGGCTTTTGCCCAAGGCCATCAGGTTTTCCAGGCGATCGGGCTCTTTTTGAGCCAACTCCATAAAGCCATCCAGCGAGACAAATGACATTGCCGCAAGATGCAACAAAACGTCATGATCCAGGTCGGCCAACTCCTCTTTGGTGATCTCTAAGCGTGCAACGTGAGAAGCCCCACGGTTCTCTTGCAGCCAATTGGCCAGGCGGGCTTTTTTGTCAGCATCTAACCGGCTCATGCTCGTTTGCCTCCAATCGCTACTACCTTTTTGCCCTCATCATCTGCTTTGGCCTTGCCGTGGTAGCAATAATGTTCCCAATCAGCCATTAGTAACCGGCGCTTATCAATCAACTCTGAGCGGGCATAGGCGGCGCGTGTCGCGTCACTGTTGACGTGTGCCAGTGCCAGTTCTGAAACCTCGTCAGCATAGGCCGTGTGTTCTCTGGCCCAATCCTTGAAGGTTGAACGGAAGCCGTGAGCGGTGACTTTCTGATCCATCCGCTTGAGCAGGGCAGACAGGAAGTTATTGGACGGTATGTCACCCTTCGGGCCTGGGAATAGCAGGGAATCCGGCGCGCCTTGTTCCATGCCCTTCAACATTTTCACCGCGGCATCAGTGAGCGGGACTTTATGCACTTTGCCGGACTTCATGCGATCTGCCGGCACAGTCCAAACCTTCTTCTTGAGGTCGATTTCTTGCCACGTAATCCCTGCCTTGCCTATACGCTTATCTCCAATGACTTCATTGGTCCGGCTGGCGGTGAGTATGAGGAACTCCAGAGCGCGGGCAGCAGTGCCGGTGCGCTTCTTGAGACTGGCCATAAAGTCCGGCATGGCCTCCACTGGCAGGGCGGCATGGTGGCCTTTCTTCTTGATCTTCTCCGGTGACGGGTAAACTTCATCCAGGAAGCCGGACCACTTGGCGGGATTCTCATTGCTCCGGTAGCCATGAACGGCGCACCAGCCCAAAATATTTTCAATCCGTGCCCGGACGCGGTTGGCGGTTTCGGTCTTTTCCTCCCAAATCGGATCAAGTACAGCCTTAATGTGAGGCAGCTCAATTTCTCGCACCGGCACTTTGCCAATGTGTGGCACCGCGTAAGTATTGAGGCTGTTTTGCCATTGTTGAGCCTGGCGGGGGTTGCGGAACTCTTTGGACTTCATGCTGATATAGTCCCGCATGGCTTCGGCAAAGGTCATTGTGCTGAGCTGAGCGGCGATCAGGGCACGTCTGGCGGCCTTGCGCTCCTCTACCGGGTCAATGCCTTGCTCTATTGCTTGTTTGGCCTCGCGGGCTTTCTGGCGGGCTTCTGATAAAGGCACGTCCGGGAACCCGCCCAAACCGATTTTACGGCGCTTGCCGCCAATCAGGGTGCGGAGAATCCACGTTTTGGCCCCGCTGGGTGTCACCTGTAGTTGAAGGCCAGAGACGCCCCCAACTGCGTGAAAGGTGTTGTACGGTTCGCCGTCCTTTCCAACTGCGCAAGTCAGCCGCCGGACTTCAGTGGCGCTCAATTCTTTTGCTTTCTTCGGCATGCTATACGCTCCAACCTACGTGCCATAAACGGTATAATTGGAAGTTACAGTATGCGACAGCATGTTACAAGTATTTGAATGCAGACAGGGAGTTACAGAAAGAAAGTCCAGAAAAACCGTTGCATTTCAGGTGCTTGGGGTCACTTTGGGCGGTCTGGCCCACCGCCATTTTTCTCTTCTTCTCCTTCTCCTGTATCTTCCGTCCCATATTGAATTCCTGTGTACTCGGGCGCATAAAGTCCCTGTGTGCAAACGAATTGCCGGGAGGTCATCGTGAGTAACCAGTCTGAGTCCCCAGTCGACGAACGCGGAAATCGACGCTATGCGGTGTCGGCCAATCGGAGCCGTGCCAGTCATCGGGTTCGTTATGTCGAAACCGGGGGCGCTGCGGTTGATGTAGAGGAGTGCACCTTCTGCCAGGCCATGCCGTCTCTGGATGGCGCGGAAGATGAGTGTGACGATGAGTCCGGGGGTAAGTCGGCCGCTGAGGCCGTGCCCCCGGAAAAGGCTTGAGAAAACGCCGGAGGTCAGAGATCCCGGTCCGGGTAGGTGGAGTTCTTGCGCTCGTCCGCCCGATCCTGTCGTGCCGCCAGTGATTCTGGCGTATTGTCAGGCGCGTGCCATCCCTGGAGATTCTCCTCAATCAGCTTAACCAGAGCGTCAATGTGGCCCGGCGTTGCATTGAGAGCGGGGATATAGCTGAACCCCTGGCCTCCTGCGGCCATAAAGTATCCCCGGTTTTCTTCCCTGATCTCTTCCAGGGTTTCGAGGCAATCTGCAGAGAAACCGGGACAGAATACGTCCACCGACTGCACACCGGTGCCCGGAAGGGACTTCAGCGTTTCATCCGTATAGGGCTTCAGCCATTCTTCCCGCCCGAATCGCGACTGGAAGGTCGTCAGGTAATCCTCTTTTGACAGTCCGAGTCGTTCTGCAAGCAGTCGGGATGTCTTGTGGCATTCGCAATGATACGGGTCGCCCTTGAGCAGATAGCGGAGGGGAACGCCGTGATAGGACAAAATCAGCTTTTCCTTGCGTCCATGGTTGGCCCAGTGGGCTTCGATGTGACGAGCCATCGCCTCGATATACGGCGGATAATCAGGGTAGTGCGATACGAACCGCAGATCAGGCAGCCAGCGCCGGCGGGTAAGCACATTGGCAATCGCGTCGAACGTCGATGCCGACGTTGAGGCTGAATACTGCGGGTACAGCGGCAACACCAGCAGGCGACGGACTCCCTGTGCCTGCATTTCATCCATGACCTTTTCGATGGAAGGATTGCCATAACGCATGGCGAAGCCGACAACGATATCCTGCCCGTAGCGGGCTTTGAGAGCTTCCCGGATACCATCGGCCTGCTTCGCGGTATGTATCAGCAGCGGCGACCCTTCAGGTTGCCAGACCCCGGCATAGGCTTTGGCGCTGCGCCGTGGGCGGATCCGCAGAATAATGCCATGCAGGATCAGCCACCACAGCGGGCGGGGGACCTCAACGACCCTGGGGTCCCAGAGAAACTCAGCCAGATACCGTCTCAATGCCGAGGTTGTTGGTGCGTCCGGTGTGCCCAGATTGGTGACCAGGACGCCCAGTCGGTCGGGGTGGTTATGGCGGAAGTTCTCAGGGCCTTGGTACTTCATTCAACGAATCCTGGATCGTGGTTGCCGACGACATTTCAGCCGCTTTTCTGAGCCTGCTGCGCCATTCGTGGCGCCAGCCCGGCGATGTCGTAGCCGGCATTATGTGCTTTGTCGACAATGTCACGGGCCTGGCCGGAGCGGGCAGAGCTCAACGCCCAGAGGACCGTGCAGCGGGTTCCGGAGCGGCAGAAAGCCAATACGGGCTTTTCGGCATCCCGGATCATTGGTGCGAAGGCATCCACGTCAGCATCGGTGATGTTGCCGGATTCCACCGGCATGTAAACCCATTCCAGGCCATGCTCTTTTGCCGCAGCGGCAATGTCGGCCATGGCAGGCTGGCCCGGCTCTTCGTGGTCCGGGCGGTTGGCCACGAGCGTTTTGAAGCCCAGTCGGGCCGCCTCTGCAACGTCTTCCACAGAGATTTGCGGCGAAACGGAGATGGTGTCGTCGATCTTTCGGATATCCATGCTCTACCTCCGGTAGTTTGTGGCCATAAAGTAACAGAAATGCTTCAGGATTTTGCCCGGCTGCGCTCAATTAATTCGAACACGGCCATGCCGGCAACCATCGAGACCGCGAAGATCGCCGCTTTTGTCTCGCCCGCACCGAGTGCAACCAGGCCCGGCCCCGGGCAGAAGCCGGCGATACCCCAGCCGATACCGAACAAAAGCCCACCGAACACGAGGCGTTTATCGATATGGGAGTGTCCCGGAATCTTTATGTTGAACCCCAGGAAAGACAGTGTGCGACGGCGGGCAACGGCAAAGGCGCCGACGCCCACGACAATGGCACCGCCCATGACAAAGGCCAGTGACGGGTCCCACAGGCCGGCGATGTCCAGGAATCCGAGTACTTTCTCGGGGTTGGCCATGCCCGAAGCGATCAGGCCAAGGCCGAAAATGAGCCCTGAAAGGAGCGAGGCAATCGAATATTTCATGCTAATCAACCTCCAATGATGTGACGAATCACGAAGACGGTGACAAAGCCGCTGCTCATGAAGCACAGCGTGGCCACCAGGGAGCGCGCGGACAGACGTGAAAGGCCACAGACTCCGTGTCCGCTGGTGCAGCCAGAGCCATACCGGGTGCCCACACCCACCAGCAGCCCGGCGATGATCAGCGAGGGTACATTGGCCTCGATGTTGATGGCCGGCAGATCCGCGAACAGAAACCAGACCGCGGGGGCACCGATGAGTCCGAGAATGAACGCCGCCCGCCAGGCGATGTCGCCCCTGAGCGGTGTGAGGAGGCCCCCGAGGATGCCGCTGATGCCGGCAATCCGGCCATTAAGCAGAAGGAAGCTCGCTGCTGCGAGGCCAATCAGAATACCGCCAATGAGCGCCGACCAGGGCGTGAATTGGCTCCATGCAATATCAATCATCGATAGACTCCGGGAAATTCAATCCGTCAAATGGAATAAGCTTATAATAAAGGGAAATAATACCATAAAAAAGCCCGGCAGGAGGTGCCGGGCAGAGGCGTGCGAGTAGTATCCATGAAAGACTTCCAGACAAACCGGCATCATTGAAGACACCGGTATGTTGAAGTATTGACCATAATTTGAGCAGTTCAAGTGAGACTGGCTATCGTTTGAAAACATTTTTTCATATCGGGTTCGTCTTTATACTGCAGCCTTTGCCCGCGCGGGTTCCCGGCCCACTGCAATCGCCTGCGGGGTGTAATACAATAGGGCTCTTTTCAGAAAATTCCACCCCGAGGTTGTCCAATGTCAGACGAAAAACCTACAAAGCCTGAAACGGATCCGCAGTTGGCCGACAAGATCAAGGATTCCGCGCGGCAGATCTGGCTTGCGGGGTTGGGTGCTTACACCAAGGCCGAGGAAGACACGGGGCGCTTTTTCGACCGGTTGGTTCAGGAAGGGGAACAACTGGAGAACAAAACCCGGGGCGTGGTCGAGAAGCAGATCAAGTCGGTGGAAGACCGGGTAGAAGGCGTTCGCGAGCGGGCCACCGGCACCTGGGACCGGCTCGAGACCATGTTCGACCAGCGAGTCTCCGGTGCGCTCAGACGGCTCGGCATCCCCCGGCGGGATGAGATTGAAGCGCTCCAGCGGCGAATAGAACTCCTTGAAGGCGAGTTGAACCGGATTCGCCAGCGTCCGGGTGACGACGAAGAAGAATGAGTCAGAGGTAATCCTGGCTGATCAGCCTCAACTCGGCCTGCTGCTGACCGGCCAGGTAGGGCATTACCAGGTGAAGCATCTGGTACACGCCACGACCGGGATCGACCGACTCCCGGTCATTCAGATGAGACAGGCTATCAAAACTGATCCAGTAACAGGCAGTTAGCGTCAACTGCTCACACAAAGAGTGAAGTTCTTCCTCTTCAATCGTCATCATGTTCTGGCGTCGGAAACTCTGGCAGATAACCAGGAAGGCGTTCGTCTTCTTTTTCAGCAGGCGCCGGAACCGGGTCTGCAGCTGATCGTAACGGGACAGGACATTGACCAGATCCTGGTAAAGGAACCGGTACCGTGCCACCGTCTCGAACATCAGGTGGAGAAAGAAGGACTGCTGATCAAGGCTGATGTCGGCGTCCTCGGGAACGGCCAGAAGGTCCAGCATCTCTGCCTCGAACTGGTCGAACAGCTCCTCGACGATGTCACCCTTACTCTTGAAGTGGTAATAGAGGTTGCCCGGGCTGATGTCCAGCTCGTCGGAGATCAACAGGGTAGTGACGTTTGGTTCACCAACATAGTTGAACAGCGACAGGCTGGTGTTCAGGATGCGATCGCGGGTTTTGATTTTTTTCATGTCGCGCCCGTGCGCGGCTCAGAGATCGAAACGGGCCCAGACCGGACAGTGGTCCGAGGGCCGTTCCATGGCGCGGATGTCATAGGAAACGCCGGCTTCCTGTGCCTTGGGCAGAAGGCTGTCGCTGGCCATGAGCAGATCGATGCGAAGCCCCCGGCGGGGATCCCGCTCGAAACCACGACTGCGGTAGTCGAACCAGCTGAAGGTGTGGTTGTCGTCCGGGTGAAGATGCCGGAACACATCGGTAAAGCCCCGGCTCTCAACCTGGCTGAGCCACTCCCGTTCTTCCGGAAGGAAACTGCACTTGCCGGTCCGGAGCCAGCGTTTGGCATTGTCTGCACCGATTCCGATGTCCTTGTCAGTCGGAGAGATGTTCATGTCACCCATGACCAGCACGTGTCCGCCTTCGGCCTTCAGGTCGTCCAGGTAGCGCATGAGGTCGGCATAGAATTTTTCCTTGGCGGGAAACTTCACCGGGTGGTCGCGACTCTCGCCCTGGGGAAAATAACCGTTGATGACGGTCAGTATCTCACCGTTGACCTCAAACCGGCCGCTGATCAGGCGACGCTGAGAATCCTCACCATCCCAGGGATAGCCTTTCTGAATGGCTTTCGGTTCCTGTTTGGACAGCAGGGCAACGCCGTAGTGGGTTTTCTGGCCATGAAAATGCACCTGATAGCCCATCTGTTCGATGTCGTCTACCGGAAAATCCTTGTCCTGAACCTTGGTTTCCTGCAAACCGATGACATCCGGATCGAATTCACGGATCACTGCCTCGAGCTGATGCAGGCGGGTGCGGATGCTGTTGACGTTGAACGAGACAAACATCATAGGGGTGAGGTCTCCGGCGTAAATTCCCGCGGAGTTTAACATATTGATGCCCGGTTTCCGCCTTGGCAGAGGCGACGCGTTCAGCGAGTCAGTTCACATTCCGGCCAACGGGTCACGCTGTAACGGATGTGCGCGCGGAAATTCTCATCGCTGTTTTTTCGAATGTTGGTCAGGCCCACGTAATCGGTCAGTGCGCCTTTACGGTCATAGCCAAGGCCGATGGGGTCCACCAGGAATCCCAGCAGCATACCGGTAGGGCGTATGGTGACTTCCAGGTCGGCATTGATGTCGGGGTGGTCGTCCGGCTCCAGCACAAAACCATAGTGATCCCCGCGGGTGGGCGCCAGGAAACGGAATGTCACTTGATTGCCAGCCTTCAGCCGCGCCCAGTTCTCCCGCACCAGGTTGTCAAAGCCGGCATCGACCACCAAGTCTTCAGGCGTATCGATTGTCCATGTGCGTTCTTCCCCGGAGGGTGCATGCCACTGAATCCGGGTCCGATCAGCCCGGGGGTAGTTGATGACAAGGGATTCCTTGAAGCGGGGTTGCCGGAAATCAACCGATGGCAGACGGGGCGATCGGTCATAGGCCAGGGTTTTCCGGGCAAACTCGTCGCCATCCTGAAGATAACGGACCTGGTCGGTTTTCGGATGGAATACACCCTCCCGGCAATCGCCCGCCATCTGATGGTGTTCCGCATACAGCGAGCGACCGCTCTCGGAGGTGGCGTTCCCGGTAAATTCAAAGGTCTCAGCCAATCCCGGGAGCGGCAGTGTGATCATGAGGGCGACAGCCACAACCGCTGGCAACCTATGCATGGCAGAGCTCCGGGTACAGAAAGCCGCGGATCCTGAGCAGAAGGGGAAACAGCAGACCCCAGCCCAGAGCCAGCGCCGCCAGTGACAGCGGCAGGTTCGTGAACGTTACCGCGCCCAGTTGACCGGCGGACCAGTAGGCAAACGGCCCGGCAATTGGAGCGAGCACGAAGGGCAGCCACGGTTTCTGGCCAATCCATTTGAGCGAGTGGCAGAGGGTGGTCATGAACAAGGCCCAGAGAGCGACCAGCCAGGGAGGTGCCACAACAAGGTCGCCTGTGTCGGTGTGCAGCACTCCGGTCTGTAGCCAAAAGGTGTCGAGTGCTGCGCCTGCAACCGTCCCGAGCCCGATAAACTGCAACTCACTGAAACGTTCCCGGCTGACCAGGACCAGGTGAAGGCCAACCAGTGCGATGGCAACCCCAAAGGCCATCAGGGTCGGATAGAGCACACAAACCAGCCAGCCCGCCTGGAACAGCAGGAAATTGAGGGTATTTCGCACTCCATCCGAGGCAATCATACGCTGAGCAGGTTGGCCCGCTTGTTACCGGGCTTGGCAAAGAGCACCTGGGAGACGCCGATGGCGCGTTCACTGAAGCCCGCCTCGCAGTAGGCAAAGTAGAAAGCCCACAGGCGACGGAAGGCCCGGTCATAGCCCATCTGCTCCAGGTTCTCTTCCAGTGCCATGAACCGCTCGCTCCAGTCACGAAGGGTTCGTGCGTAGTGAAAGCCGATGTCTTCGGCATGGGTCAGCACGAGATTGCTCCGGTTTCGAACGGACTCCAGGATGGCAGCGAACGAGGGAATGAAACTTCCCGGGAAAATATAGCGCTGGATAAAGTCCACGTTTTTCAGCGCCCGCAAATAACGCTGTTCGGGCATGTTGATGGCCTGAACCAGCGCAAGACCGTCCGGCTTGAGCAGTGCATTGATCTGTTCGAAATAGCTGTCGAGGAACTGCGGACCGACTGCTTCGATCATTTCAATCGACACCAGCTTGTCGAACTGCCCCTCCAGGTCGCGGTAGTCGTCGAACAGCAGGGTTATCCGGTCTTCCAGCCCTTCCACCTTGACGCGATGCCGGGCCAGTTCCAGTTGCTCTTTCGAAATGGTGGTGGTGGTCACGTGGCAGCCATAGTGTTTCGCCGCGTGGATGGCGAAGCCGCCCCAGCCGGTGCCGATTTCGACCACCCGATCGTCCGGTTGCAGGTCCAGCTTGCGACAGATGGTGTCCAGCTTGTGCACGGCGGCTTCTTCCAGCGTCGCGTCTTCCCGAGGATAGATCGCCGATGAATACATCATGGTGGGATCAAGGAACGCCTCGAACAGATCGTTGCCAAGGTCGTAATGGGCACTGATGTTCTTCCGCGAGCCTTCACGGGTATTCCGGTTCAGCCAGTGCAGGCCTTTGAGCGCGGGTTTGGTGATCCAGCTGAAGCGATCTTCGAACTCGTTCATCCGGTCCACGTTGCGGGTGAAGAAGCGGAGCAGGGCAACGAGATCGGGCGTACTCCAGTCACCGGCAACAAACGCCTCGGCAGCGCCAATACCGCCACCGGTGAGCAGGTCCCGCCAGGTACTGTGGTTGTGGATGATCAGTTCGGCATCGGGGTAACGGGTGTCCCCGTCGCCCAGCGTCAATGTCTGGTTTCCCGGTTCGCGGATGGTCAGGGTGCCGTGCTCGAGTTGCCGGAGCTGCTGCAGAACGAGGTGGCGGGCGACCCGGCTGACCAGCGGTGACTGCCCTCGCTCTGTTGTCGATTGGCGTTGAACAGACGTATTCAGGTTCTCCATGACGTTACCTTTCCACCGGAAGTGAGTGTGTCATTGCCGCTGGTCACATCCAGGCCGGCGTCCTCGGACCCGCGACGATAATCGGGATCGTCCCCGGACAGTTTGTCCGGATGGGTATGGAACTCTGCGCCTTTCAGTTTCAGCCGCAGGGCGTTCCAGTAAATGCCTGCCGCAACCTTGATCGCTTCGATCGGAAAACGGCGCAGGCTCTGATGCAGTGTTTTACGAGTGAGGGGCACACGGCGGACCACAAGCGTGGCATCGAAATGTTTGGACTCGCCCTGCAGCACGTTCATGTGTATACGGAGCTCGGGGCCACGGAAGCTGAAGGTCCACCGGTAGTCCTGGGCCATGCCGTTGAACGGCGATACGTGGAACCGTTTCTGGAATCCGAAACGCTCGGTACGCCAGCCCGCCGAACCGGTCGAGTCACCGCCGGTTTCCAGGCAATAGACGTGACGTTCATGCCACGGCGTATTGGTGATCTGCGAGAGGATGACCCTTGGCACCGCCCCCTGTGACGGATCGTCTCCCGCCTCGTAGCAGAAATAGAAGCTCACCGGGTTGAACACGTAGCCAAAGTAGCGCGGGTGCGTAATCAACTCGACGGCACCGTCCGGGAACCAGCCCGTCGCGTCGCGCACATAGGTACGCACCGCATCGGACAGACAGTTAATTTCCGGGCGGAAATAGTCGGCGCGCCGGAGCGACAGCCAGTTGAGACGTTCCCGGGAAAACAGGGGGCTCAGACGGGTGATTCGGTCCCAGTCATCCACGTCCAGAGCGAGCATGCCGGTGTCGTATTCGAATTCGTGGGAAATCGGCCGCTTTCTGCGGTGGCGTATGCTGCCTTCAAGCCATTGGCTCGTCATGGCTACAACTCCATCCCGAAATCCTGGATGACACGAACCGCACTGCGTACCCCGTCTTCATGGAATCCGTTGAACCAGTAGGCACCGCAGTAGTGGGTGCGGTTGCGGTTGCCGATGTCCTGGTAGCGATTCTGAGCCGCGACCGCCTCCAGCGTGAAGACGGGGTGGGCGTACTCGAACCGCTTGATGATCTTCTCCGGTGCGATGTCAGCGCTCCGGTTCAGGGTGACGCAGAAGGTTTCCGGCGCATCATGGAAATTCTGCAGGATGTTCATGTTATAGGTCACGGAAACCGGTTCGCTGCGGTGTTCCGGAATGAAATAGTTCCAGGCGGCCCAGGCCCGGCGGTTGTCCGGGAGCACCCGGTCATCCGTATGCAGAACCACGTCGTTGTTCTGGTAGGCGATATCGCCGAGGACCTCTTTCTCCGCGTCCGTGGGATCCGCCAGCATCGACAGGGCCTGATCGCTGTGGCAGGCAAGGATCACCTGATCGAACTCCAGGGTTTCACCTTTCACCGTGACGGACACACCGGACTCATGGCGGCGAACCGAATCAACCGGACTGTTCAGGTGGGTTTGCTCGCCAAGCCGCTCCATCATCTTTTTGACGTATTCCGCCGAGCCGCCGGAGATCACGCGCCAGGTTGGTCGGTCATCAACGGAGAGCATGCCGTGATTGTTGAAGAACTGAAGGAAGAAACGGATCGGAAACTGCTCCAGCACGATCTCCGGGGCCGACCAGATCGCGGCGCCCATGGGCACGATGTAATAGTTCCGGAAGTACCGTGAATAGCCGTTGCGGTTCAGATATTCCCCCAGGGTCTCTGAATCCGTAATGTCACCGGCTTCCAGATCCCGGCGCGTTTCCTGGTTAAAGCGAAGGATTTCCCGGATCATCTTCAGGAAGGGCAGGTTGATGAGATTCCGGCGCTGGGCGAACAGGGTGTTCAGGCTGGTTCCGTTGTATTGCAGACCCGTGGTGGAACAGTCGACGCTGAAGCTCATGTCGCTGACCTCCGATGCCACCCCCAGCCGATCCATCAGTTTGATGAAGTTCGGGTAGGTCCAGTCGTTGAAGACAATAAAGCCGGTGTTGACCGGCCACTCACGCCCGCCGGCGGTGACCCGTTCTGTATTGGTATGCCCGCCTGCATAATCGCCGGCTTCAAAAATATGGACGTCGTGCTTTTCCGCAAGAATCCATGCCGCGGTCAGGCCGGAAACGCCTGCGCCAATGACAGCAATACGCTGACGTTTGTTGTTCATTCCTGTTTTTCCTGTGTGTCTGTGCTTTTGCGCGCCATGCTGGCGGCCATGCGGTCAATCAACGCCTGCGGCAGTGCGCCCAGGGCCCGCAAGAGCCACGTAAACCGCTTCGGGAAGGCGATGTCATTGTGTCCCTTGGCCAGGCCGCTGAGAATCCGCTCCGCGGCATCCTCGGCGGTCACGAGAAACGGCATGGGGAAGTCGTTGCGATCCGTCAGTGGCGTTTTTACAAAGCCGGGGGAGACGACAACCACGTCGATTCCCTCTGCGGCAAGGTCGGCCCTCAGGGAATGGGCGAAATAGCTGAGAGCCGCCTTGGACGCGCCATAGCCCTCTGCGCGCCCGAAGGGGAACCACCAGGCGGAGGAACTGACAATCACCACGGTCGCCGGCTGCCCCTGGGACCTGGCACGGCGAAGGGCCGGCAGCGCAATGTCCAGGCTGCGTGCCGTACCCAGAACATTGGTCACCAGGTTGGCCTCGATCACGTCGCTGTCGTACTGGCCAACGTCCAGGTACTCGCAGGTACCTGCGTTCAGCACGGCCATATTGAGCGGACCGTGGCTCTCAAGCCGGTCCGCAATGGCCTGGAGCGACTCTCGTGAGGTCGTGTCAGCCGGAGCGGGCGTGATCAGTTCGGGCGCATGCTGTTGCAGGGCCTCAAGCGCGTCCTGCCGACGACCGGTGACCACCAGGCGATGGCCTCCCCGGGCGAGGGCACGGGTGAGGGCTTCCCCGATACCGGAACTGGCGCCAGTAATCCAGATGTTGGTCTTGCTCGAGAGTCGCGGGCTCATCCGGCGTTCTTCCTGATCCAGCGAATGATCCGCCCCAGCGCGGGCAGGTTCTCATAGAGCAGCTGCCCGGCATCGAAATAATCCCTGTGAAACACAACCCGGGCGTCGGCGATCCGCAGATGGCTGATGCCGTCCACCCGGATCTCCCGGCCCCCGCGTATGCGTTTGTGACGCAACACCATCACCCAGGGCAGGGCGACACTGGCGCCCTGGACCACCGCCTGACCAAACTCGAACCGGCAGGCAATCACGTTGCTGTAGGCCCCGGCAAAGTAGCGGGTCAGGGCGTCCAGACCGCTGACTTGTCCGAAAGGATCCTGAAAGACAATGTCTTCGCCATACACTTCCTGCAGCTTATTCAGGTTGCCTTTCTCCAACTTGTTGAACAGGGACTTGAACTGCTCGATGGTTGCCGGAACCGCAGAATTTCGGGAACCGACTTCGATGGCCGAGGCGGTACTCATGATGTTTTCCTCCTCATGGCGTCGAGTTGACGGGTTTCCTCGCGAATGTGTTCGGGGATGGGGTTCAGATCCCAGATAATGCCCAGGCGGGACAGCAGCCACAGTCCGTACCAGGTCATGTCGATTTCGTACCAGCGAAAACCCTGGCGTACGGACTGGGGCCAACGGTGATGGTTGTTGTGCCATCCTTCACCCAGGGTAATCAACGCCAGCCAGAAGTTGTTCCGGCTGTCGTCCTGGGTGTCAAAGCGGCGACGTCCCCAGACATGGGAAAGCGAGTTGATCGAGACCGTGGCATGGAACAGCACCACGGTGGAGATGAAAAAGCCCCATACCAGGAGTTGGAGGCCGTTGGTTCCAAGTGACGGTGCGTAGGCGGCCAGTGCCTCACCCAGTCCGTAGATGGCTACTGCGCAGCCGGCCGGAACCAGGGAATCGAAGCGATTGATGAAACGCAGTTCGGGGAACTTCATCCAGTCCCGGATGCGGCGCTCATCGGTCACAAAGCCGGCATCACAGGTGAACCACCCCACATGGGACCACCAGAAACCACCGTGGTGCGGCGAGTGAAGATCTTCTTCGCGGTCTGAATGCTGATGATGGTGCCGGTGGTGGGCTGCCCACCAGAGAGGCCCGCGCTGGGCCGCACTGGCTCCGAGCAGACCAAACAGAAACTGGGCAGGGCGGCTGGTCTTGAAGGTCTTGTGGGCGAAATAGCGATGATAGAAGCCGGTAATGGCGAACATCCTCACCAGGAAAAACACCACGGCGAAAACCACTGCGAATGTACTGACTCCAGTATAGATCGCCAGCAGACACGCGAGGTGCAGTGCGACGAACGGGATGACTCGGATCAGATTGAAAGAACGGGAGGTTGTGTCAATATGATCCGAACCCGCGTCGGAGTCGAACCACCTCAGAATGTTGATAAACCAGTGTTGCACTCGGGTCATACCCTTTTTGCCTTTTTAACTTCGTCAGTGAAACCGTCAGGATGCAGGCCTTCAATCTGACCGGCATCGCACCTCTGGTTTTACGTTGTAACCACCCGGATTGGATGCACTCAAAAACCATGTTTTCTGTTAATCAATCTACGCCATCCGTACGCCGCATCGCCGTTATCGGTTCAGGCATGGCTGGCCTGACCGCAGCGATCAAACTGAGCAGCCAGGGACACGACGTCAGTGTCTTCGAAAAAAGCCGTGGACCCGGCGGCAGGTTGTCCTCCAAGCGGGTGACGGACGGTGCCGTCGATTTCGGTGCGCAGTATTTCACAGCCCGGCATGCAGGGTTCAGGCAGTTCCTGGACACGTACGCAGGGCCAGGCAGCTATGCCCACTGGCCGGCCCGATTTGTCTTCCAGCGCAACGACGGATCCCGGGAGGCTTTTCCGGACGACGAGCGTTTTGTCGGCGTACCCAGGATGACGGCGGTCAGCCGGGCGCTTTCCGGGCATGTGAATCTGCACGGGAGCACACGCATCCGGAATCTGGCCCGTAAAGACAGCACCTGGGAGCTGGTGACAGTCGATGGCGAGCGGCTGGGGCCTTTTGACCGGATCGTCCTGACGGTGCCCCCGGCGCAGGCCAGCGACATCCTGCTTGAGAGCGGGCTCACGGATCTGGCAGGGCGTATTGATGGGATGGCGGGTTCTCTGCTCCCGTGCTGGGCGGTGGCGCTGCATTTCCAGGAGCCGCTGGATCCGGGGTTTGACGGACTTCGCTGCGACCATCCGGTCTTTTTCTGGATTGGTAATAACACCAGCAAGCCCGGCCGGCCCCCTCATGGCCAGTGGTGGATGCTGCATGCCGATCCGGACTGGACCCGGGAGCATCTGGATACACCGGAAGAGGAGGTCGTCAGGGAGCTCAAGGAGGCTTTTTCGGAGCTGGCGGATATAGTGGCCGAACCTGATGACTGGTTGGCCCACCGATGGTTGTACGCCCGATCGGAACACAATGACCGGCCGGGGTCGCTCTGGTTTGCGGACCAGGGAATCGGGCTGGCCGGAGACTGGCTCAGTGGCGGTCGCGTGGAGGGCGCTTTCCTCAGCGCCTCCGATCTGGTCTCCGCCATGGCGGATTAATACGCCGCCCGCTACTCGGTAAGGCCCTCCACGGGGGCGCGGGTAATGTCCGGGCGGGTGTAGAAATGGGTAATGGTCCCGTCGCTGAATTTGCTGAAGAACGCGCTGACCTCGGAGATCATCCGGAGCGAACGTGCCCGGGTGATCGGGTCTTTCACCAGTACCTTGATGCCGTTGAAGTTGTCCTGAATGTTCGAGAAACGGGCCCGCATTGAACAGGTCACGACGTCCTCCGGATCGATTTCCAGCTCCCTGGCCAGCCATTCGCTGTGGCGATCAATGCCCTTGGCAGAGAGGTCTTCGCGGGTGTCCAGGTGATTGAGCTTCACCCGGTTCACGATGCAGAACGAAAAACTGGCCGGGTTTCTGCGGGCGACCTTCCTGAAGGCTTCCCAGAAGAAACTGTCGGTCAGCTCCGCGAAGAAGTGCATGTCGCTCAGGCAGGTGTCGACCCAGTCGAAATTGTCCTGATCGGCAAGAACTTCGTTGATGGCCTCCCGGAGCAACCAGTCAAACCCCAGTGCGGTCTTGTGCGCATAAACCTTCCGGTACATCTGGTGCCGGCTGTAGACAAAGTCTTCCAGTGCGCCCAGACCTTTCTGGGTGATGGCCAGGCCGAGCCAGGGCTCGGACGTGTCCCAGCCAAAACGGAAGTTGGTCAGCAGGTGGTCCAGGTTCAGGCCGCCGATGGTGACCGATGAGTGGAAACCGTCCCGCAGCATGTAGTCGGCGCGATCAGCATCGATTTCGCCGGACACGATGGACGAAAGCAGATTCATCACCAGCCGGGGAATGTTGTCCGCGACGAGCGTGCCCGATGAGGCTTCCTCGCCGGCAATGAAATGCCAGAAGGTTTCAGCATGGCGGCAGAAGGTTTCGCTCGGCCGGACGTCTGTGGTCTCCATGATCCCTATGACATCCCGGCGGTCCAGTCCGGCTGAATCGAGGTCCACGGCGGACAGGACTTCGTGCGCTACCCGGACCGAGTAGTGCTCGTGTTCCAGCTCCTCCGGTTCCCCGGAATGGTATTGGTGAAAATCCACGCCTTTCCAGAGGTTCCGGAACCGGTCAGGGCGGGACATCAACTCGCGAATACGGGCCGCCTGGGTGAACTGGTGGGAAAAACTGGAATGCCCGCTGTCATGCATCAGGCAGCCAAGACGGATGGTTTTTGCCAGGTAATCGATGGCGTCCAGCTGGCTGAGGCTCAGATCCGTCTGTTCGCTCAGCTGTCGCTCCCGGAGGTAGGCATCGATCATGGAACGGAACATCCGTGTGCCCACATGCATGACGCCGACGCTGTGAAGAAAACGCGAATGCGTCGCCCCCGGGAACACCAGGCTCAGGATGTCGTTCTGACAGATGTTGCGGAGGCGCTGGAACAGCGGATGATCGATGACCTGGATCTCGTGCCGGTAAAGCGGTATGCCGCCGTGAACCGGATCCATGATCAGCTTGTCATAGGCTCCAAGCAGGTCATTTACAGCGCGTCTCATGTTCAGGAATCTCCCAAATTCGCAATTCTGGCCTTGTTATATCACAGGGGCATGCCAGAATAGGCGTTATCCAGCCAATTTATCGTTTATCGATGGTAGTTTAGGGCAACAGCCATGGCATCGCGCACCGAGCGCATACTGATTATCGACGCTGACCAGAAAGCCCGAACCGATCTCGCGAGGTATCTCGAGACCAAAGGTTTTTATGTGACCGGGTATTCCGACATTGCCTCCGCAAGTAAGGCAATCGAGGCCAACAGGCCGGACGTGATCTTTGTCGACCTCGGTCATGAATCCATCCGGGATCTCGCAAACCGGCTCGAGGAAGCTGAAACCTACACGCCCATCGTGGCCTGCTCCGATACCGAATCCAGCGTTGATGTGGTCAACGCCATGCGGGCTGGCGCCTCGGATTTTGTCCTCAAACCCTGTAACGACGACCGCGGCATCCTCGACGATGTCATTGGCAAGCTGCTGGACAGGGTCCGGGTGAGCCGTCTGAACCAGTTGTACCGTCAGGAACTCGAGGAGGCCAACCGGGACCTCCGCAACGGCATTAACGAGCTGAGGGCGGACCAGAGCGCGGGACGCAAGGTGCAGTTGCGCATGTTGCCGGATCACAACCAGACCATGGGTGGCATTCAGGTCGACCACCTGATCAAACCGTCGTTGTACCTCAGTGGCGATTTTCTGGATTACTTCCGGATTGCCGAGGACAAACTGCTGGTCTACATCGCCGACGTGTCCGGGCATGGAGCCAGCTCGGCGTTTGTGACCGTTCTGCTGAAAAACCTGACCAACCGGTTGCAGCGAAACCTGCGGCGCGGCTCCAGCGACGACATCCTGTATCCGGACCGTTTCCTGGAACGTATAAACTCTGAATTGCTCGACACGGGGCTCGGGAAACACGTAACGGTGTTCGTGGGCATTGTGTGCGAAACCGAGCGGGTGCTGAAGTACGCCGTGGGTGCACATTTCCCCATGCCGATCCTGTCCTTTGAGGGCGGAACCACGGAATTCCTGGAGGGCAGCGGCCTTCCGGTCGGGCTTTTCGAGACGCCTTCCTGGGATGTGTACGAAGTGGCGCTGGACAAACCTTTCCACATTTTGCTGTTTTCGGACGGCATTCTGGAGGTAATTGATGCCAAATCCCTTGATGAAAAGGAGAAGACGCTACTTGAACTCGTCTCGGGAGGTCGTCACACTATCGCATCTCTTAATGAGGCGCTGAGCCTGGACGGAATGACCGAACTTCCGGACGATATAGCGATCGTATCGGTGACGGATTCCATCCGCAGCTCAGACAGCACGACCTCGCAATAGTGGCAGTGTGAAACATGGCTGGTTACAAGATCCTGCAAGCTGAGAAGCAGGGCATTTATGTCCTGAAGTTTATCGGGGAAATCCGGCTGAACCTCTGTTCGACGCTGGACAATCTGGTTGAGTCCATCACCCAGGATCCAGAGTTCAAGACGGTGGTGGTCGACCTGACCGAAACCGAGATCATCGACAGCACCACACTGGGGCTGTTGGCCAAAATTGCCATGGCCGCGCAGAAACAGAGTCACTTCCTGCCCACACTGATTTCCACCAATCCTGATATCACCCGCATTATCACCTCCATGGGTTTCGACAAGATTTTCATCATTGTTCGCGAACCCGCTTCCCGAATCGAAGAACTGGAAGAGATTCCCGTGCTCAAGGCCAGCGAACAGCAGGTTCGGGACAAGGTTCTGGATGCCCACAAAGTGTTGATGGGCCTGAACAGCAAGAACCGGGAAGAGTTCAAGAATCTGGTACGTGCCCTGGAATGTGAAGATCACGGCTGATCGGACAACAGAACGGAACGACTATGTCTGAAAACACGTCCTCCCAGAACACGGGAAACACTGGCTCGGTACACGATGTGGCGGTACTGGGCGGTGGCAGCTTCGGTACAGCAATGACCAAGGTCCTCGCCGAGAACGGACATCGCGTTCATTTCTGGATGAGGGATCCGGCACAGGTCGAGGAAATCCGGAAAACCGGTATCAACAGCCGGTACATGCCCGGCATAGAAATGAGCGGCGATATTCAACCGACCACGGACCTCGCCGCAGCCGTTGGCAAGGCCGAGATCGTGTTTGTCGCTATTCCGAGCAAAGCATTCCGGGCGGTCATCCGGGAACATACCTCCGACTTCCACGACGGCCAGATTGTGGTCAGCCTTACCAAAGGCATCGAAGAGCACGGCTTCAAGCTGATGAGCGAAATCCTGCAGGAAGAGATTCCCCGTTGCCGGATTGGCGTGCTCAGCGGTCCCAATCTGGCGGCCGAGATTGCCAACCGGGACCTGACCGCGACGGTGATTGCGGCAAAGGATCCGGATGTGCGGCGTACCGTCCAGGATCTCCTCGGCTGTGAGTATTTCCGCGTCTACGCCAATGTCGACGTCTATGGCGTCGAACTCGGGGGCGCCCTGAAGAACATCTACGCCATTGTCGCCGGACTGGCCTCCGCGCTTGATATGGGTGAGAACGCCAAGGCGATGCTGATTACCCGGGGGCTGGCGGAAATGAGCCGCTTTGCGGTGAGCCTCGGTGCCAACCCCATGACCTTCATGGGGCTTGCGGGCGTTGGCGACCTGGTGGTCACATGTACGTCCTCAAAAAGCCGTAATTACCGGGTCGGATACGCCGTTGGCAAAGGACAACAGCTGGACGATGCTGTCAGGGAATTGGGGCAGGTTGCCGAGGGTATCTATACGCTGAAACTGGTGAAGGAGAAATCCGAGGCCATTGGTATCTACATGCCCCTGGTCCGGGGTCTCTATGAGATTCTTTATGGAACGGCCTCCATCAAGGCCGTGATCAACAGCCTGATGATGGCGGTTCAGAACTCCGACGTAGAGTTCATCCTGCCGCGCACCATCACCCAATAACCGCGACTTCGGAGGCTGCCGTGCAACTGATCATCATGCGTCACGGTGAGGCAGGGTGGCACACCCTGGATCAGGAGCGGGAGCTGACCGAAGCGGGCCGCTCGGCCGTGGGACGGGTTGCACACCAGATCGGAGAGTCGCCGTGGCGGCCCGCGCTGATCTGGAGCAGCCCCTACGTGCGGGCCCGCCAAACGGCGGGCATCATGGCGGAAATCCTCAACGCCGAGATTGAAGAAAAGCCCTTCATCACGCCGGATGACGATCCCGGTCAATGCCTGGACGCGCTTCTCGATAACTCCGCGACTCCGCTGCTCATCGTCTCCCACATGCCGTTGGTAGGCAGCCTTTCAACTCTGCTCGTGGACGCCCACCGCCGGGGTATTCCGTTCATGACCGCTCAGGCCGTTGCATTGGAAATGCCCGTGATCGGCCCGGGGTGTGCAGACTTGAAAACCCAGTTTTTGCCTTGATGGTCTAATGTCGGGCAACCCATTCAGACACGGAACATCACATGTACAGCTTTCCCATTGATTACGTGGAGCCGGTTTTCCGGCCCCCCAGTGAAGCAAAATCACTGATCCTGCCGGTTACCAATGGCTGTTCCTGGAACCGGTGTACCTTCTGCGAAATGTACACTCAGCCCCAGAAAAAATTCCGCGCCCGCAAGCCCGAGGAGATTCGGGCGGATATCGAGCGGGCGGCGGAGAGCCTGGGTGGCGTCCGGAGGGTGTTTCTGGCCGATGGCGATGCCATGGTGCTTCCGACCCGTCGGTTGCTGGAAATCCTGGGCCAGCTTCGGGAGGTCTTTCCCGATCTCCACCGGGTGTCGAGCTACTGTCTGCCCCGGAATCTGGCGAAAAAGTCGGTGGAAGAGCTGGCGGAGCTTCGTGACGCCGGGCTGGCGTTCATGTACGTTGGCATGGAATCCGGTGACGACGAGGTGTTGCGGCGCGTGAACAAAGGGGAGACGGCGGAATCCACCCGATCGGCGTTGCTGAAGATCCGCGAAGCGGGCCTCACCAGTTCCGTCATGGTGCTGAATGGCCTGGGTGGCGAAACCCTGTCGCGGCAGCATGCCATCAACACCGCGAAACTCTGCAACGAGACCCAGCCAGACTACCTGTCTACGCTGGTAGTGAGTTTTCCCCAAGGGGAAGAGCGGTTCCGCGAGGGGTTTGGCGACGATTTCAGGCCGCTCTCCCAGCAGGGGCTGTTCGAGGAAATACGTCTGTTTCTTGAGCACCTGGAGCTGGAGAAAACGGTGTTCCGGAGCGACCATGCGTCCAATTATCTGGTCCTGAAGGGAATTCTGGGGCGGGACAAGGTGTCTATGCTTGAACAGGTCAATCTGGCGATATCCAGCCCCGGTGCGGTTCCGATCCGGGCCGAATGGATGCGCGGTCTCTGAAATTAGGAGGTGCAGATCATGGACAAGAATCCGGAAACCTTTGCCAAGGAGGTTGAGGACTCTGTCAGCAAGAACCCCGGCCAGCCACCGTTGGACAAGTGGCATCCTGAATTGTCGGGGGACATGGATCTGGTGATCCGCCGGAACGGGCAGTGGATCTTCAAGGGGGAACCGCTCACCCGGGAAGCCATTGTCCGTTTGTTTTCGACCATTCTCCGCAGGGAGGACGATGGCGAGTTCTACCTGGTCACCCCTGTCGAGAAGTGGCGCATCACGGTGGAAGACGCGCCTTTGCTGGCCCATACGCTGACTGTCAGGGGCTCCGGGGACGATCAGGTGGTATCCGTGACCACCAACGTGGGGGAAACCCTCGACATCGGCGAGGAGCACCCGCTGGATGTCAGCGACTATCCCGGCACCGGCGAACCAAGACCTGTGGTGCTGGTACGTCACGGCGTCGAGGCGCGGCTGCTGACATCGGCGTTCTACGATCTTGCCGCCCATCTGACCGAGCGGACTATCGACGGCGAGCCCGTTTACGGCGTGGTAAGTGGCGGAAAATTCTGGAAAGTCGGGCAGGGCGGTTGAAAAACCCCGGCCTGCCCCCATCAAATACGGTAGAAAACGCAACCACTCAGTTGTTAAACTGTGTTTTCTCACTTGTTATCGAGCCTGGCTCTCTAACGAGGCCCGGTGGTCGTTAGTCCCTCTGTGCAGTCTGGCTGTTCATGATCACTTTCGATTACCTACATTCATAAATACAGTCATTGCGACACGCAAGGAGATAAAATGGCCCAACCTCGTGTTGTCACCATTCACTACACCCTCACCAACGACCAGGGCGAGCAGCTTGATTCCTCGCGCGTAGAAGGTCGTGAGCCGCTGACGTATCTGGAAGGCGCTCAAAACATCATCGGCGGTCTGGAAACTGCACTGACCGAGAAGGCGTCTGGTGATCAGGTGAAGGTATCCGTTGAGCCTGCTGAAGGCTACGGCGAAGTTAACGAAGAGCTGATCCAGCCGGTTCCGCGCTCCGCTTTCGAAGGCGTCGACACCATTGAGCCGGGTATGCAGTTCCAGGCGCAGACTCCGGGCGGTCCCCAGATCGTTCGCGTCGTGGAAGTTGGTGACGAGACCGTGACCATCGATGCCAACCACCCGCTGGCTGGCCAGACCCTTCACTTCGACGTTGAAGTGGTCGAGACCCGCGAAGCCACTGACGAAGAGCAAGAGCACGGCCACGTGCACTAAGCTTTTCTGAAAGCTGGTTTTGAAAGGCGGCTCCTGTGGAGCCGTTTTTTTATGTCCGGCTTTTGATGGTATGGCATAAAAAAAGCGGCCCCGAAAGGCCGCTTTTTTTGTTGGAACTACCGAAACTTACATGTTCGGATAGTTCGGACCACCACCGCCTTCCGGCGTCACCCAGGTAATGTTCTGGGCAGGGTCCTTGATGTCGCAGGTCTTGCAGTGGACGCAGTTCTGCGCGTTGATCTGGAACTTCTTGCCACTGCCGTCTTCTGCCTCGACCACCTCGTAGACACCGGCCGGACAGTAACGCTGGGCCGGTTCGTCATACTTCGGCAGGTTTTCCTGGATCGGAATGTCCGGATTAGTCAGTTTCAGGTGAACTGGCTGATCTTCCTCATGGTTGGTGTTGGAAATGAACACCGAGGACAGGCGATCAAAGGTCAGGTTGTTATCCGGCTTCGGATAGCTGATCTTCTTCGCCTCGGAGGCCGGCTTCAGGGTCGCGTAATCCGGCGTGGTATCGTGGAACGTGATCGGCAGACTACCGCGCAGGATGTTCTGCTCGAAGTAGGCGATGGCGCCACCCACGATGTTGCCAAACTTGTGCATGGCCGGACCGAAGTTACGCTCGGCGTAAAGCTCCTTGTACAGCCAGCTTTCCTCGAACTTCTTCTGGAAGCCGGTGAGCTCCTCGCCGGTTTTGCCTTCCTTGAGCGCTTCGAAGACCGCTTCGGCCCCCAGCAGGCCGGATTTCATGGCAGTGTGCGAGCCCTTGATCTTGGAGCTGTTCAGGGTGCCGGCATCACAGCCCAGCAGCAGGCCGCCGGGGAAGCTCATCTTGGGCAGGGCATTGTAGCCACCCTTGGCGATGGCACGGGCCCCGTAAGAGACGCGTTTGCCGCCTTCCAGATATTTTTTGATCTCAGGATGCAGCTTCAGACGCTGGAATTCCTCGAACGGGCTCAGGTGCGGGTTGCTGTAGGACAGGTCAGTGATCAACCCGACATACACCTGGCCGTTTTCCAGGTGGTACAGGAAAGAACCGCCGGTGGAGCCGGACTCGTTCAACGGCCAGCCGGTGGTGTGAATGACCAGGCCCGGCTCGTGTTTCGCCGGATCGATGTCCCACAGCTCCTTGATACCGATACCGTAGTGCTGCGGATCCTTGCCTTCATCAAGCTTGAAGTCGTTGATCAGGCGCTTGCCCAGGTGACCGCGGCAGCCTTCGGTGAACAGGGTGTACTTGGCGCGCAGTTCCATGCCCGGCATGTAGCCGTCTTTTTCAGAACCGTCACGGGCAACGCCCATGTCACCGGTAATGATGCCCTTCACCTGTCCGTCCTCGACGATGGTCTCGGACGCGGCGAACCCCGGGTATACCTCAACGCCCAGCTGCTCGGCCTGTTCGGCGAGCCAGCGGCACAGGTTGCCCAGGCTGATAATGTAGTTGCCGTGGTTGTGCATGTTCTTCGGCACGAAGGCGTTCGGAACCTTGGTGGCCTTTTCCTGGTTCTTCAGCAGGAAAATGTCGTCCCGGGTAACCGGCGTGTTCAGCGGGGCCCCTTTCTCTTTCCAGTCCGGGAAGAGTTCGTTCAGGGCCGTCGGTTCGAATACGGTACCGGCGAGGATGTGCGCACCGATTTCAGAACCTTTTTCCACCACGCATACGGTCAGTTCTTCGCCGGCTTCCTGCGCCAGTTGCATGACGCGGCAGGCTGCCGACAGGCCCGCAGGGCCGCCGCCGACGATCAGAACATCAAATTCCATCGATTCGCGTTCCACGTTGGTCTCCTCAAACAGCTTCTATTGGATATTATTGCCCGCAGGCCAGTTCAGGGGCGTCATCATACCGGTAAAAATGCCTATAGACGACAGCCCGGAGCCGATTAAAGCGGCTTATATCGCCAAAAGCATACCGGAATTAGAGAATCAAACAAACGTTTGTTTGAAAATTCGGTCAAGCTTTGGCATTGTACGTGTACACCGAAATATCGTGTGTTTTGAGTCGATTTTTAGTATCGTCTCATTGCCGGTCCGGGTCAATACCGGTTAACTGGCTTTAAAAGCGGTCCCGGTGCGTCGATTGAGGCTATTGACCCTTTTGACCTTTGCCTGCAGTATTAGTCCGCACTTATTTTCGGCAGGCTCTCCGCGAGGATTGCGAGTCATTAAACCCATCGTAGAAGAACGAGGAATCTATGAAGGTTCTGGTCGCTGTAAAACGAGTTATCGACTACAACGTGAAGGTGCGCGTCAAGCCGGACAACACCGGTGTTGACCTCGCCAACGTGAAGATGGCAATGAACCCGTTCTGCGAAATCGCTGTTGAAGAAGCGGTTCGCCTGAAAGAAAAGGGTGTTGCCAGTGAAATCGTGGTGGTATCCATCGGCCCGAAGGCTGCACAAGAGCAGATTCGTACCGCTCTGGCCCTGGGTGCCGATCGCGGAATCCACGTCGAGACCGACGAAGAAGTCCAGTCTCTGGAAGCGGCCAAGCTGCTGAAGGCTGTGGTCGAGAAAGAAGAGCCCAAGCTGGTTATTCTCGGTAAGCAGTCCATCGATTCCGACAACAACCAGACTGGCCAGATGCTGGCTGCGCTGACCGGAATGGGTCAGGGCACGTTCGCATCCGAAGTGGTTGTTGAAGGCGACAAGGTTAACGTAACCCGTGAGGTAGACGGTGGTCTGATGACCGTTTCCCTGAACCTCCCGGCTGTTGTGACAACGGACCTGCGTCTGAACGAGCCTCGCTACGCGTCACTTCCGAACATCATGAAGGCCAAGAAGAAGCCTCTGGACTCCATGGCCCCGGCTGACCTGGGTGTTGAAGTAGCACCGCGTCTGTCCACCCTGAAAGTTGAAGCCCCGGCGGCACGCCAGGCGGGTATCAAGGTGGCTGACGTAGCTGAGCTGGTTGATAAACTGAAGAACGAAGCGAAGGTGATCTAAATGAGCATCCTGGTAATTGCTGAACACGACAACAGCAGCCTGAAGCAGGCTACCCTGAATGTTGTAGCGGCTGCCAAGGCCATTGGCGGTGACATCGACGTACTGGTTGCCGGCGAGAACTGTGGTGCCGTTGCAGAGGCTGCTGCGAAAGCAGAAGGCGTTAACAAGGTCCTGGTGGCCGATAACGCTGCCTACGGTCACTTCCTGGGCGAAAACCTGGGCGAGCTGGTTGCCGAACTGGGCAAAGGTTACAGCCACGTGCTGGCTGCTGCCGGCACCACCGGTAAAGACTTCATGCCGCGCGTCGCTGCGCTGCTGGACGTTGCTCAGGTGTCCGACATCATCCGTGTCGAGTCTGAAGACACCTTCGTTCGTCCGATCTACGCCGGTAACGCCATCGCGACTGTGAAGTCCAGCGACAGCATCAAGGTCGTCACTGTTCGTCCGACCGCCTTTGATCCCGTTGCTGCCGAAGGCGGTTCCGCCTCCGTTGAGCAGTGCGACGTGGTGAAAGACGCAGGCCTGTCTTCGTTCGTCAAGGAAGAGTTGGCGCAGTCCGATCGTCCGGACCTGGCCTCCGCCGGTATCGTTATCTCCGGTGGTCGTGGCATGCAGAATGGCGACAACTTCAAGATGCTGGAAAACGTTGCCGATCTGCTGGGCGCCGCCGTTGGTGCATCCCGTGCAGCGGTTGACGCTGGCTTCGTACCGAACGACATGCAGGTTGGCCAGACTGGTAAGATCGTTGCTCCGCAGCTGTACGTTGCGGTTGGCATCTCCGGCGCCATCCAGCACCTGGCCGGTATGTCCGACTCTAAGGTGATCGTTGCGATCAACAAGGACGAGGAAGCACCGATCTTCCAGGTTGCAGATTACGGCTTGGTAGCGGATCTGTTCGAAGCGGTACCGCAACTTGAAGAAGAGCTGAAGAAAGTTCTGTAACTTTCTGAGTCTCAAGAAAAAAGGCACCCAGTGGGTGCCTTTTTTTATGGCCGTTTGGGGGTTCGTCGGCGTCGGGAGGCGATGCGCTTTTCCGCCTTACTGATGATCAGCGTGTCCGCCAGTATGTGGAGGGCGCGGTTGGTAGTCCTGACTGCGCCGTAGATCTCTGTGGTCCTGCGGTCGTGGGTTTCCTGAACCCGGCGGGCGCTTTTCCGGAAGCCTTCATCCTTCGAGAACAGATCAATCAGGCCAAAGGTAGTGCCGGATATGGCCTTGTGGACTTTCTCGATGGTGCTGGCGCCTCCGGTAACCGTACCTTCAAGCACTTTGGCCCGATTGCGCACCTCCAGCAGATCCATACGGCGTTTCTGTATCCGGCTGAGTTCGCGAATCTGTTGGGAAAGCACGCGGCGAACCTGTCGCCGGGATTGCTGCAGCTCATTCATACCCAGCCCCAGCAACGTTGCCGGGACCAGTAGCAGGAGAAACAGGGCAAGTTCAGTGGCCATGGCTGTTTATTACCGTCTCAACGATATTCAATTTGCATATCGACATCGATTTGCCGCTCCGCCAGTTCCCGTTCCAGCTCCTTCATGACTTCCTGGTAGACCATCTTGCTGACCATAACAGGCAGGTGGTCGGCGAGGAAGCGGGCCGAGCGGGACTCTTTTTTGGCGACAGAAATCGGATCCCGGACCTTCACCGTAAGCACAAGCTCCGGGTCATCGCCGATCTCGTCCATGTCTTCCCTGGCGAGAATCTGGCGAATGATCTTCTTTTGCTCCAGTGTCTGCCAGTAAAGAAAGGCACTGAAAAGCGATAACAGAACGCTGATTGCGAGCAGAAACGTCAGCAATGGGCACCTCCACCGCGAATGGTTGTTGTAGTCGACGAGTGTGCAGCAAGCGGGCCGGCAAACGATTGGCCGAGTCGACGCAGTGACCAACCAGGCCCGGAAACTGGAAGCAGAGCACAAAGCTGCTACCTTGATTTGCAGCTTTGATAAAGGATTCGGAGAATCATCCCCACTGAATAGGTGAGACTGTCTATGGAATGGCTCAAGGCGTTTATAGCCGGATTTCTGGCCACACTGATCTTCCATCAGGGCCTGTTTACGCTCTTTTACCTGGCGGGACTGGCTCCCAATCCACCGTTCAACCTGACCCCGGTTCCCCCTTTCGGGATTCCGCAGGTCATCTCCCTGAGCTTTTTCGGCGGCCTGTGGGGGATCGGTCTGTGGCTGATCCTGCGGCGTTCCGTGGGCACGCGCTTCTGGCTCGGTCATGTGGTGGCCGGCGCGGTTGGGCCGACGGTGATTGCCATGCTGGTGGTGTTTCCGCTTAAAGGCCTCGAGGCCACGCCCCAGATCTGGGTGGGAGGGCTTATTCTGAACGGTTTCTGGGGACTGGGAGTGGCCATTCTGATGCGGCTGATGCGTCAGGGCCCTGCCTTATCCTGATTTGACACAACGTAAGATGACGCAAGACAAGGACCTGTGAATGACAAATAACCCGGACTCCCCGTTTGATCTGGTTGTTTTTGGCGCAACCAGCTTTGTGGGCAGCATTCTGACCCGGTACCTCCTGGAGACCTACGGTACCGACACGTCGGTCCGTTGGGCCATCGCCGGGCGCTCCAGCCAGAAGCTGGCCAGACTCAAGGGCGAACTCGGCAGCGCCGCTGATAACCTGCCGGTGATCCTGGCGGACTCCTCCGACGACGCCTCACTGGAGACCATGTGCCAGCAGACCCGGGTGGTGATCTCCACCGTGGGGCCTTACGCGCTGTATGGCGAACCGCTGATCCGGGCCTGCGTCCGTAACGGCACCGATTACTGCGACCTCACCGGCGAGGTTCAGTGGATTCGCAAAATGATCGAGCGCTATGAAGAAGAAGCCCGTTCCTCCGGTGCCCGTATCGTCCATTGCTGCGGTTTCGATTCCATCCCGTCAGATCTCGGTGTCTGGTTCCTGCAGCAACAGGCCGGGCAGACCTTCGGCGAACCCTGCAAAGACGTCCGCATGCGCGTAAAGGCGGCGAAGGGCGGCCTTTCCGGTGGTACCGTGGCGTCGATGATCAATATCGCGAAGGAAGCCGGCGCGGACCCGCAACTGCGTAAGGAACTGGCCAATCCCTTCTCGATCTCTCCGGCGGGCCATCGGTCCGAAACCCGTCAGCCAAGCCTGAAAACCGCGGAATTCGACAAGACTTTCGGAGTCTGGCTGGCGCCGTTTGTGATGGGCGCGATCAATACCCGCATTGTTCACCGCTCGAACGCATTGCAGGGCGCCCGTTACGGCAAGGAGTTCACCTACGACGAGGCCATGATGACCGGCCGTGGGCTCAAGGGCAGGGCGGCGGCCTATGCCATGACCGGTGCGCTCGGTGCCTTCTTTACGGCCTCCGCAATCAAACCGACCCGCTGGATTGTCGAGAAACTGGTTCCCAAGCCCGGCGAAGGACCGAGCCCAGAAGAGCAAAAGGCCGGTTTCTTCGATCTGCGCTTTTCCGGGCGGACCGAATCGGGCAAGACACTGATTTCGAAAGTGACCGGTGACCGGGATCCGGGCTACGGTTCCACCAGCAAGATGTTGGGCGAGGCCGGAATGTGCCTGGCGTTCGACGTTGACCGGGAGCGTCCCGGTGGTTTCTGGACGCCGGCATCCCTGCTGGACGGGGACCTGCTCACCCGGCTCCAGGAAAAGGCCGGCCTGACCTTTGAAGTGGTCAAGGCGGGCTAGTAACGGAGGTGGATGACCCTGTCCGTGGTGGGCAGGGCATCGGGCCCATGAGCCAGGCTCAGGACGGTCTTGCCAGCCAGCCAGCGGTCCATGCGCTTGATGATCTGTTCGCGGGTGTCACTGTCGACGCCCGTGAACGGCTCGTCCAGTATCACCAGGGACCGGGGCGTCATTAACACCCGCGCCAACGCCACACGGCGGGCCTCGCCGCCGGACAGGCGGCTACCGGTACTGCCAAGCCAGGTATCGAGCTGCCTGGTCTCCATGGCGAATCTCTCCCCCAGGCCCACCAGTTCCAGTACCTGCCAGAGTTCGGCATCCGACGCAGTGGGGTTGCCCAGGGTCAGGTTGGCACGGAGTGTGTCCTCGAACAGCACCGTTTGCTGGGTCAGGTAGGCGCAGGGAATCCTGGCCAGCCGGCCCTGAGCCGGTGGCAGCAAGCCCGCCAGAGTGTCCGCCAGTGACGATTTCCCGCTGCCCGAGGGACCGACGATACCCAGCCGCTGGCCCTCTGCGACCGTCAGATCGAAATGAGTCAGAAGCGGTGGCAGGTCTTCGTGCCGAACCGTGATACCGTTTGCCTCGACGGCCACACCATCTGCAGGAAGCGGGGCGTCGTCCGTTCCGGATTCGGTTGCGGGCTCGGTATCGCGATTCAGACGGGCGGCGGCCGCCAGGGTGCCACCGAGCTTTCCGAAGGCATCGGGCAGCATCGTGTAAACCTCAACCAGTCCGAGCAGAGCGATAGGAAGCAGAACCAGCACCGGCCCGGTCAGGTGTCCGGATTCATAGAGATGGAACCCGGCCCGCAGGGCGAATACGGCGGAAAGGTTCAGAACCAGATGACTGGTGGCCTGATGCCAGCCGACCCGTGTTTCGGACCGGGTCTGTTCAACGTTCATCTGATGGGCCTGGCGCAACAACCAGGATCCATGCCGGCCGAGCCGTCCTGCCGCCCTGAGTTCGGCAAACCCTTCCAGATGCTCTACCACCGCGGTGCGAAGCGCCTCCTGCTGGTCGCTCTGCCGGAACGCCAGGTCCCGGGTCCGGTAGAACACGCTAATCGTCGCGATCAGGAACGCCAGGAGTCCAAACAGCAGGATCGCGGTGCCGACGATACCATCAAACAGGATCCAGCCGAGCAGGGCCACCAGACCGGTAACGACGAGCGCCAGTGCGGCGGGCGCGATGAGTCTGAGGTAGAGCGTGTCGAGGGCGTCCACATCGCTGGTCAGGCGGGACAACCACTGGGCTCCCGACAGTCGGGACCGTCCGGTCCGGCTGGCCCCGGTCAGCTTCCGGAACAGGGTGGTCCGGATTTCGGTCAGCAACCGCAGGACGGTGTCGTGGTTGTAGACACGCTCCATATACCGCGCCACGGTCCGGGACACCGCGAAAAACCGGATGGCGCCGCCGGGCACGTAGAGATCGATGGTGGCTTTCACGCCAGCGGCGAGCAGCAGTCCCACCAGGGCAGTCTCGGTAATAAACCAGCCGGACACAGCCAGCAGGGCAATGCCGGAGAGCAGGGTGGCGAGAATCAGCAACGCCCCGATGAACAGTCGGCCACGGCGTTTCAGGATCAGGCGAAGCCAGGGAGTCAGGTCACGCATCGGCAACCTCCCCCTGGTTTACCGCCAGAATCCGGTCGGCCAGCGACAGCAGGGCATGGTGATGGGTCGAGAAAATCAGCGTCTTGCCGGCCTCGCTCAGTTTGTGGAGCGACTCCAGTACGAAGATCTCGCTGTCCGCATCCAGCCCGGCGGTGGGTTCATCCAGCAGGATCAGGTCGTAATCCGCCACAAAAATACGCGCCAGGCTCAGTCGGCGGGCCTGCCCCCCTGACAGCCCTCGACCGTCCTCCGCAATGGGGCTGTCGATGCCCTCGGGCCGACTGTTCACCAGATCTCCCAGGCCAACCCGTTTCAGGGCGGTTTCGATGGCCACATCGGAGGCGTCGGGTGAGGTAAGCCGGAGATTGTCGGCCCAGGTGCCCTGTACCAGAAAGCCCCGCTGGCCCAGCCACCCGAAGCTGAAACTTCCGGGTTCCTGGCCAAACACCTGAATGGTCCCCGATGACGGGGTCAGGAAGCCTGCCAACAGGTGCAGCAACGTCGACTTGCCGCCTCCGGAAGGCCCTGTGAGTGCAATCGCCTGTCCACGGGGAATCGTCAACGACAGCCCGCGGAGGAGGTCGGTAGAGGCATCCGCGTAGCGGAAGGTGACATTCTGGAGCTCAATGGTTCCGGAGGTCTCTGTTTTCGCTTCGACACGGCGGGGCGGTGTCCCGGCTTCCTCCTCGAATTGCTGAAAGCGGGCCAGGATTTCGGCGCTCGCGCCCAGCGCCGCCGCACGGTCGTGATAGTGCTGGGAGAGCGTGCGCAGCGGCTGAAAGAACTCCGGAGCCAGAAGGAGAATGAGCAGCCCGTTGAACAGGGTGAGCTCGTCCGCCGGACCGAACTCGATGTAGCCGAGCAGCCCGAAGCCGATGTAGATCGCGATGACGGCGATGGCCACGGAGGAAAAGAACTCCAGCACCGCCGACGACAGAAACGCGACTTTCAGCGTTTTCATGGTGACCTTTCGATACCGGTCGGAGCGATGCTCGATGATCTCCGCCGCCGGTTCGGTCTGGCCGAACAGTTGCAGTGTGGTGAGCCCCCGCACCTTGTCCAGGAACTGACCGGAAAGCCGGCTGATGGTTTCGAAATGCTGTTGGTTCAGCTTCTCGGCGCCCATGCCGACCAGTGCCATGAACAGGGGAATCAGCGGCGCGGACAGGAGCAGGAAAATCCCGGCAAGCCAGTCCAGCCAGAACACCAGGGCCAGTATCATCAACGGAATGATGACGGACAGGCTCATCTGCGGCAGGAACCGGGCAAAATACCCGTGCAGCGATTCCACGTGGTCGATCCATTCCCGGGCCAGCGCCCCGGCGGATTCCTGACCGGTAACAATCGGGCCGGCCGCCTGCCAGTGCTGATGGATCTGTCGACGAACCGAACGCCGTACCTGGGCACTCGCGTGGGTGGCCATGCGGGTCTGGAGCCCCTGGAACAGGGCGCGCACCACCATGGCGCCGATCAGCGCAAGGAAGAGATACGTGAGATGGGAGACCGGGGTCTTTTCGATCAGGCCCCGGTAGACAATGAGGGCCAGAAGTACCATCTGGCCTATGGTGGCGACGCCGGCCAGGGTACCGAAGAGAACGGTACCCTGTATCCACCGGCGGTTGCCGTTAGCAAGCTCCGTGAGCCAGCGCCGGGTTGTACGCTGTTCCGGAGCCGTCACTTAGTGGTAACCCTCACCCGGCCGGACCTTGCCACGGAACACCCAGTAGGACCAGGCGGTGTAGGTCAAGACGATGGGGATGACGAACAGCAGTCCCAGCAGCAGGAACAGCTGCGAGTTATAGGCTGAAGCGGCGTCCCAGAGGGTGTAGTTGGGCGGCACCACGTAGGGCCAGCGGCTGACCACCAGTCCCAGGTAGGTGGTGATGAACAGCCCCATGGTGGCCACGAACGGCATGCCTTCGAACCGGTTACGCACCGACCGGAAGATCTGGAAGGCACACAGCAGAGTCAGCACCGGCAGCACCCAGATCACGCTGAGGTTGGAGAACCAGCGATCCCGAACCATGTCATCCACGAACGGGGTCCACACGCTGATGATGCCGAAGATGACCAGCACCGCAGCCAGCAGCGGCAGCGTGATGCGATAGGCCCACTCCTGGAGCCGTCCTTCGGTCTTCATGATCAGCCAGGTGGATCCGAGCAGGGCATAACCGGCCAGCATCCCCAGACCGGTAAGGACCGTGAACGGCGTCAGCCAGTCCAGGGCGCCACCGACGTACACGCCATTGGCGGTCTCGAAGCCCTGGATGTAGGTGCCGACCACCGCGCCCTGGGCAAAGGCCGCCACCGTGGAGCCGCCGGCAAACGCCCAGTTCCAGAGGTAGCGCGATGTCCGCGCCTTGAACCGGAACTCGAACGCCACACCGCGGAAGATCAGGCCGGCCAGTAGCAGGAAGACACCGATGTACAGCGCCGGCAGGAAGATGCTGTAGACCATGGGGAAGGCGGCCAGCAGGCCGGCACCGCCCAGCACCAGCCAGGTCTCGTTGCCGTCCCAGACCGGTGCCACAGAGTTCATCATGGTGTCCCGGTCGGTCTCACTGGGCGCGAACGGGAACAGGATGCCCACCCCCAGGTCGAAGCCGTCCATCAACACGTACATGATGATGCCAAAGCCGATGATAAACGCCCAGATCAGGGCCAGATCGAACTGTTGCATAATTAGTGTCCTCCCTGATTGGCGGGTTTGCCGTGGTCGTCTTCGCCGATTTCAAACGGCACATGGGCCGCAGAGAACGGACGCATGGGACGATCGGACTCGTGCTCCTCTTCGTCCTTATCTTCAAGGCCGACGTACAGCACACGCATGAGGTAATAGACACCGGCTGAGAACACACAGGCGTACACAACGATATAGCCGATCAGGGTGAACAGCGCCATACCGCCGGTCAGCGACGGAGTGACCGAGTCCGCCTGACTCATGATGCCGTAGACCAGCCACGGCGCGCGGCCGGTTTCAGTCACGAACCAGCCGGTCAGGACCGCCAGGAACGGCGCAATGCTCATGAAGCGAAGGCCCTGGAGGAACCAGTTGGTCTTGTAGAGGCGGCCGCCCTTACGCAGGAACAGGCCTGCCACCGCAAACAGCACCATCAACACGCCCATGGCCACCATGATCCGGAACGACCAGAACACGATGCCAACCGGCGGTTGCTCGTCCACGGGAATGTCCTTGAGGCCCGGCACGACACCGTCCCAGGAGTGGGTGAGAATCAGGCTGGCCAGCCCCGGAATGCCCACTTCCACCAGGTTGCTCTGGCTTTCCTTGTCAGGAATGGCGAACAGCAGCATGGGCACGTGGGAAGAGGTTTCCCAGTTACCTTCCATCGCCGCCACTTTCTCCGGCTGGTGTTCCAGGGTGTTCAGGCCGTGGAAATCGCCCACCAGCACCTGGGCCGGGGCGATGAACAGCAGCAGCCAAAGGCACATGGACAGCGCCTTGCGGTTGGCCTCCACTTCGCGCCCTTTCAGGAGGTACCATGCGCTGACACCGGAGACCACGAAGCCGCCGGTCAGGAAGGAAGCGAGCACCATGTGGGTAAAACGGTAAGGGAAGGAATCGTTGAAGATAGCAGCGCTCCAGGAAGTCACATGGAACATGCCGTCTTTCAACTCAACGCCGGCCGGAGTCTGCATCCAGCTGTTGGCCGCGAGAATCCAGAATGCCGAGATAAATGTGCCCAGCGCCACCATGATGGCCGCAAACAGGTGAACGCCGGCAGGAACCTTGTTTCGTCCGAAGAGCATGACACCGAGGAAGCCAGCCTCCAGGAAGAACGCCGTGACCACCTCGTAACTGAGGATCGGACCGAGGAAGTTGGCGGAGGCCTGGGCGAAATTACTCCAGTTCGTGCCGAACTGGAAGGACATCACGATACCCGACACCACGCCCATGCCGAAGACCACCGCGAACACCTTCGTCCAGAAGCCCGAGAGTTTTTCCCAGACCGGATTGCGGGTTTTGAAGGCCAGGCCTTCAAGAACGGCGATATAGGATGCTAGGCCGATGGTAAACACCGGAAATATGGCGTGAAATGACACCACAAACGCGAACTGGATTCGCGATAGGATAAGAGGATCAAGTTCCATGGGAACCTCCGGCAAAACCATACATCACAAAAGAACAAGCGCTGCTGGAGCACTCGCTCAGCCGCTGCCTTAGCTCATATTGTTCTGTTGTTATTACCGGCAGATGGTGAACATGCTACATAAATTTCATAAACGCCAACAGGTCAGAATGTCGCACCGTTGACTTAAAACAATTATGGTGATTCCAATGAGTTTTTACGAAGACCGGATACTCCCACACATCATAGACAAGGCCTGTTCCATGGGCCAGGTCATGAAGTTACGGAGCCAGGTCGTGCCCAGGGCAAAAGGCGTTGTGCTCGAAGTAGGGATGGGCTCCGCCATCAACCTTGAGTTCTACGATCAGTCACAGGTGGATCTGGTGTACGGCCTTGAGCCGTCCGAAGGCATGCGCAAGAAGGCACAGCCAAACCTCAGCCATTCAAATGTATCCGTTGAATGGCTGGACCTGCCCGGCGAGAAGATTCCCCTGGACGACGAATCCGTCGACACAGTGCTGCTGACCTTCACGCTGTGCACCATCCCCGACAGCCACGCAGCTCTGCAGCAGATGAAGCGCGTACTGAAGCCCGGCGGAGAACTGCTGTTCCTCGAACACGGACAGTCCGTTGATCACGGCGTGCGCAAATGGCAGGACCGCATCACCCCAGCCTGGAAGAAACTCGCCGGTGGCTGCCACCTCAATCGCCACATTGCCGACCTGATCGGCGAGGCGGGCTTCGAGGTCCAGGAACTCAACAACCTCTATGTGCCGGGCGCACCGAAGATCGCCGGTTACATCTACCAGGGCCGGGCCATCAAGCCGCACGCAAGCTGAAAGAGGGGCGGTTGGCGGATTGAGAATTGCGTTACCAGACACGGCCTTATACAATTCCGCCCCTCAAATCTCCCTCCGAAATGCCCGGATGGTGAAATTGGTAGACACAAGAGACTTAAAATCTCTCGGCCGCAAGGCCGTGCCGGTTCGATTCCGGCTCCGGGCACCATTTAGATCAGCATATTCCTGCTTTCTTTTCACTTGCTAATTACGTTCTCTCGCCAAAAATACAATTGTTGGCACTTGACGGTGTGTGGCATTCAAACTGTCAGGGTCCAATCCAGATACAGTCTCACCTCGAGCGAAACGAGAAGCCAGGCGATTACATGGCAACCACGCCCAGCGTTGGCTAAGCTGTTGTTAATTTGAGAACTTTAGGCCGCGAAGGTTAGGGAAAAATGCGGAGTTATGTGGGACGCACTTTTTGGCAATATCTTGGCATTCGGTCTAGTTGCTGTTATGCCCTACGGCGGGCCATGGGATTTGAATGCTAAAGGTTACGGGGTTTCACCTTACGATAATCGCAGTTCTCATCAATCTGAAGAACTGGTTTGAACAGCCCATCGATACGTTGCCTGTAATTGGGCTTGCCGTGCCCAGTGAGGCCACATGGCTAAACCCGGTACTCTACGCGTGGTTTGGGATAGCTATTCTGCTGTACGTCCAGCTTTTTATCCGTAATGGTTTTTCAGCGATATCAGGCGAATATCAAGATGTTGCCCATCCTCACTACGAGCATCAGGCAGTTATGAGTGACTATGAGCGGGTAACGAACGGTGGAGATTATGAGCCGAGCCCTGCAGCCAAAGCTGCGGGTGCGCTCAAACTATTGATTTGGTACCCATTAAAGCTGTTATTGCTTAGCCCTGTTGCACTTGGTTTTTTGCTTCCGGTTTTTTTCAGTGGTGCAGCGGTAGCATCGATCTTTTTGGCATAACCAGTCATTCCAGTTCGTTACGGGCCCGAGGGCCCGTAACCGGACGGCCTTTTCTCCGCATCGCTACGCAAAGGCGGCCGCTGAATATTGGCGTTAGAGCGTTTCCGGAGGATTTATGGAAAAGGTCAAAAGCTACGATATTGAAATCGTCAACTCATGGTTCGATGTAATAGTTTATGAAAAATCTTACGGTAGCGGTTTCGTAGGTGAATATTCTGGTATTTCGCCGAAAGCCACTCAGGTAAAGCCTGCTGGAGGGCACACGCCAATTATGAAAGAGCGGGGAGGCGGAACGGTCACGGGCTACGACCTCGAGCAGGTTGTTCAGCAATGTTTCGTAGAGATCGAAAAGATTGATGGCGAGATCGTGAGAAGCATTGAGCGCAATGAATAGCTATTCTGGCGTTTCGCCTGGAGCAGGCTCAAAAAAATGTTAGAAACAGGGAGGGGATTATGTCAGATGAAGGGAAAAAGAAGCCATTTCTGAAGATGTTCTCTCTTGCTGACAGGGCATCGTGCGAAAAAGCGATTCGAATTGGCGGGATCGTCGCGATGGTATCTGCGGCGTTAACCGGCATTTTCGCTGCTATTGGCTTTTTCTCAGATCCCTCAGATCCAGAGTTGGCCTACCTATTTGACCCCTATATGGTACTCGATTTCGTAATAATCTTTACCCTTGCCATTTTCATATTAAGAAAAAGTCGCGTCGCTTCAACTACGATGTTGGGGTATTTTATATTCAATAATTTGTACTTTTGGCAAGATACCGGGAATATACAGGGCCTAGGGATCACAATAGTGCTTTTTGTTGTTTATCTCACCGCGATGAGGGCCACATATATCTGGCATGGCTCTTATAAAATTGAAAGCCATAACGAAGACATCTGATCGAACTTATTGTGGATGAGGTCACATGGACATTGTGGAATATAAAGGATTTGAGTTGGTTCCTGCACCGTATCAACTCGCAGAGACGAGCGAATGGGCAGTACGGGTAACTATTACCCGCCACCATGATGTGCGTGGTCAGTCTCTAGAAAAAACCTGTATTGCCCAGAACCGCGCGGACACTCTGGAGGAAGCTAAATATTTAGCGATCCAGTTTGGAACAGGAATTATAGATGGGAAGCATCCAGATGTGTCACTGGATGATCTTTTCTAACCAGTGCAGGCACGGCGACGCCCATTACATTGCGCCTTCGGCTTCATTCCATGGGCGCGCATGCTGCAAGCGTTAGGGCCACAGAGGATGAGCGTTCACGGGAGATAGCTGAATGGTAGGGAATATTGTTGTTAATGCCATCTTGGCAGCGATTCTCTTCGGGGCTTACAGCTGGACGCCATGGGCTAGTCTGGTCCTCGCTACACTATCCGCGCTCGCTTTTAGTCACATCTTTATTTTTGACCGGGCTTTTCTTGAGGAGATCGCCAAGCAAGGAATAGACAGGTTCTCGTTGCTTATTGGGGCCGGGATTTCATACATTGGGGTCATTGTATCTATAGTGGGACTGCTGGTAACGCAATGATCAGGTTCTACCTTCACCGTTGCAGCCCTAACCATTCATTCCAGTTCGTTCCGGGCCGGACGGCCTTTGCTCCGCTTCGCTCCGTAAAGGCCGCCGCTGAATATTGGCGTTAAGAGTTTCAGGAGGCATACGATCGACTCCAGTTTAAATGACGAGTTGTCGGCAGTTTATGAGGAGATCATGTGGCTTGCTGCCCGCCCAAATGTTACTCCGAGCGTGGCTCGCTCTTGGTATACCCATGCAACTGCAGAGCGGCTTAAAAAGAAAATTCGAATGTTCACGGGGCGCGTCTCCAAACAAGCCTCCTATTTCGAGGACGAGTTGCGGCTGGAGCACTTTTTGCGAATTCAGACCACTCTGACACAGCTCGTTAAAAGGCATCTAAGAGACGATCATCGAGACGCCCAAGAATTTATCGAAACCATCAAACGCTGCGAGCAGGTTCATATCGTAACTAGATCTGAGAATTACGCGGCGATGAAAGCGAAAGGCGACTATCAAGATGCTGGTATAGAGCTCTTGGACTGGTCTTCGCTGGACTACGAAACTCAATCTAAGCTTTGGAAGAAGATGCTGAAGGGCAAGGTAGCCAATCATGATGAGTACCAGCCTCTAAGTCATTCTTAACAAGGCGCATTAGTACACGGCCGATGGCCGCCGGACGCCACTCTCGTGGCGCCGCTGTGCTCGGCGTTAGGTATTATGAACATAACGGATAAGCAACTCGTAAGGGCGATTTACTCGACTTGGGACTTCCAGCAAGCCCTGTCTGCTTTGACGTTCCTGCTTGAAGACTGTGACTTTGGAGCGAAATATAGTCACGTAGAATTGCGTCGATTCAGATGCTATGAATCCAACCTAATAATCTCAATGGCGCGGCCCTTCGAGACAACCAGAGGCGGGACGACAATTGGTTTGCGCGCGCTCGGTATCACCTTGAATCAAGAGCAAAAGACGCTAGTTGACAGAATATTGGACCTGCGTCGCAAGATAGTGGCGCATTCCTCGGAGGAAGAGATGCATTTTAGGGTTTCTACCATCCCCATAGAGGACGGCCGATTCAATCTTCCCCATTTTCAGTTTAATGAGCGATTGCATCTCGAAGAGAAGGAGCTTCGCCAACTCGAATCTTTTCTAAGATATTTGAAAAGTCAGATGGTCGAGTTTTTTTATAAAGTGGCCCAAGAGCAGCCCGACCTCCTTGATCGTTACAAGGAGCCTACCAATTTTTTGTAGTTCGTTCCGGCCTGCGGCCTCCACCGGACGCCCCTGTCGGGGCGCCGCTAAACAAGCGCTTTAATTACCAAGGAGAGGTATGGACATTAGCTTCAAGGTGAATCACCCCATTACCACTGACCAGTTCATCGGGTTGTTGGAGAGTTCTACACTCGGGGAGCGACGGCCAATCCACGACCGAGAATGTATGGAAGGGGTGGTTTCCAATTCCAATCTCCTCATAAGCGCTTGGGATGAGGATTTATTGGTCGGTATCGCCCGCAGTGTCACGGACTTTCACTATGCGTGCTACCTGTCCGATTTGGCCGTTCACAAGGGCTACCAAAGATCAGGAATAGGTAAGCGATTACAGTCACTGACCCAAGAGCAACTGGGGCCGCTCTGCAAATTGATACTCATCGCAGCACCGGCAGCCAACTCGTACTATGGGCAGATTGGTTACACGCACAATGACCGCTGTTGGGTTCTGGATCCGGGGGCGACCATCGGCAATTGACAAGGTCAGGCACGCGGCGCCTACTGCATCGCGGCTTCGCCTCCATCCGGTAGCCGCACATGCTGGCCGGCGTTATAGAAGGAAGAATCATGAAGCCACGGATTAGTATGATTACTTTGGGTGTGAGTGATATGCAGCGTTCGATTGAGTTCTATGAAAGAGGGCTTGGCTTTCCCCGAATGGACTCTCCGCCGGAAGTAGCCTTTTTTACTTTAAACGGCACATGGCTGGGTTTGTATGGTCGTGACGCCCTAGCGGAAGATGCGCAGGTAAGTGCAGGTTCCGGAGGCTTCGCTGGATTCAGTCTGGCGCACAATGTAAGTTCAGAAGACGAAGTTGACCAGGTCATGTCTCATGCTGCTTCCGCGGGCGCTGTTGTCACGAAATCCGCCCGAAAGACGGAGTGGGGTGGCTACTCAGGCTACTTTGCAGACCCTGATGGCTATCTTTGGGAAATCGCACACAATCCATTGTTCTGGGTCGGTCCTTCCGATGAGCCCGCATAACCAATTGCAGCAGTTCGCGGCCTGGGGCCGTCCAGTATTGGCGTCCATCCCTTCGGTGACCCTTACATGAGATTCTGGATCCTCCTCACAGCCCTTGTTCTCACCGGCTGCGACAACACCACGGTGTCGGCGGCTCCCAATTTTTCGCTCTTTGAAACCTCAGCAGGTGTTGTCTATTTGCTGAATCAAAATACCGGAGAACTGAAAGTCATTTCCTCGGAGCCGACTATCATCAATACCGGAGACGTTTTCAGAGACGATGAGGGGCCGCTCTTCAGATACCTGGGGAACGGGGAAGTTCATAGGCTCCAGTAATTACCCCAAAAATTCCCGAACCACCTCCAACACCTCATCCTCCTGTTCCCGGTGCGGAACATGGCCACATCCCTTCAAAAGTTTCAGCGTAGATGGTCCTTTCGGCAGCTCCGTATAACGCTCCGCATGACGTGGCGACCCGAATTCATCGTCATCCCCATGAATGGCCAGAACCGGGCACTGGACCTGCTTCAGCGTCTCATCCAGTTGCCAGTCCTGAAAATCGTCCGACAGCCAGGTGTCGATCCAGGCGCTGAGTACCCAGCGGGCCTTGTCTCCATGGTAGCGCGCGAGACGATCCACCTGGCCTTCTTCGGCGAAGGCGATTTTGGCGTCTTCGATCCCGGCTACGGTGCGGTCTTCGACAAACGCCTGGGCGGATTCGGTAATCAGGGCTTCGCAGTCGTACGGGTAGTGGGCAGCGCAGGCGGCGGCCATGGCGCCACCAACGCTGTGGCCGAAGGCGATGAATTTGTGGATATCCAGCGCCTGGCGCACGGCGTCGAAGGTGGCTTCGGCTTCTTCCAGAATGAACCGTTTATTGAGCGTGCCGGGGTGGGCATCGGACTGGCCGAAGCCGAGGCGGTCGTAGGCGATGACGGTGCGGCCGGTGGCCTCTGCCAGGTGCTCCGGGAAGGATCGCCACAACTGGACGCTGCCGAGGGAATCGTGGAACAGCACGATGGGCGCCTTGTCGGACTTTGCATCCCCATGGCTGTTCCAGGTTTTTACATAGATTCGGCCTTCGGAGGTGGAAAGGGTAACGTCAGAGCTGGTCATTCATTATTCCTGAGTGGGTACCGGCGAAATGCTGTTGATGTTGCCGGATGGGACGTTCGGGTCGTCGTCCATAATGACGAGTATGCCTCCGACAATAATGGCGATCGCAACGATGGCTTTGAGAATCATTGATTTGGACATGGTATTCACCTCCCGAGTTTGAGGGAACTACCAATAGGTGTGAGGGCGAGGGTGCGGAATTCCAACCACCCTGGGTGACACGCCGGTACCGACAAAAGTCGCTTCGACAGGCTCTGTACTCTGGTCAATACTGTTTCTGGCCTCTTTGGACAGGCGCACACGTTTCACTGACAACAGGACAGGGCATTTTCCATGACAGACGCTGCCGAACTGCTTATTCACACCTATACCGAAAACGGCGTCACCACGTTGATGCTCGACCATCCCGAGCGGCGCAACAGCCTTTCAATGGCCATGCTGAATGCGCTGGGCGAGGAACTGGACCGGGTAGCCCGGGATGACGAGACCCGTGTGGTGGTCCTTGCCGCCCGTGGCAATGTGTTCTGCGCCGGCCACGACCTCCGGGAAATCCGGGAACGCTTCGACAGTCACGAATTCCAGCAGGCGCTGTTCGACCGTTGCAGCGAGGTGATGCAGAAGATCGTAAACCTGCCCAAGCCGGTAATTGCACGGGTGGCGGGCGTGGCGACGGCGGCCGGGTGCCAACTGGTGGCCTCCTGCGATCTGGCTATTGCTGCTGATACCGCCCGCTTTGCGACGCCGGGGGTAAACATCGGGCTGTTCTGTTCCACGCCGATGGTGGCGCTGTCGCGGAACGTTCACCGGAAGCAGGCCATGGAGATGTTGCTGACCGGTGAGCTGATCAGCGCGAGCCGGGCGGAAGAGATTGGCCTGGTCAATCGGGTGGTGGACGAGCAGATTCTGGATGAATCGGTGTACCGGATGGCACGGACCATCGCGGACAAATCCGGCCACACACTCCGCATCGGCAAGGAGGCGTTCTATCGCCAGCTGGAGATGCCGCTGGACGAAGCGTACGCCTATACCGCAGTGGTAATGGCCGAAAACATGAAGGCCGAGGACGCCCAGGAAGGTATCTGCGCGTTCCTGGACAAGCGCAAGCCGGAGTGGAAAGACCGCTGATCGGTCAGCCCTGGCAGGCGGCCCGGCCGATCCTCAGTCGGTCGCCGGGTTGTATGTCCTTCTTCGAAAAGAAGCCCGCGTTCATCTCAACGGCGGACCAGTAGGACTTGTCGGCGGGGTAAACCGGGCAGTGCTGGCCCTGGGACCTGGGGCAGGGCGTCATGGTCCGGATGGTGTGGATCGTCCGCTCTTTGTCCAGAAACGCAATGTCCAGGGGGATGAGGGTGCGGTACATCCAGAATCCCTGCGAGGCTTCCCGTGATTCCGGATAGTCAAACAGCATACCCCGGTTGGCGGGCAGGGTTTGCCGCAACATCAGTCCCATCTGCCGCTGGGCATGCTCCGTGGCCAGTTCCAGAGTGACCGGAATAAGCCCCTCGCTCGTTTCAAAGCAGGCCTCCACTTCGTCCAGTCCGGTCTGGGGCGGCGCCGCATTGGTTCCGCAGCCGGCCAGCGCCAGCACCAGGAGCGCCGGGATGCCGATGGCCGGATGGCGAGGGGTTTTCATCACGGGCGCAGCCGGTAGCCGGTCCGGAAGATCCACCAGACGGTGGTCATGCAGAGCGTCAGGAAGACCAGGGTCATGCCCACGCTCACGCCCACATGCACGTCGGCAACGCCGTAGAACGCCCACCGGAATCCACTGATCAGGTAGACCACCGGGTTGAACAGGCTGATGGTCTGCCAGATCTCCGGCAGCATGTCGATGGAATAGAAAGTACCGCCGAGAAACACCAGCGGGGTGACGATCATCATCGGCACAATCTGGAGTTTTTCGAAGCCGTCCGCCCAGATGCCGATGATGAAACCGAACAGGCTGAAGGTCACTGCAGTGAGGACCAGGAAGGACACCATCCAGAAGGGATGCAGCACGTGGTAGTCCACAAACAGCCGGGCCGTAGCCAGGATGATCAGGCCGAGGATCACCGATTTGCTTGCGGCCGCACCGACATACCCGAGAACCACCTCCACGTAGGACACGGGCGCCGACAGTACTTCGTAGATCGTGCCGGAAAATTTGGGCATGTAGATGCCGAAGGAGGCGTTGGAGATGCTCTGCATCAACAGCGAGAGCATCACCAGCCCCGGAATGATGTAGGCGCCATAGCTGATGTTGTTGATGTCGCCCATGCGGGAGCCGATGGCGGATCCGAATACCACGAAATAGAGGCAGGTTGAAATCACCGGTGACAGTACGCTCTGCATGACCGTGCGTTTCATCCTGGCCATTTCGAACTTGTAGATCGCCCGGATGCCGTACAGGTTCATGACGTTCTCCCGTTTCTGTGCTCAGTCATTGAGTAATCCGACAAAAATCTCTTCAAGGGAACTCTCGCGGGTCTGGAGGTCGCGGTATTCGATGCCGAGTTCGCCCAGGGTTCTCAGCAATCGCGCCACGCCGGCCTGTTCGTGCTGGGAATCGAAGGTAAAGATCAGCTCCCAGCCGTCTTCGGACAGTTCCACCGGCTCCAGGGTCAGTTCCCCGGGCACGCGATCCAGCTTGTGCTGGAGTTGGAGGCGCAGTTCCTTTTTGCCAAGCTTCGACATCAGGCTGCTTTTCTCCTCCACCAGGATGATCTCGCCCTGGCGGATCACGCCAATGCGATCCGCCATTTCCTCGGCTTCCTCGATGTAATGGGTGGTGAGGATGATGGTAACGCCGCTTTCCCGAAGCTGCCGGACCAGGTTCCACATATCCCGGCGAAGCTCGACGTCCACGCCGGCGGTGGGTTCGTCGAGGAACAGGATCTGGGGTTCGTGGGACAGGGCCTTGGCAATCATCACGCGGCGCTTCATACCGCCGGACAGGGACATGATGCGGTTGTTGCGCTTGTCCCAAAGCGACAGGGCCTTGAGCACCTTTTCGATGTGGCCGGGGTTGGGCGCCTTGCCAAACAGGCCCCGGCTGAAGGAGACGGCGTCCCAGACGGTCTCGAAGGAATCGGTGTTGAGTTCCTGGGGCACCAGGCCGATGGTTTCGCGGGCTTTCCGGTACTGGGAAACGATGTCGAAGCCGCCGGCGGTGACGTTGCCACTGGTCATGTTGACCAGCCCGCAGATGATGCTGATCAGTGTGGTCTTGCCGGCACCATTCGGGCCCAGGAGGGCAAAGATCTCTCCCGGATGTATTTCAAGATTGATGTCCTTCAGGGCCTGAAACCCATCCCCGTAGGTTTTGTTCAGGTGCCTTACGGATATATCCGACTGCACGGGCGTGTCCTGTGATCAAAGGTTGAAAGAGGAACCGTTCCAAAGATCGGACGGAAGGCGCGGTATTTTCTCATGAGTGGCGACAATTTAGAAACCTTTGCCTTGTCGTCGCGAACCCTCATAATGCGTTTTTCGCTGACCGAGGGTGAACAATGGTACGTGTCATCGCCATCGCGGGATTACTGGTGGCCCTGATCGCTGCGGTGGTATTCGGGCCACGTTATCTGTCCTCCACCGATACGCAGGCACCAGCCGGCGGGTCGGCCGCGGCCTGTGATCTTCAGGCAGGGCCCTGCACCTGGGAAAACGAAGCAGGGCAGTGGGCGGTGGCCATTACGTCCGTCGGCACCGGCGATCAGGGCACCGAATTCCGGTTATCGGTGACCGCGCCAACCCACCCGGGTCGATTCCTGGCGGTGCTGCGTGGCGAATCCATGTACATGGGGGAATACCCGGTGCCCCTGAAACAGGCCGGGGACAACCGCTACACCGCGCAATTTACGGCGCCGTTCTGCACCAGTGGCTCGGAGATGCAGTGGCGGATCGACCTTCAGAGCGGCGAGGATCCGGTAGGGCGGGCACCGGAAAAACTGACCTTCTGGGCGCGGTGACGCGCCGGAAGCGTGATCCGGGTGGTGCTCCCGGTGCCCCGGGTTGGTGTACCATTCGAATCGGTTCAATCAAAGGGAAAGGGTAATGGATTACGGTGACAGTGTTCAGGGTGTACTTCTCAGGAAAATCCGCAAGGCCGAGCAGGATGTGCTGCAGCTGAGGCTGGACTACTGCCGGTTTGTGTTCGGGCTTTCTCACCGCTCCCGGGTGTTGTCCGGCGACCGGGTCTATGAAGTCACCGGGGTCGACGTTGACAGCATGGTGTACACCGACGATGGAAGCCTGTCCCGGCCCGGTATTACCGGTGTGCCCGTGGATGCCGGAGCCAGTACCGAGCCGGTGGATCTGGGTACTGACTGGTCACTGGACGCGTAAGCGATCAAATAAAGGCGTTACTGGTGACCGCGTCGAACAGGCTGGAAGGTGTCGGTACAAAATGGTGTCGCCCCCAGTGTTCCGCGCCTTCCAGACCGCAGCGATAACAGGCCAGGTGCACCACATCTTCCGTCAATGAATGGATCGCGGCCAGGGCGCCGCGCTCACTGACCCCGGCTTTTCGCTGGGCGATCTGGACCACAAGCTGCTTCAGCGCTTCCGAATGTCGCTCGGCGGGTTCGCACAGGGCGTTGGCAGCACCGTAAAGCCAGGCTGCGGCGTAACGCCGTACCGGTTCTGCCGCGACCGGCAGGTACAGCCCCCGTTCCCGACAATCCCGTTCCTGTAATCCGGCCACAATGTGCAGTTGGGTGATCAGTTCCGCCTGGCGAAGCTGGCTGGGACGGCTTGTCGATGTTTTCCGGGCCTGGCGCTGGTAGGGCGCGGATGGGCGGGAATACGGCGAAGCCGTAACCCGGGCCACCGGTGCCGTTGCCGATTCGGAGCGCGTGAGCATCAGCATCCTGAACGCAAGCAGCATCAGGAGGCCAATCAGGCTCGCCTGGGTAATCACGATCAGCCAGTCCGACATACGATTTTCCGATCCGATATTCAGTGGATTTCAGATCGAGTGTAACAGTGTGTAACGTCAAAAGAATGCCGATGACTGTGGGTTTGCGATTTTGGTCGGTGCTACTTGACGAAAATGTGACGGCGCTCTCGGTGCGGCCTAGCAGGTCGGCATGGTTTGGAGGGCGAGCTTGCGGCGAATGTAACGGCCAAGGGTGTCGATGCCGATGTTCAGCAGTGCGGTGATCAGGATCAGCACCAGCGCCCGGTCAAAGTGGATGTTCTGGATGGCGCTGTCGACGTAGAAGCCAAGGGTGTAAATCCCCAGGATGCCCAGGATCGCGGTTTCCCGCATGATGATTTCCCACCGATAGAACAGGAAGGCCAGGAACGAACGGTAGACCCGGGGCGTCAGCTCCCAGGTATAGCGGTTGAAGCCTTTGGGGGCATCCGGGCGCAGGCGGATGCTGTTGGTCTGACGACCAATCAGGTGGCCGATGATGCCCCCGTTGTGCAAGGCCAGGGCAACCACAGCCGGCAGCATGGACGGCCCCCACAACTGGAGCAGAATGTACGCCAGTACGTATTCCGGCGTGGAACGGGCAATCACCAGGAAGACGTGGCCGAAGGTGCGTCGGATGGGCCCGCCGAAATGGTTGGACACCAGGGGGAAGGCCAGCAGGGCCAGAATGCCGGTGGCAACCAGGGCAATCTGGGTGAGGATCACCGTGTTCCAGATCCCCGGCAATGCCGCGTTTACCATCAGATCATTCAGCCAGGGCCCGAGGCCGGCCAGACCCTCGCCATTGCGCAGCGGCGCGGGAACAATGTCCTGGGTGAAGAACCGCGCCACATTGCCCCAGACAATCGGCAGGCCTTCCCCCAGGAAGAACGGTGCCGAGAGCACATAGATGGGCAGCAGTTTCGGGCGTACCCAGATGGGAATGGTGGCGATCAGCACGTAGAACAGGATGAGCATGGCGCCGGCGTCGGAATAGAGCCCCTGGGAAAAGGAGGCTTCCAGGTAGAAGCCCAGGGTCGGCAGGCCCACAAAGCCCAGTATGGCGCTGGAGCGGAGGCCGCATTCGAGCCGGTAGGCGGTGTAGGTGCGGATCTGGTGCCAGCAGTCCGGGATGCGTGCAAACAGGAAAGCCGAGATAACCCCGGTGCCCGGTGGCAGCAGGTTGCGCGGCTCGGGGTCCGCCTCGTCCAGGATTTCGGAGTAGACCTTGGCAAAGATGCCCGCGTAGGGAATGGCGATGGCCAGCACGCCGGTGAGCGGGTGAAACCCGAAGAACTGGAGAAAGATCAGTGCCCAGAACAGTTCGTGGATTGCCCGGATGAAGTTGCAGAAAATCCGCACGGGCAGAAAGCGGTACACCAGCGCCAGCAGGAATCCGGAAGCACTGCCGACGGCCACCCCAACGAACGCAAAGGCCACCGTGCGTAGCAGGGCGGTCATCAGGCCTTCGGAGCTGAAAAAGTTCGGGGTCACCACGCCAAGGAAGAAGTTTCCCAGATCCTGCCAGGGGTTGGAGGACGTGATGGCGATGTCCGAAAACAGCAGACTCACCAGGGCAATGGCGACAAAGATCAGGCTGGTACGAACCGTGGGATAGGAAAACATGGCGTCAGGCCCGACCGTCAGTAAAGCGACATGATGTCGGACGCCACAAGCCGCTCACTGGGTTCGTCGAGAGCGACCATGCCATTCTGAATCCCGATGATCCGGGTGCAGTAGGCGAGCGCCAGTTCCACGTCGTGCATGGCAACGACGCTGGTGGCAAACCGGTCACGAAGCAGTGCCATGACCTGGTGCGCCCTGGGACCGTCCAGGGCGGAAACCGGCTCGTCCGCCAGCAGGAGATCCGATTGCCGGTAGATGGCCCGGGCAATGGCAACTCGCTGGCGTTGCCCGCCGGACAGCGCCGCCGTGGGCGTCCAGAGTTTTTCCGCCATACCAAGCTCACCGAGCAGCTGACTCACCACGGACTGATCGGCGGCGAACGGACGAATCAGTGTCCAGCCGTTATACCACGTGGAGTGCCGGTCGAGTTGTCCCATGAACACATTGTGGAATACGGGCAGGGCGTTCACCAGGCCCAGGTCCTGGGGGACCAGGGAAGCCTGCTGCCCTACCTGTTGGTACAGCAACCGGATCAGTGTGGATTTTCCGGCGCCGCTGCGGCCGACAAGGGCGACCTTGTCGCCCTTGTCAACGCTAAGGGAGAGCGGTCCGAGAACACGCTCTCCTCCGAACGAGGCCGTCAGCCCCGAGACTTCGAATGCAGACATTAATCGAGGATTCCGATCTCTTCTGCGGTTTTGCGGATGGGCTCGTAGGCGTCGTTCGACACCGGGATGAATCCGGAGCGGGGGAAGCTTTCAAGCAGCTTCGGATCCTTCAGGTTCAGCAGCGCCTGCTTCACTTTTTCCTTGAATCCGTCGCCGAAACGGTCGTTAACGTCGCCACGAATGGTCCACTGGTAGTCGGGGAAGGGCGGTGTTTTCCAGATCACGCGAACGGCATCGGTATCGATGTTTCCGTCATCCATTTCCTTTTTCCAGACCTGGAAGTTCAGGGCGCCCACCTGGTAGGTACCCGCTTCCACAAGGCGAAGCGTCCGGGTGTGGTTACCACTGAAACCTACCCGTGAGAATACGTCTTCAGGTGCTTCGCCGAAGGCTTCGCGAATGTGGTATTCGGGCATCAGTCGGCCAGAGGTAGAGCCTTTGGAACCGAAAGTGAAGGTCTTGCCGCGCAGCTCGTCAGCCAGGTCGGCGAGGTTGTCCGCCGGCTCAATGCCTGTGCTGGTGTTGGCGATGAAGTAGGTTTCGAAGGCCTTGTCTTCGACGCCCTGGGCCAGTGCTTCGGAACCCGGTACCAGTTTGCGCGCCTGGACACCGGACAGACCACCGAACCACGCCAGCTGGACCTGGTTGTTGCGGAATGCGGTAATGGCTGCGGCGTAGGACTTGACGGGAATATAGCGGACATCCACGTCCAGCTGTTCAGACAGGTAGTCGGCCACGCCCTGGAAACGCTCAACGAGTTTGGTTTCGTCTTCGTCCGGTATGGCCGTGAACACGAAGGTTTGAGCGGTTGCGACGGATGCGCTGAAGAACAGAAGGCTGGAAACAACCAATTTCCGTATAAAGCTGGTAGCCATAATAAATCCTTGTTGTGGAGGGGATTGCGTGGGCGTCAGGATACCCTGATTTACCCGAACTCTGAACAGCTATACGATTGAGGCTCTTTATTGGCTCAGAAGCCCCTGTTATGAACATCCTGATCATCACACCAGCACTGCGCGGCTCGAGGGCCGGAAATCGAGCGACCGCCGAACGCTGGCAGCGACTGCTCGGGACGGCGGGTCACGATGTGCAGGTGATTACCGAGTACCGCGGTGAGGCCTGCGATCTGCTTATAGCACTGCATGCCTGGCGAAGCCGGGAGGCCATTGCCGACTTCCGTTCAGACTGGCCCAATGTGCCTGTTATTGTGGTGCTGACCGGTACCGATGTCTATCAACACCAGGCCCGCTACCCTGCGGACACGCTGGCCTCGATGGAGGCGGCGACTGTGCTGATCGGACTCCATGACCGGGTGGGACAGGATATCCCCACGCATCTGCGTGGTCGCCTGGTGACGCTTTACCAGTCAGCGGCATTGCCTACCCGGCGGTCAGAGCCGCCATCCGAGGCCTTCCAGGTGTGCGTGATTGGTCATTTGCGGGACGAAAAAGACTCGCTTCGGGCTGCAAGGGCCGCGCGGAAAATGCCGCCGGCATCACGAATTCGGGTGGTTTGTGCCGGAAAGCCGCATAACGAGCAGTGGCAGGCTGCGGTGGCAGCCGAAGTGGCGGAAAACGATCGTTTCCAGTGGGTCGGAGAGCTCGGTGAGGCAGACACGGCCACGTTGCTGACTGGCAGCCATCTGATGGTGATCAGCTCCGTCATGGAAGGCGGGGCGAATGTGGTGTCCGAAGCCTGTCGGGCCGGGGTACCGATTGTTGCCAGTGATATTCCGGGCAACCGGGGTTTGCTGGGTGACGGCTACGAAGGCTATTTCCCGGTCGGCGACGAGGCTGCCCTGGCAAACCTGCTCTGGCGGGCAGAAACCGATCCGGCCTTTCTGGACCGGCTCAGCCAACAGGTGAACCGGCTCGCACCGAGGTTCACGCCGGAGATGGAGCGAAAGAGCCTCGAGCAGGCGCTGGCCATGGCGGTAGAGCGCGGCTCTTCAACTCAGGGAATCAATCCCGAAGGGTAATCGGCTCGATGGGCCCGGTCTCATCCTGCGCGGTGACACGACCGATGACGGCTGTGTGCAAATATCCCAGGGATTTGAGTTCCCGCACACACGCCTCGGCGTCTTCTGCCGTGACACTTGCCAGCAATCCGCCGGCGGTCTGCGGGTCGAAAATCAGCGGATACCTCGGGTGGTTCACCCACTTTTCCTGATCCCGGATACCGCGGCGCAAGCGGACGTTTGCCGGCTGCAATGAACTGAGGATGCCTTCGGCCACGGTTTCTTCCGCACCCGGCAGTATCGGAATCCGGGACAGATCCAGTTCCGCATCCACACCCGATGGACGCGTCATCTCCACCAGGTGTCCCAACAGGCCAAAGCCGGTGACATCCGTGCAGGCCCTGGAGCCAAACCGGCGCAGGCACTCGGCGGCGAGTTTGTTGGAATGCATCATTGAAGCGAGGGCGGCGTCGATCCAGCGTCCCTTGGCGGCCATGCGTGCGTGGGCGGCAAACAGGGTGCCGGTGCCGATGGGCTTGGTCAGGATCAACACGTCACCGGCGCGCAGGCCGCCCTTGCTCATGACCTCTTCGGGATCAATCAGCCCGTTCACCGCAAAGCCCAGGGCGAGTTCCTTGCCTTCACCGGTGTGTCCGCCAACCAGGGCACAGCCGGCTTCGTTCAGGACCTCGACAGCACCCGACATCATCTGGAAGACGGTGTCCTCCACCTTGGATTCGATGCCGTAGGGAACGGTCGCCACGGCGGTGGCGCTCTGCGCCTCGGCGCCCATGGCAAAGACGTCGCCGAGACTGTGGTTGGCCGCGACCTTGCCGAACACGTAGGGATCGTCGATAAACGCCCGGAAGAAATCGACCGTATGCACCACGGCCTTACCGGGCGGAACGGTCAGGACAGCAGCGTCATCCGGCGCATGAAGACCGATCAGGATGTCATCCCGCTCAATGGGTTTGAGTTCACTCAGTGCGCGCGACAGAACCGTGCTGCCCACTTTGGCGCCACAGCCGCCACAGCGCATGGCAACGGCGGAAATCGCCTGGGCGGCTTCCTCTGAACTCTGTGCCGCTGCGGTATCCGGCAGATCGGCGGTGTCCTCCATCGCCGGAAGGTCGCTGAATTTGCGCATGAACCTGCGATCAATCCAGTCTTTCCAGCGCCACACCCAGCGGCCATGGAACTCGGTGTCTCCCCGTGACGCCACCGCGTACTGGTCGCCGGTGCTGATCAGGGCAAGCCACTTCTTCTGCGGGTAGAAATTGCGGGTGGCCTTGCCGGTGGCCAGCCGTTTCAGGTTGTCGGCCAGGGGCGGGCCCTGACGGACCGCGAAAACGCCGGCCTTTTCCCGGGGATGATTCACAACATTGGCAATATCGCCGGCCGCGAAAATATTGTCGTCCGTTTCGCTCTGGAGCGTATCCCGGACCCGGATGAATCGCCCGTCATCCAGCGCCAGTCCGGTGTCCTCCAGCCATTTCGGGCCACCTGCCCGGGTTACCCAGAGCACTTCGTCCGCCTCGAAACGTTGTCCGGATCCGTCGGTCAGAATGCCGGCCTCCACCTTCGAAACGGCGGATCCGAGGTGTACCTGGACGCCTCGCTGGGCAAGCTTCTCCTGGAAAATTGCCCGTACCCGCTCGTTGTGCGTGGGCAGGATTTCGTGGGCGGCGTCGAAAAGGTGAAAATGCAGCTGGTCCGGGTCTTTGCCGCGCTTTTCCAGTTCGTTTCTCAGTCGGAACTGCATGGCCAGGGTCAGCTCGACCCCGCCGGCCCCGGCACCGACCGTCGCAATGGTGAGCGGCCCTTCGTGTCCTTCAATCCGGTTCAGCAGGGACAGCCAGCGCAGGTTGAAGCCGTTGATCGGCTTGACCGGTACCGCATGTGCCTCCGCACCCTCCACATCGCTGACCCGTGGAGACGATCCGATGTTGATCGACAGGATGTCATAGGGAACGTCGGGCCGGTTGCGGCAGTGGATACGCTGACGGTCACGATCGATGCCCATGGCTTCGTCCCGGTAAAACCGGGCGCCGGCGTATTCCGCCAGACGGCTCAGATCGATGTGCACGTCGTCGTAGCTGTAATGGCCCGCTACGTAGCCGGGCAGCATTCCGGAGTAGGGGGTGTGGGTGTCGCGGCAGATAAGGGTCAGGCGCACGCCGGGGACAGGGTTCATGGCGAACCGCTTCAGAACCCCGACGTGACTGTGCCCGCCGCCAACCAGGACAATGTCCCGTAATACAGGCTGGTCAGGCGTTTGCATCAGAGTACTTTCTTGGCCTCGACAGAGAGCTGGTCGTAGCCTTTAAGGCTCTTGAACGCCTTGAGCTTTTCCTTGTCATCCGCGGACGGATTGGCAATCTGCTCAATCGAGGTAATGCCCGCCGCTTTCATTTTCTTGGCGGTGGCCGGACCGATGCCCTTGACCTTCGTGAGGTCGGACTTGTCGACGGGTTTGGCCGCCTTTTTGGCCGTTGAAGCAGGGCGCTTGGGCGCGGTCTTCGGTTTGGCTTTCGGAGCTGCCTTTTTGGCAGCGGTGCTGGCTTCCTTGCTGACTTCGTCGGTCAGTTTCTTGACGTCCGTACCGGCTTCCTTAGCCGCGATACCGAGGCGTTCCAGTATGCTGCTCTGCAATTCGTGGAATTCGTTCAGGCGACGCTCGAATTCTTCGTTGAAGCGCTGCATTTCCCGCTCACGGAGATCGTTCACTTCCTTGAGCAGCTTGCGAACCGGCTCCTCGATCTGGGACTGAAGGCTGTCGAACTGTTTGAGGGCATCGTTCACCAGTCCTTCGATCTGGGAGGATGTCTTCTCGAATTCCTTGTTAACCTTCTTGACGATCTTGTCGACGCTCGGTTTGGCTTTCTTCGCCATGAAATTTCTCCTTGGGAATGATTGAAACGGGCAGAGCGGTCAGGCCATTTGCCGGAACCCCGACAGGGGGCCTGATGACGAAACGCGGCGGGATTTGAGTGTCAGCTTGCGTGACAGCACCTCCCGGATTCTTGCGAGCTTATCCTGCAACGGAGATCCGTCTTCAAATTCCTGAAAATCAATGGAATAGAAGAAATTGCTACAGTGCTTTCTACGTTCAGTAACCAGCGCGGGAATGCCATCCGCACGAATCTTGTCGAACGGCATATCCATCACAAGATCCAGCACCAGGTTGTCACCCGGCTTGAAAACCTTGTCGGTTTTCAGCACGCAACCATAACTGTCCAGTTCAAACAGCGAGGCCTCCACGGTCTCCCTGCGAAACAGTCCGCGCTTGATCCGAAAGCGGGCGGTAAGGTCCGGTAGTGCTTCGTTCATGAATTCTGATCTCTGGTGATTTCCGTATCCACTGCGATCCGCCTGATGGACAGACGGATTGGACATTGGTTAAACAATAGACGCTGATCCGGGCAATGGCAATCCAGTCAGTTATCTACGGTATAGGGCTAACACGGTTCATCAATAGTGCAAGCGGGCCAATTGATTTACCGCGTTTGTTTCAGTCCGACATGGTACATGTCCACGCGGCGATCCTTCAGGTTGTTGACCGAACCCTCGTTCCGAACCAGCTTGAGCTTCTCCAGGTCCATATCGGAGAACATGATCATCTCCGTGTTGGGTGTGGTTTCGGCCATCACGGCATCGTGCGGGAAGGCAAAGTCCGACGGGGAGAATACCGATGACTGGGCATACTGAACGTCCAGGTTCTCCACTTTCGGGAGGTTACCCACGCTGCCGGTGATCACCACATAGCACTCGTTTTCGATCGCCCGGGCCTGCGCACAGTGGCGTACCCGCAGGTAACCGTTCTTGGTGTCGGTCCAGAAGGGAACGCAGATGATATCGACGTCCTGCTCGGCGGCGATCCGGCCCAGCTCCGGAAACTCGATGTCGTAACAGATCAGGATGGCCACCCGACCGGCGTCGGTATCGAACACCTCGAAATGATTGCCGCCCTCGATCACCCAGTCCCGGCGTTCGTGGGGGGTGATGTGGATCTTGCGCTGCTCATCCACACGCCCATCCCGATGGCACAGGTAGGACACGTTGAACAGGCGATCGTTTTCCAGCAACGGCATGGAGCCGGTGATGATGTTGATGTTGTAGCTGACCGCCATCTCGGACATCTGATCCCGGAACTGCTCGGTAAAGCCCGCCAGGAAGCGGATGGCCCTGGTCTGGTCCATCTGGTCGGTCAGGCCCATCAGGGGTGCGTTGAAAAATTCCGGGAAGAGGGCGAAGTCACTCTTGTAGTCGGACAGGGCGTCAACAAAGTACTCCACTTGCTCGAGCACCTCTTCGACGGACGAGAATTCCCGCATCTGCCACTGCACGGCGCCCATACGTACCTGGGTCTTGCGCACGCTGAGAACCGGCGAGGGCGGGGTATACAAAATGTTCCGCCATTCCAGCAGGGTGGCGTAGCCCATGGATTTCTCGTCTTCCGGCAGATACTTGTGCATCAACCGGGTCACCTGGAAATCGTTGGACAGCTGGAAGGTCAGGATCGGATCGTAGATCTCTTTCCGGTCCACACGCTGAATGTATTCGGCTGGCGAGTACTGATCCTTGTACTTGTGGTAACTGGGAATGCGCCCGCCGGCGAGGATCGCCCGCAGGTTCATGGAACGGCACAGTTCCTTACGGGCTTCGTAAAGCCGGCGACCGAGCCGGTAGCCCCGGTAATCCGGATGAATGAACACGTCCAGACCGTACAGCGAGTCGCCGTTGGCGTTGTGCCAGATCTTTTCGTTCCGCAGGATCAGGTCGTCATAGGTGTGCGGGTTGCTGAACCGCTCGTACTTCACGCACACCGTCAGCGCGACCGCAACGAGATGGCCGTTGTCCTCTATGCAGATCTGCCCGTCCGGGAACTGCTCGACCAGCGCCTTGATGGTCTCCTTGGGCCAGGCTCCGCCGATGTCGTCGTAGACCCGGTCCATCAGCTCCTGGAGCTGACCATAATCGTCCAGTGTGAGATTGCGGAGATTGAGATGCAGTTCTTCAGGGGGCATTCGGTGCAGCTCCAGTCGAAGATAGTGGATTGCTCGGAGTCCGGATTTGTGCGTTTTCCGAAAAGTTTAACAGATGGTGCTCAAGAGTTCGCAGTCCGGGCCGAAACATGAATTAACGGATATCAAGTTTGTACCACGTTACGCATTTCTGGAAACGATATCTTCCCCGCGTTTTGGCTGAACGAGGATCTACCTGTGAACCTGTCATTTGGTCAGAAACTTCTGATTGCTTTTGGCATTCTGTTGCTCCTGGCGATGGGGGCTTTCACCCTGTCGGGCGATTACCGGCTCAGGAACACCACCGACACTTACGTTACTGCACTTGTGGACGATACGGTGAACCAGAGTACGTCCAGTATCGCGCAATGGCTCAATACCCGACTGGGAATGACGGAAGCGACCGCCAAAGCCCTTGAGGGCGTCGAATCCGATCCGGCGGCCAGAAACATCCTCATGGCCATCACCCGCAGTGGCGGTTTCAAGGATGTGTACGTTGGCAGGGCGGATGGCTACATGCTGATGAAGACGGAGAAAGACAACGCCACACTGCCGGCTGACTACGATCCCCGTAAACGCCCCTGGTATAAAAAGGGTGTTGAACTGGGGCAGGCGTCGTTCACTGCACCCTACCGGGATGCCAGTTCCGGTGAGACCATTATTTCCACCATGGCACCGGTGGCCAGCGGGAGTTATAAAGGCGTGGTGGGTGCTGACATCACGTTGGGTGCCATCGAGAAGACGCTGTCCACAGTCACACTGGCGAACACCGGCTATGCGGCCCTGATCAGCAAGGATGGCACGGTGCTTTTCCATCCGGATCAGGAACTGATTGGCAAGAATATCAGTGCCCTGATAGGCAGTGAACCGAAGCTGGACGGCAGTGCCATCGATTATAAGACGGATGAAGCCGATTGGGAGGTCAGTTTCCACCCGATTGCCGATGCCCGCGGTGTCGACTGGTATCTGGGCACCTTCGTGAACCGGGACAAGATTCAGGCACCGGTAAGAAACGCCCGAGTCACCGGGTTGATCATGGCAGCGATTGGCCTGCTGATTGCGTTGGTGATTCTGCATCTGGGTATCAAGGCCCTGATGGCGCCGGTGCGCCGGCTGAACCAGGCAATGGCTGACATCAGTTCCGGCGACGCCGATCTGACCCAGCGGCTGGATGACAGCAGCCACGACGAGTTTGGAGAGCTGGCGCGCAGTTTCAATCGGTTCGTGGAGAACATCCGGAACGTGGTGCGGGATGTTCAGCAGGGCAGCGAGGAGCTGGCCAGCAACGTCGTGTCCTTGAAGACGACCGCAGGGGCCAGTCGCAACAGTGTTGAGCAGCAGCAGTCGGAGATCGACATGGTGGCGACGGCCATCAACGAGATGTCGGCTGCGGCCAACGAGATTGCCCAGAATGCCCAGCAAACGGCCGACGCGGCCAACACCGCCGACGAAGACAGCCGGGCCTCGCTGGAGACTGTGGCAGCATCACGGGATGCGGTGCAGAAACTGGCGACGGAAGTGAATGCGGCTGCCGAAGTAATCGATACGCTGGGACGGGATGTAACCTCCATCACCTCGGTTCTGGAAGTGATTCAGGGTATCGCGGAGCAGACCAATTTGCTGGCGCTCAATGCTGCCATCGAGGCCGCACGGGCGGGAGAGGCCGGCCGCGGTTTTGCGGTGGTTGCCGACGAAGTCCGAAACCTGGCGCAACGGACCCAGAGCAGTACCGAGGAAATCAACAACATGATCGAGCGTCTGCAGAAAGGCGCAAACGACGCTGTCGACGTGATGAAAGCGTCCACGGCCGTATCGAACGTCAGTATGGAGAAGGCCCAGGATGCGATGGAGGCACTCAACCGGATTGCCGAAGCGATCACCTCCATCAGCCAGATGACGTCGCAGATTGCCACCGCCTCGGAGGAGCAGACCTCAGTGACCGAAGAGCTGAATGCCTCCATTAACCGGATTGCGGATCAGGGTCAGGAAGCCGCCGCCGCGGCCAGTGAGAATGACGTCTACAGTGGACACATCGAAACCATTGGCCACAGCCTGCAGCAGAACGTCTCCAGATTCCGGGTCTGACCTGGCTAGTGGCTGGAAAGGAAGTCCAGCCGCCGCTTGAGGTTCCGGAACGTTTTCCGCCCGATGAGCCGGGATTCCTCCGTCAGGTCGGGGTTCTGCAGCCGTATCACAGTGCGTTGGCGCAGGCGCAGGGCTTCGACCGCCGTACCGTAGTAAGTCGCCAGGTAGTTGCCAAAACTGCCATCCTCGATGGCGCGTTCCAGGCCAAGTTGAAGGCGCTGGGCGATTTCGTGCTGTCTCGGGCCAACAAACAGGTAGGACGGCATGGGGTAGGCGAGCAGGAGGTTGGGCTCCACCACCAGGTTGGGATCCCTCTCAATACCCAGGTCGTAGAGCACTTCACTGACGCCACGGGCGAAGCAGTCGAACCGGTCGTTGCGGAGCATCCCGAACAGGATTTCATAGCGCGAGTGGGTGACTACGGAGATTCCGTTTCCCCTGAGGATCTGCGTATCCGGCCAGTGTGCGCCCTGGCCAATCCGGATGTTTCTTTTCCTGATATCGTCGAGAGTGCGTATACCCTGAAACAGTGGCAGTTTGTCCGGTGTTACCACGCATACACGAAGCCCCAGAAGTCCGCCATCTATGGGAATCGGGATCGCAGTGAGCTGCGTTTCGCGTTCCTGCGATGTGGCCACATTCACGATGTCGACAAGCCTTGTATGATCGTCAGCGAGCTCCCGAAGTGCCCGCCCCTGGCTGAGTTCCTCGCTGCGAATCAGGCGAAACGGGCCATATTCCGGGGTCTTTTTCAGAGCCAGGGTGACCAGGGCGCGGATGGCAGAACTGTCGTAGTTTCGATACCACAGGACGTAGCCGTGGGTTTCAGGCGCCACGTACCGGCTCGGATCAGCTGACCCCGCTGCGGGCCAGCCAACAAGAGCCCAGCAGGACAGCAGGGCGAGAATGCGGGTGCACGACACCAACGAGTTCCTTCTCTCAATGTTGATCAACTGAGTCTACTGTAGACCAACCTGCCTGGGAAAAACCGGACGGTATCTAAAAAACTGTAAAAGATGCTTGCCGGTGACCGGGGAGATTGCAATCATCGCCAACACCGATAGGGACAGGACACAAACACATGGCACTGATCGATAACATTGTTGGCGCGACCGGGCAGTGGGTTGCGTCCGCGGATCCCCGGGCAACACTGGCCCATCCGCTGGCCTGGCTGAAGAAAACCAGTGGCTATGCGGCGGTCAATCGACTGGTGGGATTATCCATTCCGTTCGCACCCCGCAATGGCTTCCGGGTCGAGGAAGTCCGGCCGGGCTATGTGCGGGCCAGTATCCGATTGAAAGGCAACAAGAACCACTTTGGAAGCCTGTACGCAGGCGCGTATTTCCTGGTGGCGGAAATCCCGGGCGGTGTGCTCACGCTGTTTGACCTGGGGCCGTCTTACACGCCAATTCTCAAGGAAATGACGCTGCAGTTCCTCCAGCCGGCCAATTCCGATGTCACGGTAGAATTTTCGCTCAGTCCCGAGCAGGTGGCCTCGATCCAGCACGATGCGGATACGACCGGGCGCGCGAAATTTACCCTCGAGGGCGTGCTGACAGACAAGGCCGGCGAGCAGGTGGCCACCTCCATTGCCCACTACCGCGTCCGCAAGAAGGGGTTCTCAGGGGAAAAGCCCGCCTAGAGACTGGCGGCTTCGGCGAGGGCTTGCAGAAAGGTCTCACCGTACTTTTCCAGCTTCGCCGCGCCGACGCCGGTTATCTCTCCCAGCTCCTCCCGGGTGCGGGGGAGCCGTTTGAGCATTTCATACAGTGTCGCGTCGTGGAAGATCACATAGGGCGGCACACCCTGCTGATCCGCCAGGGCTTTCCGGCAGGCGCGCAGATGGTCCCAGGCCGCCTGGTTGATATCATCGCCAATCACAGGCCGTGTCCGGCTGCCTCCGGCCTTCCGGCCGGAACTCCGACGTGCCACCGGGTCCTTGCGAAGCAGGATACTGTTCTCGCCCTTCAACAGGGGGCGACAGCGTTCGGTCAGTTGAAGCGAGCCGAAACCGTCCGGGTCAGCCCGGAGATACCCGTTCGCCACCAGCTGCCGGAATACCGATTTCCATTCGTTGGCCGTTAGTTCCGTCCCGATGCCGTAGGTGGAAACGGCATGGTGACCGGCCTGACGAATTCGTTCGTTTTCGGCACCACGCAGGACGTCGATCAGGTAGGTCACACCGTACCGCTGCCCGGTCCGGAAGACGCAGGACAGCGCTTTCTGGACTGCCACCGTTCCGTCCCAGGTCTCTGGGGGATTCAGGCAGGTATCGCAGTTGCCGCAAGGTGCTTCGAGGGTATCGCCGAAATATTCCAGCAGTACCTGCCTTCGACAACCGGTGACCTCGCACAGGCCGAGCATGGCATCGAGTTTCTGGCGTTCGACGCGTTTGAAATGGTCGCTTCCCTGGGAGCCCTCGAGCATCTGCCGGAGCTTGATGACATCCTGCAGGCCGTACACCATCCAGGCAGTGGACGGGTTGCCATCCCGGCCGGCCCGACCGGTCTCCTGATAATAGGCTTCGAGGCTTTTGGGGAGATCCAGGTGGGCAACGAAACGCACATCCGGTTTATCGATACCCATTCCGAATGCGATGGTGGCGACGATGATAACGCCATCCTCGCGAAGGAAACGTTCCTGGTGTTCCGCCCGTTGTGCCGGGTCCAGTCCGGCGTGATAGGGGAGCGCCGTCAGGCCATTCTGGCCGAGCATCCGCGCGGTTGCTTCCACTTTGTTTCTCGACAGGCAATAGACAATCCCGCAGTCGCCATCGTGCTCGGTTTTGATGAAATCGAGCAGTTGCTTGTTGGCGTTGGTCTTCGGAGCAATCCGGTACTGGATATTGGGGCGGTCGAAGCCGCTCACGAAGTGCCGCGCGTTGTTGAGCGACAGCCGGTCGGCAATTTCAGCCCGGGTCCGTTCATCGGCGGTTGCTGTCAGCGCAATCCGGGGTACATTCGGAAAGGCCTCGGCCAGCATGGAGAGCTGGAGATAGTCCGATCGGAAATCGTGGCCCCACTGGGAGACGCAATGGGCTTCATCGATGGCAAACAGGGCTATGGGCGCGCCGTGCAATAAATCGAGTGTCCGGGGCTGGATCAGTCGCTCGGGGGCGCAATACAGCAAGTCGAGTTCGCCGGTTGTCAGGGCGTATTCGGTGCTCCGGGCCTGCTCGAAGTCCATGGTGGAATTGAGAAAAGCCGCGCGGACACCCAGTTCCTTGAGGGCTGCTACCTGATCCTGCATCAGCGCGATCAGTGGAGAAATGACGATGGCGGTACCGGGCCGGACCAGCGCCGGCACCTGATAGCAGAGCGATTTCCCGCCGCCGGTAGGCATCAGGACAAGGGCATCGCCCCCGTTGATGACTTCCTCGACGATCTCTCCCTGCAGTGGCCGGAATGATTCATAGCCGAACACCTCCTGCAGAACCTGTTGAGGCGACGTCCTGGCCAGGGTGGGGCGTTCTTTGGCAAGCTGTTCGAAGTCCTGATCAGGGTACATGGCTAACCGAGCATCGTTTCCAGGGAGAGAGGGGAATTCTTTGTCGGGAGGCGGCATCCCGAACGCGTGGCGCATGATATCAGAATAGACGCGCCGATTGGTCAACCCGGCTTTCGGGTGAGGCAAATCCGCGGGATAAACGCTACAATAGCGCGGCTTTAGCAACGCGGTGATGTTTGATTCATAATCCGGGGGCACTCCCCGCAACAGCCACAATAACAGGGTTTCAATGCAGGAATTTGATGCCATCCGTCCGTATTCGGACGAAGAAACGGCTCCGGCGATTCATCGTCTGGTCAATGACCGGGAATTTCTGGACATGGTCGGCCGCTTCAAATCACCCACGCTTTCTCGCTGGACACCGGCAATGCTCCGGGTGTTTGTCCGCCATTGGTTGATTCGCCAGTTCGGCCAGTTCACCCGTGTTGATGATCTCCAGGCGAAGCTGTCGACATACGTCGGCGAGCTGGTTGAAGGCACCACGACCAGGGTCACTCACAGCGGTCTGGATCGTCTGGACAAGAGGGGCGCCTACCTGTTCATCTCGAACCACCGGGACATCGTTTTCGATCCGATGGTGGTCAATTACCTGCTTTTCCAGAACGGTTTCCACACCACGCGTATTGCGATTGGCGACAACCTCCTGCAGAACCGGGTGTTCGCGGAGATGATGCGGCTGAACAAAAGCTTCGTGGTCCGGCGGAATATAACCAGCCCCCGCGAGATGCGGGATGCCTATCTCACGCTGTCGGGTTTTATCAACCACAGCATCGATACCAATCACAGTATCTGGATTGCCCAGCGTGAGGGGCGGGCGAAGGACGGCATCGACCGGACGGATCCGGCGATCATCAAGATGTTCTACATGAGCCGGAAGAAAAGCGGGCTGGGTTTCGACGAGGCGATGAACCGGCTGCATATTGTGCCGGTGGCGATTTCCTACGAATACGATCCCTGTGATGTGGACAAGGCCCGGGAGCTCGAAACCCGTGCCCGGACAGGCACCTACACCAAGACCGAAGGTGAGGACAGTGAGCAGATCGTCCGGGGCCTCACCGGGTTCAAGGGGCATGTGCACGTGCACTTCGGCGCGCCGATCCAGGACGCTCCGGACAATCCCAAGGCCATGTCCGCATTGATTGATCGCGAAATGCACGCGAATTACCACCTGCATGCGTCCAATCTTGTTGCTTACCAGCAGCGCGGCCTGCATCCCGGGGCGCATGACACGCCGGAGGCAGTGACCGACGCGGTGGTGACCGCAGACACCTGGTCACCGGCGGATATCGCGGCGGCAGAGGCCGAAATGGAACGCCGGCTCGAAGCCTGTGACCCGGCGATTCGGCCCTATCTACTGGATATGTATGCCAATCCGGTCGTTACCTCGCTGGAGGCTAACGAGGGCTGACTCCTGTCTGTATTCCTACACCCATAACATGCTGCCCATCTCAAGGAGATGGGTGAGCGCCGGGTGATAGGGATACATTCTCAGGCGCAGGGTCTGCAATCCGGGATACGGCGGCGGAACCTGTGCCGAAAACAGGGTTCGCCCATCCTGCTCACCTTCCTTTTCGAGGATAAAGCGGTTGGGGCCCGATGCCTCATGGCTGCCGGTGCAATCCGGCGTCACCAGGCACTCGATTCGCACGTCTTCGGCGGCCAGCCCGTTCAGTACCACTTCAACCCTCAGTTCGACGGTTTCATCGTAGGCGCACTGGGCGTCCACACAGCCGACCACGGACATGGAGACACCGGACCAGGCCTCGCGCACCTTCGCCTTCCATTGGGCCAGTTCCCTCGCTTCGCGGGCCTTGTTTGCCATCAGGCGCGCTCCCTGCACTGAGGCCGGGTGGTAATAGCGTTCCACGTAATCCATCACCATCCGCTGGGCATTGAAGCGTGGCGTAATGGTTTTCATGGACGCCTTGGAGCGCTTTACCCAGCCTTTGGAGTAGCCCTGGGAGGCCCGATCGTAGTAGAGCGGGATGATTTCGAATTCCAGCAGGTCCAGAAGGTCGCGGGACTCCTCAAGGTTGCGGAATTCCGGATCGAGCCTGGTGTCCCGGGGTGTGATGGCCCAGCCGTTCTCGCCGTCGTAGCCTTCCCCCCACCAGCCATCAAGGACGCTGAGGTTCAGTGCACCGTTAAGCGCGGCCTTTTCTCCGGACGTCCCGCTGGCTTCCTTCGGATATTCCGGGTTGTTCAGCCAGACATCCACGCCCGACACCAGGTATCGGGCCATGGCCTGGTCATAGTCTTCCAGCAACAATACGTGGCCCATCAGGGCAGGGCGCATGGACAGATCGTGGATCACCTTGATCAGGTGCTGGCCGGGGTTGTCCCGGGGATGGGCCTTGCCGGCGAAGATGAGAATGGCCGGGCGCTCGGGATCAGTCAGCATCCGTTCCAGCCGGTCGAGGTCCGAGAATATCAGCGTTGCCCGCTTGTAGGTCGCGAAACGGCGGGCAAAACCGATGATCAGGGTGTCCTTGTCCGGAGACACCAGTTGCCGGGTCATCCGTTCGGTCACTGAGTGTCCGGTACCGTTGCGCTCGTGCTGGCGACGAAGCTGCTCGACCACAAACTCTCCCATCTGTTGCTTGAGGGCTTTATGGACACTCCAGTAATGGTAATCGGGGATCTGGTCGATAAAATCCCAGTATTCCGGGTCTCTGAGTTCCGAGCGCCAGGTGGGCGACTGAATGTCGAACAGGCTGGCCCATTCCGGCGCCAGGAAGGTCGGCACGTGGACACCGTTGGTGATGTAGCCAATGGGATTTTCGGCCGCTGGAATCTGTGGCCAGATGTCGCCTTCCATGACGGACGCGACGCCTCCGTGGATGCGGCTGACGCCATTGTGGAACCGGGATCCCCGCAACCCGAGGCTGGTCATATTGAAGCTTTCACCACCGTCCTTGCTCCCCAGTGCGAAGATCTGATCGAAATTCAGCCCCGACTGCTCCAGGTACGGACTCAGTGCATGCTCTACCAGGCCCTTGGGAAAAATGTCGTGACCGGCCGGGACTGGTGTATGGGTGGTAAAGAGCGTGGATGCGGCCACTGCTTCGAAGGCCGCTTCAAAGGGTAGGTCATGCTTGCCCATCGTCTGTCGACAGCGTTCGAGTATCTGGAATGCCGCGTGGCCTTCGTTGATATGCCAGGCGGTGGGTTCAATCCCCAGGGCATCCAGAACCCGTGTTCCGCCAATGCCGAGCAGCATTTCCTGCTGGATACGCGTGTTCTCGTCACCGCCGTAGAGCTGGAGGGTCAGCTCCCGGTCCTCGGCCGTGTTTTCCTCGGTGTGACTGTCGAGCAGGTAAAGGCGTATGTGTCCAATCCGCGCCTGCCAGACTCGTGCGGTGAGCATTCGGCCCGGGAAGGGAACCGAGACCTTCAGAACGGCGCCGTCCTGCATAACCGGCGTGATCGGCAGCTCGTCGCTGGTATGGGATTGGTACCGGGCTATCTGATGGCCCTGGGCGTCGATGGATTGAATGAAGTATCCCTGCTGGTACAACAGGCCGACGGCGACGAACGGTAAACCAAGGTCGCTGGCTGCCTTGCAGTGATCGCCTGCCAGGATCCCTAGACCGCCCGAATATATCGGAAAACTCTCATGTAACCCGAACTCGGCACAGAAATAGGCAACCCGATATTTGTCCGGATCAAGGTATTCGGTGACTTCGGGAACGGGTTCGGATTCGCAGTAGGCGTCGTAGTTGCTCAGTACGCGACGATACTCGGCGAGGAAGGCCCTGTCCTGGGAGGCTTCGTCCAGACGCTCCTGGGCAACCCGCCGCAGGAACAGTTTGGGGTTGTGCTCCACTTTTTGCCAAAGGGGCTGATCGATCCGGGCAAACAGGTTCCGGACACCGTGGTCCCAGCTGTAGAACAGGTCGTTGGCGAGTTCATGCAATCGCTCCAGTGAATCCGGGATACGGGGTCTGGCTTCCAGTCGGAACCGGGTTGCTTTGTCCATTGCTATTGCCTCCTGTATGGCAATCGTGAACGGCCTGTTCAGCGCGTTAGACAGCGTTCTTCGAGTAAGGTTTGGTAGAGTTTGCCGTATTCCCGTGCCCGTTCTTTCCAGGAATATTCCCCGGCCATGCCATTACTCTGCAGTTGGCGCCACCGTTTGCGCTGTTGCCGGCATTCCAGTGCTCTTTCGACCGACGTCCGGAACGCCCCGCCGGTTGGCTCGTAAAAGCTGAATCCATTGGCCTGGCTGTGCCCGACCTGATCGGGATCCAGAACGGTATCTCCGAGCCCGCCGACCCGGTGCACCACTGGAACGGTCCCGTACCTGAGGCTGTACATCTGGTTCAGGCCACAGGGCTCAAAGCGCGAGGGCATGAGAAACAGGTCGCTGCCGGCGGTGATCCTGTGGGCGAGGGGCTCGTCATATCCGATGGTCAGTGACAGTTGCCCCGGGTGCGTCTTTGCCAGGGCGCGCAGAGGTTCTGTGTAGCGAATTTCGCCAGAGCCGAGGATGGCGAACTGGCAGCCCTGCTGTAACAGCGGGGGCAGGGCGTCCAGCAACCAGTCAATCCCCTTCTGTTCGACCAGGCGGCCAATGGAACCTAACAGTGGCGCGTCGCCGGGAACCAGTCCCAACTGCTTCTGAAGGGCCGCCTTGCACTCCTGTTTTGATGCCAGCGTATCTGCATCGTAATGGCAGTCCAGATATTGATCGGTCGCCGGATTCCAGAGTTTTGTGTCGATGCCATTGAGAATGCCGGAAAGATGTTCAGACCGGTACTGGAGCAGTCCTTCAAGCCCGTAACCGAAACCCGGTGTCTGAATCTCTGCGGCGTACCCGGGGCTGACCGTGGTTATTCGATCGGCGTAGACCAGGCCGCCCTTGATGAAGGACAGCTGGCCGTGGAACTCCAGCCGATCAAAGCGCCAGAGGCTGTCGGGCAGCCCCAGGGCTCGAAAGGTGTCATGGGAAAACAGGCCCTGATAGGCGAGGTTGTGAATGGTGAAAACCACAGGGGGACGGTTGGGAGCCGGTTCCAGAAAGACCGGTACCAGCCCCGACTGCCAGTCGTTGCAATGAACGATGTCGGGCGTCCAACGAAGCCCGGCCTGCCCCGTGGCCATCATGGCAGCCACCCGACAGAACAGTTGATACCGATGAGCGTTATCCCACCAGTCTTCACCTTCCTCATTCTGATAGGGGTTGCCGGGGCGATCGAACAGCCCGGGGCAGTCGACCAGCCAGAGCGTGACGGAGGTGCCGGGCAGACGGGTTCGCCACAATGCGACGCTGTACTGGCCGATCACCAGGCGCGCCTGGCGCCGCGAACCACTAGCGCGGGCCGCCTTCATGGCAGCAGGGTAACCCGGCAACAGAATATGGACATCGTGGCACTGGCGACACAGCGCTTCCGGCAGGCTGGCTGAAACGTCGGCCAGACCGCCCGTTTTGATCACCGGGTAGACCTCACTGGTGACGAAGAGCACTCGCGTCATGGTGCAGGCCTCAATACGATGGCCGCCAGCGGTGGCAAGGTCAGGTCCACGGAGAAGGGGCGCCCCATCCACGAGTTTTCGGACGCATCCAGGCCGAGGGGATTCCCCACATTACTACCACCATAGTATTCCGAGTCGGTGTTGAGGACCTCTACCCAGTGACCTCCCGAGGGCACGCCAATTCGATAGCCGTAGCGGGGGATCGGGGTGAAATTGATGACAACCACCGTTACGTCATTGCCGTCTCGACGAAGGAAGCTGATGACCGACTGATGGGTGTCGTGGCAGTCGATCCATTCGAATCCGTCCCTCTGGTAGTCCCGCCGATGCAAAGACGGTTCCCGCCGATACAGCCCGTTGAGATCCCGGATCAATGTCCGGATGCCGGCGTGCTCGGGGTACTGAAGAAGCTCCCAGTCCAGTTCCCGGGATTCACTCCATTCCCGTCGCTGGCCAAATTCACCGCCCATGAACAGCAGCTTCGAGCCGGGGTAGGTGTACTGAAAGGCGAAGAGCAGGCGAAGGTTGGCCCGCTGTTGCCAGTCGTCTCCGGGCATCTTGTGGAACAGGCTGGCCTTGCCATGGACGACCTCATCGTGGGAAAGGGGCAGCATGAAGTTCTCGGAGAACGCATACAGCAGGCCAAAGGTCAGTTTGTCGTGATGGAATTGCCGATAGACCGGGTCCTGGTGCAGATAATCCAGTGTGTCGTGCATCCACCCCATGTTCCATTTCAGGTTGAATCCGAGTCCACCCACTTCCGGTGGTCGCGTGACCTGCGGCCAGGAGGTGGATTCCTCCGCCACCATCAGTATGCCGGGAAACCGGCTCTGGCAGACCTGGTTGAGGGTCCGGAGGAAGTCGATGGCCTCCAGGTTTTCATGCCCGCCATGCACGTTGGGCAGCCACTCGCCGTCTTCCCGGGAATAATTCAGGTAAAGCATGGAAGCAACGGCGTCCACCCGCAACCCATCCAGATGGAAGGTGTCCAGCCAGAACAGGGCACTGCCAATCAGGAAATTGCGAACCTCGTGGCGACTGTAGTTGTAGATCAGCGTGCCCCATTCCTTGTGCTGGCCTCGCCGGGGATCCTCGTGCTCGTACAGCGCGGTGCCGTCAAAGCGGGCCAAGGCGTACTCATCCTCCGGGAAGTGGCCGGGTACCCAGTCGAGAATCACACCGATGCCGTTCTGGTGGCATTGGTCGACGAAAAACCGGAAGTCATCCGGGTTTCCGAAGCGACTGGTCGGTGCGTAATACCCGGTGGTCTGGTAGCCCCAGGATTCATCGAGCGGATGTTCCGTCACCGGCAACAGTTCGATGTGGGTGAATCCCATTTCCAGCACGTAGGGAATCAGTTGAGCAGCCAGTTCCCGATAGCTTAGCCAGCGACCGGCACCATGATGCTGCCAGGAGGCGGCATGCACCTCATACACCGAAACCGGCGCTTCGGACCAGGACCAGCGACTGCGGCGAGCCAGCCATTCACCATCGCCCCAGCTGAAGGTGCCGCGCTGGACGACGATGGCTGCATTGGACGGCCGGAGTTCGAATTGTTGGCCGTAGGGGTCGGTTTTGAGAATTTCACGGCCTGACCGGGTTACGATGGCAAATTTGTACAGGGTGCCGGCGGCAATCCCGGGCACGAAGAGACTCCAGACGCCGGAGCTGTCATGGGCGGCCATGGGGTGCCGGCCCGGCGACCAGCCGTTGAAATCACCAACGACGCTGACGCTCCTGGCGTTGGGTGCCCAGACGGCAAAGCGAACACCCTCGGTACCCTGTTGTCGGCACGGGTGGGCGCCGAGCACGTTGTAGATATGCCAGTGACGACCCTCCCCAAAAAGATACAGGTCGAAATCGCTGAGCGTGGGGCTGTCCATAGTCCGTGCTTTTCCCGAAACGATGATCGTTATTGAACGCTATCACAGGCGGTTAAAAAGTGATCTGTAACAATTCTAGGTCATAATTACATGCTACTGTTCTAATATTATTTCGACAGCCTGAAACCGTTCGGTACCGGGTTTTCCGGCCAACAACGGTACGCGTTATTTCACTGTTTTGCAGGGATGGACCCATGCATACGGCAAAGCGTTTTGTCAGTCGTCTTACCCGCCAGACTCTGGCGCTGGTTCTTGCCGGAGGTCGCGGTTCGCGCCTCCACGATCTCACCAAATGGCGGGCGAAACCAGCCGTGCCTTTCGGTGGCAAATTCCGCATCATCGATTTTCCCCTGTCCAACTGCATCAATTCCGGCATCGGTCAGGTTGGGGTGGTTACCCAGTACAAATCCCACTCCCTGATCCGGCACATCCAGCGGGGCTGGGGGTTCCTGCGGGGCGAGCTGGACGAATTCGTCGAACTGCTCCCTGCGCAGCAGAGAATTGAAACCTCGTGGTATGAGGGTACCGCTGACGCGGTTCTGCAGAATCTCGACATCATCCGGAGCCATCGGCCGGAGTATGTTCTTATTCTTGCCGGCGACCATATTTACAAGATGGACTACGGCACCATGCTCGCGGCCCACGTGGAAAGCGAGGCGGACATCACCGTGGGATGCATCGAAGTCCCCGTGGAAGACGCGAAGGGCTTCGGGGTGATGGCTGTCGACGAGGACCTCCGGATCCGCGAATTCGAGGAGAAGCCCGAGCATCCGAAACCGATTCCCGACCAGCCCGGCAAGGCACTCGCTTCCATGGGAATCTACGTCTTCAGCACGCACGTGCTGTTCGACGAATTGATCCGGGACCATCAGGCCCAGGCCGAGTCCTCCCACGATTTTGGCAAGGACATCATACCGTCGGTGATCAACCGCCTGCGGGTCATGGCCTTTCCCTTCAAGGACCCGGTTGCGGGGAAGTCCGCTTACTGGCGCGACGTCGGTACGATTGACGCGCTCTGGCAGGCCAACCTGGAGCTGATTGGTGTGAGCCCGGAACTCAATCTCTACGATTCGGACTGGCCGATATGGACCTACCAGGAGCAGCTCCCTCCGGCCAAATTCGTCTTCGATGATGAAAACCGGCGAGGCACTGCCGTGGACTCCATGGTTGCCGGGGGCTGCATTGTGTCGGGCGCGCTGGTGCGTCATTCCCTGCTGTTTTCCCAGGTGCAGGTCCATTCCTTCAGCGAAGTCACGGATTCGGTCATCTTTCCGGATGTCGATATTGGCCGCAATTGCCGGATAAACCGGGCCGTCATCGATCGCGGCTGCCGGATACCGGCAGGCACGAACATTGGCGTCGACGAGGCTGAGGATCGTAAACGGTTCCACGTGTCGCCCAAGGGCGTTGTTCTGGTGACGCCCGAGATGCTCGGGCAGGATTATCCCCATGGCCTCTGATAACAGAACGCCGGTGGTGTTGTGCTGGCACATGCACCAGCCCGGCTATCAGGATGTGAAGACCGGGCAGTTTCTTTTTCCCTGGGTCTACCTTCACGCAATCAAAGATTACAGCGATATGGCGGGCCATCTGGAAGCTCATCCCAATGCCCGCGCTGTGGTGAATTTTGCGCCCATATTGTTGGAGCAGATTGAGGAATACCTGGTTCAGATCGAGCGTTGGCGACACGGCGTGGGTGAACTGGGCGACCCGTTGCTGGCCGCGCTGGTCTCCGAAGAGCTTCCGGAAACCGGAACGCCGGCGTTCCTGGACCTGATGAACAAGGCACTCAGGGCCAACGCTGACCGCATCATCAAGCGGTTTCCGGCCTATGCCCGCCTCGCCGAACTGGCTGAGCTGTATCGTTCCCGACCCGAAATCCAGCGGTACCTGTCCAAGGGACTTTTGCGGGATCTGCTCGTCTGGTACCACCTGGGCTGGATGGGGGAGACGGTCCGCAAGCAGAATCATTGTGTCCAGAGCCTCCAGGAGAAGGGGGCCGGGTTTTCGATGGATGATCGGCGGGCCTTGCTGGATGTTATTTTCGAGGTGATGGCGGGTATTGGTCCCCGTTATCGGAATCTCGCCAACCGGGGCAACGTGGAGCTGTCCGTCAGCCCCTATACCCACCCCATTCTGCCGCTGTTGCTTGATCTCGGCTCTGCGAGGGAGGCGATGCCGGATATTCCGCTTCCGGCACACAAACACTATCCCGGCGGTGAGCTGAGGGCGAGCTGGCAGCTGGATCAGGCCCGGCGCGTGTTTCAGCGCTTTTTCGGTATCGAGCCGGCCGGATGTTGGGCATCCGAGGGCGCGCTTAGCCAGGCAACCCTTTCTCATCTGGAACAGCATGGTTTCAAGTGGACGGCCAGTGGCGATTCGGTCATCCACAACAGTCTGAATCAGGCACGTGACGCAGGGGAGCCGGTCGGGGATAACGACATCCACAAACCGTATCGGTTCGGAGACTCCGGGCTGAACGTCTTTTTCCGGGACGACGGACTGTCGGATCTGATCGGCTTTACCTATGCCGATTGGCATGCGCAAGACGCTGTCGGGGACCTCGTTCATCACATGGAAAACATCGCTCGCGCAGGCAAGGGCAAGGCCGTTCCGGTGATTTCGGTCATCCTGGATGGGGAAAATGCCTGGGAATATTACCCTGAAAACGGCATCCACTTCCTGGATGAGCTCTATGAGGTTCTGGAAGACCATCCACGCCTGCGTCTGACCACCTATCGGGATCTGGTGGATGAGCCGGTGTGCGACCCGGTTGCGTTGCCCCATCTGGTAGCCGGTAGCTGGATCTATGGCACGTTCTCGACCTGGATCGGCGATCCGGACAAGAACCGCGCCTGGGATTTGTTGTGTGAGGCCAAGGGACACTACGACCGGGCGATGGATAACGGGCGCCTGAATGCAGACCGTAAAGAGGCCGCCAGAAAGCAGCTGGCCCTCTGTGAGGGATCCGACTGGTTCTGGTGGTTTGGCGACTACAACCCTGCCCAGATCGTTTCGGATTTTGAGCATCTGTACCGGCGGCATCTCGTTAATCTCTACGAACTGATTGAGTTCGAACCACCGTCATCGGTTTTCCAGCAGTTGAGCCAGGGCGGCGGGGAACCTGCGCGCGGCGGGGCGATGCGGCCCGGTCATGAAGAAGGAAAGTGAGGCAAAATGGGTGAACAGGATGCGCACTCGTCAACGCTGTTCGAACACCGGATGGCCGGAGTCCTTCTCCACCCCACAGCGCTCGCGGACCAGCACGGAATCCTGGGCAAGAATGCACGCCAGTTCATCGACTTTATCGCCCAGAGCGGTCTGAGCGTCTGGCAAACCTTGCCCGTAGGTCCCACCCATTCGGACCTGTCTCCCTACCAGTCTCTTTCAGCCCATGCGGGAAATCCCTGGTTTATTGACCTGTCGGAACTGGTCCCGCTGGAACTTCTCTCTGAGCAGGAACTGGTGCAGATGAGCGACGGGGAGCGCGGTCGCCTGCTGCGGCTGGCGGCGAACCGCTTCTTCCGTGGAGAGGGCCTGCTCCACCGTGAATCCTATGACCGGTTTTGCCAGGAGCAGTCGCGATGGCTTGAAGACTTCGCGCTGTTTTGTGCCATTCGGGAACACCAGGGGGGCCTGAGCTGGCCGGACTGGCCTCGTGCTTTGAGGGATCGGGCGCCGGATGCAATTTCTGCCTTCGAACAGGATCACCAGACGATCGTTCGGGAAATACGCTTTGAGCAGTTCCTGTTCCACCACCAGTGGCAGGCGCTGAAATCCTATGCCAATGCTCGTGGGGTCAGGCTTTTCGGCGACATTCCGATTTTCGTTGCCTACGACAGCGCCGATGTGTGGGCCAACCGACATCTCTTCAAACTGGATGAATCCGGGGCCCCGACGGTGGTTGCGGGGGTGCCGCCGGATTATTTTTCTCCGGACGGGCAACACTGGGGGAACCCGCTGTACAACTGGGATGCCATGGCGGCCGATGGATTTGCCTGGTGGCTTGAGCGCCTGGACAGCCAGCGACATCTGTTTGATCTGATTCGTATCGACCATTTCCGGGGGCTGGAAGCCTATTGGGAGATCCCCGCTGCGACACCGGAACCACGGTTTGGCTACTGGGTTCCCGGGCCGGGTCGGGCGTTCCTTGAAACCTGCTTCCAGCGTTTTCCGGATCTCCCGCTCATTGCAGAAAACCTGGGGATCATCAGTGATGAGGTCGAGCAGCTTCGCCATGCATTCCAGTTACCGGGGATGGCGGTCATACAATTCGCATTCGATGGCAATTCCGACAATCCGCACCTGCTTCACCGACACGAGCAGCGGGGAATCGTGTATACCGGTACCCATGACAACGACACCACGTTGGGCTGGTACCAATCACTCGACGAGTCCACCCGTGGCTACGTGAACTCGTACCTGTCGACCGATGGTCACGATATGCCCTGGCCAATGATAGAGGCAGCCTGCCGCTCCGCCTCCTGGCTTGCCATGATCCCCATGCAGGATTTTCTTGGACTCGACTCTTCTGCGCGTTTCAACACGCCCGGAACAACCAGCGGAAATTGGCTCTGGCGGCTGGATCTGTCCCTGTGCACGACAGAGCTTGTGTGCAGGATTCGACAATTGCTGGAACGTAATGAACGATCTCTCTCCGGGGTGGTCATAATTTGACCAGAGTCAACCGGTGCCCCGGTGGGCTTCGGTATAAACAGGATGTATTGATGGCGTTCTTTTGAGTCAAGGGAGGAAACAATGGAGCACCGACTCAGCAAGCGCATCCCCGGTAGAGTCTCTCTTCTGGTCTTCAAACGCGGCATGCCCGTCGCGACAGGGCTTGTGCAGGATGCATCGCGCCGCGGTGTGTTCGTGGCCACGGACTACGATGACATCAAGCTCAATCAGACCGTCGAACTGGAATTGTATTATCCAGACAGGACCATGGAATCCCTGAGACGGTTGAAGGCGCATGTGGTGCGCAAATCCGAGCAGGGCATCGGCCTGGATTTCGACATGGTGGAGAACGATGCACTGTGCATAGCCCATCTCCTGCAATGGTTACAAAAGCACCCGAAGGCACAACGCCATTATTCGCCGATGCACTGACAGCAAAGGACGGGCGCATTCCCTGGAAGGACTCTGATCAACCATGACACTCGCTGCCTATCGGCCCCGCAAGGTTCCGGAAGCACTCGTTGGACTATTCACACTTGCTCTGGACCTCCGGTGGAGCTGGCATCACGGCAGCGATGTGCTGTGGCGTACACTGGATGAAGAAACCTGGACCGCAACCCGCAACGCCTGGCTGGTACTGAACAGTGTCGCCGGCGATCGTCTGGAAGAGCTCAGTCGCGAACCTTCATTCCTGGCGCGCTACCGGGAACAGATGGAGGAACACGATGCGTTTGTCCATGCCCGGACCTGGTATTCGGATCAGTGCGCCAATGCCCTGGACCGGGGCGTTGCCTTCTTTTGCATGGAATACGGCCTGAGTGAATCCCTGCCGCTATACAGTGGTGGCCTGGGGGTACTTGCCGGCGACTACCTGAAAGCCGCCAGCGACCTCGGGGTGCCGGTGACCGCCGTGGGATTGCTATACCAGCAGGGCTATTTCCGGCAGGCGATCGGCGCTGACGGGGAACAGATCGAACTCTACCCGTACAACGATCCGACCATGCTGCCGCTGTCGCCCTTGCGCGATGAAAACGATGAGTGGGTAAGGGTAGTCGTGCCCCTGCCGGGCCGGGACGTAAGACTCCGCGCCTGGATCGGGCGGGTAGGGCATTGTGATCTGTTGCTTCTCGACAGCAACGATCCCAGGAACGAACCGGGGGATCGCGGCATCACAAGTGAACTCTACAGTGGCGATCCGGAAAAGCGCCTGCAGCAGGAGATGGTGCTTGGAATCGGCGGCTGGCGCCTGCTCCGTACGCTGGGGCGTAATCCTTCAATCTGCCACATCAATGAGGGGCATTGCGCGTTTGCCATGCTGGAACGGGCCTTCAGCTGGGCAGAGGATAATGAGCGGGATTTCGACACCGCGCGTCTGGCCACCCGTGCGACCAATCTTTTTACCACTCACACGTCGGTCGCAGCAGGTTTTGACCGCTTTCCCCGGCGTCTTATCCAGCTCTATCTCGGACCCTGGCTTGCCGGTCAGGATATGTCGGTGGATGAACTGTTTTCGCTCGGCAGCGCGCCCATCGACAGGGATGAGAGTGGACAGCCCTTACTGAATATGGCCTGGTTGGCCGTGAACCTGAGCGGTCGTATCAACGGTGTCAGCCAGGTTCACCAGAAGGTCAGCCAGACCATTCTGGAACCCTTTTTCCCTCGCTGGCCACGCGAAGACATCCCGGTAGAGTACGTCACCAACGGTGTTCACACACCAAGCTGGGACTCTCCGGAATCGGATGAACTCTGGACGACGGCCTGTGGCCGGGACCGCTGGCGTAAGCCGATGCGCAATGCCAGCCCCTTGGACGGGATATCGGATGAGTCCATCTGGGCGATGAGGCTGGCCCAGAAAAAGCGCCTGGTTCATTACCTCCGGCAGCGGTTGTCCAGTCAACACTGCGATCAGGGACCGGGCAACAATCCGGCCACAGCGTGCGGCCTGCTGCTCGACAGTGAGACCCTGACGATCGGTTTCGCCCGACGGTTTACGGAATACAAACGCCCGGATCTGTTGCTTAGGGACGAGCGCCGGCTGCTCTCCCTGTTAACCAATCGCGACCGGCCGATACAGGTCGTTCTCGCTGGAAAGGCCCATCCGAAGGATCGAACGGGCAAGGCACTGATTCGGAGATGGAAACAGTTCTCCAGGCGTCCGGATGTGGAAGGCCGGGTCGTGTTCATCGAGGATTACGACCTTGGGGTCGCGACGCAATTGATCCAGGGTGTCGATGTCTGGCTGAATACCCCTCGCCATCCATGGGAGGCGTGCGGAACCAGCGGGATGAAGATACTGGTCAACGGTGGCCTGAATCTCTCCCAGTTTGATGGCTGGTGGGCGGAAGCCTGGAACAACGATGTTGGCTGGGCCATCCGGCCCGGTGCGACGTTCGAGGAACTCAGCCATACCAACGACCACGATGAGCCGGATTCTCGGGAACTGTTCGACCTGCTTGAGAATCAGGTGATCCCTGCTTTCTACAACGCCGGCCAGGATGGGCGTCCCAAGGAGTGGATTGACAGAATCCGTGCGAGCATGAATCAGCTTACAGCGCCGTTTTCCGCCACCCGAATGGTCAGGCAGTATGTTGAGGATTTCTATCTTCCAATGCGTGCGCTGGGGAAACAGAGAGACTCTGAAACGGCGCATACGCTCGTTCAGGAAGCCCGTGATATCGCCTCCCATTGGCCCCGAATGCGGTTCTCCGGACTGAACGTCCACGACAAGGATGATCAGCATTTGTATGTGGTGGATGTTTATCTGGATGGCGTCAGCGAACAGCGGGTCCAGGTAGAGCTCGTCGCCGAAGCGTCGGAGTTCGGCGAACGCGAAGTCCATGAGATGAAGATGGTTCAGGCGCTGGAAGGATCCGCCCATGCCTGGACCTACCAATGCCTGGTACCGCCCAGACCGGAGGGGCACTACACGCCGAGAGTGCGAATCCGGGATGAACGGTTGAACCTGCCGCTGGAGAATCCGTCCGTTCTCTGGCTGAAGTAAAACTGTCCGTTAGCCTCGCCAGAACGCCGGCGACAGAACGATCACCACGGAGAGAATCTCCAGACGCCCCATCAGCATTCCCACGGCGAGAATCCACTTGGCAGCGTCCGGCAAGGGGCCGAAGTTGCCGGCCGGGCCGATGATTTCCCCGAGCCCGGGACCGACATTTGTCAGGGCAGTCAGCGCCCCGGACAGAGCCGTCACGAAATCCAGCTCCATGGCTGCCAGCGCGAGTGTGATCAATGCCAGGCACAGAAGAAAAATAAAGGTGTAGGCGATCATCGAGGAAATGATCTCGTCGCTCACCGCCCGCCCGTTGTAATTCCGGGTCAGTACCGCACGCGGGTGGAGCAGGCGCATCAATTGCTCGCGCAGTATCAGGATCGATAGCTGGAACCGGAAAATCTTCATACCGCCTGCTGTCGATCCGGAGCAGCCGCCCACGAACATCAGGAAAAAGAACACCACGAACGCCAGTGAACCCCAGGCGGAATAGTCCTCTGAGGCATAGCCGGTGGTCGTGACGACCGATGTAACGTTGAAAAGCGTGGAGGTGTAGTTGTGGAAGGGATCGAATTGATCCGGGGATATCCACCACTCATGGAACGTGAGCAGCAGGGGCACAACCAGTAACAGGGTCAGGAACATGCGCACCTGCTGATCCCGGAACAGGACCCCGTGCTGGCCGTGCATTTCCCTGACAAACAGGAAGAACGGCATACTGCCGATCATCATGAAGAACGTGGCTTCCATGAGAATCAGGTCGTCGAATTTCCCCATGGACATGTCCGAGGTTGAAAATCCGCCGGTGGCAATACTGGTGAGGCCATGGTTGAACGCGTCGAACAGGTCCATGCCCGACACGCGGTAAGTCACCACCGCGATGATCGAAAAGAATAAATAGACAAACAGAAGACCCCGGCTGAGGGTTTTCATCCGTGGCAAGGCCTTGTCCGTCCACTCCGACGATTCGGTGGCGAACAGGCGCATGCCGCCCACCCGGAGGAAGGGTAGCACCGCGACGAACATGCCGATGATCCCGATTCCGCCAATCCATTGGAGAATCGAGCGCCAGAGCAGGAGATCGCGATCCATCGTATCCAGGCCACTGAAAACCGTGGCGCCGGTGGTCGTGATGCCCGAAGCGCCCTCAAAAAACGCATCGGCCGCCGAAATCCCGTTATCGCTGAGGAAGAAGGGGAGAGCCGACAACAAAGCGATGATGAACCAGCTGGAAACCGTCAGCACGAACATGTATCGGGGTTTGAGGTCGCTGGCGTAACCCCGCGTGGCAAACATCCCGATAAGCCCGAGACCCAGGCAGATGCTGGCAGACTCTGCAAACGCAACGGCATTGGGCGCAGTGGACTGCACCAGTAAAAGCACGGGGAGCGTCATGAAAATGCTCAGTAGCACGAACATGACGCTGACAATGAAGACGACGGGGTAGAGGTTTCTCAAGAAATGCTCTTGTCAGCGACACCTGAAGACCGCGTCAGAATACCCACGCCCTCCGGCTTCTGCAAGGTAAAGGCGCGTGGCTGCGGGCATTTCGGGGACATTAAAGTGATGTAAATTCGGCGTAAATCCGGATCCTTTCTCTGGCAACATTCGTGCGGTTGTTGCATCTTGGAAATCGGCACAGCCGAATGAATCGGTAAAGGAGAACTCAGATGAAACGAACAACAAGTCTTGCCATGACAATCGCAGGCATCGCCAGCGGCGCACTGCTCGCCAGTAGCCCGGCAATGGCTCAGGATATGTACAAATCCTCTGTCGGAGGTCTTTATGCGGGACTGAACTACACGTTCATGAATGCCGATTACAACGACAGCAACGCGGATGCGGACCTGGGCACGCTCTCGGGCAAAGTTGGCGTAATGGCCACGCCGTTTCTGGGCATCGAGGCCCGTGCCGGCTTTGGCGTGGATGATGATCGGGTCGGGATCGCCGACGTGTCTATCGACAATTTCTATGGTGGGTACGCCACGGTCAATCTTGCCAACGAATCCCCGGTAACCCCATACGCCGTGCTGGGCTTCACCCGGGTTGAGTCTGAAGCAGACCTGGGATCTTCAACCATCCGTGATGATGGCTCCGACGTCTCCTATGGTCTCGGCGTCAACATGCAGTTCGCGCCGAACCTGTCGGGTAACCTGGAATACATGCGCTACTACGACAAGGACAACGTTACCCTGGACGGACTCGGCCTCGGTGTTCAGGTAAACTTCTGATAAAGGTCACCTGAAACAGGATCTGTTTTGAACCATCTTGCCCACGTTTTCCTGGCACCGGACACCGCGCAGGCACGCGTGGGCAGTATCCTTGGGGACTTTACCCGCGGGGTTGAACTTGAGAGTCTCCCCGAAGAAGTTCGCCGGGGCGTGGAGCACCATCGCATGGTGGACAGCTTCACGGACCGGCACGATTCTGTCCTTGCCTCGAAACGCCTGTTTTCCGCAAGACGCCGGCGTTTCGCAGGGGTGGCGCTGGATATCCTCTACGACCATTTTCTGCTCAAGCACTGGTATGCCTTCAGTGATCAGGACCCCGATACGTTTATTATGAAGGTCTACGACGAGCTTGAGTCTCGCCAGCATCTGATGCCACCGGACATGGCGCGAGTGACGTCCCGTATGGTCACCCATGACTGGTTCAACGCCTACCGGAGCCTGGACAACATCGGTCAGGCCCTTGACCGGGTGGCGGCGCGGATCCGTTTTCCCAATCGATTCGAAGGGATGATTCTCGAAATCCGGGACCATCATGACGAATTGGAAGCATATTTTTTAGAGTTTTTCCCAGAATTAGAGAAGGTTGCACAGGATTTTTGATGCGATTTATTAGTTTTTTTGTGCTTGTTTTTTCCGTGATCATCGCGCCCTGCGTCAATGCCGAACCGGACCAGAGCGAAAAGGTCCCTGAGGTGCTGGGTTTTGTTGAGTGGACCGTTCTCAGCGATGCCGATCTCCGTTTGAAGGCCCGTCTGGACACAGGCGCCAAGACATCGTCGCTTCACGCGAAGCAGGTTGAAGAGTTCAAACGGAACGGCAAGGAATGGGTTCGTTTCGTGATTCCGTTGGGTGATCACAAGGACCAGCGAAGTGAAGGGCAGGTAGATCCGAAGGATGTCGTCGTGCAGTTTGAGCGCCCCGTCCGCAGGGTGGTTCTGATCAAGAGGAAGGGAGCGCCTCCGCAGAGGCGCTATGTGGTCGATATGGATTTCTGTATTGCCGGCACGCGCCATACCACGCAATTTTCGCTCACCGATCGCAGCGCTTTTTCCTACCCGGTGCTGCTGGGACGGCGCTTTCTGGGCGACGACGGCATCCTGATCGATTCCTCCGACAGTTTTCAGGCGAAAAAGGAGTGCGCATCGCCCACGCTTGAGGAACTGGTGCGAGAGCACAAGGCAAAACTGATCAAACCCTGAATGAAAAAGACCGCCCCTGAAGGCGGTCTTTTTTCTCATGCGCGTCGTGGGTTCACTCGGCCAGAGTCGCGTTATCGATTACAAACCGATATTTCACGTCGCTTTTCAGCATCCGCTCGTATGCCTCGTTGATCGCTTTGGCGGGAATCAGTTCAATGTCCGCCACGATCTTGTGTTCTGCGCAGAAATCCAGCATCTCCTGGGTTTCCGCAATGCCACCGATCAACGATCCGGCGATATTGCGACGCTTGAAGATCAGGTTTCCGATAGCGGGTGAGGGGTGTGGATCTTCCGGAACGCCCACCATGGTCAGGGTGCCGTCCCGCTTGAGCAGGTTGGTGTAGGCATCGAGGTTGTGGCTGGCTGCGACGGTATTGAGGATGAAGTCGAACGTGCCGGCATGGGCCGCCATTTCTTCCTCATTCCTGGAAACGATGACCTCATCGGCCCCCAGCTCCCGGGCTGCTTCGCGTTTGTTCTCGGAGGTCGTGAAGGCAACGGTGTGGGCGCCCATGGCGTGAGCCAGTTTTACCCCCATGTGTCCCAGGCCACCAATACCTACAATTCCCACTTTTTTGCCGGGGCCAACGTTCCAGTGACGCAGCGGTGAGTAGGTGGTAATACCGGCGCACAACAGCGGTGCCACCGCCGCGAGCTGCTCCTCCGGATGGCGAATCTTCAGTACGAAGTTCTGATCCACAACGATTTTCTGTGAATAGCCACCCAGGGTGTGCCCGGGGTGATCCTCGGTTGCGCCGTTGTAGGTTGGGGTAAAGCCATTTTCGCAATACTGCTCAAGACCTTCGTCACACGAATGACAGTGCTGGCAGCTGTCGACCATGCATCCCACGCCAACGGTGTCGCCCACACGAAAGGCGCTGACCTTGTCGCCGACGGCGCTCACGTGGCCCACGATTTCGTGGCCAGGTACGCAGGGGTAGTGGGTGCCTCCCCACTCGGAGCGAACCTGGTGGAGATCGGAATGGCAGACGCCGCAGTAAACAATGTCGATCTGCACATCGTCCGGTCCGGGCGCCCGACGCTGAATGTCCATGCTCTCCAGTGGTTTGTCCGAGGCATAGGCGCCATAAGCTTTCACTTCCATAGCATGCTCCCTGATGTTTGTGACGTGAATGTCGTTCTGATAGCGCGCAAGCTTAGCCTGCAAGTCGTTACCCTGCTATCTACGTTGACGAGGTTGATGTGGCTTAGCGACTTCGACCAAAGTTTCAGTCGCCTTGATCTCCACAAAAATCAGTAAACGTCTTCGAGGTACCGCCCTTCGGCTCTGAGGGCGCTTACATCCAGTTTCAAGGGCGCGAGGATTTCGTCGAGGGCCGTCATAACGCCCTGCGCCATTTCCCGGCCTCCACACACGAGCACCTGGCCGCCATTGTTGATCACTTGCCGGAGCCTGGATGCATCGGCCAGGAGACGGTCTTGCACGTAATGCCCCTGTTCAACCCGGGAGAACGCGGTATTCAGCTCGCTCAGCCGCTTATCCTCAAGGCATCGTGTCAGGACATCCCGATACAGAAAATCGGAGTTGGGGTTACGGCCACCCCAGTACAGGTACATCGGCTTTCGTGCTCCGTTTTTCCGGATAAAGCCGGCCAACGGACCAATTCCCGTTCCTGCGCCGATCAGAACGACCGGAGAGCCGCCGGTGGTTGGCCGGAAATCCGGGTTGGGCTGGATGAACGCATCGATTTCCTCGCCCGGTTGCAGCTGCTGGAGATGTGTCGAGCAGAGACCGCCCTGGTGCTTGCGGACACAGATTTCCGCAACGCCGTCTTCGCTGGACGACGCCAGAGAATAGAATCGCGGCGTCTCGCTGCCGGGTGGGAGGATGCCGATCAGATCACCCGCTTCGAAAGGCCGGGTTTCCGCACCCCGAGTGTTTTTGATACCGGACGCGGATGGACGAAAACGCAGGACGAAAATAGGCGAGTCCGGTTCTCCATAACTCTCACGGTCCAGCAGCGTCATCGGTTGGGTAGCCGGCCTCTCCGGCGTGTGATTCACAGACAGTTTGAGGCCCGTGGACTCGCCCAGTCGGCGGCTCCACCGATTGAATACCTGACTGTTCTTCCGGTCGATCCACTCGGCCGCAATCAATCGCGGCCACCCCTTGCGCGCCAGGGCATGGTCGACGTCCTTGGCAAAACCACAGAATGCCGGGAATTGTCTGTCGCCGAAGCCGAGCACGGTGTAGGGAAGTTTCAGGTCATCCGGCATCCGCTCCAGCCGATCCAGAAATCCGGAGGCCGAAGCGGGTGCATCGCCTTCTCCGTAGGTGGCTGTCATCAGGATCATTCGTCGGGCCTTGGGATAGGACCCCGCCAGGCTGTTCATGGCCGCCAGATGCACACGCAATCCGCCATCGATGAGTGCCGTGGCAAGGGCTTCGGCAAACCCCCAGGTCGTGTTGCCTTCGCTCCCGACCAGGATCACGGTGTCTGCATCGTCGCGGGAATGGCCGACGGACTTGGGTGCGGATCGCCTGCGACGCCACCAGATAGCAGTGCCGGTCATGGAGAGGGCCGGAATGCCCAGAGCCCCTATGCCGAGGATAACGGCCAGCCACCACAGGCCTTCACCGGTATGCAGCTGATAGATCAGCCCGTAAATGCCCGACGGTACTGGGCGCGGTGTGAACGAAAGCAGGGCCCCGGTGACCGGATCAACGAAACCGGCACCCCGGCTGGTTCTCAGCGAATAGACATCTTGAGGATCATCAGGGAAGGGGAAGACCAGCTCCTCAAGCTGGGCAAGGTCGACACTCCTGAGGGCCTTGAGGTCACCAACCGGCGCCCTTGGCGCATCGTGGTTAACGGTCGGGAACGGTGGCTCTTTCAGTGAGGCATCAGGGAGCAGCCCGAACCGGGTTGCGGACATGTAGGTCCCTGAAAGGGCAGAAAGCAGCAGTATCACGACGGTGACTCGTCCGATCTGGGTGTGCAGCCGCTGTGCCAGTGTGCCTTTGAGTGGCTTCGCCAGATTTCGCCAGCCGCCCTGGCGTCTGACCAGGAACAGTAGGCCGGCCAGGCACACGACCGTCATCAAGGCGGCGGCAATGCCGACGGCACCTCGTCCTGCGTCACCAAGCATCAGTGAACGATGCAGGTCCTTTACCCACCGGAAGAACCGGGAGGGCTCGTAGGGCGCGATGGCTTTGCCGGTATTCGGGTTGATGAGGACGGCCCCGGCCGATCCGTCATTGCTGTAGTAGGCGATGACGGACCCTGAGGGGGTGCGCTTGATCTGTTCGGTGCCGGGATAGTGGCTCACAATACGGTCTGCAAGCTGGGCGACAGACAGTTCGCTTGCGGCGGGCACAACCGCCTGGCTGCGCTCCAGCACAGGATGGATTGCCATGATCGCCCCGCTGATCGCGAGGACGATGGCAAAGATCCCGACGATAAGTCCGGGTATGGAATGCAGTTTGCGCAACATGCTCAGCTCCGGCAACGAGGATTATTTGAAATCGTAGCGAAGGGATTTGACGTAGCCGCGCCCTGATACCGGCGTGCCGGCCCCATCGCGGGTTAACGGAACAACGACGTCGGAGGGAGCATCCCGCAGGTCTTCAACGGCGCTGTCGATTCGAACCTGATATCCGCCATCGAACAGTTTGTCCGCCAGATCAACGGTCACGTTCAGGGTTCTTCCGCTCTGGACCGAAGCCCCGGTCAGGCCATCGTATTCGCTTCGCGAAAGATTGCTGCCCCGGGCCCAGTGCCGGAGGTGGCGGTAGTATTTGGACTTTCCACCAGCCACCCACAAGGTGCCCTGGTACTGCCCCTTGTCGTCAGTGACGTAAAGCGCAAGGTAGGCGCCGTCGCCATAGTAGGGTTTCAGCTCCGCGGAAAAGGTCACTTCCCTGGCTGAAGCCGGCATGCTGGCCGCCAGGGCAGGGATCAGCAGCAATGCCATGAGCACCAGGCGCCGAATGGCCGTTCCATGTCGCGGTTGTGAATTGTCATTCGTCTTCAGTTGATTCATTCGTTCTACCCTCTGGATTTGAAACGATCGAGACTTCACTGCACCGATACCTTCGGGCGAGCATTAATCAGGCTGTTCGCTGGAGGCTGGGCCGGGGTGGATGTCTGAGAATCGACGGACGGAGCCAGCCTTTCATGTTCGTTCTCCTCGTCTTCATCGCCTTCGTATTCCTGGCCCATACTTTCGAACGTCGACGGAGAGAACGTTGCTTCGACACGCTGGCCCTCTGGATTGACCCCTTCCACTTCATAGCAGCCGTCATCGACCTTGATTCGCATAACCTGCCATCCCGAACTCTGCAGGTATTGGAGGAGCTGGGACTTCGGGCGCCAGTTCGCGACGGGCTCGTAACAGTCTTCGTCAGCCTGCGCGCCCGTACTCACAACAGTGGCGGCGAATACGGCGCCGGCTATCAGTAATGCTTTCATGCGATGTCTCCTGACCTTGAGCAAGAACACCGGTTATCCGGTAGCTATAATGGCGCAGTGTAGAGAGCGTTCCTGACATCAACCTGAATGAGCCTGTTCAGGTTCCGGTAAGGTTTGTGTGTAACCATGCCTCGCTGATCAAAGACGGCATTTGGGTAATTTGTGGGAGTTGGCAAAGCGTGCGAATCCTTTTGGTGGAGGATAACCCCGTACTCGGCGAGGCAGTCGTGGACCAGTTGACGGACGATGGCCATGCCATGGACTGGGCAAAGACCCTGGCTGAAGCCGAAGCCATCGCTCGAGTGACCGATTACAACCTGGTGTTGCTGGACCTGATGTTGCCGGACGGGCAGGGCCTTGATCTGCTCAAGGATTTTCGACGGCGGGGTGATCTTTCACCGGTCATTATTCTTACCGCGAAAGACCAGGTCTCCGACCGGATTGCCGGACTGAATGCGGGCGCTGACGATTATCTGGTCAAGCCATTTGATCTGGACGAACTCTCTGCGCGGGTCTCCGCGGTGGCACGTCGATATCATGGAAACCCCAATCCGCTTCTGGAGCTGGGGCCTCTCCAGGTCGATCTTTCGGCTCACAGTCTTTTTCGCGAGGGAAAAAGCGTCGAACTGACGGCACGTGAATGGGCTCTGTTCGAGGGGCTTATTCAGCGGCCGGGGCACCTGCTGACGAAGAGCCAGCTTGAGGACCGCCTGTATGCGTACGGGACGGAAATCGAAAGCAACACCATCGAGGTGTACATCAGCCGGATCCGGAAGAAACTCGGACGCGACGCGATCGAAACCGTTCGGGGCATGGGCTACCGTCTGGGTTATTCATGATGCCGGAATCCACTCAACGACCGGTCAGCCTTCAGCGACGGCTGGGCGTTGGCCTCACCATCCTGCTTGCCAGTCTGTGGCTTGCCGCTACCGGCATTGCCGGCTTTGTCGTTCGCTCGGAAATGTATGAGGTCTTCGACAGCGCCCTGCAGGAAACCGCCGAGCGCCTGATGCCTCTGGCCGTGATGGAAATCCTCAACCAGGACACCTCAAACGGTTCGATTAATCCCCAGAACATTGCACCACTGGAGGAGGCGAAGGAATACCTGACCTACACGGTTCGCGACGCCAGTGGTCACGTTCTTCTGCAGTCCCACGAAGCGAAAGGCGATATCTTTCCGGCCAACCCGGTCACCGGATTCCACAACGCCGGGCAATATCGTTTCTACGGCACGTCTGCGATCAGCAATACGCTTTTTATCGAAGTGGCCGAGCCACTTGAGCACCGTCGAAAGGCGCTCCTTGAAACGGTGTTGGCTCTGCTGGTCCCCCTGGCACTGGCCGTTCCCCTGAGTTTCCTTGGTGTCTGGTATTACGTACGGCGAAGCCTCAGACCCATGGTTGCCTACCGCGATGCGATCGAAGCCAGGGGTGAGGGCGATCTGACTCCGGTCGATAGCCAGGGGCAGTTGCCCGCAGAAATGGAGCCGGTTTCCCGGGCGGTCAACAGTCTGATGGAAAGGTTGGAGCGCGCCCTGGAGGCCGAACGCAGCTTTACGTCCAACAGTGCCCATGAGCTGCGCACACCGATCGCAGAAGCACTGGCCCAGACCCAGCGGCTGAAGCGGGAGATTGCTGATGGTCTACCATCCGATGAACGGATAAAGCGAATTGAATCATCGCTCCGAAAGCTCTCCCGGCTCTCTGAAAAGCTTATGCAGCTGGCCAGGGCCGAGGGAGCCGGACTGCTATTGCCGGAGCCGGCTGACCTGACACCCGTCCTGCATTACGTGCTTCAGGATTTTCGAGGGGCCTCCGATCGGCTCGTTGTCGACGTGCCCGAAGACGGTCCTCTGTTTTCCAGACTGGATCCCGATGTCTTTGCCATCCTGGCGCGCAACCTCATTGAAAATGCGCTGAAATACGGCAGTGAGAACGAATCGATCGTGGTTCAGCTAGGTCCGGGTGTGTTCCGGGTCATCAATGGTGGGCCTCTGTTGGAAGAACAAACGCTTCGTGGGTTGAGCGACCGGTTCGTGCGGGGCACGGCGAAGGCCAACGGGTCCGGACTTGGACTGGCGATTGTCAGGGCGATCGCACAGGGTGTGCACACGAGCCTGGACATCCGGTCTCCCGCAACGGGGCGGTCCGATGGGTTCGAAGTGTCATTTTCACTGCCCGGCGTTTGAACGCTTGTATCGCAGCCAATCTCGAGCCGAAATGATCACAGCTTGTTTTCCCCTATACGGAAAAACTGCTTTCGCTGACTCTAATAGGCTCGTTTCTGGCCGTCGAACGTATACTACAAGATAGTCACCGGAATTTTTTGCTGCCCAATCCGTGAGCTCATTTGCACTCAGGACTTTCAGTGGCTGTTTCAGTCTGCCTACGAACTGATACTGACCGTGATATTTGCTAACGTTAGCTACAGTTTTTCCCTGATCTTGAAGCTCCTGAATTTCTCCTGCAATTGGTCCTACATCCTGCCGTTGGGCAAGTCCGATAAAATTACCGAGGACACCCATAAAGATAGCCATGGGGAATAATGCGATCAACCGCAAGCGGAATACGTCGCTCGAATCGGAACGCAACAGACATACCATCCCCAGTGCCAAGGGCAACAGGCCACCGACGCGAGGTGTGTCTTCACAGGCCGGATAGGATCCACTCAACTCACACCACTCCGGTGCCAGCAACAGTCCGATCCCGATCAACAAAGACAGACTCCCCAACACAATGAGACTGACGCGCCGTATCGGGCGTTCCTGAATCCGCCTGGCCAGCCAGAGCGCAACAGCTGGCATGACTGGAATGAGGTAATGAATCTGCTTGCCGCTGATCAGCGAAAAGGCCAGCAAGGTAACGCCGAACCACACCACGCAGAACCGCTCTCCAGCGTCTCGCCAGAGCCGACCCCGCCACGCCTTTTCCCAGAACAGAATGCCCCAGGGTAGCAACAGGACAGGGAGCAGCATCAGGTACCAATACCACGGACGGGCGTGGGCGAATGACTCCACCATCCGGCCGGTGGTCTGCTTCCAGATCAATGCGTTTTCGAAATCGGGGCCGCCCCTTTGAACGGCGGGATATACCCACGCCAGCATGATCAGCGCACTGATAATGACTGCGAGCAGAATTCCGGCATACCAGCGGCCAGGTCCGGGACCTTCGACATCCGGCCGCCACCATGGCATCAGAACAAGTACCGGCAGTACATCGAGGAGAATCACCGGCCCTTTGGTCAACATACCACCACCGAGCATCACACCACACAGAACGAACCAAAGGAGCGAGGCATGCGAATAGGCCTTCAGGGCAGATACAATCGCTGCCAGTGCAAAGAAACCCAGCACGATGTCGAACATAATGGTGGTGGAATACAGCAACCAGGAGAGGAAGCTAACAAGTATCAACGGGGCGACTGAGCGGACCCTGGGGCGATCCGGCCAGAAAAAGCCCGCGATGAAGGACACGAGCGGGATGGAGGCCAACCCTGCCGCCAGTGAAATCAGCCTTGGGGTATAGTCATTCACGCCGAAAACCACCCAACCGGCGTGCATTAGCCAGAACAGAAGTGGGGGTTTATGGGAGTATGGCTCTCCATTGAGTATTGGCAATATTAAGTCACCTTTGAGCCACATTTCCCAAGCTACGGAAAGGTAACGGGTTTCATCAACAGGAAAAGGCGAACGCAAAGCAAGACTGGCCAGACCCGTAATTAATAAGATTGCGATTGTATAAAGTGGCATTCGCTTGCTCGACACCGAATACTCCTCAACTAATGGGTTCCTTTACTAGCACTATTCCAACATATTTTTTTTGTGTTTAAGGAAGGTTGCCGAACGTTACCTTTTTGCAAACACAAAAAATATGAATGCCGGCCGAGCGAATTGCTTTAATAAGTTTGTCTCCGGTTTCCTCTTCAACCACAAACATGATTTCCATTGGCTGGTCAGCCAGTTCAAAGAAATGGGCGGAGTGCAGATGACCGGACAGGCCCTGGCCCTCGCTGTCTATCCGCGTGGTCACACGCTGGACGCCGTGGTCCTTTGCCATATCGATGATCAGTTTGCTGACCAGTTTGCCCTCGTGTCGACGATTCTGGGGTGTGATGAAGAGAATCTCATAGCCTTTTTCCATGGTCATTTACCCCGCCTGTAGCCAACGAACAAAAACGAACGTACCCATCCCCGCCAGTGTCATGACCAGCGAGCCACCGACATGAACCGCGATGCCACCAAGCGCCCACCAGAAGCGTCCGGATTGCAGCAGACTGACGATTTCCGCCGAGAATGTGGAGAAAGTCGTCAACGCGCCCATGAATCCGGTGATCACGAACAGGCGCCATTCCGGTGCCAGGTTGGTGAAATGGGAAAAGATCATGATCGACAGCCCGATCAGGTAGCCACCAACCAGATTGGCAACCAGGGTGCCCGGTGGAATATTCGGGAACAACGCGTTCAGCTGGATCCCGAGAAACCACCTGAGCAATGCGCCAAAGGCAGCACCACCCGAAACGGCCAGAATGGATAAAAGCATGCGTATCTCACAGGGGCAGGTTTGGAACCAAAATTAGTAAAAGATCAATGACTTTGCAACGAATAAGGTTGGTCTTCGTCAAGGAGACCGAAGATGAGGAGCAAGAAAAAGCCGGGCGTTGCCCGGCTTCATTCAGATAATGGTCGCTGCTTTGATACCCCAGTATTCCGGCGTAACACGTGGATCGAGCATCATCGAATCTTTCTCGCCTTTGGCCGGTATCTCTTTGACCGGTTGAGGCTTTTTAGCCTTTTCCTCTTGCTGCCGCTTCAAACTCTCTTCCAGGATCTGTTCGGCGATATATTGCTGGGCGCAAACGCCACTCCCATACCCCAACAGCACCAGAAAAGCGGTTAACGATCCCAGGCTGACTGTTTTTCGGTTCATGGTGGGTCCCCCTTTCGGTTCCTTCCAGCCGTTAGACACACCAAAGGGGGAATTGGTTACATCGACCGATAGATCATTTTGCGATCTGAAAGCTCGCATACCAATGCATTTCGCACCTAACGCGAGCGGCTCTCCCATTGAGAGACAGCCGGATGACACCGATCTGCCAAATAGGCTAGGATTCTGTCGGAAATAGCTGGGAGCAGGACGCTCCCGGAGAAGGATTTCAGAGTTTTCGACACAAGGAGTATCCAGGGATGGAGCCTTCCAACCGCCCGGCCTGCATGTGGCACGATCTGATAGTTGAAGTCCATGGTGAGGATCATGGCTCGCAACAGAAGCTCGTTGTCTATGAAAACACCGACCCAGAGGTCGCCGCGAACGAGAATCCCCGCTATCCCGATGACGAGCGCAGACAGGCAGGTCTGAATGGTCGCGCTTCAATTCTCCATACCTGGGCCTGGAAGGATCAACCCGATAGCCGTCTGGTGCTGGAAATAGAGGCCCAGGGCGGTCCGCCTATTCGCTTACCGATTCTGGAGACCGCGGGAGAAACTCCATGGCAAGGCCGCGAGGGTGGTCAGCAGCACATTCTCCTGCCAGTGGTGCCTTTCGACTGGATCCGCGGACGCGATATCGGTGGCCAGGAACCAACCTGGCCGGCGCTGGCCCGATCCGGCTACCTTTACGTATTTCGGGATGCCCGGCTCTGGCGCGAGCTGTGCATCACCTGGAAAGAAGGCGAGCTTCGCTTCCAGGATGTCCGTTTGGACGATTACCGGGATAGAAATGGCCATGTAACCGCAAACCGACGGATAGCAACTGGCGTCGCCTTGTCAGACATCTGGGTACCGGCACGTCTCGACAACAAGGATCTTGCCCTTGAAGTCGCCTTCTCGGAATCGGCCCTCCCAGCGGCCCGCATCAATCGCCTACAAACCGATTTCAGTCTTCGCTATCACCGATGCCAGCAAATCGGCCGAATAATGCCTCACAGTTCGCCGGCCGATGGCGCCAGCTTCGACGTAGGTCCGAGTAATCGCCCCGTATTCTATCTCGATACGGTGGCGCCTCAACGCCCGCGCCAACCGGCCGTGGAGTGGCAGTTCGAGCGCCCCTGGTTATTCCTGGAAAACGTCGACGGTACCTATCCCGTCAAAGCCTATGAGATGGCGAAAGACCTTTTTCGGCAATACAGCGCGGGTGAGCGTTCCGGGCCGCTGGCGAACTACGAAAAGCCGGAACCCGGGGCACTAGCCCTCAGTATCCAGGAGGCTGTCGACGAGGCCAGCAAATCGCAGAAGCCCCGCCTATTCTCAACGGATGACTGGAGGGCCGGGTTGCCGACCACCGATGCTGTCGAGACATTACGAAGGCGCGGTGTCTGCGGCCTGAAGATAGACGATCGTCTCTACGAAATCCGACATCAGGCGCATCGCATTGAAACCGCTCGTGAATTGCTGTCTCTGTGCTGTGAAAGGGCCCGACAGAACCCGCAACTGGATAGTGCTCAGTTGGTAAATCAACTGATTCTGCCGCCACGGTTGCAGGGCGAGCGCAATCCCCTCCATCAATATATCTCGGCCTTGCCCGAGGCCGGCCGCGAACGCATCGATCAGATCCTGATGAACGAGGAGCGGGGGTTAGGGCGGGAGTACCTCGACAGGGCCCAGGATGAATTGCTGCTTTGCTTGCGTCGGCAGCCCTACCAGCAGGTATTGGGCGATCTGTTCTGTGGTGATGACTTTGACTATGCTGCAGCCTTTCGCTTTACCGGCCGGTTGGTCAGCCTGGTCATGGAAACACCGGTCAAACAGGATCCACTGCACCCACGGCAAGGCCTGCCCGGTAGCGATTCGAAAGGCAAACAATGGCTACGGCGTCTGTGTACTGAACAAGAAGCCATTAGCAAGAGTCAGGGTGTGGTCTCCCTTGCCCGGATGCTCTGGCCTCAGGTGGACCCGGCGGATCAGCACACACCCTATAAACCGCCGCAATCACCGCCGGCCAATCCCGGCGATGGTGTTTTCCGTGGACATGAATTGGCCCGGTTGGAAACCCTGAACTTGCCGGCGGACCTGACCGATATCCAGACCCTTGAAGGATTGCAACTGGCGTCAGAGATTAAAGCCGGTGGCCTGACCAATCTTCTCTTCGCGGGTATGGCCGAAGGCACCAAAGCACTCAACGCCGCCCATAACGAATTACACAGCGCCATCCGCAGCGCCCTGACGGCTCTTGAAAACGAAGACAGTGAACTCAAGCAGCTACGGGCCGATTACCGCCGGTTGAACCGGCAACAGGCCGAGCTTACCCGTCACTACGAGCAGCGTGCCCAGGCCGCCCTGAAAACCAGCAAGGAAGGGTACCTGGCGGTGCTGAAAGAATCCCGGAACGCCCACCGACAACTGGAGCGAACGCGAGAACAGGCGGAAACCCGCCTCGGGCAGGCACAGCAGGCCCTTAATCAGCGCTTCCTGACCCGACGCCTTGCCATGCTGAGCCACCCTCTGGAGGCCATCCGGCAGTCTATGCCGAACCTTTTGCCCGGACTGCGCCTCATGCCTCTGAGTGATGCCATCAAACAGGGCAAATACGTACTGGGGCTCGAAGATCTGTCCGGGGAGGGTGAACGGGTGACACCTCCGACAGCATATGCACAGAAAATGCTGGCCTGGATTCTGGAACGGGACCGTCCGGCCACCCAGGCACTCAGCCGTCTCAGCCAGGCCCAGAATGAACTGATACTGGCCCGTAAGGCGGCCGAGCAGGGCGCAGCCAATATCGCCAGTGCCCAGGAGCGGCTGCAAGCCGCCGAGCGTCGATTCAGCGGAATCACCGCGGAACTGGATAGCCTCGGCGGTCGCGTCACATCCGTTGCTGCGGCCATCAAGACGACGGAACAGGCCATCGAAGAGAACCGCTCCCAGCTGGACCAGGCCGAGCACAGTCGGCTTTACCGGGCGTTGAATACACCGGTTCTGCCAATGGTGGTGCTGGGGATTGAGTTGGTGAATATTTCTAATGCCATAGGCTCATATTCCGAAATAGAACGTCAACAAGGCTTTGATAGAGCCTTGCTGGGAACGGTAGCCGGGCTATTTAACTCCTCAATAGCGGCGGTGTTATTGGCAGAGCGCTTCGCCAACACTTTAGTGAAGGAGAAATTGGTGGCGTTTCTGGGTTATGAATTCGAGGGCGAAATTGCTCAAACCCTTTCCAAAATTCTGGGTGTCGAATCAATTACCAGTCGCATGTTTCTCGGCGCTACTGGCGCGATTGCGGTGACTGGTATCAGCCTATCGGACACCCTTTACGCCCTCGATACGGGGGATCCCGCCGCTTGGGGGTATGGTGTCACAACGGTCAGCGGCGTGGTTATGACTATGGCTTCAATGATTCCTGTTCAGGCCACTCTCTTGGGGATGGGACCTTTGGGCTGGGTCGGTCTTGGCTTGATGCTTTTTGGCACTGCCTTAATCTGGGTTCTTCAAGATGAACCTATCGAAAACTGGCTTCGGAACGGTCCGTTTGGTGACCATGATGGGTTACCGCATTTGCAAGGAACCGACAACGCCGCTGAAGCTTACTTTCGCTTACTAGGACAGTTGATGAACTTACGTTTGACTCGTCAACCCATGCCGACCACAGACCAGGCTCAAAAAGCTGTTTTAAAATCGCTTAACTCGCCGGACCCGAGAGCGCTCCAGAAGGCTACCCATATAATCCGCGTTGACAGTAATCTGCCGGGACTGCTGGGGGCACCGGAAGGAGTTCAGGCGATCTGCAAGACCCGGTTATTGTGTAAGGCCTTCAATCTTGGACGGGGCTACGGGCTCGCGTCCTCGGACGCAGTATCTGAAGGGGAATCGCAGGACCATATCCTCCATCAGCAAGCCACCGCCACCGGCTATGTGCTGTTGGTACGGAAACCGGATTCCCAACGCAAGCCCCGGACTTTCCTGGGTATGCCCACGGGCCAACAAGAGCTGCGTTATGAGTTGCAAGCCAAGGCGCAATACCAGGTCATGCTCAAAGGACAATCATTTGCCTTCCCGGCACCTCCGCCCAAGGATACTACCCGGTATGACTCGAAAAATGACGATTTCACAAAACCGGATTTTACCGATCATGATCAACTGTTCTGGGTTAACGGTTTCACAAAGTCCGGCCCAGCCTGATGTTGGAAACAGAAGCAATGAATGAAAACTACTATGGCCCCCAGGCCTACCACCCGGACCGGATACCGCAACAGCAGCGACAAGCGTTCGGCTCGGGGCGGTCCTGGCTTAATCGAAAGTTTGATATGCGCATGCCGTGGGGGGGGACCGACGAGGTAGCGCCTCTGTCATTCCGGAAACGCTTCCGCCCGGAAGTCTTGAGAAAAATTGAGTCACAACCAAATGGCTTTGAAAATATCGAGTTCCATCAACGTATCGACCATGAAAGGTACCGTCATGCAACGCCCGCTTTTAGGGTTAGCCTATTAAATATTGTCGGAACCTTTGGAAAATTGATTTTTGTGCTGATGTTTCCGGTCTTTTTCTTGGCGTCTCTAGTGGCCTGTTATCACACGCCTTCGGGGATGACTTTCGCAGATCGCAACCTTCAATTACTCGATGCTGTTCCGTATTTTTTCGGTATACCACTGACGGTTTGGTGGGCTGGGCGTGGGCCACTTATTTTGTTTCCACGTTGGGCGATTAAGCCTTCTCAAGGCCCCAAATGGGAGGTCAACCGCCGTACCGGGCTGGTCACGGTGTACCACCACAAAAGAAAAGGCCCAACGGTCGAAGAACAGGCACCTTTCTACGAATTCGACGCCTATCTCACCAACGAAATGATACCGCCCGGCCAAGTAGTTCATACCCTTTACCTGGTCCATCGCTACAGCCAGATGATGATCCCCATAGGCAATCTGATAGGTAAGACCACGGGAAAGGAATGCTTTGCTTTGTGGGATATGTTTCAGAATTTCATGGATACCAGCCGTCCGTTGCCGGATATCCCACTATGGGAGGAGTTCCGGCCCAAGGACCCGGTGACCGCCGAACACGACCGCCTGAAAGGACGCCCGCCACGATACTGGCGGGATATGGACGATGACACCTGGAAACAGAAGGAGAGCGAGATGATGGCCAAGGTATTGAGCCTGGCCACGCCCTATAGGGCAAACCTGATGCGCCGGCATGTGCGGTATGCGAGTTAGCGTTAAAGGCTGGGCTTAGTCTGATTAATCGGAGTTGCTTACATAGGCTTTGTTATTCCGGAACTCAGCCACCGTTATCGTGGATCCGGGCTTCCTCTTCTCTTCTGGAATATCTTCAGGATTGCCGATTTGCCAGAAGGTCCCGTTTGCAAATACGGTCATAGCCCCAGTTTCCGCTTTGTGAATTTCTCCGGTAGTTCGCGAAAAGGTGTGCAGCGACTCCTGCGATGCATTTTCGCCGGCAATGCATCGGTCCCTGAAAAAGTAGAGCAATACCGCACCAAGCAGGGCTGTCAGCAAAAGCTGGATGCCGGCATTCAGCCCCGGAACAAAAAACGTGAGCAAACCGGCGACGACAGCTCCGAGCCCGAACCACATCACGATGAATGCGCCGATAAACACTTCTGCTATTACCAGCGCAATACCTGCGGTGACCAGAAGCCACCAAACGATTGATACATCCATTATTCGTCATTGGCCCCGCTTTCACGGGGCCGCTCCGTGTTTCAGCGTTGTGCCTGTTCAGTTGATTTCCCCAGAAACTCCCGGGCCATTGCCAGGGAACCGAGCAGGTCGCTGGCTTCGTAGGGCACAACGATCTTGTTCTGGCTATCACTGGCAGCAATGCCCGTCCAGGCTGCAATCCGGTCCTGGGCCAGGAGATACTCGCCGGCGTCCGGATTATCCCGAAGACCGGCGGCAACCAGTTCAATAGCCTGCTTTTGCCCCTCGGCTTTCAGCACTTCCTCGGCCTTTGCCGCCTCGGCCAATAGCACCTGTTCTTTCTTCCGGGCCTCTGCGGTCCGCTCCAGCGCTTCCGCTTCCCGATAGGCCCGTTCCTTGTCGCCTTCCGCTTTGGCGATGGTGGCGTTCTTGTCGGCTTCCGCCTTCTGTTCGATGGCGCGGCGCTCGCGGGTTGCCTGAAGCTGGAGCTCCATGGCCCGCTGCACGTTCTCGGGTACCGAGATGTCACTGATCTCAACCCTGGTCACTTTGGCACCCCAGCCCCCGGAGGCGTTATCCAGGGCCAGGAGCAGGGCGGCGTTCATTTCCTCACGACTGGACAGTGTGTTGTCCAGCTCCATCTTGCCAATTTCGGAGCGCAGCGTTGTCTGGGCCAGCTGGGCGACGGCGTATTTGAGATCATTGATTTCATAAGTAGCCAGCTTGGCATCATTGATTCGCAGGAACACAACACCGTCGATCGTAATCTGAACGTTGTCCGAGGTGATCACTTGCTGGGAAGGAATGTCGATAACCTGTTCCTGCGTGCTGAACGTCTGGCGAACCTGATCCACGAAGGGAACAATGACATTCAGTCCACCATTGAGGACGCGGTGGAAACGCCCAAGTCTTTCAATGACCTGTACTTCTGCCTGGGGCACAATCCGAACCGCCTTGGCGAGTGTGACAACAACGAGAAGGGCAATTACGCCCGAGACAATCAGAACAATGTCCATAAAATACAGCTTTCCCTGATTTAGGTTTTGGTAGGGGGATTATCTACACATACTGCCCACTGAGCAATTTCAGTCAGGATTGCACAAGATCTGTGGGGCATAGTGGCTGCCGTTGAGGAGGTGTACCAGTGAATGACACAAAGGCAGCGGCGTATGCCCGGCGATTCGAGCGGGTTTTCGCCTACATCGACAAGCATCTGTCCGGGGACCTGTCCCTGGATCGACTGAGCGAAGTGGCGAATTTCTCGAAGTTCCACTTTCACAGGCAGTTCTCGCAATACGCGGGTATCAGCGTGACACGTTATATCCAGCTAATGCGACTGCGCCGGGCGTCATACCGCCTGGCGTTTGAGGATGCGACCCCGATCATCGATATCGCCCTCGAAGCGGGCTTCGGGAACCCGGAGTCATTTTCCCGGGCGTTCAAGAGCACCTTTGGCAACACACCCTCTCAATTTCGAAAAGCTCCGGCGTGGCAGCCGTGGCATGAACGTTATCAACTACCTCCAAGAGAGCGGAAACAGCCAATGAATGTAGAGATTATTGATTTCCCGGAAACAACCGTTGCGGTACTTGAGCATCGGGGATCGCCCGCACTGGTCAATGAATCAGCCAAGCGGTTCATCGACTGGCGTAAACGTACCGGTCTGTCACCGGTCAAGACCAGCGAGACCTTTGGTCTGGCCTACGACGACCCGGCAACCACGTCACCAGAAGAGTTCCGTTTCGATATTTGCGGGTCCGTAAAACAGCCGGTTCCAGAAAACGATCTGGGCATCGTCAACAAGGTGATTCCAGCCGGACGCTGCGCGGTGATTCGCCATCTCGGATCTCACGAAAGCATCGGAGAGCCGGCCTATTACCTTTACCGGCAATGGTTACCGGAAAGCGGGGAGGAACTGCGGGATTTTCCATTGTTCTTCCATTACCACAACCTGATTCCGGACACGCCAGAGCATGAACTGGTGACGGACGTGTGTTTGCCGCTGATTTGATCCGGCAAAGACGACACAGGTGGGCTCAGCAGAGCAGGGCGAAGTCCCGTTTTGCTGGGCGTGTCTTTAATCCATCACTCCGGCATCGGAATAAACTCATCACTATCACCCGGAACCAGAGGAAACGACCGATTCTTCCAGTCGGTTTTCGCCTGGTCGATCCGGTCTTTTCTACTTGAGACGAAATTCCACTCAATAAACCGTTTGCCAAGTGGTTCTCCGCCGATAACGGCAATCAGAGAGTCCTCGTGCGCTTCAATAGTCACACCTTCCTCACGGTTGAGTACCGCCATTGAATGCGCCGGAAGAGGTGTTCCTCGCGCTTGAATGCGTCCCTCCACGACATATACAGCGCGTTCTTCGCCGTGAGGTATCGCCAGGGTTTGTCCGGCCTTGAGACGCGCTTCCACATAAAGTGTTTTTGCAAAAGTCCGGACCGGGGATTGCACACCATAAGCCTGTCCCATGATTACCCGGACTGGCACGCCGTTAACGTCAACCTGAGGTATATCATCAGCGCGATAATGATAAAACGCGGGCTCCATTTCTTCGTCTTCCTCCGGTAGTGCAAGCCAGAGCTGGAGCCCATGAAGCCTATGACGCTCGGCTGTGATTTCCGGTCGTTCCCGTTCGGAATGAACGATACCCTTACCAGCTACCATGAGATTCACATCCCCGGGACGAATGGGCTGTACACTTCCGAGCGAGTCCCGATGCAGGATTTCGCCTTCAAACAGATAGGTCACTGTGGCCAGGTTGATGTGCGGGTGAGGGCGAACATTGATGCCGTCCCCGGGCTCGAACTCTGCAGGCCCCATGTGGTCGAAAAATATCCAGGGACCCACCATTTTCAGGCGCGCGGTTGGAAGCGTTCGGCGCACGGAAAATCCTCCGAGGTCCTTGTCCCGCGGTGTAATGATCAGTTTGATTGCATCGCAACCGGTGGAAATGTCGCACGGCAGTTCTGGTTTGCGCTCAAGTGTGCTCATGGAGGGCATCCTTAATCACGTCCCTGTGAGTATAGTGTGTCAGTCGTAGCTCTTACGCCTTTTGTGCGGAAAAGCTCTGCATAAGGTTGGCGTATTGGGGAAGGTGTTTGGCCAGAATACCACCGAAGCCTTCTATGTCATTTCGCCAGTCCCGATGCAGTTCACAGCCCACGCTGAACCAATTCATCAGCTGAGCTCCGGCCTGCTCCATACGGCTCCATGCGGCGTCACGGGTAGTCTGATTGAATGTGCCGGATGCATCCGTCACTACAAACACCTCGTAGCCTTCTTCGAGAGCAGAAAGAGTTGGGAACGCGACGCAGACATCAGTCACGACACCTGCAATCAGGAGCTGCTTTTTACCGGTCGCTTTTACTGCATTAACGAAATCCTCGTTATCCCAGCAATTGATCTGTCCTGGCCGGGCAAAGTATGGCGCATCTGGGAAGCATTCCTTCACCTCCAAAACTATGGGCCCGTTGGGGCCATCCTCGAAGCTGGTGGTGAGAATAGTGGGGATATTAAAAAACCTGGCAATGTCGGCGAGCGCCAGTACATTGTTCTTGAAGTCGTCCGGGCTGAAATCCCGCACTAACGACAGCAGCCCCGCCTGGTGGTCAACCATCAGCAGTGCGACGTCGTCCTTGTTAAGTCGATTATAGGTATATCCCATTTCCCGTTCTCCTTGCTATTGACGTGATCAGTTCTGGCCAACTGCATTGTTTAGTAGGTTGCATTGGCGCCAAAGAGGCCTTTTTCTATATGATTCAGGCCGTTTAAATTCCCTCAATTGAGGAACAGGGATTAGACTAAAGCCGCTTGATTTTGCTGGGTAGACAGCGAAATTCGTACTGACTGTTCCATGAATAGGACGAATTCATATGCAGGACCTGAACGATCTTTACTACTTCGTCCAGGTGGTGGACTACGGTGGTTTCGCACCAGCGGGAAGGGCGCTTGGCATTCCCAAATCCAAACTAAGCCGGCGAGTCGCCTTGCTTGAGGATCGGCTGGACACAAGGTTGATCAACCGCTCAACAAGACGCTTCTCCGTTACCGAACTGGGAAAAGAGTATTATCGGCATTGCCTCGCGATGCTGGTGGAAGCCGATGCGGCACAGGAGCTCATTGATCGATCACGATCGGAGCCCCGGGGAACTGTCAGGCTGAGTTGCCCGCCGGGCCTGATTTATTTTCTTATCTCGCCGCTTCTGGTTCGCTTCATGGAAAAGTTTCCAAAGGTGAAAGTGGAGATGGAAGCGACCAGCCGTCGCGTTGATGTCTTGAAAGAGGGGTTCGACATCGCCCTCAGGGTCCGTTTTCCACCTTTGGAGGATAGCGACCTGACAATGAAAGTTCTTTCCCGAAGCCCACAATGTCTGATGGCGTCGCCCGAACTTCTCGCCAGTCATAGAAGTGTTGAAGCACCGGAGGATTTGAGCGCATTTCCAAGCCTCGATTTTGAACAGCCGGGTGGCAAACATGTGTGGTGCCTTGACGGCCCAGACGGTATCTCGGTCCAGATTGCCCATGACCCACGTCTGGTCACCGATGACGTATTTACATTGCGTCAGGCAGCGTTATCAGGGCTGGGTGTTGTCCGAATGCCGCTTATTGTTGCTGGTCGGGATTTAATCGAGGGGCGACTCATAAATGTGATTCCCGGATGGCATCCGCGTGGTGGAATTTTCCATGCGGTTTTTCCCTCACGAAGAGGTTTGTTGCCAGCTGTCAGGGCACTTCTCGATTTCCTGAGTGAGTCATTGGACGAAGTGGACTTCACGTTATCCGAATAAGGAGGGGGTCACGACTGCCATGGAGATAGGGATCTGGTGTTCAGATCCAGATCGTATTTAACATAATATACATTATGCGCAGTACAGTATGGTTGCTCGCAATCAAGACGAGCAACTCAGGTGGGACGCTCCCCCAACGCCAAACAGCTCCAGCGGCTTCAGCCTGTAGTATTTCTTCTCGACGCGTTCCGATTGCTCGGCGTATGGCTGAGTCATAACTTGCTGCAGCTCCCGGAGCATGGCGTAGTTTCCTGAAGCGGCTTGTTGGTAGGCAGGCACAAGGAACCATTCCTTCAAACTGTACTTCGGATTGGCATGCTTCATCTGGCTGGATAGCTCCTCACGAGAGCGATGTTCAGTGAGTGATTGCCATTTAGTGAGCCACGCTGTCCAGCGCTGGTCCAGTCCTTCCGGATCTGCCACATAGGTCCGCCCGCCGTAGAAGCTTTTCCTGAGCGGCTCAATGTCGTCGGGCAACGATGAGAGTTCCCGGAAGAAGATGGTGTAATCAACGGGCGTTTGCATCATCAGCGTTGCGAGTTCGCTGAACAAATCTGGATGAAAAGCGTCGAGTCCGAGTTTGGCCGCCCACATCGCCTCCATCTGCTCCTGCATCACTCTGGGAAAATCACGTTGAATTTCGTCGAGCTGGCGCAGGCAGTCCGTGTGCTTGGCCAACAGTGGTTTCAACGCTGAACAGAACGAGTAGAAGTTGCGCTCCGCCGCCATGGGCTGGTTCAAAAATGAAAAGTGCTGGCCGCCACCCGTCCAGGGCTGGTAATGCGGATCAAACGCGTCGCAGAATCCAAAGGGCCCATAGTCCAGCGTGAAGCCGCCGGCGGCACAGTTGTCGCTGTTGAAATTACCCTGGCAGTAGCCAACGCGGATCCAGTTCGCCACAAGGGAGGTCAGTCGGCTGCGGAACTCTTTTGCCAGCAAAACGGCTTTTTCAGCAGTGGGCAATGTCTGGTCGATAACGCCGTTATACTCCCGATCGATCAGGTGCAGGACGATCTTCTCGAGCTCCTCCATTGCCCCTGGGTGTTCGTTCCTGCGGGCACGACGACTGAAAAGCTCAATCTGCCCTACCCGAATGAACGACGACGCAACCCGCGTGGAGATGGCAACGGGCTCGGAAATCAGCACATCCGGATCCATTGAGCGTGAGCCCTCCGCGTACCAGGGACGCCTGACGGTCTCGGTTTTGGACACGTTCAGGCTCAGCGACCGTGACGTTGGCACACCAAGCGCATTCATGTGCTCCTGTGCCAGGAACTCCCGAACACTGGAGCGCAAAACAGCCCGACCATCCGCACCGCGGCAGTATGGTGTGCGCCCTGCCCCTTTCAGCTGCATTTCCCAGCGCTGACCGTTGATGACGGCCTCAAGCACGGAAATAGCCCGACCATCGCCGTATCCATTCCCGGTCTGAAACGGGCACTGCTGAGTGAATTCGTTGCCATAAATAGACAGTGCGTAGCCGCACGCCCAACCCACTTTGCGCATCGGCTCCGGAACATGCGACAGGTCGCCGGAAAACATACGGACGAAATCGTCTGACTGCGCCAGGCTGTCGGCGAAGCCCAGTTCGCGAAACAGACTTTGGCTGTGCGCGACGTATTCCGGATTTTCCATGGGTGTGGGTTTGACCGGAACATAGTGCCCCGAGAAAACCTGCCTGGGCGAGTGTTCGGATCCGGTTGCATTCGCCTCAGGGTCGCAATTAAGGGTATCCATGAATGAGTAGTCTGCGAGACTCACAAGATCCTCGAGGGCGGCGACATTGGAATGCGTTTCCTGCGGCGATCGCTTTAGCATAGGGACTCCTCCGCGCGTACTCCCATAAAATTCGCGTAAGCACTTTTCTTGATTTTCCAGGGAGAGTAAGGACATTTCCATATGCCCGATATTGGTTTCTGCCTACACCCTCGTGGCCATTCCCCTCGTACACTAATACTTAGCTTCCACATAACCGGTTATTGAACCGAAGCGCACTCCAACCCTAGCAACATTTGAGGTCTTATAGCCATGAACGTTCTCCCTGTGATTACTCTTTTTGGCGGCCTGGCTGCCTTCGTCACATTGGCCGTTGCGCTCAGCGTCGCCGTTGGCAAAACGCAGTTGATTGAGAAACAGAACGACGAACAGCTTACCGGCTGATTCGTTCGCCATGGATCGGCTTAACATCCGTGGAATATAGTATTTCCCCGAAGGCTCCGGACAACTAGGGTTTAAGTCAGGTCTACATTTTGTAGCAACTGGCTATTCAGGCAGCGAGGTTTCTATCATGTCCTCGACCGAGCAACACCCCGTTCACTTCGCCCGGCGTGTGGAGGATCTGTCGGAGTCGTCCATCTTTCGCATTGGCAGACGCGCCAAGGCGCTTTCTGATCAGGGACACGACATCGTCCGGATGGATGCCGGTGAGCCGGATTTCGACACGCCCCGGTGGATCATTGACGCGGCCAAGCAGGCGCTCGACGATGGCTATACGCGGTATACCCCCATCGCCGGTCTCTCGATACTGAAGGATGCCATCCGTAAAAAGTTTGAACGGGAGAATGACCTTCACTTCCGCGCCAGCGAGGTGATGCATAGCTGTGGTGCCAAACAGGCACTCTTCAACGCCTGCCTGTCACTGCTGGGCCCTGCCGACGAGGTCGTGATTCCCTCGCCTCACTGGGGAAGTTATCCGGCCATTGCAAAAATCGCCGGCGCCCGCATTGTCGAGGCGCCAACCCGGCTTGAGGATGGCTTTGTCCTGACGCCTGAAACGCTTGAGCAGTGCATGAGCGAGCGCACCCGGGTGGTGCTTCTGAACACACCGAACAATCCCACCGGCCAGATCTACAGCCGGGAAGCGCTGGCAGCTCTGGGCGAGGTGTTAATGAACTATCCGAACGCGTTTGTGATTACGGATGACATCTACGAACACCTGCGTTTCGATTCCCAGCCGTTCACCAATATCCTGAATGCCTGTCCGTCCCTGAAAGATCGGACGGTGGTGATCAACGGTGTGTCGAAAGCCTATGCGATGACGGGCTGGCGCGTGGGCATCGTGGCCGGCCCGGAGCTGCTGATTGCGGAAATGCTGAAGTTACAGGGCCAGACAAACTCGCACACGGCCGCGGTTTCTCAGGTTGCAGCGGCGGCAGCCCTCAATGGCGGGCTGGATGATGTTCACAGGATGACGAACCGGTTTGCGCAGCGCGCACGTCTCATTCAGGAAGGTCTTGATCGTATTGGCAAAATCGATTGCCAGCCAGCCCAGGGCAGCTTCTACTGTTTACCGGACTTCTCACGGGTGATTGAGAGTCTGGATGAGGTCGAAGACGATCAGGAGCTCGGCGAATGGCTCCTCGACGAACTGGGAATCGCTATGGTCCCGGGATCGGCTTTCAATGCACCGGGACATATGCGACTGTCTTTTGCGGCTAACGAGGAATCGCTCCAGAAAGGTATGGAGCGCCTCCAGAAGGCATTTGCGTAATCAATGCCTCAGGGTGTCGCCGCTGACGGGTGTATTCCCAGCTGATCGTTGACCGCATCCCGAATCTCCCGGTATCGGTCCGGATTGTGGATCAGCGTTTCCAGATCATCCTCCGGGAAAATTTCCTTCCTCTTCTTCCCGGCCTCCTCTTTGGAGAAGATTGCCGGGAGCATCTGCTCCAGGCAGCGTAACATCACTTCCGGCGATACGGACGCGCCCGGTGAGGCGCCGAGCAAGGTGCCGTAGGTTTTATCAGTCGAGACGACGATTTCCGTACCCATCTGCAGATCTCCATCCTTGATGATCTGAACCCGTTGGCCCGCGTCCACAGGCTTCCAGTCAAATTTGCTGCTCAGGCCCGGCGCAAACGCCTCAAGCTCCTCGAGCATGCTTTTCTTGCCTTTGAAGGTTTCGGAAATCAGGTAGCTCACCAGCGGAAAATGTTCCCGGGCAACGTTCAACAGGCCAGGGATATCATGAAGCCGCATGGAGCGGAGGTAATCGAAAAAGCCGCGGCCCTTCTCCAGCACCGGTTTGAAAGACGCGAACGGACCGAACAACAAATAATGCTGGCCATCTGCTACCCGCAGGTCCAGGTGCGGCACGGACATGGGCGGTGCGCCCACTTTTGCCTTGCCATAAGTTTTGGCGCGGTATTGATTGGCCTGTTCTTCGCTGATCGGTGCCTGAAGGAAGCGCCCGCCCACAGGAAAGCCGGTATAGCGCCGGCGGAACGGTTGGTGACTTCTTTTCAGTAGCGGGAAGGCACCGCCACCAGCACCCACAAACAGAACGTCTGCCTTGTGTTGAACCCTGGCGCCCCTCTGTTCGGTCTCGATAAGCCAGGTGCCGGACGGGCTCCGGTGCACCCGTTTCACATGAGTGCCGTACTCGATTTTGACACCCAGGGTCTGCACCGCATACTCCGCCATCTTTTCCGTCAAGGCGCCGAAGTTTACGTCGGTACCGGTTTCGATCACCGTTGCAGCCATTTTTTCATGGCGAGGCCGGCCTTCCATTGTGTACGGAATCCAGCTTTTTATCTCATCGAAGTCGTCCGAATAACGCATGTTTTCGAAGAAGTGATGCGCGGACATTTCCTTGAATCGAAGTTTGAGTTCGTTGATCGAGGGTTCCGATACGATGGTGCAGTGCTTCGTCTGATTGATAAAGGATGTCGGATCCTTGATGGCGCCCTTCCCGACCAGGTAGGCCCAGAACTGCTTGGCAACATTGAACTGGGCGTGGATCTTCAGCGCCTTCTCGACGGAAATGACCTCTTCATCCACCGGGGTGTAATTCAGTTCGCAGTTCGCTTCATGACCGGTGCCGGCGTTATTGAATACCCACGAGTTGCCCTCTCCCGGACCGTCAAGTCTTTCCAGGATCGTGACATCCAGGTCGGGCGCAAATTCCTTTGCCAGGGTCGCAAAGGTGGTGCCCATAATTCCTGCGCCAATGATGTATACGTTCATTTGGTCTCCTCGCCAGCTTCCGTGTCGCTGTTATCAATTAACCGGTGATGGATCGAAGGTACCATGACCGGGCCGGACACCGGAAAATAAACCGATACGTCCGGCTTCAGGGTGCCGCCCCACGGGCAATATCCTCTGCTGCCAGGCGTTCACGTAACCGCTCTACCCTGGCCCGGTTTACCCCGAGATCGTAGAAGCCAAGCATCGACTGGGAGCGCACATTCAGATGCTGGCCATCGTCAGCCACCAGGATTTCCAGGAAGTCCGGAAAGCCGAAGAAATCACTGTAGTAAGTGATATTGGCGTAGCCATACCGCGCTTCTTCCAGGGAGGCACCCGGAAGTTCAAGTGCCGTGGACTTGATGCGGTCCCAGGATGATGGATCCAGCGGCTGAGTCAGCGCGATCGGCTGAACTTTATAGAGGCCGACACTGGATTCACTGGAAACACAATTGAGAAAAGGGCTGCAGCCATCGAGTTTGAAAGCGGTGCCTGAAGCCGGCACGTTGCCAGTGGAAGCGCAGCCAGTCAGCACCAGGAGACTGGCGAACGCGAAATAGCGTGTCATCTTTGTCGTTTCCCTGTGTCCGGAAATTCACGAGCTTCAACGTCTTGTACGAAAAGGGCCAGAAATGGTTTCAGCGCCCGGCACTTTTTGCCCATGCCACCTCAAGGAACCTGAATCCAAGGATCGGCAGGCACACCAGTGCGCCACTTCCCGCCGCAACCAGCCAGTCATCGTAATGAAGGGGCTTTAAATTCAATAAACTGGAAAGCCCGGGAATCTGAATCAGGACGGCGGCAGATATCAAACTGAAGACCGTCACCGATATCGCGGCCTTTCCCCGCAAACGGCTCAGTAACGAGGTTACGACGCCGCTGGCTACGATGAGAACCACCATAGCCATGGCCCTTGCATGATCAACATCACGCCCGATACCAAGGCTGCGCACATAACTCCAGTAAATCAGACTGGTCACAAGAAGCCCGGTGAATGCGATGCCCAGCGTTTGAATCGGGGTGAAGAAGCTCAGCTTTTCCTGACGCGGACGATATCGAAGCTCGTCCGTGCCAGGATGATACTGAAAAACAAGCAACGCAGTTGGATGGATGATGAGCTCCAGCCATACGACGTGAATCGGCAGATACAGAATCGGATAGCCCATCAACGGTATCAGCGCAGCGGTCAGAACCAGAGGAATGTGAACCATCAGCAGGTATTGAAAGCTCATCTGAAGATTCGCAAACAGCTGGCGCCCTTCGGCAATTGCACCGACAATGGTCCGGAAATTGTCATCCATCAGAATGATCGATGCGACCTCCCGCGCGCTTCGGGTTCCCCGTTCGCCCATAGCGATTCCAACGTCCGCCACCTTGAGCGCGGGGACATCATTGACCCCATCACCGGTTACGGCAACGATCTCACCACGGGACTGAAGACACCGTACCAGCGTGTGCTTATGAACCGGGACAGCACGGGCAACGACATCCACCTGATCCAGATACTTGCTGCCCTCCTCTGAGAGACGCGCTTCCATTTCCTCGCCGGTAACCACTCGTGGTGGTGTCTCTCCAAGGCCAACCTCCGCAGCGAGCGCTCCTGCCGTGGCCGGATGGTCCCCGGTCACCATGATCACTTTGATGCGAGCCTGCCGACACTGTTGCAATGCATGTCGGACACCCTCTCTGGCCGGATCCTCGAACGCCAGTAAACCGGCAAACTCGAAATCCCGGTCGGGTTCGTTGGCTGAGTCTTCAACCAACGTCCATGGTTTGTAGGCGCAGGCGATAACCTTGTGACCATTTTCGGCCAGGTCCTGCACCTGTCTGAGCCAGGCCTTTTTCTGTGTCCCATCGAGGAAACACATAGACAGGACGGTCTCCGGTGCGCCTTTCATGGCGACGTGAGCAATGCGACCGTCACGGACGATAGTGACTTCCCGCTTTCTGTCTTCGGTAAAGGGAAAACGAGCGATGACGTCCGGGGTCCGATTTGTTGGTGCAGCCTCCAGTATCGCGCGATCAAGCGGATCGCCTTCCTCGCTGAGCGAGGCGTCCGCGGCGATCGTCAGTAACTGATCGATTGAGAGATCTTCTGAGGGGTACTGATGCGCAAGACAGAGCCTGCCCTCTGTGAGGGTTCCGGTTTTGTCGGAGCAGATGGTTGTAATCCTGCCGATATTTTCGACAACGACGCCTCGACGCACCAGGGCGCGCCGCTTCGCAAGTCGATAGACGCCAACGCCCAGGAAAAAGGTCAATACCACCGGGAACTCTTCCGGCAACGCCGCCACGGCCAGAGTAACCGCGCTTATAAGCGCATCCAGCAGTCCATGCCCCTGGTACCAGCGAACCGTAGCGAGAATCCCGCAAAACGCAATGGCAACAACCAATAACCAGGTGACTAGCCGGCCGACTGCTCTCTGCAAGGGGGGGCGTTCCTGTTTGCCTCCCAGAGCCGTGCGGACAATTTCGCCATAAAGCGTTTCGCGACCCGTGAATACGACCCTCAGCACCGCTTTGCCAGAGAGTATTCTGGTTCCCGCGTATCCCCAGAAACACGTATCAATCGCCTGCTCGGCAACGCCCGCCGGCTCATCCGCGAATATCGATTTGCGTACCGGATAGGCTTCGCCGGTCAGCGCTGATTCGTCGACCTGTATCGAGTCCTCCACAAGCAGGAGTCCGTCCGCCGGAAAGGACTCCCCGGCGTTTACTTCAACCAGATCGCCGGGAACGAGATCGGTGGCATCAACACTGGTTGTGCCATCCTCCCGGATCACTCGGGCCCGGGCAGACAGCTGACCGCTCAAGCCCTCGATTGACGCCTGGGTCCTCCGGTGGAGGTAGCTGTCCATGCCAAAAAACGGTATCAGCGACACCAACAACACCAGGGCTTCCGTGCTTTCTCCGACCAGCCAGAAGATCCCACTGGTCCCGAGCAAGAACCACAGCATCGGGTCCTTCACGGTGTTCCTGATTAAAGGCCATAAGCCGGAGGGCGGCGTTTCAATGATTTGATTGGTGCCAAAGCGCTGGCGTGTCGCGTTGACTTCAGCCTGGGACAGGCCACGAGTGCCACGCGGTAACGCCCGAGCAACCTCAGGAGGAATAATCCGTTTCATTGCTGTCTCTGGAGGCCGGGTCCGTGTCGATACCTACATAATAGAACGCCTTCTGCAGCCTGCCGCGGCATTTTTGTGGCGGTCTGAATGAATCCGGAACGATGAAAATCCAAAATGGGGGTCTACCCCATCGCAGCAGTTTACGTTAAGGTAAAGCCTTCTGATGGTTATCACACCAGATACCATCAGTTTGTCTACAATGACATTAACGACATGCCCAAAAGGCGTGTTTTGTTCCTCAGGCCATTACCCCAGGAAGAGGATTATGACAACAACAAAGTCCAAAGTTGTACATGCCCCAAAGTTTACCGATGGTGCGGAGTTCCGTATTCCCACCTTCAAGCTTCTGAAAGAAGACGGCTCTCTCTACAAGAGTGCCAAGGCGCCTGACCTCGACAAGGAAAAGGCCCTTCGTATCTATCGGACCATGGTCACGACGCGCATTCTGGATGAGCGCATGCTCGCCGCCCAGCGCCAGGGACGTCTGAGCTTTTACATGCAGTGTACCGGCGAAGAAGCCGCCGTGATCGGCAGCGCCGCCGCACTGGATGACAACGACATGATCATGGCCCAGTACCGCGAACAAGGCGCCCTCGCCTACCGTGGTTTTACCATCGACGAATTCATGAACCAGCTGTTCGGAAACGAACTGGACTACGGCAAGGGGCGCCAGATGCCCGTCCATTACGGGTCCAGCAAGCTGAACTACATGACCATTTCGTCGCCGTTGGCTACCCAGATTCCCCAGGCCACCGGTTATGCCTATGGCCAGAAACTGGCAGGCGACGGCCACTGCACCATTACCTATTTCGGCGAAGGTGCCGCCTCTGAAGGCGATTTCCACGCCGCTCTGAATATGGCTGCCGTGCAGCGGGTGCCGGTCATCTTCTTGTGCCGCAACAACGGCTATGCCATTTCCACCCCGGCGACTGAACAGTTTGCCGCCGACGGCGTGGCACCGCGTGCTTACGGCTACAAGATGGATGTTATCCGCGTGGATGGCAACGACATCCTGGCCGTTCATGAAGCGACCAGGGCCGCGCGACAACTTGCCGTGGAGCACAACCGGCCCGTCCTGATCGAAGCCATGACCTATCGCCTTGCCGCACATTCTTCTTCGGACGATCCCTCTGGCTACCGGAGCAAGGATGAGGAAGCGGCCTGGCGCCAGAAAGATCCGATCCTCAGGATGCGCCTGTGGCTCGAAAGCAAGAAGTGGTGGAGCGAGGACGACGAGAAAAAGCTTCAGGAATCCATGCGGCGCGAAGTGCTCGAGACCATGAAGCGGGCGCAGAAGCGGCCACCACCCCCCTTGGAGACCCTGGTGACCGACGTCTACGACGAGGTACCGCCTGCCCTTGCAGAGCAGTTCCAGAAACTGAAGGCGCATATCCGGAAGTATCCGGAGGCCTATCCGAAGAGTGCCGAACACGCCAAGGGAGGGGCCTGAGATGACGCAAATGAACATGCTTCAAGCGATTAACAGCGCCCTGGATACCGCCATGGCAGCAGATGATCGGGTACTTTGTTTCGGTGAGGACGTTGGCGTTTTCGGTGGGGTTTTCCGTGCCACCAGCAATCTGCAGCAGAAGTACGGCAAGGCGCGCTGCTTCAACACGCCCCTTGTGGAACAGGGCATCATCGGCTTTGCCAACGGTCTTGCCGCGCAGGGCTCGGTTCCGGTCGCCGAAATTCAGTTTGCCGACTACATTTTCCCGGCCTTCGACCAGATCGTTAACGAATCCGCTAAATTCCGCTACCGATCCGGCAACCTGTTCAACGTGGGCGGCCTGACCATTCGGGCGCCGTATGGCGGCGGCATTGCCGGTGGCCTTTACCATTCCCAGTCGCCGGAAGCCTACTTCGCCCATACACCCGGGCTGAAGATTGTGGTGCCACGCAATCCCCATCAGGCAAAAGGTCTGTTGTTGGGTGCCATCGATGATCCCAACCCGACCCTGTTCTTCGAACCCAAGCGGCTCTACCGTGCCTCCGTCGGTGAAGTGCCGGATGAAGATTACCGCTTGCCCCTGGGGGAAGCGGAGATCACCAAGGAAGGCACGGACATTACTGTTCTGGGCTGGGGCGCACAGATGGAAGTCATCGACCAGGCCGTCGAGATGGCCGAAAAGGACGGCATTTCCTGCGAGGTGATTGATCTGAGAACGATCCTGCCCTGGGACTTTGAAACCGTCGCCAATTCGGTCTTCAAGACAGGGCGTCTGGTCATCACCCACGAAGCGCCACTGACTGGCGGTTTTGCGGGCGAGATCGCCGCGACCATACAGGAGCGGTGTTTCCTGTATCTGGAGTCTCCGATTGCTCGTGTTACCGGGATGGACACGCCCTTCCCGCTGGTGCTCGAAAAAGAGCACCTGCCCAATCACCTGAAGGTCTACGAGGCCATCAGGTCGAGCGTCGAATTCTAGACTGGTATCAGGACAGGAGAGCAATCGTGAGTAATTTTATTCTGCCCGATATCGGCGAAGGTATCGTGGAATGTGAACTGGTCAAATGGCTGGTCAGTGAAGGCGATGTGATTGAAGAGGATCAGCCGGTGGCCGAGGTCATGACCGACAAGGCGCTGGTTGAGATTCCAGCACCCTATAAAGGCCGGGTGACGCGTCTTTTCTACAAGGAAGGCGATATCGCGAAAGTTCATTCCCCCTTGTTCGAGCTCATCGAGGAAGGTCAGGACGACAGTGCGGCCCCGGCGCAGCAGGAGAAGGAAACGCCTGCGCCCGCGGAATCTTCTTCCGAGCAGGCGCCGGCAAATGACACGCCGCCCACCACAACTCCGGCAACCGACGGACAGTCCACCGAAGACTTCATCCTTCCGGACATCGGAGAAGGGATCGTCGAGTGTGAGGTTGTGGAATGGCGCGTCGCCGAAGGCGACGAGATTGAGGAGGACCAGCCGGTCGTCGACGTCATGACCGACAAGGCGATGGTCGAAATCACCGCGCCCAAAGCGGGCCGCGTCACCAAGCTTTATCATCAGCAACAGGCCATGGCCCGGGTGCATGAACCCCTGTTTGCGTTCATTCCGAGAGACCGGGAGGAGCACGCGGACGCGAAGGCCGAAGCTGATCAGACTCCAGCACGAGAGACCGCGCCGGCAGCTGCCCAGACGGTTGCACCGCAGCGTGGTCAACGGGTGCCTGCCAGTCCGGCGGTCCGCCGGCTGGTTCGGGAGCATGACCTCAATCTCGGTGATATCGCTGGCTCCGGCAAAGACGGTCGAGTGCTGAAAGCCGACGTGCTCGCTCACCTGGAACAGCCGTCGGCAGCCTCGCGAGGACCCGAATCGACGGAGGCTCCCGCATCCAGTGTTCAAGCTCAGTCGCCGGCAGAGCCGGAGGTCCGTGTAGAGCCGATCCGCGGCATGAAAGCAGCGATGGCACGCCGGATGGTCACATCGGCCACCACGATTCCTCACTTCATCTACAGCGAGGATATCGACGTCACCGAGCTGCTGGCTCTGCGTGAGCAACTCAAGAAAGACGCGGAGGCCAGTGGTTCGCGGCTCACCCTTATGCCCTTTTTCATGAAGGCGATGGCCCTGGCCATTCAGGAGTATCCCGTCCTGAACAGCCGTCTGAACGACGACGTTACCGAGATTCACTACCTGCCTCAGTGCAACATCGGGATGGCCGTCGACGGCGAAGCCGGACTTATGGTTCCTAACGTCAAAGGCGTTGAGAAACTGACCCTGCTCGGCATTGCCAACGAAGTCTCCCGCCTGACCGAAGCGGCCCGATCCGGCCGCGTCAGCCAGGAAGACCTCAAGGGCGGCACCATTACCATCTCCAATATCGGCGCTCTGGGCGGGACTTATGCCTCGCCTATCATTAACGCCCCTGAGGTGGCCATCGTGGCGCTGGGACGAACCCAGAAACTGCCGCGGTTCGATGCCAATGGCCAGGTGGTTGAACGGGCGATCCTCCCGGTCAGCTGGGCGGGCGATCATCGGATCATCGATGGCGGAACCATCGCGCGCTTCTGCAATCGCTGGAAGGCCTACCTTGAATCGCCGCAGTCAATGCTGCTGCAGATGGGTTAATGGCGGTTATGGCGCAGGAAAATCATCTTCAGCAGTTTTACATACCTGAAGAGCAGTCGATTTACCTGCTCAGCCACGACGATGCCAAAAAACTCAAGGACTGGGTGGCCCTCTGCGCCACCCAGCTCCGGCAGCTTGGCTACCAGGACATCGAGTTGATTGGTAAAGGGGCCTACGGCTTTGTGTTCGCTGGCCGCCTGCCCGGCCATCGCGACCATGGACCGGAACATGTTTTCAAATTTACCCGCATCAACCTGCCCCAGCATCTTCAGGATCGTCTTGAAGATGAGGCATTTATTCTCGAGCGTGTGCGGCACCCCCGGGTTCCCAGGCTGATCTCCTACCAGCGGGTACACAATCAGCCCATTCTGGTGATGGAGCGCGCAGCCGGCCTGAATCTGGAAGAAGTGTCCCTGCAGGAAGGTCGATTGAAACCCCGCCTCATCATCCGGATTGCCGACCAGTTGGCGGATATTTTACGCAACCTCCGGGACGAAAACGGTCCGGTTGGCCGCCCCATCGTGCATGGCGACATCAAGCCTTCCAACCTGGTGTTTGATGCCCGCACCGAAAACATTGCGCTGATCGACTGGGGATCGTCGGTGTTTGCCCAGCTGGACGCCAACCAGCAGTTCATCACGGCGAACGTGATGGAACTGATGTCGGACAACCTCCAGCAGACCAATGCCAGGCTCGGTGATGTCTATTTTATCGGCGACGAACAGCTCAATGGTGGTCTGTCATCACCCCGCTTCGACGAACAGGGCGCTGCCGGGACACTGTACGCCCTCGCCTCGGCCCAATCATGCCGCTTCGGGCACCAGGCCATTCCGGCTACCTCGCTTGGCCTGCCGATGGAGTTCGCGCGGATGCTCGATGGCATGCTGTCACCGGATCCGGAAACCCGTCTCAGAGCCGGTGACTATTACCTGCGTGAAATGCCCAGGATGGCACGCACCGTCATGATTGATTTACCGGAAAAGCCGACCACACCCATGGTGCCGGTGTGGGTGCGGGACACCGACCAGGAAATCGATACGGTGGTCTACAGTTCCCGCAAATCGTTTCTGCGCGAGGAAGGCGCCCCGGAAACCCTCAATGACGTCAATGACGTGCAGCTGGATCGCTACTACAAGAACTTCATGCAGGGCATGGGGGAAACCGAAAAGGCATTCCTGGCAGCGGTCAGCCGGCTGGGGCGATACCCGGTTGAGGGTGGTCTTGCGGTCCGCTGGGAGACCGACGGTATCTACATCGATACCTCCCTGAACCTGCACGATCCGGCCCTGAAGCCGGCGTTCGTCCAAGCGGTCAACAACATGGTGTTTTTGGCCCAGGCGATCTACCGTAAAGGGATCTTCAAGAGTTGTCTGTTCAACGCACGGAATACCCTGCACATCGAGCGTGACGAACCCGACCAGCCGTTTCGGGTCACCCCCGACATGAGGCTGCATTACGAAGTCAGTGCGGTCCCGGAAGTGGAAGACGAAACGCGTGTGCATTCCTATTTTGAGGATGGGCCGGACCCCGAAGAGTTTCTGGTATTGCCCCAGTCCATCATCAACTCGCTTGAAGCACTGAACACCATTCATCACACCGGCATGATCATCTTCGAGGCCCTGCCCCGGCACCTCAAAATCCACAGCCATTACCGGCTGCTGGATCCGGACAAGGAAGACGAATTCCACCGCCTGCTCAACGAGATTCTCGCGTCGGTGGAACAGATCAGCGGGCTCGGCGTGTCCGGTTACATGAAGATGCCTTACAAAGACACCCGGTTTTTTCCACACATCGAGCGTTTGCCGGAGCGGTACTACCCAAAGAACCCGAGAGCGGGAAGCCTTGCTTTCTGAGCAGGCACTCAGAAGCCTTCAGACTTGAAGTACACGATCTGATGGGTACTTGCCAGGAGTTCCCCATCGTCACCCCAGAGCTCGCCAACCTGGTCAAAATACCCTTTGAAGTAACGCTGTGCCCGGGCCACACCCAACAGTGATCGACTGCCCTGCCGTCGGAGAGATTCTGCGTCACCATGGAAGTAGGTGGTCATGGAAACCGTGCCGACCAGGGCCCGCTGTTGTTGCCGTATGAATATGCGCGGGAAAAAACAGTCGCTCAGGGCCATCAGCGAGAGATAGTCGAGCGGCCGGGGAGGTTCGTCCCGCATCCAGAGAGTGGAATGGGAATCTCGCTGAGGCGGTGCGGACCCATCGGGATGGAAGTGTCCGTCAACCACCCGGAATTCGTAATTGTTCATCCAGGGCCGGTAACCGGTGGTATCCAGCACATCCACCTTTGCAGCTTCCGGCACCTCAGGCATCCGGATATCCGCGCCCTCCCAGGAGTCCCGGCGGATGGCGAGAAACACCGTGCCGGTTATAGCGGGCTGGCCATGCTGGATCAGTTCAACCGTCCAGTGTTGGGTGGATCGATTGGTGCGGGCGGGCCGGGCGAGGATCTCGTAGTCGGTGTCATCAACCGGTCCGGCAAAGTTGATGGTCATACTGACCGGATCACCATGGCGTTTCGGATGGGACAGCACAGCATTCAGCAGGGTTGAGGCGATAACACCGCCGAAGGGACCGACCATATTGAAGTAGGACGGCGGGAACCGGCCCCGATATCGATCAGCGTCAAGAGACTCAAGGGTCGTCGCCTGATCCAGGGGATGGAGTGCACAATACTGCGTCATTTGAGGCTCCTGAGGGGGTTGATTCAGTCCGGATCGAGAATATCCAAAAGCCACTCCGGAGGCGAATCGATAAGGAACGTTGTTTCGCCTTCTACCAGCGTAGCGAGGGGCATAAAGGGGGCTTGTGCACTGGAATTGTCGAGGAAGCGAACCTGATCACACAGCGGCAACGCTTTTCGGACATTATCCAGGGTTCGGGGAATCCGGGTTGCCACCTTGTCGTCCGGTACCGAATGGCCGCCCTCTTCAACCCTCTGGCCTATACGAGCCCGGTTGAGCGAGACGGACGATACGTGCACCACCACCAGAATGATCTGATAGCCAAGGGCCCTGGCCTTTGCCAGGAAGTCCACTTTGGACACGTGGGAAAAAACCGTCTCGAAACAGAAGCTACCGCCCTGGGCAATAATATCTTCGCGGATCGCATCGGCGTGCCTGGCGGCCTCATAACTGTGGGCCTCCGGATCGTCGGGAAACATCTCCCGAGCGATCACATCGGCGTTGACGAACGGCATGCCCAAAGGCTCAAGGAAAAGGCGGTAAAACGTGCTCTTGCCGGCACCATTACCGCCGACGACAACCCATAACTGCTTTTTGGTCAAAGAGTTGCCTCGGTTTCTTCAGGCACAAACCGACCATCCAGGAATTGTCCGATGCGAACGTTGCCCAGCCCGTCGATTTCCTCAAGCAAACCTGGAGACGAGGCAGACGCCTGGTAACGTACCCGGGAACCGGTTACCTGGCGCGCAAGCTCCCCGCTCTGCCGACGTTGCTCCAGTGCCGCAAATACCGCGTCCGGATTAACCGGCTCCCCTTTGATGGCTTCAATCTGAATCCTGGCCAGCCCGGAACAGATACGGGTAAGCATCTCGGGGCTGAGAACGCGCGACACACGCTGCCCGATCTCGGCCCAGTACTCGATCTGTTCGGCGGTTGACCGATGCATCTGTCGGCCAGTCAGGGTGGCCTTTTCAACCAGGCCGGCTTCCAGGCGAAGCGGAGATTGTGCTTTGGCCATGGTCAGCGTACCTCTCTTATCCAATACACAATACGATTGTAGCAGATCGCTACGCCGCTTTCATGTCAATCGACCGTGCAGGAAACAGCAACGCTATCGCTCTTTCGATTGGCGCGCCTCCACTTCCTTACGGGCCTCTTCCAGGAAGGATTCAACCGTCTCACCCGGGAGCAAAAGCTGCTTTTCGATCATACGATCCCGCCAGGCGGAATCCTCGAAAATGCATCGGTAATGATTGGGGAATTCTACGTAAAGGCGTTTGAAATATTCCCGCGCAATCACCCGGTCTGCCCCCTCATCCCGCCGTGAATGCAGGATAGCCATGTTATACAGCGCTGCGGCCCTGACGGCATCGGGTTGGCTCTGATCCTTATAGATGGTTTCGAGCCGGCCAAGGACCTCATCAAAGCCGGTGAGTCGGTATTTCTTGATGATTTCGACCGCTGAATCGATGACCCGGTCTTCCCCATTCTCACAGGGCGAATCCGCGTGATCCTTGATATACGCGTCTACCGCCTTTTCAACGTCGTGCTGATGGGCGTAATTCTGCTTCTGCTCGTAAACAAACCCGGTCCCGACAGCGGTTTCAATGGTTCCAGGCATGCAGCCCGAGATAAAAGCTGATAATACAGATACTAACAGTGAAAACCTTATAAAAAAAGTTAGGTTCTTTAAGCCCTTCATGGCCGATCTCCCTGAGTCATTCGCGTCATATACGTATTATTTTTGCGCGCCATTAGATCACGAATGGCAACCACGGAACGTGAGCCCTGTAGGAAAATCGATGCGCGGATGCGCCAAGGGGAAATGAGATTGCGGAGAAACCACTTCAAGGTGACGCCCGCGGTGGTACGGGCGCCACAACCGGAATGCCCTACTGACCGTTCGCCAGCCTGGCGTAGAGTTCGTCCTTCAACTGAGCTCTCCATTGCTTCAGTCGATGCATCTTGTCATCGCCAATGGGTCCTTCCCTCTTTTCCAGCCCTTCTATTTCCTGGTCCAACTCGGTATAGCGAGTCAGCTTTTCGCTGAACCCGGTGTCGCTGGCCTTCAGTTCTTCAATCCTGTCCCTGAACTGCGGAAATTCCTTGTGGAGTTCATGGCTGGTAATACCCATCGTTATTAGCCTCCGTATCTTGGTCATTAAGGAGCGTTCTGCTCCACCTTCATCATAGTAGAGATGGTCAAGTTCAGGGCGGTCTTTGACAAATCGCTAATGCCCCCATCGGGCCAAAGCTTATAGGATGTTGGTATTGGCTCGCTGTAGCCCGACAGAAATACCGTTCATCTGAGGAATCCAACGCATGACCTACGCCCGTATCATCGGCACTGGCTCCTATCTTCCGGAAAAAGTCCTGACCAATAAGGACATGGAGTCGATGGTCGATACCACGGATGAATGGATTCAGGAACGCACCGGTATCGAGCAGAGACACATTGCAGCGGATGGCGAAACCACCGTGGATCTCGCCGAGCAGGCGTCGCGGCGAGCAATAGAAGCGGCAGGACTCAAGCCCGACGATATCGACCTGATCGTGTTTGCAACCTCCACCCCTGACAAGATCTTCCCGAGTTCCGCCTGCATCCTGCAGGCCCGCCTGGACATTCATGGCTGTCCGGCCTTCGACATCCAGGCCGTGTGTAGCGGTTTCGTCTATGCCCTCTCCGTCGCCGACAAGTTCATCAAGACCGGCAGCAGCAAGCGGGCTCTGGTGATTGGCGCGGAAGTGTTTTCCCGGATCGTCAACTGGGAAGACCGGGGGACCTGCGTCCTGTTCGGCGATGGCGCAGGCGCTGTCGTGCTCGAGGCCAACGAAGAGACCGGCATTCTGTCCACACACATTCATGCAGACGGCCAGTACGAAGACCTCTTGCACGTTCCCTGCGGCATCGCGGACGGTTTCGATAGGGTCAAGGCCGGTCAGGCCTTTGTTGAGATGAAGGGTAACGAGGTGTTCAAGGTAGCCGTGAACACCCTCGGTAAAATTGTCGACGAGACCCTCGCCGCCAACAATCTTAAAAAGTCCGACGTTGACTGGCTGGTGCCGCATCAGGCCAACCTGCGCATCATTTCTGCCACCGCCAAAAAATTGAAGCTCGGCATGGACCGGGTGGTGGTTACCGTGAACAAGCACGGTAACACCTCGGCCGCCTCCATCCCCCTCGCACTGGATGCCGCCGTCAGGGACGGCAGAATCCAGCGAGGAGAGACCGTGCTTCTCGAGGCCTTCGGCGGCGGTTTCACATGGGGCTCTGCCCTGCTTCGGTATTGATCCCCGGCTCCTCGACGGCCACCAGTTCGCCATCGGCACCGAGGCGGTACAGCCAGAGCCACTGATTCCGGACAAGAGCTGCGACGTCGTCGTGATCATTCAGTATCTGGCGAATTCGCGTCTCCGGCGCATCGATCACTACCGTCAGGCGCATCGGTTCGTGACGCCAATGGCGTCCGTCATGCACCGACTGGATCGGCAAACCGATTCGCAAATCGGCGCCATTGCCCTCAATGACACCGATATTCCCGCCAACCACAGAATGCAGAAGCTTGTTGCCGGCACCGTACACCTCCGGTGACACGACGGACGCGTAGTACTGCAGATTGATCCAGTTGGCGACAACCATGGGTGCGGTCATCAACCCCGCCAGGATCTTGCCTTCCGGATCCCTGTCCGGATCGTAATCGTGCAGGAAGCAGCGTCCGCCAAGGTCCGTGCCCCGACTGCGGGAACGTTTTGCAAAGATGATCGCCGCATTGTTCGCCAATCCCCATTCGGGACGGACCTCGGCCCAGTTCACCGTACGCTTCTCCACCGCCTTCAAAAGGCCATCGTCCGAGAGCCCATTCAGGCCAAGAGCACAAGCCCGCTCCCTCCGGGCGGCCTGGCCGGCATCCGCGAGGGCTTCCTCCAGCTCCTGCAACCGGATGAGATGCGAATCCGGCACCGTGTGCCTGTCGAGTATCCGGACCCGGTCTGTGACCGTACAGTGCTCCGCGGCCACCGCGTGGCAGAAATCCGGAATCTGTATCCCCCGGGCGACGAGCCCGGCTCTGACGGCGCGATCGTTGATCAGTTCCGCGGCAATGCGGGCATTGACTCCCCCGTTTTTGCCCCCACAGGCGCCGCAAGCGAGACCGGCCTCGTTGGGATTATTGTCGGTGTGGCTGCCATGACCGACGAACAGGAGCAGACTGGCGAAATGGTCTGTCAGAGACATGCCTCTGAGAAGATTTTCAGCCAGGTCTATCCGTTCCAGATCTCCGACCGGGTCACCCCCGTGGACGTGATGCAGTCGCCCATGAGCCTCACCCTGATCCGGTTTCGAACGGGATCCATTGCGATTCAGACTGTCCCTTACCAGTTTCCAGCCCCAGGCCAGCCCGGTGGTTTCCACCAGCGTGAAGGTCGACAGGCTGCTGTATTTCGCGCGACGGACCGTCTCCCGGTTCATTTCACGCTGATCCAGGCGACGGTTGAGCTGCAGATTCTCTTCATTCGTGCCAACCATCTCGTTGAACCGGTAACGGGGTGCCAACAGGCCCGGGAGCCTGGGCTCCTCATCGCCGGGGCCCGGCTTCTGATGCGTCACCGGAATTCCGAAAAAGCCCGCGAATCCCAGCGTCTGAATGCCTGGTCGACCGGCTTCCAGATGACGACGGATCACCTCGGATCGAACGTCGATGCAGAATACCGCCTGGACCGCGGGTGTCAGTTTCCCGGTGTTCAGGTTGGCGGCAGATTTGAGCTTCTGTTCCAGGCTCCTTTTCCAGGCCAGCTCATAGGCCCTTTGCCAGACCCAGCGGGCTGTATCCGGACCAGTTTCCCGGTCCCGATGGCGCTTGCGCGCTCTCTGCAATGTGGCTTTTCCCTCCACCGGGAGCGCTTCGGTTGCCCAACGTTCCCATGCGAGGAAAATCGTCAGAAGCTCACAACAGGTGAATGAGTCGCGGCCTTCAAGCATTTCGCGCCAGTCCACACCTCGGCACCAGGAGGCCCAGCCAATCAGTCCATAAAGATGCCTTTGAGCCAGTGCCCGGAATTCGGGCTCGGACAGATCAAGTCCTTCCGCTGCCCACACTGCACTCTCTTCCCAGGACTGTGGCAGACGCTCACCCAGCTGCTTCGGCCGAGGAATTCCTGTATTTCTCCAGATCATTGGGTCACGCGCAACGAGGTCCCGCCAATGGGCGTATAGCCCGTGATCTTTGCTTTGACGGTTCCAACGGGCCTGCCTCTGATCAAAGTAGCTCGCACAAGCCCGACCGATCTGCTCCTGGATCAACTCGATGGCCGGCGATCGACCTTTGGTTTCGGGAAGGTGTTCCATCGCCGAGATGGCCTCGGAGTTGATCGGGTCATCCTGGTCCAGAGATGCAACCAGGCGCTCCAGCGTCGCACTGTGGTCCTGCTCGGAGAGCGCGGCCCTGAGATCCTCCTCGCGGATGCGCCCACCTTCCCAGGCAGTCCGATAGAAGTGAAACGGCATGAGAACATCGACACCGGCGTTGCGCGCCACTGTTTCGGCCGCATCCACGGCGCTCAGCTGACGCAACCCCCACCAGGGATTAACCGCAATCCAGCGATCCAGGGGCCAGGTGGGCGCGATGGTTTCGCAGACCTCGGACATCAACGAAATACTGTTCATCGATAGCGTCATGGGCACCTTGGCGTTCATGAGTGGTCTCCTGCGGTAACCGGATACCCGGTCAGGTGGTGGCGGCCTGAGGTCGGGGCATTCAGCGCCCGACTGGCCAGCCTACGGGTCAGGTGTTCGAACGGTTGTTCAAGGAAGAGTCCCTGGCTGAAAGAAGCGTGCAGCGTGCGCCCGATCCCTGAGTGGCCGAAGTACACCACCAGGATGGACAGTGCGGTAAGCGTGGCCAGAATGAGCCAACCACCGATGGTCGCCGCAGCGGGCAGTACCATTTCCGTACCGGACGACAGTGCCGGACTGACGATCATGTGAAGCGCCGCGTAGAGCGGGAGCAGTGCAAGCGCAAGACCGGCCATCAGCAGGCGACTCTTCATACTGGCAACCGCCGGAATCCCCAGAACGAGATTGACCACCGCCAGTATGAGCAGTCCCGCCAGTACGGATTTACCTTCAACCAGGCCTGGCCAGAGCCACAGCGCCCCGCCAGCCAGCACACCACAGGTCATCGCCAGGGCGAAAACCGGAATATGAAGACGGCCAGGCTCGGACACTCTTGCGGCGACCTTGACCGTACGGCCTGAGGCCAGGAAGGAATGCGCCTTGTAAAGCGAATGCGCCAGCAGGTGGAGTGCGGCCAGGGCGTAGGCGCCAAGCGCAATTTCGAACAGCATGAAGCCCATTTGTGCGATGGTGGACCACGCCAGTGCGTGTTTCACCGATACCTGAGTCATCATGGTCAAAACCGCGACCAGCGCCGTACCGCCGCCAACGACCAGCAGAACGGCGTGGCCGTACGTGAATCCCTCAAATAGCGGAAAGAGTCGCAGCCAGAGGAACCCACCCAGATTGATGATACCGGCATGGAGCAGTGCCGAAACCGGTGTGGGTGCTTCCATCACCCGCAGCAACCAGCCATGGAATGGTACCTGGGCGCATTTGATGGCTGCGGCCAGCGCCAGAAGCACAGATGCCGCCTGGAGGCCTCCGGCCCCGTTCGGATTCTGCACCAGCGCAGGATCAAGATCCTGAAGGTGGAAGCTCCCGTAGTAATTCGCGATCAGCAGAACACCCGCAATAACACAGGCATCCCCGAGCCGACTGGCGATAAATTTCTGAGCGGCGGCCATTCGCGCCTGAGGACGATCCGGATACAGCGTGAGCAGTTGATGCAGAGACAGGCTCACGCCAATCCACGCGCCAGCCAGAATCAGCAGGTGGTCTGTGATGACCAGCACCTGAACACACGCCAGAGTCGTCAAAAACCAGGGCAGGAAAACCTCCCGTGCCGGGTCACCCCTGAGGTAATCCCGGGCATAGCGGAGAATGATCCAGCCAATGAACGCCACCATCAGGGACATCCATACGGCCAGGCCCGCCGGGTAAACACCCAGGTTACGTCCGGTCTCAAGCAAGGCTGTATCAGCCAGCCAGCCATCAAGAATCAGCATCCCCCCAACCAGGGCTGCACCGGCCATTGCGAACAGGATCACGCCTTCGGCGATGCGCCAGCAGTGCTCCGCTTTAAGAGGGCTGCGAAACCACTGACAAAGCAGTGCCAGAACAAAGACACTCAAGGGCGCTGCCAGCCACACGATGAGGGTGGCTAGAGACAGATAGTTGATAGGTTGAGCCATGATTCACTCCCGGTTTGTCGTCGACGATACTGTGCCGGGAATGACACGTTCTTAAAAATGGTTTATAAGTATCAAACCATTCACTTAAAGAGAACAAAGTGCAATAGACGGGTCGGAGGCCGCCAGCCATGCGTCTGAATTACCATCACTTGTACTATTTCTGGACGGTCGCCCGGGTTGGCCACCTGACACGGGCCGCAGAATCCCTGCACATTTCCCAATCCGCACTGTCTGGCCAGATCCGGAAACTGGAGGAGAGCCTCGGCCACGATCTGTTCATCCGGGAAGGCCGTCGTCTCAAACTCTCCGAGGCCGGTCGCCTCGCCTTCAGCTACGCCGAATCCATTTTCCAGCAGGGAGAGGAACTGGGCGAACTGTTTCGCTCCGGCATGCTCGCCAAACGGGATGTGTTGAAAGTCGGCGCCGTGGCGACGCTGTCCCGGAATTTCCAGGAGGGATTTCTTCGCCCCCTGCTCGGCCGAAAGGATCTCGACCTGAAGCTCCAGAGCGGCAGCCTCGACGACCTGCTCCGACGCCTGTCGGCACACCGGCTTGACCTCATTCTGTCAAACCAGCCGGTCCAGGGCGACGAGCAGAACCCGCTGCGCTCACGGCGACTCGCCAGACAACCCGTGAGCGTGATCGGGCCGCCGGGTGCCGACATGGCGGACGTTCCACGTTCACTTAATGGCAGAACCCTGATTGTGCCAGGCCCGGACAGTCATATCCGACAGGCATTCGACCAGCTCTGTGAATACCATGGCATCTACCCGACGATCATCGCCGAGGTGGATGACATGGCCATGATGCGCCTTCTGACACGGGACACGGGACACTTTGCCGTGCTACCTCGAGTGGTTGTCCGGGACGAGCTCAAGACCGGCGTTCTCGAGGACTACGGAGCCCTGCCCGGTGTTTTCGAAGAATTCTACGCCATCAGCATCCGTCGGCAGTTCCAGCAGGCACTGGTGACACAACTGCTCACCCAACCCGCCGAAGAGCTCCTGACCTTCGCGCCGGAACCTGCGTAAACTGGGCTTTCTGACCATCTTTTCTGGCGGTTACGGTCATAGGCTATGCGCCGGGACGAATCCTATACTGGGGACACCATCAAAATTGTATGAGAGCGTCCCCGGATATGCCTGCTTCAGCCCCTGACTCCCCCTCCATCGTTATCATCGGAACCGGCTTTGGCGGCCTGGGCATGGCTATCAAACTCAAGGAGGCCGGGTATCATCATCTGACACTGCTGGAAAAATCCGATCGGATTGGCGGGACCTGGCGGGACAATACCTACCCCGGCGCAGCCTGCGATGTTCAGTCCCACTTCTACTCCTACTCATTCGAACCCAAACACGACTGGTCCAGAAAGTTTGGTCTGCAGCGGGAAATTCTCGGCTACATGGAGCACTGCGTCGAAAAATACGGATTAAAGGGCCATATCCGGTTTAACAGTGAAGTGGCACGGGCGGAGTTTGATTCGTCAGCGAATGTCTGGCACATCGGCCTCTCGGACGAAACCAGGCTTCGCGCCGACATTCTGATCACCGCCACTGGCCAGCTGAACCAGCCCGCCTTTCCCGATATCGAAGGCCTGGACAGGTTTGAAGGTACCCTGTTCCATTCCGCACGCTGGAACCACGACTACAACCTGGAAGGCAAGCGCGTAGCGGTCATCGGAACCGGCGCCAGTGCCATACAGTTTGTCCCGGAGATCGCCAGGCAGGTCGACCGCCTGTATCTCTTTCAGCGCAGTGCCGCCTGGGTCCTGCCCAAACTCGACCGCCCATTTTCGTCACTGGAACACTGGCTATTTCGGCACCTGCCCGCCTGGGACCGACTCTATCGGTACCTGATCTACTGGAAAAACGAGAGTCGTGCCCTGGCCTTTACCCGGTTCAACAGACTGCTGGATGTCTTTGCCTGGCAAGCGCGTCGGGAAGCTCGCAAACATGTCTCCGACCCGGTCAAGCTCAGGAAAATCATTCCGGACTACCAGATCGGCTGCAAACGGATCCTCATTTCCAACGACTGGTATCCGGCCATTAATCGCCCGAACGTCGATCTGATCACTGACGGCATTGAGAGGCTCGTGCCGGATGGCATCACTACCACCTCCGGACATCACTACCCCGTAGACGCCATTATCCTGGCCACCGGCTTCCGCGCGACGGAATTTCTCGCACCGATGGCCATTACCGGCCGAGGCGGAAAGACCATCAATGAGGCCTGGCGCGACGGCGCCAAAGCCTACAAAGGGATCGCCGTCAGTGGATTCCCCAATTTCTTCATGCTGTACGGACCCAATACCAACCTCGCGCACAATTCCATCGTGTACATGCTGGAATCCCAGTTCCAATACGTTATGGATTGTCTGAAAAAGCTGGAAAAGCACCCGGGTACAGCAATGGATGTCCGCGCAGAAGCCCAAGATGCTTTTGCAGAGCAAGTGCAGCAGGGCCTCGAAACCTCGGTCTGGAATGCGGGATGCCATTCCTGGTACCTCGATAAAAATGGCAGGAACTCTGTGAACTGGCCGGGCTTCACCTTCTCTTACCGTCTGGCCACACGTCATGCCCGGGAAGAGGATTACCGATTTCTATCGCCAGGCCATTAACCAGCTGCTGGCGGAATGGGCATTGAATTGCGATCGAATTCATAGGATGATTGGATCATCTGCTTTACGGATGATCCTTTATGCTGGAAAAGATTCGAAAGGGATCGCTGGTTGAAACCGCGATCCAGAGCCTGCGGCAAGCCATCGAAAGTGGCGACTGGCGAGTTGGCGATAAACTCCCGGTGGAGTCCGATTTGTCCGAGTCACTGGGAGTCGGACGTAATACCGTGCGAGAAGCCGTTCGGGTACTGGTACACGTCGGAATGCTGGAAACACGCCAGGGCGACGGAACCTACGTTCGCGCGACCCGGGATGCGGGTGAAACCCTGAGGCGTATTGCCCGAACCCAGCTGGCGGATCAGCTGGAAGTAAGGATCATGCTGGAATCGGAGGCGGCAAAGCTCGCGGCGAACAGGCGAACAGAGTCAGATCTGAAGCTCATGTCCGACGCCCTGGACGCACGCGCCCGTTCGGCGGACCATCTGGAGGAACGAATCCATCACGACCAACGGTTCCACCATGCTGTCGTGAAGGCATCCCACAACCCTGCCCTGGTCGAATTATACGATTACTTTTCCCACGGGATCGGGGAAACCATCGAACGCACTGAAAAAGACGCGGATCTGCCAGAACCGTCCCAGGAAGAACACGAGCTTTTGCTTGCGGCCATCCGACGGGGTGATGCCGACCGCGCGGGCAGTCTTGCACGGGCCCTGTTACACCCGAGCCTCCGCGTTTTGCAATCCGGAGCCAAAGTCTGATGAACAAACTCCGAATTGATCCGTTCACCCTGCTTCTGCTGGGCGCCATCGTCCTCGCTTCATTTTTGCCGGTTACAGGCAACGCGGCCGACTGGCTGGCCGCCGCAGGATCCGTGGCCGTCGCCCTGCTTTTCTTCTTCCACGGAGCGGCGCTTTCCCGGGAGCAGATCGTGGCGGGCGCCACACACTGGCGACTGCACATACTGATCACCAGCCTGACCTTTGTCTTTTTTCCATTGGCGGTGCTGCCGATCAACGGGCTGTCCGGACTCATTCCCCAGTGGATGCCAGCCGACCTGGGGCTGGGTTTTCTCTACCTTGGCGTCCTGCCGTCGGCGGTTTCCTCTTCGATTGCCTACACAGCGATGGCCAGGGGGAATGTTCCGGCGGCCATTTGCAGTGCCGCAGCCTCCAACGTGTTCGGAATGATGCTGACGCCCTTCCTGCTGTTGTTGGTGGTGAGTACGTCCGGGACGGGGGATTTTTCCGTTGGCCAGGCATTGAAGGACATTGTCATACAGTTGCTGCTTCCCTTTGCGGTCGGCCACGCACTGCGACCCTGGCTTGGCGGCTATCTGGCGCGCAACGAAAATCTGATGGCGAAGTATGACCAGGCCGTTATATGGCTGATCGTCTATTCGGCATTTTCCCATTCCGTGGAAAGCGGCCTCTGGCAGAACCTCCCGATCCAGGCCATTGTCTTTGCGATACTGTTGTGTCTGGGGCTTCTGGCGCTGTTCATGCTGATGGCGCGCTTTCTGGTGCGTCGGCTGGGATTCAGCCTTGAGGACGAGACGGCCGTGGTTTTTTGCGGATCCAAAAAGAGTCTGGCATCGGGATTGCCCATGGCAAAGGTGCTGTTTTCCGGACACCCGGGCTTCGGCATGATCGTGTTACCGATCATGTGTTACAACCAGATTCAGGTTATCGTCGGGGCGATCCTTGCCCGGAAATACCGGGAGAAGATCGAGGCAGCCCACCAGTCAGTGGCCGCCCATGCCTCCGAAAATGGCGGCGAGGATCGCTAGACCAATAATCCAGCCAACGACCGCTGGCCAGAAATTGACCATCTGCTGCGGCTGCTCTTCCTCATCAGCTGGCCGTTCAGGTTCACCCATAACGTCGGTTTCGTCCGGTTCGGCCACATCCTTGAGGGAGTACCACTCGAACCAGTCCCCGAGAAACCGGGCTACCGGAGCCGGCAAACCACCATTCTCGGCAGTCGGTCTCAGCTGGGCTTCCAGGCGCTCGGCAATGGCGCTCCTGATAGCGGGCTTGTCGGCCGGCGGTTCGCACAGAATCGCCTTCCAGATGCCGACATCCTGGCTACGTTGATTGTCGTTCAGTAACGCGTTGACCTGAATGACCACCTCGCGGACAACCTGGCCGTCCTGGGCATCCAGCGGCTGGGACTCGGCGGGGGAGGATTCCGGCTCAACGGACGGTGAAGCAGCTGGCGTTTCCGTTTCGGCAAGGGGCTCCCCCAACGCTTCACGAAGGGCATCAGCGAGTCGCCGGGATTCGTCTTGCGAGGCAAACTTGAGCTGCTGCTCGTAAGCTGCACGGATTCGCTCCCGATCCTGTGTCGGCTCTATTCCCAGTATGTCCCAGCAACTCATTCGGCGATCACTCCTTTATGGTCTCTCTTCGATCAAAGAGATTACATTATTTCAAAGACAAATATGGAGGAGTCCCTTAGGATAGGGACATAAAAAATTCGTAACTCAACACTCAGGCTCTCACTGTGTTTAGTAAAATCAATTATAAAAAGACCTTCACAACTGTTACGAACGTTCGCCCGGCAAGATCCCACCTCAACGCGGTTACACCTTTTCTACCCCGGTCTGTCTGTGTTTTGGCAGCCACCCTGTTCACTCTCGCACCAAATGCCTGGTCCCAGGAGCTTCCCAGCACCGCACTTTCTCCGGACGCCGGATTTTACGGATTCGACGATAACGTACCGGAAGTACTGACGACGACACGTCTGCGACAGCCAAAGGTTCGGGTTCCCGGATCAACCACGGTCATTGACGGGGATATGATCCGCGACCTGGGCGTCATGAGCCTCGCAGAGATCTTCCGTCTCGTACCCGGCATGGTAGTGACGGCTGTCGGCAGCGATCAACCGGTGGTCACCTACCATGGCACTGTTCACTATGAGCAGCGGCGCATGCAAGTGTTGGTGGATGGTCGGACGGCCTATCGCACTACCCTGGCCGACATGGACTGGCAAAGCCTGCCTGTGGCCCTGGAGATGATTGAACGGGTGGAAGTGGCTCGCGGACCCAACTCCGCCGCCTACGGCATCAATGCCTTTCTTGGCACCATCAACTTTATTACCCGGGATCCTGCGGACACCGCCGGTGTTGAACTGCGAACCGTCCGTGGTTCCCGGCAGTATATGCGCACCTTCGCGTCGGTCGGCGATGCCAGCAGTGATTACGACTGGCGCGTGGCCTATGAAAAACGTCAGTCTGATGGTTTTGATTACGCCGTCAAATACAACAACGAGACAGGTCAGGTTGAACAAAACTCGTACCATAACGGTCACGACATGAACTTGGTCAACTACGATTCCCGATTGAACCTCAACTCCGGGTTTAACGCCGAGTTCCGGGCGGGCGTGGTCGACGGGATCAATGAGGAAGACCAGCTGGAAGATGGGGAACTGAACGCTCAGGAAAATCCTGATATCGACGTTCGTGACCTGCGTTTTCAGACCAAGCTCAATTTTACTCCCTCATCTGATCATTTTTACCACCTCCAGGTCAGCTACGAGAGCTTCAAGCGGCATCAGCGCTGGCGCATACTGCAACCGTCCAGCGTGCTCACCTGTCTGGACAATGGTACGCCATTGGTCGCGAATCCCGGCACCTGCTTCGATCCCTCGACAGCCCCCTTCACAGCGTTGGTTAATGCTGATATCGAGGATTCCCGCCTTGAATTCGAACTGCAGGATACCCGGATTTTCAACCCGGACCTGAAGCTGGTCTCCGGCATTGGCTACCGCGAAGATACCTACACTTCCGAAACCTATTTCAGTGGCACCGGGCACGATTACCAGAGCCGTGTCTTTGCAAACCTGGAATACACCCCAATCCACTGGCTGACACTGAATGCCGGGGGCAACTGGGAACGGACTACGACCACCCACGACGATTATTTTTCACCAAGGTTGGCGGCCAACTTCGTACTGAACTCCCATCATGCGCTACGCTTTGTGTATTCAGAGGCGGTCAGGACTCCGGATTCCTATGAGCAGTCACCAGACTATGGCTACACGTTACGCGACATCGCACCGTCGCAATTCTCGGTGTACGACGGAATTCGCGCTGACACCACGGACCTGCTGGAAGACCCTGCCACGTCCACGCTCGGCCAGAAACTGGATGCGGAGCGGATTGTCTCCCGTGAAATCAGCTATTTTGGCCAGTTTCCGCTCGACGACGGCATGTTCCAGCTGGAGGTACGCGCGTTCGATGACAACATGAGGGACATGATCAGCGGCTTTATTTCCTTCGATACCTGGAACATCGACAACAATGTCGCCATCGACCAGCAAGGCTTCGAAGTGGAAGCGCAGCTTCAGTTTCCCGGCACGACGCTACGGACGACTTACGGTTACCTGGACCAGGATGGATGGTATACCGGTCCGTCAGACGTGTCGCAAAAGGTTCAGGACAAAGCCGTCAGTCTCATGAGACGCCTGTCCGCGAGGCACTCTGGCAGCGTGGCGGCCATTCAGGAGTTGCCCTATAACCTGAAATTCTCCAGTGCCATGTACTGGGCGAATAACATAAACGACACGCTGTCTCAGCGAATTGACTTCCGTCTGGCCAAGACCTTTTACATGCCTCGGGTTACCGGCCAACTGGCGATGACGGTGCAGCATTACGTGAACGATGAACCGGTGCTGCGCACCGATAACAACATCAAGGATCCAAATCAGTTTTACGTTGAAGCCGGTTTGCGATTCTGACGTATAACAGGGAAAGGACACGTTGACCCGGGATGGTATGAGGCGAACATTCGGCATTCTCTGCAATAACCGTTATCTGCGGATAGGAGCGCCAGCCTGGCTGGCGCTGATCCTGGGTCTGGTGATGATGACCCAGGGGCCAACCGCTGCTGCTCAGGAAACCCCGTCCCGAACGGTGTACATTGCCGGGTCCGGAAACGCGGCTCTGGATCAGCATGTTCTGGACCTTTTCCAGACGGCGTTCGGGCCGGACACCGAGCTGCAGACGATCAGCGATGAACAGGCTACGCTGATTGACCGGGCGCCCATTATCACGATCGGCCCGAAGGCCTTTTCGCACATCCGTCAAACCAACCGGGACGCGTCGGTACTCGCATTCCTGGTTCAGAAGTCCTTCATTCAGAAATACACAGAGGAATACCCCGGTCAGATCTCGGCCGTATTCTATGACGTTCCGCTTCTGCGCCAGGCTCTGGCCGGGAAAGCCATACTTCCCCATGCAAGCCGGATTGCGATACTGGCCTCGCCCGAATCGGTCGGCGTTTACGAGCCGCTCCTGGACCAACTGCCGGCGTTCGATCTGCAAGCCCGAGTCTTCGTGGTTGATTCCATGGACCGGCTGATCCCGACCCTGGTAAGGGCCCTCAGTTACGGGGATTTTCTGCTGGCATCCCACGACGAGAGTATTTACAACCCCCGTACGATCAAACACATCCTTTTAACGGCTTACAGACGCAACCGTATTGTTATTGGTCCCAGCCAGGCCTATGTCAAGGCCGGATCGCTCGCCTCCGGATATGCTCCCTTCCAGGAGATGGCCGACGTTGCCGCGCAGCTGATTGGACAGTTTTTCGAAACCGGCCGTTTGCCGCCTCCAACGTACCCTCAGGACTATCGAATATCGTTGAACCGCCAGGTGGCCCGCTCTCTTAATATTCCGCTGCCAGACGCCAACGAGATTACCCGGTTCATTAATGATGCCCTGGCGCAACACGGGAGGGACGAGGATGAGTAAGGCCTCCACACAATCCGCTCCCCTGTCCCGCAAGCTATTGGTTCTGGGCGCCCTCCCTGCCGTCGTGATGTTCATCGTGCTCATGGGCTTCTTTACGTCGGCACGTCTGGACGATGCCCGCCAGAATCTGACCAACACCGGTCAGATGTTGGCGGACAGTCTCGCTCCGGCCCTCGAATACCCTGTCGTCTCCGGAAACCGGTCGGCCCTTGAAAAGTTGCTGACTCAGTCGCTGAAACACAGTGATGCGGATTGGGTAAGAGTAACGGACGTACTGGGAGAAGAAGTCGGCCTGGTCACGGCCCCCGGTGCTTCCGGCCCCGGGGCGGGTCGACACTTTCTAACGTTCAAATCCGAAATCCTGCAACAACCTCTTCAGATTGGCTCCAACGAGGCCAACGAGTGGTTCGAACTCGAGTATGGCTTTGATACGGGAGCGCTTCGCGTGGGCACCGTGGAGGTTGCCGTGAGCACCCGTTCACTGGAGGCAAAGCGGCAGGACATTCTCTGGACCTCCATTGCCGTTGGTGTGGCGCTGCTGCTTTTCACCATTCTGTTGATCCGGCACTTCCTGGGGTCCATTCTCGCCCCGATCCATGGGCTCTCAGCCAGAATTGGTCGTCTGATCGACGGCGATTACCGGCAATCGTCCATTTCGGACCACCGAAACTCCCTTGAAATCATTACTCTGGAGGAGCAACTTAATACGCTTTCTCAGCATCTTGATTCCCTGGAGGCGGGCCGCGACCAGGTACTTGCCGCCTCGGAGGCAGCCCGTGAGAAGGCGGAGATGGCCAGCCACGCCAAGTCTGAATTTCTCGCGACCATGAGTCACGAACTCCGGACACCACTGAACGGCGTACTGGGCATGGTCGACCTGGTTCAGGAAGAATCGTTGACGCCGCGGCAACGGGACTACCTTCAGACCGCCCGGCGATCCACCGAAGACCTGCTGACGGTGATCAGCGATATCCTGGACTACGCCCGTATGGACAGCGGATCTCTTGTGCTGGATAACCGCGAATTCGACCTTCGGGAACTGATCACCAATTGCTCCGCATCGTATCGCCATACCGCGGAACAACAGGCGCTGGTATTGAATCTGACATTCTACGGCAAGTGGCCCGATCGCCCGATCGTTAATGGAGATGCCGCCCGCCTGCGCCAGATTCTCGCCGGCCTGCTGGACAACGCCATCAAATTTACCGGCGAAGGCTTCATCAATATCCAGGCTGGCTGTTTTCCCCTTGAGGACAACTGCATCCTGCTCAACTGCTCCGTGAGTGATTCCGGCACGGGGATTCCCACCGAACGGCTCCACGATATTTTCAATTCGTTCGAACAGCTGGAGACCGGCAGTACCCGAGGCTATGGGGGAACCGGAATGGGACTCGCTCTGGTACAACGGTTGGTGGAACTGATGGGCGGTCACATCCAGGTGGAAACCGACTTTGGCAAGGGATCCTCCTTCCGTTTCGAACTCCCCTTCGAGTTGGCCTCACCGGGTGAAACCACTCCGCCACAGCCTCCGGTCAGGTCCCGTGAACCTGTTGAAGGAACGGCTCATGCCCTGGTCGTCGAGGACAATGCGGTGAATCAGCGAGTCGCGTCGGCCATGCTGTCCCGCCTCGGCTTCCAGACCGACACGGCCGAAAATGGCAAACAGGCCGTGGCCATGGTTAAACAGAACCATCAAGGCTATGACGTGATCCTGATGGACTGCCAGATGCCCATTATGGACGGGTACGAGGCGACCAGACATATCCGGGAGTGGGAGCAGAGCAACGGCCAGCTGGGGACACCGATCATCGCGTTGACGGCCGATGTCCTGCCAGGTACCGAGGCTACGTGCCTGGAAAACGGCATGAACGGCTACCTGGCCAAACCCGTGCGGAAAGAGAAACTGCGGGAAGTGCTCAGCCGATGGTTGCCGGTTTGAAGACGCTCGTCCATGAGCGACTGAAGTTTGGCAGGATCAGGCGACCGGCTCTCTCATCGTGACAAACTCTTCGGCCGAGGTCGGATGAATGCCCAGGGTTGAGTCGAACTGCGCCTTGGTCGCACCCGCCTTGATCGCGACGGCAATTCCCTGAATGATCTCTCCGGCATCGGGCCCCACCATATGGGCGCCCAGAACCCGATCAGAGCGTTTGTCGACGACGAGTTTCATCAGACACCGCTCGTCCCGGCCACTGAGGGTGTGCTTCATGGGGCGGAATTCAGACTTGTAGATAGCCAGGTCGTAGCCTTCGGTTCTGGCCTCGCCCTCGGTCAGACCAACGGTACCGATATTGGGCTGGCAGAATACCGCGGTCGGAATGGCCGAATAATCCATTTCGCCCTGCCCGTCCCCGAACAGGCGGCGGGAAAGGACCATCCCCTGGGCCAGAGCCACCGGCGTGAGCTGTGGGGTGCCGATCACGTCGCCCAGCGCGCTGATGGAAGGGACTGCTGTCTGGAAATGTTCATCCACCACAACCTGGCCAGACTCATTGAGTTCCACGCCCAGTTCCGTGAGCCCAAGACCATCTACCAGGGCCCGGCGACCGGTCGCGGCCATGACCAGCCCGGTCTCCAGTACCTCTCCGTTGGTGAGTTGAACCTTGTATTGTGTGCCCGACGATTCGACCGATTCGATGTTCGTATTGAACTGAAGCTGAATGCCCTTCTTCCGCATTTCCTGTTCGGTGAACCGACGGATATCGTCATCAAATCCCCGGAGGAACAGCTCCCCCCGATAGATCAGCGTTGTTTCTACTCCGAGCCCGGCCAGAATGCCGGCAAACTCGACCGCGATGTAGCCACCGCCCCAAACCACGGCGTGCTTGGGAAGTTGAGGCAGATAGAACATCTCATTGGAGGTCAGGATGTATTCCTTGCCCGGAACCTCCGGAATGATCGGCCAACTTCCGGTTGCCACAGTGATATGGCGGGCGCTGTAGACGGAATCGCCAACCACGACCGTGTTGGCATCCTGGAGTGACGCGGTACCCTGGATCACGGTGACACCCGCATTCTCCAGCAGACGACCATAGATGCCGTTCAGGCGTTCGATTTCAGCATTCTTGTTGGCCACTAACGTCGACCAGTCGAACGTGACGTCATCGACCGGGACATTCCAGCCATAACCTGCAGCGTCTTCCAGGTCTTCATGGACGTGGGCGCCATACACGAACAGCTTTTTGGGAACGCAGCCTACATTGACGCAGGTGCCCCCGAGATACCGCGATTCAACCACAGCTACACGGGCACCGCGCTGGGCAGACATTCTGGCCAGGCGGACACCGCCGGATCCGGCTCCAATAACAATCAGGTCAAACTCCTGGTCAGACACAGCGTCTCCTATTGCAATGATGGACTTTAGCCGGGCTCACTGGCCCGGGCCTCGTTAACCGCAGCCGTTTCCCGGAACAGGACGTGATCCTCGAAATCGCCCAATCGGATTTGACCGAGGCTGCGGAAACCCTCGGATTCGTAAAAAGGCAGGTAACGGCTGTTTCCGGTATCCAGAACAATGCCGCTTCCCCTTGGATTATCCGCGCAGACCCGTTCTATGGCCTTGAGCAGCAATCGACCATACCCCCGATTCTGGTACTTCGGGTTCACCCCCATCAGCGGCAACTGGTGAGCCTGCGGCTGGGGCAGCAGGTGTCGGATCTGTTCGTGATAATCCATGTAACGGCGCGTCGACGCAAATCCCGTGGTCAGGACCATGCGAATGCGCCAGCTGAGCTGTTCGGTCAAATTCATGCGAACTTCTGGCTCGCCGATAAACGCGACCGCCACAAGCGAATTGTCGACCATGACGCCCACGGCATCGTGGTTGTGTTCGAAATACAGGTCGATCAGCTCACGGACCGTCGCCCGAACCCGCTGATCGTACCCCGGTTTGCGGTGGTCAAAAAGATACTGAAAGGTGGGCTCGCCACGATAGGCGTGGTAGAGGATCGACTGTGCTTCGTTACGAGCGGTTTCGTCCAGACGAACGATCACCGGTTCTTCGCTGTTGTTCTGGTTATCGGTGTCGTCACTCATGGCTCTCTCCTTTAAATCGCCAGGGTCAAACGAACGGATACCAGGCCGGGACTGTTACCACGATCCATCGCAGCCTGGTCAATCACTACACCATTTTCGGTATTCAGTTTTTCCAGCCAGGCCGCGACGCCCGAATAGGGTACGCCGTCCAGCCAGACCCGGATTGCGTCATCACCACTAGGCTCGAATCGCTGCAGGGTGAGGCCGGACTCCCTGGCGGACCGGGTTACCAGCGCCATCAGTGCGCGCCCGTCCGTTGGTTTGTCCGAGCCAGTCGCCTGTTGACTGGCAGATGCCCCTGCCAGGCTGCGGATGGCCGCCTGATTGGCCTGCATCCAGGACAGGCGTTCTGCCGCATTCTCCCGGGCACTTTCGGCTTGCTGCTCAAACTCCGTAACCGGTCGCCAGACCGCGAAGTAAAGCAATGCCAGAATCACCGCTACGGCCAGAACCAACAACGCCTGCTGATCCCTCCGGGACAGCTGGTCATACTGGGTAATCAGTTTGCTGATTGCGGGTTGTTCCTTGAGTCGCTCCAGCATGCCTAGCCTCCCGATACCGTAAGCCGGCCGCGGGTACCGCCGGATTCATTGACGACCGAGCCGATCTCGGCCTCCAGACCTTGCGAAGACAACCCATTCCGGAGCGCACTCAGCCGGTCATAACTGTCTGCGCGCAAGTCGACCACCAACTCGCCACGGGTACGGCTGAAATTGACGGAATTGAAGGTCACCGCACCGCTGGATGGCAACCGGGAATACTGTTCTCCCGTGTATTTCATCAGTGCAATAAATCCCAGCTCCTGCCCCTGCGAACCGGCAACCCTGAGCCGACCCTCGATTACTCGCCGCAGATTACCGGCATGGGTTTTCGTATCATTCGGGAAAACCCTGTGGTATTCCGCCATCGATTGTTCATCCAGTTTTTCGGCCTGCTTCTGATAATAAAAGCCCATTCCGGCTTCCAGCGCTACCTGAACAACAAACCAGATGGCTGCGACTGCCACCAGGGGCTTCCAGGGGCCGAGGGTACTGCTTCGACCTGACTTGTTGGAAAAGGCCCCCTGGCAAAGATTGATGGGGCGGCAAAGGTGGTGATAGTAGGCGTGGGCAAGCAGTTCCAGGGGACGGATCTCGAGCGTTTCGGTTTTCACCGCTAACCGTCCCTGTGACCGGAGATCCGAAACCAGAGCCTGCTGGAATGCCAGCTCCTCCTCGGTGCCATACAGGGTAACCGGAACCTCCGCGACCACATCTTCGCTGGATGGCACCGCCAGTGTCCCGGCAAACATACCAAGGTTGGCGGCCTGCATCGCCAGCCATTCGCCCCGCTCACTGATCAGCATGACGCCATCCCCATCCAGGCAGATCGACCACCCCCCGTCGGTAGACGGCAAGAGAGAGGCATCGGGATACACGGCTTCAAGCCGCGCATTGTGCCAGTGACTGAACAGGGCCGCCCAGTTTGCCATGGCCTGACGATCGATTGCTGCGACCCGGTACCCCTGATCCCCATGATCACCAAGAGCCAGGTGCACGGTGTCGATATCCTGCGCAATCTGTTCTTCGACCGCGTATGGCAATGCCTGCGCGATAAACCGGCTTTGCCGGGCAGGAATATCGGCCACACAGAACAGAGCCTCCTCTCCGGGGATGAGGCCGATCAACAGAACGTTATCAAGTGCATTCTGGGAAAGTGTCTGTTCGATGGCATCCCGGGTGTCGCTGGTTCCGCGGGCCTGGATATCGCCGCTGGCATCCTGCAGGGCCCATTGGAACAACTGCGCTTCGGCGTTTTCAGCGATGTCCGCAAACGGCGGAACCGGCCGGACAAAAAGGCGATAAGACATGGTTATCCTTCTGAAATAGTGTAAGGCTCTTTGGTAATCCGGTTTTTCTGTCCGGTATCCCGGCTGATCGTTCGGACTTTGCCTTCGCCATTACGAAACACGGTACTGACCATGGTCACAACCCGATTATCGTAGGTAATCCGTGAAACAACTTCAAAAAAACGGGTCTGGACGGTCAACTCCGCAGCCGTGAGCCCAAGCCCCGCAAATTCCGGCAGCGCCAGAAAATCCTGCACATTCTCGAACGGCTGTTCTTCGCGCTTTTTCAGCACCGATTGAATATCCGATTCGGAGAGCTTCTCATGCAGGGATTGCAGCACCGGACCACTGGCCGTGTTCACATTGATGCCCACACCACTGACTGGCACGGCTGCAACATAGGGCTTGAGTGCCTGGTAAATCTCTTCGGTCATTCCCTGCACGAGTCGCAGTTCCGTCACGCTGGTGAAAGGCTGGTTCGCCGCACGATAGCCCGGGTCGGCCATCAGGTACTGGCCGTCCTCGGCACCATAGGCGCTGATGGTCTGATCGTTGGCGTCGATCCAGTCGACCAGCGTGTCCGCGGAAATCCCGTTAATACCAAGCGCTTGCAGCAACCGGGAAAAACGGTCTTTCGCCAGCGTATCCACCTGCCCGCTGGCCGTCACCAGATCGTTGAGGTTGAAACGGCCACCGAGATCGTCGATCTGGACTTCCACGACGCCATTCTCGTCCAGGGGGAGGATGGCGGAATTACTGGCCCAGACCTCGTCGAGGCTGTCCACCATGGCGTTATCATCCTTGTCGTCCTCGAAATCACGGGTCAGGATGCGCCGGGCAAACGCTTCAGCCCCCAGAGCGATACTGTAGCCCTGCTGCTGCGCCAGGTAATGGCCCGCCTTGAACACCCGGATGTTCAGTTGTCGGGTCATACCGGCGGCGAGCATCACCACCAACGCGAGGGCCAGCAGCACCATGATCAGCGCCACGCCCCTCTCTCCACGGACGAGTCTGCTCAAGGGACGACTCACGACTGCCCTGCTCCCTGCTGCGCACTGTTATTCCCGGCAGGTGGTTGCTGGCTTTCCCCGGTGCCGGTGGCCGCTTCACTGGAGCGATTGACCTCGCCCTGTGCTTCGGCAGCGTCAAAATCCGGAAGCGCAAACGTTCTCACCAGTTTGCCGAATCGCTTGTGCTCAAGTGTGATCTCAATGCCTTTTGGCAAGGGAAAGTCCGGTCGGGCGCCCGGGTCTGCGCTCGCCAGATCATCGTTCAATGGCCAGTCGTCGTGCCAGTTCCCCTGTTCGTCAAGGAATCGCAACTTGAAGCTGGTCACCTGGTCCAGCAGGAGCACATCTTCACTGTTGTCCTCCTGCCCCTGATCGACGTTGGGCCAGTATCGACGGCGCAACTCGTCACCGGTGTATTCCCAACCGACGCGCTGAAGGTTACTGCGCCGCAGCCCCAGGGGATTACGCCAGCCCTGTCGGGTCAACATAAGGGCGAAGCCGTCATCCCGGGTGGTCAGGGCAGGCTGGAAATCGCCATAAAGATCTCTCGCCGGACGGTTTACCACCTGGGTAATGTCCCGCTCGAGAAACAGCATGGTTTTTTCCAGGCCATCGAATTGTTCGGCCAGTTCGTTGACACGGTCCCGGGATGTGACCACGCCGTGGATCACCTGCCAGACACCCAGGCCGATGATCGCCGTAATCGCAACGGCGATCAGGACTTCCATGAGCGTGAAACCCGCCACCCGTTTCATTGCTCACCCACAAACGCAGTCAGCGTATGAACCGGTACCGGATCGGCCCTGTCACCCACATACTTTTCGACAGAGACCTCCACCCGACGCATGGTGGGTTCCGCCGTACCCTTGACCGTCGTGGTCACCCGCCACCGGTAGCGGCCGTAGTCCAGGTCACTGGAATTTTCCGAGATACCGGGCAGTGCGTCCTGCAAACGGATCTCATTGATGCGGTTATCGGCGATCCAGCCGGCGAGCGTCTTGTCCCGGACCCGTTCGTAGCTGGAAATATACTGGCTCCCGACCTCGGCGGACGCCGCCGCTATCAGGCCGAAAACCAGCAGCGCCACGAGTACTTCGATCAGCGTGAATCCCCTGGCCCGCCGCATCAGCGATCCGCCTCTTCGCCGGGCTTTCGCCACCGGACACCGGAGACGCCGTCCGACTCCAGAATCTGCTTCTGATCGGGATTCGCTGCCACGGTGAATTCGATCTGAAAAGGCGTGGTTTCGCCGCTGGAGAAAAAGACGATATCCGGCAGGGTTCGATCCTCCCCGGAGGCCAGCTTGGGTGCATCATTCTCGATAAATTTGGTAACGACCAGCCAGTCGGGAAAGGTACGCGCACTGAACAGGCGCTGATCCTCGGGTTTCCAGTCACCTTTCTGGTCCTGGAACGCGAGGAACTGGTAGCCATCCTCATTGACCGTAACGCCGAGTTCCTGATTGTTGAGTACGGCCTGATCACCTGCGGTCTGCATCAGCAGATACAACTCCTGAACCTGGTTTTCCAGCTGGCGCTGCTGGGAACTGCCGCCGAGGGTAAACACGGCAAGGGAGGCCAGCAGACCGACCACGATCAGGACAACCAGAATCTCAATCAGCGTAAAGCCGGCCGCACCTGTCCCCTGCTTTGACACCAATCAGTCCCGGGCCTGCCACACACTCAGATCCGCGGCGTCGCCCTCACCGCCTTCCTGACCGTCGGAGCCGTAGGAGTAAAGGTCGTAAGGTCCCTCGGTGCCCGGGCTCACGTACTGGAATTCATTACCCCAGGGATCTTCGGGTACGTTTTTCATGTAACCCTCAGGGTTCCAGTTCTTCGGCTCGGGACTTCCGCTCGGTTTCGAAACCAGCGCTTCCAGCCCCTGTTGCGTAGAGGGGTACTGACTGTTATCCAGCCGATACAGGTCCAGAGCACTCTGGATGTTCTTGAGCTGTGTCTTGGCAATGGTCACTTTAGCCTCATCGCTCCGCCCCATGATGTTGGGAGCGACAATGGCCACCAGCAGCCCCAGGATGACCATGACTACCATGATCTCGATAAGGGTGAAGCCCTGGCTTCTGGACAGTTTGTTCATAGTCTTGCTCTTCATCGTTTCACTCGTCATTGGATTGGCATCCGTTCCTGCTTATCGGTTCTGACACATCTCGGCGGATTCACCCCACCAGATTACTCATATTCAGGATGGGTAACATGATTGCCATGACAATTATGAGAACCACCCCACCCATGACCAGCAACATCATGGGTTCAAACAGGGCAACCAGGGCCGCGATCTTCGACTGCAGGGTGTTTTCCTGCATTCGTGCCGTCCGCCCCAGCATGTCGTCCAGTTCGCCGCTGGCCTCACCACTGGCAATCATGTGCAGCATCATCGGCGGAAAGTAACCGGTCTGTTCAAGGGACCGGTGCAGAGATCCGCCTTCACTCACCTTGCGGGACGCATCCCTCAGACGTTCCCGCAGGTAATCGTTGGAAAGCACCTCGCCGGCAATCCGCATCGCCTCAACCAGCGGCACACCACTCGTAGTCAGAATGCTCAGTGTACTGGCGTAACGGGCGGTATTGATGCCACGGACCATGCCGGAGAGCAGAGGCAGGTGCAGGAGACGCCGGTGAAAGCGTTTCCGGAAACCGGGTTTGGCCAGTGCGTACCGGAATCCGGCCACCGCAGCGATCAACAGGATCAGGAGGTAGACACCGTACTGGCTCAGAAATTCCGACACCGCCAGCAGACCACGGGTCAGCACTGGCAGCTCCTGACCCTGCTTGACGAATACCTCGATAATATCCGGGACAACGTACGTGAGAAGAAACACAACGATGGCGATGGCAACAACACTGAGCAGGATCGGATAGATCGCGGCGAGCTGGATTTTCTGGCGGGCCTCCTGGCGCCCTTCGGTGTAATCCGCCAGCCGGTTCAGCACCAGATCCAGATGGCCGGCGTGTTCTCCGGCCGCAACGGTGGAGCGGTAAAGCCGGGGGAACGCCCGGGGAAATTCTCCGAGACCATCCGCCAGGCTGTACCCTTCCATCACCTTCGCCCGGATGGCGATCAACATGCTGCGGATGCGGGGCTTTTCGGATTGTTGCGCGGTCGCGCTCAACGCCTGCTCGATCGGAATGCCGGACTGGATCAATGTAGCCAGTTGCCGGGTAATCAATGCCAGATCAGAGGCAGCCAATCCGCCACGCCGACTCAACGACGTCGACCGACGTTGCCGTTCCGCCGCCGGCTCAACCGACAGTGGCGTCAGTCCCTTTTCCCGGAGTTGCTGGCGAACCGCACGGGGCGCATCGGCCTCAACAACGCCACTCTTCTGTTTGCCCCGGGGGTCAAGGGCCTTGTACTCGTAAGCTGGCATGGTTTACTGGCTCCGATGGGTCACACGGAGCACTTCTTCCACCGTGGTTATGCCTTCAAGGATCTTGTTAACACCATCGCTGTGGATGCTCGGACCACGAAGCCGGGCTTCTTTCTCCAGGTCCATCTCTCCGGCACGCTTGTGAATCAGGGTGCTGATCGCCTCGTTGATCTCCACCACCTCATAGATACCAATACGGCCCCGATACCCGAGCTGGTTGCAGTGTTCGCAGCCGCGAGCCCGGTAGATGGTCGGAGGATTCTGCGGGTCCTGCTGCAGGAATTCGCAATGTTCCTCACCCGGCGTGTAAGGCTCACGACACTCCCGACACAGCACCCGTACAAGGCGCTGGGCCACGATGCCGACCAGGCTGGAAGAAATCAGGAACGGTTCAATGCCCATATCCATCAACCGGGTGATCGCCCCGACGGCGGTGTTGGTGTGCAGCGTGGAAAGCACAAGGTGGCCGGTGAGACTGGCCTGGACCGAGATCTCGGCGGTTTCCAGATCCCGCACCTCACCAATCATCACAACATCCGGATCCTGACGGAGAATGGCCCGCAAACCCCGGGCAAAGGTCATATCGACCTTCGGATTGACCTGGGTCTGCCCGATACCCGGCAGGTTATACTCGATCGGGTCCTCGACCGTCAGGATGTTCCGGCTCCGGTCGTTGATTTCCTGCAGGGCCGCATAGAGTGTGGTCGACTTACCGGAGCCCGTAGGACCGGTAACCAGCAGGATGCCATAGGGCCGGTTGATCAGCTTCCGCATCAACTTGAGGTCGCGACCGGCCATGCCGAGGGATTCGAGCCGGATGGTACCGGCCTGTTTGTCCAACAGACGCAGAACCACCCGCTCACCGCTGGACGATGGCATGGTGGAGACCCGGATATCCACTTCCCGGCCGGCAACACGCAAGGCGATCCGGCCATCCTGTGGCACCCGTTTCTCGGCAATGTCCAGCTTGGCCATGACCTTGATCCGGGATACCAGCAACGGAGCCAGCGCCCGCTTGGGCTGAACCACTTCCCGAAGCACCCCATCGATCCGGAATCGCACAACCAGCTGCTTTTCGTAGGTTTCGATGTGCACGTCCGATGCACTGGTCTTGACCGCTTCGGTGAGAATGGCGTTGATCAGCCGGATAATCGGCGCGTCATCTTCCTGTTCAAGCAGATCTTCCGTCTCCGGAACCGAATCCGCGAGGGAGGCCAGATCCATGTCATCGCCAATACCTTCCACCATCTGCATCGCTTCTGCAGAGTCGCTCTGATAGGCCGCATTGAGGGCCTGATCAAACTGGCCGGCATCAATGGTCGAGAAGCGGGCACGCCCACCACTGAGGCGATTGGCCTCGGCCAGGGCGGTGTGGGGAGCACCAGGGCGGACCAGGATGACCGGTTCCCCATCGTCCGACCGGGTCAGGATCACGCCGTTTCGCTTGGCAAAGGTAAACGGAAGCCTGCCCAACGGCGCTTCCTGCTGCGGTATTTCATTCTCGGTGGTCAAAGTCGGCTCCGGGAAACCCTTTTTTATTCAATTAATTCAGGAAGGCTATCACAGGAGGTGGACCCGCTGAATAACTCCATACACTATACTGCGACTTAAACATTTCCGTCTGATAACCTGTGGACTTTTTTCGGTCCACCAGAACGTTCAGGAACGTCCATGTTTGCACTTGATCAGCGGCTTCCCGCGTTGCTCGCCATTATCGCAGCTGTTGCCATGCTCGGCACGACGGCGCTGCAGGGATACCGCTTCTGGCAGGACGCCCGGCACATTGACCAGTCCGGCCAAACCCAGACGGCCCGGCCGGCAGCGGTCAAACGGAATGAACCCAAGGTGGATCTGGCCTCTTTATCCCTGTTCGGCACTCCTGCCTCCGAGGGCGACGCCCAGGCCGTCAGTACCGAAAACCTTCCCGAGACCAATCTCCGCCTCTTTCTCCGTGGCGTCATGGCCGCCAGCGGCGACTTCCCCGGCAGTGCCCTGATCGAGGACGAAAAGAGTCAGACTGACGTTTACCTGGTCGGTGACGAGTTGCCCGGAAACGCAACCCTGCGTTCGGTGTTTCCGAACCGGGTCATCATCGAACGTTCCGGAAAGCTGGAAAACCTGTTCTTCCCCGAGTCCGAGCAACAGGCCGGTCTGTCCATCGCTCCGGACGAGCCTCCTGAGACATCGACGACGGAAAGCCCCCCGTCCAACCAATCATCCTCACCCGTTCAGGCCGGCACCAGCGACCAGGAACGGCGTGAGGAAATCCGCCGGCGTCTCGAACAACTTCGCGAACGCCTCCGGAATAACAACTGAGGCGATCATGAATACGGCAGCGCAACGGAAGTGCCGCCACCCACGTCGTTCGTTCTGGTTACCTCTGTTGCTGGCCGTATCCCTGGCCGGCGCCCTCGAACTCAGCAACCGCCTCCTGGAATATGTTCAGAAAGAGTTCGGCCAGGCCGCCTACCAGCGCCTGGAGGACTGGAAGCGCCTCACCGATCTTGCTCAGAACGCACCGACCAACCGGCAACTCCGGTTGGTCAACTCGTTTTTTAACCGGGTCAGGTTCGTCAGCGATATACAGCATTGGGGTGAGGAGGACTACTGGGCAACGCCGGTGGAATTGCTGACCACCAATGGCGGCGATTGCGAGGATTTTTCCATCGCCAAGTATCTGACGCTCAAATCCATGGGTGTGCCTGACAACCAGATGCGCATCGTCTACGTCAAAGCATTGGAACTGAACCAGGCACACATGGTTCTGGCCTGGTATCCGAAGCCTGATGCCGATCCGCTGATTCTGGACAACCTGATAAATGACATTAAGCCTGCGTCCCAACGAACTGATCTTGAACCAGTTTACAGCTTCAACGGTGAAGGCCTCTGGCTCAACCAGTCCGGCGGTGAACGAACCCGGATTGGTGAGGCGAAAAAACTCTCTCGCTGGAAAGAACTGAACAACCGCCTCTCCGAAGCCCTTCGCCCCTGAGACTGCACTGGCGGTAAATGACACCCACCCTGTCGTCACCCGACAATGCGGCGGGTACGGACCAGGCACTAGAATACGCGCTTGTCTGAAATCTGCTTGGAGAAATGTGCATGAGGCGCTGGAATGGATGGGGCGACGATCAATTCACGCTGGACCTGCCCGACGGAGGGATCGCTTTTCTGGAGGCACGGATTGGTTCAGCCACACCCCTTCCCGATGCAACCCTGGAAACCGTGTGTCAGCAGGTGCCGGCATCCCGGCTGGAACTGACCGAGCCTGTCCGCGGGATCGTCTCTACCGATGCAGAGGTCCGGGTGCGTCACGCTCGTGGTCAAAGCCTGCCCGACTGGCTGGCTATGAGAAGCGGCGACATGGGCCCCTTTCCGGACGGCGTTGCCCTACCCGAGGATGCCGGACAGATCCGGACGCTGCTGGATTACGCCCGAGAACACTCGGTAACGCTTATACCCTATGGCGGTGGCACGAGCGTGGCCGGCCACATCAATCCGCTTGAACACTCAGGACCGGTTCTCACGGTCAGCCTTGCCCGAATGAACCGGTTGATCGACCTGGACCAGGAAAGCCAGGTTGCAACATTCGGCGCCGGAACCCCCGGCCCGTTGGTGGAGGCCCAGCTTCGGGCCCGTGGCTACACCCTGGGCCACTTTCCCCAATCCTTTGAGTTATCAACGATCGGCGGCTGGGTCGCATCCCGATCCAGTGGTCAGCAATCGCTGCGGTATGGGCGCATTGAACAGTTATTTGCCGGAGGAACGATTGAGACACTGCAAGGCACCTTGACCATCCCCACGGTGCCGGCGTCGAGTGCAGGGCCGGATGTCCGGGAGATGATCCTGGGTTCCGAAGGCCGGCTCGGCATCCTCACCGATGTCAAAGTCCGGGTAAGTCCGTTGCCAGAGCGGGAACAGTTTCATGTGGCCTTCTTCCCGGACTGGCAGAGTGCCCGCGAAGCCTGCCGCATGCTGGTGCAGAAGCGCATCCAGTTATCCATGCTGCGGCTGAGCAATGCCGTTGAAACCGAAACCCAGCTTGCGCTCGCCGGACATCCTGCGCTCATCGGAATGCTTGAACGATATCTGCGCCTTCGGGGAACAGCCGATGGCAAATGCATGATGACCTTTGGGGTGACCGGCTCCGTTGCCCAATGCAAGGCGGCATTGCGACAGGCCCGACGCCTGTGCAAGGAATTCGGTGGCATTCAGCTTGGCACCCGCATGGGCGACAAGTGGGCGGAAAAGCGATTCACCATGCCCTATCTGCGTGAAGCACTCTGGCAGAAAGGTTACGCGGTGGACACGCTGGAAACGGCAACGGACTGGTCGAATGTGGATTCACTGATGGCAAAGATCGAAACCAATCTTCGCGAGGGATTGGACGATCCCAATCAACCCACTCATGTGTTCACCCACCTGTCGCACGTCTACGGTGAGGGCTGCAGCATATACACCACGTATGTCTTTCCCGTGGCGGACAGCTACGCCGGCACCCTCAGGCGGTGGCAGACTCTCAAGCATTCCACCTCCGAACTCATCGTGGCCAACGGCGGCACCATCAGCCATCAGCACGGCGTGGGCAAAGATCACGCACCTTACCTGCCCCGGGAAAAAGGCCCCCTGGGTATGGCGGCGATCGAGGCATTGCAGCAACGGTTTGATCCCGACGGGCTGCTGAACCCCGGCACGCTGGTGGAGTAAGTCATGACACGTCGCCCCCCTCTCAATCAGCTGCTGGCCAACAACTCCGAATTCGACGTCGTCGTTATTGGCGGCGGCATTACCGGGGCCGGGATTGCTCGCGAAGCCGCCGGTAGCGGGCTTCGGAGCCTGTTAGTGGAGCAACAGGACTTTGCCTGGGGCACCTCCAGCCGATCGTCGAAAATGGTGCACGGCGGCCTGCGATACCTGGGTAGCGGCCAACCGGGACTTGCCCGTGAAGCGCTCAGGGAGCGAGAGCGATTGATTCAGGAAGCACCCGGGCTGGTTGATCCAATGCCCTTTATCATGCCCCATTACCGGGGCCGATTCCCCGGGCCAAGGCTGTTCCAGCTTTTGCTTCGGGTGTACGACTACCTGGGCAAGCGCCGCACCCGCCGTTTCCTGCAAGCGTCCGACAGCCTGAACTGGGTACCTGCCCTGAGCACACGCGGCCTCCTCGGCGCCAGCGTATTTGCCGATGGTGTCACCGACGATGCGCGACTGGTACTTCGGGTTCTATCGGAGGCCCGGGCAGACGGTGCCGTATGCCGGAACTACACCCGAGCCGTGAACATCCTACAGCGCGATGGCCACGTGACGGGCGTCAGCCTGCAAGACGGGCTGGACGATCAGCACATCGATGTAAAAAGCCGTCTCGTGATCAATGCCACGGGTGCCTGGGGCGGCCTCCCGGAAACAAGCAGCGAGCGCTCTGGCGGCCTGACAATCCGCCCGTTACGCGGCAGCCACCTGGTCCTGCCATGGCATCGATTGCCGGTTACCTGCGCGGTCTCGGTACTCCATCCGGAGGATGGCCGACCGGTTTTCGCCTTTCCCTGGCAGGGAACCACAGTTCTGGGAACCACCGACCTCGACCATGACCAAAACCTCGCCAGAGAGCCGGCCATCTCGGCGTCGGAAGCGGACTATCTTTTGCGGATTGCCGCTCAGCTATTTCCATCCCGTGGCATCAGCCAACAGGATATCCTGTCGACCTGGTCCGGCGTGCGCCCGGTGGTCACCGACGGCACGGGCAAATCCCCGAGCCGGGAAAACCGTGAACATACCATCAAAGCCGACCGGGGGTTGGTGACCATAGCCGGGGGTAAGCTGACCACCTTCCGCCAGATTGCGAGGGAGGCACTCTCGCTGGGACTCGGTCCCGACCATCGCCGGACGTTGCGGTCGGAAAGCGCGGCGGTCTTTCGCCCGGTGCCCGAAGTGCCGCGCCCGACCAATCTGTCCCATCTGGCCTGGCAGCGGCTGCGCGGAGCCTACGGCCCCGATCTTCCTGCTCTGCTCGACGAACCCCAGCTGACCCCGGTGCCCGGTGCCGAGGCTCTGTGGGCAGAGCTGACCTTCGCCTGTAAAGCCGAACAGGTGGTTCACCTGGATGATCTCCTGCTCCGGCGCACCCGTCTCGGCCTGATCCTGCCCGATGGCGGCGAATGCCTCCTGCCGCAGCTGCGAGAGCATTGCCAGTCTGTTCTTGGCTGGACCGATCAGCAATGGATGGATGAGGTGAATCGTTACCGCCATCTGTACCAGAGAGCCTACAGCGCAGCACCCTGGCCGGAGGAACACCATGACCGGTAAGCCTCTGATCCTGGCGATCGACAATGGCACACAGAGTGTGCGGGCTCTGTTGTTCGATGCTGAAGGCCACCTGGTAGGTAAAGGCAAACAGGAAATCGAACCCTATTTTTCGGCGCAGCCCGGTTGGGCGGAACAGCATCCGGAATACTTCTGGGACAACCTTGGCGTGGCCTGCCAGAACCTCTGGCAATCCACCGAGGCCGCCCCTGACCAGGTTGTCGGTGTTACGGTCACCACCCAGCGCGGCACGGTCATCAACCTGGACAAACACGGTGAGCCGCTGCGCCCTGCCATCATCTGGCTCGATCAACGTCATGCACCGGTAGATGGTCCGCTTCGCGGACCCTGGGGATGGTTGTTCAAGGTAACGCGCCTTGAAGACACCATACGACGGTTCCGGGAAAAGACCCAGGCCAACTGGATCGCTGCTCACCAGCCGGATCTCTGGGCCCGTACGGATCGGTTCCTGTTGCTCTCCGGCTACCTGAACTACCGCCTGACCGGCCAGTTTCGCGATTCTGTGGCCAGCCAGGTGGGCTACCTGCCCTTCGACTACAAGAAACAGGCCTGGGCGGGCCCGAGGGATTTCAAATGGCAGGCCATGCCGGTCAAGCGAGAGATGCTCCCGGAACTGGTGCCACCCGGCGAGGAAATCGGCACATTGACCAGCGACGCCATCCGCCACCTCGGGCTTGTAAAGCCGCTGCCCGTGATTGCCGCCGCCTCGGACAAGGCCTGCGAAATCCTGGGCTCCGGAGGCCTGAGCCCGGACATCGCCTGCATGAGCTACGGTACGACCGCCACGATCAACACAACGAGCGCGCGCTACGTCGAGCCCATTCGCCTGATGCCACCCTATCCCTCCGCCCTGCCAGGCCGGTATTCCACGGAAGTGATGATCTATCGCGGCTTCTGGATGGTGAGCTGGTTCAAGCGGGAATTCGGTCTGCGAGAGCGCAAGATCGCCGCGCAACGGAACATCGAACCTGAAGTTCTTTTTGATGAACTGGTCCAGTCGGTTCCCCCGGGCTCCATGGGACTGATGCTTCAGCCCTACTGGTCACCGGGCGTTCGCCAGCCGGGCCCGGAGGCCAAGGGGGCCATTATCGGGTTTGGAGATGTGCACACCCGGGCCCATATCTACCGGGCCATGCTGGAGGGCCTCGCCTATTCCCTGCGAGAGGGCAAAGAACGCATCGAAAAGCGCAGTGGCGTCCCCATCACGACCCTGAGAGTCGCCGGCGGCGGTTCCCAGAGCGATGCGGCCATGCAGCTGACGGCGGATATTTTCGGGTTACCGGCGGAACGTCCGCACACCTATGAAACCTCGGGGCTCGGCGCCGCGATTGACGCCGCCGTCGGACTGGGCCTGCACCCGGATTTCGAAACCGCGATCTCAGCCATGACGCGGGTCGGAGACCGTTTCGAACCTGATCCGGACGCCCGCTCACTCTACGACCGGCTCTATTCCGAGGTGTATCTGGAGATGTATCACCGCCTACGCCCGCTGTACCGCAGTATTCGGGACATAACTGGCTATCCCGAATAACTGGCTACCCTTGTGACTACAGCATCTTGGCGGAGCTGAAATCAGGAGCGGATTTATATGAAATCTCTCAAACCGACTTCCTCTCCCGGCTAAAAATTTCAGATTTCTTGACCTAAATCGGGTTGGTCGTTTTTTGTCCACGCTATATTCATCTAAGCACAGACCAAAATCGTCTAGGCAGGTTGAACGGCAATTTGAGTAAACCAGGCAGTTGCTCCAACGGTCCAGGCCTTGTGCAGGCATAAACGTTACGAAAGACAGTTTCGTACATTACAAGCACGAGGGTGTGGTTATGCGTTACCTGCGAACAAAAAATGAATTGCTTACTGCGGTGATGATGTCTGCTGTGGTACTCGGCGGTTGCTCGAACGGGTCGTCCAGTTCTGACAGCTCGACCGATTCGTTGTCGGAACAGCCAGCCATTGATCCAAAAGTGCTCGACAGCGCGGCTTCCTTCCTTGGCGCAGCGACCGGGAAAGAAATTCCGTTAACCATCGATAATGTGGTCTTCGTGAATTCGGCGCTGGGCCTGAACGATGTCTCGCGGGATCCCCAGAACCTTTTCGGCGATCTCTGGATGATCAAGCGGGATGAATACGGTGTTCCGGTGCTTGATGCCCAGGGATGTATTCAGCCCATCGCCTCCGAAACCATCACCTGGCCGGATGGCTCGACGCACAACACAGTTCCGATGATTCTGGAGACCGTTGATAACCCGGATCTCGGCCTGGAATGCAGCGTCGTGGAGGGCTACGAACAGTACACCGTCGAGCTCGAAATCGGCCGTCTGAACATGATTAGGACGTCGGTCCAGAATCCCAGGGTGTTCGCGCAGGCACTGGAAGAGGCCATCAAGAACATCAACGCGGCGGAAGCCGTGACCACCGACCCGGCAGGCCGTCTGGTACTGATCAATACGGTGAATGGCGAGGTCGTTGAGAGCACCATCGATTCCCCACGGGAAAACCTTGCACTTTACAATGCGCTGCTGAAAGAAGGCCGGATTGCCGGCTAGGGCCCCGAGAAAAAGGAAGGCGGTACCACCACCCCGCCCCAATGGCTGGAAATCAGCCCCGACGTACCACTGGGTGATCTCGCCTATCTGCGGGACGGCACTCCGGGACGGGATCACGGAGTAGACCTTCACAATGGCTACGCGGACCTTTCCCAGGCCAGCCACAACCGGATGATGGACTACTTACCCCGGTCACTTACCTACATTCAGTATGTGGATAACGGTTCTGGCTGTTTCTATGAAGACCGGACCGACAACGCCTGGCTGAAAGTGTTCAATCTCGAAGATTATTACGGTGAGAACATCGCCGGCTTTACCACTCATGCCGACGACACCCGCCGTACGATTGTCTTCACCCACGACGTTATCCAGGACATGCCAGACGCACCGCTTCAGACGCTGCCGGCTACCGTCGTACAGAACAATATGGACCTCATGCATGCAGCGGCGGCCTTCCTGGGCGGCGCCTCCAACAAGAGCGTTCCCCTGACCATTGACGGGCTGGTGTTCCTGAATACCGTGCTCGGACTGAACGAAAACGTGCCCTTCAACAACAAGGGCGAACTGTACGGCGATCTCTGGCGACTCCTGAGAGACGCCGACGGTGCCCCCATTCTCGACAGTAACGGTTGTCCCCAACCCCTCTCTGCGTCCAATCCGGGCGGTGTGGTTCCGATGGAAGTCGATGAGACCGGAGAATGCATCATCGTTCCCGGAAATGAAGATGACGTCATCGAAGTGGAACTCGGCCGTCTGAATGTCGTGCGTGTCGCTCTGACCAACCCCCGGGTGCTGGACCGGACCCTGTATGACGTTATCAATTCCATCAACGCGTCAGTTGGCCTGAAACTCGACCTCTCCGGCCGCCTGGCCTATGGCGTGGATGACGGCACTGGTAACGCCAGCTATTACCAGACCGTCGATTCACCACTGGCAGGCCTGGCCATGTACTGGGCTCTCATGAAGTGGGGCAAACTCGAAGGCGATGTGGAAATCATGCAGGATGGCAGCTGGGTCACTCAACACCTGGCGATCACTCTGGATGATGCTGTTCTCGATGCAGAGGGCCTGTTGTTCCTGAAAAAAGGCACGTCCACCTGCCAGGGCAACGGCGGAACCAATTGCGGTGTTGGGAAATTACCCAAGGGCCCCAATGGGTCTCAGCTTTTTGTTGACTACAGTAGTTTTACCCACACCACTCAGGATATCTATGGCGGCGTTAACGTGGACTTCGTGGAACGCCAGCCGCCCGGCTCCGCTTGCGGCTACGCTGATCAGACCGCCGACATATGGGTTCGGGTGCTCGGTAGTGATCCTTATCCTGACAGCACTAAGGGAGAAACTGGCAGCAACATCGAGGCCTTTGTAAAACAGGCAGAGGACACCCGAAACGTCATCCAGTTCACGCATACCGTGATTCAGGATCCACTTCCCTGATGATTCGCTAATAGGGAGTCTGATTCAGGGCGAGCGATAACCACGCGCCGCCCTGAATCTCCCATTACGAACCTGTGGTTTGACCGTTGTAGGACGTCGCCCAGGTCAATGCCTGATCATAAGGAACAGGCTTCGAATAATAAAAGCCCTGCCCTGCGGAACACCCCATGGCCACGAGTCGGTGGACGGTGGGCAGGTCTTCAATACCCTCCGCGATAACCCGCCGCCCAAAGCTACGACACAAACCAATGACGGCATTCACCACACTTTCGCCGTCAGGATCTTCCAGCATGTCCGTTACAAAGGACCGGTCGATCTTGATTTCATCCACGGGAATTCGACGGAAATAATCCAGAGACGAATAGCCTGTTCCAAAGTCATCCAGCGCGACCTGAACGCCAAGGGCCTGGCAGGCTTGCACGGTTGCAATCGCCCTTTCGGTGTCGTCCAGGGCGGTGGTTTCGAGAACCTCAAGGATCAATTTGTCGCGCAGCTCGACAGGAAGCGGTGCCAACGACGCTTCCAGATCCGAGGCAAACGACGGACCGAGGAAATGTGAGGGGCTCAGGTTGATACTCAGATGGTAGTCCAACCCCTTCGATTCAAACTCCAGTAATCGCTTAACAGCCTCGGAAATCACGAACAGCCCAACCTGACGGGCGTATTCGGTATATTCAATATGCCCCAGAAAATGGCCGGGGCCGATCAGCCCCTCATCAGGGTGATTCCAGCGAAGCAGCGCTTCGAAGCCTTTGACCTGATCCCTCTCAAGATCCATTTTCGGCTGGTAGAACAGCTCCAGCTGATGTCCGCTGAGCGCCTGCCCGATCTGCTCCAGTACACGCACCCGCTCCTTCCGTTCCTGATGCGAGTTGAGGTCGAAGAGCTTGTAGCTGTTCTTGCCCGCCTCCTTGGCCGCATACATGGCCTGGTCTGCATGCCGGATGAGTAGATCCGATCCCGCGTCATCCTGGGGATAGATCGTCACACCCATGCTTCCCGAGAGCTGCAAGACAAAGTGTCGATAGCTGATCGGCTGTCGCAGTACCTCAAGAAGCCTGGCATAAACCCGCTCATCGGCGACATCCCGAAGAACGGCCACAAATTCGTCTCCGCCGAGGCGTCCGACCACATCGTGAGCTCGAATCGTCGAGGTCAGTCGATCGGCAACCGATTTGAGCACGGCGTCTCCGACCGCGTGGCCGTGGCTGTCGTTCACCTCCTTGAACCCATCCAGATCGATAAAGCAGACCGAGACCGTGCCTTCACGCTGCCGCGCCTCCACGAGCTCTTCCTCAAAAAGTTCGGTAAGGCGGCGCCGATTCGGCAAGCCGGTGAGAGGATCGTAGTTAGCGGCCTGCTCGAGATCTTTCTGGTGTTCCAGTTTTTCCCGATAGAGCCGCTTCTGCTCAATCAGCGTACCTACCGTTTGTAAAAACGGCGCAAGCTCTTCTGCCAACTCCGGTTGGTAGCCGTCAGTCCGATTTGCCAGTCCGACCAGGCCGATCATTTCTCCACCGGAATAGACCGGTATACCGATATAGGCCGTAATCGGGGGATGCCCTGCCGGCAAACCACCACGACGGGGGTCTTCCGTCAGATTATTGGAGACCACAACCTCCCCGGACATCATGGGCGCTCCAAGAAGGTTATCGACTCTCTCAAATACCATGCCCCGCCGCTCGACCTGTTGATACAAGGCCTGAGTCTCGGGATTCCAAGCAATGTTGGTAATCGCCCGGATCTTCAGATACGGGGTATCGTCGGAACGCTGGTGCACTTCGCCAATGAACCCGAACTGGCTCCCGGTAATGGTTAAAAGATCATTGAGCATCAGCTCAAAGGCAGCGCGCTCATTCTCGTTGGTCAGGAAGACGTTCTGAGCCCGCTGAATCGCGCGGTTCAGGTGGGACACTTCAACAAACCGGGACTCCGCCGACAGGAAGGAACGTTCGAGTTCGTCTTCGATGATACTGGCCAGGCTCCTGAGGACATCCAGATCCACCTCGCGGAGTGTGCGAGGATGGTCATCAATGATGCATAAGCTGCCGATTTTGAAGCCGCTGGGTTCCCTGATGGGAATCCCCGCGTAGAAACGGATATGCGGTGACCCCGTGACCAGTGGGTTATTCATGAACCGTGGATCGAGGGTTGCATCTTCCACGATCAGGGCACGGTCTTGCCGAATCGCAAAATCACAAAAGGCGACTGACCTCGGTGTTTCCTGCAGATCAATGCCCTCACGGGCCTTGAACCATTGGCGGTCCTGGTCGACAACCGTAAACAAGGCCGTCTTTACCCCATAATGCGCCCGAGCAATTCGAGTCAAACGATCAAAACGCTCCTCTGGCGGCGTATCCAGAATACCCAGCCGCTTCAATGCTGCCAGCCGACGTTTTTCGATATGGCCTTGTACCATGGTGGAAAGCACTCTCTCCGAGACACCCCGCGGTCACCAAAGGGTGGAATTGGCTTTACGGATTATTAGCGTATGTACGGTTATACGCGTGATTTCCGGAAAACGTAAAGGAGAATCGTTATCTTAATGTAACGCTGTCAGAGGCCTATTGTATCGAGGACGTTTGCATCAACAATGATAGCCTAGGCCTCTGGATAGCGATGTCAGCCTTTTCAGCTTCCGGCGCCAGGTTGTTGAATTTCGGCTAAGAATGCAGGATTGGAGATTGACTTAGTGATCAAAATTGCCCTGATAACTGGCGCCAGCAGCGGCATTGGCCTTGAAGCCTGCGCCCTCTTTTCCCGGAAAGGCTATAGGGTGATCGCCCTGTCCCGGCAGCCATCCGGCGTGGAGTTCGCATCTGTTGAGCTGGCGCTGGATCTTGAATCCTTTGACCAGATCGAAAGCCTTGCCGGCACGCTGGAAACGGAAATTGCGGCAGCTGATCGGGTTATTCTGGTCAACAATTCGGGGTATGGCCAATTCGGCGCGCTTCGCGACCTGTCCGAATCCATGTGGCAAAAGCAGTTCAGCACCCACGTATTCGGACCCATCAAGCTGGCCGCCCTGTGCCTCAGACTCTGCGAACACCACCGGATACCATTGCGGGTCATCGCAGTGAGCTCCGTCCTCTCCATCGTGCCCCAGCGAATGAAAGGCGCCTACTGTGCCGCCAAGTCCGCGATGAACGCGGCTCACGAGAGCTTCTGGTTTGATGAACAGGACAGCAAAAGCCTGGAAAGCGTCTCGCTGGTGCTTCCGGGACCCGTGAAGACCCGGTTCAGAGAACATGCCCTGGCCGCGTTACAGCCTGTGCTTGGGCAAACCAGCGCAGTGCATCGGGAAAAGTACGAAGCCATGGAAGCTGCGCTCGCGCCTGGCGCCAGGATCAAGCCGTTTACCGCCAGTGCGTCTGAGGTGGCCGAAACGATATACAGAGCTGCAGAAGCAGAACGTCCCAAGCCGCGATATCTAGTTACACCACAAACCTATATGGCCGCCTTTATTACCCGGGTTTTGCCCTATTCGACCCAGCGGAGAATATTCAGTTAGCGCTTCATTTTGTTGACGGCCGGCATAATGAATGAACTCCGAGCCAGTTTGGCTCAATCCGCGGAACTGAGCCTGAATGTCACGCTCATTGGTCCGCTGCCCTCATGGCCCTGATACTCAACTGGACCAAAATAGGTGAAGGGGGCTGCTTTGCCATTACGTAGCTTATTCTCACGGACAAATAGGTGTACTGAGAGTCCAAGCTTTTTGTGCTCGATCAGCTCCCGACCGCGCTTGCTTTGAGGCGTTGTTGAGTTCTGGCTCTGCCAATGAAACGTTTGTTCATCAATCCAATGATCGACATATCGATGCTGGGCGCCTTTGCCCTGCTTGTTCAACGTCACCAACAAAATATGGGCGTTGGCATCCTTCAGAAAGACGTGACCACTTTGCCAGTTGCCAGGATTAAAAGTCGCTCCGAATAACTCCGGGATTTCCTCTCTTGGGATTTCCTGTCCGACAGCCATTTCCAATGGATCTATAATCTCGCAAAAACGTGCGAAGGTTCGAAACTGTTCCTGAAGCTCTGGAGTAACAATAATGTCTTCATACTCTGGATTAGCAGCTTCGAGCCGATATTCACCTACAGGAGATTTACGAACCGTCCGAAGAAGATATTGTGTGTCCCCTGCCTCATCCATCCGTTCAATTGCGAGCGTTTTCCCAGTGATAGATCCAGCTTGGTTAGGGTTGATCTGTTCGAGCAACAGATAATCACCGTCTTGAATCGGCTGCTTTCCTCCATTCATGGAGTTTCCCGAGGCTCTGGCAATGAAATGACGATTTGGCTCTATTCGCCCGTGTCCCGATCCAATGGGTCTGTACTCCGGCTCTTCAGCGTTACTGCTTCTAAAGTGGCCACAAGCGATCTTCAAGGAAGGAAAGTAGGGCAACTCCGTTCCAGAAGGAGTATGCGGGACTACATTTTCAGTCGGCGAATACTCCTCCTTGGCAGACTGTCTCGCTTCATAGGAGGCCAGGCGATAATCAATTAGCTCCTGAACCATCTCCTCGAAAGGCGGTATCTGATCAACTTCCAGCTCAATAACTGGCTTGAATTCATCGTTCTCAATTTCAAAAACAGCTGGAGACTTATTGGTCCAATGATCGACAGGGTTCTTTTTCCAGTATTGCTGCCATTGCGCCGAGGAACCATCAACCTCCTTCACTGAGTCTGCAATTTCTTGATATAGCCTTGGGCGGCGTTTCAGGATCTCCCAAGATGCTTGGGCCAGTATCGAGAGCTTTGGAGGGCTACGCCAACCGCGTAGTTGCTGGAACGCCTCTAGCAATATCATCTTGAAGGATTTGCTCATGGCCGTCGTTTCAACTTCCAGCAAAAACGTTTCGTAGCGGGACAAAAGCTCTGTCTCTATTTCGGCGAGATCGTCCATGTCCCGAACCAATCCAAACCAGCTTCCGTGCACCTTGCGGGTTTTAGTGACACTGGCGCCAAAATGGTAGTACTCGGTAAGTGTTGGACGACGACCCAACGTATCTTTCAGGACCTGATAGTCTTTTTCAGCGCCCTGTTGATCAAGGGCTTTCAGGAACTCGATTACCTGCAGGTCGTAATTGATAAAGCATCCGTCTGGCAGGTCCAACTGATTCTTCTCAGCTTTCCTGGCAAATTCTGCTAGCTGTCGGTGATTCATCGCCTGCCCGATGAGCGCCTGAGGCTTATGCAGAAAGCTCTGGTGGTTACCCACGAAGTCCAGAATCACAAGCTTGTCTTTCCCAGTAGCCACGCTTTTCCGCAGGCCCCGACCAATTTGCTGAAGAAACAGGATCTTGGACTCCGTCGGACGCAATAACAGCACCGTATCAATGGCGGGCAGATCGACACCCTCGTTGAACAGATCGACAGAGAAAATCACCTCAAGCTGACCGGATTCCAAATTCTCCAGGGCTTCGCCACGAGACATCTCAGATTCACCGTGAACGGCTGCCGCCCTGATTCCTCTTTTTACAAACTGGTTGGCCATAAAATCGGCATGGACCCGCGAAACGCAAAAAGCCAATGTCCGGCTTTGCTTTTGTTCCTTCCATACTTTGAAGACGTGTTTGGCGCGTCCATGGGTCGCCAGCTTATTGGCAAGCAGATTGGGCTCGAACTTCCCGTTGCGCCAGGGGATCTCGGTATAATCGACCGTCTCGTCGTAGATGCCGTAGTAGTGAAAAGGCACCAGAAATTCGCCCTTAACACCCTCAAACAACGGATATTCGAAAACCAAGTTGTCGTCACACAACGATAAGATATCCGAGCGGTCGGTCCGGTCTGGGGTTGCCGTTAATCCCAGGAGAAATTGCGGCGCAAAGTAACTCAAAAGCCGATGGTAGATGGGTGCTGCGGCATGGTGGAATTCATCGACCACGATATAGTCAAAGTGTCGCGGGTCAAAGCGATCCAGATGCGTTTCTTTACCAAGCGTTTGTACCGAAGCACATAAGATGTCCACGGTTCGATCGCGCTGCTTACCCATGTAAAAACCGACGCGACTATTCGGCTTGATTCGCAGGTACGTCTCGGCCGCTTGATAAAGAATTTCTTCGCGGTGGGCGACAAAAAGAATCCGACGTGCGCCCATTTGAACGGCATCAAAGGCAGATAGCCAGGTTTTACCCAAGCCCGTTGCTAACACGACCAAGCCCCTTCGGTAGCCTTCTGAGCGGGCCAGATCCAGCGCCTTTAGCGCTTCCTGTTGCACTTCATTAGGTGTTGGAACTTCCTGCTCCTCATCACTGCCCGGTTCCAGTGACTGTTGTGGCGGCTTCCTCCGTTTCTCGTACTCATCGATCCAGTTGTCAGTGAGCGGCACAACATTTGGGTTCTGAAACAGTTCATCGAACCTGCTGGCAGCCTCGAGGTATCCAGAGTCGGGCGGGAAATCCACCTGATAATTCCATTCCAACCCGTCCTGAAGCGCTTGTCGGCTGATATTGCTGGAGCCGATAAAGGCCCTGCCCCACATTTGCTGATTCTCGACATGGCCAGCGAAGAGGTAAGCTTTCAAATGAAAACTACTCCCCTGGCTCTGGTAAACACGCACCTGAGCTCCATGGTCATGCAACAGGACAAGCTTTCTTAGCGCCTCAGAATCGGTGATATCCAGATAATCGCTTGTGAGAATGCGAATACGGGCCGGATCAGATTCTCGCTGCAGCGCGCCCACCAAATCCGGGAACAATAGATTCAAGCCAGTAGTTTTCACAAACGCTACGGCCATATCTATTCGATCAGCGGCTTTAATTGCCTGGCACAGTTTCGGCAGAAAATGATGTTCTTTCCCGCCGGTCGTTAACTTATCCGGTGAAGCCGGTGCCTTGTTCACAAGAATGTTCAACCACTGCTCATGCCGTTCGGGACGTTGATCATCAGTGCGCCACATCCGACAGGATTCAGATCCTGACAGGTCCTGGATCCAATGTTCGGCAATCGACTCATCAGCATCAGTAAAGTGCCGGCCATTGTGTTGGCGCTCCCCGTTCCCAATCTTAAAACTCATGTAGAGAACGCCATCCGGTTTGAGAGCATTCCACAGCCGACCAATAGCTTCGGGTACCTCGGCAAAGGGCAAGTGCAGGAGGCTTGCACAGGCCCATATACCATCGTAAGTGCAGGATTCGTGGATATCCGAGAAATAGCGGTGCTGAACCGATATGCCGGTCTTTTCGCAGGCAAGAGAGGCTATCGCGTCTGAACCATCGAACGCAGAAACACGGTACCCCTTCTGCTTGAAAAACAATGCATCCCGGCCCGAACCACAGCCCGCATCCAGAATGTGTCCACCTTTGGGAACGTGCGGCAGGAACTCCTGGTAAAGCTCGTCCATACTGACTTGGAACGTCGATTCCACAAACGCATCGGCATTGTTGTTGTAATAGGCCAGCGTATCCTTCATTCAATGATTCTCTTGCGACTAATTAGCCTGAATTCTATTTAGTCCAGGCTACCAGGCGAACAAGACCCGGCCAACAGACTTTTGGGTGCTATCTACACAGAGCCGGCTACAAGGACTGAGCCGCCTGCTCCTTCGATGCCTGAATATCCAAAGGCGGCACTCCCAGGTCCTGCCACTTTTCCGGATGGCAAGTGAACAGAAGAATCTGATGCCGACTGGCCGCATCGAACAGAATGCGCTTCATATCTTCGAGGCGATCGCTGTCACTGTGTACGAGCGTGTCGTCCAGAATTATCAGGGTCGGCCTTCCAGCTTCCCGCAACAGATCGGCATAGGCCAGGCGGCTGATCAGTCCCATCTGTTCCCTGGCACCAAAACTCAGTTCGGTAATCTGCCCCAGTTCACTGCCCCGGCTGAAGGTGCCGGGCCGGAGCTGTTCGTCGACTTCCAGGGAAGCTTCCGGGAACAGCACCGACAGGTAATGGTTGAGGTGCTTTTGCAGCGGTGCCTGCAGGCGCCGTGTGAGGGCCTGGCGCTTTTCAGTGAGCAGGGTCAGCAGCAGATCCAGGGCCTGGGCACGGCGATGCAGTTCCTCGTAGTGACGATTGCACTGGTCGAGTTCCGCCTCTTTCTCGTTGAGCTGTTCTTCCAGCCCTTCCGCACCCCAGGCCTCCAGCCTGACCTTGATATCGCGCAGTTCGCGCCCCCGGTTTTCCTGGGTCTGGCGCAGATGATTGGCTGCGTTCTGGTAGCGTTCGATGTCCTGCTTTAGAAAGTCGGGGCGGGCCTCGCGGATTTCCCGTTCGCGGCGTTCGAGGCTGGCTTGCAGTTCGGTCTGTTGTTTTTCAATGTTCGCCAGGTCGGTGGTGATCTGGCGAAGCTGCTGCTGGCGCTCGGGGCTCTTTTCTTCTTCCGCCAGCCGCTGCCATTCCGTTTTCGCATTGTCCCGGGTCTGTTGCAGTGCCGACAGCTTTGCCTGGTGTCCACGCTCGTCGGATTCAGCCTTGTCCAGCTCGGTGCCCGCCTGAACGAAAGCCGCCTCCGCCTCTTCAAGGGCAGCTACCTGCGCTTTCGAATCGGGTTCCGGCGTGGCCTTCAATTGGCTTCTGGCCTTCTCCAGCTCGCGTTCTGCCTCGCTCTGTTCCGTGACAAGTTGCTCAATGCCAGAGGGTGCGACGGATTTCAATAAGTCCTCCGCGTGCTTCAGGGTTCTTCCGGCGCTTTCAAACACTGAAAGCCGGTCTTCCGCCTGCTCCACGGATTCGACGCCAAGGGTATTCAGCTGTTCTGCAAAGCTGTCCTCCAGGGTTTTGAGCTTCCTGCGGGTACTGGCCAGTTCTTCACCGCCAGGGGTTATGCCCAGGGTACCCACCCCCGGGATGACCAGTGTGGATTCTTCCAGAAGCTGTTGCTCGCCTTGCCCGGTCAGCGGCTCGTTGTTCAGTGTCAACGATGCGTTGGCGTCCAGCTCCCAGCTCAAGCGGGTGGCGATGGTCCGTGAACGGATGGTTTCCTCGTTCAGCTGGTTCGCGGTCGCTTTGAGCTTTTTGACCGCGGCGGAATCAATCCGATTGTCTCTGGCCTGCTGTCTGGCCTGCTCCAGTTGCTGGTGGTAGTCCTTCGCTTTGGCGAGGTTCTGGGTCAGTATCTGCTGCTGTTGCTCTAGTCGCCGGACATCCTGCTCCAGCCTTTCGCGGGTCTGGAGCAACACCGCCAGTTTCCGTCGCTGTTCGGCTTTTTCGTAGCCGGTTCTGGCTTCTTGCAAACGGCCTGCAATCATCGGCGTTTGGGCTTGTGCGGTGGACAGATCTCTCTCGGCACGGTCCAGTTCGGCTTTTCGGCTCTCAAGCTGGCGACTCAGGCCTTCCAGGTGTTCTTTGTTCTGCTGCAACAAGCGGTGGTTTTGCTGCAACTGGGCGAGCGTCGCTTTTTCCTGGTGTTGCTGTTGCTCCAGGCGCTCCACCTGCTGATAACGCGTCCGGGCGTCTTCCAGCTGCCGCTGTGCCTCTTCCCATGGGCGCTCGGCCTCGGCCTGATCGTAGTCCTGGGTGAGTTTGCCAAGCCGGTCGACCTGTTCCTGGTATTTATGCACCCGTTCCTTCAGCTCTTCGATTTCGCGCTGATAAAGGACACGGTCCTTTTCCAGTTGCAGATAATCTCCCCGGGGCTTGCCGGTCCCGGTCAGCAGGGTGTCCCGCTGGCTGCGAACCGTCTCGATCAGGTCATCCCCCCCGGAGCTGGCCACCTCTCCCACCATAGAATTCAGCGCGGACTTCAGGTGATCGCCAGCATGCTCAATGGCCTGTTCGATGTCCTGCCCTGTGCCCTGCTCGACCCACAGCAGTCCCGGTATGCCCCAGTGTTCGGCTTTGCTGGCGCCGCGTTTCGGGTACTGGTAGCCCAGCAATGCGGCTAGTTTTTCTTCGGCGTCGTCTTCGCTGTAGGTTTCGGTGCCGACGGTCAGGTCGCAGCGTTTGCGCTGCAGGAAGCTCTTGGTGAGATGCCAGTTCCGGTTGTCGTGCTCGAAATCCAGCTCAATGGTGGGCGCCGCTGCGGAGTCACCCCAGGGACGCAGGTCGTCAACGGCCGTGGAACGATAGCGCTCAAAAAACGCCGCCCGGATTGCGCGCACCAGGGTACTCTTGCCCGATTCATTGGGACCGTGAATCAGGTTCAGGCCGGATTGCAGGTTGTCCAGAACAAAGGGCTTACGGAACTGGCGTAGCTGCTCGATCCGCATTCGCTGCAGTTTCATTGGCTGGCCTCCTGTTCCCGCTCTCTGAGCAGTCCAGCCAGAACCGCCAGCGCATCCCGGGCGGCGTCATCCTGTGCAGCTTCCTGCCGTTGGCGCAGGCTCTCAATCACCTCGCCTACGTAACCATCGGCTTTCAGGGCGGCAATGTCGTCATCGGTGGGGGCAAGCTGCAAGCCACTACGCTCGCAGCGGAGGCTGCGGAATCTGGCTTCCGAGACCGACAGAGCCTTCAACAGGGTTTCCTCGCCCGCCAGGGTTACGGAACCTTCAAGGCGCAGTTCAACCACGGCGGATTCAGGCAAGGCATCCAGGCGCTCCAGCAGCTGCTCAAGATCGGACTGGACCGCGAGCGTTTGCCGCCACTGGTGCCATTGATAACGCCCTGTCGGCAATTGGGTTACGTTTGGCGTTGCGCCCGGTCCAGTAACCTCGACGATCAGGGCATTGCCTGCTTCGTTGTTTCGAAACCGTTCTGGCTCGGGAGTTCCGCTGTACCAGGTGCGTTCATTGATCTGTTTGGTGCCGTGCCAGTCACCCAGCGCCAGGTAATCAAGCCTGCTCGCCTCGGCACGGTCTGGCGCTATAGGGTTGGTAGAGTCAATGTCGTCCGGCAACAGGCCCTGGACACTGCCGTGGGCCAGGCCGACCCTGGTGAAGCCTTCCGGCGACTCGTAACCACTGAAAGGCTCTGTCAGATCTCCATAGGTATGGCGCTGGGTCAGGGGCGCGCAGAGTATGCTCAGGCGCTGGGAATCCAGATCGATGACGCCAGGCTGAAGCGCAAGGTGTACGTTCTCGGGCACCGCACCCAGGCGTTTGGCCCGTGTCCATACGCTCTCCGCCAGGGCGGCATCGTGGTTGCCAGGCAGCATGACCCAGGGGCCGACAAACCCTTTCGTGGCGTTGAAGACCCGCCGGATGGTGCGATCGGACACGGTTTGTGCGTCGAAGACATCACCCGCCACCAATACCGCATCGCACTGGTGTTCGTTGGCTAGTTGGGCAAGTTTTTCAATGGCCTCGAACCGGGCTTCGACCAGCGCGGCACCGTCTTCGGTTTCAAAACGGGTAAACGCCCGGCCCATCTGCCAGTCTGCCGTATGCAAAAACTTTGGCATTTTATGTACCTGAGAGATCTGGGAATTTTCGCGTTATTCTAGACTACCCGCGAAAACTTTACAGATGCCAGGTGGAGTAACGACTGGGGAAATAATGGAGGCGCGGGTCGGAATCGAACCGGCGTACACGGAGTTGCAGTCCGCTGCATAACCACTCTGCCACCGCGCCGGAAAAGCCTTTTAAAAATCGGCCTTTTGCTCTCAGGAGGCATTGAGAGACTTGGAAATGGAGCGGGAAACGAGATTCGAACTCGCGACCCCAACCTTGGCAAGGTTGTGCTCTACCAACTGAGCTATTCCCGCTCTTCGTTCAGAGGCGTTGCCTCGTCAACGGGAGCGTATTCTACGGATTCCGATTCGGGCGTCAACACTTTTTTAACAACCGCCTGTTTTTTCAGGCTTTGTGGACATTTTTTGGCCAGCACAGACATCGTTCGGGGCGATAATCGGAAGGCAGGTGTAAATGCCTATAAGAAAACGCTAGGGTTTTGCGCGTTATCAGGTTAAGGTGGGCCTCGTTGGAAAGATTAGCAAAGCAGTTCATCAATAAGACGCATCAGTGCTGTAACACGTAGTACGTCCTGTTTTTGATACCGTCCGTTTTTTATTTCCCGCATACCGCCGATCAGCGATCACAACGATCCCGACGGCACATTTAAGATTGAATTCAGGATTATTATCTATGTCTACTGTTACCGGCACCGTCAAGTTCTTCAACGAATCCAAAGGCTTCGGCTTTATCACTCGTGAAGGCGGCCCCGACGTATTCGTTCATTACAGCGCTATTCAGGGCGGCGGTTTCAAGACTCTGGCTGAAGGCCAGCAGGTCGAGTTCACCGTTACCCAGGGCCAGAAAGGTCCCCAGGCGGAAAACGTAGTTGGCCTGTAAATAACAGCCAAGCTACTGAAAAAGGCAGCGTTTGCTGCCTTTTTTTGTGCCTGAAAGAAAAGTTCGCCGTCCCTTCGCCAGTCTCTCGTCACGTCACTCGTCCAGGCCCGAATACCCCTGAACTGCCTCATGGTTGCATTATTTCCTGCACCCGATATTTTGTCTCACGTGCATGAAATTAAAGAAAAAGTGAAAACTGCACACAGTGCAACCAACACCAAAAACAACAGGTACAACCATGAAAAGCGTGAATCCAACCTCAGACAGCATCAAGACCGTTCTCGAGAACACCCCAAAAAGCACTCCCATCGTGATGCTGAATCTGCTGAAATTTCGCCAGCAGGCGGATTACGGTGACAGCAGTTCTGGTCGAACCGGGCAACAGGCCTATGCGGAATACAGTAAAGGGGCCATCAAATGCGTCAAATCCGCTGGTGGCGAGCTGGTCTGGGCCGGCGCCCCGACCGCGACCCTGATTGGCCCGGAAACCGAACACTGGGATCATGTGTTGCTGGTCCGGTACCCTTCCATCGAGGCGTTCTTCGCGATGGTAGAGAGTGACGAGTACCAGGCAATCGTTCACCACCGTACTGCAGCCGTCGACGACTCTCGCCTGGTGCCAATGGTCGAAGGCTAGTCTCCTGACAACGTGAATCCTCTGATCAATGATATACTCCCCCTAACTCAACGGGGTGCCCACGCGGAATCGGGGCTGAGACCATACCCGCCGAACCTGATCCGGCTCATACCGGCGAAGGGATTGAGCGTTTGCCATCAGCCCGAAACCGCAGCGTGGCCCCCTCACGATCCAGAGGATTTCAACCATGCTGTTTCGCAGCGTTCTGCTATTGGCGGGCCTGGCCTCGTCAGCTTTGGCTTTCGCCGATAACCAGACCACCCTGACGGTATACACCCAACCCTCTTTCGCGGCCGAATGGGGCCCTGGCCCGGCGATCAAACAGGCTTTCGAGAAGAAGTGCGACTGTACGCTTCGCTATGTCGCGCTTGAAAGTGGTGGAGATATTCTGCAGCGGCTTCGTCTTGAGGGCGCATCCACCAACGCGGATGTCGTGCTCGGGCTGGACACCGGCACCATGGAAACGGCCCGCCAGACCGGCCTGCTCGCCCCCCATGACATCAGTCTGGACAACCTGGATCTGCCAATAGACTGGACAGATTCCATGTTCGTGCCCTACGACTACGGTTACTTCGCGTTCGTTTACGACACCCAGAAGCTGCCCAACCCTCCCACCAGCCTCGAGGCCCTCATCAATGCCCCCGATGATCTGAAGATCATCATCGAGGACCCGCGTACCAGCACCCCGGGGCTGGGCCTGCTGCTCTGGATGCGGGCTGTATACGGGGACAAGGCTGGCGAAAAGTGGCAGAAGCTGAGCCACAAGATTCTGGCCACCACAAAGAGCTGGAGCGACGGTTACTTCTCACTGTTCATGAACGGGGAAGCGCCGATGATTCTCTCCTACTCCACGTCCCCGGCCTATCACATGGCGGTGGACAAGACCGACCGCTACCAGGCAGCGCGTTTCGATGAAGGTCACTATCTGCAGGTCGAGGTGGCCGCGCTCGTGAAAACATCCCGGCATAAGGATCTCGCGAGGGATTTTCTGAAGTTCATTCTGACGCCCGGATTCCAACAGCACATTCCCCTGAAAAACGTGATGTATCCGGCGATCGACCTTGGCGATGACTTGCCGGCCGTTTTCGACAGGCTGATTGAACCCGGTAAAACCCTGTATATTGATCCGGCGGTCGTTGCCCAACAGCGGAAAGCCTGGCTGAACCAATGGCTCAACGCCATGATCCAGTAATGGCGGCATTCCCGTCCACCACCAGCACCGCGCCCCTGAGCCGGCCGTTCTGGCACACGTTCCCCGGACTGCTCGTATCTGGGGGGCTGATCGCCCTGACGCTCGCAGGCCTTGGCGCGCTTATCTGGCAGGCCCGCCAGCCGGATATCTCAGAGTTGTGGAACAGTCCGTACCTTCGCAATGTCATTGCCTTTACGCTCCGGCAAGCGGTGATTTCAACGGCAATCAGCCTTGCCCTGGGCCTTCTGGTGGCGCTGGCACTGTTGCGCCAGAGCGCCTTCCCTGGCCGCAAGGCATTGTTGAGAATCATGGAACTGAGTCTGGTACTGCCCACCATTGTGGCCGTGTCAGGACTTGTCGCCTGCTATGGCCGCGAAGCGACGGTAACCCAGTGGCTCGGGCACTGGCTGTCCTATGAGTGGAACCTGTATGGCATCAATGGCATTGTGCTTGCCCATGTCTTCTTCAACGCTCCGCTGGCCGGCCGCATCCTGTTACAGAGCCTGGAGTCGGTCCCCGCGCCCCGGCGCCGGGTTGCCAGCCAGCTTGGCCTCAGGGGCTGGTGGCATTGGCGTGCCGTCGACTGGCCAGCCATTCGGCCGGTCTTGCCGGGCGTTGGTGCATTGGTGTTCACGCTCTGCTTCACCAGTTTTGCCATTATCATGACGCTGGGTGGCGGACCTGGCGCCACCACCCTCGAGGTAGCTATCTATCAGGCCCTGCGATTCGAATTCGATTTCGGACAGGCGGCCATGCTGGCGGTCGTTCAGCTGATCATCTGCGGCCTACTCTGGGTGTTCATGGTACGCGGTGACTTCTCGGCCAATCTCTCGCCCCAACGCTCGTTCTCGGGTGCCATCCCGAGACCCAACTGCGGAACGGCTCATCGAGTAACAGACCGACTATTGCTGCTGGCCTTCAGCCTGTTCCTGTTGCTGCCACTGATCGCCATCCTGGCCCGCGGGCTTCCGTCACTGGCCGAGGTGGTCTTCGGCGACGGCAAAGCCCTGCAACAGCTGATTGCGGCCTCTCTGAGGAGCTTCAGCATCGCCCTGCCCGCTGGCGCGTTCTCTGTCGCGACGGCCTTGGCCATTCTTGGCCTCGGCACGATCCGTATTCCGGCTCTGAAAAGGCTGTCTAACCTGACACCGGCGATTCCACTGATGGTGCCTCCGATTGTACTCGGGACCGGGCTTTTCCTGTTGTTGCGTCCAGGCCTGGGCGACGCCTCTCAGGGGCTGGCGCTGGTCGCTCTCATAAACGGCCTGATGGCCCTGCCCTTTACCCTTCAGCTGCTCAAAGAACCTTTCCGAGGCCTTGATCGCGCTTCCCTGAATCTCGCAGACCAACTCGGAATACTTGGCTGGTATCGGTGGCGGTGGCTGCACTGGCCAAGGATGCGAGCGCCTCTGTCTCTGGCAATGGCCTACGGAACCGGCCTTTCCCTGGGGGATTTTGGCGTCATCGCCCTGTTTGGCTCCCCGGCACAACCGACCCTGCCGGTACTGCTATACCAGCAGATGGGGAGCTATCGAGTGGAGCTGGCGGCTGCGACGGCCCTCTGGCTGGTCGCCAGCCTGTTTCTTGTGTTCATAGGGTTCAATGCATTGGGCCGATCGGGAGCACCATCCGGTACGAAACAGCTTTCCCTGGAACGCCTTGCGGAGATGCGCCATGCTTGAAGTCCGACAGCTCGAATTCCGCTATACCGGCGACCAGCCGGGATGGCGATTCGATTTCACTCTGGCGCGGGGAGCCTGTATCGCCATTAACGGCCCCAGCGGTTCCGGAAAGTCCACGTTGCTCAACCTCCTCGGGGGCTTTCTGTCAGCGGATGCCGGTACCATTAGCTGGGACGGCCAACGAATCGATTCACTGCCACCCTGGCACCGACCCTTCACCAGTGTTTTCCAGGAACACAACCTGTTTGAACATCTGGACGTTCAGACCAATATCGGGCTGGGCATGCACCCGGGGCTCCGCCTGACGAAGGATCAGAAGGCACGGATCTCAGACTCGCTCGCCTCGGTGGGGCTCGCAGGCTACGAGCGGCGCCTCCCCGGTGACCTGTCTGGTGGCCAACGGCAACGGGTGGCCCTGGTACGCACCCTGTTGCGATCCCAGCCAGTACTGCTGCTTGATGAGCCGCTCACCGGCCTCGACGAACAGGCCCGAAAAGGACTGCATCAGCTTCTGCTGGCACAAAAAGCGTCGGGATCCGCCATTGTGCTGGCGAGTCACGATTCTGAAGATCGCGAGGTACTGGCGGACAGTCAATTGAATCTCTAAGCTGTTATAAGCTTGATATTCAGGTTTTTTTCTTCGACACCGGGTCTGATAATGCAACACGGCGCCGCCCGACAGGATACGTCAGTACTGCCAAACACCACGCCGGGCAGTGTCTCATTCAACCATGGCGCCCTGGCCATCACTGGCGACTGGACCCTGTCTGGCTATCAGGCCATCGGGCAGCAGCTTTCCCGCTTGCCCCCTGACGCCCGCAAGCCTGGTACCCTGGACCTGACCAACCTTGGCCAAATCGACACAGCCGGCGCCTCTCTGCTGGCAGACTTCCTGGGCCCCGACCTCCTTGAGGACTTCGTGGAAAGCGATCCTGTCCTGCATCGGGATACCGCAGCCTTGCTGCAGATTGTTGCCCGCTCACTGGGCCAGTGGAAAGAGCAGGATATTGCCGAGATTCCCGCCCTGACCCGGTGGCTATCCCAGATCGGCGAACGCGTCCAATCCCTGGGACTGCTTCTATGGCAATTGCTCGGGTTCATGGGACAGACCCTGGCAACCCTTTTCAGGGTGCTCCCCCACCCGGGACGCTGGCGAGTGACCCCTTTCGTGGCGGCGGTTCAGGATACCGGCCTGAATGCCCTGCCGATTGTCGCGTTGCTGACGTTTCTGGTGGGCGCGGTTGTTGCCTTCCTGGGGGCCACGGTACTTCAGGATTTTGGTGCCACGATCTACACCGTCAACCTGGTCGCTTTTTCCTTCCTTCGCGAATTCGGCGTGCTGCTTGCGGCCATACTGCTGGCCGGGCGCACAGCCAGTTCGTTCACGGCCCACATTGGAGCCATGAAAGTAAATGAAGAGCTGGACGCCATCCGGACCCTGGGTCTAAACCCCGTGGAGCTTCTGGTCCTGCCGCGGGTGCTGGCCATGATGGTCAGCCTGCCCATACTGACGTTTGTTGGCATGATTGCGGGCATGGTGGGTGGCGCACTGGTGTGTGTGCTGTCCCTGGATATCAGCCTGAACCAGTTTTTGGCCATTGTGGAGCGGGACATTGCACTCCGGCATTTCCTCGTGGGTCTGTGCAAAGCGCCGGTGTTCGCCTTCCTGATTGCCGTTATTGGTTGCCTGGAGGGATTCAAGGTGGGCGGAAGTGCCCAATCCGTGGGCGAACACACCACCTCCAGCGTTGTGCAATCGATCTTCACGGTAATTCTGCTCGATGCCATCGCCGCCCTGTTTTTCATGGAAATGGGGTGGTAATCCATGACACCGATCATTCAGGTTCGTGAGCTTTGCAACCGGTTTGGGGACAATGTGGTTCACCTCGGGCTGGATCTGGACCTGAGACGGCGTGAAATCCTGGGCGTTGTCGGCGGGTCCGGAACCGGAAAATCGGTGCTGCTTAGGAGCATTGTCGGCCTGCACCGGCCCACCTACGGCCAGATCCGGATCTTTGGCGAAAACCTGTTAACGCTCTCTCCGCCTGAACGCTCAAAACTGGAGCAGCGGTTCGGTGTTCTGTTTCAGGGCGGTGCCCTGTTCACCTCCCTGAACCTTCAGGAAAACGTGGCCATTCCGTTGATGGAACACATCGGGCTCCCCCGGGCGGAGGCCGAAAAGCTCGCAAGGGTCAAACTGGCACTGACCGGACTGCCCGCAAGCGCCGCCCGGAAGTATCCTTCCGAACTCTCCGGTGGCATGGTCAAACGGGCAAGCCTGGCCCGGGCCCTGGCGCTGGATCCCGAAATCCTTTTTCTTGACGAGCCAACCGCCGGCCTCGATCCTATTGGTGCCGCGGCTTTTGACCAACTGCTCGTTACACTGAGGAATGCACTCGGGCTCACCGTGTTTCTGGTCACCCATGATCTGGACACGCTGTATGCCACCTGCGACCGTGTGGCGGTCCTGTCACAGCAACGTGTCATTATCGCCGATACCCTGGAGCGGGTCGCAGCCAACCCGGATCCCTGGATCCAGGACTATTTCCAGGGGCCTCGCGGGCGGGCGGCCAGCCAGGCCGCTGACAATGATCGAGCGAATCCGCACGGAGATGGAAACTGATGGAACCCCGCGCACACCATGTGATCATTGGACTGTTTACCGTCATCGCCGTGGGCGCAGCACTCCTGTTTGCCCTCTGGCTTGGCAAATCTTCCACGGATCGGGAATGGACCTATTATGAAGTCGGGTTTGATCACCCCATTTCCGGACTGTCTGAGGGCAACCCGGTACTCTACAGCGGTGTGCCTGTCGGCGAGGTGCTGAGCCTTCGACTGGACCCGGAGGATCCGCGCCACGTTCGTGTCCGGATCCGTGTCGACAAGTCCATTCCGATCCGTCAGGACACCCACGTTGGCCTTGTCCTGGCCAACATTACCGGCAGCATGAACGTTCAATTCCGGGGAGGAACCCCATCCAGTCCCCGAATCCAGGGCAACCTGGACGATCCACCTCTGATCATGGCGGATCCCTCGCCATTCAGCGATCTGCTCAGTAACGGGACAGACCTTCTCGAGAAAGCAGATCGGTTCCTCACAAGGGCCAACGAACTGCTGAGTGACAAGAACGCACAAAACCTGGAGGCCCTTCTGGCCAATAGCAGAGAAGCAACGGAATCGCTGCTGGCACAGAGGGACAACCTGTCGGCTTTATTGGCCCAGTTCAATGCGGCAGCGGTTCGGGCTGAACAGGCCGCCAACAAGGTATCCGCCACCTCCGACAGGACCAATACCATTCTGGTCAACAAGGTCAGTCCGGTGCTGGATTCGATGAGTCAGTCACTGAACACCCTGCAGCCGAGCCTTGAGCGGCTCGACCGACTGACCAGGAATAACGAAGGCGCGATGGATGCCGGGTTGCAAGGGCTGGGGGAACTGGAACCCACCATCAGGGAACTGCGGAGTGCTCTGCGTAACCTCAATCGGTTTGCCCGCCGTCTTGAGGCGGATCCCTCCGGCACGTTGCTCGGCAATCCCGGCTTCAAGGAGGTTCAGCCATGAAGAGAGTACTTGCGACCTTGTCGATGGCCACGCTGGTCACAGCCTGCACCGTATTCCCGGCATCGGAGCCCCCCAGGGTAATGGATCTGGCCCGGGCCCAGGACGTATCGGAAATGCCCGGCAAAGCCCGACCATCCATCCGGATTGACACGCCTCTGGCTTCCGATCCCATCAACAGCACGCTCATTCTGAGCAAGCCGACTCCGCTCGAATTCCAGTCCTACCCCGGCGCCCGCTGGCGCGATAGTGCTCCGGTTCTGGTACGAGACTACCTTGTCGATACCCTCCGCCGCAGTCAGGGCTTCCAGTACGTTGTCACCGATACCAGCCCCGCGAGCGTGGATCTCACGCTCATCTCGGAATTGTCCGACTTCCAGTCCGAGCAAACAGAGACCGGCATGGTGGCGGTGATTGGTCTGCATACCGAAATTCTGGACAACCAGTCACGGAAGGTTCTGTGCATTCACGACGAGCGTGTGAAGGTGCCCGCAAGCGGCAGGGAACTGGACGCTGTCGTAGCCGCTTTCGGCGAGGCTGCCCGGAGCCTGTCGACCAAAACGCTCAACTGGCTGGGAGGTTGCGAGATCACACCCTGACAACCGGGGCGTCAGGAAGATCCATTGTGCTCGGGAAACAGGTCTGCCCAGGCGGCTTTCAGATAGAGGAGCATGGACCAGAAAGTCAGCCCAGCCGCAATGTACAACAAACCCACGGCGACGTACGCCCAGAAGTTACCCGGCGGGAACGCCAACAGGCCCACAATCGCTGCCATCTGGGCCGTGGTCTTGATCTTCCCGATGTAGGAAACGGCCACACTGGCACGACTGCCAATTTCGGCCATCCATTCACGCAACGCCGATATGACGATTTCCCGCCCGATAATCACGGTCGCTGGAATGGTCAGCAGCGGAATCGAATATTCTTCAATCAGAACCGCCAGTGCAACGGCCACCATCAGCTTGTCGGCCACCGGATCCAGGAAGGCGCCAAACGGCGTACTCTGGTTGAGCTTTCTTGCAAGGTAGCCGTCCAGCCAATCGGTCAATCCCGCCAGCGCGAAAATCGCCGCACTCACCATGTAACTCCACTCAACCGGCAGATAGAATACGATCACGAACACCGGAATCATGACGATTCGAGAGAGTGTGAGCAGATTTGGCAGATTCATGGGCTTCCTATTGGTCGTGCAACGCCGCGTAGATGGATTCCGCCAGAGCCTTGCTGATGCCCTGTACCTTCGTCATCTCATCCACACTGGCCTTGCGGATTTCCTGAATACCGCCGAAATACCGAATCAGTTCCCGACGGCGTTTGGGGCCGACCCCTTCAATTCCTTCCAACGTTGATTGACGGCGTTTTTTATCCCGTCGGGCGCGGTGGCCGGTTATGGCAAACCGATGCGATTCGTCCCGGATATGCTGGATAAGATGCAGCGCGGGCGAATCAGCCGGCACCCGGAACACATCTCCGGTCATGGCGTCAATCAATTGCTCCATCCCGGCGCGTCGGGTGACCCCCTTGGCCACACCGATCAGTGGGATGTCCGAAATTCCCAGTTCTTCAAACACTTCCCTGGCAATGTTCAACTGCCCTTTACCACCGTCGATAAAGACCAGGTCCGGCCGCTTACCCTCACCGGCCACCATCCGGCGATACCGACGGGTCAGGACCTGTTGCATTGCCGCATAATCATCGCCGGCTTTCACACCTTCGATGTTGTAGAGCCGGTAATCGCTCTTCAGCGGCCCGTTCTCATCGAAAACCACACAGGAAGCGACGGTATTCTCCCCGTGACTGTGGCTTATATCGAAGCATTCCATGCGCGCCGGCGTCTCGGCCAATTCCAGAAGATCCCGCAGTGCCAGCAGACGGCGGTACACCGTTTCCTTGCTCGCCAGATGGGTCAACAGGGTTTGCTGCGCATTGGTCATGGCCAATTCCAGCCAGCGTCGCCGCTCGCCCCGAACGTTACCACGAATCCGGGTTTCACGGTTAGCCGCTTCACTCAAGGCACTGGCCAGCAAGGCCTGCCCTTCCACCTCTACAGGCACCAGGATATCCCGTGGAATCTCCCTTCGGGTATTGCCACCAAAATAATACTGCCCAAGAAACGCGCTGAGGAGTTCGCCTTCGGTCTGCTCGATCGAGTACCTCGGAAAATAATCCTTGGTTCCCAGCACCCGACCGCCCCGGACAATAATCACCACAATACAGACCACGCCGGCTTCCTGGGCAATGGCCACCACGTCGGCATCGCCACCGGCACTGTCTACGGATTGCTGCTCCTGCACATGGCGCAGGTGGTTGATCTGATCACGGTAGGCGGCCGCCTTTTCGAATTCCAGTCTGGCGGATGCCGATTCCATGGCATTCATAAGATCGTGGATGATGGCCGGGTTCTTCCCCTCCAGGAACATCGTGGCATGCCGAACATCCTCCTGATACTCCTCCGGTGTGACAAACCCCACGCAAGGGGCCGTGCAGCGGTTGATCTGGTATTGCAGACATGGCCGCGTCCGGTTCCTGAAATAGCTTTCACTACAGGATCTTATGCGGAAAACCTTCTGCAGAATATTAAGACTTTCCTTCACCGCGCCGGAACTCGGAAACGGCCCGAACCAGGTACCGCCGCCCTTCTTGGTCCGGCCACGCCGGAAGGTCAGGGACGGATAATCACTGTGGGACGAGAGGTAGATATAGGGGTAGGACTTATCGTCCCGCAACAGAATGTTGTAGGGCGGGCGTAACGACTTGATCAGGTTCTGTTCCAGCAGAAGCGCTTCCGTCTCGCTGCCGGTAACAGTGACCTCGATGGACTGGATCCGGGATACCAGCGCTTCGGTCTTCGGTGCCAGACCGGACTTCCTGAAATAGCTGCTGACGCGATTCTTGAGATTGCGCGCCTTTCCGACGTACAGAACCTCACCGGCGGCGTCGTACATCCGGTACACGCCCGGTCGTTCGGTCAATTGCTTCAGGAAGTTTTTGCTGTCGAACTCCCTGCTTTCTTCGGAGCCGGGATCAGACTTTGTCGGCATCCAGCAACCCAAGACGGACAGCCATCAGCGCAAGCTCCACATCGCTGGAGATTTCAAGCTTCTCAAAGATTCGATAGCGATAGCTGTTGACCGTTTTCGGGCTCAGACACAATTTATCGGAAATATCCTGAACCTTCTGGCAGTCGACAACCATCATGGCGATCTGCATTTCGCGCTCGGAGAGGCGCTCGAACAGGGAAAGTTCCCCGCTATCGTCGTCACCGCTCACCTGCTTCAGCGCCATTTTCTGGGCGATTTCAGGGCTGATGTAGCGTTGGCCGGAATGGGCCATGCGAATGGCACGAACCATTTCCTGAATGTCGGCACCCTTGGTGATGTAGGCACTTGCACCACTCTGCATGACCCGGGTCGGGTATGGATCATCGGCACAGGCGGTCACGACGATGACGCGGATGGAATCGTCGATGCGAAGGATACGCCGGGTCGCCTCCAGCCCACCAATACCGGGCATACGAATGTCCATGAGGACGATATCCGGTCGCTTCTTGCGCACAAAGTCGATGGCGTCCTCACCGGAGGAGGCCTGACCGATGACCTCAATATCCGGGTTATCTGCCAGCATCCGGGTAATACCAGAGCGGACGAGCTCGTGGTCGTCGACAACCAATACCCTGATCAAGACTCACCTCGCAGAACACTTAAAAATGCAGGGACGGAACGTTACCTCAGGCAGGTACACCCAGGCCAGCGGTATTTTCCACCGGGTCAAACCAGACAACCAGGTCGCCCCGTTTAACCGCCGACAGCACACGCTCACGTTCCGCCATGGGATTCTCTGTATCATTCAGGCCGTGATAACGCGTGCAATATTCTTCCACCAGCCCCGCGAGCTGATCTTCCGTCAGCAGCTCTTTGTCCACCACAAACCTTTCCTGACGTGGATCCGGTTCTGGTTGGTGGGTGCCGTCGCTCGTCATCATTCCTCCCGTTTATGGAGGATATGTTAAGGATTAAAGGGCCGCGGTAGAAGCCCTTTTATGCTGAGAGGTAAGTAAATTCTGCAATCAGGTCCCAGATCAAGACCGACTCTCCGCGTATGGATTCACGGAACGGGATTCTCTATCATTCCGTGCTTTGAAAGGTTTGGATGCTAATGAACCAATCAGTTTTCAGGCTTACACTGCCCATTCTATTCGGGTATTTGCCACTCGGAACCGCCTTCGGCGTGCTGTTTGCCACGCAACTGGACTACCCCTGGTGGGCTGCCCCCCTCATGGGCGTTCTGATCTACGCCGGTGCCGGGCAGATTCTGGCAGTCAGCTTGCTGGCCGCGGGGGCCGGCCTGGTCGAAGTGGGTGTCGCCATGTTTGTCCTGAATGCCAGGCATCTCTTCTATGGGCTTTCCCTGTTAGGGCGTTTTCGGGGCGCCGGTTGGCGAAAGGCCTATCTCATTTTCGGCCTGACCGACGAAACCTACTCGCTTCTGACCAGCCGATCCCGCGGCCCGGACCGGCACCATGAGCAACTTGTGGATTTCCGGATCACCGCGTTCAATCAGAGTTACTGGGTGGTAGGTTGCGCCGTAGGGGCTCTGTTGGGAGAAAACGTGATGTTCGACAGCCGTGGCATTGAATTCGCACTGGTGGCCCTGTTCATCGTGCTGACGCTTGAGCAATACCATGCCCTCAAAGATCTCTTTCCCATCTGGACGGGTGCCGCCGCGGCAGGCGTAGCCATGCTGGTGCTTCCGCCGGCTCACCAGTTGATCGGCGCCATTGCCCTGGTCACCGTAGTGCTGCTGGTTCATTACCACCGTCTCCGAACTTCTGCCACGCCGGTATCCCGGGAACAAAGCTCATGACATATCTGTTGTCCTTCATTCTGGTGTCCGCGCTCGCAACCTTTGCCACTCGGGTGATCCCGTTCCTGTTTCTGGAACGACACACTGAGCATCCGCTGATCAAACACCTGGGACGCTACCTGCCCGCCGCCGTGATGGCATTGCTGGCCACGGTATTTCTGTATCGTTCGGCAGACTGGCAAGCCGGCTTGCCTGGTCTTGATGCCCTGGTGGCGGGACTTATCGTTGTCGGAATGCATCTCTGGCGCCGCAACGCCCTTCTTTCAATTGTCACCGGGACAGCGGCTTACATGATCGTCGTACAAACCGGGGTGGCCGCATAATGAGCCTGCTTGAGGTATTTCTACAGACGCTGGAAACCACCCTGCCCGTATTCACCATGGTCTTTATTGGCCTGGGTCTAAGACGCCTTGGCTGGATCGATGCCGCGTTCGTGAACACGGCATCGGCCCTGGTGTTCAAGGCCACGCTTCCAACCCTGGTCTTCCTCAGCATTATCCGGGCCGATCTTGATACCGCACTGAATCCGAACCTTCTGGTGTTCTATCTGTTCGCAACCCTGGGCTCCTTCGGCATCGCCTGGATCTGGGCGCTTGCCCGGGTGGCGCCGGCGGACCGGGGCGTATACGTTCAGGGCGCGTTTCGGGGTAACTGCGGTATCGTCGGACTTGCACTTGCGGCCAACCTTTACGGCGACTACGGACTCTCGGCCGGCGGGATTCTTCTGGGACTCGTGATCCTTTCCTACAACACTCTGTCGGTCACAGTTCTGCTCGCCTACCAGGATGGAAAGAAAGCGTCCTGGCGAAGAATCCTTCAGGATATTGTCCGCAATCCGCTTATTCTGGCGGTGGTGGCGGCCATCCCGGTCGCCGCGTGGGATCTCCGACTGCCGGGCTGGATCATGACCAGTGGCGACTACTTTGCCAGTCTCACCTTGCCACTGGCCCTGTTGTGCATCGGCGCAACCGTCTCTCTCAGCGCTCTCCGACAGGATCGGAGAACCGCCGTCGGTTCCAGTGTCTTGAAAATGATCACCCTGCCGGCCCTGTGTACCGCTGCGGCCTGGCTGGTCGGTTTTCGTGGCCAGGAGCTGGGCCTGATGTTCCTGTTCTTTGCCAGTCCGACGGCTGCGGCAAGCTTTGTGATGGTCAAGGCACTCGGCGGCAACGACCGCTTGGCGGCCAACATCGTCGCACTGACCACACTCGCCGCCAGCGTGACCGTTACCCTCGGCGTTTTTGTCCTGCGCAGTACCGGCGTGATCTAGCGGACAACCCGGAGAATCGCGTCGAACCCTCTCCGACAGCCCCCAAGATAACCACTGCCGAACAGATTGTAGTGGTTGAGGTAATGATAGAGGTTGTAGATATCACGTTTGTGCTCGTACTCCGGCGAGCGACGATAAACCCGATCGTATTCCTCATAAAACGCCGTACCGAAACCACCAAACATTTCCGTCATTGCCAGGTCGGCTTCCCGATCCCCACAGTAGATTGCCGGGTCGATCAGCCACGCGACACGCTTATCAAACAGGGCGTTGCCGCTCCATAAATCACCATGAAGCAGGCTGGAATGGTCGCAGTTGCTGTCCAGCCACCCGGCCAGCGTCTGGCCGTAGCGATCAAGGATATCCCGGAATTCGGTTTGGAGTTTGCGATCCCGGATACAGCCGACCTGATACCCCAACCGATCCCGAACGAAAAAGTCGCCCCAGGTATCGCTCCAGCGATTAGGCTGTGGCGAGAGGCCGATGTAGTTATCCTGGCCCCAGCCATACTTACCCTGGTCCAGACGATGCACCAGGGCCAGGCCCTCGCCCAACATCGAAAGCGTGCCCGGCGTTGCGGGCGCCGACTCGATCCCGGTCATTTCCAGCGTGGTCTCGTCCACCTGAAAGACCTCTGGCACACGCACTGTCGTGACACCAGCCTGCTCAAGCGCCTCCCGAAGACGCGTGAGACCCTCCGCTTCACAGATCAGCGCATCGGCAAATTCCGTGGCGTTGCGTTTGATGAACATCTCGGCCCCCCTGCCTTGAACTGCCTCCCGTCACGGCGTTAGATTGAGACTAACACGACAAAGAGCCGAAGGACTGCCATGGATACGACACGCTGGAAAATGGTGATCTCCGGAAAGGTGCAAGGGGTCTATTACCGGGCATCAACGGAGAAGGAGGCGAACCGCCTGGGCGTTTCCGGTTACGCTCGCAACCTGCCGGACGGGCGAGTAGAGGTGGTTGCCGAAGGCACGCCCGACGCGCTCCGGCAACTGCACCAATGGTGCCAGGACGGCCCGCCGGAGGCCAGGGTTCGGGGAATTCAGGTGGAAGAGCAACCCGCCAGCGGCGAATTCAGTGCATTTGGCGTGAAGTACTGACAATAAAAAACCCCAGCGATGCTGGGGTTTCGTATTGGCGGAGAGGGAGGGATTCGAACCCTCGATACGCTATTAACGTATACACACTTTCCAGGCGTGCGCCTTCAGCCACTCGGCCACCTCTCCAATAAACTGTTTCAAATCAGCGATGTCGTCGCTCATTTGAGGGCGCAAACTCTAATGCTTTTTCAGGCTCTTGGCAACACCCTCTGGCGAAATACCCGCAAAAAATTGCGTCCTGGCCAGAACGTGATTATCGATTAAACAGATCGAGTACAATGGCATCGCCCCCACCCAGATGAATGTCCACGCAGCGGGAGACTACCAATGCTTATGAAAGCCGAGCAATCCGTTCTGATCCTGATCGACCTTCAGGAAAAACTGATGCCAGCGATCAGCGACGGAGGGCACGTCGTCGATCGCTGTACGACGCTTGCGACCATCGCCGGACTTCTCGGCGTTCCCTCACTGGGAACCGTACAGCTGCCTGAAAAATTGGGCAAAACGGTACCGAGCGTCGCAGAACTGCTGGAGCAGGAAATATCAAAAACCCATTTTGACGCCTGTCCGGACGGACTCATTGACCAGCTTCCGGAAGGTCGCCAGCATATAGTCATTGGCGGCTGCGAGGCTCACGTCTGCATGATGCAGACCGCACTCAGCCTGCTGGATGCGGGGTACAAAGTCTGGGTCGTGGCGGATGCGACCGGATCGCGAAGCGATTTTGACCGGGATGTGGCACTTGATCGGCTCAGCGAGAGTGGCGCCCGGCTGGTCACCGTCGAGATGGTCGCCTTCGAATGGATGCGTAACTGTGAGCACCCCCGGTTCCGTGACGTTCAGGGGTTGATCAAATAGATCCGATTCCTGACCGTCATCCATGACCGGATCACCGACGTACATGTTCGACTTCCCGCAGGCCGAGGTGTTTTATGCTCAATATGGATTTCTCCCAACGCGTTGTTATCAGAACAAACGATATGGAATGGGCTCCCAGCCCGGCTGCAGGCGTGGAAAGAAAACCCCTGGCCCGTGAAGAAGCGGAACGGGGACATGCGACCAGCATTGTCCGGTATGAGCCGGGCGCTTCGTTCAAACGGCACGAACATCCCCTGGGAGAGGAGATTCTGGTGCTGGAGGGTATCTTTTCAGACGAAACCGGCGACTATCCCGCAGGCACCTATATCCGTAACCCACCGGGCAGCGGCCACGCACCGTTCAGCGAACCCGGTTGCACACTACTGGTGAAATTGCATCAGTTTGATCCCCGCGATTCAGCCACGGTCAGAATCAACACCCGTGAGGCGGAATGGCTTCCGGGCATTGGTGGGCTGCAGGTCATGCCCCTCCACGAGTTCGAGCACGAGCATGTAGCGTTGGTGAAGTGGCCGGCAAATGAGGTTTTCCAGCCTCACCGCCATTTCGGAGGGGAAGAAATCTTTGTGCTGTCAGGTGAGTTCTGCGATGAGCTGGGCCGATATCCTGAAGGTACCTGGATTCGTAGCCCCCATCTCAGCCAGCACCACCCTTTCGTCGATCAGGAAACGGTTATCTGGGTCAAGACCGGCCACCTGCCACTGACGTCCGGCCCGGCATGAAAAAGGGGCCTCTTGGGCCCCCGTTTCATGAAATGGCAGTACTCGTCCAGGCCGACTGGTTTGCCTGATGGTTGCTCTCCTCATTGACCGCCGGATTGAAGCGGAGGTTTTCCGCTTCGGGCACCGCAAAGACATGGAATGCCTCCGGTCCGAACGGGTCCAGTGCGGTATCCAGGTATTCATAATGGTCCGGCACGGGTTCCCCGGACATGGCCACACGGAACTGGCTTACGACAGTCGGGGTCTCCACATTCAGCGGCTGTTCAACCCAGAGGTAAACCGCCTTGTGGGGAACAATGTACTCGCAACGTACCACCCGGTAGCCGTCCTTGAGGTGCAGAACGGTCGGTTCTTTACCCGATTCGAGGCGAAATTTATGGATCGTCTTCATGGCTACTCTCCTTCGAGCGCTTCCTGACTTGTCTCCGATTCTGACGCCAAACCCGGATCGATAAAATCAGCTTTTATAATCCAAAAGGGTCGAATTATTCGATGCCAGAATCGAACATCCGGAAATCCGCCGGCGTGGTGCAGATGGCCCGAACACCCTCATGGGCAAGCTTTCGTCCCCTGGTGATGGCAAACATCTCGTCCTGCACCTCCTCGATTTTTCCGATCTCCTCCACTTCGTACTGCCGGCACACCTCATCGCGAATGACAGACGGCGCCGCGAATACGCCAAAACCCTGGCGACCGAACACCTTGATCAGTGCGCTGTCCTCTACGCGGGCGACCAACCTCATACGCACTCCCTGGAGCGAGAGCCAGTTCATGAGGCGGGTAAAATAAGGGGCATCCGTGGCATTGGCCAGCAGGGGCTGCCCTTTAAGGGACCCGGGGAACCCCCCACGTAGGGCCCGGGCAATCGACGGGGCGGCAAACAGGCTGATGCTGGATTCTGCCAGGGGGTGCACGGTAAACGGCCCGTAGGTGTCGATGTCAGGGACCCGGTCCGCCAGAACGACGTCCAGTTCCTTGCGCTTCAGGTTGAGGATCAGATCCTCGGTACGTCCTGTGCGGCACTCCAGCTGCATGGGACGTGGAAGGGCCATCGCCGGTTGCAGGAGGTAATAGGCAAACAGTTTGTGGATCGAGGCCGAAACACCGGCGTACAGCGTAATTGGCCGGTCTGATTCGGACAGTCTGAGCGTATCGGTGAGTTCCCCGGTCAGCTCGAAGATGTCGTCCGCATATCCCCGGATCAACCGCCCGAGATCCGTGAGTATCAATTTGCGCCGCTCCCGAAGAAACAGGCGGCCACCGACAGAGGATTCAAAGGTGGCGAGCTGTCCACTCAGGGTCTGAGGGGCCAGCTCCAATACCTCGCTGGCCCGGGCTATCGAACCCTCGCGGCTGATCACCCAGAAATAGTAAAGATGGCGAAGGTTGAGCTGGTCCATGATTGACGCTCCCTGTCGAGTCTCAGGACGGGCGGGGAATCTTCAGCACTTCCCCGAAGGTGACATACTCACTACCGCCAAGCCGCCCCACCGGGTCGATAGCCGAACCGTCGAACCGCAACCGGCCTTTTTCATCCTGCTTTGTAACCTCATCGGCAACGTAGATGCCGTTAATCTTCCCGAAGACCAGTGACTGGGGGCCGGGGCCGATCTCCTTGATGTCATAAAGCTCGCAGGCAAAGGCGACGCGACAGTCCCTGAGCCTGGGTAACGGGGAGCCCTCGAAGTCCTCCAGTTGCAGATCGAGATTGGTCAGCTCGGACTCGCCATGGGGCAAGGTTCGAGCAGTTTCTGTCATGGCACCGGCGAGCTCCCGGTGGGCAATGTGGACCACGAAATGGCCACGGGCCTCAATATTCACCCGGGTATCCTTGAACGATCCGTCAGTCGGCTTCCTGCCCACAGAAAACATCAACAGGGGCGGATTGCTGGTAATCGGAGTAAAAAACGAAAATGGGGCAAGGTTGTAGTCCCCGTCGGGATTTTCGCTGAGAACCCACGCCACGGGGCGCGGAATCACTGTCTGCGTCAGGATATGGTAGACATCTTTCGGGTCCATACCGTCGAATTCAATCTGCATCTGCGCCTCCCGGTTCCAATGTTTTTAAGGCCCGATCCCTGGCAAGCCACCTCAGGACAAGGGCCAGCTGAATCACAAGGAACGGGACCGCAACCATAACCAGGCCGGACCATCCGAGCCACGCAAAGACCGCCCCGGCTGACAACGACGCCGTCGCCTGTGACCCGAACACCAGCATGTCGTTGAGGCCCTGTACCCGGAACCGCTCATGATCACGGTACCCCCGGGGCAGCAACGCCGTCCCGCCCACAAAGAGAAAATTCCAGCCAATTCCGAGCAACAAAAGGGCCCAGAGGTAATGATGAAAACTGATGCCAGAAGCCGCCAGAATGACACAGAGGAGGTACGCCAGTAGCCCCAGAATCATCATTCGCGGAAGGCCGATGACCCGTGTCACCCAACCGCTGACCAGCGAAGGGAGATACATGGCCACAATATGCAACTGTATGACCCGCTTTGCGTCATCCAGGCTATGACCGGCCATCTCGGTCATACTCAGCGGTGTCGCCGTCATCACAAAGCTCATCACCGCGTACCCGATGGCTGCAGCGCCAATCGCAGCCAGAACCATGGGCGACGCCAATATCTCTCGCAGCGGTCGACCGCCAGTGACGTGTCGTTCGCGAACCCGTTCGCGACCCGAGTGATAGCCGATAGACAGCGTTATCAGCGCACAGGCCTGAACGACCAGTAACCCAAGCCAGCTGGAGAGAAATGGATAGGTTTCATCCGGGCCGGCACCCAGCGTGGCGATTTCCGGCCCCAGCCAGGCTGCGCCCAATCCGCCCAGGAGCACCCGAGCGGCGGCAGAGGCGGCCAGGCCGGGTTCAACAGATTCCATGGCGGCAAACCGGTATTGGTGCACCACCGCCAGTCCGAAGCCACCCACCATGCCCGCCAGGCAAAGCACCGAAAATATACCCGTCCAGGAGGCCAGAACCCCCAATCCACCGGCGGTCATCCCCATCAGGGTGCCAAGCAGCATGACCGGCTTTCGGCCCAGGCCTTCCATCAACCAGGTCGCCGGTTTGACGGCCAGAACCGTTCCGACGACAACAAGCCCTACCGGCAGCGTCGCCAACTCTGGAGCGGAGGCAAGCGCCCTTCCCTGAATGCTCCCTATCACGATAATGAATGGCGCGGTGCACATGGCCAGCGCCTGGGCTGCCACCAGAACCCATACGTTAAGGGGCATAGATTATTTTTTCCTGTAGATGATACCCGGGTGACACTGAACCATTTCGTAAAGATCGGGCAGACCGTTCAGCGACTCCGACGCCCCGAGAATCAGATAGCCACCCGGGTTAAGGGCGGCGTGCATTCGAGTGAGGATGTCCCGTTTGAGCTCGGCGGAAAAGTAGATCAGCACATTCCGACACATCACAATGTCGAATTTGCCGAGCATGTACCGCTCCAGGAGATTTAGTTCTTTGAACTCGACCATCGTCTTGAGCTGGGGCTTGATCTGCCAGCCACCATTCGCGGACGGTGTGAAAAACTGCCGCTGCCGTTCGGGAGAGAGGCCCCGGCCAATAGCCAGCATCTCGTACTCCCCACGACGGGCAACCTCCAACACACTTTTGGAGATATCTGTGGCAGTGATTCGTACGTCCCTGAGTTTGCCCGGCTTTAACCGGCGAAACTCCTCGACAATCATGGCAATGGAGTATGGCTCCTGCCCCGTCGAACAGGCCGCCGACCAGATTCTCAGCGGCTGGGCAGAGCAACGCTCCGCCATTTCAGGCAGCAACTTTTCCTGCAGAATCCGGAAGGGATGATTGTCCCGGAACCAAAGCGTTTCGTTCGTTGTCATCGCATCAATGACAGTTTCCTTGAGGCCACTCCGTCCGAATCGTTTGAGCCGTTCCAACAGCTCTCCCAGCGAGTTCAGATTGTTTTCCTCGAGGATTCGGCGAAGACGGCTTTTTACAAGGTACTGCTTGTTGTCACCCAGCAAAATGCCGCACGCGTCCTGCAGGAATGCCTTGAATGCCTCGTATTCCTGTGGCGTTATTTCCGCTTTCATTGGTTCTCTATGGTCAGTGAAACTGTGGGCGTCAGGGCGCCATTATGCCCGATCAATGATCTCCATGACCCGCTCTGCCAACTCATCCGGGCTGAACTTTGCCATAAAATCATCTGCACCGACTTTCTTTACCATCGCCTGGTTGAAGACGCCGCTAAGGGACGTGTGTAGCATGATAAACATATCACTCAAAGCAGGATCTTCCTTGATTCTGGTGACCAGCGTATAGCCATCCATTTCCGGCATTTCCACATCGGAAATAATCATCGCCAGATGGTCGTTGGCCTTGGACCCGTCTGCGGTGAGACTTTTCAGGTAGTCCAGCGCCTGCTTGCCATCATTTTTAAGGACAACCTCCATCCCGATGGCAGTCAGGCACCGCTCAATCTGTCGACGCGCCACAACCGAGTCATCCACCACCAGAACCGGCAAATGTCCCGGGACCCGATCGGCGCTCTTCTGAAGCACAGCTTCGGTGACATCCTCACCAAGCGGGGAAAATTCAGAAAGGATCTTCTCGACATCGATGATCTCGATCAGCTTGTCGTCGACTTTGGTGACTGCCGTCAGATAGACGTCACGCCCCGTCCCCTTGGGAGGTGGCAAAATCTCCTCCCAATTCATATTCATGATGCGGTCCACACCCGTCACCAGGAACCCCTGGGTTTTCCGGTTGTATTCCGTAATGATCACGAAGCTGGTGGGCAGGCTTTCGGCGGGAATCCCCGGCAGACCAATGGCCATGCTCAGGTCGATAATGGGGATAGTTTCGCCGCGGATATTGGATACCCCTCGAACGACACTTCGACTCTGCGGTATGGACGACAACTTCGGGCACTGGAGCACTTCTTTGACCTTGAATACATTGATGCCGTAGGTCTGGCGCCCCCGCAAACGGAACAGCAGAAGCTCCAGTCGGTTCTGCCCCACCAGTTGTGTGCGCTGGTTGACACTGTCCAATACCCCTGCCATCTGTCGATCTCCTGGCTGGCCGATAAAATACCGGCATATATCTTGCGTCTGATTCGCTTACCATGGCGAAACGACGGATTCATGACGTCTTGCCTGTCTTGCACTTATTTAACGGCCGAAAACCACGAATTTTTAGAGGAAATCCGCGGTTTCGCGCCAACGGTTACAGCATAGGACAAACTGACGCCCATGCGCACCACCATTTTGGCTTTGATACTGCTTATGTCGACCCCCGTCTGGGCCGAACAACCGCGGACCACGGCAACACAGATCCGGGCGGCCACTGCGGCCTTCCTGGAGCAGTTTGCAGAAGACCAGTCGGAAAAAGGCTATAAGGTCACCTTTGAGCCCTCGGACATCGATAGCCGGCTGGCCCTGGCACCCTGCAGCTCCGAACCCGAGGTGTCCTTTACCGGGGACCCGTGGGAAAGTCCCCGGCCATCCCTTCAGGTATCCTGCAACGGTTCCAGGCCCTGGCGGATGTACACGACCCCCTCCGTCAGCATTGAGGGGCCCGCTGTTGTCGCAAGCCGTGCCATCGCACGCGGCGAACGAATGCAAAAGAGTATGGTGCACGTCGCCACAATCACCCTGAATGACAGCCGCCGGGGCTTTGTCAAAGAAATCAGCGACGTTGCCGGCATGGTCGTGCGCCGTCCCATTAATGCCGGCTCGCCTGTCACTCCGGACCTTCTTGAAGCACCGAACGCCGTTTCCCGGGGCGATCATGTTATCATCGTTGCCAAAAGCGGATCATTTTCAGTCACTTCCCGCGGCAAAGCGCTTGCGGACGCCGCCATCGGTGAACAGGTTCTTGTGGAAAATCTGCGCTCATCGCGAACCATAAAGGCCAATGTCGTCGGTCCGGGCCGGGTTGAAGTCCCCATGTAGCCGCTCAGCCCAGCCACCAGCGGCAATTGATTGCCGCCGCGGCAAAGCCCGGCCGGCCCGATCCGGGCCGAAACCGGGAATGTAAACAGATGTTAATAAAAAATCCGCTCAAGGATTAAAGTTTCCGGCTCCCATGCCGTTAACCAAACCAGAAACTCGAGTCCGCGCCCGGCAGGGCGCACAAAAGTAGCAGGTACCGATATGTCAGTTGACTTTAACGGAATTGGACGCGGCCAGGTCAACATCCAGAATCCGGCGGCCGACAAGGCTTCCAACGCGGAAAACAAGTCCCAGACGACGCCAGCCCAGGCACGTCCGCAGGCCGAGCAGGCCCGTGGTGAAAACGTGAGCCTGAGCAACCAGGCCAAAAACCTCAAGCAGCTGGAAGAAAAGCTTGGCGATTATCCCGAAGTGGACGATGATCGCGTTGCCCAGATTCGCTCGGCGCTTGAGAACGGCACCTACAAAATCGATGCGGAGAAGCTGGCCCAGAAAATGCTTGAGATGGATCAAAGCATTTTCGGGTGAGTGAACTATGGCCGCAATCGATGATCTGAAAACTCTGCTTGCCGAAGACGTCCGGCAGCTGGACCAGCTGTCCGAGCTTCTCAAACAGGAAAAAGCTCTTCTGGGTGACTCGGATATCCGTTCGCTCCAGGCGGTTACCGAGCAGAAGAACGCTGCCCTGATGGACATTCGCGAGCGCGCGAAACAGAAAATCCACCTGTTGGTTGCCATGGGTTACAGCCCAGACCAGGGAGAGCCCTCACGCTTCATCCTGGGTGCCGGGCTGAAAGACACCTACGCACTCTGGCAACAGGCCAGTGAGAGACTAAAGACCTGTCGCCAACTCAATGAAGGCAACGGCAAGGTCGTCCAGCATCTGCAAAAACGTCTGGCTCGCCTGACCGATGTATTCCGGGGAACCTCTGGTCAGCAGAAGCTCTACGGATCAAAGGGCGAACAGACCGGCATGAATAACCGCAGCATTCTCGCCAGCGCCTGACCAGCAGGCTTGCGATCAATCCTGAAAAGCGCCCGGCCCTGGCCGGGCGTTTTTTTATTGGATTATCTTACCGGGTATAGACGGTCATGCTTGATCGGGGGTCGAAGCGTATATCCTGCATGCTGATGTTCCCCATGGAAGGCCCGGCAGTTCCGCTGACCCGGATATTATCCATCCGGATTTCCTCGATACGCTCTGGAAGCGCCATGACAAGCGCACCATCGTCACGAACCGTGTATCGCGGTTCATTGTCGCGATAGTGAACGCCTGAGATGGTCAGGTCTGAATCCAGGAAATTGAGCACCGGTACAAACACGTTGGCCGCCAGCTTGATGCCCTCGACGGCGTCCACAGCAACCCCATCCTCATCGCCGTTTTCGCCGGCCGGATTCGATGCCATTGCCGATAAAAGATTGGCACGGTCAACCAGAGTCGGATCCGCCTGCCCTGCCACACCGGCCAACTCGGTATCGGACAGTGACCGAAACGGCAGTGACGAACGGGAAAACAATTCGCCGGATGTCGGACTGATCGGCGATGCCTCTGCAGTATTCGTTGCCGCGAGCGAAACAACCGGCTGGAAAGGCAATGCAACCATGGTAAACAGGGCCGCCGCATTTCGGTACCGGCTCTGATGCTTGAGCACACGGTGCAGTTCCTTCTCGGTCAGCCATCCTGCCTGGATAAGTATCTCACCCAGACGCTGACCGGTTTCACGCTGGAGTCTCAGGCCTTCGTCAACCTGATGCTCGGAGAGATACCCCCGGTTGACCAGCAGCCGACCAAGCCGCGATTTCTCTTCAAATCCCTGACGGATTCTCACCACACTCCTCCTTAAACTCAGTGACTACCGTACATCGCGGCCCGGAGTGGTAAGTTATGACGATTTGACCGGCTCAGGTTAGAAGATTGTTAATCTTTATTCTTCAGGGAATTGCCCGTATTTCTGTATCAATCTGCTAACATCGGTCACCGGATATTGCGCGTCTGCCTTGTGCGGCAGAATTCTTTCAACATGCTAACAGCGAGTAACACCACGAAATGAAAACTACGGTAAAAACTCCGGGCATTGTGACTTCCGTTTTCCTGGTAGCGCTGACTGCGTTCGCCGTATCTCCACTGACCCATGCCCAGTCCACGACCCAGAACGACACTCTGCCCAAGGTCAGAATGGTCACCAGTGAAGGCGCATTCGTGCTGCAACTTCGCCCCGACGTGGCACCGGCAACCGTCAAGAATTTCCTGCAGTATGTACGCGACGGCTTTTACAACGGCACCGTGTTTCACCGCGTCATTCCCGGCTTCATGATTCAGGGTGGCGGCTTTACACCAACACTGTCGCGGAAAACGCCACGCGACCCCATAGCCAACGAGGCCACTCAGAGTCTTCCAAATCTGCGGGGCACCATCGCCATGGCAAGAACCAACGATCCCGACTCGGCTACTTCCCAGTTTTTCATCAACGTGGCCAATAATGATTTTCTGAATGCGGGTGTTCGCGGCCCGGGATATGCCGTCTTTGGAAAAGTCGTCGAGGGTATGGGCGTGGTGGACAGCATCGCCAAGGTCGAGACCGGATATTCCAGGGGAATGGCCGATGTTCCCAAGGACCCAGTGATCATCCAGGAAGCATCCGTACTGGATGAACAAGAGTGAGGCATGGGCGAATACAACGTAAAGCCGCCTGCCATTGAAGCCGCAGACCTCCAATGGCGTGACGGAATCCCCGAGTCCCGACAGTTCGGGGACGTCTATTTCAGTCGTGATAACGGCCTGGAAGAAACGCGCTATGTATTCCTTCAACAGAATGGCCTGCCGGAGCGCTTTCAGGCTCTTGAAGACAACGACGTTTTCGTCGTCGCTGAAACGGGCTTCGGCACGGGTCTGAATTTTCTCGCCACGTGGCAGGCCTGGCAACAGCATCGCCCCCCCAATAACGCGATCCTCCATTTCGTGTCGGCAGAACGCTTTCCGATTGCACCGGAGGACCTCGCCAGGGCACTTGAACTCTGGCCCGAACTGAAGCCGCTGGCGGATGAGTTACTGGCCAGCTATCCCCCACTGTTCAGAGGAAACCATCGGCTGGTGCTGGACGAAGGGCGGGTCCGACTCACGCTGTTTTTTGGCGATGTGGTTGATGCCTGGTCGACATTGACGTTCCAGGCCGACGCCTGGTTCCTGGATGGCTTTGCACCAGCCTGCAATCCGGAAATGTGGCTGGATGAAGGGATCCGGTTGATCCGCAGGCACAGCAGGGCGGGTACAACCATCGCCACGTTTACCGCGGTTGGACGGATCCGAAGGGCCTTGCAAAGCCAGGGGTTTGTGATGCGCAAGGCGCCGGGCTTCGGTCGCAAACGCGACATGATTGTCGGCCATCTCCCTTCAGAGGAAGCCGAACCGGTCCAGGCGCAGATAGCAGGCCCCATCGCCATCATTGGTGCCGGGCTCGCAGGCTCCCTGCTGGCAAACAATCTCGCCCAACGGGGTGTTGAAGTGGTCCTGATCGATGCTGCCCAACAAGCAGGAGCGGGGGCATCGCGCAACCTTCAGGGCGCAAGCTACGTGAAACTGGGCGTCGATTTCAACGCCCAGACCGAACTCGCCCTGACCGCCCTCAATTTTGCCTACCAGGCCTACGAACCCTACCGCGACAGTGTCTGGCATCCTACCGGACTCCTGCAACTGGCCTGGAGCGAGCAGGAGTCGGACCGTCAAACCCGGTTCCTTGACCGCAACCACTATCCCGAAAGCCTGCTGTATCCGGTGAATGCGTCTACCGCCACCGATCTGACCGGAGTGCCCTGCCCGTCCGGTGGCCTGTGGTTTCCCCGCAGCGGCTGGCTCGCGCCGCAGACACTATGCCAGCGGCTGGTCGAGCATCCCCGTATTCACCAACGGTTTGGCGTCAAGGTTCAGCGTCTGACACCCTGCAACGGGAAATGGCACATCGCCAGTGATGGCGGGCCAGATACCATCGTTGAGTCATTGGTGATTGCGGCCGGACACCTGACTCCGACCTTGATACCGCTGCAGTCGTCATTCCGGTTCAAAGCGATTCGGGGCCAGGTCACCCACCTGCCTGAAGGACTTTTGAAAGCGCCAGGGGCGGTCATCTGTGGCGAAAGGTATCTGAATCCCATGGCCGGTAACATCGCGGTTACGGGGGCAACCTTTGATCTGCACAATTCGGACCCGCAGCCTACCGGGGTGTCCAATCAGGAAAATCTCGAAAAACTTCGAGCCATGTTGCCGGATGCATTCAATGATCACGGGGAGTCATCAGCAACCTTTGAGGGACGTGTCGGGTTTCGTTGCACCACCCACGACTACCAACCCGTGGTGGGACCGGTAAAGGACATGGAAGGTCGAAGCCTGGATGGGGTCTACCTCTTCACTGGCCTCGGGAGCAAAGGGATCAGCTACGCTCCCCTGTTGGCGGAATATTTGGCTGACCGGCTCCTTGCCCACCCTGAAGCCATACCGGGACCACTCCGGAAGTTACTTGATCCGGGCCGGATGATTCGGGCCAAAACAAAGGACACTCGAAAAAACACTGAACTTTCTTTCGGCGAAGCCGTTAAATAGACAAAGCCAGAAAAAATCCGGAGTACCCATCCGATGTCCATCTTCGTCAGTGAACCCGGCCGGCCGGTCGGCACACGGCTCCCCGAGGCCTTGAGAAGCCGACGCGTTGGTGACGTGACGGAGCTGACTGAGTCCCACCCCATCGTACCGGGCCAAAGCACGGTTACCGACGGGGAGTACCAGCAAGCGGCTCACTCAGGGCGTCAACGTGCCCTGCAGGAATACAGTGCCGCCAGTGCCGGTGAAGCCCGGGAACAACGGCCATACCTGCCGGTGTCCGAGCTATGCTCCCCGGTACTGTTTTCAGTGCCGGCCACCGCCACGGTATCGGAGGCCCTGACGACAATGGACGATAACGGCGTTCATCACCTGATCGTGACAGCTGGCGAGAACGTCGCGGGCCTGATTGACCTGAAGTGGCTGCTCTCCTGGATCCATGCGCAGTCTGCCAGCCCCATGGAACAGAGCCTCAGTCACATTGAGCTGCCTGCATTTCTGACCGCCTCAACCGAAACCGATGCCCATCAACTGGCGCGCCTGATGTTGGCACACCAACTCAACGCTGCACTGGTCATGGACGGTGAAGGCCAGCCAAAAGGCGTGGTAACCAGCACCGACTTTTTGCGGATCTACGCAGCCGGCGCCGGGGGACAGGAAGGGGCTGTCTGAGATCAGGGAGTGGTCAGCAAACGGCCCTCCGGACTGAACAGGAGAATCTCCCAATCCGTTCCGTTGCGGGCCAGGGCGATGATCTCGTCATCCCGATAATTTGCCAGCGTCGTAATCTCAGAATTACCAATATCCAACTGGGTCCGCCATTGACGAGAGTCATCGGTCATCGCGCTGTCAGAATTCTCAAGTGACACTCGGGAGAGAATTCCCTGTATACCTGTAAGGTCGGTGGCACCCGGGCTGTATACACCATCCGTCGTTCCGCCAGCCACCAAATCTCCCCCGAATTCAACAACCGAACCAAACGTCTCCGTGGAAGAATCAGCGGCATCATTCAGAGTAAACGCGTTCACAAAATCCCCGGAGGTATTGTAAGAGACCAAAAATCCAGCCTGGCTATCAAGGTTCGTGCGCCCCAGAGTCAACACATCATCTTGCTTGACTGAAAAGTACTTGCCGTCGCTGTTGCCCAGTAACCACAGATTTCCCCCTAAAACCAAACCGTCTGTTACTGCATCATCGGCGTCACTACCGACCTGCCGGACGTCCGGCGAGGCCTCCCCTCCGTTTGCAGAATAGAAAAAGCCGTCGATACCACCGATCACCGCTGCGCCTCCGACAGAACCGCTGGCTGAACCAAAAACCAATGGTGACACTCCGGATTCGTTACCACCTGCGACCGAATCGTCTGTTGAAGCCCCTACCTGTTGAGTCCACGCCACGACTGGCGTCTCATTTGACCCGTCAACGACTGTATCAATACGTTGGGCAAAACTGTCGTAGCCACCCGCCGATTGCTCGCCTGGCCAGATGCCATCGGTTTCTCCAAACAGGACCACGTAACCAGACTCCTCGTTTATCTTCGCTTCCCGGACCCGGTCATTTCCTGAAGTGCCAGTTCGCGCAGTCCATTTCGGGACATACTCACCGCCATTCGACGCTTCATCGAACCAGTAAACCGAACTAATCACGTCTTCGCCACCCTTGTTGGCCGTTCCGTTAACGGTGCCACTGGTATTGTAAGCCACGATAAATTCGTATCGGTTTACCTTGTTATTGCCTTCAGTAACCTGCCTTTGGACCGTATTGATGACCGGGTATGAGTCGACATCAGATGGGGCGGGAATGGAATCGCCTTGAGGGGTTATACCCACGTCTTGCAGAAGGTTTCCTGTCTGATCATAGATCTTCACCCTGATACGGTTTCCATCCGGCTTATCGTAGCCCGTCACAAAGAGGCGACCATTGTGACCCATCGCGATGTCCGTCGGGACAAAGGTGCTACTGGTTCCCAGACTTAATGGCGTGGTCTGTTGATTCACACTTATCCTGAGGAGGTTTTCACTACCAGGCCTCGCATAGTCCTCACGCCCGGCCTGGTATTTTTCGTCGACAACCAGGTTGAAAAACAGGTCGGGCAAGACCGGAATCCCAGTGGGAGCGCCCGAAAGCACATTTATCCGGAAAACCTGCTCGTTTTCACCGGCTGGGAAGACCAATTCCGGGCTTGTAACCCAGGAGCCGTCCTGAGCCTTTCGTTCAATCTCGAACTCGGTCCCCAATCGGGCGGTAGAATCCTCTGACTGAGTCAATCGTACCCGGATTTCCCGATCCGGATGCTCACCTGAAATAACGGCTCGATACTCTTCAACGCTACCGACATTGACAGTATCCCGGTCGCCACCCTTCAGGGTTTCCAGAGATACAGAAGGCTCATCGTCCTCAATCACAATGCTCGCATCGACCCGGTCGTTACTGGGGCCAAGGCCGGCCAAACCGGAGCGAACAGAAGTAAGGCTCAATTGAGCTGTTTCAGAAAGTTCCGCAAAACTATCGTCCACGACTTCAAGGCGGACATAACACTCCTGGACTCCCGGCTCAAGCGTTACGACGCCCTGGGTCAGGTTCCCGTTATCATCCGTTTCATAGGACAGGTAATCGAGGGGATTGCCATTGATATCAACGGGACTCGGGGACTCACTGCCAAGCCCGACAATGTCCTTGCCAATAATTGCATTACCCAGATTATCGGAGCTGAAATCACAGCGCTGATGTGGGGGTGCTCCCTTGTACGTGTTGTCGCATGCCTCCGGGTTGTACAGAGAATTTAGTTGGAAAGCCACCTGAATTCTTGTGACGGATGGTTGATCCAACTTGAGTTTTACGTAAATCGGGTACGTCGGGTAAGTCACCGTTTTTTGTCCGGTGACAACACCTTCATCGTCGTAGATATTTATATTGAAGGTGTGTTGGCCTATTTGAGAAAGATCTGGTTGAGCACAGTGCGATACGCGGGGTTCTTCGGGCTGATCGGCAGCGCTATCTTCCTGAATTGTCGCTTTTTCGAGGCTCAAGATATTATATTGAACGTCAATATCGAATGGCCGGGCCCCCGATAGGGTTCCATCATTTGTCACAAGATTGATGTTGCGAACCTTTTCTCTATCGGCATTTCCTCTCGCTCCCCCCGTCAATCCAGGAACACCCGCCATAATAATTCCGGGCCGTGCCTTATTGCTCGTATCTTCCAGTGCAAGCCAGGACGGCGCGTTGGTGAGGGAATAATCGAGAATGTTCTCGCCACCATAAGCCCCCCAATTATAGTAATAACGTACGCCAAGGTAGGCTGTGGCAGGTGGAATACCAAGCAACGTCGGCTGATCGGGACTTTTTTCGGTTTTGCAGCCCGCGGCAGCCAGTGCCAGAAGCACCAGGACCAGCAAACGAAACGTCGAGATCGTATGGGAGAGACAACTATCGGCGCGCATGAAAAAATCCGTTTCAATACGTTGTTTTAGGAGTTATGCACCGGCCCCGGGGGACGATTACACACCGTTACACATGTTCGCCATGGTAGCCAATTTGATCTGAAAGGGATCTGCGCGAGTTCTCAGATTCATTGCGCCCGGTGCTTTGGCACCTGCCAAAGCACCGTGATCAGGCCATCTGGCCTATTCGTAAAGGCCATGCTCCTTGAGGAGAGCCATCAGACCGGCTTCGTCGAGGACCGGAACGCCCAGTTGCTCTGCCTTGGCCAGTTTCGAACCGGCAGATTCTCCGGCAACGACACAGGCCGTCTTTTTCGAGACACTGCCGGCCACCCGAGCGCCCAGGGCTTCCAGCATTTCCTTGGCCTGGTCCCGGGTCAGCGTGGTCAACGCGCCCGTCAGGACCCACGTCTCACCAACCAACGGCTGGTCTTTGGATTCCACGGTTTCGGTCTGCCACTCGACGCCCGCGTCCTTTAGAGCCTGCAACGTTTCCTGGTTATGACGTTGATCGAAAAAGCTACGAATATGACCCGCGACGATTGGCCCGACGTCAGGCACCGTCTGCAGCGTCTCGCTGTCGGCCTCGGAGATGGCCTCCAACGTTCCGAAATGACGGGCAAGGCCCTTCGCCGTAGCTTCGCCAACTTCGCGAATGCCCAGAGCGTAGAGAAAACGCCAAAGCGCTGGATGACGGGATTTATCGATTGCCTCGACCAGATTACCCGCAGACTTCTCCCCCATGCGCTCAAGGCCCGTCAAATCCGCTACCGTCAGGTGGTACAGGTCAGCGACGGTCTTGACCATCCCCCGGTCCACCAGGATATCGATCCACTTGTCGCCCAGGCCCTCGATATCCAGCGCCTTCCGAGAGGCATAATGCCGGATGGCCTCCTTGCGTTGGGCCGGGCAATACAGGCCGCCGGAGCAACGGGCCACCGCCTCGCCTTCAATCTGCACAATGTCCGAATCACAGACCGGGCAGGTCCGCGGCAGATGAACGGCTTCGGCATTCGGCGGTCGCTTCTCCGGGACCACTTTGACGACCTGAGGGATGACGTCACCGGCCCGGCGAATAAAGACGGTATCCCCGATGTGAACATCGAGTCGGCGAATTTCATCCATGTTGTGCAACGTGGCATTGCTGACCGTGACACCACCGACAAAAACCGGCTTCAGCCGGGCGACGGGGGTCACCGCGCCGGTGCGACCGACCTGAAACTCCACAGCCTCAATGGTCGTGAGTTCCTCCTGTGCCGGAAACTTGTGGGCAATCGCCCAGCGCGGAGCCCGGGACACAAAGCCAAGGGCCTGCTGGAGATCCAGGCGATTGACCTTGAACACAATACCGTCGATTTCGTAAGGCAGGCTGTCGCGCTTGTTCATCAGCTCGCTGTACGCTTCCAGGCACGCCTCAACGCCCCGGGCCATACGCATCTCGGGGTTGATGCGAAAGCCCCAGCGTTTGACCTGCTGCAGTGAATCCCACTGGGTCTCTGGCAACTGACTTTCATCAATAACGGCCACGCTGTACGCGCACATCTCCAATGGCCGCTTTGCCGTTACCGTGGATTTTTTTTGCCGAAGGCTGCCGGCGGCCGCGTTGCGTGGGTTTACAAAGGTTTTCTCCCCCTTGTCCGCCAGCCTCCGATTCAGCGACTCAAAGCCGGCTTTGGGCATGTACACTTCTCCCCTGACCTCCACCATGGCGGGCACATCGTCGCCCCTCAACTTCAGAGGTACAGAAGGAATGGTCCGGATGTTTGCGGTGATATCCTCGCCGCTGTACCCGTCACCACGGGTAGCCGCGACCGTCAGGGATCCATTCTCATAATGCAGACTGACGGCAAGCCCATCGAGCTTGGGTTCGCAGACATAATCGATCTCCTCACCGGTCCCGAGACGCTCCCTCACCCGACGATCGAAGTCCCGCATTTCCTCCTCGCTGAAGGCATTGTCGAGGGAGAGCATGGGCAAACGGTGAACGACTTCGGCAAAGCTGGTTTCGACCCGGCTACCCACGCGACGAGTCGGTGAATCGTCACTGGCCAGGTCGGGATACTCCGATTCCAGTTGCTGCAGTTCCCGGAACAAACGGTCGAATTCCGCGTCCGGAATTCTCGGATCGTCCAGAACATAATAGCGGTAGTTATGATCCTCGATCAGAGACCGAAGCTCCTCAACGCGCTCAATGACCTCGGAGGTGGGTGTGCTCATGGATAGGTACTCTCGACCTTCAAAAAAATGCCCGGTTGGGAACCGGGCATCGTGCCTGTTTTACCCGGGACCCTCAGGCCCGCTGGGATCGCTGTTTGCGTTCGAACTCACGGATCCGTTGGCGGCAGTGTTCGATCGTCTGGGGTGTCATGACGCTACGACGCTCGTCCTTCAGTTCACCGCCCAGGTTGCGGACAACCGCTTGCGCCGTTTCCAGCATGAACTCAAACGCCTGCAGCGGCTTTGAGGGGCCCGGCAAACTCATGAAAAAGCTGATGCCCGGCGTTGAAAGCGTGGGCATGTCACCGGGTTTGAAAGTCCCCGGTTCCACCGCGTTGGCAACGCTGAACTGAACCGGACTGGTCGTGTCTGCTTCCTCATGGCGGTGGTAGATATCCATATCCCCGTGCTCCAGGCCACAGGCTTCAAAGAGCTTCTTCAGAGCCTCGCCACGGAATTCATCAGACTGTCGGGCCAACACGTTGATCACGATAACCTCGCGCGCCTCCGGACGGTTCGCCCCTGCAAGCGGTTGTCCGCTTGCCCGGGCCGGCGCCTCCCGACGTGCGGTGTCTTCCTCTACCTCACTGGTGACCAGAGGCGGCGCCGATTCCTCTTCCGGCGGCGTTCGATTCTGTTCAGGCTCCGGTTCTGGCGGGGAGACCCGGGGCTCATCGGCGACCCCCTCGTCCATACCCGTGTCATCACGGCGGGCAGTCCAGCCAGACTCCGGCTCTACGGGATCATCCGCAACAGACAACGTCGGATCCGACGCAAATTCCGGCTCAGATTGAGGTTCATGCTCCTGCCCGGTCTCCGCTTCGGGCGAATGCGCCTGATAGACCGGACGGGTCGGCTTGGGCTCGGCTTTACCGAAACGACTGGGTCGCTCGGAACGGACGTACCCACGTTCCTCCAACACATCCCGGGAGACCGTTCTGGCACCACCATTCGGAAGCTCCGGATTGTACTCATCATCCAGGGGAGATTCGTCGAGGTCGTCTGCCCCCATGCCCGATGAAATCGCCATGGATTCCTTCCGGGCTCGCCTCATTCGGCGGATTCCGTCGATCACGATGCCGAGGATAACCAGGGTACCTATGGCTATCAGCCATTCCCTAAGTGACATATCGCTGCTGTCCTGTCTGCAGATGCTGTAATGTTGCTACTCTAAAAAAAGCCTGTAATGAATACAACGCGCGCCGGGCCAGATGGCAGTTTTGTCATTGTTGGCCCTTTTTCATCCAGACCGTCCGTTACGCCTCGGCGAGTGCGGCCGCCTCATCCACGTCAACCGATACCAGTCGCGAACAACCCGGCTCGTGCATGGTAACGCCCATCAACTGATCGGCCATCTCCATGGCAATCTTGTTGTGGGTAATGTAGATGAACTGTACCTGTTTGGACATCTCCTTCACCATGTTGGCATAGCGTCCTACGTTGGCGTCGTCCAGGGGCGCATCCACCTCGTCCAGCATACAGAATGGTGCCGGATTCAGCTGGAAAATGGAAAAGACCAGAGCAATCGCAGTCAGTGCCTTCTCCCCCCCCGACAAGAGATGGATCGTGCTGTTTTTCTTCCCCGGCGGTCGCGCCATGATGGCCACCCCCGTTTCCAGCAGATCTTCCCCGGTCAACTCCAGATAGGCGTTGCCACCCCCGAACACCTTGGGAAAGAGCGCCTGCAACCCATTGTTCACCTGATCGAAGGTTTCCTTGAACCGCTGCCGGGTCTCGCGATCGATCCGACGAATCGCGTTGTCGAGGGTTTCCAGGGCTTCGATGAGATCATCGTGCTGGCTGTCCAGATAGGTCTTTCGTTCACTCTGAACCTGATACTCCTCAATGGCGGCCAGGTTGATCGCGCCCAGACGCTGGATCCGATTGCCAATTTTCTCAAGCTCCTCGGCCCAATCCTTTTCGTTGGCTCCCTCCGGAAGCTGCTCAAGGACTTCCTGAAGTTTCACGTCCAGTTCCGTGAGCTGCTCAATATGGTTACCGGACCGGATCTCGAGCGCCTGCGACTCCATCTTGAGTTTTTCGAGACGAGAACGGACATCCTGAATATCATGATCGATGCGGCTGCGGGCCTGTTCCTTTTCCCGAACCTCGCGATCAATTTCCTCCAGTGAATCGCGGGCAGCGCCAAGCTTCTCCTCTTCCGCCAGCCGGCGGTCCAGAAGCCCCTCAAGCTGCATTTGCAGATCTTCCATGGGCTCTTCGGCGCTTTCACGGGCTTCGCGGAGTATCTCCAGCCGTTCGTCGAGCCGTTCCTTCTGCATCTGCATCCGGTCTATTGTCTGCCGGAGACCATCGCGCTGACTGGTCAGCGTCTGGAGCTGTAGTTGCAATTGATGGGCGTGATCGCGGTCGTGGCGGGCTTCCTGCCGAAGGCCGTCAAGCCGTTCCCGCAACAGGTCACGCTGCTCCAGAAGCCGTTCCTTTTCTTCATCACTGTCTTCTGTGGACGCCAACGCCTGCTGCCATTCTTCACGGGCCATCTGCAGGTTTTCATCCTGATCCCCGATACTGACAGTCACGTCCTTGAGTTCTTCACTGATGTTCTGAAGTCGTGAGTCGATCTGTTCTGCCCTGGCACGGATGCCGCTGATCCTGGACGTCAGTGTACTGAGTTCCCGTTCAGTGGCCGTTTGCCTTGTCTGAACATCATCGCGAGCGGCTTCCGCGCGTTCAAAGCGCTCCTGAAGTTGCTCGAGGCGATCCGTGGCAGCCGCCATGGCTTCTTCGGCAGTCTCAAGCTGATCCGTCAGCTCGGTCACCTTCTTCTGTCGCTCGATAACGCCAACCTGGCTGGAATCGGACTCCGGCATCAGTATCCAGTCCCTGGCGACCCAGGCACCCTCCGGGGTGATCACACTTTGGCCAGGTGCCAGCTGTTCCCTTGAGGCAAGTGCGGCTGACAGGCTTTCGGCGGTATCGATACCCTCGAGCATATCCTGTACCGCGGTGACGCCCGACACTTTCGACTTGAGTCCTGAACTCGCCGGACGATCTCCTCCCCTGGAATTCACCACTGCAAGTCCCCGGGGTGCTTCTCCCATGGCATCGCCAAGTACAGAAAGGTCGGGCATCGCGAGTCCCTGCGTGAAACGGCCAATCACCTGTTCCACTGCGAACTCCCATCCATCCTCAATCGTCAGAGTCGATGCGATCCGAGGCATATCGACCAGGCCCCGTTCGGACAACCAGGACTGGAGCGTGTCATTCTGGCTACCCAACTGTTCGTCAAGCAGCGCCTGTTGGGATTCCAGGGACGCCCGCAAACTCTGGACGCGCTGCCTTTCTTCCGCTAGCGCCTGCTCCGCCTCTCGCTGATCCTGCCTGGCGTCCTGCAGTGTCTCCTGTACCTCGGAAATCTGCGCGGCGTTTTCCTCGCGCTGCATTTCCAGGGTTTCCTGCTGTTCAAGCAACTCTTCCAACTCGGTTCGGTCTACCTGACCTTCCAGCAGCTCTCTTTCATCGTCCAGTTTCCGGCGACGGTTACGGAGTTGCTCGATGGCGTCTTCCAGTGAACGGATACGGGATTGGGCCAACTCGGCCTGGCGGCGGGCGTCGGAAGAGCGCCCACTGAACTCCTCCCAACGGTGCTGCCAGTCAGCCATGGCGTCCTCGGCCTGCTGGAGCTTTTCCCCGGACTCTTCGGACCTGAGACTCAGCGACTCCTGCTCCGGCTCGAGCATGTCGAGCTCTTCCTGAATACCGGCGAGCTTGTCTTCGTCCTGCTCGAGTTCCCGGGCCAGCTCTCTCTGATTCGCCATCGCCTGGTCCAGTTCCGCGGCCGTTTGCCGGCTCCGTTCCCGCTGGTGCTCGAGACTTTGCTCAATTCGGGCAATGTCAGCACCGGCTTCGTAGTAGCGGGCCTGGGCGCGGTTGAAGTGTTCGGTACGCTCCTGATGGCTGTCCCGGAGCGATTCCAGACCGGTTTCAAGGCTCACCCGTTCCGTCAGCTGCTTCTCGAGCTCCAGTTCGGTATCACGAATCCGTTCCCGCCAGGTCTGCAGGTCGTTGTCCAGGGATTGCCAGCGAAGCACCGTCAGCTCGGCCTTCTTGACCCGCTCATCCTGCTTGAGCGCCTTGTATTTCTCGGCCGCAGCGGCCTGACGCTCCAGATGTTGCAACTGCCGGGACAGCTCGTCCCTCAGATCGGTGAGGCGCTCGAGATTCTCCTGGGTCCGGCGGATTCGGTTCTCGGTTTCCCGGCGACGCTCCTTGTATTTCGAGATCCCGGCTGCCTCCTCGATATAGACTCTCAACTCTTCCGGCTTCGCCTCGATCAAACGGGAAATCATTCCCTGCTCGATGATGGCGTAACTCCGCGGCCCAAGACCGGTTCCCAGGAAAAGGTCCGTAATATCACGACGCCGGCATTTCGAACCGTTCAGAAAATACTCGGACTGCCCTTCCCGGGAGACACGACGGCGGACGGAGATTTCATTGAACCGAACAAACTCACCGGGGGCCGTTCCATCGCTGTTATCGAAAACCAGTTCGATGGACGCCTGCCCCACCGGCTTTCGGGCACTCGAACCGTTGAAAATGACGTCTGTCATCGACTCGCCGCGCAGGTATTTGGCGGAACTCTCTCCCATCACCCAGCGAACGGCGTCAATGATGTTGGACTTTCCGCAGCCGTTTGGTCCGACCACGGCGGTCATGTTGGAGGGGAATGGGACGGTCGTGGGATCGACAAACGATTTGAAACCGGAAAGTTTGATCGACTTCAGACGCATCAGGCGGTTTCCTCGTCCCGGAGAATACTCAGAACCTGTTCGCGTTGATGTTCACCGAACGCCTCGATCACGGTTTCAAGCCGACTGGCATCCCCACTGCCCGCTGCTTCGGCAAGCTGTCGGAAAAAAGTTGCGGTCTCTCCGATCTCGTCCCGGAAGTACTCCAGGGCGACGAAATAGGTTCGACTGATCGCAGGCCGGAAATTCTCAAGGGTTTCTTCCAGGAACGGGTTTTCCACCAACCCATAGGCGTAACGCATCACTCCGAACCCGGCATCGATGACCTGTTCTGCCGCATCGGGCCCGTTGGAGTTCAGAGCATCGATCACGGCCTGTAACTCGCGAACCTGCCCCATCACGCCACTGAGCTCCGGGCCGGACCAACGCTCAAGGACTTTGCGACCGAGCATGCACAGCAGATCAATGTAGATGTCGTAGAGGTTGTTAACGCTTTCACGGGTCAGCGCTGACACAACCGCTCCCCGGCGTGGAAAGATTTCGACCAGGTGGCGACGCTCCATGATCAGGAGAGCCTCACGGACCGACCCACGGCTGACATTCAGTTCCCCTGCAACTTTCAGTTCCTGAATGCGTTCGCCCGGTTTGAGGTCACGGGTAATGATTCGCTGCCCAAGGTGTTGGGCAATCTGCTCGGACAAACTTTCGGGAGCCTGAAACCTCATAGCTACTGACGCTCACTTCCTTCATGGAGACAATCGTAAGCGCAGAAGTTTATCACACGCTTTCGCCTGCCCCATCCCCCGACCGGGAGATTTTGCCTGTCGCCATCGAACTGGCCCGGCAAACCTCTGCCAGTTTTTTGGCACCACCTTCAAAAAACCGGTTTTGGCTTGCCATACAACCTTAAAGAAAGCTATTAGAGTATTGGTTTTACTGTCTTTTTATTTTCCGGCACAGGATCTGCTTATTGAAGCACAACGATTCCGAAAACAGAGCGATTTAACGTGAAGCACACGCCCTTTGTCTCCAAGTCTGCAGACCAGCCTCAGAAACTGGCAGCCCTGAAACAAGCCTGGCAGGAATGGACAACCTCTCCGGACATCCTGGCCCGCCTGACGCGTCGGCTGTCGACAACTCTCTCGCTGGAAAACCAGCTGACAATCTTTGCCGAAGAGGCCGCAACGGTGGTGCCATTTGACTCGCTTCAGTACCGGCACCGCATCGCCAAACAGGACTTCGTATTCTCGACAGGTCTTGGCGGGCCTCACCGTGCAGAATACCGGCTGAATCTGGAGGGAGCCCACTTTGGCACCCTCACGCTGCTTCGAAGAAAACGATTCACCGAAGAAGAGCTGGGCGGAATCGAAATGCTGATCGGCACCGCGATCTGCCCGATCCGGAACGCCTGTCAGTTCATTGCATTGGAACAAACTGCGCGGACCGATGCTCTGACCGGCATTCCCAACAAACGGGCACTGGACGAAGACCTGGCTCGGACCAGCCACCTGTCAGACCGCCATCAGGAAACCTACTCCCTGATTCTTCTGGATCTGGATCATTTCAAGGCCGTCAATGACATTCATGGCCACCTGGTGGGCGACCAGATTCTGAGATTGACCGCTGAGAGCATGGAACGGACGCTGAGGGTTTCCGATAGTATTTTCCGGTTCGGCGGTGAGGAATTTGCGGTATTGCTGCCCCACACGGCAAGTAACGAAGCGCGTGAAGTGGCGGACCGCCTCCGAGAGGCCGTCACCAATACAATCTTTGAACGTGGCGATATTCGCGTCGGTGTAACAGCCAGTTGCGGTGTGTCCACGCACATGCAGGGAGAATCTGCGGAACAATGGCTGACCCGGGCTGATGAGGCGCTCTACCGGGCCAAAAGGGAGGGTCGCAATCAGACCCGAATTTCAGCCACGATCAGCGGCGGTCAGTGACCGCCGCGCCTCGGCGCTCTGCCCTTTCCCTTGCCCGATGGCGCATCGTCAACCTGCCACTTCTTTGCGCCCTTACCCTGGCCAGGTCTTGCAGGTGCCTTTCTACGCTGCCGTTCATGGGCTGCTTTCTGTGACGGAGTCTTGGCGGGGATAGCGACCGACTCCAGACCCACGCTTTTGCTGAGAAGATCCACAGCCTTCTGGTCCAGCTCTTCCCATTTACCCATGGTCAGACGACTTGGCAGAAAGATCGGCCCGTAGCGAACACGCTTCAGCCGGCTCACTTTCACGCCCTGGGACTCCCAAAGACGACGCACTTCCCGATTGCGCCCCTCCAGCAGGGTGACATGGAACCACTGGTTCAGACCGGAACCACCCGCCGGGCTGATATCACTGAATTTCGCCATGCCATCCTCCAGCAACACCCCTTCCAGGAGCCGCTCGATCATGGCCTCATCGACTTCCCCGAACACCCGGACCGCATACTCACGGTCGATCTCATTGGAAGGGTGCATCAGCCGGTTTGCGAGTTCACCATCGGTGGTAAAGAGCACGAGCCCGGTGGTATTGATATCGAGCCTGCCGATGGAAATCCAGCGATGGTCCTTCAGACGTGGTAAATGATCGAAAACCGTGGGCCTTCCCTCGGGGTCTTTACGACTGGTCACCTCACCTTCGGGCTTGTTGTAGATCAGCACCCGACGGACGGTTTCAGCGGCGCCAGTGACGTCCAGACGCTTGCCATCGAGCTCGAACCGGTCGCCGACCGTCGCTTTGTCACCAGGACTGACGGCCTGACCGTTCACCCTGACACGACCGGACTCCATCCAGGCTTCAATTTCCCGGCGGGAACCGACGCCCGCCCGGGCAAGCAGCTTCTGTATCCGCTCCGGTGTGTCCTGGCCGGCTTTGTTTCGGTGATTTGCCGCACCGGCACCTGGTTGGTCTGACGCCATGTTTGAATCCTTGATATAAACTGCGCGAACGGTAACGCGTCAGTGAAGTGTTTCCTGACTGGAGGTGTCGGGGGACTCGAACTCAATCTCCCCCTGCATATTCTTTTCAATCTCCCGGCCGATCTCTTCAAGATCGCGAATTTCCGACAGTGGCGGCAACTGGTCAAGCCCGGTCAGATTGAAATAATCCAGAAACTGTTTGGTAGTGGCATACATTGCTGGCCTTCCCGGTACGTCACGATGGCCGACCACCCGGACCCACTCTCGCTCAAGCAGGGTGCGAATGATATTGCTGCTTACCGTGACACCGCGGATATCTTCGATTTCCCCACGGGTGATCGGCTGGCGATAGGCAATCAAAGCCAGCGTCTCCAGCAGCGCCCGGGAATAGCGCTGTGGCTTTTCCTCGAACAGCCGCCCAACCCAGGGCACAAACTCTTCCCTGACCTGCAACCGATAGCCGCTTGCGACTTTCTTCAACTCGAAACCACGCCCCTCGCAGGCGGCCTCGAGCTGAACAAGGACATGCTCCATCACCTGCCTTGCCGGACGCTCGTCTTCAGTGAACAGCTCCCGCAATTGCTCCAGGGACAGTGGCTTGCCTGCCGCCAGCAGGGCCGCCTCGGCAATGGCCTGGATCCTGAGGATATGATCTTCATTCATGATCGGAATCCGGTTTCTCGTACATTCAGGCTCGTCAGCCTCCGTCAACGCGCAGCGCGCGCTCTGACATGGATGGGTCCGAGCACGTCACCCTGCACGACCTCAATAAGTTGTTCCTTCACCAGCTCAAGCGTCGCCAGAAACGTGACTACGACACCCAGGCGACCCTCTTCCAGGGTAAAGAGGCTCTCGAAGGTCACAAAACGATCGTCCTGAAGCACCGACAATATGTGTGACATGCGCTCCCGCGTGGAGAGAATTTCTCTCTCAACGTGATGGCTGGTGAACAGATCCGCCCGTTTCAGAACGCCCTGCATAGCCAGCAACAACTCCCGCATCTCGACGTCCGGGTGCGGCTGGCTTGAGGGAAGTTTTGGCAGTGCCGCGGATGCACTGAACGTGTCCCGTTCCATGCGCGGCATCTCGTCAATATCCTCCGCGGCCTGCTTGAATCGCTCGTACTGCTGAAGACGGCGAATGAGCTCGGCCCGGGGATCCACCTCCTCCTCGTCTTCCGATTCCTGACGGGGCAACAGCATTCGGGATTTGATCTCCGCCAGTGTCGCTGCCATCACCAGATACTCGGCGGCCAACTCGAAACGCATCGCCTCGACGGCTCCGATGTAGTCCATGTACTGACGGGTAATTTCGCTGACGTCGATATCCAGAATATTCATGTTCTGGCGCCGGATCAGATACAGCAACAGATCCAGCGGCCCTTCAAAGGCTTCGAGAAAGACGGCCAGCGCATCCGGCGGGATATAGAGGTCCTTGGGCAGATCGACCACCGGCTTGCCTGAGACCACCGCCAACGGCGATTGTGCCTCTGCCTCCTGGGGCGTCTCCATGGCCGTGGTATTGGACTCGTCCGTCATTCACTGCCCTCGGATGATTCTCATCGGATCAGGCAAACTACCGCGCTCAGCGATAGCTCAGCCCCATTGCAGCCCGCACTTCCTCAAGCGTGTCCCGGGCAGCGTCACGGGCGTGCTCCCGGCCTTCCTGGAGGATGGAGTGCACCAGATCCGGGTTGTTTTCGTATTCACGGGCACGCTCGTGCAGGGGCCGTTGTTCTTCAACGATCGCGTCGATCAGCGGCTTCTTGCAATCGAGACAGCCAATGCCAGCACTGCGGCAGCCGGTCTGCACCCATTCCTGGGTATCCGCATCGGAATAGATCTTGTGCAGGCCCCACACCGGGCATTTCTCCGGCTCACCCGGGTCCGTCCGGCGAACCCGTTGGGGATCGGTCTGCATGGTCCGGACTTTCTGGGCAACCGCATCCGGCTCCTCACGCAAACCGATGTAATTGTTGTAGGACTTGGACATTTTCTGTCCGTCCAGGCCGGGCATCTTGGACTCCGGCGTCAACAATGGCTGGGGTTCCGGCAGGATCACCTTGCCGCCCCCCTCGATATAGCCATACAGTCGTTCACGGTCACCCAGAGAAATATTCTGCTGCTCCATAAGCAGCGCCCGGGCCGTCTCGAGCGCCTCCATGTCACCTTCTTCCTGGTAGCGCTTCTTCAGTGTCCGATAGAGCTTCGCGTTTTTCTTGCCCATCTTCACGATCGCACCTTCGGCCTGCTCTTCGAAACCGGGTTCGCGACCGTAGATGTGGTTGAACCGACGGGCAATTTCCCGGGTGATCTCCACATGCGAAACCTGGTCCGCGCCGACGGGCACCTTACCCGCGCGGTACATCAGGATATCCGCCGTCTGAAGCAGTGGGTAACCCAGGAATCCATAAGTCGCCAGATCCTTCTCCCGCAGCTTTTCCTGCTGATCCTTGTAGGTCGGAATGCGCTCCAGCCAGCCCAGAGGCGTGATCATCGAGAGCAGCAGGTGCAGTTCGGCATGCTCAGGTACCTGGGACTGGATAAACATGGTGGAAGAGCCGGGATTGACGCCGGCAGCCAGCCAGTCGATCACCATATCCCAGACGCTCTGCTCGATGCCGGAAGGATCGTCATACTGCGTCGTCAGGGCATGCCAGTCAGCAATGAAGAAGAAGCACTCAAACTCGTGCTGGAGTTTTACCCAGTTTTTCAGCACACCATGGTAGTGACCAAGGTGAAGCTTTCCGGTCGGACGCATGCCCGACAAAACCCTTTGCTGGGAATCTACAGAACTCAAAGCACGAACTCCTTATGTTTCTAGCGATAGGCCGAGAAAAATCGGCTGACCGGGCATTATAGTCTGATAGCCCTCCGCCGTTAAGGACACAGGCCAAAAAACAAAAACCCCCGAACACCGGCGGGTGTCGGGGGTTTTTGTCAGAAAGGATGGCTTACCAGCCAGTCACTTCCTTGAGGGCCTTGCCGATATCGGCCAGGCTGCGCACGGTTTTGACACCGGCATCGTTGAGGGCCGCAAATTTCTCATCCGCAGTGCCCTTACCGCCGGAGATGATCGCACCGGCGTGGCCCATACGCTTGCCAGGAGGCGCAGTCACACCCGCGATGTAGGAGACCACCGGCTTGGTCACGTTCTCCTTGATGAACGCGGCCGCTTCTTCTTCAGCGGTACCGCCGATCTCACCGATCATCACGATCGCCTCGGTTTCCGGGTCTTCCTGAAGCAGCTTCAGGATATCGATGAAGTTGGACCCGGGAATCGGGTCACCACCGATACCAACACACGTGGACTGACCGTAGCCGAAATCGGTGGTCTGCTTGACCGCTTCGTAGGTCAGGGTGCCGGAACGGGATACGATACCGACCTTGCCCTTCTTGTGGATATGGCCCGGCATGATGCCGATCTTGCACTCGTCCGGAGTGATCACACCCGGGCAGTTCGGCCCGATCATGCGAACGCCTTTACGATCAACGTATTCTTTGGCGTACAGCATGTCGATGGTCGGAATGCCTTCGGTGATGCAGACGATCAGCTGGATGCCCGCGTCGGCTGCCTCGATGATGGCGTCCTTACAGAACGGGGCCGGCACATAGATAACAGTCGCTTCGGCACCGGTCGCCTCAACGGCGTCACGGACGGTATTGAAAACCGGCAGCCCCAGGTGCTCGGTGCCGCCCTTACCGGGGCTTACACCACCAACCATCTTGGTGCCGTAGGCAATGGCCTGCTCGGAGTGGAAGGTGCCCTGCGAACCGGTAAAGCCCTGACAGATAACCTTGGTGTCTTTGTTAATCAGGATGCTCATTATTTACCCCCTGCGGCTTTAACAACTTGCTCTGCCGCATTTGACAGACTGGTGGCGGCAATGATGTTCAGGCCGCTGTCGGCGAGTACCTGGGTACCCTTTTCGGCGTTGTTGCCCTCAAGGCGAACCACCACAGGAACTTTCACGCCCACTTCCTTCACGGCACCGATGATGCCCTCTGCGATCATGTCGCAGCGCACGATCCCACCGAAGATGTTGACCAGAACGGCCTTGACGTTGGAGTCAGACAGAATGATCTTGAACGCTTCGGAAACGCGCTCTTTGGTGGCACCGCCGCCTACGTCGAGGAAGTTGGCGGGCTGGCCGCCGGACAGCTTGATGATGTCCATGGTACCCATGGCCAGGCCGGCGCCGTTAACCATACAGCCGATGTTGCCTTCCAGAGCCACGTAGTTGAGTTCCCACTTCGCTGCTTCCGCTTCCCGGGCATCTTCCTGGGAAGGATCGTGCATCTCGTGGATTTTCTTCTGGCGATACAGGGCGTTGCCATCCACACCTACTTTGGCGTCCAGGCAGTGAAGGTCGCCAGCCGGGGTGATAACCAGCGGGTTGATTTCTACCAGCGCCAGGTCGGCCTCTTCGAACAGCTTGGCAAGACCCAAGAAGATCTTGGTGAACTGACCGATCTGCTTGCCTTCCAGACCCAGTTTGAATGCCAGCTCGCGGCCCTGGTATGGCTGAGCGCCAACCAGCGGATCGATTTCGGCCTTCAGGATCTTTTCCGGAGTCTCTTCGGCCACCTTCTCGATCTCGACACCACCTTCGGTGGATGCCATGAAGACAATCCGACGGGTGCCACGGTCAACGACAGCACCGAGGTAAAGCTCTTCAGCGATATCGGTCAGGGATTCAACAAGAATCTTGCTGACCGGCTGGCCATTCTCGTCAGTCTGGTAGGTCACCAGATTCTGACCCAGCCATTTCTCGGCGAACTCGCGGATCTCGTCTTTGCTCTTGACCAGCTTTACACCGCCGGCCTTACCACGGCCACCGGCGTGTACCTGGGCCTTGACTACCCAGCCGTCACCGCCGATTTCATCTGCCGCTGCTACGGCTTCCTTGGGAGTATCGCAGGCGATGCCCTTGGATACGGGCAGGCCGTACTCGGCGAACAGCTGCTTGCCCTGATATTCATGCAAATTCATAGTTAATGTCCCGCTTATTGATGGAGGATAACCACGTACGGAAATTGAACCCGCGCAAGCTCCGCAAGACGGAGCTGCTGTTGCGAATTCCGCTCGGCGGGCCGGGGATCACCTCAACCCGCCCGGTGCGCAGCCGGAAACGTGCCTTTCAGATGGCAGCGGGGCGCCGATCCAGGCGCCCCCGTTTTCCTGACTTGCGTTACTTCTTCTTGCGACGGTTGGCGACGTGAATCGCCCCGCCCGCTACGGCCAGTGCTGCCTCGTGCACAGACTCGGACAGAGTCGGGTGCGCAAAACAGGTCAGGGCCAGATCTTCGGCGCTGGAGCCAAACTCCATGGCGATTACGCCCTGTGCAACGATTTCGGAGGCGGCAGGACCAACCACGTGGAAACCGAGGATCCGGTCAGTCTTGGCGTCGGCAATGATCTTGACCATGCCACTGGCGGCGTTGGCAGCCATCGCGCGACCATTCGCTGCAAACGGGAAGACGCCGACGTTGTATTCTTCGCCTTCGGCCTTCAGTTGCTCCTCGGTTTTGCCGACCCAGGCCACTTCCGGCGCGGTGTAGATCACGTTCGGAATGCAGTCATAGTTGACCTGCGGCTTGTGACCGGCAATGCGCTCGGCAACCATGACACCCTCTTCGGACGCCTTGTGCGCGAGCATCGGACCCCGAACCACGTCCCCAATGGCCCAAACGCCCGGGGCCTCGGTTTTGCAGTTGTCATCCACGAAGATGAAGCCACGCTCGTCCATCTGGACGCCGGCATCCTCGGCCAGGAGGTTGTCGGTGTACGGCCGGCGACCGACCGCGACAATCAGCTTGTCGAACTTCGCTTCCTGTTTGCCCTTGGAATCCTCATAGCTCACATTGACCAGCTTGCGCTTCACTTCCGCGTTGGTCATACGTGCGCCCATGACAATGTCCAGGCCCTGCTTCTTGAACTGTTTCAGGGCATCCTTGGCAACCTGCTGGTCCACTGCCGGCAGGAAGGTTTCCTGCGCTTCCAGCACAGTCACTTCGGAACCCAGGCGCGCCCAGACGCTGCCGAGTTCGAGACCGATGACGCCTGCCCCGATGACACCCAAACGCTTGGGCACTTCGGTGAACTCCAACGCGCCCTCGGAATCGACGATGTGCTCGCCATCAAACGGAGCGGGAGGAATCTCGATCGGCTTGGAGCCAGTCGCGAGGATCACGTTGTCCGCTTCGTAAGTCTTGGTCTTGCCATCCTTGTCGGTCACTTCGACCTTGCGACCTGCCAGCAACTTGCCGTGACCGTGGATGGGGGTGACGCCGTTGGACTTGAACAGCCCGGCAATACCGCCGGTCAACTGCTGAACGATTCCGGACTTGCGCTCCATCATCTTCGCGATGTCCATCTGGACATCCTTGGCGACGATCCCCATGGTCTCGTAGTCGTGGTTGGCTTCCTCATACTTGTGAGAAATCTCCAACAGCGCCTTGGACGGAATACAACCCACGTTCAGGCAGGTACCGCCGAGCACCTGGCTCTTTCCATCTGTGGACGTCCAGGACTCAACACAGGCGGTCTTGAGGCCGAGCTGGGCCGCCTTGATGGCTGCCACATAGCCGCCCGGGCCAGCACCAATGACAATGACGTCGTACTTGTCAGACATAATTTATCCCGTTTTCTGATTCGTTAAGGGTCAGTTCACACGTCCAGCAGAATACGTGCCGGGTCTTCCAGCATTTCCTTGATCGCAACCAGGAACTGCACCGCTTCCTTACCGTCGATCATACGGTGATCGTATGACAGCGCCAGGTACATCATCGGCAGGATTTCGACCTGACCGTTAACCGCCATCGGGCGCTCCTGAATCTTGTGCATGCCCAGGATGGCAGTCTGCGGCGGATTCAGGATCGGCGTGGAGATCAGTGAACCGAAAATCCCACCGTTGGTAATCGTGAAGGTACCCCCGGTCATTTCATCAATACCGAGTTTGCCTTCTTTGGCCTTGGTGCCGTACTCGACAATCTTTTTCTCGATGTCTGCCAGGCCCATGGCGTCGGAATCCCGGAGCACCGGAACCACAAGACCGCGGTCGGTGGAAACGGCCACGCCAATATCCTGGTAGCCGTGATAGACCATATCGTTGCCATCAATGGAAGCGTTAACCGCCGGGAACCGCTTGAGTGCTTCTGTTGCTGCCTTGGTGAAGAACGACATGAAGCCAAGCTTGATACCATGGCGCTTCACGAAGCTTTCCTGGTACTGCTTCCGCAGCTCCATGATGGGCTTCATGTTCACTTCATTGAAGGTCGTCAGCATGGCTGCGGTCTGCTGTGCTTCCACCAGACGCTTGGCAATGCTCGCACGCAGACGGGTCATCGGCACCCGCTTTTCGGGACGCTCACCCTGCGCAACATTCACTTCCGGCATTTCAGTCGCGGCAGGCTTTGAAGGGGCAGCGCTCTTCTTGCCATCAACGTAGCTCTGAACGTCTTCCTTGGTTACCCGACCGTCCTTGCCAGTCCCTTTTACAGCGTTCGGATCCACATTGTTCTCTTCCGCCAGCTTGCGAGCTGCCGGACTCAGGATCGCGTCGCCGGAACTGGCCTGAGAAGCCTCTTCCTGCTTCGGAGCCTCTTCCTTCTCCGCAGACTTGTTGTCGGCAGGTTTGGACTCGCCTGCGGCACCTTCCTTGAATTTGCCGATCACTTCGCCGCTCTCGACGGTGTCGCCTTCACCCTTGACGATTTCCTCGATCACACCATCGGCTGGTGCCACGACCTCCAGAACCACCTTGTCGGTTTCGATGTCGACAATCAGTTCGTCGCGTGAACAGGCCTCGCCCGGCTGCTTGTGCCAGGTCGCGACGGTACCCTCTGCGACCGACTCTGGGAAAACGGGTGCTTTAATCTCAGTTGACATTACAAATCCTTAGTTCGGTAGCTCGTCAGATTTCAAACGCGTCGTTGACCAGTTTCTTCTGCTCTTCAATGTGCACTGACATGTGCCCACAAGCAGGAGCAGCAGAAGCATCACGACCGGCATACTGAAGGTACAGCTTGGGATCCAGGCGCTGTAGCGCATTACGCATATGATGCTGACTGCAGTACCACGCGCCCTGGTTCATTGGCTCTTCCTGGCACCACACCACGTTCTTCAACTTGGTGTATTGACCCAGCAGTTCGTCCAGATCGTCTGCGGGGAACGGGTACAGCTGTTCAATACGCACGATCGCCGTATCGTCCCGCTCATCCGCCTTTTTCTTCTCCAGCAAATCATAGTAGACCTTGCCGCTGCACATGATCAGGCGTGTCACCTTCTTCGGGTCGGACGGCTCCTTCTCTGGCAGCACAGTCTGGAAGGTACCGGAGGTCAAATCATCCAGCCCCGAAATCGCTTCCTTGTGACGAAGCAGACTCTTCGGCGTGATGGCAACCAGCGGCTTACGCAGCGGCCGCTTCACCTGCCGCCGGAGCATATGGAAGACCTGGGACGGGGTCGTCGGCACGCACACCTGAATATTGTGCTCGGCACAAAGCTGCAGGAAACGCTCGAGTCGGGCGGAACTGTGTTCCGGACCCTGGCCTTCATAGCCGTGTGGCAACAGAAGGGTCAGACCACAGAGCCGGCCCCACTTGTGTTCGCCACTGGTCAGGAACTGGTCGATGACGACCTGTGCGCCGTTGGCGAAGTCGCCAAACTGCGCTTCCCAGACGATCAGAGCATCCGGCGTGGTCGTTGAATAGCCGTACTCGAACGCCATCACCGCCTCTTCGGAGAGCAGCGAGTCGTAAATCTCGAAACTCGGCTGATCGTCTGCAATGTGCTGCAGAGAGGTATGAGTCGAGCCGTCTTTCTGGTTGTGCAGGACCGCATGCCGGTGAGAGAACGTACCCCGACCGACATCCTGACCGGTAATCCGGATCGGATGGCCCTCGTTAATCAGCGTGGCATAGGCCATCATTTCGCCGTAGCCCCAGTTCAGAGCCAGTGCACCGGCTGTCATCTTTTCCCGATCGTTGATGATCTTGGAAACCTGGCGCTGAATACTGAACCCTTCCGGTACGGAGGTCAGCTGCTTACCGAGCTTCTGGACGGTTTTCAGGTTGACACTGGTCTTGCACTTGGCGGTCCACTCGTGACCGAGGTACGGCGTCCAGTCCACATAGAGCTCCTTGTTGGGCTCTTTCACCAGTGACTTGACCACGTGCTCGCCTTTATCCAGGGCATCGCGATATTCGGTTTCGATCTGCTTTGCTTCTTCTTCGCCAATGACACCCGCGGCCACCAGTTGCTCGGCGTAAAGACCCCGGGTCGTTTTCAGCTTGCGAATCTTTTCATACATCATCGGCTGTGTGGCAGCCGGCTCGTCGGCCTCGTTATGACCCCGACGGCGGTAGCAGACCAGGTCAATCACGACGTCCCGCTTGAATTCGTTGCGGTAGTCCATCGCCATCTGCGTGGCAAAGATGACCGCTTCGGGATCGTCGGCGTTCACGTGGAGGATGGGCGCCTGCACCATTTTGGCGACATCGGTGCAGTACTCGGTGGAGCGGGCGTCTTCCTGTTTGCTGGTGGTAAAACCAACCTGATTGTTGATCACAATATGGATGGTGCCGCCCACGCCGAAACCGCGGGTCTGGGACATCTGGAAGGTTTCCATGACGACGCCCTGCCCGGCAAACGCCGCATCACCGTGCATGACAATCGGCACAACCTGGGTGCCATCCTGATCACCACGACGGGTCTGACGTGCGCGTACCGACCCCTCTACCACCGGAGATACAATTTCCAGGTGGGACGGGTTGAAAGCCATGGCGAGGTGAATTTCGCCACCGGCTGTCATGATGTTTGAGGAGAACCCCTGGTGGTACTTGACGTCACCGGAACCGGAATCCGCGAGCTTCTTGCCTTCGAATTCGTCAAACAGCTCCTTGGGGTTCTTGCCAAGGGTGTTTACCAGCACGTTCAGGCGTCCACGGTGGGCCATACCCAGAACGATTTCCTTGGCGCCGTAGGAGCCTGCACGCTGAATAAGCTCGTCCAGACATGGAATCAGGCTCTCAGCGCCCTCCAGTCCGAAACGCTTGACACCGGGATAACGGGAACCCAGATACTTTTCCAGCCCCTCGGCGGCAGTCAGACGCTCGAGAATATGTTTGCGCGTCTTGGTTTCGTACTCCGGACGGGAGCGAACCGGCTCCATACGCTGCTGGAACCAACGCTTGATGCGGGTATCAACCACATGCATGTACTCGGCGCCGATGCTCTCGCAGTAGGTCCGACGCAGACCGTCGACGATATCCGACAGCTTCATGGATTCTGCGCCGAAATTCAGCGAGCCTACCTGGAACTCGAGATCCAGATCGGAGTCACTCAGCTCGTGGAACTTCGGATCCAGATCCTCGACCGGGGTGCGTTGCCAGACACCCAGCGGGTCGAGCTTGGCCTCCTGATGGCCACGAAAGCGAAAGGCGTTTATGAGCTGCAGAACACGAATCTGCTTCTTGTCCGCATCGGAGGTTGCGCTGGCGGGAACGCCACTGCTGGCGAGGAAGCGCTGATTGCGGGAAATGTGCTCGAACTGTTCACGAATGGAAGAATGAACGACGTCCCGGCCTTTATAGCCATCAACGCTCGGAAGCTTGTCAAAATAGCTTCGCCATTCTTCTGGAACGGCATTGGGGTCTGTCAGGTAGGTCTCAAAAAGCTGTTCAACGTAGGCAAGGTTTCCTCCCTGGAGATGGGAGGTCTGCCACAACTGCTCCATTATGCTTTCGTGCATCTTGAATAGCTCACCTTGGGCTGGTGCGGGGAGCCGGTATGGTCGGTCAGGGGTAATTCTCAGTCAATACGGGATATTACGGCATGACTTTGACCACCACACGCGACACGGATGTTTTCCAATCCCCAGTGGTTTTTATACTCGGCAACGCCGCCGGAAAACCTGATAAGTTATCGTAACGGCATGCGTAGTGTGCACCCGGATAAGACCTTTGACTATAAGCCTTTGGTTGAAGGCCCTGCGAGTCGCAGGGCCTTCTGGGTGCTAGCCTGGTCAGAACAGTATAGCGTCTACTGAGAACTCTGCTGCTTAAGTAGCCCGCTGCAGCAGAAGATTCCGAATGTGGCCGATTGCCCTTGTGGGGTTCAGGCCTTTCGGGCAGACGCTGACACAGTTCATGATGCCCCGGCAGCGGAAAACACTGAACGGGTCATCGAGGTTCGCAAGGCGCTCAGCCTGGGCGGTATCCCGGCTGTCCGCCAGGAAACGGTATGCCTGCAGCAGGCCGGCCGGGCCGATGAACTTGTCCGGATTCCACCAGAACGACGGACAGGACGTGGAACAGCAGGCACACAGAATACACTCGTACAGGCCGTCCAGCTTCTCCCGGTCTTCCGGGGTTTGCAGGCGCTCAATGGCCGGTGCGGGCTTGTCATTGACCAGGTACGGCATGACCTTTTCGTATTGCTTGTAGAAAAGGCTCATGTCCACCACCAGGTCGCGAATGACCGGCAGACCCGGCAGCGGGCGCAACACCAGCTTGTTGTTCTTGACGACATCGGACACCGGCGTGATACACGCCAGACCGTTCTTGCCGTTCATATTCATGCCGTCAGATCCGCAAACGCCTTCCCGGCAGGAGCGGCGATAGCTCATGGACGGGTCCTTCTCCTTCACCAGGTTGAGGACATCCAGAACCATCAGGTCCTTGCCTGCGGGAATCTCGATCTCAACGTCCTGCATGTAAGGGGCGTTGTCAGTTTCCGGGTTGTAACGGTAAAGGCTTACCAACATGTCTTGATCCTCCCCTTAATAAGTCCGGATCTTCGGTTCGAACGTCGGAACGGTCTTCGGCGCGAAGTTCACATCACGCTTGCCAACACGCTTGTCCAGCGGGAAGTACAGAGAATGCTTCAGCCAGTTCTCGTCATCACGCTCGGTGAAGTCGTTCCGTGCGTGAGCACCACGACTTTCTTTACGCTCGGTCGCCGATTTCGCAGTCGCATAGGCAACCTCGAACAGGTTGTCCAGCTCGAGAGCCTCGATCCGTGCGGTGTTAAAGGCATCACTGGTATCTGCCAGACGGGTCTTCTTGACCCGCTCACCGATTTCCTCAAGCAGCTTGAGCCCTTTCTCCATGCTGTCGCCGTCACGGAACACGCCGAAGTACAGCTGCATGCAGTTCTGGAGATCCTTGCGAACCTGGGCAACGTCCTCGCCTTCGGACGCACTGTTCAGCCGTTCCAGGCGAGCCATGGCACGCTTGATGTCTTCCTCGCTCGCGCCGTCGACTTCGAATCCACCGCGGAGCTGCTCCTCGATGTGGAGACCGGCCGCACGGCCGAAGACCACGAGATCCAGCAGCGAGTTACCACCGAGACGGTTGGCGCCGTGTACCGACACGCAGGCTGCCTCGCCACAGGCGAACAGACCCGGAATTGGCTTGTCGTTGCCATTCTCGTCCTGGGTAAGCGCCTGGCCACCCACGTTGGTCGGAATGCCGCCCATCATGTAATGACAGGTCGGAACAACCGGAATCGGCTCTTTGACCGGATCGACATGAGCAAAGGTGCGTGACAGCTCACAGATACCCGGCAGACGCAGGTTCAGAGTCTCCTCGCCCAGGTGATCCAGCTTCAGCAGTACGTGATCCTTTTCCGGGCCGCAACCACGGCCTTCCAGGATCTCCATCACCATGGACCGAGCCACCACGTCACGACCGGCGAGGTCCTTTGCGTTCGGAGCATAACGCTCCATGAAGCGCTCACCCTCGGAGTTGATCAGGTAGCCGCCCTCACCCCGACAACCTTCGGTCACCAAGGTACCGGCACCGTGGATACCGGTCGGGTGGAACTGCCACATTTCCATATCCTGAACCGGGAACCCGGCACGCAGCGCCATACCAATACCGTCGCCGGTGTTGATCATTGCGTTGGTGGTGGAAGCATAGATCCGACCAGCACCGCCCGTTGCAAGGACCGTGGCCTTCGATTTGATGTAGCAGACTTCACCGGTCTCGATTTCGATCCCAACAACGCCAACCACTTCGTCCTTGGCGTTCTTGACCAGATCCACCGCATACCATTCGTTCAGGAACGTTGTACCGCCCTTCAGGTTAGCCTGGTACAGGGTGTGCAGGAGCGCATGACCGGTACGGTCGGCTGCTGCGCACGTACGGGCAGCCTGACCGCCCTTGCCGTAATCCTTGGACTGGCCACCAAAAGGACGCTGATAGATACGACCCTGCTCGGTACGAGAGAACGGAAGCCCCATGTGCTCAAGCTCGAAGACCGCCTGCGGGCCGACGGAACACATGTATTCAATGGCATCCTGGTCGCCAATATAGTCAGACCCCTTCACGGTGTCGTACATGTGCCAGCGCCAGTCATCGTTCGGATCCGCACTGGCGATCGCGCAGGTAATACCACCCTGGGCAGACACGGTGTGAGACCGGGTCGGAAATACTTTCGTGATGCACGCGGTATTGATACCGGATTCTGTCAGCTGCAGGGCGGCTCGCATACCGGCACCGCCACCACCGATAACAATCGCGTCGTAAGACATGGTTTTGATGTTAGCCATCTATTAAAGCCCCCAAAGAATCTGAATGCCCCACACCAGGTACACGAACATAGTCAGGCCGCACAGTGCCTGCACAATGAAACGCGCTCCCATGGGCTTGATGTAGTCGGTGGTGATCGTCCAGAGGCCGACCCAGGCGTGACCGCCGATCGAGAGCAACGCCAGGAGCGTGAAGATCCGGAACCAGGTCTGATCGAAAAGTCCGGACCAGCTCGCGTAGCTGACGTCGGTCGTCAGCAGAAAGCCGAACATAAACAAGGTATAGAGGGCGAGTACGTAGGCTGTTACCCGCTGGATCATCCAGTCGAAGACACCACTGCGACCCAGGTTCGTGACGCTGTTTACCATACCCAGACTCCTGCGAGAACGAAAAGAATGACGGAAACCACGATCGTGATCTTCGCGGCGAGGCGACCACTCTCAAGCTCTTCACCAATGCCCATATCCATGAACAGGTGCTTGATACCTGCAACCAGGTGGTACAGCAGAGCAGACAGGATGCCCCAGATAATCAGCTTGGCAAGGAAGCTGTCCAGCAGTTCACTTACCCGACTGAAACCTTCTTCCCCGGACAGGGAAAGCTGCAGCCCATACAGCAGAAACGCAACGCCGACAAAAATGATAATGCCGCTGATGCGGTGCAATATGGACGTGATGGCTGGCAGTGGAAAATGAAACTTGCCGAGATCGAGATTTACTGGTCGTTTGCTATTCACAGCGCTCTCACACTCTCTCTTGATTCCGCGAGGCCGGCGAACCGACGGCGGACGTTGGTATGTTAGGATCGGAATATCGATACGGTACCGACAACCGATTGGTTCAGGAGGGCGGATGACAGCCAGGTAGCTTGCTAGGCAGAAGCTTACAGACGCCATCATCCCCGATTCCGGGCTACGGATTATAAGGAGAGGCCCTTACAATTACAAACGCTCCACCCTTTCTGTTGCCCGTAATCAGTGGGTTGGCGGCATCTAAAAGGATGATTGACAAACCGGTTTTCGTGCGCCCGGCGCTCTGTTTGGGATATCCCTGATTTACAAGTGGTGAGAATTTGCACTGTTTTCCACGCCTGTCCATTGACAAAAAAAGCTGACGCCCTATATTTTGCCGCCAGTTTTGCGATAATACGCGCCTTCTGCGCATCTACACATGCAGCCAAAAGCTGTCAAAGCTGATACATAGGAGAGCACCATGACCGACAGGAAAGCCACGCTCTCGGTGGGTGATAAGTCCATTGAGCTACCGGTATATTCCGGCACCGTCGGCCCTGACGTCATTGACGTACGAGGCCTCGTCCAGGAAGGCGTTTTCACCTACGATCCGGGATTCGTATCCACCGCTGCCTGCGAATCAGCCATCACTTACATTGACGGCGCAAATGGCGTACTCCTGCACCGGGGCTACCCTATTGACCAGCTCGCGGAACACTCCGATTACCTCGAAGTATGCTACCTCCTGCTGAACGGCGAATTGCCTTCTGACGAGGAAAACAAGCGATTCCACGAGACCATCAAGAATCACACCATGCTGCACGACCAGATGCGCAATTTCTTCCACGGCTTCCGTCGTGACGCGCATCCGATGGCAATCATGTGCGGCGTTGTGGGAGCGCTTTCAGCGTTCTATCACGACCAGATGGATGTGACCGACGAAACGCAGCGTCAGATCACAGCACATCGCCTGGTTGCGAAGATGCCAACGATTGCGGCCTGGTGTTACAAGTACAGTCTGGGTCAGCCGTTCATGTATCCACGGAACGACCTGTCCTACTCCGAGAACTTCCTGCAGATGATGTTTGGCGTACCCTGTGAGGAGTACAAGCCGAATCCGGTCCTGGCCAAGGCCATGGACAAGATCTTCATCCTGCACGCCGATCACGAGCAGAACGCATCAACGTCTACCGTGCGTCTGGCCGGCTCCACCGGCGCAAACCCCTACGCCTGCATTGCCTCGGGCATTGCCGCACTCTGGGGCCCGGCTCATGGTGGCGCCAACGAGGCAGTACTGGATATGCTGGCGGAAATTGGTGATGAAGCCAATATCGAGAAGTTCATCGAGAAGGCCAAGGACAAAGACGATCCCTTCCGTCTGATGGGCTTTGGCCACCGTGTCTACAAGAACTTCGATCCGCGCGCCAAAGTCATGCGTGAAACCGCTCATGAGGTTCTCAAAGAGCTTGGCCTGGAAAACGATCCGCTGCTGAAGATCGCGCAGCGCCTGGAAAAAATCGCGCTGGAAGATGAATACTTCGTGGAGCGCAAGCTTTATCCGAACGTCGACTTCTACTCCGGCATCATCCTGAAGGCGATCGGCATTCCAACCTCCATGTTCACCGTCATCTTTGCGATGTCCCGGACCATCGGCTGGTTCTCCCACTGGAATGAGATGGTTAGCGGCAACTACCGTATTGGCCGTCCACGCCAGCTCTACACCGGCTCGGAAAAACGCGACTACCCGACGAAGTAAGTCCGGACAGACCGCGTTGATAACAAAAAGGCCGCTGAATCCAGCGGCCTTTTTGTTTCCAGGGAATCAAACCCCGAATGGATAGGTATCCGGCATGCCCGGAATAGTCCCCGTCGAAAACGGGGTGATGGCAGAGGTTTCATCCAGCCAGACATATTCATCGAACTGCTCGGGCAGACACGCCCGGAAATAATGACTCTGCCGTTCCGTTTCGGGGCGATAGATCACCCCGATGGCCCGCTCGAGATGTCGGAGCATAAGGGCCTGACGGACCTCTCCGGCAGCTTTCCGCATCGGCAAGAGAAAACAGGGCAACCCTGTCTCATGACAGGCATGCTCGTAGCTTCCGGCAAGCGCCGGCCTCACGGATTTCACCTCCATCGGCGCATCCCAGTTCGAAGCCGCTGCCACCGTGCCGTGATCAGTACCAAACCCCACAACATACACGGCATCTCCATAACGGCCCCGGGCGAGCCTGCCAATATTGAATTCGCCGCGCCGCCCCATATCCGTGGCGTCAGAGTCGCCAACATGACTGTTATGCGCCCAGACTACCGCCTTGCTACCGCTACCGTAATGGTCCAGCAGGCTTTCCAGGGTCTGGAACATATGCGTATCCCGGAGATTCCAGGCACTGTGGGTGCCGTAATACAGGGTTCGGTAATATTCTTCTGCATCGGCAACCAGGCGAGCGTTCTGAACGGCATCGAGAAAGCGGTCAGAATCGTGCTCTGCGTAACGCCGGTGACGCGACAGGAGTTCGCGGAGCATATCCAGCACTGGTTTTTCACAGGTCTGATAGGCAGGGTCCAGCGCTGCCCGGCCGTAGTTCGCGGGCTCTCCCTCAAACGGCGCAAGGCATTCATATCGCCGCCTGGCATCAACCGCGAGGTCCGGATCCACCTCTTCAAGGTACTCCAATACCGCACGTATCGAGCTGTACAGGCTGTATAGATCCAGGCCATGAAAAGCGATGCGGTCCGGCGCCGACCTGAGACGATTGAACTCTCGCAGCCAATCGATGAACCCCCGGACTTCCTCATTTCGCCACATCCAGGTAGGAAATCGTGAAAACGCCGTCCATTCGGAAGGTGGATATTCCGAGTGCCGCACATAGTGATCAATCCGGGCTGCATCGGGCCAATCACCTTCAATAGCAACGAAGGAAAAGCCCTTTTGCTCAATCAGCGCCCGGGTAATGCGCGCCCGGGCCAGGTAGAATTCCGAAGTCCCGTGGGACGCCTCGCCCAACATGACGATCCGAGCCGCACCAATTCGGGACAGCAGTCGTTCCAGCGGAATATCAGGCCCCGACTCAAACGGTTCTGCAACCTCTTTGAGCACCCGGGACAAAGCACGCGGCTGGCCTGCTCCGCCTCCAGTCATCACTCTGGAATGATCGCCTGAATGGAAACCTTCGCCCATAAATGCGCCCCCTCGTCCTGAAGCTCTAAATTCGAGTCTAGTACAGGACGAGGGTTAACCCTCAGGCTTGGGTTCCGTCAACGGCAGCTGGCGGGCAAATAACGCTGGTCCGCATTCTGGCCGTAGCACACCCACTCGATCGCACCTTCCGTGACTGAAGGCTCGAGTACGAGATACTGGCTCTCTCCGGATGAATCCACCCCCATCTCGACGCCGATCATCCCTTCCTCGTAGACATCAATGGTGTAGCCCTGGGGCGCATTGTCCAGGGTAAGAGACGGGTATCCCCCGCCGCAATGGCAGCGATTGCCGCCTTGATGTCGTCCTCGGATTGACAGCACGCCACACCGTACCTGTCGCAGGTATACTCTTCGGCGCGTCGTAACGCGGGCCCCAGCACCGGAAGCAGCGAACCGGGCATAACGAAAGCCCGCCAGGAAAGATGCTTGCGGTGAATATGGCCCAGTTCATGGCCAATATAAAAATCCACAGCACCCGGCTGATCTTCCAGCGCGTCAATCACATCAGTAAACAGCACAACAAAATGCCGGCCAAGGAATTTGGTCGCCAGTGCATTGAAAAAGTCCGTCCGCAGCAGATAGGCCTCGGGCACCTTCGATACACCCACTTTCTCACAGCATCGTGAAAGTCGATCATAAAGGTCCGGGTACTGCTCCGGACTGATTCGAACCCCGGATCCCTTGAGATGGGAGATAAATGCAGAATGCGCAAACAGAAAAAACAGATAACCAAGAAGCAGGTAGACCAGCAAGATTCCAAACGTACCAACCAAAAGAGCCAGCCAGATAATCGCAGACAGCACGATTGCAATTCGGAGCAAAGGCTTTTCGTGTTTATAAACCAGATCCATGTAGTTCCCTCACAGTTACAACATCAGGACGGCAAGCCCGGAAGTTCCGGACTTCTCTGTAACCAGCTACCCGGATACATAAAGCAATGAGGACGCAGATGGCGTTGGGCCGCTCCATTGCAGCGCTTCCTTGCAGCTGAACCTCAAAGCATAAGAACTACATTACAAAAGATCCATAAATCCGTGCCATACCAGCCTGACTGATAGTGAGTGTGTGACTGCGTTCAACAAAAAGGCAGGGTATGATGATGGGAGGCGCAAGCACACGCCCCCTTTTCCGGGAACAGGAAATTTGCAGGATATGAGCAAGTTGCCGTGGTAACTTCTAACGACAAGAAAAATATCTCGACTTCAGGAGACCTCTATGACAACCACCGTTAGCTTTATTGGGCTCGGCGTTATGGGCTACCCAATGGCAGGTCATCTGGCCAAGGCGGGCCTTTCGGTTCGGGTCTGGAACCGGACACTGGCAAAAGCCGGGGAATGGGCCAGCAAACACCGCGGGACCGCCTGCAGCACCATAGCAGAGGCCGTGCAAGGTGCCGACTTTGTGATGACCTGCGTCGGCGCGGACAAAGATCTGACCGAAGTATATGAGGGTGACGGGGGCATTCTGGCCAATGCTCCGGAAGGTGCCGTCCTGGTCGATCACACAACGGCCTCCGCAGGCATTGCAGAGCATCTTGCCGCAGCAGCCTCCAAAAAGGGGCTGGGCTTCATTGATGCGCCAATCTCCGGCGGACAGCAGGGGGCGGAAAATGGCCAACTGACCATCATGTGCGGTGGGTCCGAGAGTGACTTCAGCAAGGCCAGCCCGATCATGGAGCACTATGCCCGCGCAGTGACGCTCCTCGGCCCCCCTGGCAGTGGCCAGAAAACCAAAATGGTCAACCAGATCGCGATCGCGGGGCTGGTTCAGGGCCTGTCCGAGGCGCTGCACTTTGCAGAGCAGGCAAACCTGGATGTGCGCAAGGTCGTAGACGTCATTTCAAAAGGCGCGGCGCAATCCTGGCAGATGGAAAACCGCTCAGGCACCATGATCGATGGAGAATTCAACCACGGGTTTGCGGTGGACTGGATGAGAAAAGATCTCGGCATGTGCCTTGAGGAAGCAAGGAAGATCAATGCAAGTATTCCGGTAACCGCCCTGGTGGACCAGTTTTACGCCGATGTCCAATCGATGGGAGGGCGTCGGTGGGATACGTCTTCCTTGATCCAGAGACTGAGGAAGTTCCGGTAATCAATTGAAAAAGGGGCAGTTTCTGCCCCTTTTTTTTCGCCCTACTTTTCTTTCGGCTGCCACTTGCCGTTAACGTACCAGGCGGACCAACCGGTGGATTTGCCGTCTTTCTCCGACATTACATATTGCTCCTTGGACTTCCGACTGTAGCGAATCACCGTCGGATTGCCCTCCGGATCGGTTTCAGGCGCATCCATCAAATAGTCGTACTTCGGATCAATTTCTTTCCGATGCGGCTTGATCTCTTTTACAAGTGGCGGCCGGGTCTCCCGATTTTTCGGGAATTTACTGGCTGCAAGAAACAGCCCCGAGGCGCCATCGCGCAGAACATAGGTGTCGTCGACTTTCTGGCACTGGAGTTCCGGCATGGGCACCGGATCCATCTTGGGAGGCGCTGGCTCCCCACTCTTCAGGAGCTTACGGGTATTTTTACAATCCGGGTTGGTACACCCGAAATACTTGCCAAATCGCCCGGTCTTCAGCTGCATCTCCGAGCCACACTTGTCGCATTCAAGGGTGGGTCCATCGTAACCCTTGATCCTGAAAGTGCCTTTTTCCACCTCGTACCCGGAACAGTCCGGGTTATTACCACACACGTGCAACTTGCGGGTCTCGTCAATCAGGTAACTGTCCATGGCGGTGCCACATTTCGGACAGCGACGCTTCTTGCGCAGCAAGCGGGTCTCGCCCTCGCCTTCCACGTCTTCATCCGCACTGACCACTTCGTCACCGGACACAAGGTTGATCGTGGTCTTGCAGCGTTCCTTGGGTGGAAGCGAATATCCCGAGCAGCCGAGGAAGACGCCCGTACTGGCTACCCGGATCTGCATGTTCCGACCACAGCTTGGGCAGGGAATATCAGTCTCGGTGGGCGTATTTGCCCGCATTCCACCGTCTGCCTGGCCGGCTTCGTCCAGTTGCTGGCGGAACCGACCGTAGAAATCATTGAGGACTTTCTTCCAGTCGACCTCGCCATCGGCGATTTCGTCGAGTTCGTCCTCCATCCTGGCGGTAAAATCGTAATCCATCAGATTGGGGAAGGATTCGTGCAGTCGCTCCGTGACAATCTCCCCCATCTTTTCGGCATAGAAGCGCCTGTTCTGAAGACGCACATAACCCCGATCCTGGATCGTGGATATGATGGAGGCGTAGGTTGAGGGTCGACCAATCCCCTGTTTTTCCAATTCTTTTACCAGGCTCGCTTCGGTATACCGGGGGGCCGGCTTGGTAAAGTGCTGACTGGGATCCAGCTTTTTCAGATCCAGCGTGTCGTTTACCTGGATATCCGGCAAGGCGACATCCTCGTCCTTTTTCCCGGATTGCGGCGCAGCCTTGAGAAAACCGTCGAATTTGATGATGCGCCCGCGCGTTCTCAGCTCGTATCCATCGTTCGCAACGACGATCGACGTGCTCAGGAACTCCGCATCGGCCATCTGGCAGGCAATAAACTGTCGCCAGATCAGGTCATAGAGCTTCTCTGCGTCCTTTTCCAGGCCGCTAATGTCGGAGGGGCGGCGGCTTACGTCGGTAGGACGAATCGCTTCGTGCGCCTCCTGAGCCCCCTCCTTGCTACCATAGACGCGCGGCTTCTCGGGAAGATACCGATCGCCGAACTGGTCCTTGATAAAGTCACGGCAGCCGGCAACCGCCTCCTGGCTCAGGTTGGTGGAGTCCGTACGCATGTACGTAATGAAACCCGCCTCGTACAGACGCTGGGCCAGCATCATGGTTTTCTTGACACTGAAGCCCATCCGGTTGCTCGCAGCCTGCTGCAAGGTCGACGTGATAAAAGGCGCGGAAGGCCGCGAACGGGTCGGTTTATCCTCCCGCTTTGCGACCTTGAACGCGCCTGCCTTCAAACGATCCACGTGTTCGTTGCTCTGGCTCTCGTTGACCGGACGATAGGGCTGGTCCTGGTAACGGGTCACCTCAAAGCGGACAGGCTCTTTTGCCTGCGCCGGCGTGAGATCAGCATGCAACTGCCAGAATTCTTCCGGAACGAATTTCCGGATTTCCCGCTCCCGCTCGACAATCAGGCGAACAGCAACGGACTGAACCCTTCCGGCGGACAGGCCGCGGGCAATCTTGGCCCACAGCAGGGGTGAAACCATGTAGCCGACCACGCGATCCAGGAAACGGCGAGCCTGCTGCGCATTGACGCGATTGGAATCCAGGTTTCCCGGATCCTTGAATGCTTCCTTGATTGCGCGCTTGGTGATTTCGTTAAAGACCACCCGGCGATATTTTTCCGGCTCGCCACCGATGGTTTCCTGAAGATGCCAGGCAATCGCCTCCCCTTCGCGGTCCAAATCCGTTGCGAGATAAATATGGTCTGCCGATTTCGCCAGGCGTTTCAGTTCGCTGACGACCTTCTCTTTACCCGGGAGAATCTCGTATCGGGCCTGCCAGTCATGATCCGGGTCCACCCCCATACGGGTGACCAGCTGTTCGCGCGCCTTGCGTTTCTTGTGCTCGGCCTTTTCCTCCGGACTCATCTTGCGTGTCAGTGCAGCCTGACGAGCACGCTCCTTCGGATCAGTCTGGGAACCACTACCGCTGACCGGGAGGTCGCGGATATGGCCCACACTGGATTTAACGATGTAGTCCGAGCCCAGGTACTTGTTGATGGTCTTGGCTTTCGCTGGCGACTCGACAATAACGAGACTTTTACCCATATCGGAGATCTGTTTCCTTGGCGACAAATCGGTCAAATATTCAGCAAACCGTAAACTCGCTGTAAAATCAGGCGGCTAGAAAACACATACGCACCGCCCCTTGGTATAGGCTCACTGTTTTACAGGGTCAAGATTGGCAAGACAACCCATTCTTTGTACTAAACCGGCCTTTTTCACATTCCCGAAACAGCGAGGCCCGGCATTTGCCGGGCCTCCTGCATTCAGAGCATCAAGCTACCCACAAGGGTCTCAGAGACGCTCCCAGACTGTGGCAATGCCCTGGCCCAGACCGATACACATGGTGGAAACACCAAGCTTACCGCCTTTGGCCTGCATTACATTCAGCAGGGTTGTGGAGATCCGCGCACCGGAACAGCCCAGCGGATGGCCAAGGGCAATCGCACCACCGTTCAGGTTTACCTTCTCTTCCATCACGCCCAGCAGTTTCAGGTCTTTCAGAACCGGAAGCGACTGCCCCGCGAAGGCTTCGTTCAGCTCCCAGAAGTCGATGTCTTCGACTTTCAGGCCCGCACGCTTGAGTGCCTTCTTGGTGGCCGGAACCGGACCGTAGCCCATGATGGCGGGATCACAGCCGGCAACAGCCATGCTGCGAATCCTGGCGATCGGCTTCAGGCCCAGGGCCTCTGCACGCTCCGCGGACATCAGCACCATGGCGGCAGCGCCGTCGGTCAGCTGCGACGAGGTGCCTGCAGTGACAGTACCGTTCTTCGGATCAAACGCCGGACGAAGCTGAGACAGCGACTCGGCAGTGGTTTCCGGGCGAATGGTCTCATCTTCCTCAATCAGCTTCACAAAGCCATTCTCATCATGACCTTCGATGGGAACGATTTCGTTCTTGAAGCGGCCTTCAACAGTCGCTTCATGGGCCAGACGGTGAGAACGGGCACCAAACTCATCCTGCTGCTCACGGGTAATACCATGCATCTTGGCCAGCATTTCCGCGGTCAGGCCCATCATATTGGACGCTTTGGCGGAGTACTTGGAAGCAGCCGGGTTATGGTCGAAGCCTTCGGTCATGGGTACATGACCCATGTGCTCAACACCACCAACCATGAACATATCGCCGTTGCCAGTCTGGATAGCCTGGGCAGCGGTATGGATGGCCGACATGGCGGAACCACACAGACGGTTGACGGTCTGTGCTGCAGACTCGTGGGGGATACGCGTCAGCAGGGAGATCTGCCGGGCCACGTTAAAGCCCTGCTCCTTGGTCTGGTTCACACAACCCCAGATCACATCTTCAACTTCTTTCGGGTCGAGCTTCGGGTTGCGCTCAAACAGTGCTTCAATCAGCGCAGCCGACAGTGTCTCGGCACGTACGTTGCGGAAACAGCCGTTTTTGGCACGACCCATCGGAGTCCGCACGCAATCGACGACGACAACGTCTCTCGGATTAAGGCTCATAGATCTTTCTCCGTTCGGAAATCTCGTAAGGGTTAGCCAAAGAACTTCTTGCCAGTCTTGGCCATTTCACGCAGCTTCTCGGTCGGCGCGTAGAGAGGACCAAGGTCTGCATACTTGTCTGCCAGTTCGACAAACTTGTCGACGCCCATGTCGTCGATGTAGCGCAGCGCACCACCACGGAACGGCGGGAAGCCGATACCGTAGATCAGGCCCATGTCTGCATCGGCCGGGTCTTCAACAATGTTGTCTTCCAGGCAGCGAACGGTTTCCAGGCACAGAGGGATCATCATGCGGGCGATGATCTCTTCTTCGTCGAAGTCTTTGCTGCCATTCACTACAGGCTCGATGAGCTTGTAGGTCTCTTCATCGACAACCTTCTTCGGCTTGCCCTTCTTGTCTTCTTCGTACTTGTAGAAGCCCTTGTCGTTCTTCTGGCCGTAACGGTCATTCTCGAACATCACATCAATGGCGGACTTGAAATCGGCCTTCATGCGCTCCGGGAATCCGTCTGCCATGACTTCGTTGGCGTGCTTGGCAGTGTCCATGCCTACCACGTCAAGCAGGTAAGCCGGACCCATGGGCCAGCCGAATTTTTCCATGACCTTGTCGATCTTCTGGAAATCGGCACCGTCACGTACCAGCGCTGCGAAGCCACCGAAATACGGGAACAGGACACGGTTGACCAGGAAGCCCGGGCAGTCGTTGACGACGATCGGGGTCTTGCCCATGGCCTTGGCGTAGGCCACGGTGGTCGCAATGGCACGATCACTGGTCTTCTCGCCACGAATAACCTCAACCAGCGGCATCATGTGTACCGGGTTGAAGAAGTGCATGCCGCAGAAGTTCTCCGGACGCTTCAGGTTCTTCGCCAGAAGGTTGATGGAGATGGTCGACGTGTTGGAGGTGAGGACGGTGTCTTCACGAACCGCGTCTTCAGTCTCGCGCAGAACGGCATCCTTGACCTTCGGGTTCTCAACAACCGCTTCCACCACCAGGTCGACGTTCTTGAAGTCGCCGTAGTTCAGGGTCGGTGTGATGTTGTTCAGGACATCGCCCATCTTGTCGGCGTTCATCTTGCCTTTGGCAACACGCTTGGACAGCAGTTTCTTGGCTTCATTCAGGCCAAGCTGGATACCTTCCGGAGCGATGTCCTTCATGATGATCGGCGTGCCCTTCAGCGCAGACTGGAACGCGACACCGCCACCCATGATACCCGCGCCCAGTACCGCAGCCAGGTTCACATCAGACGCTTCTTTCTCCCAGGCACCGGCTTTCTTTTTCAGGGCCTGGTCGTTCAGGAACAAACCAACCAGACACGCGGCAACGTTGGTCTTTGCCATCTTGGCGAAGCCTTTGGCCTCAACCTCGATTGCCTTGTCGCGAGTCATGCTGGCGTGCTTCTGCATGGTCTTGATCGCTTCCACCGGCGCCGGATAGTTCTTGCCAGCCTTGCCGGCCACGAACGCCTTGGAAATCTCGAATGCCATCATGCTTTCCATGGCATTGAGCTTGATCTTGCCCTTCTTCTCTTCCCGACGGGCCTGGTTATCCAGCTTGCCTTCGTTGCACTGATTGATGATTGCAACGGCCGACTCGACCAGTTTTTCAGGCGCAACCACGGCATCGACAGCGCCGACTTTCAGAGCGGCGTCCGCCCGGTTCTCGGTACCACCGGAAATCCACTCGACCGCATTATCAACGCCTACCAGGCGCGAAAGACGTACCGTGCCGCCGAAACCGGGGAAAATACCCAGCTTGACTTCCGGCAGACCCACCTTGGCCTTCGGAGCCATCACCCGGTAGTCGGTTGCCAGGCACATCTCGAAACCACCCCCCAGAGCGATACCGTTGATAGCGGTAACGGTCGGGAACGGCAGGTCCTCGATGGTATTGAACACCTCGTTGGCCTTGAGGTTGTTGGCAACGAGATCTTCCTCGGAACCTGCGAACAGTTCGGTAAACTCGGTGATATCGGCACCGACAATGAAACTGTCCTTGGAGCTGGTTACCACCAGACCCTTCAGATTCTTCTGGGACTTGAGTGCTTCGGCTGCGGCACCCAGCTCTTCAATGGTGAGACGGTTGAACTTGTTGACTGACTCGCCCTGCAAGTCAAAGTCCAACTGAGCGATCCCGCCTTCGATCTCTTTAACCGTGATGGCTTTACCTTCGTAAATCATCAACTGATCTCCAGTCTGTGTTTGGAACTGCTGGCAGCCCCCGAGACCTGATCCGTCGCAGGGGCTGCCCGTGCAGCGAGATTTCGGTCACTGCCCGATCATTCGATCCAAAATTCATACAGTCGTTTGAATCGTGAGGGCACACGATGAAAAAAAACCGAGCGTTTGTCAATTTGTTTCTTGTCTGGCCTACTCAAAAGTTCCCGATCGAAGCGGGAGCTGAGGGCCGAAAACATCAAGACATTATGAAATTCAGGGACCTATAATGGGTCTTGGAGAAAAACCGTGAACTTTGTCACATACATTTCAAAGTTCTTTGCAATTTGGGCTCCGAACCTTCGGAAAATCGCTTGATTGGTCAGTGCAGTTACTTTACCTTCGAATTGCGACTTTGGTCGACAATAATAAAACTGTATTACGGAGAAATATCCGATGAATGATGCCCGCTTGCGGTTCCGATCCCTTGCTCTGGCCCTTGTTGTTCTGGCCATCACTTCCCTCAGCGCCAGGGCCCAGGAGAATACGAGCGCCTTCCTCTCCGACCTCCACAGTTTCCGAATCAGCAACTATATGGCGCTGGATGCGTTCTACCGATTCAGCGCAACCGGATCCACCGACACCCTGAACGAAATTGTCGCAGGCATCAACGCCGCAAACGATGCGATGAACGCAGTCAGCGCGAGCACCGGCGGAGTATTATCAAAAGATCAGATCGAGTCACTGAATCAGGAGTTCGACAAGTTCAAATCCCTGATGCGGGACAATATCAACGTGGTTCGCAAGGAAGGGTATCCCGATCTGCGCCTCGTGTCGGATATGGCCAACCAGGCCGTCGCCATGAGCAACAAGGCAACGGACCTGTATAAAGTCGCCCAGGAGAGCACCCAGACGGACACCAACGATCGGGTTGAAGCGGCGCGAATGGCCGCCGTTAAAATGGCGCAGATGATGGCGAAATACTCGGCAAGGACCAACTCCTCCGTGGCCCAGACATTTCAGGGCTCTTCCTCGGAGAAGCCGCTTGATGAACAGGCACGCGATTTTGATGCGCTGTTCGCGACGGTCCGTAACGGACCGGCACAGGGAGAGCTCAAAGACCAGCTCGACAACATCAGCACCAAATGGCAGTTCATCCGTGGCTCTTACGTCAACTACAACGAAAATAACGTCAGTTTCGTGATTGACCGCTATTCGAAGGGCATTCTGAAACATCTCGCCAAGACCATCGAACTCCTCCAGAAAGGCAACGGCTGACACTCCTCCCGGCCGACGCGTCATCTGGCAGCGCCGGCCTCTTTCCCTCCCGTTCTTGATGCCTGTCACTTTGGCACTACACTGTTGTTCTAAAATTTAGGCTACTATTCCCGTATACGCTGAACCCTAAGGAGTAATGCGATGTCCGCCTATCAGAAAATGCTTGTTGCCATAGATCTCACCGAAGAAGCCCCTCAGGTTCTCGAGAAGGCAAAGGCAGTGTGCAGTGCCCACGGTGCGCAACTGGTTCTGGTCCATGTTGTTGAACCGGTGGGTTATGCTTATGGCGGGGATATCCCAATGGACCTGACCGAGCTGCAGGATCAACTCGACAAGGCCGCCCGGGAGGAACTCGGCAAGTACGGCGATCAGTACGGGGTTGCAAAGGACCATCAGATTGTGACGGTCGGCCGCCCGGAATCAGAGATCCATCGACTGGCCAAGGAACACAATGTCGATCTGGTGATTGTCGGCAGCCATGGGCGAAAAGGTTTCCAGCTGCTGCTGGGTTCAACGGCTAACGGCGTACTCCACGGTACCGAATGCGACGTACTCGCCGTCAGGATTCACTGATCCAATGTGACCGGGGCGGTCTTTGCGGACCGCCCCGTTCAATCCCCTTTCATTTTTGCTTCGAGCTTCCGAAGCTGACTCTCCAGCGAAAAGCTCACGCTTGATGCCATCGAAAAGAAATTGAGCAACGCTTTCAGGTTGCTGTCACCCTTGCACACCGAGTGAATTCGTTGCCAGAGCGCCTGGTTCACCAGTTGCAACCGCTGGTTTCGTTCCACCAGCCCTTTCAGCTCCCAATCCGGCTCGCCGTGATTGCGCTTCACAAAGTACTGCTCGAGAAGATAGTGCGACACGCTGCGCATAATAAATTCATCGCTGCTGGCAAACGGCAGATGATGAACCGCCATCGACTTCAGCTCCGCCAGCACAGGACAGCCACTCGTGGCCATTTTCAGTCCCAACAACGAACGCAGTGCCTCTTCCAGGGCCGTTTGTTTGTGGTAATCCCGGCGTTCGTCCGTCACCTTCACATCGACTTTCTGATAGGCATCTTCTGCCTGGAAGGCCTCCACCACCGGGAGGATCTCCAGAGCTGCCGGACATTCCGGAGAACTCTCTCGCTTGAGCGGACAATTGCTGCACTGGCAGTGTTCCAGCTTTACCCACGCAGGGACCCTTCCGGTCACTCTCGCAGGTTGGTCAGTGACCCTGAACTCAACCTGCCGCCCATCCTCAAATCGAAAATCATAGGTAACGTTCATTGATTCGCCTGTTCTTCCAGCTCCATCCACCGCTCGATAGCCTGCTCCAGACGGGCCTCCGTGTCCGTCAGTTTCTGCAGAGTGGCCGCGACATCATCGGGTGGGCCTGAATAAAAATTCGCGTCTGAAATTGTATCCTGCAAATCAGCAACTTCCTGTTCCAGTGTCTCAATTTTGCCCGGAAGTTGTTCCAACTCAAGTTTCAGCTTGTAACTCAATTTGGCAGGCTTCGGCTTACCGGAAGTCTCGCTGGACGGCGAAGATCCCGAAGCTGGCTTACCCTCTGCCGAAGTGGCCGGCTTTTCGTGCTTGTCCTGTTTATCCGGTCGATTGCCGCCAAACTCGGAAGGGAAACGGCCGCCCTGATGACGCCAATCGGAATAGCCGCCCACGTATTCCCTCACCTTGCCCGTCCCGTCCAGGAAAACCGTCTCGGTAACCACGTTGTCCAGGAATTCCCGGTCGTGACTGATCACAATGACCGTGCCCTGAAACTCCGCCAATTGCTCTTCCAGCAGCTCAAGGGTTTCGACGTCAAGGTCGTTGGTAGGCTCATCAAGCACCAGAATATTGGCCGGTTTACTGAACAGCTTGGCGAGCAGCAAACGAGCCCGTTCCCCACCCGAAAACACCCGCACCGGGGAACGAGCCCTCTCGGGTGTAAACAGGAATTCCTGAAGATAGCCCAGGACATGTTTGCTCTGACCATTGATGTCAATGAATTCGCGCCCTTCCGACAGGTTATCGAGGGCATTCCGCTCCAGGTCAAGCTCGCCCCGAAGCTGATCGAAATAGGCCACCTCCAGACGTGTACCCCGGCGAATACTGCCCTCCGTTGGCGCCAGATCTCCCAGCAGCAGCCGCACAAGCGTGGTTTTTCCGGTGCCGTTCTCGCCCACCAGCCCGATTTTGTCACCCCGCAGGATGGTCAGGTTCATGTCGCGGATAACCGCCGTGCCATCCGGGTAATGAAAGCCCGCGTTGGCCGTTTCTACCACCAGCTTGCCGGAGCGGTCGGCCTGCTCGACGGAAAAACTGGCCGTGCCCCCGCGGACGCGACGCTGACGATGCTCTTCCCGCATCGCCTTCAATGCCCTCACCCGCCCCATATTGCGGGTCCTACGCGCCTTGATGCCCTGTCTTATCCAGGCTTCTTCCTGCTTGAGACGCTTGTCGAACAGGGCATTCTGACGCTCCTCTTCGGCCAGGGCCTTCTCCTTGAGGTCCAGATACCGGTCGTAGCTGGCCGCAAAGCTCACCAGCTTACCCCGGTCGAGCTCGACGATCCGTGTTGCCATACGACGAATGAAGGCGCGATCATGACTGACAAACAGCATGGCACCGCGGAACTGGGAAAGCGCATCCTCGAGCCAGGCAATTGCCGGCACGTCCAGATGGTTGGTTGGCTCGTCCAGCAACAGGATGTCCGGCTCCGCTACCAGCGCCCGGGCCAGAAGAACCCGCCGCTGCCATCCCCCGGAAAGGGTATTCAGTCGCCGATCCGGATCGATACCGTATTGCCCCAGAATAGTGGTGACCTTCTGATCGAGCATCCAGCCGTCCAGTGCCTCAAGCCGCTCCTGAACCTTCATCAGGGCTTCCAGGGCTGATTCGTCTGCCTGCTGCGACAGTCGATGATATTCCGACAGCAATTCGCCGGTTTCCGGAAAGGCACCGGATACAACGTCGTAGGCCCTGCGATCATCATCCGACGGCAGGTTCTGGGGCAGCACGGCGAGAATGGCGCCATCATCGAGGCGCACCGTTCCGCTGTCTGGCGTTATTTCGCCGCTCACAATCCTGAGCAAGGTTGACTTGCCCTCACCGTTACGGCCCAGCAGGCAAACCCGCTCATCCGCGTCCATGATCAGCGAGGCATCGTCCAGAAGTGGGTGCATTCCGTAGGCAAGGGATATGGAATCCAGGGTCAGCAAAGGCACGTTCAATCATTCTCCGATTTGACAATAGTGACTGCGTCGCCGACTCGAAGCTTGCCGGGCCGGTCGTGTATCGCGTTCATTCCGAAAATGACGCCATCGTCGGTACGGCGATAGCTCGTCAACGTCCGTAAAGGCTGAACGGAGGGGTCTTTTATTCCGGTGTCCGGATCAACCGTTGTCATAACGCAGCGCGAACAGGGTTTGACCAGCCGAAATGGCTGCTCGTTGATCATCAGTTCCCGCCAGCCATCCTCGGCCCAGGGAGGCGCACCCTCTATAACGATGTTCGGTCTGAAACGCCGTATGTCCACCGGCGTCTCCAGCCGACTGTTCAGCTCGTCAAGCGAGCCGAGGCTGGTGATCAGGAAGGGAAAGCCATCGGCAAAACTGACGCGTCGGTTGTCAGGAACCCGGGCCGGATCCACACGGCGAAAGGTTTCGTCAGACATATATACCAACCGGAGCGGCATACCACAGAAGCGGCTCAATGCCTCATTGGCATCCTGCTCACCGACAAGGGCTTGCGGCCAGTCTCGCCAGACCTGGACCCGAATTGCGGTAGACGTGGGCCTCAATGGAAATCGCCCCTCTCCGGGGATACTGATCTCCACCTCCTGTTCATCGAGGTGTGCTTCTAACAATGCCAGCTCGGGATGGCGCCGCTGGGTAACAAAGATTCCCTCGTCGTCAACAATCATCCAGCGACGATCTCCCCGAGGCCCGAAATCGTCCATCTCAAACTGATCAACGGCAACGCCGGCAAGGGATTTGACTGGGTATACGAAGAGCGAGTGGATTTTCATCGGACGCGGCTCCCTGGAGTAATTGGCTGGCACGGCCGAAGAGTATAACCGAGAGGGGACCGGGGTGCTGTCGGCTTGCCGACCCGGAAACAAAAAAACCCGGCTTGAAACAAGCCGGGTTTTCGGAATCTGGAGCGGGAAACGAGATTCGAACTCGCGACCCCAACCTTGGCAAGGTTGTGCTCTACCAACTGAGCTATTCCCGCATGGCCAACGCTTGATGCGTTAACGGAGGCGTATTCTACGGATCAGGATTCCTCCGTCAACCTCTTTTTCCCAATTTTTTACCAAACGCCATTCTGGCAACCGGGACTCAGCCAAGTTATTGAAAAGCCAGCTCAGCTCTGACTCCCGTCGCCTGTCGAGGAAGATGCCATCCGGGAATCATCACAGTGCAGAAACTCACTGGTCTGCAGCCAATCCTGGTCCGGGTAGTATTTGAAGACCAGTTGGCCACCTTTCAGATCATCCACCACTTCCTCAATCACTTTGTTGTCCACCGCCGGGCACCCGAAACTGCGGCCAATCCGACCGTATTTCTGCACCCAGCGTTCACTGACATAGCCGGCGCCGTGTATTACGATCGCCCGGTCCCTGGCCTGGTCGTTCACGCCTCGCTCCAGCCCGTCCAGGCGCAACGAATAACCATGCTTGCCGTAATAGGTCTCGCTGGCCCGGAACAACCCCAGGCTGGACTTGTGACTGCCCTCAACATTGGAGAAGGAGGTGGATCGGGTCATTCCCGAGGCCTTCCCATGTGCCACCAGGTCTTTCAGCAGCAGCTCCCCGGAACGGATATCGAAAATCCACATGCGTTTGCGGTTAGAAGGCAGCGAAAAATCAATGACCGCCAATCTGGCCGGCTCCTTCACGCCGCTTGAGACGGCGCAGTGGGCCGCCCTGACCGCCTTGGAAAGCACCTGACGATCGATACCCGGAGCAGCTCCCGCAAGACGTTGTACGAGATTGTTATCGAAGACCTGCGCGCTGGCAGGTGTGGAAACCAAAAGGAACAGCGGCAGGGCCAGGCCCAGACACGCCTTCAGGCTCAAGGATTGCATCATTAACCACCACTGGCTGCCGGCACAAACGGCAAGCACTGAAAAAGATCGTAGAAAGTTGAGAGTAAACTGTGACGCATTCTACCAGCGTTAAACGTCAATTCGGTCACGTTGTACACTTTTCATACAGTTTCGTAACAAAATCGAGGAATCACTGACCAAACGTGCGACCACTCTCAAGGTACGCCAATTCTTCTGGAGTCGAGGTTCGGCCAAGCGCCCGATTACGATGGGGAAACCGCCGAAATCGCTGGATGATCTCGCGGTGATCGGAAGCCGACTCCAGAAAGCTCTTCATGAATTCGCCCAGCGGGCCAGACGTTGTTGCTGCCAGCTGCCTGTAACAGTCGACCGAAAGCTCCTGATCCTCCAAACGTTCGGAATGTTGCAATGGCATGTAAAGAAACGCTCGTTGAACCGGCGGCAGACTCATGTCCTGCCCCTTCCGCATCGACTGATGGCACAGTTTTCTGGCAAGCGGGTCCTGATCAAAGGCCAGCCCCGCCCCGCGAAAGATATTCCGGGAAAACTGGTCAAGCATAAGAATTTCTGCCAGGGCTCCGCCGGGTCGAACGCGCCAGTGTTCGAGCCCGTTCTCCGAAGCAAACAACACCATGGAAAGAAAGCGCCGCCGGATCTCCTGATCAAACTTCCGATCAGACCGGAACCAGCGATTTCGGTGAAGTCGATCAGGCAGACCCTGATCATCAAGTTCACCAAACCAGAAATCCAGAATCTCACTCCAATCGAACATTCATCCGTACTCCCTACCCTGCTATGGTGAAGGCGTTAAAGGCCCGAACCGCTCAATCTGGCAGTTATACGGGGAATTGCCAACTACTGATTAAACCGGAGCACCCATGACACAAGCCCCTCGCATCGTTCTCCTGGCCCATGGAAGCAGCGATCAACGCTGGTGCGACACCTTCGAGCAACTCGCCAAACCCACACTTGAGGCCGTGCCCGGCTCACGCATTGCCTATATGGAGCTGGCGCAGCCGTCATTGCAGCAGATCATCGCCGAGGGCGTTGCCGAAGGCGCGGAGTCGTTCACCGTGGTTCCATTGTTTCTGGCGGCCGGAAGGCACCTCAGACGGGACGTTCCCGAAATGATTGCCGCACTGGAAGAGGAGCATGGCGTACGGGTCGCCCTGGCACCCGCCATCGGAGAGCATCCGCTGTTGGCAGAAGCGATAAAGGACGTCGTGGCGTTGCAACTTCAAACAACGGAACGATCAGTCGGGTAAGGCAAAACGCAAAGGAGGCTCGACGCTATGTCCAAGAACATTCTGATTACCGGTGGTACCGGTTTCATTGGCCGGGAACTGTGTCGGCAACTGCTCGAACGGGGCGATGGCCTGACGATACTCAGTCGCCAGTCGCCAGAGACCGTCAAGGCACTCTGTGGCCGCGTCCAGTGCGTTTCCAATCTGACCGAACTCAGAGATCACCAGGGGTTCAATGCCGTTATTAACCTGGCCGGCGAAGGCATTGCCGAGAAGCGGTGGACGGAGGACAGAAAGCAGGCGCTACGTGACAGCCGTATCGCGTTGACAGAGTCGCTCGTTCACATCATGCAGAGCTGGTCCTCATCGCCGGAGGTTCTTGTCTCGGGATCTGCAGTCGGTTTTTACGGTGATCAGGGGGACCGTACCGTCAATGAAGAGACGCCGCCCCGGGATGAATTCACCCATCAGCTCTGTCAGGACTGGGAAAATGCGGCAGAAGCTGCGCGGGGGCTGGGGGTGCGAGTTTGTCTGTCGCGCACCGGGCTTGTCGTTGGACCGGGCGGAGGTTTTCTCCAGCGCATGGTCCCGCCCTTCCGCTTCGGGCTGGGTGGCCGTCTTGGCAACGGAACACAATACATGCCCTGGGTTCACCGGGCCGATGTCGTTAACGCACTGATCTGGATGCTCGACCACGCCAATGCCTCCGGCGCTTACAATGTTGTTAGCCCCAACCCGGTAACCAATCGGGAATTTACCGCAACGCTTGGCAAGGTGCTCCATCGCCCTACTCCCTTTCCAGCGCCGGCAATCGCGTTGAAACTGGCACTGGGAGAAATGGCAGAACTTCTTCTTACGGGACAGAGGGCGATGCCATCCAGACTTTCGGACGAGGGGTTCCGGTTCGAATTTCCGGAGCTGCAAGCGGCGCTGGAAGACGCCTTGCGACGGGGGACAACATCCTGAAGACAGACCTTTCGCAATGCCGCCTGTTTTTTTCGTAAAAAGCGTTGACAGGGTCCAACGCCTTACTTAATATACGCGCCACCTCGACGAGGCAAGGCTTTGAAAACGTTGCGTCCCCTTCGTCTAGTGGCCTAGGACTCCGCCCTTTCACGGCGGCAACAGGGGTTCGAACCCCCTAGGGGACGCCAATTTTCAACTGACCTGAACCAGATCAGTGCTTGCCTGAATTACCCCCGCTTTTATCATGATGATGCAGCCCTGCATGACCATGACGCTTTTCGTCTCTCATGACGAAAATACCGACCCCGATAAAAAATCCCAGCATCAGCAATACCGTTACAATCCCTGCAATCACGACAGAATCCATATACATTTTGCGTCTCCTTCACTCAACACGTTCGATTGAGTTCAGGTTACGCCCGCGATCAAGCACCCGTATTGACCTAAATCAACTGACTACATTTGCAGCAGATCCGGGCGTTTTGCTGAACGGCCACACATTTCTCTCCATTTTTCCTGTATTTGCAAAGCATTTGATAACGACTACTGCTATATTCGACGGGGTGCGGTTGCTTCGTTTTCTACATATCGAACAGGGTGGCTGAAGTTACGACATGGCAAAACTGTCGACACGTCTTCAACGTTTCCGAACGGGATCGCCCCTGTCCTTCAGGTTGCTGGCCTGGATCCTGCTGTTCAGTTCGGTGTTTACCCTGATCGCCTCTGCAATTCAGATCTACTCGGACTACCGCAAAGACCTTTCTTTGATTGATCGCCGGATGGAGGTTGTCGAATCCGGCTATTCCTCGAGCCTGTCGAGAAGCCTCTGGGCGCTCGACCAGAAACTGCTCCAGACCCAGATGGAGGGGATCCTGAGCCTGCCGGATATCGTGCATCTACGCCTCAGAATCGAGCCCGATTCAGAGCTGGTTCTCGGCGATATCCCCCGGAATTCGGAAACCAAAACGCACAGTTTCAACCTCTATCATGAGGGCGACGAGAGCGTAAAGCTCGGTGAACTGACCATTACCGCCAGCCTGAATCGCGTATACCGCGAAATGAAACACAAGGTAGGCGTCATCCTTGCCACCCAGTTCCTCAAGACGTTTTTTGTCTCCATCCTTATATTGTGGATATTCCGGTTTCTCGTTACCCGCCACCTCAGTGCCATGGCGGACTATGCCAGAGATTTCTCCCTGGAGACCCTCACCCAGCCCCTGACCCTCGACCGTCCTGACACGCCGGTGAACCGGCGGGATGAACTCGGGCGGGTGACAGATGCCATCAACCAGATGCGCGAACGACTCAACGCGGACCTTGCACGCCAGGAACGAGACGCCGCCGAAATCCGGAAATTCTCCAAAGCCATTGAACAAAGCCCTTCATCCGTCCTGATCTGCGACCGGCAGTGGCAAGTCGAATTTGCCAATCAGAAGTTCAGCCAACTCACCGGCTTTGATCGCGAATCCATCATCGGCAAACACCCCGCCGAGTTGAATGAAAAGAACGTCGATAGCCGTGAAAGCCGGAACCTTTGGCAATCCATCCGGCTTCAGGTTCAGCGGGTCGGCGTCTGGCAGGGGGAAGTAAACAGCGTCCGAAAAAGCGGGGAACGATTCTGGGAACAACTCATCGTCACCCCGATCAAGGATAATTCCGGTGAAATTACCGGTTATCTGATTCTTGGTGAGGACATCAGTATCCGGAAGCGCTACGAGCAACAGCTTTTGCGACAGGCCAACTACGACATCCTTACCGGCCTTCCCAACAGGATGCTTGCGCTGGATCGCCTCAAACTGGCGCTTGCCCAGGCACGCCGCGAAAACACGCTCGTGGGTGTCATGTTCCTGGATCTGGATAACTTCAAACACATCAACGATACCCTCGGCCACGACGCAGGCGACAATCTCCTGATCGAAGCCGCCCGCCGGATATCCAGCTGCCTGAGGGGAACCAGCACGGTCGCGCGACTTGGTGGCGACGAATTCCTGGTGATTCTTCCCGGGCTGCCCGGGCCCGAGGCCTCGTCGCAGGTAGCCGAGCGGATACTGAAAACCTTTTCCACTCCCTATATTCTGAATGGTCAGGAAGTCTTCGTGACCACCAGTATCGGTATCGCTATTTTCCCGACGGATTCAGACAATAGCGGAACCCTGCTGCAGCACGCCGATGCAGCGATGTATCAGGCCAAACACAAAGGAAAAAGCGCTTTTGCCCATTTTGCGCCAGAGATGACTGAAGTTTCCCATGAGAGACTTCAGATGGAATCAAGGATGCGGCGCGCGCTTGAGCTCCAGGAATTCGAACTCTACTACCAACCTATCGTCCGGACCGATACCGGAAACCTTCATGGCGTCGAAGCGCTGTTGCGATGGAACAACCCCACCATGGGCATGGTGATGCCGGACCGTTTCATCCCACTGGCAGAAGAGACCGGGTTGATCATACCCATTGGTGAGTGGGTTATCGAAGAGGCCTGCCGCGCCGCGGTCGGCTGGCGGGATATGGCAGGACGCGACATCGGAATCTCCGTGAACGTCTCACCGAGACAGTTCCGGGATCCGGGGTTTACCAATGTCGTGATGAACGCCCTCAAAAAGACCGGCCTCTCGCCGCAGCTCCTGGAGCTGGAGATTACCGAACGGCTGATACTGGATAACTCCATCGAAACCGCCGAAATACTGCGCCAACTTGACCAGGCCGGCATCAAACTGTCCGTGGACGATTTCGGAACCGGGTACTCCGCGCTCAGCTATCTCAAAAGCTATCCCTTTGATACGCTGAAAATCGATAAATCCTTTGTACAGGATCTGATGAAGAATCCGGAGGATGCCTCCCTGGTTCGCGCAATCATCAACATGGCCCACAGCCTTGGGCTGAATGTGATTGCAGAGGGTGTTGAAGAAGAAGCCCAGACGCACTTCCTGAAGCACGAGGGATGCGATTTTTCACAGGGCTATTTCTACAGCCGGCCGCAACCGGAAGCGGATTTCCAGCGCTGGCTGAAAACCAATCACCGGGTGAGGATCCAGGAATCGGAATAATCGCATGGAAGACACGATTCTCGTTGTAAATTGCGGAAGCTCCACGCTCAAGCTCGCCGTGTTTGACGGGGCGTTTCAGGTCCGGGCCTCGGGGCTTGCCGAAAGACTCCACCACAGTGACGCGACCGCCCAGCTACGGAATCACGATCAACCGGTCAAACTGCCACCTGAGGCTTCGCACCGGGATGCCCTGGAAGCCATGATTCACGCGTTGGTCGATCTGGACATCCTCAAGGGAACGCCCTCTGCTGTCGGCCATCGGGTGGTGCACGGTGGTGAGACCTTCCATGATGCGGTATTGATCGACGAGACCGTCATCGAAGCGATTGAGGAGTGCGCCAGCCTTGCACCGCTGCACAATCCGGTAAACCTGTCCGGCATCAGGGCAACCCGCGCTCTGTTTCCTTCGGTACCCCATATTGCGGTATTTGATACCGCCTTCCACCAGACGTTGCCCCGGAAGGCCTATCTGTATGCCCTGCCCTATGATTATTACCGCCAGTGGGGCGTCCGACGCTATGGTTTTCATGGCACCAGCCACCAGTTCATACTGACCGAATCGGCCCGACGCCTCGGAAGAACACCGGCCACAACCTCTGTCATCTCGGCGCATCTGGGTAACGGCTGCAGTATTACCGCCATCCGGGACGGCATCAGCGTGGACACCAGTATGGGATTAACGCCGCTGGAAGGGCTCGTCATGGGCAGCCGGAGCGGCGACATCGACCCGGGCCTGTTCGACTTCCTCAAGACCAAAGGCATTGATCAGGACCAACTGCATCACGTCCTCAACCACGAAAGCGGCCTGCTGGGACTCTCCGGACAGACCAATGACATGCGCACGCTGTGCGAACTGGCGGACCACGGGCACGAACCTTCGCTCGTCGCGGTAGAGGTTTTCTGTTATCGCCTCGCGCGCTATATCGGTGCCATGATGGTGTCTCTGGACCGTCTCGACGGGCTGGTGTTCACCGGCGGCATTGGCGAAAACAGTTCACGGGTCCGAAAGCAGACACTGGATCATCTGGGCCTGGCAGGATTTTCACTGGATCCGGAATTGAATCAGGACCACGGTCAAAACAGCGACGGCTACATCAACGATGCCGACTCCCGGTTCCCTGTTCTGGTTGTACCAACCAATGAGGAACTGGTCATTGCGCGGGAATCGCAGAGGATTGCCTCGTCTCAGTAATACACAACGGAAACCGGTGTCCGACTATGGCGAAAAGTCTCTTCATTGCCCCCACTTCCATGGATTCCGGCCTGACGTCGGTGTGCCTCGGCCTGCTCAGGGCACTTGAGCGCGTGGGGGTCAGCGTCGGGTTCTACAAACCCTTCAGTCAGTCCGTGCACCAGGCCGAATCTCGGCACAACAAGGGCAAGGATTCCTCCGTCACCTTCATTCGCGATCGGAGCCACAGAAACACGCCGGATCCGATTCCTCTCAGAAAGGCGCAGCAACTACTCAATCGCAATCAGTCAGACCTGCTCATGGAAAACGTGGTCGGCGAATTCCAGAAGGTCGCCAGCCAGTTCGACGTCGTCCTGATCGAGGGACTGGTGCCCGACCGCAGTGAGGCTTATATCGCCCGCCTCAATGTAGAGGTTGCCCGAAACCTGGGTTCCGAAGTCATACTGGTCAGCACCCCGGACAGCTGCAATGCCGTCGAGCTGGATGAACACCTGGAATTTTCGGCGCGCCTGTACGCCGCGCCGGAGGACCCGGACGTCATCGGGGTCATTCTTAATAAGGTCGGGGAGCCCCAGAAAGACGGACTGATTCTCCATCGTGAGCTGGAAAGCACGCCCAACATCGATTACCGGAAGGAATGCCGGGTCTTTCGCGACAATTGGTTCCGGTTGCTGGCCGAGATTCCCTGGCAGCCGGACCTTCTGGCACCGAGGGTTTCTGATATCGTACGGGAACTCGAGGTACCGGTCCTCAGTGAAGGTCAGATGCACACCCGCCGCGTAAAGACCGTCTCGGTTTGTGCCAGAACCATTCGCAACATGACCAGCATCCTAAAGCCGGACACACTGGTCGTCACCCCCGGCGACCGCGAAGACATTGTAGTAACGACGGCGCTCGCCGCACTCAACGGTGTTCCTCTGGCTGGCCTCATGTTGACGGGAGACCTTATGCCAGCACAATCCGTTATCGATCTCTGCCGTCGGGCCCTGGACACCGGCTTGCCGGTTCTCGGCTCTGACTGCAATACCTACGAAACGGCGCATATGCTCGCCAGTCTCTCGACAGCGATCCCCCTGGACGATCCGGAACGTATTGAAAAGGCAATGGATGCGGTGGCACCCCGCATAGACGCCGAGTGGCTCAGGGAACACCTGCGTGTTGAGCGACAGAGCCGCCTGTCGCCACCCGCATTCCGCTACCAGCTTTCTGAACGCGCCAGAGCCGCACACAAGCGGATTGTCTTGCCCGAAGGGAGCGAGCCAAGAACGGTGCAGGCGGCCATCATCTGTCATCAGAGGAAACTGGCCCGGTGTGTCCTGATCGGGAAAGCCGAAGAAATAGAGAGTGTGGCCCGGACGCTGGGCCTTACCCTGCCGGAGGACATCGAGATTATCGATCCCGCCAGGGTGCGGGAACGCTATGTGGCCCCGATGGTGAAGCTTCGCAAACACAAGGGGCTGACCCACCAGATGGCTGAAGCCATGCTGGAGGACAACGTGGTGCTCGGAACCATGATGGTCGCACTCGACGAAGCCGATGGCCTGGTGTCCGGCGCCATTCACACGACCGCAAACACCGTCCGTCCGGCACTGCAGCTCATCAAGACCCATAAAAAAGCAAAAGTGGTTTCGTCCGTCTTTTTCATGCTGCTGCCGGAGCAGGTCGTGGTCTATGGCGACTGCGCCATCAATCCCGATCCAGACGCCGAAGAACTCGCGGACATCGCCATCCAGAGCGCCGAGTCGGCCGAAGCATTCGGGATTGATCCGGTGGTTGCGATGATCAGTTACAGCACCGGTGAATCCGGCACGGGTTCCGATGTGGAAAAGGTGAGAAAGGCAACACACATTGCCCGTGAGAGACGCCCTGACCTGATGATTGATGGCCCCCTCCAGTACGACGCTGCCGCCATCGAGAGCGTCGCCCGAAGCAAGGCTCCGGACAGCAAGGTCGCCGGACGCGCGACCGTGTTCATCTTCCCGGACCTGAATACCGGCAATACCACCTACAAGGCCGTGCAGCGCAGCGCCAATGTGGTGAGCATCGGTCCGATGCTGCAGGGCTTGAGAAAACCGGTGAACGACCTCTCACGAGGCGCCCTGGTCGAGGACATTGTTTTCACCATTGCCCTGACCGCCGTCCAGGCCCGGCAGGTCGAGCAACAAAAAACCGTCAGCGCTTGAGACTTTTCTGACGCGTTTTCCTGATACGCCGCCCTTTCTTCAGGTCATTGTCTTTTTTGACCTTTTGACGGGGCGTCAGACGGTCCACCTTGCCGGCAAACGGATTTTCACTGGATCGGAATTCAAAGCGTATGGGGGAACCGTTGACGCTCAGAATCTTTCGGAAGGTGTTTTCCAGATAGCGCTTGTAAGCACCCGGTAACGCTTCCGTCTGGTTTCCATGAACCACAATCACAGGCGGGTTCGAGCCGCCCTGGTGGGCGTAGCGCAGTTTGATCCGGCGGCCATGCACCATGGGTGGCTGATGCTGCACTACTGCGTCCTGTAGGATTGCCGTCAGGCGGTTTGTCGGCCACTTGGCCATGGCGGATTCGTAGCAGGCTTCAACTGACTCATACATCACACCAACGCCGGAGCCGTGGAGCGCCGAGATGTAATGCTTGTCCGCATAGTCGAGAAAATCCAGGCGCCGTCTTACCTGCTCCTTGACCCGGGACCGCTCTTCGGGATCCATGCCATCCCACTTATTGACGGCGATCACCAGCGAACGGCCGGCATCAAGCACAAAGCCGATCAGATGGAGGTCCTGGTCGACAAGCCCTTCCCGCGCGTCAATCACCAGAATGACGACGTGCGCATCGTCGATTGCCTGAAGGGTTTTGATAATCGAGAACTTCTCGACCGTCTCCCGGACGTTCTTTCTTCGGCGAACGCCTGCGGTATCAATGAGCGTGTACTGCTTTCCCTGTCGTTCGTACGGGATGTACACACTGTCCCGCGTGGTTCCGGGCATATCGTATACCACCACACGATCTTCCCCGAGCATCCGGTTCACCAGCGTGGATTTGCCCACATTTGGCCTGCCGACAACGCCAATCCGGATACCCGGATAACGCTCTGCACTGTCTTCCTCACCTTCTTCCGGGTTGGGAAGCAGTTCTTCGAGCATCGAGCGGATGCCCCGGTTATGTGAGGCCGCAATCAGATAGGTTGAATCAAAACCCAGGCTGTAGAAATCGGCGGCGGCGACATCGGGATCCTGACCATCCGTCTTGTTGACGACCAGATGGGCCTGTTTACCGCTTCGACGGAGATGATCTGCGATCATTTCATCTCCGGCGGTAAGGCCGGCGCGCCCATCCACCAGAAACAGCACGATATCGGCTTCATCGACCGCCTGCATCGACTGGCGTGCCATTTCGGCATCCAGTCCGACTTCATCGCCCGTCAGACCCCCGGTATCGATGACAATGAAACGCTGGCCCTCGTAATTACCTTCGCCGTATTTACGGTCCCGGGTCAGCCCCGGAAAATCCGCAACAAGCGCATCCCGGGATCGGGTCATCTGATTGAATAGCGTTGACTTTCCCACATTGGGTCGACCAACAAGGGCAATTACTGGCGTCATAAGGGTAGGTTACTCTGATTTTCTGAGTTCGAAGACGGCCAGACGTCCGCCGTTTCCAAAAACGAGCAGGTTACCATTCGCCAGTCTCTGTGCCGGTACGCGGATACCCTCATCGTCGAATTCCATCTGCCCCTGCAGGCTGCCGTCCTTTGCAGACAGGGCGTGGAGGTAGCCCTCAAAGTCGGCGACCACGACATAGTCTCCAGACACAACCGGCTGGGTAAGCTGGCGCCAGGCGAGGCGATCCTGTACCCACAGTTCATCCCGATCGGAACCGCGCAGTGCCCTGACATCGCCGTTGGCCGAGGAAAGGTAGATGTTGCCGTCGCCAAGCGCGGGCGAGTATAGGCTGGAGGCCTTCGTGCTCCAGATCTCACGACCGGTCTGGATATCAAGCAGCGCAAGCTTGCCCTGATAACCGACAACCATCAGTGCCCTGTCAAGGACGATGGGCTGCCCTGTGATATCCACCAGGCGCTCCAGCTCCGTCCGCCCTTTGGGCTGGCCGACTTCATACTGCCAGATTGGCTGACCGGAATCTCCGGCAAGCGCCATGAGTTTTCCGTTGGCAAAGGAGGCAATGACAACATCTCCGCCTACCAGCGGCGCAGCAGCGCCCCGAATAGACAGAACAGGCACTGTGCTCTCGTATTGCCAAAGCTTTTCGCCCTTGGCGGCATCGTAGGCCAGGACGCGACCATCGGTGGTCTGAACCACCACCATGGAGCCGTTGGATTGAGGTGCAGAGAGTACCTCCGTCGGCAGGGATTTGCGCCAGAGTTCCTCGCCGTTTTCCCTGGACAGGGCGATCAGATCGGCTTCCCGCGTCACGAGATAAAGCTGGTCGCCATCACCACCAACGCCGGCGAAGATGCGGTCCTTGAGCTCACGCTCCCAGATCAGCTTGCCTGTGTCGGGCGTTACCGCAACGAGATCGCCATCCGCGGAAGCGGCGTAAATAACATCACCGGCATTGAGCGGCGCCAGGTACAGGAAACTTCCATCATGACCGTCACCAACCGACATGTCCCAGACCTGATCAAAGTCTACGGTAGTATCGACGTCGGGCAACGGAGCCGGCTGCTCAAAGGTGTCGGTCGTACTGCAACCACTCATCCCGATGATCGAAGCGAACAACGCAAGCACCCAAACCGTCGATCTGCCAATGCGCAGGCCCGGCATCAAGCGCCCTCCCCGACACCGAGGTCTGACAGCTTGAGCTCCAGCACACCGTTGCGGCCCTGCTCGCTCTGTTCCCGTGCGCTCAGGTAGGCCTCGCGGGCGCCATCACGGTTACCCTGGGCCAACAGAATATCCCCCTTCAACTCCGACAGTATGGAGGCAAAGGTTCCCGGATCCTTCACGTTGCTGATGGTCTGCAAAGCGTCGTCATACTTGCCAGCGGCAAACTGCGTACGCGCCAGCCGGTTCTGGATGACCAGGCTGAGTTCAGGATGCCCCTTGGCATGCTCCAGCGCCCAGCTCAGCGAGTCGATGGCTGCATCCGGATTATCCTCGCGCATCAGTTGCTGGCGGGCCAGAATCAGGTTGCCGTAGATGGCGTAGGCGCTGTCGGTGTAATCCTCCCGAAGCTTCTTGGCCACATATCCGACTGTCTTAGCCGAGGTTTCATCGTCCTGATTGCCGAAGGCACCCAGTAACTCGGCAAACTGGTTAGCCGCTTCCGCACGCTGCTGGGCTTGCTGGTTTTGCCAGGCCTGCCAGCCGAATACGATCGCCAGTGCCGCGGCAATGCCAATCAGCAGTGAACTGCCGTTTCTCTTCCACCAATCCTTGATCGCCTGAATCTGTTCTTCTTCGGTGCGCAGTTCGGCCATGATGACTCCTGTTGAAAATTATTGCTCTTATCGGGTTCGTTTCAGTGTGAAAGCCTGTCTGACAGCGCCTGCGCCAGCTCCGCCTGGGGCACGTCCTGTTGGGGCTCATCATCACGCAGCGGTTTCAGAGCGGCGGTACCGTTGTCCAACTCATTGTCGCCGAGAATGATGGCGTAACGGGCTCCGCTCTTGTCGGCCTTCTTCATCTGGCTTTTGAAGCTGCCACCGCCACAGTGGGTGACAATGGTCCGGCCAGGCAACTGATCGCGGAGTTTCTCTGCCAGCGCCAGCGCGGGAGCCACCGCCCTGTCGCCCATTGCTGTGAGGTAGACATCCGCATTCGCATTGACAGAATCCGGAATCAGGCCAAGGGTCTCCAGTAACAGGATGAGCCGTTCCAGCCCCATGGCGAAACCAACGGCAAAGGTCGGCTTGCCGCCAAGCTGCTCAACCAGTCCGTCGTAACGTCCCCCGGCGCAGATGGTGCCCTGCGCACCCAGGCTGTCGGTAATCCATTCAAAAACGGTCTTGCCATAGTAATCCAGCCCGCGAACCAACGCCGGATTCACCGTATAGCCAATACCCGCCGCATCAAGAAGTTCCCGCAGGCGGTCAAAATGGGCGCGGGACTCTTCGTCGAGATAATCGTCCAGTTTCGGGGCACCTTCCAGAACCCTGCGGGTGCCGGCGTCCTTACTGTCGAGAATGCGCAACGGATTGGTCTCGAGCCGGCGCTGACTGTCCGCATCCAGCTGGTCGTGAAACTGGCGGAGGTAATCTACGAGGGCCAGACGATAGTCCTTGCGGGATTCGGAGGTTCCGATGGAATTGATTTCCAGCCGGGCGTGATCGGTCAGTCCGAGTGCCTGCCAGAGGCGCGCCGTCAGAATCAGCAGTTCCGCATCGATATCCGGACCACTCATTCCGAAACATTCCACGCCAATCTGGTGGAACTGTCGATAGCGTCCTTTCTGCGGGCGTTCGTGACGGAACATTGGCCCGGTGTACCAGAGGCGACGCGTCTGGTTAAACAGCAGTCCGTGCTCTTCCGCTGCCCTCACGCAACCCGCGGTTCCCTCCGGACGAAGGGTCAGGCTGTCCCCATTGCGATCCTCGAAGGTATACATTTCCTTTTCGACGATATCCGTCACCTCACCGATGGACCGTTTGAACAGATCGGTCTGCTCCACAATCGGCATCCGGATTTCCTGGTAACCATACTGACCGAGCACCTGTCGGACCGTCGCTTCAACAAACTGCCACACCGGCGTCTGTTCCGGCAGGATATCGTTCATCCCGCGAATTGCCTGAATCTTAGCCAAATGAAAAACCTTACTGATTCTGTCTGGTTGTTAGCGTGTGTTCCGGAACCGTTCAGTCATCCGAACGGGCAATGATGGCCTCTTCCTGTTCCTGGCGGCGGGCCACCTCCTCCCGGATCAATCGTTCCAGATCATCGGTGAGCGTGGCATTATCAAGCTTCTGGTTCGGCTTTCCAGCCATGTAGAACAGGTTCTTGGGGCTGCCTCCGGTCAGGCCGATATCAGCCTCTTTGGCCTCGCCCGGTCCGTTCACAATACACCCGATAATCGCGACATCCATGGAGGTATTCACGTCTTCAAGGCGTGCCTCGAGGTCGTTCATGGTCTGAATGACATCGAAGTTCTGCCGGGAGCAGCTCGGACATGCGATGAAATTGATCCCACGGCTGCGAAGCCGCAGGCTCTTCAGGATGTCGTAACCGACCTTGATTTCCTGCACAGGGTCAGCTGCAAGCGACACCCGGATGGTATCGCCAATGCCGTCCATAAGAAGCATGCCGAGCCCGATGGACGATTTCACCGTCCCCGAGCGAAAGCCACCCGCTTCGGTGATGCCAAGATGCAGCGGCTGGTCGATCTGGCTGGCAATCTTCCGGTAGGCATCCACCGTCATGAACACTTCCGAAGCCTTCAGACTGACCTTGAAGTTCTGGAAGTCATAGCGATCCAGGATGTCGATATGCCGCATGGCGGACTCCACCAGTGCGTCTGCGGTGGGCTCGCCGTACTTCCGTTGCAGGCTCTTTTCCAGTGACCCCGCGTTAACCCCGATCCGGATCGGAATACCACGATCACGAGCCGCCTCGATCACTGCGCTGACCCGGTCATCCCGACCGATATTGCCTGGATTGATCCGAAGACAGTCGACGCCGAGTTCAGCCACCCGGAGTGCGATTTTATAATCGAAATGAATGTCCGAGACGAGCGGCACATTCACCTGCTGACGAATCTTGCCGAATGCTTCCGCCGCGTCCATGGACGGCACGGATACACGGACGATGTCCGCACCCGCTTCCTCCAATGCCCGGATCTGGGCAACGGTGGCATCAACATCACAGGTATCGGTGTTGGTCATGCTCTGCACGGCAATGGGTGCATCACCGCCCACCGGAACCTTCCCCACCATGATCTGGCGAGATTGACGTCTCTTGATAGGAGATTCGTGCTTCATGTTTTCAGGACCAAAAAAATACGAATGGATTCGTTCAGGGTGCCAGGGTGAATTCCGAGCGATTGTTTGTCACGCGAAACCCGTTCAAATCCACCGGCTCCCCCTCAAACTTGATGGTATCTACCGCGTCCACGGCACCGATCACGACCCGCAGTGGCGCCTCGCCGGCCACATCCAGTGTATCGCCGGAACGTTGCAGTGAGGCGACCAAACGGTTGCCAACAGAATCGGATACCTGGACCCAGCAATCTGCCTTGAAGGTCATCTGTAATCTGCCCTTGTCCGACAACGCGATCGGCTCCGGCTCGGTAACGGTTGCTGGCGCCTCTGCCATTTGCTCTGTTCCCGTCCCGGCTAGAGACTCCTCTCCTGCGGGAGCTGCTACATCCCCGGTGTCTTCCGGAGCAACCGGGGACGTCAAATCTCCGCCCTCCGATGTTTCGACATTGTCCATGGTGCCGGTATCAGGAGAGGCAGCCAGTTGTGACTCATTCGACGCCACAGCAGGCTCATCTTCAATCGCGGGCTGGTCCTGAACGGATTCAGCCACATCGGTCTGAACCGGAGCCGCAGATTCCGCCTGCGTGGGCGCAGCGGTTTCAGAAATCCGGTCTTCGATCAGAAAACGGAACACCAGATAGCCCGCGAGAACCAATACCAGAACCAGCAGAAGTGCCTTGGCGATCCGACGTTTCTGCCTTCTCCGGCGTTCGATATCGACCAGCGGATTGGCTTCGTATTGCCGCTCACGCTCCTTTCGGAGTGGTTCCAACTCCCGATCCAGAGCTTCGATCAACGCATCCGGGTCAAGGCCGACCTGATTGGCATAGGCTCGGACATACCCCTTCAGGAAAAGTTCGCTATCGATGCGTGAGTGATCGCCATTTTCAATGGCCTGTATCACGGCGGGACGCAGGTGCTGTGCATCCGCAACCTCGGCAACACTCAGACCGATCTTTTCACGCGCCCGTTTGAGCTGCTGCCCAACAGGGTCATTGACTTCTGGTTGAGACTTTTCATCACTGGCCATTAGAAATCAGCACCTTGTATTGTTGGTATTCCACTGACTCCGGGTATTCATTTTTCAGCAACAACGCCAGGCTGGCTTCCTGGTCGCGGTCGTTAAAATGGCGGGCAATCCGGATACCGGTAAAGAGACTTTCCGCCGAATGCTTGATGCCTTTGTTATGGGCAATCACCGATAGCAGCCGGCTGTAATACCGGGATGCCGCCTGATAGTTCCCTTCTTCCACCAGCACACGGGACAGGGACAGCAACGGACGGGAATCGCCACGGGACAGTTCCACCGTACGCCGATAGGAGGTCGCGGCCTTGTCAGGTTCGCCGAGCTTCTCCTGGGTCAGCCCCAGGTTGTAGAACACCGAACCCCGATCCTTGTACTCAGTGTCCCGGGACGCTGCACGAAACTGGTTTCTGGCCTCCTCCATGCGCCCCTGGGCATACAGGAATGCGCCGTAGTAGACCCGCCCCCGGGTGTAACCAGGATCTGAATCGATGGCTTTTCTGAAACTTTCGTCGGCGAGCTCGGTTTCGCCATTGGCGTTTTCAACCAGCCCCCTTGCCGATAGCGCCGCGGCGTTATCCGGATCGATCTGAAGCGCACGATCCAGATGGTGTCGGGCTCGCTCGAAATTACCCTGCCCGATATACGCTGTCGCCAGCTTCACATAGTTATGGATGGCTTCCTGTTTGTCTGCTTCCCGGGCAAACGGACTGTTCGTGGTCGTTACGCATCCCGCTAAACCGGCGAGGCCCACCAGTATGAACGCCATGGAGATTCGCCTGATTACACGTTTAGTCCTCACGATTCCACAGTCCTCGCATCTGGTGGTTTTAGCCTCAGGGGTTGACCTGCTGTACCGCAATGTATCGCTGACTTCGGCGAGTACGATCCTCTACCCGTCCGACCAGCTGACCGCATGCTGCGTCGATATCATCTCCACGTGTGGTCCGCACAGTCGTGACGAAGCCGGCTTCGTTCAGTACCGCCTGAAACCGCCGGGTTGCGTTCATACTGGGGCGCCGGAAATCGCTTTCCGGGAACGGATTGAACGGAATGAGATTGATCTTGCACGGCAGGCCTTTCAGGAGCGTAACCAGTTCCCGAGCATGTTCGGGCTGGTCGTTAACACCCTCGATGACCGTGTACTCGATCGTTGCCTTCCGTTTGTCCGGCAGCCGACTGAGATAACGACGCGTTGCCGCCAGCAATTCCGAGATCGGATACTTTTTATTCAACGGCACCAACTGGTTACGCAGCTCATCATTCGGTGCATGGAGCGAAATGGCCAGTGAAACATCGGTAACTTCACCCAGACGGTCCAATGCTGGTACAACACCCGAGGTGCTGAGTGTCACCCGACGCTTGGAAATCCCGTAAGCCAGATCTTCCATCATCAGGTTCATCGCATCGACCACATTGTCGAAGTTCAGTAGCGGCTCACCCATGCCCATCATGACCACATTCGTGATCGGCCGATCGGCATTGGGCTCGAAAGGCATGAAGGCCCTTCTCGCAACCCAGACCTGGCCAATAATCTCTGCAGCAGTCAGATTGCGGTTGAATCCGCGCTTGCCGGTGGAGCAGAAGGTGCAGTCAAGACTGCAGCCAATCTGGGAGGACACGCACAAGGTACCGCGCTCGCCATCCGGTATCAGCACCGTCTCCACGCTGTTGCCGTTATCCATGCGCATGACCCATTTACGGGTTCCGTCTTTCGACGTCTCGTCATAGACCACCTCCGGCCCACGCACTTCGGCAACGTCCTTGAGCTTCTCCCGGAGCACCTTGCTCATATTGGTCATTTGATCGAAGTCATCCACGCCACGCTGGTGGATCCACTGCAATACCTGCTGGGCCCTGAAGCGTTTCTCGCCCAGCGTTTCGAAGAATGCCTCAAGCTTCGCCTTGGGCATTCCGAGCAGATTGGTCCTTTCGACACCAGCGGTCATTTGTAACCTCGATCAGATAACCAATCCGGGGCAGTCAGTGACTGCCCCGGGACAACACGATCAGCCGCGCGGGCAAATCTCGTTGTCATTAAAGAAATAAGCGATTTCGCGCTCTGCAGAAGCCGCGGAATCAGAACCGTGAACGGCGTTTGCATCAATTGAGGAGGCAAAATCAGCACGAATGGTGCCTGCTTCCGCTTCCTTCGGATTGGTAGCACCCATCAGGTCACGGTTTTTCAGGATAGCACCCTCGCCTTCCAGCACCTGAACAACAACCGGTCCGGACGTCATGAAGGCCACCAGGTCGTTAAAGAACGGACGCTCTTTGTGTTCGGCATAGAAGCCCTCGGCCTGTTCCTGGGTGAGATGCATCATCTTGGCGGCAACAATCTTGAGGCCGGCCTTTTCGAAACGGCTGTAGATTTCGCCAATCACATTCTTGGCGACCGCGTCGGGCTTGATGATAGAGAGCGTGCGCTCGTTTGCCATGGTAAGTCTCCACTATGGTTAGGGTAAAAATTCAGGCCTGCGATTATACGCAGTCCGGGACCGACTGCCTACCGCACCTTGCGTAGCCGGCCCACAACATCAACTATTTGGGTCCCCGCGAAGGCGATTTCCTCCTCGGTGGTAAACCGGCCAAACGAAAATCGTAACGCCCGATGCGCCTGGGCATCGTCCAGACCAATACCCCGGAGCACGTAGGACGGCTCCACCGTGGCCGACGCACAGGCCGAACCGGAGGAGACCGCCAGATCCCGCAAACCCAGCATCAGCGACTCCGCCTCAACGCCCTCAAAAGACAGGTTCAACAAGCCAGGCACACGATGTGACTCGCTCCCGTTGAACGACACGCCGTCCAGGCCATCCAGCTGCGCCAGAAAAACCGAACGCAGCCCCTCAAGCCGAGTCATTTCAGCCTCAAGTCCCTCACGGGCAATCGCAAAGGCCTTCCCCATGCCCACAACCTGATGGGTCGGCAACGTCCCCGATCTCATGCCCCGCTCGTGGCCCCCGCCATGCATCTGGGCTTCGATTCGAACATCTGGCGACCTCCGGACGTACAACGCCCCCACCCCTTTGGGGCCATAGACCTTGTGCCCGGATAACGAGAGCAGATCCACCGGGGTCGCATTCACATCGATCGGCAACTTGCCTGCCGCCTGGGCTGCGTCAACGTGGAAAAGCACACCACGCTCACGCAATGCAGCACCGATAGTCCCGACATCCGAAACACAGCCCAGTTCATTGTTGACCATCATCAGGCTGACCAACACGGTGTTGTCCTGCAGCGCATCCAGTACCTTTTCCAACGGAACCCGCCCGTCGGGATCCGGGGACAGCCAGGTAACCTGAACGCCTTCAGCTTCCAGCCACTTGCAGGTATCGACCACGGCCTTGTGCTCGATAATGGAGGTGACGATATGGGCACTATCGCGACCCGCGACCGCCCCCTTGATCGCCAGATTGTCCGATTCTGTCGCGCCGGAGGTCCAGACGATTTCACGGGGGTCGCCATGAATCAGGTCAGCCACCTGACGACGGGCCGCTTCAACCGCGGCTTCGGCTTGCCAGCCATAGGCGTGGGTCCGGGATGCCGGGTTCCCGAACACGCCATCCAGCGTAAGGTAGCGGCTCATTTCATCGGCAACAGCAGGATCAACGGGCGTCGTGGCCGCGTAGTCCAGATAGACGGGCTTTTTCATGATCAGTAGAAGCTTTTTTGAATCAGGCCGGCGCCTGGTCGCTCAGGCGTTCGGTATTAATGGTTTCAGATTCCGCATCAGATTGAAGGCGGTTCTGGCGATCCGCGACCTCGCGGATCTCGTGTTTTTTCATCAGGTCCCCAAGACTGATTTCACTGAGGAACTGGTGGATCTGGTCGCTCAGATCGGACCATAGATGGTGGGTCAGACACTTCTCGCCTTTCTGGCAGTCCCCTTTGTTTCCACAGCGCGTCGTATCCAGGGACTCGCTCACAGCGTCTACCACTTCCGCGATAAACACGTGATCGGCATCCCGGCTCAGGCGGTACCCGCCCCCCGGTCCCCGAATGCTGGTGACGAGCTTTTGGCGACGAAGCCGGGAAAAAAGCTGTTCAAGGTAGGACAGTGAGATCTCCTGCCGGGTCGAGATATCCGCAAGACTGACTGGCCCCTGGTCTCCATGGAGCGCCAGATCAAGCATCGCTGTGACAGCATAGCGGCCTTTGGTCGTCAGTTTCATGGTATAAGCCCCGGGCGGGATCGTTCTCGGATAACAGGAACGAGTATGAATTGACCCAGTAAACCAGTCAAGTATTCAGCTCCGGGTGTCCGTTTCGTCCCGAACGCAATCAAAGTCCTCATCGTGCAACGGCGGAAGCTCGCCGTTCTGATACTCGCTGTTCACCTTTTTCAGCGCTTTGCACATGGTCTCGATGCGATCATCCACCGCATGCATGTGATCAAGCAACGCCCGCATTGAGCGGGCTACCGGATCCGGCATCTCTTCGGTTACACCGTAGGCATCGAAGCCCATGCGTTCTTCCATTTCCTTTCGGCGGACATCGTCTTCGGATTTCCGTTTTACGATCGCGCGGCCGGGAATCCCCACTACCGTCGCGCCGGCCGGAACGGCCTTGGTTACCACCGAGTTCGACCCGATCTTGGCACCCTCGCCGACCTCAAAGGGCCCGAGAATCTTCGCACCCGCTCCAACGACCACACCGTTCCCGATGGTCGGGTGGCGCTTGCCCTTGTTCCAGCTTGTTCCGCCGAGAGTGACACCCTGATAAAGCGTTACATCGTCACCGATCACCGTGGTTTCACCAATCACGACGCCCATCCCGTGGTCAATAAAGAACCGCCGGCCAATAGTGGCTCCGGGATGAATCTCGATCCCTGTCAGCCAACGGGCAATCGTGGAGATCGTCCTGGCAAGCCACTTGAGTCCGAGACCCCAGAGCCAGTGCGCAAAACGGTGAGACAGCAGCGCATGCAGCCCCGGATAATTGGTCAGCACCTCAAAGGTATTCCTTGCCGCCGGATCCCGGTGAAAAACACTGTTAATGTCTTCCCTCAGCTGATTAAACATGATCTTTTTCCTGTCCCGGTGCCGAGGCATCATCCCCGGCGGATTGAGAGTTAGCGCCTTGCTTTCCGGCCGCTTTCTGGGCAGCCGTCAGGATGCCGCGAAGGATATTAACCTCCATTTCGTCCAGTCTGGCGCGCTGGAATAGCCTCCGCAAGCGCGTCATTAGCTGGCGCGGATTGTCCCTGCGATGGAATTCGACATCGATCAGCATCTGTTCCAGGTGGCCGAAAAAGCCCTCGACGTCACGAACGCTTGCCAGGGACACATCCCAGCCGGCATCACCCGGTGCCGCCATGGGCTTGAGGTATGGGCTGCCCTCGCCCGCTTCAAGGCCGCGGAGATAATGCATTCGCAATTCGTAACACATCACCTGGACCGCCATGGCCAGATTCAGCGAGCTGTACTCGGGATTGGAGGGAATGTGGATATGATGATGGCAACGCTGCAACTCGTCATTGCTCAGGCCGTTACTCTCGCGCCCGAACACCAGCGCCACATTGCCATCGGCGGAAGCGTCTGAAGCGGTAATCGCGGCCTCTGGCGGCGGCATTACCGGCCATGGCACTTTCCTGCCCCGCGCACTGGTTCCCATCACCAGAACGCAATCATCGATCGCCTCGTCGAGACTCGCGACCACCCGGGCCCGATCAAGCACATCGGAGGCGCCGGCGGACCGGGCGTAGGAAGCTTCATCCGGAAAGGACTTGGGATTGACCAACCAGAGACTACCCAGTCCCATATTCTTCATGGCACGGGCCACGGCGCCGATGTTCCCGGAATGAGTGGTCTCAACCAGAACAATCCGGATCCGGTCATTGAAAGTATCCGTGCCTTCCAGCGGCAGCGCGGGTTTGTGCATGATGAAGTCGCCCGTATCTGAGTACTACTAGATGAACCGAGCGCGACATGATACCAGAACGAGCAGGACCAGGCTCCTCAGGAGAATCCGTAACCTGCCGCCATCCGTGGATTTCCGGAGTCAAAAAACAGACAAATCAAGTCATCTTTTGCTATCATACCGGCCCTCCATACACCGGGATAATGAACACTCCGATGCAACCAGCAATCAAAATGGCCCTGCGCATTGCGCGGCAGGGGTCCGATTATCTGAAAGCCCATTTCGAGCGTCAGGAATCCAGCGACAAGGACAGCAGCGAACGCAGCCGCCAGCTGGATCGGGTCGAGCAGTCCATTTACGACAACTTCAAAGAGCAACTTGAGAAGGCGTACAAGGACCACAGCATCGCCCCACTCAACGAGGCAAGTGCCGGCGACAGCGACAAAAGCTGGCATATTTTTCCGGTCCTTGGACGGGAGAATTTTCTGCGAGGCATCCCGGAGTTTGCCCTGGCATTGTCGCAGAAGAAAAACAACCGAACCGAAAACCTGCTCCTGGTGAACCCCATCACTGGTGAAGAATATTCCGCCTCACGGGGCCATGGTGCAGCGTTGAACAGCCGCCGGGTACGGACCTCCGAAACCCGGCAGATCGATAAGGCTGCCATTGCCAGCAACCTCCTTGACCAGGCCCGCAAGAGCGAGCAGTCCCAACTGTGGGGCGAAATGGCCGCCGTACTGGCACACGATTCAGCGCTGTTCCGTACCAGCGGCTGCGTCGTACTCGACATTGCGAGGGTTGCCTCCGGCCAGCTGGATACCGCGGTGATCTTCCGCCCCGAACCAGCGGAGCTGGACCTTGGCGTTACCCTGGCCATGGAGTCGGGAGCACTCACGGGCGACTTCTCCGGCAATCCATCCACGGGTTCCGCCCGCCAGCTGGTTGTAGCCAACCCGAAGTTGTTCCGGGAAGTCCTGAAGACCCTTCATCCCTTCCGGGGCCGCCTGCCGCGCTGAGGCACTGCCAACAGCAAACAGGCATAAAAAAAACCGCCAACTCATCGAGTGGCGGTTTTTTTGTGGCCGGTTACATCACATCCGGTTCAGCCATTCCGGCGGCTCTTCGTCTTCTTCTCCCGCGGCTCCTTCCTTCACTGGCAGGAGCATGTCTTCCCGGGAGACCCGGAAAACCATCAGCAGGTTGGCGGCGACATAGATCGAAGAATAGGTACCCACAACAATACCGATGATCAGTGCCAGTGCGAAGTTATTGATCGCCTCGCCACCGAACAGGTACAGCGCGAACAGCACCATCAGGGTTGTTCCCGAGGTGTTGATTGTACGGCCGATGGTCTGATGAACCGATACGTTGATGATATCCCAGGCCGAACCCACCCGCATTTTCCGGAAATTTTCACGGATGCGGTCGGCAACGATAATTGTGTCGTTCAGTGAATAACCGATAATCGCCAACAGCGCGGCAAGCACTGTCAGATCAAAGGTCCACTGGAACAACGCAAAAACGCCGAGCACGATGATGACGTCGTGAGCCAGTGGCAACACGGACGCAATGCCGAACTTGAACTGGAATCGCATACCGACGTAAATCAGGACCACCGCAAGTGCGAGCAGAAGACCCAGTCCACTGTCCTCTTTAAGCTGCTCACCCACCTGGGAACCGATGAACTCCGAACTGACCAGATCCAGCTTGTCACCACCAGCCTTCAGGGCCTCGGTCACTCGTTCAGCCAACTGGTTATTTCCCGCCTCGGCAAGACGGATCAGCACCGTGGTGTCCGAGCCGAAGTTCTGCACCACAAAGTTGTCGAATCCGGACTGCTCCAGCGTCGCTCGAACCTCATCAAGAGACGGCGCCTGGGCATACTCCAGCTCCACAGAGGTGCCGCCGGTAAAGTCCATGCCCAGATTCAGACCACGAACAGCCAGTAAAACGATGGAGATTACCAGCAGCGAGATGGAGAGAATGGAAGCCGCTTTACGCAGCCCCATGAAATCAAATGGCTTCTTATCCTGATCAGACATTTGCCAGCTTCCCTCCAATTGAGAGTTTTTCGAGTCTCCGGCCGCCGTATACGAGGTTTACGATTGCGCGACTGATCATCAGCCCGGAGAACATGGACGTAAGGATACCGATGCTCAGTGTCACGGCGAAGCCCTTGACCGGACCGGAGCCCATGGCAAACAGGATCACCGCGACCAGCAAGGTCGTTACGTTGGCGTCAAAGATCGAGACAAAGGCCCGGGAATAACCGGAATTAATGGCCAGCTGAGGCGGCGCGCCAGCTTTAAGCTCTTCACGTATTCGCTCGAATATCAGCACGTTGGCGTCAACAGCCATACCCACGGTCAGAACAATACCTGCGATACCCGGAAGGGTCAGCGTGGCGGACAGAATCGACATACAGGCGATCAGCAAAACCAGGTTCAGGGTGAGCGCGACATTGGCGATCAGACCGAACACCCGGTAGTAGGCGGCCATGTAGATCAGCACCAACAGGAAGCCCAGGCCGGCAGATGCGACACCGGCGTCGATGTTCTGCTGTCCGAGGCTCGGCCCGATGGTACGCTCCTGGACAAAGTACATCGGAGCTGCCAGAGCACCCGCACGCAGCAACAGCGCCAGTTCCGACGCCTCCGGAATGGAATCCAGACCGGTAATACGGAAACTGCTGCCCAGGGCAGACTGAATGGTGGCGAGACTGATGATGCCTTTATCGACAACGCGCTTGTCGACGGTCTTCTCTTCGCCATCCACCATCTTGGTTTCCGTCTCGGTCCGGTACTCGATGAAGAGCACCGCCATCCGGCGACCAACCGCGTTCCGGGTTGCCCGATTCATCAGGTCACCGCCCACGGAATCGAGGGTGATATTAACCTGCGGCTGACCGTTCTGGTCAAACGCCTGCTGCGCGTTGGATACATTGTTACCGGTTACGATGACATCCCGCTGGAGGCGAGCCGTGCGCTGGGGATTATCACGGAAACCGAACTCTTCTGTTTCGCTGGCAGGCGCATCCGGACGGGCTTCAAGCCGAAACTCCAGGTTGGCCGTTGCGCCAAGTACCCGTTTTGCCTGGGCCGTGTCCTGGACACCCGGCAGTTCCACGATAATCCGGTCGGCGCCCTGGCGCTGAACCAGTGGCTCGGCGACACCCAGTTCGTTTACCCGGTTACGGATCGTGGTGAGGTTCTGCTCCAGCGCATAGTCACGGATGGACTTAACCTCTTTTTCGGTCAGGGCCAGGATCAACTGGAACTCTTCACCGTCTGTCTTCTGATCAAGGAGAAACTGATTGTACTGGCTTTTGATCAGGTCAAACGCTTCGGCCCGCGACTGCTCGTCCCGGAAACTCAGAACGATGTTACGGTCGCCCTGAACATCGCCACCACGGTACCGGATCCGGTCGTCCCGCAACTGGCGTTTGATTTCACCGGAAAGCGCATCCAGTCGCTGACGAACCGCGGTATCCATATCGACTTCGAGCAGGAAATGGACCCCGCCGCGGAGATCGAGCCCGAGCTTCATCGGACCGGCACCCAGGTTCCTAAGCCAATCCGGCGTGGACGGCGCCATATTGAGTGCCACCAGATACTGGTCTCCCAGCGCGCGCTGAACAGCCGGCCGAGCCTTGAGCTGTGCATCGGAACTGGTCAGTCGGATCAGGGCATCCCGCTCCTGAAGTGTGCTGTCCTTGACCTCAATCCCGTCCGCCTTCAAGGCCTGAACGGCGCGATCCAGCACGCCGGCGTTGACCTCGGTGCTGCTTCTGGCACCGGTGATCTGGATGGCATAGTCATCGGGGAAGAGATTGGGCAGAGCGTAGATGATCCCGATCACGAGTGCGATCAGGATAACCAGGTTTTTCCAAAGCGGATACTTGTTCAGCATGGGTTCCCTTATAGCCGGCACAGAGGCCGGCCTTGGTTATCAGCCAGAAAGAATCAGACAGGCAGGCTCCGGGATCGGGTAAGACGCCGGAATCAGATATCCTTCAATGTGCCCTTGGGCAGGGCGGCGGCTACTGCAACTTTCTGAACCTTGATCTCGACGTTGTCAGCTACTTCCAGAACGATGAAATCATCCGCGACCTTGGTGATCTTGCCAGCAACACCGCCGGACGTAACGATTTCGTCGCCCTTGTTGAGGCCGGACATCAGAGCTTTGTGCTCTTTGGCGCGCTTGGACTGGGGACGCCAGATCAGGAAGTAGAAAATGAGAATGAAACCGGCGAAGAAAATCACCTGACCGATAACTCCCATGCCGCCCTGAGCACCCGCGCTCTGAGCAAAGGCCAGTGTCGGCGCCAAACCCAGCAGTGCAGCGATAAGTACCTTCAATGATTTCATTAACTGTCTCCGTTGGTTTTTTAAGTTGGTTCAGTCGACCGGCATAGGCGGCACAGACTCGCCACGCAGGCCATAGAATTCGTTGATAAAGTCGGACAATGTACCTGCTTCAATGGCCTCACGCAATCCAGCCATCAGGTTCTGGTAGAACCTGAGATTGTGGATCGTGTTGAGCTGTGCGCCCAGCATTTCTCCACATTTATCCAGATGATGCAGATAACTTCTCGAAAAATTCTTGCATGTATAACAGTCGCATCTTGCGTCCAGCGGCGAGGTATCGTGACGATGCCTTGCATTACGGATTTTTACGATTCCTTCGGATGTGAACAGATACCCATTCCGGGCATTCCGTGTCGGCATCACGCAATCGAACATATCCACACCGCGCCGGACGGCCTCGACGATGTCTTCCGGTCGGCCGACCCCCATCAGGTAACGCGGCCGATCTTCCGGCATTTTCGGCGGCAAATGATCCAGGATGCGGATCATGTCTTCCTTGGGCTCACCGACAGACAGACCGCCGATGGCATAACCGTCGAAGCCGATCTCGGTCAGGCCTGCCAGCGACCTGTCACGCAATCCTTCATACATCCCACCCTGAACAATTCCAAACAGCGCCGCCGGATTACCCTCATGGGCCTTCTTGCTGCGCTCGGCCCAGCGCAGGGACAGTTCCATGGACTCCCGCGCCTGCGTTTCCGTTGCCGGGTAAGGCGTACACTCGTCAAAAATCATGACGATGTCGGAACCAAGGTCACGCTGTACCCGGATCGCAATCTCCGGCGAAAGTTCCACTTTGGAGCCATCCACCGGCGAGCGGAAGGTTACCCCCTCTTCCGTGATCTTGCGCATTTCCCCGAGGCTGAACACCTGAAATCCGCCGGAATCGGTCAGGATAGGGCCCTGCCACTGGGTAAAGTCGTGGAGATCACCGTGCGCTTTGACCACCTCGGTACCAGGGCGCAGCATCAGGTGAAAGGTGTTCCCCAGAATGATCTCGGCGCCGATTTCATGAATGTCCCGCGGCAACATCCCTTTAACCGTTCCATAGGTGCCAACGGGCATGAAGGCCGGCGTTTCAACCGTCCCACGTGGGAAAGTCAGTCGCCCCCGACGGGCACGGCCATCCTCGGTGAGCTTTTCAAACGACATGAAGCAGGTTTCGGTCACTGGGAATCTCCGGATTCTTCAGAATCGACACCCGCGGAGGTGCCTGAGGCGCCCAGAAGCATACCGCGACTGGGGTCCTGTGGGGTAATGAACATGGCATCGCCATAACTGAAGAAGCGGTATCGCTCTTTGACCGCCTCCCGATAGGCGCCCATCACGTTGTCGTAGCCGGCGAATGCACTGACCAGCATGATCAGCGTGGATTCGGGCAAGTGGAAATTGGTAATCAGCGCATCCACTGTCTGGAAACGGTACCCGGGATGGATAAATATGTCGGTTTCACCGCGAAACACACCAACCCGGCCACCCCGACTCGCCGACTCCAGGGACCTAACCGACGTGGTTCCCACGGCGATAACGCGACCTCCCCTGCTCCGGGTGCGCTCGACTGCAGCAACCGTCTCCTCGGGCACATGGGCAACCTCACTGTGCATCACATGGTCTTCGATCCGATCAACCCGAACCGGCTGAAAGGTTCCCGCCCCGACGTGCAAGGTGACAAACGCAATCTCGACACCGCGGTCACGCAACCGATCCATCAGCGCTTCGTCAAAGTGCAACCCGGCCGTGGGCGCAGCGACGGCGCCTGCTTCGCGGGCATAGACCGTCTGGTAACGCTCACGGTCCGACGATTCATCCGGCCGGTCAACGTAGGGAGGCAACGGCATATGGCCGATGCGTTCCAGCAATTCCAGCACCGGCTCAGACTCGGGTGCCACCAATCGGAACAACGCGTCCTGGCGTTCAACCATGGTCAGCCGGGTGCCATCCTCAAGAATCAACGCCTGTCCCGCCTTCGGTGACTTCGACGCTCGCACATGAGCCAGGAATTCGTGCTCGCCGGTGAGCCGCTCTACCAGGATTTCCACCTGCCCGCCGGTTTCCTTCCGGGCAAACAGGCGCGCCGGGATCACCCGCGTGTTGTTGAAGACCAGGAGGTCGCCTTCCTGGACGAGATCCGGCAGATCGATGAAATGACGATGATGGATTTGACCGGTCAGTCCGTCCAGATCAAGCAGTCGGGAAGCACTGCGTTCTTTGAGCGGGTACCGGGCAATGAGTTCGTCCGGGAGATCAAAGTAAAAGTCAGAGACATTCATGGATGGACTGGTTTTGCAACTGCAGGAAAGAAGGTGGTAGCGGCGGGCGGACTCGAACCGCCACGGGTTTTACCCCAACGGATTTTGAATCCGTCGTGTCTACCAATTTCACCACGCCGCCATCGGAGAGTGTGGGCGATTATACTGACGTCGTTCGCGAAAGCAATAACTTATGCGGGCATCACAGCCCGCATTCATCAACCATCAGAGTCGGTCAAACAGCGACAGACGTGAGACCTGTGCGAACGACTGCTGAGCCGCCTGAAGCACGAAGCTCTGGAAACTCAGATTGCTGATCGCCTCGGCATAATCGACGTCCTCGAGCTGGGAGCGGATATCCTTGGAGTAGACGGCTGAATCCTCCAGGAATCCTTTCGTGGATTCCACAGCATTCATCCGGCCACCCAGCTCCGTTTGCTTGAGCGTGATACTTTCCTGAGCGTTATCCAGATTAGCCAACGACTCGGCAATCAATGAGTCGTAGGCGGCCTGGCCTTTGGGCGTCGTTTTATCAATGCTGTCCATCCCCGCGATCAAATTTTCGATGGAAGCAAAAACCGATTGCTTGTCGTTGACTCCGATTGTAAAGGTATCGCCGTCCGATGCGCCCTTGACAGTCATCGACACACCTGCCACCTCAAACGCCTGACCAACAGTCGGAGGCGGAGCCGGCGTTAAATCCAACGCTCCAGCATTCGCGGTTATCTTCAGTTCGCCACTTGGGTTTACAACGGAAACCGTCAGATCATCAGGCACTCGCGGCTCAAACGCTGTTCGCAGAGATTGCGCATTGTCCAGGGAAAGGTCCGAAATATAACCATCAGTCACGCCCGCGGTGCCCGGAACAAAGTCTTTGACCGTTATGGCTCTGGGAACATCCACGAAAATTCCCTTGCCAGGATCGCTAATCGGCACGGTAACACCGTCATCAATCTCAAGTACCCGCTGGCCCTCGTCGCCATTATAACTCCAGGTTCCGTCAGCCTCCTTCACAAACGCAGGCTGATGCCCCTGGAAACCACTGAAGATGTACTCTCCCGACGCATCCTGGGTATTGGTGACATCCGCCAGCTGATCAATCCGCTCCCGTAATTCGGCGGAGATCGACTGGCGATCGTTTACCGAAAGAGCGCCGTTGCCCGCCTGGACCGTCAACTCGCGAATCCGTTGAATGATATCAACGGAGCTGCTCAGCGCGCTCTCTTCCTGTTGCAAGCGATTGTCAGCCAGATCCGCATTTCGCTGATAGGTTTCGATGCGCTTGACCTCCTGATCCAGCTTCAGGATTCGCGCAGCCGCCACGGGATCGTCCGAAGGCTGGTTGACCTTCTTGCCAGTTGAGATCTGTTGCTGAGTTTTGTTCAGCGTCGTATTCAGATCCTGGAGGCGGTTGATGCCGCCGGAAAACACCTGTTGTGATGAGATCCGATTCATACGTCGTCACCTCGCACCCTGAGCGGTGCCATTAACGGAAGCTCTGCAGCAATGTGTTGAACAAATCCTGGCCCACCGAGATCACCTTGGCAGACGCGTTGTAAGCCGCCTGGAACTGAATCAGCTTGCCGGCCTCTTCGTCGAGGTTGACACCCGACATCGATTCCCGCTGATTCGTTGACTGCTCCAGAAGGGTTTTTCCGGCTTCCAGGTCCAGCTGACTCTGCCGGGTTTTGACACCCACGTCCTCGACGAGGCCTGCATAACCCTCTGCAAAGCTCTGACTGCCACTATTCATAGTATTGGCTGTGCCGAGCGCAGCGAGGAACTGAGCGTTCCGGTTATCAGACACACCACCTGCGTTAAAATCGATAGTGAAGGAGTCACCCGGCTCGGGCTCTCCGGAAATCTTGAATTGGTACCCCTGGTAAGAATCTCCTGCGCCGAAATCGTCACTAAAAACAGGAATCTCCTGTCCTTTTAGCGACGGATCTAATTCTTTGTTTACGAGCGCGTTACCATCTTTGTCTTCAACCCTAAGCACTAACCATACGTTTGGGTCGGGAGGGCTTTTTTCCTCAAAGCTGACTGTCAGAGGTCCGTTCGCAAGATCTCGCTGCTGAGTGAACCCGGGGAGGAGTGCGTTTGTCGCCGGGCTTCGAACATTAAGCATCGTGCCCTGACTGATTATGCCCGTTCCCTTATTTTCACCAGTTAAGGACTTGATCGGGCTGGCCAGTGCAACATCCTCTTCTCGACGGATCTCCATCCCCATGTTTGCCGCCGCGTTTCGGCTCGGCTGAATCAGGAACTTGTCACCGGCATTAATATCCCCGCTTTCATACCGGATATTGAAACCCGGCATGTTAATTTCTGCCAATGGCGTATCGGGCAGACGCCCCTGCTTCACCGTTTCGCCAGTGGCATCGTCAATTAGCTCGTAACTGCCGCTATTTCCAAACTGGAGTGTCCAGGTGCCACCTTCCAATGCCGCCGCATCGGTAATTTCAACCGCCAGCTGAGTGTTTTGAGGGGACTGATTATTGCCATTGGCAACCACCCGACTGCTCTGCGCCGCCATATCGTTGATATCATTGAAGAACAGCCCTCCGAGGTCGCCCTCCAGGTCCATACCGATTTCATGTTGGTGATTGATGGCAGACGACAGTGCCAACGCCACCCGGCCGAGATCTTCAAACGCTGACTGCAACCCTTCTTTCTCGAAGCGACGCAGGCCTCCCAGCTTGCCGCCAGTAATCTGATCATCCACGACCAGAGTGCGGTCACCCGCTTTGAGGGTAAACTCCAGGCGTGTCGGGTCCTCCGCATTCTCACCGGTACCGAACGTAGCCGCATTGTTACCCACCACCAGCGCGAGACCATTGGACAGCGATACATTCACCTGGCTACCTTCAACTTCAGTGACCTTGATGCTCACCAGTTCCGATAACTGCTTAAGTTTCTCATCCCGCTGATCCAGAAGATCATTGGGCATTTTGCCCTGTGCCAGCCCTGGTGATTCGGAAATCGCCAGGTTCAGGTCCGCAATGCTCTTTAGGAGTGAGTTGGCATCCTTCGCCCCCTGCTGCATCTGGGTCTTAACCGATTCACGCTGCTGAATCAGTTCTTCATTCAGCCCCTGGAACCGGTTTACGACCTGCTGTCCCTCGCTGATCACCATATGGCGCTGGGGCAAGGAGGTAGGATCCTCCGCCGCATTCTGGAGAGCAGCGAAGAAATTGTTGAGCGCATCACTTAGGCCCGTCGATTCGCCCCCGAGCAGGTTGTCGAGCCTCGTCAGCTCTGAATTCAACGCTTCCTGTTCTCCGGCAAGGGATGAATCCTCACGTATCTGCTGTGTCAGATATTCGTTTGCCAACCTCCGCACATCCGCCACGTTGACGCCGCTGCCAATACTGCCGGCACCGGTGCGTTGCGCCGGCTGCGTTTCAAACAGCACTTCCTGCCGGCTGTAGCCCGGCGTATTGGCATTGGTAATGTTGTTACCGGTGGTATTCAGCGCGGTCTGGTGACCGAGAATCCCGGTGAGACCGATATTGATCAGGCCTGCCATAACCGTTACTCCTCAAATCCGTCGTCAGTCCGGGCGCCGTTACCCATGGCGGCGGTCATCAGGCCATCACGGCCCATAATGTTGTGAATCTTGTTGCCGTATTCCGGATCGGTCGCGTATCCGGCCTGCTGCAAGCGGTGTGCGAACTCCCTGGGCTGATCCGCCACCGCCAGTACATCCCGGTAGCGGGGATTGGATTTCAGGAAATCGACGTAATCGCGGAAGCTGTCCTCGTACCCGTCGTACGCCCGGAAATCCGCCTTTTCCTTCATCGGCAGGCCGGCGCGATACTCGGTGGTGGTGATTCTGACCGAGTCACCCTGCCAGCGCTGATCCGCTTTGATACCAAAGAGGTTAAAGCTCGGCTGATCGCCATCGCCCTTGATCATATGGCGGCCCCACCCGGTCTCGAGTGCTGCCTGGGCGACCATCAGGCGCGGATCAATGCCACTGTCGCCAGCAGCTCGCTGGGCAATCGGCAACAGGGTTTTCACAAAGGCTTCCGGTGAATCGAAGGTCTCCGGAAGCGGGTGACCGTCCGCTGCCTCGACCTTCGGGTTATCTGAAGCGGTTGCCTCTTCCGCTGCCACCTTGTCGACCCTCGCCAGCTGCTCCGGCAACTTGCGCGACAACACCGGCAGACTGCGGTCGTAGTCCGCCAGCGAGGTCTTGTGACCCGGCAACGTCTGGCCGTCTGCGCCCATGCCCGGGATCTGCCGGCTCAACTGGGACACCAGCGCATCCGCCAGCCCGGTACCCTGGTTGCCCGCCATGGTCAGACTCAATTGGCTGTCGAACATATCCCGATAGAACTTGGATTGCTGACTGTTCAGGTAGTTACCCTCGGAAAACGCCTCTCCGGCCTTGCGCATGGACTTGAGCATTTCCGAAAGAAACAGGCTTTCGAACTGCTTGGCGACCTGCACAAGGGCGGCCTTCTTGTCGGTATGGGATTCGGTTTTCAGGGCATTCAATCCCTTGAAATCCGTGTAAACCTGAGCCTGCTGAAGCTGATAGTCCTGCATGGCCGCCCCCTAGATCACAATCAGCTCGGCGCGAAGTGCACCGGCCTGCTTGAGCGCTTCCAGGATTGCCATGACGTCCCCGGGCGCGGCGCCAACCTGGTTCACCGCCTGGACCACCTCGTTCAGCGTAACGGCGGGGCCAAACTTGAACATGTGAGCCGGCTCCTGAGTCACCGCAATCTGGGTGTCCTGCTGCACCGCTGTCTGGCCGCCCGACAAGGGATTCGGCTGACTGACATTCGGGTTTTCCTGGATAGTAACCGTCAGGCTACCGTGGGTTATCGCCGCCGGGCTGACCTGCACGTTCTGGCCTACCACAATGGTTCCGGTGCGACTGTTGATCACCACTTTCGCGGCCTCTTCTGCCGGGTCGACTTCGATGTTTTCCAGGATCGACAGGAAGCTCACGCGCTGCGAGGGATCCCGTGGTGCCCGAACCGAAACCGAAGTCGCGTCATGGGCGTAAGCCATGTCCGGACCCAGCTTGCCGTTGATGGCTTCCACGACTCTGCGGGCAGTGGTGAAGTCCGGCTGCATCAGGTTGAACGTGATCGTATCGCCGGAGTTGAATGGCGAGGCCACCTCCCGCTCAATCGTGGCCCCATTGGGAATACGGCCCACGCTGGGAATATTGACGGTAATTCGCGAACCGTCCTTGCCCTCTGCACCGAAGCCACCAACCACCAGGCTGCCTTGCGCCATGGCATAGATCTGTCCATCCGCACCCTTCAACGGAGTCATCAGCAGGGTCCCGCCACGCAGGCTTTTGGCGTTGCCGATGGAATTCACGGTAATGTCGATTTCCTGACCGCGCTTGGCAAAAGGCGGCAAGGTGGCGCTGATGGTGACTGCGGCAACGTTGTCGGCGCTCGGATTCACGCCGTCCGGCAGGGTAATGCCGAACTGGTTCATCATGTTCCGGAAGGTCTGGTTGGTGAACGGAGCAGAATCCCCGGTTCCATCCAGCCCCACCACGAGGCCATAGCCCACAAGCTGGTTGTTCCGCACACCCTTGATGCGCGCCAGATCCTTCAGGCGATCGGCCATCACCGGCGCCGCGACGAGGCAACCCAGCACGACAAACAACGTCAGGTTACGCAAACCCTTCATAGCGGCCACCACTCACTGTTGAAGAACCGGGCCACCCAACCCATCCGGTTGGACTGATCGAGATCGCCAGTGCCACCGTAAGCGATCCGCGCGTCGGCAATCCGGTTGGAAGCCACCGTGTTGTTCGGCTGGATATCCTGGGGGCGAACCAGTCCGGTCAGGCGGATGTACTCTTTCCCATTGGTGAGAGAAAGCCACTTTTCCCCCCGCACCTTCAGAATGCCATTGGGGAGTACTTCCGTGACGGTAACCGTAATGTTGCCGGCCAGACTGTTGCTCTGATCGGCCGAAGCCTGGCCCTGGAAATCCCGCTTATTGTTCAGATCGGTATTGATGCCGAAATTGCTTTTTCCAAGAATGGTCGGATTCGGCAGCGTGATCTTGTTGTCCTTCTTGATACTGGTATCGGAGGCCTTGCTTGCCTGGGTGGATTCCCGCAGGGTCACCGTCAGCACATCTCCGACATTCAGTGCGGTGGTGTCACCGTAGAAGTTGTAATTCCGGGACGTCTGGAAGATGGCGCCCGAGTTCGGATCCCGCTGCATCATTGCCTGGGGTTGTACCGGTGCATAGGCCGGATCATCCGGTTTCGCCCGTTCCCGGCTCACCGCCGCACAGCCCTGTAGCATGACCAGCAACGCAACCAGACAACTGGTGGCGAGGGCGTCTTTTCTGAAAAAAGTCTTGGTGCTTTTCATCGCAATACCGTCCCGACGACCGGTTTACCCGTCCGTCCTGTCTTACCCGATGTTATTGGTAATGAACTGGAGCATCTGATCCGTGGTCGAGACCACCTTCGAATTCATTTCGTAGGCCCGCTGGGTCGTGATCATGTTGACCAGCTCTTCCACCACTTCAACGTTGGAAGACTCGATCTGTCCCTGCTCAATGGTGCCCAGTCCGGCCAGTCCGGCTTCGCCCTCGTTGGGATCGCCACTGGCGGTAGTCGCCTTGTAGAGGTTGTTGCCTACCGCCTGAAGCCCCTGGGGGTTAACGAAATCCACGAGGGTAATCTGGCCCAGGTTGATCGGTGCGGTCTGGTCATCCACCACCGCCGTCACGGTTCCGTCCTTGCCGATGGTCACGTTGGTGGCGTTGTCCGGCACGTTGATATTCGGCACCAGCGGGAAGCCATCCGGCGTCACCACATCACCGTTCGAGTTCAACTGGAACTCCCCATCCCGCGTGTAGGCGATCTGGCCATCGGGCGTTTCGACCTGCAGGAACCCGCGACCATTGATCGCCATATCGAGGGGCTGATCGGTCACCTGGAGGTTGCCCTGGGAAAACTGCTTGGTCGTCCCCACCACCCGGACACCGGTACCGAGCTGAAGACCCGAGGGCAGCTCTGAGTTCTGGGTGTTCATACCACCGGGCTGACGCTTGATCTGGTAAAGCAGATCCTGGAATTGGGCCCGATCCCGCTTGAACGCCGTGGTATTCACGTTCGCCAGGTTGTTCGAAATGGTGGACATTTTGATGTCCTGGGCACTTAACCCGGTTTTACTGACCCAAAGTGCTGGATGCATCGTCTTCTCCTCGCCGGGACCCTGTGGGGCGGCCATATTTTGCCGCTTACCGGGCCCCCGCCCTGTTTAATCGTTCACTGTCAGAGGTTCTGCAACAGGCGTGCCGTCGCCTCGGAATTGTTCTGCGCCGTTCTCATCACCTTCACCTGCATCTCGTATTGCCGGGACAGCTGCAGGTTGTCGATCATTTCCTCGACGGCATTCACGTTGGAACTCTCCAGAAAACCAGAGGCGACGCGGAGCGTGCCATCTGCTGGCTCTGGCCCGCCCAGCGCCTGATCCGGCTTGCGGCGCATAAACCCGTCCTCACCCTTCTCCAGGGCGCCTTTGGGTGGATTGACCAGCTTCAGGCGATCAATCTGCACCACCTGCCCCGGATCGCCACCGGCAGGCACGATGGAAATCGTCCCGTCATCACCAATATCGATCTTGTCGTACGGAGGAAGAGCGACAGGCCCGCCATTACCAAGGACCATTTCACCGCTGGGCAGCCGGAGCAGACCGTTGACGTCCACCTGCAGACTGCCGGTACGAGTGAAGACCTCCTGGCCCTGCTGATTCTGGATGGACAGCCAGCCATCACCTTTCACGGCAACGTCCAGCTTGCGACCGGTCTGCATCAGCGAGCCGGCCGAAAGATCGGTGCCCGGTCGCTCGGTCATTGCATAGGCGCGGGTGGGAAAATGCTCGCCGTAAACCGGCATACTCCGGGCCTGGGCAAAATCCCGCTTGAACCCGGTGGTATTGACGTTAGCGAGGTTGTTGGCATGGGCACGCTGGGAAAGCATGTTCTGCTTGGCACCCGACATGCCGATATATAACGCTTTGTCCATGGGCAAACTCCTGCCGGAATTTTGACTGTTTCCAGTATTCTTGCAGGAGTCATGCCATGTTGGTTATGTCACTGATTAGCGGAGGTTGATGATGGTCTGCGTGACGGCATCGGAGGTTTCGATGGTCTTGGCGTTGGCCTGATAGTTCCGCTGGGCGATGATCAGGTTCACCAGTTCCGCCGAGAGATCGACGTTGGATTCCTCCACCGAGCTCGCCTTGATGGAACCCAGGGTCCCGGTATCGGCTGCGCCAATGATTGGCTGGCCGGATTCGAAGGTTTCCACCCAGGTGGTATCCCCCACCGGCGACAACCCATCCGTGTTGTTGAAAGCAGCCAGGGCCACCTGCCCCAGGGACTGGGACTGTCCGTTGGTATAGCGGGCGAAAATCACCCCCTGATCCGAAACGTCGAGCCCGGACAGTCGGCCCGTGGTGTAGCCGTTCTGCTGCTGGTCGTTCACCCCGAAAGCCGCACCATACTGCGTGGTATTACCGAGGTCTACCACAAACGCAGAGGTGGTCGGCGGCTCCGGAATGGGACTGACCACGCTGGAAGGATCGGAAGGAGGGCCATCCGCGCCATTGGGCGCGCCCGTGGCGTCCTTGGGAATCCAGTCGGTAACGATGATCTCGCCGTTGGGATCGCCATTGACCGACTCAAGCTGTCCATCCTGATCAAACAGCGCGGTGTAAGGCTGGGTATCGGTCCCGGCCACCAGTTCGCCGTCGATCTGCATGTAGATCGACCACTGGCTCTGTCCGACGCCGTTACCCGGTGACGGGTCCTTGACATAGAACTGGGTCAGTTCGTGGGAATTACCCAAACTGTCATAAATGGTCGTCGACGTAGCATGGTTATAGGTACGTTGATCAATCGGATTGAAAGCGTTGGTAATACGGATCGGTGATCCCTCAAATTCCGCTTTGACACTTTTACTGGGAGATACTGTATCGTCAGTCGTATCAACACCTATAACGGTCCTGTCTGTTGTGATATTCACAACGCCCTCAAACGGCGATTGCGGATCTGCCGTTGCAGTCGTATCACCATACTCAATATTCAGTGTTTTCCCATCATTCTGAATAATCCGCAGTCTAGCAGTGTCTGGGGTGTTAGGATCACCATCGTAATCATCGAAGATTGGTGATGCTGACACAGAATTATCAGGGGAATCTGTAATGGCCTGAGCCAAGTCGGAAAGAGAATTGACTTGGCTTGTATCTATGTTAAGCGGCGTACTTCCTATCTTAATTGTAAATTTGAAGTCCGAGGCGCCCTGTATGAATGCATCATTCAGGGAACCGTCCAAAAGAGCCGTGGTAGAAGCTGTTGCACTTACACCGGGTGCTCCATCAATCTTGAGTGCGGCGCCCTGCGCATCGCCTCCAACAGGAATTTCAACCGGGTAATCGGGAGTGCCATCCGCATATTGGAATGAAAATTTTTCGCCCTCAATGCCAGCCAAATCTATAGGCCCAATGTCCCGCACTCGCTTTTCCAGAACAGACTCTCGAGAATCCAGATTCACGTCCGTCTGAAGATTCGTAGTACGCCTCGGCGCCAGGTTATCCGTCGCGATCTGCAAATCACCGCGAATGCCACTCAGATTGCCATCCTCGTCTGCGGTATAACCCTGCACCTTCATGTTCTGGTTATTGACGATATAACCTTCCTTGTCGATGCTGAACTGTCCGGCTCGGGAATAGCGCACCTCGCCGTTGTTGTTGAGCATAAAGAACCCGTCGCCACTGATGGCCATGTCCAGGCCGTTGTCGGTAAAGCTGATATTGCCCTGCCCGAACTTCTGCTGAACATCCTGTACCCGGACGCCATCGCCAATCGGGTTGGTGCCACCGCTCAGAAAGCCGCTGGCGTACAGATCGCCAAACTGGACCCGACTTCCCTTGAAGCCCACGGTGCTCGCATTGGCAATGTTGTTGCCGGTCACATCCAGGTCTACCGATGCTGCCCTCAGGCCACTCAATCCCGTATTAAATGCCATAAATCACCTCTTGGTCTGACACCGGTATCAGTTGATTTCTTTCACGTCCGACAGGGCAATGGAACCCATGCCGGCCAGATTCAGGGTGATGGAGCCGTTCTGGCCCAGCGAAACGCTGTCCACGTTCGCACTCACCATCGTATTAAGCTGTTGCGCGCCGCCCGGGTAGGAACCCTCGGCAACAAACTGGTAGCGTCCTGGCGGCAAGGCATTGCCGTTACCATCCTTGCCGTCCCAGCTGAACGAGGTCACACCGGCCGGGCTGTTACCCAGATCGATCTGCCGCACCAGTTCACCGTTCGCATTCTGGACCGACAGGCGAAGCCCACCGGTGGACGCCGGCACTTCGATAGCACCGGTCACCTGGCCGTCAGCGCCCAACATGCCAACGCCGGAAGGGGCAAGCACACTCTTGCCAACCATGGCCGAGGCCTGAAGCGCCTGGGTAGACCGGAATTGGCCGACCACATCATCCACCGTGCCGGAAAGATTCTGCATTTCCTGCAAGGAGCTGAACTGCGCCAGCTGGGAGATAAACTCGCCATTGTCCTGGGGCTCAAGGGGATTCTGGTTTTTCAGCTGCGCCAGCATGAGATCCATGAACTCATTCCGGCCCAGTTCATTGCTGCCCTGCGCGGAGCCCTGCTGCTTGGCCTGATACTGGGCAAGAACATCAGACACCCCTGTTGCATTGATGGCACTCATGATTCTGCTCCTTGCCCGTTACTGCTGACCCAGCGTCAGAATGCGCTGCATCATGGTTTTGGCGGTGTTCATTACATCCACGTTCATCTGGAAGCTGCGAGAGGACGACATCATGTCAGCCATTTCTTCCACCACATTAACGTTGGGGTAGAAAACGTAGCCGTCCTCGTTCGCGGCAGGGTGGTCGGGCTCGTAGCGCATCTGCAGCTCCGCATCGCTCTCGACGATGCCGGCAACCCGGACGCCCGCTCCGGCCTCTTCACTGTCACCCGACATATAGCCCTGCTGGTCAGGGTTCAACATAGACTGCTGAATGGCGGCAAACACCGGCTTTCGGGCCCGATAGGTTTCGCCGGTGCTGGAACTCGCGGTTTCCGCGTTGGCGATATTGGAGGCCGTCGTGTTCAACCGCAGCGACTGGGCCGTCATGCCGGAACCGGCGATATCAAAAATGCTACCCAAAGACATAAGGATCTCCTTGAACCGTAAAACTGCGGTTTATTCGCCTCTCAATGCCTTGGTCAGGCCGGCAAATTTACTGTTCAGAAACTGGAAGCTGGCCTGGAAGTCCATGGCATTGCGCATGTAGCGGGCCTGCTCCTGCTGGGCGTCCACCGTGTTGCCATCCACGGACGGCTGATACGGTACGCGGTACTTGAGCTCACCCGCCCCGTCCCCGGAACCTCCGCCGATATGGGCATCGTTGGTACGGTCAAGGGCCAGGCCGGACATGGAGTCCTTCGCCTGCTGCATCATCGCCTGGAAGTCCACGTCCCGGGCCTTGTAGCCCGGTGTATCGGCATTGGCCAGGTTGTTGGCAAGCACTTCTGCCCGCTTTACCCGTGCCTGAAGGGCCTGTTCGTGGATGCCTAGCGCCTTGTCGAAAGAGATTGCCATACCGCCTCCAAAACCTGTCACAACCGGCCAAACTGTTGCCGGAATTGCTTTCTGACGGTACTGAAGCAAGCGGGATGCCAGAAATGAAAAAGGAGGGAAAATCGAATGGAAAGCCCCGAAAACCAAGGGCTCCTGGCCGCATGCAGTAAATCGGGGGTTATCAAAAGCCGGGGAAAAGGCGGCAAACCCTTTCCTCCAGCCGGTTACAGCTGGGAGTGGCCTGCTATCGCTGCTCTCCGGGCCAATGCTTCACAAATTCCGATACCGCCGGGCGAGGAACCGGCGGCTTTTCCACGGCAATGGTCCCGGTGTAGAGAAAGCCTACGATGGACTCGCCCTCCCCCAGGCCAAGCCCTTCATGGACCACCGGGTTGTAGGCAACCGCCCCGGTCCGCCACATAACCCCGAAACCTGCATCCTGCAGAGCCAGTTCCAGAAAGCTCATTCCTGCGGCGGCAGACATGATCTGCTCCACCTCGGGTACCTTCGGGTGTGCCGACGGTGAGGCAATTCCAACGATCACCATCGGTGCTCGCAGAGGAGCGCGCCGAAGTTTTTCGATGGCGGCGTCGTCGGCATCGGCCGGGCAGGTGGCGGCAAATAATTCACCCAGCGCTTCCCGACCGCTTCCCTCTATAACCAGGTAACGCCAGGGCCTTAACAGCGCATGATCCGGCGCCCTGGCCGCACATGAAAACACCGTTTCAAGCACCTCTTTGGATGGCGCCGGCGCCCTGAGACGCGGCTCGGAGGAACGGTTCAGCAGGAATTGGCTTACTGACGTCATAATGCCTCTCGGACTGAGCGATGAACGGTAGATGATGCAGGCAAATCGTGATCCAGTTTGTTAATTGTGGGTTATACGTAATACTGTTAGTCTTTAGTCGTATGTCTGGCCTGACCAACAATCAAAACAATGTGGCAGTACCATGAGTGACAATCAGACGTTTCGCAACTTCTCTGAATTCTATCCCTACTATCTGGAAGAACACAGCGATGTGACCTGTCGGCGACTTCATTTTACCGGAAGCCTGCTGGTTCTGATCGTCGCCCTGTATGCGCTGATATCCGGCAAGCTCCTCTGGCTTCTGGCCCTGCCGGTCATTGGTTATGGCTTTGCGTGGGTCGGACACTTCAAATTCGAAAAGAACCGCCCGGCAACGTTCCGCTTTCCCCTGTACAGCCTGATGGGAGACTGGGTCATGTTCCGGGACATGCTGATTGGCCGGATTCGCTTCTGAAATGATGAGCGCCCACGTGGACCTCCGCAACGCCAGCAGCGCCACCAAAGCGCTGACGTCGGATCAGGCAACGGGCTCCGTTGCCATTCCGCCAATGCCCGACTACAACGGTCGGGTCATGGCGTATACCGTTACCGGCGCCATCATTGTGGTCGGCGTGCTGCAACAGGCGTTTGCCCACTGGCTGCTTTGGCTGGTTGCCGGGGCTGTCGTCTGGCCGCACATCGTTTACGTCGTCACCCGAAAGACCTTCCTGAGCCGATCACCCCGCATCCGGCAAAAAATGCTCTTGGTGGATTGCGTGATCGGCGGAGCCTTTATTGGCTGTACCGGACTGGTGGCGATCCCTTCCGCTTCAGTCGCGCTGATGCTGATGTTCAGCTGCCTGATCGTGGGCGGCATCCGCCAATGGCTGATCGGCAGTTGCTTCATGGCCATTTCGGTCCTGACGGCTCTGGCCTTCGTCGGCCCTGCGGCGTCGTTCCAGTCTCCCCTGCTGACCAGCTTGTGCGCCATCGTCTCGACCGGCCTCTATATCTGCATGACGGCCTACTACTCCCACCAGCAGGCCCGGGCGCTGATGCTCGCCAAGACCCAGATCCAGAACCAGCGGGAGCAGTCCATTGCACTGTCCCACAAACTGTCCAAATATCTGTCTCCGCAGGTATGGCAATCCATTTTCACGGGTGAACGGGATGTACGCCTGGAAACCCAGCGCAAAAAGCTCGCGGTGTTTTTCTCGGACATCAAGGGCTTTACGGAACTGTCTGAAGAGATGGAGCCCGAGGCCCTGACCGAACTGCTGAACCACTACTTCAACGAAATGTCTGAAGTGGCTCTCAAGTACGGTGGCACCATCGATAAGTTCGTCGGTGACTCCATCATGGTGTTCTTCGGCGACCCCACCAGCCGCGGGCAGCGTGAGGACGCCTTTGCCTGCGTCTCCATGGCCATCGAGATGCGCAAGCATATGAAGATCATGCGCCAGAAGTGGCGCAGCCAGGGCATCAAGACGCCCTTGGAAATCCGTATGGGCATCAGCACCGGCTACACCACCGTCGGTAACTTCGGCGCCGAGAACCGGATGGACTACACCATCATCGGCAAGGAAGTGAACCTCGCCAGTCGCCTCGAGTCCCTGGCCCAGCCAGGCGAAATCCTGGTCTCCTATGAGACCTTCTCGCTGATCAAGGACCGGATCATGTGCCGGGACAAGGGAGAGATCACGGTGAAAGGTTTCGGCAAACCCGTGCCCATCTACGAAGTGGTCGACTTCCGTCGTGACATGGGCCCCAACCGCAGCTTCCTTGAACACGAACACAGCGGGTTCGCCATGTATCTCGATTCCGACAAGGTCACTGAACGGGAACGGCAGGCCATCCTGCAGGCGCTGGAAGATGCAGCAGAGCGCCTGCGAACAGAAGAAGACGTTCCGGAATCCGAAACCGGCAAACTCGGCTAGGGGCTATTGCCGAACCAGCCGTGGCCCCGGCTCGCCCTCAGGTGCCGTACTTCTCCACGGGTTGATGTCCAGCCCGCCCCGCCGGGTGTATCGGGCACAGACCTCCAGCGACTCCGGAGCGCAATGCGCCATCAAATCCGTGAACACCGTTTCGACACAGTGCTCGTGGAAATCCTGCTTGTTCCGGAAGCTCACCACGTAGCGCAGAAGCCCTGCCCGATCGATCGGTTTGCCGGTGTAGCGAATCAGCAGCGTCCCCCAATCCGGCTGGCCGGTGACCGGGCAGTTACTCTTCAGCAGATGGGAACACAACGACTCCGTAACGACAGAATCCTCCCGAACGGCCAGTGACGCCGGATCGTATTCGTAAACGACTCCGTCCACCGGCTCATCGTCAATCAGCTCATAGCCTGCCGGACGCCCACGGGTCATAACGTCGTCATCAACGGAGTGCAGCTGCACCCTGACTGCTGCACCACACGCACTCGACAGATCATTGCTGATCGTCTCGCCCGCCTGTTGCCAGGAAGAAAACGTGTGCTGATTGAGCGAGTTCAGGTACAGCTTGAGCGATTTCGACTCGATCAGGTACGGCGACGCACCGGGAACATGGATCTCGGCCCAGGCAACAACCGGAACACCTCCGGGCTTCAGCCAGGACAGCTCCCAGGCCTGCCAGAGGTCCTCTCCGAACCAGGGCCAGCGGCCGTCGTCCAGCCCGATGCGGCGACGATTTTCCTCCCGGGGTACCGGAAAAAGAATATCCGGATCGTAGCGATCCGGATATTCACTGGACTTGCCCAGCGGGGCATTGTGCAGAGCCATATCGGTTCCTGAAACTCAGTGACGGATACCCTTGCCGCGCTGGAGCATTCGAAGGGCCACCAGCGACAGCAGGACGATAAACACCAGTATCATACCAAGGGAGACGAACGGATTGACGTCCGATACACCGAGTATGCCGTAACGGAACCCGTTCACCATGTACAGGATCGGGTTTGCCATGGATACGCCCTGCCAGAAATCCGGCAGCAGGCCGATGCTGTAAAACACGCCGCCGAGATAGGTCAGTGGCGTCAGCACAAACGTCGGAACAATAGAGATATCGTCAAACTTGGTCGCCAGCATCGCGTTGATAAAGCCACCCACCGAGAACAACGCCGACGTCAGGAACACCGTAATCACAACCATCGGCAGGTTATGGATGGTCAGGTGGGTGAACGCCAGCGACACCAGGGTGACAATCAGTCCGATCCCCAGCCCCCTTGCCATGCCGCCGGTGACATAGCCTGCCAGGATGACCCAGTTGGGTACGGGAGACACAAGCAGCTCCTCAATGCTTCGCTGGAACTTCATCGAGAAGAACGACGACACCACGTTGGAATAGGAATTGGTGATCACCGCCATCATGATCAGCCCCGGCACGATAAACTGCATGTAGGTAAAGCCGCCCATCTGGCCGATACGGGAGCCGATCAGGTTACCGAAGATGATGAAATACAGCGTCATGGTGACAGCCGGTGGCAACAGCGTCTGGGGCCAGATCCGGGTAAATCGGCGAATCTCGCGAATCACAATGGTGTAGAACGCCACCCAAAGCGCTTCGATCCTCATGCGGCGCCCTCCAGATCCTTTGCAGAGTCCGAGGCGTTTTCCTCCACCAGGCGCAGGAACAGCTCTTCCAGTCGGTTCGCCTTGGTTCGCATACTGACGACCTTGATGCCCAGGGCGTCCAGTTGGGCAAAGACCGCATTCAGGCCCTGCCCTTTCTCAACGTCCACCTCCAGCGCACCCTCGTTGTTGATCCGGCAGCTGACACCTTCAAGTGCCGGCGCTCCGTCCAGCTCCTGCTCGGTATCCAGGATGAAGGTCTCCACACTCAGTTGCTGGAGCAGGTCGCGTTTGCTGGTGTGTTTCACGATCCGACCCCGGTCGATGATCGCGATGTTCCGACACAGGGCCTCCGCCTCTTCCAGGTAATGGGTCGTGAGAATGATGGTGGTGCCTTCACGATTGATCTGCTCGAGGAACGCCCACATGGAGCGGCGCAATTCGATGTCCACACCGGCCGTCGGTTCATCCAGAATCAGGAGCTTTGGTTCGTGCACCAGTGCCCGGGCAATCATCAGGCGACGCTTCATCCCCCCGGACAACATCCTTGCGGGGGTGTTGCGCTTGTCCCAGAGACCCAGTTGCTTGAGGTATTTCTCAGCCGATTGTGACGCGCGCCCCAGCGGAATGCCGTAATACCCGGCCTGGGTCGTCACAATGTCGAACACCTTCTCGAACTGGTTAAAATTGAATTCCTGGGGCACCACACCAAGATTCAGCTTGGCCTGAACGAGATGGGTATCGATATCGTATCCGAACACCCGGACCTTGCCGGATGACTTGTTGACGAGCGAAGATACGATGCCCAGCGTCGTTGATTTTCCGGCACCATTCGGCCCCAGAAGGGCAAAGAAATCCCCCTGGCTGACGTGGAGATCAATTCCCTTCAGCGCCTGGAACCCGTCCCCGTATTGTTTGGTCAGGCCTTCGATTTCCAGTGCATTGGTCATAAATGATTCCGTATTGAGTAACTTTGGATGGCGACCCTCGCGGTCGCAGGCAGCAAAACGTAGATTGCTATTCTTTGTGGCAAAGTCCGGGAATTCAAGGGGCTGGCTTTCCAGCATTCTGAAGCCCCAAACTGCGACGGGAATCCCGATATCGGCCGATACCGCCCCCTATAATGCGGTTACAACTTATTACAAAGCGTCGCGCAGCTGCCCCTGCCGGCCGAACAACAAGGGATGTACGCCGAAGAATGAAATCCGTTCACCGACTTTCTCCCCTGGCCCTCCTGCTCAGCTCCGTTTTCCTGTCCGGCTGCCTGGGAGGCGGCGGTGGCAGCGATAGCGACCCGAGTATCGGCCGCCTGAATTATAACGGCTTCAGTGGCCTGAGCTATCAGACAGCCAGCCAGTCCGGCACCACCGACGCTCAGGGGCGCTTCCGTTACTACCCGGGGGAAACGCTGTCATTCAAGGTGGGCAATCTCCCGCTGGTGCAGGGTGTGCCCGCCAAACCCTACATTTCCCCGCTGGAATTCTTTGCCGACGTCCGGACCGCCCTGCAAACGCCCATCGTGGACGACCAGAACCTCCGCTCCCACCAGTTAACGGAAGCACAGCTGCTTGATAACGCCACACTGATGAACCTGACTCGTTTCCTCATGTCCCTGGATTGGACCCAGGGGGTTCCGGAAGGAGAAGGCATTGATATCAGACAGAGAGTGATCGATCAGTTAAACACCGCTTTAACCAATATCGAAGGAACCATCGACTTCTCAGTACCCGAGGCGGAATTCGCGGCGCTCGGAGGCAATCCATCTCCCGCGAATCAGCTGCTGGCACAGATCTGCTTCTATCCCGAGGATAATGCACTATGCGACGATCCACCCACGCAGGAGGAGATCAATGCCGCTCCAGTCAGACCGGCAAATGAGGCCGACTGGGACCCGAACGTTGAATACCAACAGGATTTGCAAGCCAAACGCGACCGGATAGTGGAATCCATCCGAACCCTGGATGACATTAAAACGGAAGATGCCCAGATCTACCTGACCCACGAGCTGGATGCGATTACGACCGCTATCGGTAATCAATACTACCTGGAAAACCATGTGGCCGAGTACCCGGCTTCCGATACTGGAATCAAGTCCGTCAGGGTTGAGAAAATTGCAGGGGATACGAATCTTACCGACATCGAGGCCATCAGTACACGGCCCACAGACGTCACCATCCATTCCTGGAGCTGGCAGACCGCCGATGTCGAGTTTTTCGTCAGCGGAGATACGGGAGGGGAATCCGAACTGCTGATCAATTTCCGGCCCCAGGGCACCTACCGCTGGATCCGGAAATCACTCAGGATTCTTATCCGCTGATCAGCCGTCCGAGCCCCCAGCGGGACTCGGCGCCGGTCACATCATAACGCGCGGGATCGAGGCCTTCGGTCCCATGTGGCAGACACTCCCGGACGGCAAGGGCGTCCTCCGCCGCGCGGTCTTCATTGAATTTCGCGAGGTCAATAATACGGGCGGACTTCAGCGGCATTTGCTGCTGGCCCGTCATCACCATGACCTTGGGCCACAACCGCCGGCCTGGCGTATGGGACACTACGATGCCCCGTTGCCCGTCACTGAGTTCGACAAGGCTGCCAGTCGGATAGATACCGATAGCCTGAATGAAGTGCTCAACAAGGTCTTCCTGAAACTCGATGTTGCGCATCTCGTAGAGGAGGCTTACCGCCTTGGCCGGGGTCATAGGCTCGGCACCGCCATCCCTCGGCCCAATCAGCGACTCGAAGAACTCGGCAATCCCGGCAACCTTAGCCAGCAGCGGAATCCGGTCACCCCGCACCCCCTGAGGGAAACCGGAGCCGTTGTGACGTTCCCGGTGCCCCTGGACAACGCTCAGAACAGCGCGGGACAGGCCACTGTCTTCCAGCATTGCCAGACCCTTTTCCACGTAGGTCTTGTACAGCGCGTGCTCATCGGCGCTGAACTGACCTTCCTTATCGAGCAGTGAGCGGGGCAATGACATTTTGCCCACCTGGGACATCAGGCAGCCGAGCCCAAGGTGATTCAGGAGCCCCTCGTTCAGCCCAAGTTCACGACCACAGACCAGGGCCCAGACGGCAGAATTGAGGCCGTGGCGGTAGATGTAATCGTCATAGTGGCGCACTCGGCTGAGCCAGAGCAGCGCATCCGGTTGGCGGATGACACTGCTGACCATCTTGCGGGTAGCCTCGGCCAGCGGCCGTAAATCCGGAACCGTTCCGCCCTGGAGAGTCTTGAACAGACGATCCAGGGTGACCTCGGCATCGTCTAGCAGCCGCCTGGAAACCTTCATTTCCTTTTTCAGCGTCGAAACCGTTTCGTATTCAACCGGCTCCCGGATCGCCAGCGGGGGCAATTTAAGCTCTTCGCGACCGCGCCGACTTCGCTTCGCGGCGCGACCGAAAACCGAGGACTGCTCGGAAGATTCTGTGGTTTTCAGGTCACGGACTTCAGCAACATCGATCATGACCCACTTGCAGTGAGAGACCAACGCACGAATGTCGTCCTGGGAACGGATGTGAAAACCCTGAATGGGGAAAGGAGTCTGGTGCCAGGGCCGGTCCAGATCGGACACGAACATGCCCACTTCCAGGTCGTGCACTGCTACTTTTCTCTGTTGGACGCCCACGAGCCACCCCATACTGCAAGAATTTTCGATGTTTTACATTTTGACGGGATGACGGGAAGAGTCCATTACATTTTCGTATCGCAATGCAACGGTTCAGCAACATGAGGTAACGAGAATGTTCATCGGGAAACAGAATGTAGCAACGTGACTGTTATCACACTCTGGAAGTGAACCTTATTCGCATTCAGTCCTCGCACACCGAATCGTCGAATTCCGGCAAGCGTGCCCGAAGCGATCCCCTTGGCGCTTTTCTCGCATAGACCGTGTACGGGACGGATGAGGCGCGGAGATAGTCCATGTTCACTTTCTCATCGGCCTTCTGAGCCACCGGCCTGGATGGCTCGCAGGCTACAAGCAGGTCAAACCGGTCCCCCATGCCCGCGATCGTGGCCTCTTTGTCGCCCGGGTTGATCGCCATGCAAGCAGAGGCGTCCAGAACGGGCAGAGAAACAACCTTCCGGTCCAATGCGTCATCACCGCAGGCGCGGATGCCACGGCCACAATCCTCTGCCTGATCGTGCCCATCGTCATACAGGCGCCAGACCCGGGCACTGCACTGGGTTTCCACCTTCACCGAGGTAGCCTGATCGTCGCTGAACCACCAGCCGGGATATTCCGCGGTATCCCAGGACACCCGTACCTGACGGGTCTCACCCTGCGAATTTTCCGCAGGAAACATGGCAAAGTGTGTGTAATAGCTGGCGCATCCGGACAGGGCCAGTGATGTGAGTAACAACAGTAGTATCGGCTTCATGGTATCCATCCCTGAATACAGTTCATTCGGGGTCGAACTGTAACCCGAATCCGTCGTTGGTTTTGCGAACCACCACCATATTCAGAACGGGCGCAGGAACGGGGAGCCCCTGGACCTGTACGGTGACCTGATCACCGATTTTCGGCTCGAACGGCTCACCCTCAACCACGATGAAAACCCCGCCATCGGAAATGTCACGGGTCGAAAACACGAACTCTCCGAGGGACTCGTGCACTACCTTCACTTTCGCACTCATCGCGGTGCGGATGTACTCTCTGCGATCGTTCACTGGCGTAATCCGGATTCCGGTCCATTTACTTCATTTTTATAGTGTTCCGAAGCATACCACCATTTTCCAGGAAATCGATCTCAGAGATATTGACTCGGCAGCAAACACAAATGAGAATGGTTGCTGTTTTTAGTTATCCACCAGCCACCCGGTGGAGCAAATGCACAAAAGCTGGAGAATCATCTACATGACAGTGACACGGACGCTTGTTGCCGCTGCAGCAATGGCACTTCCACTCGCCGCATCGGCCAGTGGTGACGTCAATATCTACTCCTACCGCCAGGCTTACCTGATTGAACCGCTTCTCAAGGCCTTCGAAAAGGAAACCGGCATTGACACCAATGTGGTGTTTGCCAAGAAGGGCCTTGCCGAGCGACTGGAGCGGGAAGGACGGAACAGCCCTGCGGATGTGGTCATGACCGTGGACATTTCACGCCTGAATGAACTGGTCGAGCGTGATCTTGTTCAGGGTGTGGAGAGCCCGGTACTCGAAGAGAATATTCCCGAGCACCTTCGCAACCCCGACGGCAAGTGGTTTGCACTCACCACCCGCGCCCGCCTGATTTTCACGTCGAAGGACCGGGTAAAGGAAGGCGAAATCACGACCTATGAGCAACTGGCCGATGACAAGTGGGAGGGCCGAATCTGCACACGCAGCGGCAAGCACCCCTACAATATTGCGCTGTTTTCGTCCATGATTGCCCACCACGGTGAAGAGTGGACCGAGCAATGGCTGCAGGATGTGAAAGACAACCTCGCCCGGAAGCCCCAGGGTGGTGACCGCGACCAGATCAAGGCCATCGCCGAAGGCGTCTGTGACGTGTCCATCGGCAACAGTTACTACTACGGCAACATGCTGCAGGACGAAAACCAGCGTCCGATTGCCGAAAAGGTCCGGCTGGTATTTCCGAACGCCGACGGGCGTGGCACTCACATCAACATCAGCGGCATCGCGATGACCAAGAGCGCGCCGAACCGGGAGAATGCGGTCAAGCTGATGGAATTCCTCTCCTCACCGGAAGCCCAGCGTATTTACGCCGAAGCCAATACCGAGTACCCGGCCAATCCCGCGGTTAAACCGTCCGGCCTGGTGGCAGAATGGGGAGACATCCACCCCGATTCGCTGCCCCTCCAGACCATCGCGGAGAATCGTGAGAAAGCCGTCAAACTCGTTGACCGGGTCGACTACGACGGAGAGTAGGATTTACACACAATGACCGAGACCACCGCAGTCGCCGATCCGGGGCCGACCCAGCCACTGTTGTCCGGGCGCACGTCTCGGCGCTGGATCGTAGCTGCAACTGTCATCACAGCCATCGTTGCGCTACCGGTGCTCTCGGTCATTTTCCTGGCCTTCTTTCCCGAAGAGAACATCTGGCCCCACCTGATCGACACCACACTGCCACGCTACCTGGTCACCACCCTGAAACTGATGATCGGAGTGGGCGCCCTCACCCTGGTGATCGGTCTGTCCAGCGCCTGGGCCGTAACCATGTGCGAGTTTCCCGGCCGCCGTTTTTTCGAATGGGCCATGCTCCTGCCCTTCGCCGTGCCCGCCTACGTTATTGCCTATGTGTACACCAGCCTGCTTGATTACGCCGGTCCGGTACAGCGAGGGCTGAGAGAATGGTTTGGCTGGCAGAACGCCAGTGACTACTGGTTCCCGGAGATCCGCAGCCTTGAGGGGGCCATGCTGATGCTCGGGCTGGTGCTCTATCCCTACGTTTACCTACTGGCCCGGGCCGCATTCCTGGAACAATCCCCATCGCTGTTTGCGGTGAGCCGAAGCCTTGGCCATTCCGCCCTGAGCACCTTTTTCAGAGTTGTCCTGCCGATCGCCCGGCCGGCCGTCGCCGTGGGCCTTTCACTGGTGCTCATGGAGACCCTGAACGATTTCGGTACCGTGGATTTCTTTGCGGTACAGACCCTCACCGCCGGCCTGTTCGACACCTGGATGAACCTCGGTAACCTGGGCGGCGCCGCCCAGATCGCCACCACCATGCTCGTGTTCGTGGTGATCCTGGTCTCGCTGGAACGGCACTCCCGCCGGCGTCAGCAACAGTTTGCAGCCCGCGACAACCGGGATCCGATACGTCGATTCACCATGTCCTTCCCGCGACAGATGGTCTGCCTCGCGGTGTGTGCCCTGCCGGTAATCTTCGGATTCATTATTCCCGCCGGAACCCTGGGCCTCTATGCGTGGGAGTATTTCGAGGAAAGCTGGAACCCGGACTTTGTAGAAAACACCCTGAACAGCCTGCTGCTCTCGGGCAGCGCCGCGTTCACGACACTGGTGATTGGTGTAATCCTGGCCTACAGCCGCCGCCTCCATAATACCCGCGGCATGCAGGTGCTGCTCAGGCTGTCGAGCCTCGGATACGCCATGCCGGGCGCAGTACTGGCGGTGGGCGTGATCGTGCCCCTGGCAGGTTTCGATAACTGGCTGGATGGGCTGCTGCGGGATTCGGTCGGCATCAGCAGCGGCCTGTTATTGAGCGGAACCGCCTTTGCGCTGGTATTTGCCTACACAGTGCGCTTCCTGGCGGTGTCCGCGGGCAGCGTGGAGAGTGCATTGCAGAACGTCACACCAAGCATGGACATGGCGGCCCGCTCCATGGGGCATACTCCCGGCAAGACCCTGCTGAGAGTCCATCTGCCAATGCTTCGGGGCACGCTCCTGACGGCAGCGCTGGTGGTGTTTGTCGACTGCATGAAAGAGCTGCCGGCGACACTGATACTGCGGCCGTTCAACTTTGAAACCCTGGCCACCTATGTCTATCAGTTTGCATCAGACGAAAGACTCTTCCACAGCGCACTGCCCTCGCTGATCATCGTGCTTGCGGGCATCGTGCCGATCATCCTGATGAGCCGGTCGATTTCCAACACCCGGGCCATGACCTGAAGAGGCCCCTGGGCTCTCACCGGGGTCAGCCGGAATGCACGTCCCGGACCACAAAGCGTCCCTGGAATACCGCGACCGGATCCCCCGAGGGCACTGCCGAGGGCTCACCCAGGAACACCTCGGCTGTCAGATCGAGCCGACCCTTCCCGTGGCGGGCGAGGCTCTTGCGGAACCTTTCGGGAATTTCGTCCCCCGGTAGCCGGCAGACCGCGTAGAAGTCCATGGTGACCGGTTCAACATAGTCAATGGTCCCATTCTGGACGACCACCGAGCCCCGGAGCCCCAGATCCGCCAGGGAAAGCTCTGTAAGCCCCCATGCAGCGGTGACGGCTACGGCATAGACGCTGCCACCAAATCCCGTTCCCTGATGATTCTGATTCGGTTCCAGAGGGGCGCTCACCACGAGCGCTTTGCCATCCCAGGAATGCAACTGGACACCCATCGCCCTGGACAGCGGAATTTCGTCGTGAATACGTTTCTGGAACAAGGCCAACTGAGTCATAACTTCCTCCCAACTACTTGAAGTTTAGGCCCATCAGCAGGGTTTCCCTATGCGACTAACGTCGGTCTGAAACGAAAAAGACCCGGTCGAAACCGGGCCTTTTGGCGTAGCACGAACGTCGCTTATTGCCAGATCACGGGTTGCTTCTGCGCGTACCAGTTATCGACCTTTTCCTGGTAAGCGTCTTCAACCACATTACGCTTGAGCTTCAGCGTGGGCGTGAGGAAGCTGTTCTCGATGGACCACTCGTCACTGACCACCGTAATGAACGCCAGCTGTTCGTGGGGATCCACCGTCTTGTTCACTTCCTTGATCAGGTTTGTGAAGCTTGCCTCCAGTTCCTTCCGGAAGTTCTCGTCGGCCAATTTCGGACGCGTCTCCTCGCCCAGCATAACCAGTGCGTGGGGCTGGGTCTGATTGGCACCGGACACGCATACCATCTCGATGGCATCGTGGGACATCAGGCGGTTTTCAATGGGCGCGGGCGCAATGTATTTGCCCTTGCTGGTTTTGAAGATCTCCTTGATGCGGCCGGTCAGCTTCAGGCGACCCATCTCGTCGATCTCGCCCTTGTCGCCGGTTTTCAGGAAGCCATCCTCCGTGAATGTTTCCCGGGTTTTCTCCTCGTCCTTGTAGTAGCCCATCATGGTGGCCGGGCTCTTGACCAGGACTTCCCCTTCATCGCTGATCTTCACTTCCACGCCAGGCAACGCCTCGCCCACATAGCCGGTGCGGGAACGCCCGGGCTTGTTCATGTGCGAATAAGCGAAGTTCTCGGACATGCCATAGCCCTCAAGCAACTCCAGCCCAAGGTTGCGGTACCAGTCCAGGACATCGTGGGACAACGGCGCGGAACCACTGCCGGCCAGCTTGACCTTGTCCAGTCCCAATCCCTTGAGCACCTTTTTCTTGATCACGCGATTGAGTACCGGAATCTTCAGCAGCCGGTCCAGCTTCTGCTTGGGCAGTTTCTGCAGCACGCCGTGCTGGAACTTCACCCACAGACGCGGCACGGACAGGAACAACGTCGGCTGGGCCCGCTGGAGATCCTGAACAAAGGTGTCGAGGGAGTCTGCGAAGAACAGCTGGAACCCGGAGTACAGCGACCCCAGCTCCACGAACGTGCGCTCGAACACATGGGCCAGAGGCAGGTACGAGAGCATCCGCTCGTTCGGGCCAACACCCAGGGTCTGGATGCCGCCAGCGGCAGCAAACGCCATATTGCCGAAGCTCAGCATGACCCCTTTCGGGCGACCGGTACTGCCGGAGGTATAGACAATCGTCGCCAGCTCATCCGCATCGCGGTGGGTATTCTCCTCCAGCGGCGGGTACTTGCTGACAATGTCGTCCCAGGTCTCGAAGTCGTTGGGCGGGCTCAGCGGGAAAGAAATACAGCGGACCGATTCCGGTACGCCCGGCTTCATCATGTCCCAGTCGTCCAGCTTGCCAACGAACAGGACCTCGCATTCAGCGTGATTGAGGATGTAGTTGACGGTGTCGGCATTGAGTGTCGGATACAGGGGGACGGAAATGTGCCCCGCCATCCAGATCGCCCAGTCTGCCATGACCCACTGGGCACAGTTCTTGGAGATCAGGCCAATGCGGCTCTTCTCCGGCAGATTGAGGGATTTGAGGTAGGCCGCCATGCGACGGGCTTCGTCAACCGCTCGGCCCCAAGTGTACTCGACGACCTTGCCATCACCGATGGGCTGGGTCATATAAAGGGAGTTCTTCTTCGCCTGCTCCCAGTGATACACCATATCCAGGGGAAGTTTATTAGTCGTGTCCATGGACCTTCCTTGTTATAAGTTGTGTTTTTCGTCAGCGTGTTCTTATAAGCGCTATTATTAGACTTTCGTAGGGTATTGCAACACGGTAAGGGTCGTCAAAACGTGATTCAACCGGAATTATTCAATTCCTCAACTACTGGCCGATCTTTTCAGGTTGAACGCTTCCCCCTACCCCTTGCGATGCCAGGCTGTGGTAAACTCTCGCACCTTCCGAATTCCAGACACCGATCCAAGTCACACCTCTAACCACTCGGAGATGGGTATATGGCCACCAAAACACTGCGCACTCTTCTGGGCGCTTCCCTGCTGGCAGCGGCTAGCCTGGCTCAGGCCCAGGACACCAAGACCGTCGCCATCACGCAGATCGTTGAACACCCGGCACTGGACGCCGTGTACCAGGGGGTCAAGGACGAGCTTGCCGACGAAGGTTTCAAGGAAGGCGACAACCTGAAGATCATGCACGAGAGTGCCCAGGGCAACTCCGCAATCGCTGCCCAGATCGCCCGGAAATTCATCGGTGAAGAGCCAGACGTGATTGTGGCCATTGCAACGCCTTCCGCCCAGACCGTCGCGGCCGCGGCCCGGAACATTCCGGTCGTCTTCTCCGCGGTCACCGATCCGGTGGGCGCCAAACTGGTGAAAAGCCTCGACAAGCCCGGCGCCAACATCACCGGTGTCAGCGACATGCTGCCCATCGACAAGCATATTGATCTGCTCCAGCGCGTCATGCCCGACGCCAAGCGCATCGGCACCGTCTACAACCCGGGCGAGGCCAACGCCGTGTCCCTGGTGAACCTGCTGGACGAACGCCTCAAGGCCCGCGGCCTGACCCTGGTGAAGGCCGCTGCCACCAAGACCTCCGAGGTTCTGGGCGCCGCCCGTTCCCTGGTCGGTGACGTAGACGCCATCTACCTGACTACCGACAACACGGTGATCAGCGCCGCCGAGGCCGTGATCTCCGTGGGTGAGCGCGCCGACATTCCCGTGTTTGCCGCAGACACCGCCACCGTCGAGCGCGGCGCAGTCGCGGCGCTGGGCTTCAACTATTACAACCATGGCCGCCAGACCGGCAAGATGGTTGCCCGTGTCCTGAACGGCGCCAGCACCGCAGACATGCCGGTTGAGACCATGGATACCCTGGACCTGTATGTAAATCCGGCCGCGGCCAAGGAAATGGGCATCACCCTGTCCGATGATCTCATCAAGGAAGCCAAAGAAGTCGTCAAAAGCGACAAGTAAAGCCTGACGAGAACGGGCGGACCCCACAAGGGCCCGCCCGTTTTCTTTCACAGTGAATCGTACCCATGCTCAGTGAAATCGCTTTCTATGGCGCCCTGGAGACCGGCCTCATCTACGGCCTGGTCGCCTTCGGCATCTACATCTCGTTTCGTGTACTCGATTTTCCCGACCTCACCGTCGATGGCAGTTTCCCCCTGGGTGCTGCCGTTTCCGCCATCCTGATCATCCACGGCTGGAACCCCTGGATTGCTACCGGGGCCGCCGTTCTGGCCGGTATGGCGGCGGGTTCGGTCACCGCTCTGTTGAACGTCAAGCTGAAGATCCTGAACCTGCTGGCGTCCATCCTGACCATGATCGCCCTCTACTCCGTGAACCTCCGGGTCATGGGGCGCCCCAACGTCGCCCTGCTGTCCGAAGAGACGGTGCTGACGCCCTGGTACGACCTGGGACTGGCCTACCACCAGGTCCCGGTGGTGCTGTTCCTGATTGTGGTGCTCGTGGCCCTGTTCCTGCTCTGGCGATTCATGAAATCCGAGACCGGCCTTGCCATGCGCGCCACCGGCGCCAACCCCCGCATGGCCCGGGCCCAGGGCATCGCCACCGGCGGCATGATCGTGCTCGGCGTGGCCCTGTCGAATGGCCTCGTGGGACTGGCGGGCGCGCTGTTCGCCCAGAGCCAGGGTGCTGCCGACGTCACCATGGGCGTGGGCGTGATCGTGATCGGCCTCGCCTCCCTGATTGGTGGTGAAGCGCTGATCACGCCGTCCACCGTCATCCGGGCCCTGATGGCCTGCGTGGTGGGCGCCATTATCTACCGCCTGGCCATCGCCTTCGCGCTGAACGCCGACGTGCTTGGCCTCCAGGCACAGGACCTGAACCTGATCACTGCCGTACTGGTTACACTGGCTATTGTATTGCCGGGCGTACGGAACTCCGTGGTCAGCAAATTCACCCGCAAGAAAGCCTGAGGAATCGACATGATCAGTGCAGACGATCTCCGACTCACCTTCGGCAAGGGCACGCCGCTGGAAAACCCGGCGCTGCGGGGCATGAGCCTGACCGTTAACCAGGGTGAATTCGTGACCGTGATCGGCAGCAACGGCGCCGGCAAATCCACCTTCCTGAACGCCCTCGCCGGCGAAGTGATGGTCGACAGCGGCCAGATTGTGGTCGACAACCAGGACGTCACACGCCTGCCGACCTACAAGCGGGCGTCGCGCGTGGCCCGGGTCTTCCAGGATCCGCTCGCCGGCACCTGCGAAAACCTGTCCATAGAAGAAAACCTGGCCCTCGCCATCAAGCGCGGCCAGCGCCGGGGACTCACAACGGCGGTCAAGAAGCAGTACCTTGGCCAGTTCCGGGAAAGCCTGGCCTCCCTGAAACTCGGGCTGGAGAATCGCCTGGGCGACAAGATGGGCCTCCTGTCCGGTGGCCAGCGCCAGGCCGTCAGCCTGCTGATGGCCAGCCTCACGCCCTCGAGCATTCTCCTGCTGGACGAGCACACCGCCGCGCTGGATCCCAAGACCGCCGCGTTCGTGCTGGAACTCACCAAAAAGATCATCGAGGAGCAGAAGCTCACCGCCCTGATGGTGACCCACAGCATGAAACAGGCCCTGGACGTGGGTGACCGCACGGTGATGCTGCACCAGGGACAGGTAGTGTTCGACATAGCCGGCAAGGAACGGGAGGGGCTGGAAGTGAAAGACCTGCTCGGCCTGTTCGAAAAACAGCGTGGTCTGGAGGTGGATGACGACAGCCTGCTGCTGGGCTGATACCGACGTCAAAATCGTCCGAAAACCAATATCCGGACATCAAAAAAGCGGGGCCAGGCCCCGCTTTTTTATGCTTTCTGAAGGCCGGTCAGTGACCGTAGATCCTCAACTTTGTGTCGGTAATCGCCAGATTATCAATCGCAACGGAACCGATCGATGTCCCTCCAATGAGAACACCCCCGATACGAATATCGGCTTCAAAGTTATTGAGATCCACTGCGAGGCTATCGACACCCGCTTGATTGGGGCCCTGATAGATATCCATATCAACGTTGGCGAACAATCTGAGGGGCTGGGGCGCCTGGAGATCATAGTCCGGACCGGTCAACTGAAAGTCGCGTATCCCAATGCCGAGGAACGGCACATCAAAATCCATATCGTCAATCGCGAAGTCCGTTTTGATATTCATTTTATCAGTCGCGGTATCGATCCGGATCGTACCCGAGCCAATGAGGGCATCCATTCGGAAATTGTCGATCAGTGTAGTACCCGGGGTGCCCCCGGTATCAACGAGATTCCAGGCGCCAGTGGTGACTGTGAAATCCACGGCTCCAAATACAATGGGCAGTATGTTGATAATCGCATCACCATCGGAGGCGATGTCGATATTGATACGGACGTTATCAATTCGGTCGGTGGGGCCGATCCCGTTCCCGGTCAGGTTAAAGCCAAGCTCCGGAAAATAATCGGTCCGGTTACCACCCCCAATGAAAATGTCATTGATTTCCAGCGAACCATCGTCTGTGTAGATGAATTTATCGATATTGATCTTGGCTTCAAGTTCAATGGTGACACCCGATTGCCCGGTAATGTTCCCCATCGACGCCTCATCCAGCGGCTGGATCTCCGCCAGGGCTGCGGCGGGCATACCGGCAACACATAGCGCTAGCAATGAAGGTTTCAGGCCTTTCATTTCTTGTTCCTTCTTTTCTTATAGTGGTTATCACTTCCTGTGGGCCACTACGTTTTACGACGCCACCTCTATACTTTAACGATCTGTCGACATCAGATACGTGCAGGCGTCACAAACTACTTGCACAGGAAAACTATTCGTCACGCTATCCTTGCCTCGCCGTCGGCCTGCCGATTTTTTAACCACAACATATAGTAATTGCCCGAAATCCCGCCCCAACCACGCCATGACGCGGCTTCCCGCCAATGCAAGGCCTCTTCCATTGATTTTCTTTCGACGCTCGCCGTATTCAATAGTTGCGTTCTTGTTCACACACCACTATATCCTGTTATACTTTCGAAAAATAAGCCCACATATAGGGTATACAATAAAACCGCCGCCGGACCTCCCGGAGGCCAGACGAAGGGGCTACACGCCAGGCCCGCACAATGATTCGATACCAGACCGGCCTCCACGCAGGCAAACGCACCAGACGACCAACCACCACATGTTGTGGTCGCTGGCCCGTTTTGACCATGGCCGGCCAGGAACCAGACCGGAACGGAATGGCTCCAACGATTTAAAAGGGGTATGGCGCTAGAGACAGCGCCATCAAAAAGAGACAGACTGGAAGAACCGAGGGTGGCAATGAACGCTAAGGCACAGGCAGTGATCACAACGATTCCGATGCAGGAAGCTTCGCTGGACATCTGGAGCAGCAAATACCAGCTCAAGACCAAGACCGGCGAACCCGTGGACAAGGACATCAACGCAACCTACGAGCGCGTTGCGAAAGCCTTGGCCGAAGTGGAAAACAAGTCCGTGCGCACCAAGCACATGAAGGACTTCATCTGGGCACTCCAGAACGGCGCCATCCCGGCCGGCCGGATCACCTCCAACGCCGGTGCGGAAGCGCACAAGCCCGCCACATCCACCATCAACTGCACCGTCTCCGGCACCGTCCATGACTCCATGAACGACATCCTGGAGAAAAACCACGAAGCCGGCCTGACCCTCAAGGCCGGGTGCGGTATCGGCTACGAGTTCTCCACCCTGCGCCCGCGCGGTGCCTATGTTGCCGGTGCCGGCGCCACCACCTCCGGCCCGCTGTCCTTCATGGACATCTTCGACCGCATGTGCTTCACCGTTTCTTCCGCCGGTGGTCGTCGTGGTGCCCAGATGGCCACCTTCGACGTACACCACCCGGACGTGATCGAGTTCATCCAGGCCAAGCGTGAAGACGGCCGCCTGCGCCAGTTCAACCTGTCCCTGCTGATCACCGAAGACTTCATCGAAGCCGTCCGCAACGGCGACGACTGGCACCTCTCCTTCCCCGTCACCCAGAAGGAAGTGGACGACGAAAACCTGGACCTGTCCGACACCTCACAGTTCGTGTACCGCGACTTCCCGGTTCTGGACGGCTACGTGGTGAACGACGAAGGCAAGGTCGCCTGCCGCATCTACAAGACGGTGAAGGCCCAGTTTATCTGGGACACCATCATGACCAGCACCTACGACTACGCCGAGCCGGGTTTCATCCTGATCGACAAGGTCAACCAGATGAACAACAACTGGTTCTGCGAAGACATCCGCGCCACCAACCCCTGCGGCGAGCAGCCCCTGCCCCCGTATGGCAGCTGCCTGCTGGGCTCCGTAAACCTGACCAAGTTCGTCGAATATCCGTTCACCGAGAAGGCCAGCTTCAACTACGAGAAATACCGCAAGGTGGTGGGCATCTTCACCCGCATGCTGGACAACGTTGTGGAAATCAACGGCCTGCCGCTGGCCGAGCAGCGCCACGAGATCACCCACAAGCGCCGCCACGGCATGGGCATCCTGGGCCTGGGCTCCACCCTCGCCATGCTGCGCATGCCGTATGGTTCCGATGAGTCCGTGCAGTTCACCGAAGAAGTGGTCCGTGAAATGGCCGTAGAAGGCTGGCGCCAGTCCCTGGCCCTGGCCGAAGAGAAAGGCCCGGCGCCGATCATGGACGAAGACTTCGAAATCACCCCGAAGATGATGAACAAGTGCCCGGAGCTGGCCAAAGAAGGCTACAAGATCGGCGATGTTCTCAAAGGCAAGTTGCTGCACGCCCGTTTCAGCCGTTACATGCAGCAGATCGCCCACGTGGAGCCGGAGCTGGTAAAGCAGCTGGCCGAGAAAGGTGGCCGTTTTACCCACCACACCTCCATCGCGCCCACCGGCACCATCAGCCTGTCGCTGGCCAACAACGCCAGTAACGGCATCGAGCCGAGCTTCTCGCACCACTACGCGCGCAACATCATCCGCGAAGGCCGCAAGACCAAGGAGAAAGTAGACGTATTCTCCTTCGAACTGCTGGCGTACCGCCACCTGGTGAACCCGGGCGCCATGCCGTTCTCCGACGACGAGGACAAGAAACTGCCGTCCTACTTCACCACTTCGGACGACGTCACCCCGGCGCAGCACGTGGACATCCAGGCCGCCGCCCAGAAGTGGGTAGATTCCTCGATTTCCAAAACGGCCAACGTTCCGACAGACTTCGCCTATCAGGACTTCAAGGACATCTACCTGTACGCCTACGACAAGGGCCTGAAGGGCTGCACCACCTTCCGCTTCAACCCGGAAGCGTTCCAGGGCGTACTGGTGAAAGAGAAAGACCTCGAGAACACGCTTTACGAGTTCACACTGGACGACGGCAGCAAGGTGACCCTGCGCGGTAACGAACAGGTAGAATACGACGGCGAGATCCACACCGCCGCCAACCTGTTTGATGCGCTCAAAGAAGGCACCTACGGCAAGTACTGATCCGGGAACCGACCACAGGACAACGAATATGACAGTCAAAATCAGCAACCAGATCGTCGGCTACCGCGTAAAGAAAGCCGATACCGACACCCCGAGCGAGCACCAGGCACCGGTGCAGGCGGAAACCAAGCCCGTTGAGATGAACGAGTACATCGAACGGCCGGACTTCCTGCTGGGCACCACCTACAAGATCAAGCCGCCGGTGGCCGAGCACGCGATGTACATCACCATCAACGACATCCTGCTCAACGAAGGCACCGACCACGAAAGCCGGCAGCCGTACGAAGTGTTCATCAACTCCAAGTCGATGGAACACTTCCAGTGGGTTATCGCCCTCACCCGCGTTATCTCCGCGGTGTTCCGCAAAGGCGGCGACGTGACCTTCCTGGTGGAAGAGCTGCGCTCCGTGTACGACCCGAACGGCGGCTACTTTAAGAAAGGCGGCGTGTTCATGCCGTCCCTGGTGGCCGAGATCGGTGCCGTGATCGAGAAGCACCTCAAGGCCATCGGCCTGCTGGAAAGCGAGGAAATGAGCGAAACCACCAAGCGCATCCTCGCCGAAAAGCGCGCCGAGTTCGAAGCCAGTCAGAGCACGGCCACCAACGACGAAACCAGCAACGACTACCCCGCCAACGCCACCATGTGCGGCAAGTGCAACACCAAGGCGGTAATCGTGATGGACGGCTGCGCCACCTGCCTATCCTGCGGCGACAGCAAGTGCGGCTGAGGTGATTGAGCCATGAGTGACAAAAGGCCCGGAGTTAACGCTTCGGGCCTTTTTGTTTTGTGGGCCAGCGGAAAACCCGTCGAGTTCGTATTCGTTTGACCGCTTCGTTATTGCGCGGTGATATTACGAATTCTTTCCACCGCTGGCTGGTAATTCACTGTTTTCAGGCTAGGTTTATGTTTAGGTTGCTTAGGTTTGACGTAATCGTGACGCGTGATAATGAAGCGGTCGCGTTTTTGCAATCATGAAGACGTCTATCTAACCACTGTTAGATGAGGTGACATGAAACCAGAAACTGCGATATCTCTCGCGTCTGCATTCATTGCCTTACTTGCGTTGGGTGTGGCGATTTGGCAAGGAATCATTGCGCGGAAGCATAATAGACTGTCTGTTAAGCCGATTTTGGCGATTGATACGTTTCTATCTCTTGATCATGAGACCATCGGTATCAGGCTGAGGAATAATGGCGTAGGGCCATTGATTATAAAAAATATTAGTTTTCAGAGAGGTAGCGAAAGGGCAAGTTTGAACGACGGAAGTTTTAAGAATATGTTGCCCGCTCTGGCAAACCGAGATTTTAAGTTTACGGCAACTTCGCCCGGTTTTTCCCTTGTTCCGAATGAGTCCTTTTGGCTCATATCTACCAGTAGGCACAGCGACCAAAATGGATTGATGGATATCTTGTTTGATTCTCTGAACGGCATAACCATCAAGTTCGAATATGAGTCAGTTTACCAGGAACGGTTTTCAGGTAAATGGGCATTGAGCTGACATCATCTAACAAGTGCGTCAACGGGATCGGTTTGTTCCGCTGCGCTCCACAAACCGGCCCGTTACGCCAGCGTTATAAGCTTTAGTCGGACGAAAATACTATGGAAGACATATGCCAGAAAAGCAAAAGATAGTCCTTTTTCTCGGAAATGCCGATCGTGAGGGTGTTACCGAAAAGTTAAAAGCTGTTGGAACCCTTTATAGACGGAAAATGCTTGAATCAAAGCCTGAAAACTGGCTTAAGATCATAGACATTTTTAATGACTATGACGTTACCTCTGTGGTCGTTAAATTAACAAATACTACCATTGGCCTACTTTGTTTAGAGGAATACAAAGGGCTGAGAGAAAAAATCCTCAGACTTATTTCCTCCAAACCTAATTTGATATTGGCTCATGAATCCCTCCTGACGGGTGAGAAAGCCAATGACCACGTTGACTATCTGGCAAAGTTAAATGACTATGATCCAGATTTGGATGAAGAGTATCAGTATTTGCGGTCAGAATACGACAATATATTCGAACCGCCAAAAAGGGAAATTGTTGACGAAGTAATTGATCTGTTCGCGGATCATGGAATTACGATAACTCCCTATAATAAAAATGTAGAACTTAGTCTTATTGCCTCGTCTTTCATAGAAAAAAATGAAAGTGATTTGATATTTCGCATCTACGTTCCTTCAGAGAGAATGTGGGCAAGTGAAGCAGAAAAATTATTGAAGCTATTCAGGGATTATCTACATAAAGTTTCTGGTTTGAGTGTTAGGCAGGATCAATATACAACTAACCAAGGAGTTGTTTACGAATTTTTTGGCGGAGACGGAGTAGATCCAAATCTACTGCCACAAAAATTTGATGAATTTTCCAGCTTTATGGAATCTTGTGTTTCGAACCCAGAATCTGCTCAAGCACTATTAGAATCAACACATTTAAATAAGAGTGAGATATTCAATCTTGTAGAAAAATACAGTAAGGAAGCCAGAAGGTTACATATAGATATAAAGCAAGAAAGGGAAAGAAAAATTCTTGCCATTAGGCACGGCTTAGAAAGTGAGCTTTCAGAGCATGTGAGAACTGATCATGATTGGGAAGTAATTGGAAAGGTAATAGAGGCAAGCGTTCCACCGGTCGGTGGCGTTTCGTCTGCGCTAGCCATAGATAGAAAAATTCAACCCATACCAAACAACAATTTAACGGTAAATATAAATCCGCAAATCATTGATACGGTAAATGGTGTGATTGCCCAAAACATAGTAGGTGACCAGCATCTAGGGGCTGATGCAAAGCAGTTGTTAGAAATAATCGACCGATATGCAGGTAAAGAAAAAGCGATTCTTGCATCTTCTGTGCATGAATTGTCTGATAAAAGTGCCAAGACTGAAGAGCGAATAACTGCGAAGCACCGACTAAAAGGATTCTTGTTTTCGGTTGGAAGTAAGATTGGTGATGTGACTGCGGGCGTTCTTCAGTCATATATTGAAAACCAAATCGGACTCTGACCTGCGTATAACAAGGTGCTGCTACGGAAAATTTACTCACTGGCGCTCCTAAATTTCCGCAGAGCACAGCGTTATGCGTAAGGATTAAGCAATGAGCTCGTACGGAACGTTGATTTTCTTCTATGGGAAAATGGGAGCTGGCAAAAGCACTTTGTCTGGCCAAATAGCTCGAGAGAAGGGAGCCGTGCTTATTTCAGAGGATGAATGGCTGGCGGCTCTGTTTCCCGGCGAGATCAAAAATTTCAACGATTACATGAGTTACTCGTCTCGTCTTAAGCCAGTGCTGAGATCACACGTTGAGCAAGTGCTCTTGGCTGGTACCTCCGTGGTTATGGACTTTCCTGGCAACACCCGGAAGCAAAGAGCCTGGTTCAAAGATATATACTCCCAACACAATATTCCTCATGAGCTGTACTATTTGTCGGTAGACGATGACCTTTGTTTAGAGCAACTGAAACAGCGGCAGAGAGAGCAACCCGAACGCGCACAGTTCGACACGGAGGAGGTCTTTAGGATGGTGACAGCTTACTTTGAGCCGCCCGAAGAGTCGGAGGCGTTCAACCTCCAGATTATAGAACGGAAGTCCACATAACCAGGGCGTTACTATCATGGGCTTTTAGTGTGAACGGCTTACTCGAAAAATTGGGACTTGTTCCCTTCTTCACTCAGCAACTAGCAGACGCCACCTTGTTGCAGGAGCGTGTCGGGCGGGTAATGTCAGTACAGAGGTCGAAAATCACGGTTGCCTGTGATTCGGGCGAGCAGATGGTAGAACTCACGCCTGCCCTACTCCGGAAGGCCCCCATTGATCGACCGACGGTCGGTGACTGGGTCGTACTGGATGAGTCGCTCTCGAGAATCGAAAACGTCCTGGAGCGGAAAAGTCTGTTCAAGCGCCTGGGTGCGGGCGCGAGCAACGAGCTTCAGCCCATAGCGGCGAATATCGATACCCTTTTCATCGTCACCTCCTGCAATGAAGAGTTCAAAGAATCACGTCTGGAGCGGTACCTTGCTCTGTGCACAGAGGCCGGGGCAATGCCCGTCATCGTGCTCACCAAGGCGGATCTCGTTGAAGATGCCGATACTTATGTCCGTCGTGCCCGAAAGACCCAATCCGGCGTTCCGGTTGAGGCCATAAATGCGCTTGACCCCGCCTCCATCAAAGGGCTTTCTTCCTGGATTGATAACACCTCCACCGTTGCCCTCGTTGGTTCCTCCGGTGTGGGAAAATCGACCATTCTGAATACACTGGCTGGCCGCGTCCTGGCATCTACGGGAGGCATTCGCGAAGATGACAAGAAAGGCCGCCATACGACGACGCACCGTGAATTGCGCATCCTGCCGTCCGGTGGCCTTATTGTTGACGTCCCGGGTATGCGAGAGCTAAGAGTGGCAGACATCGATGGCTCGATTGATGCCGTTTTCGATGACATTGAAGCACTGGCGGCACAGTGCAGGTTTGCTGACTGCAACCACGAAACGGAGCCGGGTTGCGCGGTGCTCAAAGCGATAGAAGAAGGCGAGCTTGATCGTCGCCGACTGTCCAATTATAAAAAACTGCTACGTGAAAATGCCCTGGCAACCGCAACCCTGGCTGAGAAGCGGGCCCAGGGGCGGGACTTTGCGAAAATGGTCAAAAAAGTAAAAGCCCTGAAGCAGTCAAAAGGCGACACCTGAGCGATCCTGGCAAAGCCAATCAGTACGTGTAGGCTCTGTCACTACCCTCACATCCTCACAGGATTTTTGTCAGAGCGCCCTCGATGTCCCCGCTGTTATCCGGGCGCACGACCCGCGCGATTTCTTCACCATCCTTCAGGAAAATCAGCGATGGCCAGAGCTTAACGCCAAAGGTCCGCCCCAATCGGCGGCCTTTGCCATCCTCCACCTTCACGTGCGGAACATCCGGGTGATTGTCCATGGCCGCCTTGATGTCCGCCTGAGCACCCTTACAGAACCCGCACCAGTTGGTACCGAATTCGATCACCATCGGGCCCGAGGTCTGGTCCAGCTCGTCACGGCTGAGCGTTTCGGGTGTATATTGGCTGGTATAGGGCATGGTGTTTCCTCGCTGAGTTATCGGCTATCTTGGAGCGCCTGCACTCGAATGATAACGTTTGGTGGTTTCAGTCATCCAGACTCCGGAGGGGCCCATGGCAGGTGGATGGTCACGTGATGGTGCGGTTCAGGAACAGATCGACGCAAGCGTGGAAGACGAAATTCAACGCGCCCGCAGCCAGTTAACCGAGGGCGAAAGTGCCACGGAATGCGATGAGTGTGGGGCCCCGATTCCGGAAGCCCGGCGCAAGGCCATTCCCGGCGTTCGGCTTTGCATCGCCTGCCAGTCGGCGCTCGAAAAGCAGGAGAAAGGGTCCGGCGGCATCAATCGCCGTGGCAGCAAAGACAGCCAACTGAGATAATCCGACAAAAGACGCCGATCATGTTAGCCATCCCAAAGACACTTTCTGCCATTGCCCTCTTCACCTTGCTGACAGCCTGCTCCACCGTTCAACCAGGCGCCGGCGGCAGCTGGGCCGGTTATACGCAAACCGGGCAAGCCTCCTACTACGCCGATAAATTCCAGAACCGCAAAACCGCCAGTGGCGCCCTCTACAAGCGCGAGCTTCACACCGCGGCCCATCGAAAGTTGCCGTTCGGTTCGAAGGTGAAAGTCACCAACACCGCGAACGGCAAGAGTGTCGTCGTAAACATCAATGACCGTGGCCCCTTCGTCAGCGGGCGCATCATCGACCTCTCGAAATCGGCCTTCAGCAGTATTGCCAGTACCTCCCTGGGCGTGATCAACGTCCGGATTGAAGTCCTGCGATAGTAAATCGAAAGCGCCTGAAACGGATTAGGGCCTATTCCATGACCGCCACCATTCCTGGCCTATAATTCTGGCAAAGGATGCAGTGCCACTGGCAGCGCTGAACATCCTTTCCTTCAATGGACATAGGCCGCGAGCCATGGTTTTGTCTTTACGCTTGTTTCGATTCGGGCTGTTACCGATCGTGATCGGTGGCCTTATCGCGCCCGCCCCAACCTACTCCGAAGAACTCGAACTACAGAGGCTGAGCCTCCGCGCCCGGGTATCAGAACGGACCCTGCTGGGCGAGCAGGCGCCGGAGGATTTCCGGGAATACGATGTGTCGGCAAACGTCCGGCTGCCCTGGAGCCACTATGCCACGTCGGGCTGGGGAGCCGGCAGTCGCTTGATGGCAAGCGCCGGGCTGTTGCGGGGCGCCGAGAAAAATGCGCTTGTGGTGTCCCTCATCCCCGAATTAACGCTGGGCAGTGAAGACGGCCGTTTTGTCCTGGATCTCGGCGTCGGCGGCGCCCTGTTCAGCCGGTGGCGGTTCGGCACACAGGATTATGGCGGGCCATTCCAGTTCGCGCTCACGGCAGGCGTCACGGTTCCGGTGTATCAGAAACTGGGGCTGGGCTACCGGTTCCTTCATTATTCCGATGCAGGGGTGAATGGCTCCGATACCATCGGAGCCGATTTTCACATGGTCGAGTTCAGCTATCGGTTTTGATGAATCGGGTCACAGCGATCCCTTATTTCTTGGGAAGCGCGTCATCAATGTCGATGATCCTGCGATCGTAAAAGAAATGGGCGCTAGACTGGTGTGACGCCGGTAGTTCGTTGCCGTTATTCTTCCGGTACAGCAACTGGGAAATTAGCTTCCAGCCTTTGGCGTTGGTGTTGTACAGCACCTCTCCGCATTCCCTGCAGAAGACTCGGGTCATTCTTTTGGTAGGATGCTGGAAGGTCTGAAGCTGTTCCTTCCCGCGAGTCACGGCCACTTGCTCCGGGTTCCAGGCCAGCACCGAGTGGAAGGGAACCTGAAGAAGCTCCCGGCAATCTTCACAGTGACAATAGGCGTGCACCCTGGGATCGCCCGTCGTGGTGATCTCTATCGTTCCGCAATCGCAACGGACTTTTTGCTCGGTCGTCATGTGGTTCCTCCTCACTCGTCGCTTGTCACCCTAGTCCCGGATCTGGTTTTCAAGGTGCGCCTGGAACCGCTGGAAATCGGATTCAATCTGCGGGTTTTTCATCACGTCATAGCAGGCGAAGGTGTCCAGCGCCGTCATGCCAAAGAACCGGAAGTTCATGTGCATGGGGAACAGCAGATCATCCACACCTCGTCCCTGGAACAGGTATTCCTCGGGATCGTTGAAGGCTTCTTCCGGGGCGTTGAAGGTAAGGGAAATCAGGTACTGTTTGCCGTCCATGGTGCCGCCGCTGCCGTAGTTGGCCTTCGGTGCGTCTTGCTTGCGGCCATCACCGTTGCAGAGTGCGCCACCCATTCCGGCGGTATACACCTCGTCCATGTATTTCTTGAAGGTCCACGGAACGCCCATCCAGTTGACCGGGGTCTGCAGCAGAATGATGTCTGCCCACTGGTGGTTTGCCAGCTCCTGCTCAACGTCCCAGCCCTTATCGACATCCACAATGCGGGTCTGGTGGCCTTTGGCGGTCAGGAGTTCGTCGGCCATCTGGACCAGTGTGCCGTTCAGTTTTCCTTCCGAGAACGAATAATGGTGGTGCGCATTAATGATGAGGATATTGCTCATCGAAGCCTCCGGTTCGTGTGGGTTCGTGATAACGACAATGCAGCTGGTATACTATGGTTACCTGGTTAATGACTGCAATTAGTATACTTTCGGTAACCTGGTGCAGAATTGAGGCGATAGCGTGGAAAGTCGTGTAGAAACCGATCAATCCGGTCGGAAGAAAGTGTTGAATGCCTGTATGGAACCCTGTGCGATTGAACGGGGAATGCGCATTATCGGTGGCAAGTGGACGGGCTCTATCATCTATCATTTGAAAGACGGCCCGGTTCGTTTCAACGACCTCACCCGCATGCTCGGCGGAGCCAGCAAGAAAATGATCGACCAGCGTCTGAAGGAGCTGGAATCTCGGGATATGGTGGTTCGGACGGTGATCAATGATCGGCCGATTGCCGTGACCTACGAATTGACGGAGTTCGGCCGCAGCGCCCTGAAAATCCTTGAGGATCTCAGGGTCTGGTCAGAGAGTCATAACATCGGCTAGCCGGGCTCTGTACCGGTTACGATTGTAATCAGCGACAGGACCCAGCCATGACATACAAAGCGGTCATTCTGACGGCCTTCGGAGGCCCGGACGTCCTTCAGGTCGAAAGCATCAACGAGCTTCCCGAACCAGAGGAAGGTGAGGTTCGAATCCGGGTTCTGGCCTGCAGTGCGTCGTACACAGATACCCTGATCCGTCGGGGTATCTACCCGGACGTCTCTGAGCAGCCTCCGTTTATCCCTAGTTACGACATGGTGGGGGTTGTCGAAAAACCGGGCGCCGGCGTCACCAGCGTGGCGGTGGGCGACAAAGTGGCCGCGCTCACCATCACCGGCGCCTATGCCGAGTATGTGGTTCTCCCGGCGGACCAGCTCGTCCGGGTTCCCCAAAATGTCGATGATGCCGAAGCGGTTTCCCTGATCCTGACCTATGTGGCCGCCTACCAGATGCTCACGCGTTCGGCACAGGTCAAAGAGGGAGACGCCGTATTGATCCATGGCGCGGGGGGTGCCGTGGGATCCGCCCTGCTCCAGTTGGGCGCCTTGCTGAAACTCAGGATGTACGGGACCGCCTCGGAATCACACCATGAGGCGCTGCGCCATCTTGATTGTGAGCCGATCGATTATCGGAGAGAAGATTTTGTCGGGACGATTCGGGCAGCAGAACCCGAGGGCCTGGACGCGGTGTTTGACGGCATCGGCGGAAATAATCTCAAACGCTCCGTGAAGGTCCTCGGCAAGAAAGGCAGGCTCGTCGCGTACGGTTCGTACAACGCGACCTCGTCAAAGGATCTGGTCGGGGACTATTTGCGGGTGAACCTCTGGAATATCCTGCCATGGCGGCCTTCGGCAACCTTCTATTCCATTGGCGCCTGGCATCGCCAACATCTCGACTGGTTCAAACAGGACCTGACGGCGCTCCTCGACTGGCTGGCCGAAGGAACCATAACGCCCTTCATCAGCCGGAAAATGGCTCTGGAGGAGGTATCGGCTGCCCACGAACTGTTGGATAAAGGGGCAGCCGGGGGCAAGATCGTTCTTCGTGTGGGGGAATAACAACGCTCTCCGGTTTTCCCCTTAGCACTCAGAGCGACAGAGGCGTCACCCTCACCTCTCCACGCAGGCGATCAACCGTTTCCCGGTCGAACAACTCCGTCCCCGGCTGCATCACCGTTGCGGTACTGCAGGCAATGCCTTCCCGCAATGCTTCCTCGGCCGGGGCGCCCTGGGCCAACAAAGCCGTCATACCAGCGACCATCGAATCCCCGGCGCCAACCGTGGAGGCCACCGTGACGGACGGAGCCTCGCCTTTGAGCACGACGGATTCGGTCACCAACAAGGCGCCCTCAGCTCCCAGGGAAACGCAGACCCAGGTCACGCCCCGCTCCTGCAATCGGCGGGCTTCGCGAACGATGGCCTGTTCATCCGTCAGAGACCGCCCGATCAGGTGTTCCAGCTCGAATCGGTTTGGTTTGATCAGGAAAGGCTGAGCGTCGATTGCGTTGCGAAGCAGCTCATCGTGAGAATCCACCACCGCTTTCCCGCCAGCCGCCCTTACGCGCCGCACGGCTTCTGCATATAGAGTGGTTGGCAAGCTTCTCTGTAGAGAGCCGGTAATGACCCCGAACCCGTCGTCGCAATGAGTCACGAACCGGTCCAGCAAATGCTGCCACTCTGAAGTCGATACGTCGGGCCCGAGTCCGCTGACTTCGAACTGGGAACCTGTAACGCTTTCCAGAATGGTGCCATTGATCCGGGTTTCGCCCTCCACCTCCAGGTAGCTCATCTGGTCCAGCTGCGTATCAAGCTGATGACGCAGGAAGCGGCCGATTTCCCCGGCGACGACGCAGAAGGTGCAGGCCTGGACACCAAGGCGCTTGAGCCCCCGGCCGACATTGATCCCGTTACCGCCGGGATCATAGCGGGATTCCGAGGCATGGACCTTCTGGTCGGGAATCAGCCGGGGAATTTCATAGGTGATATCGACTGCCGGGTTGATGCTCAGAACGCTCACAGGCAGTCTGCCGGGAGAATCCATGTTGTATCTCCTGAAATTTGACGGGCATTATGTTTGTGGTTTCTCCTGATTAAACCACACCCCACTCAGCCTTCAGAGGGAGGGAAACCACCATGGCAGCTCAATCGAAGTCATCCTCTCATCCCCACTGGTCCGGTAAGGTCACTCAAAAGAGTGATGCACTGGATCTGGAGGAAGGTGTCTTTACCTGGAAAGATCCCGGGAAGATTGCGGAATCCCTCAAGAAATCCGCGGATTCCAGCCAGCGCCGAAAGGCGGAGCCCTACCGCTCGGCCATGTCGATGCTGGTGTTCTATATCAACCGTGCGGGCAAGAAACTGGACCAGGAACAGCTCGACATTCTCGAGGCCGCAAAAGACGAATTGCGTGTACTCTATGGCAAGGAATAAGTGACCAGGGATCCTGTATGAAAACCATCGGCCTGCTCGGCGGCATGAGCTGGGAGTCCACGCAAACCTACTATCGCCTGATCAACGAGGGTGTGAAGGCCCGGCTCGGCGGCCTCCACTCCGCACGCATGGTGCTCTATAGCGTCGACTTTGCCGAGATCGAGGCGCTTCAGCATGCCGGAGACTGGGCCGCCACTGCTCGAATCCTGTCAGACTCCGCACTGTCCTTGCAGAAAGCCGGAGCGGACTTTCTGGTGATTGGTACCAATACCATGCACAAGGTAGCGCCTGAGATCACGCAAACCATCGACATTCCCCTGCTCCACATTGCCGATGCGACCGCCGCGGTCCTCAAGCAGAACGGCGTCAGGCGTGTCGGCCTTCTGGGCACCCGGTTCACCATGGAACAGGACTTCTACCGGGAACGACTGGAAGACGCCAGTATCGAGGTGCTGACGCCGGATGAAACCCAACGGAACGACGTGCACCGGATCATTTACGAGGAGCTGTGCCGGGGAGATATTCGAGGCGCTTCTCGGGAAACCTATCTGGCTGTAGTGGCGTCACTGGCCGATCGCGGCGCCCAGGGCGTCATCCTGGGCTGCACGGAGATAGGACTTTTGATCAACCAGTCCGATACCTCGATTCCGCTTTACGACACAACCGTCATCCACGCTCGTCAGGCGGTGGAACAGTCACTGGCCATGGCCAGTGACTAGTTGGCGGACTACTTGTTCGCCAACATACCCAACGTCCTTTTAGCCTCATCCCCAGCCATGTGGTGGAAGCCCAGAACAATGGAAGCCAGCTTTTTCTCGGCGTCGGTTGCGTCGGCGCTGTTTTCCACCTTCTTCAGCGCCGCCGAGTCATCCGGTTGGGCTTTGTGCTGAATATTGTGGATGGCCGTGGCGATGGTCCGGGTGGCCTCGCTGTTGCTGTCGTCGCTGCTGATGGCAGCAAGCGTCTGCTTTTGCGCATCGGAGGGGAAATGCTGCATATCCGCCAGGATACCAGCCATGGTGGCTACGGCATCGGATTGCGCCAAGGCAGCGGGCGATACCAGCAAGGTCAGTAAGGAAAAAACGAATACGGCAACTGCGGAACGGTTGGTGCGGTGCGAGCTCATAGCTGCCCCCTGATTCTCAGTTGTGTGGATTCAAGATTCATCATGCGCTTCGCCCCTCAGTCAGGCAAGATTCTTTGAAACCCTCGCCATACTGGCGTTAAATAACGGGTCTCTCCAAAGCTGTCCCAACGAGGGGGTAACCGATGAGCAAAGATTACTTCGCCCACAAAGCACATACATACGAACAGAACCCGGATCGGATCGACAATGTCTCGAACATCGCCAATGCGATTCGGGCAAAGGCGGAGTTATCACCGGACATGCATCTGCTGGATTTCGGTTCCGGTACCGGACTGTTGCTGGAGCGGCTTGCACCCCTTGTCGGCAAAATCACCGCTGTGGATATCTCGCCGGCCATGAACCGGCAGCTTGAGGAAAAACGCGAAAAGCTGGGCTGCGAGCTGGACATCCGGGAGATGGATCTGGAGAAAGAGGATCTGCCGACGCAGTTCGATGGCATCATCTCCTCAATGACCATGCACCACGTGCGGGATATCAATGCCATGTTCCGGCGCTTCCACGACCATGTGAAGCCCGGTGGCTTCATCGCCATTGCCGATCTGGAGAAGGAAGACGGCACCTTCCATACGGAAGATACCGGCGTATTCCATTTCGGGTTCGAGCACGGGACCATTGCCGCGGCGGCGGAACAGGCTGGGTTCAGCAATGTGGAGGTCCAGTCGGTCAGCGTGATCGAGAAAGACGATCGGGGTTACCCGGTGTTCCTGCTGACTGCAACGGCCTGAGCGGAATAACAGACACGGAGGTCGTTCCATGCTGACCGAATTCGCACCGTCACTCTACGTCGCCGATGGGCCAACGGTGCCCTTCTACGGGTTCCCCTACCCGACCCGAATGGCTGTGATCCAGCTGTCCGGCGGCGGGTTATGGATCTGGTCACCGGTGGCGCTGACCGACGATCTGGCGCGCAGCGTGGAAGCCCTGGGCACGCCCCGCTACATCGTCTCCCCCAACAAGATTCACCACCTGTTCCTGACAGGCTGGGCCGAGCACTGGCCCAAAGCCCGTCTGTACGCACCGCCCGGTCTGGCCGAACGGAAACCGGAGATCCCCTTTTATGCGGACCTGGAAGATGAACCCGACCCGGCATGGGCGGAGGACATCGACCAGGTGATTTTCCGCGGGTCCCTGTTCATGGAAGAAGCGGTGTTCTTTCACCGGTCATCACGGACCGCGATTGTGGGCGACCTGATCCAGCGTCATGATCCGGAAACCGCGGCCGGCTGGAAAGGCGCGCTGATGAAACTCGACGACCTGGTCGGCGAGCATGGCAGCACCCCGAGGGAATGGCGGGCCAGCTTCCTGAAACGGGGCCCGGCCCGGGCGGCCCGGCAGAAAGTTCTGGACTGGCAACCGGAGCGACTGTTGATCGCTCACGGTGCCTGTGCCGAAAGCGGGGCTACTGCAGTTATCCGCGACGCCCTCGACTGGATCTGATCGGGACTAACGTTACAGACGGCCCCGGATCTTCGCGACCACATCCTGCAGCCAGCCCCTGGCATCCTCCACCGTATGATTGTTCTCGATCAGCCCGCGAATGGCCTGTAACTGGTGTTCAAGCGCTCCCGGTCTGTCAACGTCCAACGTCTTCTCATTCGGCCCGAGCGGCAGGATATGCTGGAAGTAGCTTCCGCCAAGAAGCCACCGGAGCAGCCCTTCTCCGAGGAACGGTTCGTCGTTATTGAGCGTCCGGGTTGCCCGTAACAGACGGCGAATGTCGTACTGCCCAGGGTAGATATCCGGCACCTGTTTGGGGATATCCAGAAGACTATAGACGCCAATGCGTGCCGTCCGCACCGAACTTTCCAGAGTGAACACCACGTCGTTGTGGGTTTCCACAAACTGGCCCATCAAGGCGAGATTGGTACATCCCTCCGGGACGACCGCTGGCCGATCCCCTTTTGCCCGGGGCATGAACTGAGCGGTGATATAGGGCATCAGGGCGATCCGGGCTTTGGTGGCCGCCAACACCTCATCCACCTGGTCAATCAGGCCGAGGTGATAGCAGAGTTCCGTGACCACTTCCCTGCCGGTGCATTCCGGCATGGGCTTTTTCACACAGTCGCCGGGTTTGTCGATCAACAGGGCGTATACCCAGAGCACGATCACGTCGTCCGGCTGGTCTGGGAAATGCGGCTGGCGATTACACGTGAAGCTCATCAGCCACGCGGAGTCGGTAAAGGTGACGATACCGCCGGTGGCGGTAAACCCGGAGTACGGATCGTTGACGGACAGCTCCCTGAGCTTGTCCATCAGTGGCGAGGGTTTGCAGGTCAGGGTGACGGATTCCCAGGTGGACTGGGGGATGTTACCGCAGAACTTGTCAGGCCGGCCGAAAACGTCGGACTGGGCCGCCAGGTTTTTCCAGAGTTGCCAGCCAGAACCGGAACCCGGCTCCTCCCGGTCCTCAAGCACCGGTGCGGTGTCGTCATCACCATAGGCCGTGTCTTCCGTCATCGAGCCAGTCGTGGCAAACACCAGGTCCTGCTTGCCCACCCGGATGGTCTTGTCGCCACTGCCGGTGCGGCACTGGATGCCGGTGACGGTCCGTCTGCCGTTTTCCGTGTGTATCTCCAGGTCCTCAACAACCGTGTCGTACTCAATGCGCACGCCCTGCTCCTTCAGCCAGTGCATGAGCGGGCGGACGAAGCTGTCGAACTGGTTGTATTTGGGGAACACCAGTGACGTCATGTCGTTCAGGCCGTCCATCAGGTGCAGGAAACGATGCATGTACAGTTTCATCTCCAGCACCGAATGCCAGTTCTGGAAGGCAAACATGGTGCGCCAGAAGGTGTAGAAGTTACTCTCAAGGAACCCCTCGCTGAACCATTCTTCCACGGTGACATCGTCCAGCTCTTCCTTGCGGGCCAGCAGGAGCTTTACCACTTCCAGCTGTTGCAGGCGGGTCAGGCCCATGGTGGAGAAGTCCTTGATCCGGCCCTGCTGTTCGAGCAGACGTGCCTTCGACCAGTTCTTGTCTGCGTCGTTGACGATGCGGTACTCGTCCAGCACGGTGAACGGCTCGGGCAGTTCCAGGGCGGGAATCTCCGAGAACACGTCCCAGAAATTCTGGTAGGTCATTTCCATTTCCCGGCCACCCCGCACGATGTAGCCTTCCTCGGGGTTACCGGCGCCGTCCAGGGAACCGCCTTCAATGGACTGTTCCTCGAGGAACACGATGTTGCCGGCGGGCATGTGCCCGTCCCGGATCAGGAAGAACGCAGCCGACAGCCCCGCGATACCACTGCCAATGATGAACGCCCGACGATCCCGGATGCCCTCGGTTGGCAACGGTCGCTGGTTGGTATAGCTGCCGTGCAGGTCCGGGGGCGGCAACGGCGTGTCGATGCCGTTATGGAGGTGGTGCGCGGACGCATCCGGCGTCACATTCACGCCCTGGGCCTTGAGTGCCCGGATGTGGGGGTCAAGCCGGGAGTTGTCAGTACGATTCGTTTTTGGGGCTGGCATTCCATGCACTCCTGTCAGTGTGTGGCGGCCTCCATGATGCCGCCCAATTGGTCGAAGGGCCGATGACACATATCAACCCGATGTGAGATAAAGGGTCTTTCACCGAAACCGTCTCATAGGGAGCCACGTCGTGCCGTCATCCGAACAGTTCGCCAGCGATAACTACAGTGGAATCTGCCCCCAGGCCTGGGCGGCCATGGCGGAGGCGAACCGGATGGACGAGCCCGCCTACGGCGAGGATATCTGGACCGCCCGCGCGGCCGATGGTCTGCGCGAGCTGTTCGATACCAACTGCGATGTCTACTTCTTATTCAATGGTACCGCCGCCAACTCCCTGGCACTGGCCTCCATCGGTCAGTCCTTCCACAGCGTGATATGCCACGAACTGGCACACATCGAAACGGATGAGTGCGGCGGGCCAGAATATGCCTCCAATGGCGCCAAGCTGCTTCTGGGCAATGGGCCGGATGGCAAACTCACCCCGGAGAGCATCGAGCACCTGGTCACCAAGCGCAGTGATATCCACTACCCCAAGCCCAAGGCTCTCAGCCTGACCCAGGCGACGGAGGTGGGGACGGTCTATACGCCGGAGGAGCTTCGGGCAATTCGCGCCGTGGCAGACCGTTATCGGCTGAACGTGCACATGGACGGCGCCCGGTTCGCCAACGCCGTGGCCTCGCTGGACGTTCACCCCTCCGAGATCACCTGGAAGGCGGGCGTGGATGTGTTGTGTTTCTCCGGCACCAAAAACGGCCTGGCACTCGGGGAAGCGGTGGTGTTCTTCAACCGGGACCTCGCCGAAGACTTCGAGTGGCGCTGCAAACAGGCCGGGCAACTGGCCTCGAAAATGCGCTACATATCGGCACCCTGGTGCGGGCTGCTCAAGGATAACGTCTGGCTGGAAAATGCCCGGCATGCCAATGCCTGCGCCGCTCGTTTGGCCGAGGGCCTCGAAGGGCTTCCCGGAGTGACGCTGAGGTACCCGAGGCAAGTGAACGGCGTCTTCGTGGATTTGCCGGAACCAGTGCAGTCGTCGCTCCGGGACGCAGGGTGGCGCTTCTATAACTTTATCGGCGGCTGCTCCCGTCTGATGTGCTCCTGGTCCACCACCGAGGAGCAGGTGGACCGGTTCCTTGCCGACGTACGCGCAACCCTTTGACACCCGTTCCGGCGGCCAATAGTTCAGCTTCTCAATAAACCGAAAAGAGAATTGGGCGCATTTAGCACTCATTATTGATCTGGGTCATTTTCATCAATCTAAATGCGAATCTTTCTCTTTTAATGGTTCAACTCTCTGTGTACACTGCCTCCCAAGTTGATCAGGACTCATTCAGTTTCAACAAAGGAACCAGTGCCCATGACACGTCTGAACACTTCCCTTACGGCCTCTGCCCTTCTGCTTGCGGGCGTTGCAGTTTCACCACTGGCGTCCGCCGCGGAGTACCCGATTGGCCATCCCCAGCAGGCCAACGGCATTGAAGTGGGCGCGGTTTATCTGCAACCGGTCATTATGGAGCCCGCAGGCGGTTTGCCCGCGAAACAGGCAGACGTTCACCTGGAAGCCGACATCATGGCGCTGGAGGACAACCCGAACGGCCTGCCGGCCGGCGCCTGGGTTCCCTACCTCACCGTCGACTACAAACTCACTCGCGAAGGCAGCGACGCCACGATGACCGGCACCTTCATGCCGATGGTGGCGAGTGACGGCACCCACTATGGCGCCAACGTGAAGCTCGACGGCCCGGGCAAATACCACCTGGAATACACCATCCATCCGCCCACCTACATGGGCAAGCCATTCATGCGCCACGTTGACCGGGATACCGGCGTTGCAGAATGGTTCGAACCGTTCACTCTTGAATACGATTTTGTCTTTGCCGGTACCGGCAAGAAGGGAGGTTACTAAGCGTGTCGAAGTTTCTCCGTGCGTCTTTGCTGATGTTGTCACTCGGAGTCGTCATGCCCGCTTTTGCGGGCTTGCCGTCTTACGACCTTGAACTAAAAGATGGGGCACTCACCCCCAATACGCTCGAAGTGAAAGCTGGGGAGCGTTTCAAACTGAACCTGCACAACGCTGGCAAGAGTCCGGTTGAGTTCGAGAGCCAGCGGCTCCGGCAGGAAAAGGTGCTGGCCCCGGGCGCCAAATCCTTTGTCGTCATTCCGCCCCTGAAAAAGGGCGAATACGAATTCTTTGACGAATTCCATCTTCCCGACGCCAAGGGCAAGATTATCGTGCAGTAGGAGTTTCCGATGGAACAGATCATTTTCGTCGTCTGGCGTGAGAGCATCGAAGCCCTTCTCGTTGTCGGCATCCTCTATTCCTGGCTCAAACAGTTCGGTGCCGACGGCACGCTGCGATACCTCTGGTTCGGGGTGACGGGCGGTGTTGTTGCCGCCCTCGCCCTGGCCGGTGCGCTTCTCGGAATGCAGCAGTTCCTCAGTGGCAATGGGCAGGAAATCTTCATGCTCGTGATGATGCTGACCGCCATGGTTCTGATTGTTCACATGGTGCTCTGGATGCGTGAGCACGGTCGCCACCTGCACAGCCATTTCCGGGATCAGACACGAAAAGCGATCAACAACCAGACTTTCTGGTCCATCTCCATTCTGGTGGCCGTTGCCATTGCCCGCGAAGGGTCGGAAACGGTCATCTTCCTTTACGGCATGAGTTACGCCCAACAGAGCATGCAGGACTGGGTCAGTTTCACCGGCGCAGTGGCACTGGCGCTGGCCCTTGCCGGACTGACCTACTACCTCCTGCAGGCCGGTCGCTACTGGCTGTCCTGGAAGCACTTCTTCCGGGTCACCGAAATCATGCTGTTGCTGCTTGCCAGCGCCCTGCTCCTCTCGGCCATCGACAAGATGATCGGGCTGGGCTGGATTCCCGCCGGGGTAGACCCGCTGTGGGATACGTCCGCTGTGCTCAGTGACAGCAGTCGCCTCGGTGGCGTGATCTCAGCCCTGACGGGCTACCGGGCCTACCCGGCTCTGACCGACGTCGTTGCCTGGGTCGGCTTCTGGGCGGTAATCGTTGGCCTGTTCAAGTACCAGAGCCGTCAGAGCGTCGGGGCCACCGCCTGAGAAATCCATGTCAGCCATCATCGCCACCGACCGCACCACCCAGGAAGACACCCGCCCACCGGGTAAACTCGCCGCATTCGGACAGTGGATGCGGCGTAACCAACGGGTCATCCGTCGTATCCAGTGGGTCGTGGTGGTTTTCTACGCCATCCTGATCATTGTGCCGGCCGTGCGCCCACTGCCCGCCCACACGGCGCACATCTGGGATGACGTTACACTATTTGCCCAGTTTCTGTTCTGGGGCATCTGGTGGCCCTTTGTGTTGATCAGCATGGTATTGATGGGCCGGATCTGGTGCGGGGTGTTCTGCCCCGAGGGATCCCTGAGCGAATGGGCGAGCCGGCATGGCCGTGGTGGCGCCATCCCGCGTTGGGTGCGCTGGGGCGGCTGGCCGTTCGTGGCGTTTGTCGGCACCACCGTGTATGGCCAGATGGTCAGTGTCTACCAGTACCCGAAGGCCACCCTACTCATTCTCGGCGGGTCTACCGTGGGCGCTATCATCATCGGCTATCTGTACGGACGGAATGTCCGGGTCTGGTGTCGCTACCTCTGCCCGGTGAACGGCGTGTTCCGGCTGCTGTCCAAACTGGCACCGGTGCACTACCGCGCCGATCCGCAACTGTGGCAGGCGAGCCGTGCCCGCGGCGAACGGCCCGAATCTGTCAACTGTCCCACGCTGCTGTCGCTCAAGGACCTTCAGACCGCCAGCGACTGTCACGTATGCGGCCGCTGTGAAGGACACAGGGATGCGATTGCCCTGACCGCGAGGGCACCCGGCTCGGAAATCGTCCACGAGAGCAGCCGTCGGGCCACACTCGGCGATTTCATCCTGATTACCTTCGGACTGTGTGGCATCGCGGTGGGCGCGTTTCACTGGTCTGCCAGTCCCTGGTTCGTGGAACTCAAACAGTCCCTCGCCGTATGGCTCATTGGCCATGACTGGATGTGGCCATTGCAGGCCCACACGCCCTGGTGGATTTTTACCAACTATCCCGACCAGAACGACGTCTTCAACCTCCTGGACGGCAGCCTGCTCCTGGCCTACATCGCAGGTACCGGCCTGGTGATGGGAACCGCACTGTCGGCGCTGTTGGCGGCCTCCCAACGGGCGCTGTCGGGCTTCAATGCCCGTGCACTTTATCACCTGTCCCACGCACTCATTCCCCTCGCCGGCGTCGGCGTGTTTCTGGGCCTGTCGGCGGTCACCGTCAGTATGTTGCGGGCCGAGCAGGTTCCGTTGTTCTGGGTGGGACCGACCCGTGCCTTCCTGCTGGCCGCTGCCTCGGCATGGGCACTGAAGCTTTTCTGGCAGATCACTGGCCACTATACGGCCTCTGCTGGCCGCCGGTTGTTTGCAACAACGCTTGGCGCAGGGGCCGTCACCGTGATCGCTGCCGCCTGGTGGCTGCTGTTCTGGGGCTGGTAGGCAACCGGCCCAGCGTCCCTTCTCTCCATTTGACATTTCTGGCTATCAATCCCGGACGATTCGGCTATTATCTGCGATGTTTTCATCGCCCCGGGTCCGTTATGAACCGGTCTCGGGGAAACGTCTGCCAGGAGTTGTCTGAATGCAGAATCACACCGAACACCATAAATCCCATCGCACCGGCTGGCTGAGAGCCGCCGTGCTGGGTGCCAATGACGGAATTGTGTCCACCGCCAGCCTGATCATCGGGGTTGCGTCTGCGGAAACGGCGCAAAGCGGAATTCTGCTGGCAGGCCTTGCGGGACTGGTCGCCGGCGCCATGTCCATGGCGGCTGGCGAGTATGTATCCGTAAGCTCCCAGGCGGACACCGAGCAGGCGGATCTTGAACTGGAAAGGAACGCGCTGGAGAACCATTACGCGGCGGAGCGGGACGAACTGGCTGCTATCTATGAAGGCCGGGGGCTGGAGCCAGCCCTGGCAGTACAGGTGGCCGAGCAGTTGATGGCCCACGACGCGCTGGGGGCCCACGCCCGGGACGAAATCGGCATCACCGACACCATGAAGGCCCGCCCCATTCAGGCGGCGATCTCATCCGCGGCAACCTTTACCGTCGGCGCCCTCCTGCCGCTGGTGACCGCCTGGCTGGTACCCGGTGACTGGCTGGTAACCATGGTTGCCCTGTTCTCCCTGGTTTTCCTGGCCATACTGGGAGGCATTGCGGCTCACGCCGGGGGCGCCCCCGTGGTCAAGGCAGCCTCGCGAGTGACCTTCTGGGGGGCCCTTGCCATGGCACTGACGGCTGGTGTCGGTCTGGTTTTCGGCATCAGTGCCTGAACGCGATGATCAGTGGGCGGCGGACTTCTTTCCGCGGCCCAGCCATTTGCGCTTCGCCTTCTCTACCAAATCCCGGGCGTCGTGATTCCAGGGATGGAAGTTCGGGCTGTAATACCGGAAGTATGCCGGCAGTAGACGGCGAAACACTCCGGGTTTGCCCCACATGTAGTTAACCGCACCAGCCCAGGATTTCAGGTTGGTCAGCTGACCGTCTTCTTTCATCAGCTGGTAAACGTGCAGACTGGTAAACACCGGGAACGCCACGCTGACCACCATCATCTCGGACAAGCGAATGAACTCGCTGCCACCGATACTCTTGTAGACATCGAACGCCACGGCCTTGTGTTCGGATTCCTCAATGGCATGCCATGCCCAGACCGGTGCGATCCTCGGGTCCATCTCTTCCAGCGCGTCGTACTTGAGGAGGAACTCCTCGGCCATCAATGCGGTAAAGTGCTCCACGGCAACCGTGTGTGCCAACTGACGCTCCGGCGTGAAATGGGTCCGCATCCAGTCCATGAACCCCTGGATTTCCTTTTCAAGCCGGGCCAGCCCAATGCCACGATCTTCCAGGAAGCCGTTCATCAATTTGTGTTCCCGCGAGTGATGGGCCTCCTGCCCGATAAACGCTCGAACCGCCTTCTTGAGCTCCGGATCGGTAATGCGATCCTGGTAATGACGGACGGAATCGATGAAAAATTTCTCTCCGGGCGGGAAGCTCGACGACAGCGCTGCCAGCAGCAGTGTCTTCACCGGGTCGTTGTCCCACCAGTAACGGGGCATGTCGTCGGCAAATTCAAAATCCGGCTGACGGACTTCGGGAATCATGCCTGGCGGCGTGGTTGTCCTGTAAGCGTCGGTTCTGTTCGTTCGCTCTTGTGTAAGCTGTGCCGTCATCAGACACCTCCTTATTCATGGGCTTGATCACCTGCCTCCAGAATACCTCCCGCGCCTCGGTTTGTCGGACAAAATGCTTGTCAAAAGTGGCCAATTGTTGGCCGATACCAGACGCTTTACCCCATGCCTCAGAGCGCGCATCATAGACAGATGCATTTTCCAGGAGGGTGTCACCATGATCCGTTACGGCATTGCCCAAACCAGCCTCGGCCCGGTTATTGTTGGTATGAGTCCGCGTGGTCTTTGCGCCATAGAGCCTGGCGATGACGAAACCGCCCTTCCGGAGCGGCTGAAGGCCGATTTTCCAGATACAGAAGTCCGGGAGGCCGGCGCTGAGCTGGCACCGGTGCTCCAGCAGGTTGTCCGCTTTCTGGATCAGCCCGGAACAGACCTGGACATCCCGCTCGATATGCAGGGCAGCGAGTTCCAGGTACGAGTATGGGAGCTATTACGGGCCATTCCTGCGGGTACGACGCTCAGCTACACGGATCTCGCAAAGCGCCTTGGCAATCCGGGCAGTGCCCGCGCCGTGGCGGGAGCCTGCGCGGCCAACCGGCTCGCGGTGGCCATTCCGTGCCACCGGATTATCCGCAGGGACGGAGGCCTGAGCGGCTACCGTTGGGGACTGGAACGCAAACGGGCGTTGCTGGACCGGGAAGCGGCTCAGTTGGCGGCTACCGCCTGAGGGTCCGCCTCGTCTTCCGACTGGGCCGCAAGGACACGTACGCGCTCGAAATCTTCCTCGGAGAACACCCCGTTTACACCGGAAATCGAGGCCAGTTCCATACCGTGTTTCAGGCCCATTTTGTAAATTTCCCGGACTTTCTCCCATTCGATGTTGCGGCCCAATGTGAAGTTCTCGAACCGCCCCTCCAGGGTCAACACAATGGTTTCCGCCAGGCAGGCGTATGCGATTCCGGCGGGTAACCCGATGTCTTTCATCCTCGGCTCACCCGGAAGCTGGATTTCACCGGATTCGATGACCAGGACATCGGGGCGTTTGGCAACGTCCTCCGCCGGAATATCAAGCGGACGGGCGACATCGGTGATCACACATCCGGGTTTGACCCGCATGATGTCCAGTATCCGTTTGCCGGCTCCGGAGGTGGCGGTAACGATCATATCCATATCGGCAACGTCCCGGTCGGCGGAGCCCGCCACATGAACGATTGCCCCCGGCGTCTCCTGCTCAATGCTCTCTTTCAGCGCGAGCAACTTGGCCGGTTCGGGCGCGGCAAGATAGATTTCCTCGACGGCCTTCGCCAGCAGTCGGGCACACACAGAACCAATGGCTCCGGTTGCCCCGACAACCATGGCCTTGCCGGCCATCTTGCCACTCTCGCCAATACTCACCCGACCAATGCGTTTGACGGCATCATGGGCCGCCCAGAGTGCGCCCGAAGCGCTGTAGCTGTTGCCTGTGGTAATCGGCAGCGGTGCCCGTTTGGCCACGGTGATTCCGGCATCCCCCACCACCTTGGTGAAGGCGCCAAGACCCATGATCTGCGCTCCCAGTTTCTTGGCCAGTTTTGCCGCCGCGAGCAGTCGGCTGTAGGTGAACTCCGGACCATGGGCCATGATCTCCCTGGGCGTGCCACCGACGGTGATCAGCCATCCTTCGGCTTCTTCTCCCGTGGGTGAACGAATCCCCGAAACCTTGGAATAGATGAACGGCGGGGTATAGGCCACAGCCTTTTCCACGAGGTTCATGACCGCCGGTGGCGATACACTGGAAATCCAGTCCAGTGGCGGTGTCTTGGTCAGGTATTGTTGCGAGAGTGGATGAATGACAAAGGCAAAGCGATTTACTCGACGGTAACCGTTCGGATAGAGGATACGGGGTTCAATACCGAGGCTCTGGATCACGTCCAGATAATCATCGGGCCCGAGCTGCTCCGGTGTGCGTGACAGGGCGGCGCTGATCATCGCTTCCATCACATTGACGCCAATCGGTCGACCCGCCAGCCAGGGGCTGTAATCCACCACCATGGCCACCTTGCGCGAGCGCATCCAGTCGAGCACCGAGTCCGTGACCCGGGAGGTGATCACGGTCTTGCCATCCAGCTCCTTTGAGGTGAAGGATTCCAGGTCACCCACCGCACCGACGATCACGTGGGAGTCCTGAACCGCGCTGTGCAACGATCCCGACACCAGCTTCTCCCCCAGCCGGTAGAGCGGGCTGTGATGCAGGGCATTGATGGCTTTCACAGCCATGGGCTGGAACATCACCGGCGCGGTGAGTCGGGTATAGGTTTCCAGTTGAGTCAGCGAGGTCAGCAGCCGGGGTACACCAAAATCCAGGTAGGGATCGGCAAACTGGAGGTTCTCGGTGTGTTCAGAGAGCGAACGGGCAATCCGGTAACCCGCCTGGCCATTCAGGAACAGCACCCGCGCATTATCGAAAAAATGCCCCAGCTCTGTCTGGGTGTGCCGGATGGCCCATTCCTGAAGGATTCCCCTCAGCCCTGCCCCAGTGGTGACCGGAATGTCCGGCACACAGGCTTCAAGCCTTGCTGTTTCAGGGTGTTCCAGCTGCTCGCGCCCCACCTGATAATGATCGTGAATCATGCTCAGCCCGATAGCATCGGCTTGCGGCCGGACGGACTCGAGTACGGCTTCGGCCCGGGACAGATCGCCGTCAGTGCCGATCCGGAGAATCCGGAACGGCTGACCGAGAAACTCCGTTTCCAGCTCGTAATCGGCGTCTGAGGAGCCCTGGCTAACACTCACAACCGTTTTCATGGCGACCTTCCCTTTTTTGGCGCTGTTGTAAAACCAAGCCTATGCCACCTGAATTGATCACATCTTAGCCTAGGTCAAATTTCGATCTTTCGCAGAGCGACTACAATTACCGGAATCATCCAACAGGCTACCGGTGCCGCCGGTCGAAAAGGAGCGCCCCATGACGACTCAGGAAGAACTCACAGCAACCATTGCCGATCTGGTGCAGCCCGGGAAAGGTATTCTGGCCGCCGATGAAAGTACCCCCACCATCGCCAAGCGCTTCAAGGCGGTCGGCGTGGAATCCACCGAAGCGAAGCGTCGCGAATACCGCAGCATTATCTTCTCGACACCCGGCCTGGGCGAGAGCATCAGTGGTGTCATCCTCTATGAAGAGACCCTGTCCCAGCTCAGCCTGGAAGACGTTGCCATGCCTCATCTGCTCGAGGCTCAGGGAATTGTCCCGGGAATCAAGGTCGACAAGGGGAAAGGACCGCTGGTGAATGCGCCGGGCGACGAAATTACCTTTGGCCTGGATGGGCTGGAGAACCGTCTGGCGGAGTACAAGAAGCTGGGTGCCCGGTTCGCCAAATGGCGGGACGTGTTTCATATTTCCGATACCCAGCCCTCCCGGCAGGCGATTGTGTCCAATGCCGAGGTTCTGGCCCGCTACGCGGCCATCTGCCAGTCTCTGGGGGTGGTACCCATTGTCGAACCGGAAGTCCTGATCGACGGAGATCATACTATTGAGCGGGCAGCGGAGGTCAGCGAAGCAGTTCTGGGAGAAGTCTTCCGGGCGCTTGCCCGGCATGGGGTGCAACTGGAGACCATGGTGCTGAAACCCAGCATGGTCACCCCCGGCAAGGCGTCCGGGAAGGCAACTCCGGAACAGGTGGCAGAGTTCACGCTCACCACATTCCGCCGCTGTGTGCCGGCCGCCGTACCGGGAATTTTCTTCCTGTCCGGGGGCCAGAGTCCCGAGGAAGCCACCCTGAATCTCAATGCCATCAACAATATGGGCGCTGAGCCATGGGAATTGAGCTTCTCCTACGGCCGCGCCCTCCAGGAACCGGCCCAGCATGCCTGGGCCGGACATCCGGAAAACGCCCCCAAGGCTCAGGCAGCGCTGAAGAAGCGGGCCAGGCTCAATGGCCTGGCCCGTTCCGGCGACTACACAGCGGACATGGAGAACCGTGACTGAGGGTCCCGCTCAATCACACCCCGCGACACACTCTCCCATTCCGTTGAACGCCAGCGTGCGCCCGCTCAACGGAATATGGACCGGAACCTGGACCGCGTCGCGGAACGTCGCCGTCCGGGTTCCCGACTTCACCTTTCCGCCTTCGGTCGCCGGTTCGTTCGCGTGTGACGGGATCACCGAGGCCGGTTTAATGAGGTCGTTGATGACGTAGGCCGCTTCGGTGGGCCCGGTGGTGTAGGTATCACCGATGTTCATCACCACCAGCTTTGCCGCGTAATGGTCATGCACCACCAGCTTCTGCTCCGCCGTAATGCCGGTATCGCCGGACAGATAGGTAACCAGACCGTTGGAGAAGGTCAGCACGTAGCCCGTTGGAGGCCCGACGTATACGGAGACACCAGCCTCTGACAGATGGTCAGACAACGCGCCCGTCAGGAAGGCTGGAGAGACCCCATTGCTGTGCACCGCCGGTACCGTGGTGATGGTAACGCCCCCAACCGTTTTGCTGGCGCCAAACCGAACCAGCTGGGACATCGAAGGATCACCACCGGCCGCCTTGAGCTTGGCACCCAGAAACGCCGGCATCTCACTGCCGGTGACCAGAACAGCCTGCTTTTTCAGGGCGATCTCGACCGTATTCGACTGAGGTGTGGTGGCCACCGGAAATTCGGGGGAGCCACAACCGCCCTGATTGACCTTCTCGATCCGCTTGTCGCCGAGGTGGTCACCATGCACGTGGGAAAGCAGAACCACGTCAATATCGCCCAGGCGGGGATCGTCCGGCCCCGCGACCGTGCGACCGGCGTCATAAAGAATCCGGGTGCCGTCCGGATCCTCAAACACCATGGCCCGGTCGAGCACGCAAAATTCACCATCGTGACTGCCCAGTGGCGTGACCTTGACGACGCCGTCGGCCGCCTGAGCAGCCGTGGTCAGAAACAGACCTGCCGCCAACAACAATCCGGCTGAAGCGCTTTTTAACCTACCTTGACCCATGGGATGATCCCTCCCTGCTGTTTTTGGTGTTTGTCCTCTTGTCATACGACCACAGCGTTTCCTTGTCCCAGTCTAGTCGTGAAAAAACCGTGCAGGCACAAAAAAAAAGCTCCTGGACGGGGCTTTCGGATAAAGGCGGGAGAATCCGCGAGTCAGGCTGCGCGGATTTTCAACCGGGCTTCCGGTATGTCCTGGTCCAGACACGCAAGCATGGGCGCCACATCGCGGATTTTCCGGGCCTCCGGCCACAGCAGTTCGGCTTCGGCAAAGCCCAGGCGCAGGAAATTCATCCACTGTTTGATCCGACCGGTGACGTACCGGTCCTCCAGCCGTGTCTGGAGCGCAGCTGCGTATTCGCGAACGAGTGCAACCGCCTCGGGCCAGGTCATATCCGGTACCGACTCCCCCGTCTGCGAGGCCTTGATCTGTGCGGCAAGATCCGGCCGCGCGATCAGCCCCCGGCCGATCATCACGTCATCACAACCGGACACTTCCCGACAGCGCCAGTAATCCGCCACCGTCCAGATTTCCCCGTTGGCAATGACGTGACTGTTGACGGCTTCGCGCACCTTCGCGATCTCCTCCCAGTAGGCCGGCGGCTTGTAACCGTCCACTTTGCTGCGGGCATGGATCACGATTTCTTCCGCGCCGGCGGCTTCCAGTGCCTGGCCACAGGCCACGCCCATGGACCGGTCGTCGTACCCCAGGCGCATTTTCGCAGTCACCGGGATCCCCTCCGGCACCGCCTCGCGAACCGCAGCCGTGATGGCGTACATAAGCTCGGGTTCGCGCATCAGCACACAGCCGCCCTTGTGTTTGTTGACCGTTTTCGCGGGACACCCGAAATTGATGTCCACCTGTTTGGCGCCCAGCTCGACCGCCTTGAGCCCGTGCAGGCCCATCTGGCCGGGATCGGAGCCAAGCAACTGGACGGCAACCGGTGTCCCCACCCGGGTTGCACAATCGCGCTCCAGCTCGGGGGCGTATTTGAAGAAGACACGGGGCGGCAGGGTTCCGTGGGTCACCCGGATGAATTCCGTCACACAGCGGTCTATGCCGCCAACCCGAGTCAGGGTTTCACGGATGGGGGCATCGACCAGCCCTTCCATCGGGGCAAGGATGACTCTCATGTCGGCTCCGGGTGATTAAAGAATAAACGGGCCGGCATTGTAGTGCGTTTGCGGTGGGCTTTGAAGCCGGAAAACCCCTATGACAGTCGTTCCACCGACTGGAACTTGCCCTGGTCATCGAACAGGATCCGGAACGAACCCCGGATGCCGTCCTGCAGGTAAAAGCGGGAAAGAATACGGGCCGGGAAACGGACAGAGCGTCCGTCCCGGGCCGTGGTGTGAACATCGCTGGCAACGCCCTGATAGAGCTTGATCCACTCATCAGGGCTGATGCTCAGATCAACGATGATCTGCTGCATGGCCTCAGTTCGCCAGTTCCAGCAGCAGCCTGTTGAGACGGCTTACATAGGCACCCGGGTCCTTGATCTGCTCGCCACTGGCCAGCGTCGCCTGATCGAACAGCACCGCAGACAACTCGCCGAAGCGCTCTTCGTTCTGTTCGCTTTCCAGGCGCTGGACCAGCGGGTGATCCACGTTGAGTTCAAAGATCGGCTTGCTGTCGGGCACTTTCTGACCGGCGGCTTCCATGATCTTCTTCATCTGTGCGCCCATGTCGAACTCACCGACAACCAGACACGCCGGCGAGTCGGTCAGGCGGTTGGTCACCCGGACTTCCTGAACCCGATCTTCCAATGCCTTCTGGATACGCTCGAGCAGGCCCTTGTGCTCCTCGGCCGCTTCTTCCTTGTGCTTCTTGTCCTCTTCGGTTTCCACTTCACCCAGGTCCAGATCGCCACGGGCGACGTCCTGGAACTGCTTGCCGTCGTACTCGCTGAGGTAGCCCATCATCCACTCGTCAATGCGATCGGACAGGATCAGTACCTCAATGCCCTTCTTCCGGAACACTTCCAGGTGGGGGCTGCTCTTGGCGGCGGTGAAATTATCGGCAGTGATGTAGAAGATCTTCTTCTGGCCATCCTTCATCCGCTCGATGTATTCGTCCAGCGACACGTTCTGGGTCGGCTCGCCGGTGTGAGTGGATGCGAAGCGCAGGAGGCCGGCGATCTTCTCACGGTTGCTGAAGTCTTCCGCCGGGCCTTCCTTCAGCACGGTTCCGAACTCGTTCCAGAACGCCTGGTAGTCCTCGGGATTCTTCTTGGCCAGCTTGGACAGCATGTCCAGAACCCGTTTGGTCATGGCCGTGCGGATGCTTTCCACAGTGCTGTCGTTCTGCAGGATTTCCCGGGATACGTTCAGGGACAGGTCGTTGGAGTCGATCACGCCCTTGGCGAAACGCAGATACAATGGCAGGAACTGCTCGGCGTCGTCCATGATGAACACGCGCTGAACGTACAGCTTGAGGCCGCGCGGCGCTTCACGGTTATACAGATCGAACGGTGCCCGCTTGGGGATGTACAGAAGACTGGTGTAGTCCAGCTTGCCCTCGACCTTGTTGTGGGACCAGGTCAGCGGGTCCTCGAAATCATGGGCAATGTGCTTGTAGAACTCCTTGTACTCCTCGTCCTTGATCTCGGTACGCGGCAGGGTCCAGAGCGCCGTTGCATCGTTGACGGTCTCATCCTCGCCTTTCTTGTCCTCTTCCTCGGACTCGGACTTCATGATTACCGGGAACGAAATGTGATCGGAGTACTTCTTCACCAGGCTGCGCAGGCGCCAGCCATCGGCAAATTCCTTGGCGTCGGATTTCAGGTGCAGAACAATCTGGGTGCCCCGCTGTTCACGGTTGGTCTGTTCGATGGTGAACTCGCCATCACCGGCGGATTCCCAGTGCACGCCCTCTTCCACCGGCGCGCCGGCACGGCGGGTGAACACTTCCACGCGGTCAGCGACGATAAACGCAGAGTAGAAACCAACGCCGAACTGGCCGATCAGCTTGCTGTCCTTCTTCTCGTCTCCAGACAGTTGCTTGAGGAATTCGGCCGTGCCGGACTTGGCGATGGTACCCAGATTGGAGATCACATCATCGCGGGTCATCCCGATGCCGTTATCGGTGAGGGTGACGTTGCCGGCGTCCTTGTCGTAATCCAGGCGGATTTGCAGCTCGGAATCGCCCTCGTACAGTTTGTCGTCTTTCAACGCGGCAAACCGGAGCTTGTCCTCGGCGTCCGAGGCGTTGGAAATCAGCTCACGAAGGAAGATCTCTTTGTTCGAATACAGGGAGTGGATCATCAGGTTAAGCAGTTGCTTAACTTCGGTCTGAAAACCCAACGTCTCTTTCTGCGTCTCAACCGTCATGGCTTTTGGTTCTCCTGCTGTCTCTCTTTCGGGGAAGCAGCACGGGCCGGAGGGCATTTCCAAAACACGCTGTGAATACCTCCCTGTACGCTCGGCTACGCCATCCATGGCTTCGCACGGTTTTGGAAATGCCCTCCGGCCCGTGCTGCCCAACTGTCGAATTATGTCTGACAGGGAAAATGGGGACAGCCAGGGGTATTTCAAGTCCCCGATAATAGAGGGAAGTCAGTCTTCGAGGAGGAAATGAGCCCGGGCGGTGGCGATGGGTTCGGACCGGGATTTCTGCCAAGCCGACACCATCACGTTGGCGACACGATTGCCCTGACGGGTCAGGCGGCACTCGGCATAGGTTTCCCGGTTCAGGCCGGCACGCAGATAGTCCAGTGAGAAATCCACGATTCGGGGCATGCGCAACGAATCCTGGGTCATCATCAGGTAGATATTGGCGGACATTTCCATGAAGCCGCCGATGACTCCACCATGAATCGCGGGAAGGATGGGGTTACCCAGATTCGTCTCTTTCCGGGGAAGGCGGAAAATCAGATCATCCCCAAAACGGTCGCAGGTCAGACCGATGAAACCGGCGTAGGGAATACTGGCGAGCAACCGGGAGAAATCACCGGTTTCACGGGTGTAGCGAAGGATTTCCGGCTCGGTCATTCTTCACCTCCGGTAATCAGGTCACGAAATTGCTTGGGCGAAGCGTCCTTACCGATACGCATGAACGTTGCCACGCAGTTGGCAATGGTCTCACCGCCTTCCTGATAGGCCTCGCATCGGGTAAAGATGATGTTCCTGGTGATGCGATAGGTTTCAGCCCTGGCGTAGACCGGCTGATGGGGATGCGCTGGACGCATGTAATCCACCCGCAGGTCCAGGGTCGGACACAGCTCGAAATCGTCAAGCGCACACAGGATCACGCAGCCGGAGGTGGTATCCATCAGCGTGGTGATGGCGCCGCCATGAATGACGCCGGTATCCGGGTTGCCAATGATGCGGTCGTCATAGGGCAGGCACAGGGTCAGCGTACCCTCGTCCGCCTCGGTCACCGAGATCCCGAGTTCGCGGGCCTGGTTGAGCGTATTGATAAACCGGGTTACCCGGTTGATTCGTGTCTGGTTATCCATTCACACAAAGCCTGTGAATCAGTTGGGTTTGGAGGTCGGGTCCGCCTTGCCCGGCAGGGGCTCTTCGAACACCTTGCCGGATCTGAGTGCGCCCAGGGCATCAGAACAGAACTCCCGCCGGTAAAGGACGATCACCACGACCGTGGAGGCAACGATGAAAGCAATGGGACTGAAGAACCAGGCCACTACGGCAAGAGCGTAATAGTAGGAGCGCAGCCCCAGGTTAAAGGCGTCACCCGCCAGGTTGCAGATATTGCCGGCGCTTCGGGCAAAGGCCTCCCGGGCTGCCGGGCTGGTTTTGCTGTCATCCGCCAGTGGTGCGCTGCCGATCATCACGGATACGAAATTGTACATCCGCATCGACCAGGTGAACTTGAAGAAGGCGTAGACGAAAACCACCAGCAGTGTCACCAGCCTCAGCTCCCAGATTTCCCGGCTGGGCACAGTACTGAAAGGCAGCGTCGCAAACACCTCCATCGCCTGGGAAGTGTAGCCCAGTGCAGTAATGATGCCGGCAAGGATCAGCAGGCAACTGGACGCGAAGAAAGCGCCGTTGCGTTCCAGATTGCCCACCACGGAGGCATCGGCAATCCGGTTGGTGCGTCGCAGCATCACCCGCATCCAGTCCTCGCGGTACAGATCAAGGGTATTGGAAAGGCAGGACCGATCGGCCGCCCGTCGCCTGGAATACAGGGTGTACCCCATCCAGCAGGCAAAAAACCACAGCAGTGCAAGTAATTCCAGCAAGTTACCCATGAAAGGCCTGGTCAGGATTCGATAAGAAGCGCGCTTCTGTCACTATAATACGTGATGAGCTGGTTGCCCTCCAGAAATCGGGCGTTTTCATCGGGTTTCCCCCATGCAATGATGCTTCGCGGGCTTCCCGAATCATCATGGACGTTTTCACAGGAGTTCAACGTGCGTCGCATTTCGATCAAACCTTTTGTCCTGCTGACACTGCTCGCAGTCGGCGTGGTCGGCTGTACCGTCAATCCGGTGACCGGCGAGAAGCAGCTTTCATTGATCCCCGAAAGCCAGGAACTGGCGATGGGCGCTGAACAGTACATTCCTACCCAACAGACCCAGGGCGGGCGGTTCTATGTGGATCCCGAGCTGACCCTCTATGTCCGGGACGTGGGCGAAAAGCTGGCCCGGGTCAGCGACCGCCCCGACCTGCCCTATGATTTCGTGGTCCTGAACAACAGTGTCCCCAATGCCTGGGCGCTGCCGGGCGGCAAGATTGCCGTGAACCGCGGCCTCCTCACGGAACTGGACGACGAAGCCCAGCTTGCCGCGGTGTTGGGACATGAGATTGTCCACGCGGCCGCACGTCACAGCGTTCAGCGGATGCAGCAGGCCCAGCTGATCAGCCTGGGCGTCGCCGGCCTTGGCATTGCACTATCCGACAATGAATGGGCCGGCCTGGTCATGGGCGGTGCGGCACTTGGCGCCCAACTCGCGCTGGCACAATACAGTCAGGGAGACGAGCTCGAGTCGGACCACTATGGCATCACCTATATGAAGCGTGCCGGTTACGATCCCCAGGCCGCCGTGGAACTTCAGGAAACGTTCGTGAAGCTCAGCGAAGGCCGGGATTCCAACTTTATCCAGGGACTTTTCGCGACACACCCCCCGTCCACCAAGCGGGTCCGTGAGAATCAGCAGATGGTCAACAAGCTCGGTGCGGGCGGGTACCGTGGCCAGGATGTCTACCAGCGAAAAATCGCAAAGCTGAAAGAACTGCAGCCGGCCTATGATGCTCACGACAAGGCGCTGGAGCTTGCCAGGGACAAGCAGTTCGACAAGGCGTTGGCCAAGGTCAACGAAGCCATTCGACTATTGCCCCGGGAAGCCATGTTCTACTCGCTGCGCGGCCGGATTTACGAGGCCCAGGACCAGCCAAAAAAAGCCGAGGCAGATTTCGACAAGGCCGTGTCTCTGTACCCTGAGATGTTCGAGTACCGGCTGCGGGACGGGCTCAATGCCCTGGACCTGAACAAGCTGGAAAAGGCCCGAACCAACTTGCTCAAAGCCAACGACGTCGTCCCCACGTCCATCGCCTTCCTGCGACTGGGCGACATAGCCGCCCGCCAATCCCGCCGTGACGATGCCGTGGCCTATTACAGCCAGGCGGCCAAAGCTGGCGGTCAGGTCGGTGAAGAGGCCCAGAAAAAGCTGGCAGCGATGACGCAATAGACGACATTACGTACCGGAACCAACACAAGGCCGGGGCCCACGCAGGGTCCCGGCCTTTTTATATTCAAAACAGGATTTGCCCCACTGACGCAACAAATCAGTCACTGGCTGCATTGACTTTTAGAGCAATAACTCTAAAAATCAGTATATCGACAACAAACAATGGACAACGGCCATGTTGCTCAAACGTATCCAGCCGATGGTTTTCCAGACTCGCCGCCTGTATGTGGACATCATGTTCCAGGTTATGGGACGTGCCCTTCAGGCGGTCAGTGAAGTGGACGAAACCGTTCAGAATGACGCCCGCGCACTGCCGGAGGGACTGCTCTTCGAGATGATGGTCATGCCGGACGGGCCGCGATTGATCGTCGAGCACACCGGCAACGGACACTTCCATTATCACGGCGAATCTGCGCCCCGCCCGATCGATCTGTCCATCCAGTTCAAGCACATCGCCCATGCTTTCCTGGTTCTGTCGTTCCAGGAGAAAACCGCCGAGGCGTTTGCCCACGACCGCATGCTGGTGGACGGAGACCTCAGTTATGCGGTTCGCATGACCCGGGTACTGAACCGCCTGGAAGCCTTCATACTGCCCAAGCTGATTGCCAAACGGGCCGTGAAGGAATACCCCGACAGCCTGCATCTGCCTGAAAAGCTGATCAGTGCGGCCCGTATCTATCTGAAAGTTGCCACCAACTTCGTCGAGACAGCGAGAGCATAAATGAGCCAGAAATATTACGAGTTCTTCTGCCCGGTCAAAGTCATTGCCGGCAAGGCGGCCCTGGAACACATTCCCTACGAGCTGACCGGACTTGCGGCCAAGCGGCCCATGATCATCACCGATAAAGGCGTTCGCGCTGCCGGCTTGCTGGATCCGGTGATTGCAGCCTGCGAAGAGAGCGGACTGGACATCGTCAGCATCTACGACGATGTACCGCCCGATTCATCCACCTCTGTGGTTCGTGACATTGCCGGCATTTACCGTCAGGAAAAATGCGATGCGATCATCGCGGTCGGGGGCGGCTCTGCCATCGATACCGGCAAGGCAGTGAATATCCTGGTCTCGGAGGGTGGCGATGACATCGCGAAATACAGCGGTGCAGGCGTCCTCAAACACCCCCTGAAACCTTTCTTCGTGGTGCCGACCACGGCCGGTACGGGTTCGGAAGTGACCGCCGTTGCCGTGATCACGGATGAGAAAAAAGGCGTCAAGCTGGCGTTCACGTCATCCTTCCTGCTGCCCAATGCCGCCATCATTGATCCGCGCATGACGCTGACGCTTCCACCCCACATCACGGCGGCGACGGCGATGGATGCCATGACCCACGCCACTGAAGCCTTCACCTGCATGGCCAAAAATCCACTGAGCGATGCCTACGCCACTGCAGCGGTCAAAAAGGTCAGCCAGTCCCTGCTGGATGTCATGGATAACCCGAAAGACACCAATGGCCGCCTCGAACTCGCCCAGGCGTCAACCATGGCCGGCATTGCCTTTTCGAATTCCATGGTGGGTCTGGTTCATTCCCTCGGACATGCCACAGGCGCGATCTGCCATCTGCCCCACGGACTGTGCATGAGCCTCTACCTGCCCTACGTCCTGGAGTTCAATCTCGAATCCATCCGGGAACCGCTCGGGGAACTCCTGCTCTACCTGGAAGGTCCGGAAGTCTATTCGGCGACACCGGCCAGCCGGCGTGCCGAAGCCAGCATTTCGGCCATCCGGAAGCTCCGCGACCAGCTGTACAAGCGCTGCCAGTTGCCCCGTACGTTGAAAGAAACAGGAAAAGTACTGGAATCGCAGCTGGACCATATTGCCGAGCAGGCCCTCGACGACGGGTCCATCATGTTCAATCCAAAGGAAGTCACACTGGAGGACGCCCGCGAAATACTCAGGCGAGCCTGGGCGTAATCAGGAACGGGCCGAACGGCCCGTTTTTTGTACAAACATTGACAGGAAATGATTGAAATCATCGGCACAGGCGGTAACAATTGGCACATTCTGGCAGGGAGGTAGCCGGGTACGCATAACAGCAGCCGCATCATCAGAGATTTTTCATGATTGACCACCCCAACCTCCGCCTCCCTGTGCCATCGCTCATCCTGCTCATTGCCTTGTGTCTGTGCCCGGCCCTTGTTCTGGCCGATACAGACGAGAGCAAGGTTGTCCGGTTCAATATTTCACCGAACGGTTATCCGCCCTACCTGATCGTTGACCAGGGCTCCCCCTCGGGCATCATGTGGGATGTCATGAAAGCCATCACGGATCGCCTGGGCTACACACTTCAGGCCAAACGCGTGCCCCGCAAGCGGGTCGATCAGATGCTGCAGGATGGCTACATAGATGCCACTTCCCGCGCCCGGGAATGGACCGATCAGCCAGACCAGTTCCAGTTCACCACTCCGGTCGTCGCAATTGAGGAAGTCTTTTTTATCCCGACTGAATCCAGCTTCCGTTTCAACAGCATTGAGGATCTGTATTCCCGGACGCTCGTGACCCACCTTGGCTACCTGTATCCCTCATTGGAACCCCATTTCGAGGCGGGCAGGATCAAACGGTTTGATGTTGCCAGGGATCAGGACATGTTCACCTATGCGCTGCACGGGGAGCGCTTCGATGCCGCGGTGGCAGATCGACTGGTCGGCAAATGGATATTGCGGAATCGGGGGCTGAAAGACCGGTTTCGGATCTCGGAAAAAGGGATCAGCCACTACGGTTACCGGATCATGCTGCGCAAGGACTGGGGCGCGTTTGCGCAGCAGTTTAACCGGGAGCTGACTCGCCTTCGGGAAACCGGAGAACTGGACAACATCCTTTCCCGATACCGTTGATCCCCTATTCCAGCCGCCTCAGAAGCAACATGGGCGACACTGACAACACCGGCCCGAGCTGCCAACGCCCCAGCAATGAGACGAGAAGCGCGCTGGCCAGAGGCACGGGGACAATCACCGACCAGTGCCAACTGAAGCTTCCTTCAAACATCCGGTACTGGAGCGCATAGACGGCCGCCTCCGCTGCCAGCACGCCTACGATCCCGGCAAATCCGCCGAGCACGCCGAATTCCAGCATGGTGCTCCGAACCAGCAAAGACTGTCGCCCGCCAAGGGTTCTCAGCAGGGCCCCTTCCCTTTGCCGGTCACGCAGGGTTGCACTGACGACCGCGGCCATGACCACCAGGGCAGCCGCGAGTATCATTCCGAGAATGGTCTCAATGGCCAGCGTGACCTGTCGGATTATCTCCTGTATCCGGGCAATGATGTGATCGATCTCCAGCACCGAGATGGTCGGAAACTGTCGCGTGAAAGCATTCAGATCGGTCTTCTGATCCGGCGGCAGATAGAAACTGGTAATCCAGGTTGCAGGCAGCCCGTCCAGGCCGCCCCCCGGCGGAAATGCCATGTAGAAGTTCGGCTTCATGCTGTCCCACTGGACGGTCCGGAAACTGGTCACCGGCTCGGTAACGGTCTCCGATCCCACCGTGAACGTCAGACGATCACCAAGCTTGAGCCCGAGGCGCTCCGCCAGCTCCGCTTCCACCGACACGCCCGAAACCGTTCCGGGTGTGAACCACTCACCTTTCACAATCTTGTTGTCGTCGGGTAACGAGTCCATCCAGGTCAGGTTCAGCTCCCGGTTCAGGGCACCAATGTTCTTATCGTTCCCGATCGCCTCTTTCACGGGTGTCCCGTTCAGCTCTGTCAGGCGTCCCCGCACCATCGGGTAAAGGTGTTCAAGCGGGTGGCCACGTTCGCGCCAGAAGGCGGCGACATCGTCCTTCGCGTCTGGAGCAATGTTGATCAGGAAATGGTTGGGGGCCTTCTCCGGCAATTGGGCTTTCCAGTCGTCCAGCAGCGAAGTCCGGACCAACAGCAATGTGGCGGCGAGCATGATGGTCATACCAAAAACGGCCATCTGGGACAGGCTCGCACCGCGGTGACGGTACAGCCCCACCAGCGCAAGCCGCCAGGCATTGCCCCCACCACGTATCTGGCGAAGACCGGCAATAAGTACACCGCCGACCAGTCCGAGTACCAGCAACAGCAGAACCACGCTCCCCAACAACGCGACGACCAGATCCAGTTCCCGGGCATAGAGCCAGACCAGTCCGAAAATCGCCACGAGCGCGAGCACCCCATCCCGCCAGAGCTCTTTGTGCTCCCCGGTAGGCTGGCTTCTCAGCACTCTCATGGCCGGTACATGGCGCAGTCGACGGATCGGCGGGTAGGCAAAGGCAAACAAGGAGACAACCGCTGTTGCCAGCGCGGGAAACACTGCGTTCGGATCAAAATAAAGCTCAACGGGACGATCCAGCAGGTTGCCCAGCATGCTTGCCAGAATCCAGAACAACGGTATGGCAATCGCCAGACCGCCTACAATTCCCACTATCCCCCAAATGGCCAGGCGTCTCAGGTAAAGACGGGCAATGCCGGGACCGCTGAGGCCGAGCGTTTTCAGCAGAGCCACGGTGTCCCTCTGGGACATGGCGTATTGCCGACTGGCCACTGCCACCGCGACGGCAGCCAGCAACACCGCGAGACTGCCACCGAGCAACAGGAAACGCTCCGCCCTCTGGAGCGATCGTGACAGTGTTTCCCCGTCGCGAACACTGCGCCATTCATGACTGGGTTCAAGCTGTGGCTTCAACCAGGCGCCGAATGACTCCAGCGCAGCTGTATCACCGGCAAACAGATACACATACTCGACACGGCTGCCGGTCTGGATGACACCGGTGGCGGCCACATCGTTCTTGTGCATCATCACCCGGGGAGCCAGGGCGGACATACTGAAACCACCGTCCGGCTCCCGAAGCAAAAGGGCAGAGACCCTCAGTGTTTCGTTACCCACTTCCAGTGTATCGCCCAACGTCAAGCCAAGCAGACGAAGAAGCCGGGGATTGATCCACACCTCCCCCGGCGGTGGTCCGGACCGAACGGTTTCACGGGGGCCACCCTCCCGGGTCTGGATCTCCAGATCACCGCGGAGCGGATATTCGTCACTGACTGCCTTGACCGACACCAGCTGGAACCGATCGCCACCGAACACCATGGTGGAGAATTCCACCATCTGTCCCGTCCGCAATCCCCGGCTGTGAGCTTCCTCCAGCCAACTGTGCGGAATGGGACGGCCGTTTTCGACATCCAGTTGCCGGTCAGCGGCGAGGAAAGTGCTGGCGGAGGTGACCAGCGTTCTCTGGAGCTGACTGGCAAACAATGCAATCGTGGCGACTGTGGCGACAGCAATCATCAGTGCTGCCAACACCACCCGTACATCCCGCTCGCGCCAGTCTCGACCCACCGAATGAAGCTTCTGCGATGCAGCCATCAGGACACACTCTCTTCCGCGGTCGGTTCCGACAACTGGCCCGCTTCGATGTGAAGCTGCCGGGCACATCTGGCCGCGAGATGCTCATCGTGAGTCACCATCACCAGCGTAGTACCCTGCTCCCGGTTAAGCGCCATCAACAGATCCGACACGGCCTGACCGGTGCGGTTGTCCAGGTTTCCCGTGGGTTCGTCGGCAAAAAGGACGACCGGCTCGCAGGCAAAGGCCCTCGCAATGGCAACACGCTGCTGTTCGCCCCCTGAAAGCTGGCGGGGAGTGTGGTTCAGGCGCTCGCCCAGTCCGACCCGTTCCAACAATTCACGGGCCCGCCTGTCGGGATTATCCATGCCCGCCAGCTCAAGCGGTAACATGACGTTCTCCAGCGCGGACAGGGCCGGCAGGAGCTGGAACGACTGAAACACAAATCCGACCCGACTGGCCCGGAGTTCGGCCCGTTTGTCCTCGCTGAGCTGGCTGATCATTGCACCATCGAGTTCCACGGAGCCCTCACTGGGGGTGTCCAGCCCTGCCAGCAGACCAAGCAACGTGGTCTTGCCCGATCCGGAGCGACCTACAATGGCCACCGATTCGCCACGATTGATTTCCAGGTTGACCCCCTGCAAGATCGTCAGCGTATCGGTTTCAAGGGGGACCCGATGGCTCAAGCCTGTCACTCTCAGCATGGGAGTATGATGGTCGGCATTCGGATTGGTCATCTGGTTCACGGGCCCTCCCGGGGTTCCTGGTTTATTCCATCAGCACAGGTCACTGAATTGTATATGCATACGCTATCCAACTACGCCAGATCAATCCTGTTGCTGCTTTTAACGGCGCTCGCCCTCCCGGCGTTCGCAACAGCCAATACGATCCTGATCATGGGCGACAGCATCAGTGCGGGCTACGGCGTATCGACCGAAACGGCGTGGGTGCAACTGCTGCGAAAAAGGCTGGACGATACCGGCCTGGCTCAGTGGTCCGTCGTCAATGCCAGCATCAGCGGGGAAACGACCGATGGAGGCGCCCGCCGCCTGCCGGATCTCATCAGCAAGCATCATCCGGATATCGTGGTCATTGAGCTTGGAGGTAACGATGGCCTGCGGGGCTTCCCGCCGGATGTGATCAAGTCCAACCTCACCGCCATGATCAGGGACGCGCAGGATGCCGGCGCCCGGGTACTGCTGGTGGGCATGCAGATCCCTCCCAACTACGGCCCCCAATACACCCGGATGTTCGCCGACCTGTTTCCGACTCTCTCCGACAGCTACAACACTGCCCTGGTTCCCTTCTTCATGGACGGGATATACGATCAGGACGGGATGATGCAGCAGGACGGCATCCACCCATCCGACGACGCCCAGCCCAAACTGCTGGATAACGTCTGGCCCGTACTCAAACCGATGCTGGAGACGGTTAGCACCACCTCCGCCGATTCATGACATGGCGCTGAGGAACCCGAGGGCGCGCCGTTCAGACCAGTAAAAGCCATCTCTGGCGTGCTCGACAAATCCGACATGTCCGCCCCATTTCGGGGCCTCCAGCCGAACATAGGCACCCAGGACTTTTTTAGACTCCGGATAACAGGCGCTGGACAGGAACGGATCGTCTGCGGCATTAACCATCAATGCCGGCACCCGGATGTCTTTCAGTCGGGGAAGCGCGGAACACTGGGCCCAATAGTCTTTCGCATCACGGAACCCGTGCAGCGGGGCCGTGTATCGGTCATCGAACTCCCGGAAGGTGCGGATCGATTCAAAACCGGATACATCGATCCGGTCCGGGAAGCGCCGGGACTTCTCCTGCATTTTTTCGTGCAGGTCCTTGAGAAACCGCTGCATGTAGATACGACGACTGGGCAACGCAAGCACCTCCGCGCTGCCCGCCAGGTCACAGGGAACCGAATAGGTCACGGCTCCGCGGATCCGGCTGTCCACATGTTCGCCCTGCTGGCCCAGATAAAGCAACGTAAGGTTTCCGCCCATGCTGAAACCGGACAGGAAAAGCGACTGGTAATCACCGCCGAGCGCATGGCGAACCACATGGGCCAGGTCTTCCGTAGCGCCGCTGTGATAAAACCTTGGCTTGAGGTTCATGGTGCCGCCGCAGGAACGATAGTTCCACGCCAGGACGTCCCACCCTTCCGCCAGAAGCGCTCGTGCCAGACCCAGCACGTAAGGGCGACGGCTATGACCTTCCAGTCCATGGGAAATAACGGCCAGCCGGTCACTGCCCTGGCGATACCAGTCGAGGTGCAGTTCGTCCTCATCCGGAGTCGGCAATACTTCCTCTTCAGGCGTACGCATCGCCACTGACCGGAACAGGGACGGCCAGACCGACTGGATGTGGCCATTACGTAGCCAGACCGGTGGCCGGTACTGCAGGTGTCTGCTTTCGTACAATGTTTAACCTTTCAATTCAGGGGGTTGACGACACAAATCAAAGCGCTTAATATGCGCGCCACTTTACTGCTGTTCCCCGATAGCTCAGTTGGTAGAGCAACGGACTGTTAATCCGTTTGTCGCTGGTTCGAGCCCAGCTCGGGGAGCCACTTATTTCGAAAGGCCGCTGATGACTGATCAGCGGCCTTTTTTGTTGCGCCTCAGAAAATCGTTTTCCGCTGCATGAATTCCGACAACACCCGAAACAGAGTATAGCCGTCCTCCGCACCGATGAGCTCACGGATGGAATGCATACCAAACTGAGGTACCCCGATATCCAGGGTGGTCACTCCCAGATTTCCCGCCGTCAGGGGCCCAATCGTGCTACCACAGGCCATATCGCTACGCACCACGAAGGTCTGGTGAGGCAGGCCCAACTCATCGCTTATGTGGCGATACAGGGCGGCCGAACGGCTGTTGGTCGCATAGCGCTGATTGTGATTGACCTTGATCACCGGGCCCTGGTTCAGAACCGGACCGTGATTTTCATCATGCCGGTCACTGTAATTCGGATGAACGCCGTGGGAGTTGTCCGCAGAAATCATCATTGAATGGGCAATGGCCCGGGCTTTGCCGGCGCCACACCAACGATCCAGTACCGCTGTCAGGAAAGGCCCCTGCGCTCCCTCTGCAGACATGCTCCCGACTTCTTCGTGGTCATTGCATACCAGCAAGGCGGATTCGTCTCCGGACGTGTGAATCAGTGACTGCAGACCGATATAGCAACTGAGCAGATTGTCCATGCGCGCCGATGCCAGGAATTCCTCCCTGAGCCCGACGAACGCAGCTTTCTGGGCATCGTAGAAACTCAGCTCGTAGCCCAGAATCTTTCGCGCCTTCAGCCCGGTTTCGGACGCGACCTGCTGGATCAAGAGATCGTCGAACCGGGTTGTGTCAGTCTCGGGAACCTGCATGAGCACCGGTGGCAGGTCGGTCTGGGCATTGACAGTGCGATTGCTGTTGGCTTCCCGGTCCAGGTGAATGGCCAGGCTCGGAATGAAGGCGACCGGCTTCCGGAAGTCGACCAGGGCATCCCGCACCTCCCCTGCCTCATCCAGCAAAGTCACGCGTCCTGCCAGGGAAAGATCACGATCAAACCAGGGATTGAGCAACACGCCGCCATACACTTCCACACCCAACTGGAAGAACCCTTTGCGGCGAAGCTCCGGATTGGGCTTTACCTTCAGGCAGGGGCTGTCCGTATGCGCGCCGACCATCCGTATGCCGTTCACGGAAACGTCCTCAGTGCCGGTACGGAAGGCCACCATCGAGGAGCCGTTGCGAATGACGTAGTAACCTTTGTTACGCGCCAGTGACCACTCATCCCGCTCGTCCAGCTGTTCGAATCCGGCGGCATCCAGACGGCGTTTCATTGTTGACACCGCGTGCCACGGCGTCGGCGACTGATTCAGAAACTCCATCAAATCTTTGTTGAATTCAGCGTGTTCCATGATGTCCCTGATTGATTGATAATGGCCCGCACAGTATGGCATGAAGCGATAATGGCTCCTACAGGCCATAGTGACATTCCCTATACTCACCTCTCAGCTCAAGCGGAGTGCGACCTTGGCTTTACCCCGATTCCTCGACATCGAATACTGTCAGACCGACGACGCGCTGTTCCCCGTTGCCATGGCCTGGTCCCTGGAAGACGGTCGTATGAAGACCGTGGTGATTGCACCGGAGGATGCCTGGTTACCGGACGATGGAGACCTTGGAGACGTCGACCTCAGGTACCTTGAAGAACAGGGTGTGCCCGTGATTGAACTGGCCCGGGAACTTCACCAGGATTTGCCCGACCAGACCGTTTACGTGGATGGACTGGATCCGGATGAGGTGCTGGTTGACCTGATCTTCGGAGCTGTGCAGCAAGATCCCCCCTTTGAAATTGCGCCAATCAGCGACCTCATCACCGATATCGACCGGGAAGACCTCGAAGATCGACGTCATCAGCTGATGATCGAGGAAGGCCTGGAACCGCAACTGCCGGAAAACGGTGTTTATGCCCTGCTGTTGCTGGCGAAAGAGGAAGGGCTTCTCGATCACTGACGCCCTCCCCCTGCGAAAGGCGGGGAAGTGTGACGCGGGTCGACGTAACAGTACGTTACAGAAGGCAGAATCGGCCCAAACGCTCACCTTTCAGGAAACCGGAAATCCATGAAACAGGTCGTGAACACTGTCCTCGGCGCCGTAATGGTGCCCGTCTGCGTGATGGCTCTGCTGGCGAGCTCGGTCGCCCATGCGCAGGACAAGGAGGTCACCGAAAAGCCCAGAGCCGATAAACATTACATCGGCCTGCTGGCTACAACGATACAGCACCGTTCAATTGGCCTGGCGACGGAAAAGGCCTGGGGGCAGGCAGGAACGCTGGTGGTCGGCGGCCACATTTCCGATCTCTTCCATGCCGAGCTGCGTGCCGGTGCCGGCTATCAGGATGCCCAGGTCCCAGGTAGCGACCTGTCCCTGGCCATCGACTATTACGCAAGCTGGTACATGGGTCTGCATTACCCGATCACCAACTACGCCAACATCTATGGTCAGTTCGGTTTTTCCTACATCCAGGGGACAGCGGACTTGCGGAATCCGGATGACAAGCGGAATGCACTCTACCAGGACTTCGAGAAAGAATTTCCAGCCAGCAGCTTTGCCGTCAGCTGGATTGCCGGCATGGACTTTGAGGTGATGGACGACACCTATCTGGTATTCGAGGGCGGCAAGCTCTTCGAGGACACCGACACCAAGGTGAACAGCTTCCAGTTCTCGGGCGGTCTCCGATACGAGTTCTGATCCGCCCGACCTGAGCGGTGATCAGGAAAGGTGTCGGATATGCCAGCACCGATGGATCTTCGGGTTGCGCTGAAAATCCCGATCGATCGTGCTTTTCGAGACTTCCTCCACAGAAAACTCCGACTGGAGCGTCTCATCCAGCCTGAACCGGCGGAAATTGTTCGAAAAAATCAGCAAGCCATCCGACGTCAGGCGGCGCATCGCCTGCCTGATCAGGGTGGCGTGATCCTTCTGGATATCGAGAACGCCCTGCATCCGCGCAGAATTCGAAAAGGTCGGAGGATCCATAAATATCAGGTCATACCTCTGATCCGGCGAGGGCTTCTCCGCCAGCCAGGCGAGGCAGTCGGCCTGCTCGACCCGATGCTTTCCCGAATCTGCCCCGTTGAGCGCCAGATTCTCTCGCGCCCAGTTCACGTAGGTCTTTGACATATCCAGGCTCAGGGAACGGCTGGCGCCACCTACCGCAGCATGAACTGAAGCAGCACCTGTATAGCAGAACAGGTTCAGGAATCGCTGCCCTTTTGCATGGGTCTGGATCCAGTATCGGACCGGTCGGTGATCCAGAAACAGCCCGGTATCCAGATAATCTTTCAGATTTACCCGGAGCGCGCAGCCATACTCGTGGACGGTCATGAATTCGCCGGTTGCGGACTGCTTCTCGTATTGCTGGGTTCCTGCCTGGCGCTGACGTTGCTTGCAGATGAGATCCGCAGGATCAATGCCGAGGACTTCCGGAATAACCGCCAGCGCTTCCGCAAGGCGTTCACGAGCCGCCCGCTCATCGACCGTTTTGGGCGCAGCGTATTCCTGTACATGTACTCGCCCTTCATAAAGATCGATGGCGAGGGCGTATTCGGGCATGTCTGCATCGTAAACACGATAGCAACCAATGCCCTGCTTCCTTGCCCACTGCCCGAGGGTCTTCAGGTTTTTCTTCAGGCGATTACGAAGCATCGACGCCCGCTCCTCGTTTGCGATTCGCGGACGGATCTCTCCCGATCTGTCCGGATCCCGGGGAGTCATGGCGTTGGCTTCGTCCACCTCGAACAGAAGCAACTGCGCAGGCAACTTTCCATTAAACAGCTTGTACTGCTTGAAACTCCTTAGCCCGATCGATTTGCCAAATTCCGGGGCGCCGGTGAATACCGCCATCCGCCAGCCCGGCACGGCACTTTTCACCGTTTCCCCCAGCGCTTCGTACAATGTGGACAGTTCCCGCCGCTCACTGAGGCGTTCACCATACGGGGGATTGGTCAGGACCAACCCGCGCTGTGACCACTTTTCCCCACGGGTAAACGATTCGACCGGACGGACTTCAACATGCACGATACCCTCCAGTCCGGCGCGGGCTATGTTTTTCCAGGCCGTCGCAATAACCCGGGAATCCTGATCAAATCCCGCAAACGTCGGAACACGGGCCCGCTTGCCCTCGTGGGCCCGGCGCTCGGCCTCCTGCTTCAGCTCCAGCCAGATTTCCGGCTGGTGACCCAGCCATTTCTCGAATCCGAAACCATCCTGTCGGCGGCCCGGCGCGATATCCAGAGCCATCATGGCCGCTTCGATCAGCAGCGTGCCTGAACCACACATCGGGTCAACAAAATCACCACCGGCCGCGGCGATTTCGGGCCAGCCCGCCCGATAAAGAAGGGCCGCCGCCAGGTTTTCCTTCAACGGCGCAATACCCTTTTCCGTCCGGTAACCCCGCATATGCAGACTGTGACCACTCAGGTCGATACCCAGTGACAGCCGATTCCGATGGAGACGGGCCGATACGGCAACATCCGGGCTTTTCGGGGCAACCGACGGGCGCTGGGCGCCGGCCGCCCGGAAACTGTCGACAATGCCGTCCTTTACCCGTTGGGCGCCAAACTGGGTGTTCCGGATTGCCTGGTTCTGTCCCAGGAAGGTCACCCGGAAGCTGCCCCGGCCCGGAATATGCGATGACCAGTCGACCCCGAGCACGCCCTCGTACAAGGCGTTCTCGTTGGCCGCGTCCACTTCCGCAACATGAAGGATGACCCGGTTGGCCAGCCTGGACCACAAACAGGTGCGATAGCCCGCTGCAAGGTCACCCTCGGCCCAGACCCCGGCGGGCGAGTGTCGAACCAGCTCCAGGCCGAACGCCTGGATTTCATCCGCCAAAAGGTATTCAACACCCTTGGGGCAGGTTACAAAAAAGACACGTCTGGACAATGGGAACTCCTGATTGAAAAAGCCGATTGGGTAAGTTTCCGTTTTCGCGGTACTTATCCAGAGACCGCGTCATTTTTATTTCATCAAAGTATAAGAATGCCGTCATATAGATGAAATAAATAGTGTACACGCGCCGAACGTTCGTTCTACCTTGTAACTGACGCGTCGTTCCGGAGGTCGAAAAAACCTCCGTTAACAGGATCCTGACTGCTCTGACCTGAGCTGGCAATAGGGGGTTGTCCCGGAGGGAAACCCGATTGTCACGGTCACTGCAGAAGTGTACACGCTTGTTCTGTTAATCCATCAGTGAGGAACGGCATGAAAAGACAGAAAAGAGACATGCACGCTCGTGCATACAAGCGGGGTTATCTCGCTGGCGTGTCCGGTAAATCCAAAGACACCTGCCCGATTGAACAGCCCGAAGTCCGCCAGGAATGGTTAAACGGGTGGCGTGAAGGCCGACAAGATAACTGGGAGGGCATGACCGGCGTATCCGGTATCCACAGGCTGGCCGACGTAACGTCTGCCTAGACAAACCCCGAAACCTGATCTGATCTTTTTACACAATTTGATGCAGTAGCAAGAGCAACCCAAACGGGGCCTCCCGCCCCGTACCATGCGAAGAAGCGCAACGGGGTTTATTCCCCGCAAGGGCCCGCTTGGCGGGCCCATCTTTTTTTAGATCCCCGAAATATCCTTCCGGATGGCTTCCACCGCTTCACTAATCAACGCCGGGCCACGATAAATAAAGCCGGTATAGATCTGTACCAGTTTTGCCCCGGCTCGCACCTTCTCAGCCGCACTCTCGCCGTCGGTAATGCCGCCAACGCCGATGATCGGAAGGCGCTCTCCCAGCTCGGCATACAGCCCTTGTATAACTCTCAGCGAAGCCTCGCGAACCGGAGCACCACTCAAGCCTCCGGCTTCCTCTGCATGTCTGTGGCCGACCACCGCATCCCGACTGATGGTGGTGTTGGTGGCGATAACGCCATCCAGACCAGTCTCGATCAAGGCATTTGCCACAAAACGGATACCGGTGTCGTCCATATCCGGGGCGATTTTCACCGCGATCGGAACATAACGACCATGTTGTTGTTCACACCGCAGCTGCTCCTGCTTGATAGCGCCCAACAACGCCTTGAGAGCGTCGCCGAACTGGAGATCCCGAAGGCCCGGTGTATTCGGCGAGGATACATTGACGGTGATGTAGTCTGCATGGGCATAGACGGCCGCAATCCCACGACGGTAGTCCGAATCGGATTGGTCGGCGGGAGTGTCCTTGTTCTTGCCCACGTTGATGCCGAGGATACCCTGGTACTTCCGCCGCTGAACCCGATCAATCAGGTGGTCAAGGCCCTCGTTATTGAACCCCATCCGATTGATGATCGCCTGGTGCTCGGGCAGCCGAAACATCCGCGGCTGGGGGTTGCCCGGTTGGGCTCGGGGCGTGACCGTACCCACCTCAATAAAACCGAATCCCAGCGCGCCGAGCGCATCAAGGTGATCTGCATTCTTGTCGAGCCCGGCCGCCAGACCGACCGGATTGGGAAAATCCAGCCCCATAACATTGACCGGCAATGCATCTATTTTGGGGGCAAAAAGGCTGAGCATTCCCAGCTTCTGCGCAAGATCAAGGCTGCTCAACGCCAGGTTATGGGCCTGTTCGGGAGGCAGGCGAAACAGAAGGTTTCGAATCGCACCGTACATCGTAAAACTCCAGCAAAATCTGCTGCGGGAGTATACCGGAAGTTTTCCACAGCATCCCGTGTTTACCTTCCATGGCACGTAAATGGTTGAAGGATGAACCTCCCACACGCTTTTCCACGAAATCTGTGGATAACCCTGTTGAAAATCGAGGGGCAAGCGTTGCCAGCCCTTGATAACTGCGCCAGCCTACAAATTGATCATTTTTTGACCAGTTATTTTATCTATATTTTTCAATAGCTTATAGAGTTCACAAGAGTATTTTCCAGTGACGAGCCAATTCGACGCCTCTGTCATTAATTCGCAACCATGTGCATAAATCGCACAATGAATCGCCCTGGGAATGCTGCCGCGCCCCCTCACAAGCATCCCCTGTTTAGGGGTATACTCGCCCCCTCAGATTCCACCGGAGTGCCATGAATGGAACAACCCGCCCAGACCACCCGACAAAATCAGGAAGCCCTGAACGGCGAAATGAAAGCCGCGGCCCGGGTCACCATTATCGGAATGATCCTCGATGCCGTACTGGGTGTGATAAAAGTCATCGGAGGTGTGCTTTTTCATTCCCAGGCATTGGTCGTTGATGGCGTTCACTCGTTCACCGACGTCGCCTCCGATCTTCTGGTTCTGGGCGTCATGCGGGTTTCGCGTCAGGAACCGGATGAGGATCATCCCTATGGCCACCAGCGCATCGAAACCTTTGGAACGCTGTTGCTGGGCAGCATTCTGATCGCTGTCGGCGCTGCTTTGGGTTGGGAATACCTGATACGTCTTTTTGAAGGTGGGGTTGATCAGGTGCCGGAATGGCCGGTTCTGGTTGCTGCAGGATTGTCCGTCGCCGGTAAGGAATGGATCTACCATTATACCCGGCGGGTTGGCCAGGCCATCCGATCAGATCTGATCATTGCCAACGCATGGCACAGCCGTACCGATGCTTTCTCATCCGTGGTGGTACTGGCCTCGACGGCCGGCGCAATGCTGGGCTGGGTCTGGCTGGACCTGTTGGCGGCAGTCGTGATCGCGCTCATCATCATTCATATCGGCTGGAAATTCACCTGGGACAGTGTCAAGGAACTGGTCGATACCGGGCTCTCGGTGGAGGATACCGAGATGCTCAAGTCGATTGCCCGGGATACCGACGGCGTACGTCACGTTCACGAGCTGCGTAGCCGCCGGATGGGGCACGACATTCTTCTGGACGTACATCTGGTGGTCCGGCCTGAGATCAGTGTTTCAGAGGGACACCAGATCGGGATGCGGGTTGTTTCTGGCATGCGGGATACCCTGGACAACATCCGGGATATCAATTTTCACATCGATGCCGAGAATGACGAGGACGAAATGCCGACCTCGGAAGCACTACCCTCGCGGCAGGATGTCCTCCAGACACTGACACAGCATTTCGGGGAGTTGCCCGCCGACAGCCGCATACGCCTGCACTACCTGAGAAACCAGGTGCACCTGGAATTGTTCTTTGACTCACCCGATAAAACCGGTGGGATCACATCCGGGCAAGTCCGCGACACACTCTCCGGCTACCCCTGGTTCGGCAGTGTCCGCGTCTGGATCGGCGAAGGCTGAAACAGCCGGGCCTGATCAGGCCCGGCGCTTTGCTTCCATCCTGGAGAGAAATTCCTGCATCACGAGGGTATACAACTCGCCGCCAAGGAACTTGTCCTCCACACCGGAATCGATGCTCGGATTGTCATTGACTTCAATGACCGCCACCCGGTTGCCAGACTGCTTGATGTCCACGCCGTAAAGACCGTTCCCGATCAAACGAGTCGCATTCAGCGAAGCCTGAATCACGTTCCGGGGCACCTCATAAGTGGGCAGCGTCTCGAATCCGCCACTCTCTACCCGGGATTCACCGTGCTGGTATATCTGCCAATGCCCTTTCACCATCATGTACTTGCAGGCGTATATCGCACGCCCGCCAAGTACCCCGATCCGCCAGTCGTAATCGGTGTACAGATACTCCTGGGCGAGAACCAGAGCGGACTGCCGAAACAGGTCTCGTAATCCGGCCTTGAGTTCTTTCTCGTCTTTTGCCTTGGTCACGCCCCGGGAGAAGGCACCATCAGGGATCTTGATCACCACCGGGAAGCCCAGTTCACTGACGATACGATCCACCGCGTCTTTCTGATCCTTGGAGATGATCAACGTGCGTGGAGTCGGCACCTTGTTGTTTTTAAGCAGATCGGCCAGGAACACCTTGTTGGTGCACCGCAGGATGGAGACCGGATCATCGATGACCACCAGGCCTTCCGCCTCAGCCTTGCGCGCAAACCGGTAGGTGTGATGGTCAATGGCGGTGGTCTCTCGGATGAAGAGCCCATCGTATTCCGGCAGGCGCATGTAATCCCGACGGGTGATTCGCTCGACATTGATCCCCAGTTTCCGCCCTGCCTTCTCGAACCGCTTCAGAGCCGCCTCATCACTCGGCGGCATGGCTTCATCCGGGTTGACCAGCATGGCCAGATCGAATCGATAGCGACGTCGGGTCCTGGGCTTGCGCCAGACGATCGTACTAAACCGGTCCAGGGCAGCCGCGAATACGTCTTGCTCGCTCTCTGACAGATCGGCCGGAGAGGCTGGCCGCATGGACTCGATCTGCCACGCCTTACGGCGCTTGAACACGACCTCAAGGATGGGACAGGGGAAGTGTTCGAACAACGCCCTCGCCACCGGTTTGAGCTCCGGATGCTGAACCTGGCCAAAGTAGGTCCGAACCCGGACTTCGTGGGTGGCACCGCTGTCGTCATGACCCGGGCGCACTCGGGAGCCTGCTTCCTCAAGCCATTGAATCACACTGGGATCCAGCTCGGTCAGCTCCAGTGAAAACAGCCCTTTCCGGCTGAGATCGTTCAGCGTCATCACCGAAGGCACAACGTTGTGGCCGCGGGCTTCCGCCAGTAGGGAGCAATAGTATCCCTGACTCAGGTAACGGGCACTCTGGCACAGGTTGATGACGCGAACCCGTGACGTACCGGAGGAGGAAAAATGGAGGTACTGTTCGAACGTCAGCACGTCCTCGCTGGGATAGTAAGGCGCCCAGTCCGTGGCGCGATCGACAACAATAAGCAAACGGGACATGAAATGGCATTCCTCCCTGAAGGTCGTGCCGGTTTTTGGGCAACAATACGCTCCACCCCAGATTCACACAACCAGCCGGGAATGCGTGCTTTTACGCATGAGTCCGGCCCTTGTGTCGCGACGTTTCTCTACCATAATAGCGCCATGAGGGAAGCCCGCCAGCATGCCCACACGAACCCATAGCAAGGCACTGACCAACATGGCTGAGGTTGTACTTCGACAGGCAAAGAGCGACGACCTGGACGCTCTGGTCGCACTGGAAAACCGGAGCTTCCATGAAGACCGGATTTCCCGCAGGAGCTTCCGCCGCTTTCTCGAAATGCCAAGGGACCGGCTGATTGTCGCCGAGCTGGACGACCAACTGGTGGGTTATTGCCTGGTCCTGATGAATGCGGCCACTCGCCTGGCACGGATCTACTCCATCGCCGTTTCCCCGGACGCACGTGGCCGGGGTATCGGGGAAAGGCTCGTTCAGGAAGCGGAACAGGAAGCGGTAGACGCAGACCGGATCGTCATGCGACTCGAAGTCCGCGAAGACAACAAGAGCGCGATAAACCTCTATAGACGCCTCGGCTACCGCCAATTCGGGACGTATCGCGACTATTACGAGGATCACGGTGATGCACTGCGGTTCGAGCGGCGCATTCTCTACTATGAGCCATCACGGGAATTCCCGCCGGTGCCCTACTACCCCCAGACGACCGAGTTCACCTGTGGTCCCTCTGCTCTGCTGATGGCCATGGCGGCACTGGATGAGCATCAATCTTTGAACACCGGCGAAGAGCTGAAGATATGGCGGGAGGCCACCACCATTTTCATGCTCTCAGGCCACGGTGGCTGCGGCCCCCATGGGCTTGCCCTGGCCGCATGGCACCGGGGCTTCTACGCCAGTGCCTGGATCAGCCAGGAGGGAGCCCTGTTCAAGGACACCGTCCGGAATGAGGACAAGAAACGTGTTCTGGAGTTGGTGCATGAGGGGTTTATTCAGGATATCGGCCAGACCGATATCGAACTCCACCACGATCCCCTGACGCTCGAGGGCATGGAAACCGCGCTTCACGAGGGGCGCATTCCCGTGATACTGATCAGCACCTGGCAGCTCAACCGGAGCCGGATCCCCCACTGGGTGACCGTCTGTGCTATGGACGATCAGTTCGTCTATCTGCACGATCCGGAGATCGATGTGGAAGCGGGCGAAACCGTGGCGGACAAACAGTACCTGCCTGTAGACCGCCGGATCTTTACCCGGATGTCCCGGTACGGCCGAAACCAGCCTCTTCAGGCAGCGGTTATTGTAGGCCCGCGAAGGACCGACTGATCAGCCGGTCCGGATGGCCGCTTCCTTCAATTCGGAAATCTCGTCCCGCAGACGTGCGGCGGTCTCGAAATCCAGATCGGAAGCGGCCTTGTACATCTCGTCTTCAAGACGGGCCACTTCCTTGAGCACTTCCTCAGGTGATCGGTTTCCGGCTTTTGCCCGATACTGTTCAGCTTCCTCGGCTGCCTTCTGGCCTGGCCGCTCGGCACGACGACGCCCACGTCCGCCGCCACCTGCAGCGCCTTCCATGATGTCCGCAATCTTCTTGTTCAGTCCCTGAGGGGTAATGCCCTGCTCCTCGTTGTGCGCTTCCTGCTTGGCACGGCGACGCTCGGTTTCGTCGATGGCACGCTGCATGGAGCCGGTGATCCGGTCGCCGTACAGGATGGCCTTGCCATGCACATTCCGGGCGGCACGGCCAATCGTCTGGATCAGGGATCGTTCACTGCGCAGGAACCCTTCCTTGTCGGCATCGAGAATCGCCACGAGGGAAACCTCCGGCATGTCCAGGCCCTCCCGGAGCAGGTTGATGCCGACCAGCACATCGAATTCACCGCGTCGCAGGTCCCGGATGATTTCCACCCGCTCCACCGTATCAATATCGGAGTGCAGGTACCGGACACGGACATCGTGTTCCATCAGGAAGTCGGTCAGATCTTCCGCCATCCGTTTGGTGAGCGTGGTCACCAGCACTCGCTCCTCCACTGATACGCGGGCCCGGATTTCCGATAGCAGGTCATCCACTTGTGTGGAGGCCGGCCGCACCTCGATCTCCGGGTCCAGCAGCCCCGTCGGACGAACCACCTGCTCGACGACCTGTCCGGCATGCTCCGCCTCATAGGGCCCCGGGGTCGCCGACACGAAGATCATCTGCGGTGCGATCCGCTCCCATTCCTCAAAGCGCATCGGGCGGTTATCCAGCGCTGATGGCAGCCGAAAACCATACTCCACCAGCGTCTCTTTCCTGGACCGGTCCCCCTTGTACATGGCGCCGATCTGGGGAATGGTGACGTGGGACTCGTCCACTACCAGGAGCGCGTTCGGAGGCAGATAGTCAAACAACGTGGGCGGCGCCTCACCCGGCCGGCGGCCGGACAGATAGCGGGAATAGTTCTCGATGCCGTTACAGTAGCCCAGCTCCATCATCATTTCGATGTCGTATCGTGTCCGCTCTTCCAGACGCTGGGCTTCCACCAGCCGGTTGTTGTCCCGCAACTGCTGCAGGCGCTCATCCAGTTCAACCTTGATGTGCTCCACCGCATCCAGCACCGTCTGTCGTGGCGTCACATAATGGGACTTGGGGTAGATGGTCACCCGGGGCACCCGCCGTAATACCTCACCGGTCAGGGGATCGAAGTAGCTGAGGTTCTCGACCTCATCATCAAACAGCTCGATCCGGATCGCCTCCTTTTCGGATTCTGCCGGGAATACATCGATCACATCGCCGCGAACCCGATAGTTGGCACGATGGAATTCCACGTCGTTCCGGGTGTACTGCAGCTCCGCGAGTCGACGCAGAATGAAGCGCTGGTCGATCTGGTCACCCCGGTCCAGGTGCAGCATCATTTTCAGGTAGGACTGGGGATCACCAAGGCCGTAGATCGACGATACGGTGGCGACGATGATCGCATCGGGGCGCTCCAGGAGCGCCTTGGTTGCCGACAGACGCATCTGTTCGATGTGTTCGTTGATCGACGCATCCTTCTCGATAAAGGTATCGGACGAAGGCACGTACGCCTCCGGCTGGTAATAGTCGTAGTAGGAGACGAAGTATTCCACGGCATTGTCCGGAAAGAATTCCCGGAATTCTCCGTACAGCTGCGCGGCCAGCGTCTTGTTATGGGCCATGATGATCGTGGGCCGCTGCACCTGCTCGATCACGTTGGCCACGGTGAAGGTCTTGCCCGAGCCAGTCACCCCGAGCAGTGTCTGGTGGGCCAGCCCGGAGTGGATGCCATCCACCAGCCCCTCGATAGCCTTGGGCTGGTCACCGGCTGGCTTGTAGGGGGAATCGACTCTGAACACACCGTCTTTGGCGGTAACGGATTCTTTACTGGCCATAAGGGGCGGACAACCTCCGGTCTTGACGGGCGTCAGTCCGGGACGGACTAATGCCTACGAGAAATTTAGCGTTACGCTGGCTTCATGATACCATCGTTGCGATCGACGGCTGGGCGAAATTCAGCCAGACACTGAGACTCCTCCCGGCCGATCGAAGCCCAATAAGACGCAGCTTTAAGGAGCTCAAAGTTTGGACCTTCAACTTTCCAGCCGAGTACAGGCTATCAAGCCCTCTCCCACTCTCGCCGTGACCAACAAGGCCGCAGAACTTCGTGCGGCAGGCCAGGACATCATCGGCCTCGGTGCCGGCGAGCCCGACTTCGACACTCCCGAACACATCAAACAGGCGGCCATTGAGGCCATCCAGAACGGCCAGACCAAATACACCGCCGTTGATGGTACGCCCGCCCTGAAAAAAGCGATTATTGCGAAGTTCAAACGGGATAACGGCCTGGAATACGAAGCCAACCAGATACTGGTAAGCAGTGGTGGCAAACAAAGCTTTTTCAACCTTGCCCTGGCAACACTGAACGCGGGTGACGAAGCGATCATCCCTGCTCCCTACTGGGTCTCCTACCCGGACATGGTGCTCGTGGCGGAGGGCAAGCCGGTCATTATCGAGACCGGCGCGGAGACCCGCTTCAAGATCACGCCGGAACAACTGGAAGACGCGATCACCGATCGCACCCGCCTGTTCGTGATCAACAGCCCGTCCAACCCGAGTGGCATGGCCTACTCCCTGGAGGAGCTGCGGGCAATCGGCGAGGTGCTGAAGAAGCACCCGAACATCATGATCGCAACGGACGACATGTACGAGCCGATCCTCTGGACCGGCAAGCCGTTCTGCAACATCGTCAACGCCTGTCCGGAACTCTATGAGCGCACCTTTGTGCTCAACGGTGTCTCCAAGGCCTATTCGATGACGGGCTGGCGAATCGGTTATGCGGCAGGCCCCGCGAAGATCATCGGTGCGATGAAGAAAATCCAGTCCCAGAGTACATCCAACCCCTGCTCGATCTCCCAGGCTGCGGCGACGGCGGCTCTGGACGGAGACCAGGCGTGCGTGGGTGAGATGGTCAAGGCGTTCAAGGAGCGTCACGACTGGCTGGTCGAGGCTCTGAACAAACTGCCCGGCGTGGAGTGCCTCAACGGTGATGGCACCTTCTACGTGTTCCCCAGCTTCCAGGGCGCTATTGATGCAGACGACAGCGTCAGTACTGACGTGGAGTTCGCTGAAAAAATGCTGTCAGAAGCCGGTGTCGCCATCGTCCCTGGCTCGGCGTTCGGCGCCCCGGGACACATGCGGCTGAGCTTCGCCACCAGCATGGAGAACCTGCAGAAAGCCGTGGAACGCCTGCAGAAAGCGCTGGGCTAAAAAGTTCTCGCCAGGGGTTGACGGGGCCGTATCGCCAACTTAATATACGCGCCTCGTCACACGACGACGTTCCCCGATAGCTCAGTTGGTAGAGCAACGGACTGTTAATCCGTTTGTCGCTGGTTCGAGCCCAGCTCGGGGAGCCACTATTCCGAAAGCCCGCTAATTCTCTGAGTTAGCGGGTTTTTTATTGTCTCGGTTCTGAGTCTGCCTTCGGTTGTTTAGATCTAACCCTGCCCTAGCCTTCATGTATTGGTGGTGGGCCGGATCGGTGCTGCGGGGCGGCCCTCCCAAAAATGTCTGTGGCCATGGACGGCCACAGTCAAGCGCACATGGACGTGCTCGTAGCGGTTTTTGGGAGGGCCGCCCCGGAGCACCAGCCCGCCAGACCAACAGGCCAGGGGGGCCGAAGTCAAAAGCCCGACGAAATCAGAGCCCCACCACCTCAGAATGGATAGCCTCCAGGGCTACCAGAGGATCCGGCGCCTGGGTAATCGGCCGGCCAATCACGAGGTAGTCGGAACCGGCTTTGAGAGCATCCGTGGGCGTCATGATACGCTGCTGGTCGCCCTTGTCGGCGGTCAACGGGCGGATACCCGGAGTGATCAGTTTGAAGTCAGCGCCCTGCTCGGCTTTCAGTTTTGGCGCTTCCTGTGCGGAACAGACAACGCCATCAAGGCCGCAATTTCTGGTCAGGGTCGCGAGGCGGGAGACCTGGACCTCCGGGGAATCAGTGATGCCAATGCCCGCCAGATCCTCAGCGCCCATGCTGGTCAGCACGGTTACCGCGATCAGCAAAGGCTTGTCGGCACCAAAGGATTCCAACCGCTCACGGCAGGCGATCATCATCTTCTCGCCACCGGAGGCGTGGACGTTAACCATCCAGACGCCCAGGTCCGCTGCCGCTGCAACGGCAGCGGACGTCGTATTGGGGATGTCGTGAAATTTCAGGTCCAGGAAGACATCAAACCCTTTGCGCTGCAGGGTATGAACGAGCTGCGGCCCGGAACGGGTGAACAACTCCTTACCCACTTTCAGTCGACATTTGGAGGGATCAAGCTGATCCACCAATGCGAGAGCCGGATCCTGGGATGGAAAGTCGAGGGCGACGATGATTTTGGGATCGATGGAAGATTGCACGGGTAAAATCCTGCGATTGAAGAAGAGTTATTCGGCCTCTACGCCCTGAATCGGACGGATGGTCTCCCACTGTTTACAGCTGGGACACAGCCAGTGGAGCTGCTGCCCGGAAAAACCACAGCTCACACAGCGATAAACAGGACGGTTTGCCAGGAGCAGATGGCCGATCCGGCTGACCAGGCGCCCTTCATCGGTCGTCATGCCTTTTTCGTAACCGGCCAGTTCAACCAGCCGCAATAACCCGCGAACCGACGGACGCACTTCCAGTTCCTGGCGTAGCAGATCGATGGCAGCCGGCCGGCCAGCGGACCGTTCTACCGACTCCACCAGAGCGAGTAACAGACTGGTGCTGGGGTACTTTTCATAGAGTTTGCGAAGCTTCTTGCCCAGACGACCTACGTCGCCGTGTTCATGCTCCAGCTTCATTAACCGATCAATAGCCTCCGGCCCGAACTCCGGGTTCTGATCGAACACTTTCAGGCTTTCTTTTCCGGCTTCTCTGAAACCGCCCTGACGAATATGAAGGCTCATGAGAATCAGAGTGGCCCGAACACAGGACCGATCGTACTCCAGGGCTTCCTTCGCCAGCTTCTGGGCCGTCCAGCGATCGTCCCGCTTGAGCGCCTGCTCGGACAATTCACAGGTAATGTAAGCGAGGGCTTTGAGCAACGCAGGATCCGAATCACCCCGGGTCAGGGTTCTGGCGACATCCGCCGCTTTGCCCCATTCCCGCTCCTGCTGATACAGCTCGATAAGATGCATTGCGGCCTCGCGACCATACTCCCGATCGCCAAGGATCTGGTGCAACAACGCCTCTGCCCGGTCCAGCAAGCCGGCATTCATGTAATCGAGCGCCAACTCCATGGTGACCTGGGGCGAGTATCGGCCGGGCAATTCCGGTCGGGCCAGCAGATTCTGGTGGATCAGAATGGCGCGATCCGTCTCGCCTTTATGACGGAAGTGATTGCCGATCGAAAGGTGGAGGCTGACGGTCTCCTTGTTGACGGCGAGAGACTGCACGAAATTCTCGACCGCCTGATCCGAATAGTTTGTAAACAGGAACTGGAGGCGATCGCGGACAGATTCTTCGTCAGCTATGGAGGTCTGGGAACGCCGGTTATGGCTGCCGAGCCGACCCGCAAGCCAGCCCGCTGCAACCGCTACCGTCAATAGCAGCCACTGAAACACAATATCCATTAAAGCGTCCGGTCGTTCTCGGCCCTGGTCTTTTCCAATGCCTGCTCGGCTCGATCGAGTCGCTTTTTGAGGGTACGGCGCGAAACTGACGTTCGAACGGTCGCCAGCACAGTCATCAGTACGCCAAAAAGTGCGCCTATGACAAACGCCATAATAATCCAGACAGCAACACCATGGGGCTGAGTCTCAAACAACAGGAAGTTGAGTGATACCGCCATCTGGTTATTCAGCGAGAACACAAGTGCCAGCAATACCAGGACCAGTACCAACAGAATAATGAGGATCTTCTGTAATCCTGCCATAGTGATAGCACTCCAAAGACCCTATCGGCCCGGGGTTAGTGTTCCCTGTTGAATTCTAGAAGCCTTTTTTCAGGCTATCGTTAACCTGTTCCCGAAGCTCTTTGCCCGGCTTGAAATGAGGCACATACTTGGCCGGCAGGTTCACAGCTTCGCCGGTTTTTGGGTTACGCCCAACCCTTGCTGCCCGGTGGTGAAGGGAGAAACTGCCAAATCCCCGGATTTCAATTCTCTGACCATCTGCGAGCGACTGGGACATATGCTCAATAATGGTTTTAACCGCCAGCTCAACATCTTTAACAGACAACTGGGTTTGCTTGGATGCAATCAGTTCGACCAGTTCGGACTTCGTCATGAGGCGCTTCCCTCTTCCTTATTATTCGGCAGCCTATTACCGCATACCCATTGCCCTAGTTTAGCCAAACCATAAAAAAACACAAAAAAAACGGGCTCTTAGAGCCCGTTTTTTTCACGCTGACAGGGAATTTATTCCTTGTTGGCGTTCTGCTGCTGCATCTGCTCCTTGATGAGATCACCAATGGTGGTCGCACCAGAAGATTCAGCCGCCTTGCTGCGAACGCTTTCCAGCGCCTGCTTGTCGTCTTCAACGTCCTTGGACTTGATGGACAGGTTGATGACGCGGTTCTTGCGATCGATGCTGATGATCTTCGCTTCGACTTCTTCGCCTTCCTTCAGCGCGTTGCGTGCATCTTCAACACGGTCACGGCTGATCTCAGAGGCTTTCAGTACCGCTTCAACCTCATCGTTCAGGGCTACGGTTGCGCCTTTGGCGTCAACTGCAGAAACAGTACCCTTGACGATAGAGCCCTTGTCGTTCAGCTGTACAAACTCGGCGAACGGATCGCTTTCCAGCTGCTTGATACCCAGGGAGATACGCTCACGCTCGGGATCAACAGACAGGATAACGGTCTCGACTTCGTCACCCTTCTTGTACTCGCGTACGGCTTCTTCGCCAGTCTCGTTCCAGCTGATGTCAGACAGGTGTACGAGACCATCGATACCGCCTTCCAGACCGATGAAGATGCCGAAGTCAGTAATAGACTTGATCTTACCGGAGATACGGTCGCCCTTGTTGAACTTGCTGGAGAAGTCTTCCCACGGGTTGGATACACACTGCTTGATACCCAGGGAAATACGACGACGCTCTTCGTCGATATCCAGGATCATGACTTCTACTTCGTCACCGACCTGAACAACCTTGGACGGATGGATGTTCTTGTTGGTCCAGTCCATTTCGGACACGTGTACCAGACCTTCAACACCCTCTTCCAGCTCGGCAAAGCAGCCGTAGTCGGTCAGGTTGGTTACGCGTGCAGTAACCTTGGAGCCTTCCGGGTAACGACCCTTGATATCGACCCAGGGATCTTCACCCAGCTGCTTCAGACCCAGGGATACACGGTTGCGCTCACGGTCGAACTTCAGAACCTTGACGTTGATCTCGTCGCCAACGTTCACGATTTCGCTCGGATGCTTGATGCGCTTCCACGCCATGTCGGTGATGTGCAGCAGGCCGTCAACACCGCCCAGATCCACGAACGCCCCGTAGTCGGTCAGGTTCTTGACGATACCCTTGATTTCCATACCCTCGGTCAGGGTCTCGAGCAGAGCTTCACGCTGCTCGCTGTTCTCGGCTTCCAGAACGGCACGACGGGAAACAACCACGTTGTTCCGCTTCTGGTCGAGCTTGATAACCTTGAATTCCAGTTCCTTGTTCTCCAGGTGCGCAGTGTCGCGAACCGGACGAACGTCTACCAGTGAACCCGGCAGGAAGGCACGGATACCAGACAGGTCGACAGTAAAACCGCCCTTGACCTTGCCATTGATCACGCCCTTGACAACTTCTTCTGCTTCGAAGGACTTCTCCAGAACCTTCCACGCTTCGGCACGCTTGGCCTTCTCGCGGGACAGACGGGTTTCACCGAAGCCGTCTTCAACAGCATCGAGAGCCACATCGACAACATCGCCGACAGCTACTTCCAACTCGCCTTTTTCATTGAGGAACTGGGAGGCGGGGATAACGCCCTCGGACTTCAGTCCGGCGTTAACGGTGACCCAGTCGTTGTCGACGTCAACTACGGTTCCCTGGACGATGGAACCCGGTTGCATGTCAATTTCTTTCAGGCTTTCTTCAAAAAGATCCGCAAAGCTCTCGCTCATTATGTGTCCTATGTGATCAACGCAAGTGTGCTCCGTGTCGCCAGCAACACGGTCTGTTAACGATTGCCGGGAGCAGCCAATGACTGGCAATAATCACTGCATCCGGCATTCCAACGACAAAAAGGTGTAGTCAGGCCTGACCTGCAGCGGCCATACACCTGTCCAACACCTCTTCTATGCTCAAACCCGTAGAATCAATGACTTGCGCATCATCTGCAGGCTTGAGAGGGGCTGCGGAACGGTTCATATCCCGCTCGTCACGAGCCCGTATCTCCTCTAAAAGGGCATCAATATTAACATCGACACCCGCCTCCTTCAACTGATTAAAACGTCGCCGGGCACGCTCTTCGGCACTGGCGGTGAGGAAGATCTTGACCGGCGCATCCGGAAACACGACCGTCCCCATATCCCGTCCGTCGGCAACAAGCCCGGGGTTCTTGCGGAAATCCCGCTGCCTTTGCAGCAGGGCATCGCGAACCGGCTGTTTCACCGCCACCTTCGACGCGTTGTTACCACAGTTTTCCGTCCGGATCTCGGAGGTGACGTCTTCGCCCGCCAACAAGACCCTTACCGGCTCGCCAACCGGGGTCGGCTCAAAGGCCACATCCAGAGACGATGCGACCTCAACAAGGCCGGCGTCATCATCCAGGGAAACGCCCTGGCGCTCGGCGGCCAGTGCCGTCAACCGATAAAGCGCACCGCTGTCCAGGAGGGACCAGCCCAGCTTTTGCGCCAGCATCTGCGTAATGGTCCCCTTCCCCGCGCCACCCGGGCCATCAACGGTAATTACCGGTGCTTTGTTATCCGACATCATTCGCTACCTTCCGCGGTGATCTGGATTCCGGTCTGCCTCGCCAGCTCGACGAACCCGGGGAAGGACGTCGCCACGTTGGCGCAATCCTCCACTTCGATCGGGCCAGTCGCCCGGAGCGAGGCGACGGCAAACGCCATCGCGATACGGTGATCACCATGACTGTTCACGGTACCGCTTCCGATCTCCTGGCCACCATCAATGACAATGCCATCCGGAGTCACCGTGGTTTCAACGCCCACGGCAGCGAGGCCGTCCGCCATTACCTGAATCCGGTCACTCTCCTTGACCCGCAACTCCTCGGCGCCGCGCAGTACGGTACGACCCTCGGCACAAGCCGCCGCAATGAAGAGAACCGGGAATTCATCAATGGCGAGTGGCACCTGATCTTCCGGAATATCAATGCCCCGGAGATCGGCCGAGCGGACACGCAGGTCGGCGACGGGCTCGCCACCGATTTCCCGCTCTTCCAGAATCTCGATATTCGCACCCATTTTCTGGAGGATGTTGATCACCCCAACCCGGGTCGGATTCATTCCAACGTGACGGAGAATCAGGTCGGATCCCGGCGCAATGCTCGCAGCAACCAGGAAGAACGCCGCGGATGAGATGTCCGCCGGAACGTCAATCGCGCAGGCAGTCAACGTACCTCCGCCGGTGACGCTGGCCGTCGCACCGTCCCGATGGACGTGATAGCCAAAGCCGGCGAGCATTCTCTCTGTATGATCCCGAGTGGGGGCCGGCTCGGTCACCGATGTGACGCCCTCAGCGTAAAGGCCGGCCAGCAACAGGCAGGATTTGACCTGCGCGCTGGCAACAGGCATTTCATAATGGATACCGGTCAGTGCCTGGCCACCGCGAATTTTCAGGGGAGGCCGTCCGCCTTCGGCCGTCTCTATGACCGCGCCCATGGCCCTCAGCGGATCCGCCACCCGCCCCATGGGTCGCTTCGACAGGCTGGCATCCCCGGTCAGCTCCGAGTCGAACGACTGGGCCGCCAGAAGGCCGGCAAACAGACGCATGGCCGTGCCGGAGTTGCCAACGTAAAGTGGCCCACGCGGGCGCTGAAGACCCCGCATGCCCACCCCGTGAATACGCACAAAGCCGCTGTCCGGGCCCTCAATGGTCACGCCCATGTCCCGGAAAGCCTGCAGGGTCGCCAGGCTGTCCTCGCCCTCGAGAAACCCTTTCACCTCGGTAATCCCTTCGGCCAGAGCACCCAACATGATGGAACGATGGGACATGGACTTATCACCGGGGACACGAATGTCACCCGTGATGGCCCCGCCCGGCATGAGCTGGAAGGTTACCTGTTTGTCGCTGTTAGTTGTCACGTACGCCTGCCCTGAAAGCATCTTTGAAAAATGTTCCCGCGCCGCCTTGGCGCGACTGAAGACCCGCAACATTGTCGCCCCGTCACCGTTGGCAATCGCGGTACGAAGCTGATCAAGATCATGGGTAAAGTGATCGATAACCCGGAGAACGGCATCCCGGTTCGACAGGAAGATATCGTGCCACATGACCGGATCACTCGCCGCAATGCGGGTGAAATCCCGGAACCCGCCCGCCGCGTAGCGGAAAATATCCATATTCTCATCTTCGCCGGCCAGGGTGTCCACCAGAGAGAAGGCGATCAGATGGGGCAAATGACTGGTCGCGGCCAACACTTCATCGTGGTAGTCGACTGTCATGGTCAACACCGTGGCGCCGCAGCCTTCCCAAAGGCTCTTCAGACGGTCAAGTGCGCCCGCGTCAGTATTTGCTGCCGGGGTCAGGATCACCTTGTGCTGGGCAAACAGCTCTGGATTCGCCGCCCGGATCCCGCTTTTTTCGGAACCGGCGATGGGATGCCCGGGAATGACCCGGGGAGAAACCTCGCCAAATACGGCTCTCACATCTGACACGAAACTGGATTTGGTACTGCCCACGTCAGTAAGAACAGCATCCGAATCCAGGTAAGGTTTGAGCGATTCCAGTACAGAGCGGGTGGCGCGGACCGGCACGGCGAGAACCACCAGATCACTGCCCCGGACGGCGTCCTCCAGAGAATCTGCGGCCCTGTCGATCACGCCAAGTTCGGCGGCCAAAGCCAGTTCATCGGGCCGCTTGTCAAAACCGACGACTTCGCCTGTCAGTCGACGCTGCCTGAGCGCGCAGGCCAGGGAGCCACCGATAAGTCCGAGACCGATAATGGCAACACGAGTGAAAAGCGGCTTCTCCTCGCCCACTTCAGACTCCCTGACCCGACTCGTTCAAAGACGTCGACAGGACTTCCAGGAACCGGGCGTTTTCTTCAGGCAGCCCCACGGAGACACGAAGATGTCCTGGCATCCCGTAACCGCCGATCGGCCGGACGATCACACCGTGGGACAGCAGAGACTGGTAGACCTGCCCTGCCTTCTCGCCGACCTCAACGGCGATGAAGTTGCCGACGGACGGAATATAGGACAACCCCAGTCGGTCGAAACCCTCTGCGAGCTGAATGAGCCCCGCTGCATTCACTTCCCGGGAACGGGTCAGATAATCCTCATCGCCCAGAACGGCAGTCGCGGCGGACAGCGCCACCGTATCGACATTGAATGGCTGCCGGACGCGATTGAGGATATCCGCAATCTCCGGCGAGCTGAGGCTATATCCAACCCGCAGGGCCGCAAGCCCCCAGGCCTTGGAGAACGTGCGGCAGACAATCAGGTTCGGAAACCGGGAGAGCAGTCGCACGCCATCCGGATACTCATCTCCGGTCAGGTATTCACAATAGGCCTCGTCAAGCACTACCAGAACCCGCTCCGGGATACGTTCCAGAAATGCCTCGATGGCGTCCGCAGTGTGTACCGTGCCCGTGGGGTTATTCGGGTTGGCCACAAATACCAGACGGGTCCGGTCGGTCACCGCATTCGCCATCGCGTCCAGGTCGTGCCCCCAGTCTCGGGCTGGAACGGACACACCACGGGCACCAATGGCCTGGGTCACCAGCGGATAAACCGCGAATGCGTATTGGGAGTAGATCACTTCGGCGTCGGCATCCGCGAAACAGCGCGCAATCACTTCAAGAACGTCATTCGAGCCGTTACCCAGGGTTATCTGGTCGGGAGTGACGCCATATCGTTCGGACAATGCCCGCTTCAGATCGAACCCGTTGCCGTCCGGATACAGACACAGTTCGGAGAGTGCGTTGCGAGCCGCTGCCAGCGCTTTCTCACTGGGACCCAACGGGTTTTCGTTGCTGGCGATCTTGATAATGCCAGAGGGCTCGAGACCCAACTCTCTGGCCAGCTCTTCTATCGGCTTGCCCGGCTGATACGGTGACAGAGCCTGCACACCCCTGACAGCCAGACTCTGGTAATCCACGGCCATGCCATTTTCCTCCGAACCGGTTTACCTGGATTTAAAGGACACCAATGGGATAGGAGCCGAGTTTTTTCAGTTCCACGGCTTCCTCATCCACATCTGAAAGCACCTTCCGGACCTGCTCGTCCTCGACGTGACCTTCAAAATCGATGTAGAAAACGTACGCCCAGGTGCCACTGGGCGACGGACGGGTCTCGATGCGGGTCAGGCTGATGCCATGACGATGGAAGGGTTCCAGCAACTGGTAGAGCGCGCCGGGCTTGTTGCGCATCGACACCAGGATGGACGATTTGTCGTGGCCGCTTGCAGACACTTCCTCACGCCCGATAATCAGGAACCGGGTGGTGTTATCCGGGCGATCCTCGATACAGTTTGCCAGCTTTTCGAGGCCGTAAAGCTCGGCAGCCATGTCACCGGCAATCGCCGCGGTGCCCGGCTCTTCAGCCGCACGACGGGCCGCCTCTGCATTACTGGAGACCGTGACCCGCTCGATGCCATACCGGTGGGTATCCAGCCACTGTCGGCATTGCGCAAAAGACTGCTGGTGAGAATAGATCCGGGTAATTTCCTGATCCTTGCTCTCCGGCGACACCAACAGATGGTGATGAATACGCAACTGCACCTCACCGCAGATCTTCAACGGCGAGGACATGAACATATCCAGGGTGTGATTGATCATTCCCTCTGTCGAATTCTCGACCGGCACCACCCCGTAATGTGCGGCGCCAGACTCGACTTCGCGGAACACCGCATCAATCGCAGGGAGCGGCACACTGATCACCGAATGGCCAAAATGCTTGAGCGCCGCTGCCTGGGTAAAGGTGCCAATTGGGCCCAGAAACGCGATGTGCATCGGTTTTTCCAGAGCCAGGCAGGCCGACATGATTTCCCGGAACAGCCGGGCCATCTCTTCGTCCGCCAGCGGACCCGGATTCTGCTCTTTGATACGGCGAAGCACCTGCGCCTCGCGCTCGGGACGATAAAAGAACACGTCCTGTCCGGGGTTGGCGGCCATTTTGACATTGGCCACCTCCTGGGCGCAGGCGGCCCGGGCACTGATCAGATCCATGATCTGCTGGTCAATGCTGTCGATCTGGTCCCGCAACTCGGCGAGCCGGGTCTTCTCATCCGTCATGGTCAGCCGCGCTCCCTGGCGAATTCGCTCATGTACTGAATCAACGCATCCACGCCGGCTTCCGGCATGGCGTTGTAGATGCTGGCACGCATGCCACCAACAGAACGGTGGCCTTTCAGGTTGAGCAGACCACGCGCGTCCGCACCTTTCAGAAACTCGCCGTTAAGGGCATCGTCCGCCAGGGTGAACGGTACATTCATCCAGGAACGGAACCGTGGCTCGATGGGATTGGCATAGAAGTCGTTATCGTCGATGAAGTCGTAGAGCTTTTTCGCCTTACGATAATTGATCTCGCCCATGGCCTCGACGCCGCCCTGCTCCTTCAGCCACTTGAACACCAGCCCGGCCAGGTACCACGAATAGGTGGCGGGCGTGTTATACATGGAAGCGTTGTCGGCGATGACCTGATAGTTCATCATCGTCGGCGTTTCCTTCCGGGCCCTGCCGAGCAGGTCCTTCCGGATAATGACCACGACCAGGCCGGAAGGACCGATGTTTTTCTGGGCACCGGCGTAGATCAGACCGAAACGGGAGACGTCTACCGGGCGCGACAGCATGGTGGAGGACATATCCGCAACCAGCGGCACGTCACCACTGTCTGGTACAAAATCAAACTCCAATCCACCGATCGTTTCGTTCGGCGTGTAGTGGAGATAGGCCGCATCGGCGCTGGTTTGCCAGGCAGACTGGTCAGGAATGGTCACAAAGCCGGAATCCTCGGAACTGGCCGCTACGTTCACAGTGCCATAGCGCTTCGCTTCCGCGATTGCCTTCTTGGACCAGATACCGGTGTTGATATAGTCCGCCGACCCTTTCTCGCCGAGCAGGTTCAGGGGGATGGTAGAAAACTGGCTGGAAGCTCCACCCTGCATGAAAAGAACCGCGTAATCATCTGAAATACCGGCCAATTCACGGAGATCTTTTTCTGCTGTTTCGGCGATTGCCACGAACTCGTCACTGCGATGGCTCATCTCCATCACCGACATTCCGGTACCGCGCCAGTCCAGCATTTCCTCCTGCGCCTGTTTCAACACAGGTTCCGGCAACGTCGCCGGACCTGCGCAAAAGTTGAACGCCCTGCTCATTCTTCGCTTTCCTCGCCTTCGATCTCTTCGTCATCGGATTCGGCAATCCGCTCAACACCGACCAGCCGCTCGTCTTCCTGTGCCAGACGGATCAGGCGCACACCCTGGGTGTTCCGGCTGAGAACAGAGACTTCGTCCGTCCGTGTCCGCACCAGCGTACCCTTGTCGGAGATGAGCATCATCTCGTCGCCATCAAACAGCTGCAGTGCCGTGACCAGGTCGCCATTCCGCTCAGAGCACTGCATGGCAATAACACCCTGGCTACCACGGCTGTAGGTGGGGAATTCGTCAATCGACGTGCGCTTGCCATAACCGTGTTCGCTGGCCGTGAGGATGACGCCACCCTCTTCCGGGATGATCAGTGACACGACATGCTGACCTTCCGGCATCCGGATACCACGCACGCCCCGGGCCGTCCGGCTCATGGGACGCACCTGGTCCTCGGTAAACCGCACGGCTTTACCGGCAGTGGAGAACAGCATGACTTCCGCGTCGCCCTTGGTGATCGCCGCGCCCACCAGGGTATCGCCGTCGTCCAGATTCAGAGCGATCAGGCCGCTACTGCGCGGGCGTGAGAAGTTCGGCAACGGTGTTTTCTTGACCACGCCGTTGGACGTCGCCATCAGGACAAACTGGTCTTCCGGATAGTCTCTGACCGGCAGGAACGTGGTAATGCGCTCCCCTTCATCCAGCGGCAGGATATTGACCATCGGACGCCCACGGGAGCCACGGCTGCCGCGGGGAATCTCGAACACACGCAGCCAGTAGACCTTGCCGCGGTTGGAGAAACACAGGATGGTGTCATGGGAATTGGCCACCAGCAGCTTTTCGATGAAGTCTTCGTCTTTCATCGACGTCGCCGCCTTGCCACGACCACCACGGCGCTGGGCCTGATAATCTTCAACGGCCTGGGTCTTGGCATAACCGCCGTGGGAAATCGTGACCACCAGGTCTTCTTCGTCGATCAGGTCGGCGATGGTCAGATCCCGACGGGAGCTGGTGATTTCGGTCCGACGCTCATCGCCATAATCGCTGACGATGGCCTGGAGCTCCTCCCGGATAACCTGAAGCAGACGCTCCGGATCACCCAGAATTTCCAGCAGATCGGCGATCTTCTCCAGAATGTCTTTGTATTCGTTCTGGAGTTTTTCGGTTTCCAGGCCTGTCAGGCGATGCAGGCGGAGGTCCAGAATGGCCTGGGCCTGTTCCGGAGAGAGATGGTAGAGCCCCTCGCGAAGCCCATAGATCTCTGGCAGATCGTCAGGGCGGCAGGCATCCTCACCGGCGCGCTCGAGCATTGCCAGAACGTCACCCGGCGCCCAACCCTTGTCCATCAGCTTTTCTTTGGCTTCGGCCGCGGTCGGCGATTGCTTGATCAGCTCGATGATTTCGTCGATGTTGGCCAGCGCAACGGTCAGACCTTCCAGGATGTGGCCACGCTCACGGGCCTTGCGCAGCTCGTAGATAGTCCGGCGGGTGACCACTTCCCGGCGGTGACGCAGGAACGCATCCAGCATTTCCTTGAGGTTCAGGATCTTTGGCTCGCCATTGATCAGCGCCACCATGTTGATACCGAACACCGTCTCGAGCTGGGTGTGGGCGAACAGGTTGTTGATCACCACGTCGGCGTTTTCGCCGCGACGCAGTTCGATCACAACACGGATGCCTTCCTTGTTGGATTCATCCCGCAGCTCGGAAATGCCCTCAACGCGCTTCTCTTTCACCAGCTCTGCGATCTTCTCGATCAGCCGGGCCTTGTTGAGCTGGTACGGCAGCTCGGTAATGATGATGGATTCACGACCGGTTTTCTTGTCCTGCTCGATTTCGTGACGGGCCCGGATATAGATACGGCCGCGCCCTGTTCGATACGCCTCAACGATGCCGGCACGGCCGTTGATGATGCCCTGGGTCGGGAAGTCCGGCCCCGGGATATATTCCATGAGCTCATCGACGGTCAGATCGGCATTATCGATCAGCGCCAGGCAGCCATTGACGACTTCGGTAAGGTTGTGAGGCGGTATGTTGGTCGCCATGCCCACCGCAATACCGGAAGATCCGTTCACCAGGAGATTCGGAACCCGCGTTGGCAATACATCGGGTATCCGCTCGGTGCCGTCGTAGTTATCGACGTAATCAACCGTCTCCTTGTCCAGATCCGCCAGCAGGGAATGGGCAATCTTCTCCATGCGAATCTCGGTATAACGCATGGCAGCGGCGTTATCGCCGTCAATGGAGCCGAAGTTACCCTGACCATCCACCAACGGATAGCGCAGGGAGAACGGCTGGGCCATACGCACGATGGTGTCGTAGACCGCAGAGTCGCCGTGGGGGTGATATTTACCGATAACATCACCGACCACACGGGCCGATTTCTTGTACGCCTTGTTCCAGTCATTGCCCAGCTCGGACATGGCGAACAGTACCCGACGGTGTACCGGCTTGAGGCCGTCTCGTACATCCGGCAGCGCACGGCCGACGATCACGCTCATGGCGTAATCGAGATAGGACTGTTTCAACTCGTCTTCAATGTTTACCGGCAGGATCTCTTTGGCTAACTCACCCATCGAGAAAGGTTCCTTTGCGTTATCTGGAAGTCGTGCAGAAGGCTTTTTCAGCCCCCGTCGTTATTCTTCAACAAGCCGCCAAGCATACCACAGTCAGCCCCGCCAAGGGGCAACCGAGGCATAGGCCTAACCGAACACCACGGTCTTGTTTTCGTAGGTAATGACCCGGTCCTCAACATGGGCGCGAAGCCCCCTGGCCAGAACGTTTTTCTCGACGTCCTTGCCCAGACGAACCATATCCTCGATGGAGTCGCTGTGGTTGATCCGGATGACGTCCTGCTCGATGATCGGCCCCTCGTCGAGATCCTGGGTCACGTAATGGCAGGTGGCGCCGATCAGCTTGACCCCGCGGCTGTAGGCCTGGTGGTAGGGACGTGCACCGGCAAAGGACGGCAGGAAGCTGTGATGGATATTGATCACACGACCGGCATATTTGTCACAGAGTTCCGCGGGCAGGATCTGCATGTAGCGGGCCAGGACCACGACATCCACCTCATACTGCTCGAACAGTCCCTCAATGTGCGCGAAGGCCTCGGCCTTGTTCTCTTTGCTGACCGGCACATGGTGGTAGGGAATCTCGTGCCACTCGACCATTCTCCTGAGATCGTCGTGATTGGACACGACCGCGACGATTTCGGCGTTCAGCTCTTTGCTGTGCCAGCGATGGAGAAGATCTGCCAGGCAGTGGGATTCCTTGCTGCACATCAGGACTACCCGTTTCGGACGGGCCGAATCCTCGATGCGCCAGTTCATATTGAACTCCCGGGCGATCGGCTCGAATGCGGCTCGGAACTGATCCAGCCCGAACGGGATCGATTCGGCCTTGATTTCGTGCCGCATGAAAAACCAGCCGGTCTGGGTATCCGAATGGTGGCTTGCCTCAGTGATCCAGCCATTATAGGTGGACAGGAAATTACTCACCTTGGCGACAATTCCAACCCGATCCGGGCAGGAAATCACAAGACGATAGGTATGCTCCATGAAGCCTTTCCTTAACTTGAATCCGGGAAAGCAGGTGCGACAGGATCCGCGGTGGCAAACCGGGGCGGGCAATCGGTACGCACCAGTAAAAATGACCGGCTATCATAGCCTATCTGAACGCCTAAAACGAGGAATGGACGCATGCGGACGATCGTGTTTTTTCTGTTGATGAGTTTTGTCTCCGGGGCCTGGGCCCAGGCCATTCTGGAAGGCGAGCGGTTCCACCCCGTCGAAGCCCGGCACGGCATGGTCGCCACCAGTCATACCCTGGCGACACAAATAGCCCTGGATGTCCTGAAATCCGGCGGCAATGCGGTGGATGCTGCCGTCACCGCCGGGTTCGCCCTGGCCGTGACCCAGCCCCGGTCCGGCAATATTGGCGGTGGCGGATTCATGCTGATTTCTCCCGGAGATGGTGGCAACGTAGAAGCCATCGACTATCGGGAGAAGGCACCGGCCGGAGCCACCGAAACCATGTTTCAGGACGACGAAGGCAATGTCGTAACCAACCGGAGCCGCTTTACCCACCTGGCGGCCGGCGTGCCGGGAACCGTGGCAGGTTTCGCCCTGGCGCTGGAGCGCCATGGAACCATCACATTGAAAGAAGCCCTGGCTCCGGCGATCAAACTCGCACGCGAAGGCTTTATCGTACCGCCCCGGTTTACCGAGGGTCTTGAGCAGGCAAAGGAACGCCTGCAACGCTGGGAAGCCACGCGAAATACCTTCTACAAGGAAGACGGCTCCCCGTGGCAGCCCGGTGAGCGGTTTCGGCAGCCCGACCTGGCGGATACCCTGCAACGTATTGCCGACCAGGGGGTCAAAGGCTTTTATGAGGGTAAAACCGCCGAACTGATCGAAGCGGAAATGCAACGCCATGGCGGCCTGATTACCCGGGACGACCTGAAAAACTACCAACCGGTGGTCCGCAAGCCGGTTCACGGCACCTACCGGGGATACGATGTGTTTTCCATGTCACCGCCCTCCTCCGGTGGCACCCACATCGTCCAGATTCTGAATATCCTCGAGGGTTACCCCATCGGCTCCTGGGGCCACAACTCGGCAAAAACGATCCACCACATGGCCGAAGCCATGAAACTGGCCTACGCCGATCGTTCAAAGTACCTTGGCGATTCCGATTTCGTCGACGTTCCGGTCAAAGGCCTGACGAGCAAAGCCTACGCAAAGGAGCTCCGGAATGGCATTGACCCGGACCACGCCCGGCCCTCAAGTGATATCCGGCCAGGGGACCCGGCACCCTATGAGAGCAATGAAACCACGCACTTCTCGGTTGTCGACCAATGGGGCAACGCGGTTTCCAACACCTACACGATCAATTTCAGCTACGGCTCCGGAATAACGGTGGCCGGCGCGGGCTTTCTGCTGAACAACGAAATGGATGACTTCAGCGCCAAACCGGGGGTTCCCAATGCCTACGGTCTGATCGGTGGTGACGCCAACAAAGTGGAGCCGGGTAAACGGATGCTAAGCTCCATGTCTCCGACAATCGTCCGAAAGGATGGAAAGAACTGGCTGGTGACAGGCAGTCCGGGTGGTTCCCGAATCATTACAACCACCTTGCAAGTCATCATGAATGTCATCGACCATAATATGAATATACAGACGGCTGTGAACGCCCCCCGCATCCATCACCAGTGGTTGCCGGATGAGATCCGTGTCGAACAGGGCGTCAGCCCCGATACGATCCGGCTGCTGGAGGAAAAGGGGCACAAGGTCGTCACCAGGGCCGCAATGGGGGCCATTCAGAGCATTCTGATCGACGAGAATGGCACTCTCTATGGTGGCGCGGATCCACGGCGAAGCACATCCTCCGCCATGGGTTTTTGATGCAAGCGATTGACCGGGGTCACCGACCCCAAGGGAGGCAACATGTATCTTTCTGTACAATTAAGCTGTTATCCCCTCAAAGACGACTACAAGCAGCCCATCTGGGACCTGATCGCCCGACTGGAGCAGTCAGGCCTGGAAGTGTATTCCGGGCGAATGAGCACAGAGCTTTTTGGTGAATACGACGAGGTCATGAAAGTGCTTTCGGACACCATGAAATGGTCCTTCGAGACCTATGGCAAGTCCGTTTTCGTGGCAAAAATCATGGAGGGCGACCGGAGGCCCAGATGACATCACAGCAGGGACCAGACCAGAAGAAACCCGGCGACAACAACCCGCAGCCGGCCATTCCCAACCAGTTTGCGTTTCTCTGGTTAAGTGCGGCCATATTCCTGATGGTGCTGTGGATGCAGGACGGCAACCAGCCGCGCCAGCAGGATCTGGCCTATTCGGAGTTCAAGACGGCGGTGGCCCAGAACCAGGTTTCCGAGGTCACCCTGAAGTCCGAGGACATCATCGGCAAATTCACCGATAGCGGTACCGCTGCATTCAGCAGCGACCAGACCTCAAACCAGAAACCGGCTACCACCTTCCATACCATCCGACCGCCCATGGACGATCCGGAGCTTTTGCCGCTACTGGAAAAAAACAGCGTTACCATTCGGGCGACGCCCTCGGGCCTGCCCTGGTGGCAGGAACTGATTCGCGGATTCCTGCCGTGGATCCTGCTCCTGGCCCTGATGTTCTGGTTCTGGGGTGCCGCCCAACGGCGCATGAGCCAGGGTGGAGGCGGACTGTTCGACTACGCCAAATCCAGGGCTCGCCGGGCCCGCAAGGAAACCTCCCACACCACACTGGATAACGTGGCCGGAATCGAGTCGGCCAAACGGGAGATCACCGAGATCATCGATTTCCTGAAAACGCCCGAACGGTTTCGCCGGCTGGGCGCGGTAATGCCCAAAGGTGTGCTGCTGGTTGGTCCGCCGGGGACCGGCAAAACCCTGCTGGCCCGCGCCATTGCGGGTGAGGCGGATGTGCCCTTCTTCAGCATCAGCGCTTCAGAATTCATTGAGATGTTCGTGGGTGTTGGCGCCGCTCGCGTGCGGGACATGTTCCAGACCGCGCGGAAAGAAGCACCGGCCCTGATTTTCATTGACGAACTGGATGCGGTAGGCCGTTCCCGCGGAACGGGCCTTGGCGGCGGACACGACGAACGGGAACAGACTCTGAACCAGATCCTCACCGAAATGGACGGCTTCGAGGAGCACGAAAACGTGCTGGTTCTTGCTGCGACCAACCGACCGGATGTGCTGGATAGCGCCCTGCTCCGCCCCGGACGTTTCGACCGAACCATCACCCTGGACCGCCCCCACAAGGATGCGCGGGAAGCGATTCTGGCGGTTCACGTACGGAATACCCCTCTGGCCGACGATGTAAAGCTGGACCAGATTGCCGCGCGCACCATTGGTTTCTCCGGCGCCGACCTGAAAAACCTGGTCAATGAAGCCGCCCTGACAGCGGTTCGTGAAAACAAGGACAAGGTTGATGCCCAGTGCTTTGATGAAGCAAGAGACCGGCTCATTCTCGGGGAAGAGCGCGATACCCAGCTGACGCCCGAGGAAAAGGAAGCCGTGGCGTATCACGAATGCGGGCACGCCATCATGGCCTATTTTTTGCCCAAGGCCGATCCCCTGACCAAGATAACCATCATTCCCCACGGCATGGCCATGGGGGTCACGGAGCAGACGCCGAAAGAGGACCGGTATACGTTTACCGAGAGCTATCTCAAGGATCGGATCAAGGTCATGCTCGGGGGCCGTTCTGCCGAAAAGATTGTTTATGGCGAAGTCAGCACTGGCGCCCAGAACGACCTGAAAGAAGCCACCAAACTGTTACGCAAGATGATTGGCCAATGGGGTATGAGCGAAAAGCTGGGTCCCCTGGGCCTGAGCGTGGGCGAGGAACATGTGTTCCTGGGCCGGGAAATGGGCGCCCCCAGGGAATTCAGCGAAAAAATGGCAGAGCTGATCGACGGAGAAATCCAGTCTCAGCTGCTGGAACTGGAGAAGGCCACAGTCGACTTCCTCAACGAGCACCGGAACCACCTGGATGCCCTGGCCAAGCAGGTACTCAAACAGGAAACCATGTCAGCCGAGGAGATCGACGAAATCCTGCGCAAGGAGGACGCCCGCGCTATCGCCTGAACGCCATTCAGCCGTAGCTGACCAGCATATCACTGTACATGGTGAGGCAGAATCCGAACACGGCACCCAATGGCGGGCTCCAGTGATGATTCAGGCGCGACTGGGGGGCAATGTCCTGGAAGATCAGGTACAGGATACCCCCGGAGGCGACCAGCATGATGGCCCCCAGCACTTCCCGGTGGCCGGCCAGGAAAAAGTATCCCAGCAGCCCGGCGACCGGCCCTGAGATGACCAGCATGCTCATGAAACGAAGGGTCTTGCGTGGTGTATAGCCGGGCTGGTCATTGAGTTCGCGGTAAGCATTGAAGCCCTCCGGAAGGTTCTGAAGCGCAATCAGCGCCGCCAACAGAGGGGCAATCTTCGGGCTTGCCACGATCAGCCCACCCAGGGCAGCCGCTTCGGGAATGTAATCAAGCAATACGCCGGTGAGCTGGGGTGCCTCCTTCTGTTTGACCCCCAGCAACCGCTCGATGCCGAAAAACAGCAGACCGCCGCCCAGGATGAAGTAGATCCCCAGTACCGAATGGCCCATCTCCTTCAGCCCTTCCGGCACCAGAACCACCGCCACAGCACCCACGAGGATGCCGCCGCCAAATGCGATCAGAAAATGGCGGAACTCCTGCTCCAGCCAGTTGGGACTGATCCGTTCGATGCTGGCCAGCACACCGCCGAGGGGGATACAGGCACCAGCCAGGGTTGTCAGGGCAAAAATATAGAGGACATCCGCGTACAGGGCGTTCAGAGACATCAGACAAACATTCCGGAAAGATTCGGGGAGTCAGGATGTTACCGTAATGGGCAGGTTCAGTTCGACCACCAGGCGATCCATGTCATGCTCATCAAACACGCTGCACTGGCGACTGAGAACCAACTGACCCGCGGATTCCTCCCGAAGCAGACGAGCAATCTGGAGTGCACTGGCACGGGGGATTACGCGGATCCGGGCACTGGCATCGTGGGCAGCCAGCTGCTGCTCGATGGCCCTGACAGCATCCGGATTACCGGCACGCTCGCTGCGAACCAGCACCGTCAAAGGCTGCCGGTGTCGGCGGGCAAGCTCCATGGCCGCTGACAGGGTTCGATGATTCTCAAGCTGATCGTCGTTCAACAAGACCACAACCCTGTTGCGCTGCCGGGGCTTCAGGTCGGTCCAGAGCAACACATCACCGGGCGCTTTGCGTATCAGGCCCCGCGCCGTCGACCCGAGACGCGACCCGGGCATCGCCGACCAGCCGGCCCGCCCCATGACCACAAGGTCGTCCGGAGTCGCCAGGCCAAGCACTTCGTGAATCACGCTTCCACGACAGAGCTTGAGAGCCTGGCGCAGACCGCGACCACCCACGGCCTGCTCAAGCGACCGACGCGCCTGATCAGCAAGCCCGCGAAGGCGCATTTCCATCATCGCGCTGTCCAGAGGTCGTGTGGCACCCGAACTTGCACCCACTTCGCGTGCGAAGCCGTAGCCCGCACTGCGAAGCACATCCACCTCTTCGACGAACACCCCCAGGACTTCAGCACCCCTGACAGCTGCGATCTCTGCCGCAGCCTCCAGAGCCAACAGGCTGAGCCGGGAACCGTCCAGCAATACCAGAACGCGACCGGACGACGGATTCAAGGGCCTGGATTCGGGCTGATCAGTCATCGCTGGTTTTACCTCCCTCGCCGTTGGCCTTGTCGTCGTCCGATTTTCGGCTCGCTTCCGCGAATGCCTTCAGGCGCGCCTGCACCTTGCTGTTGAAACTGCCTTCGGGATACCTGCCCTCCTCGTCCGGGACGCCTGCCTCCATTCCGGTGAGTAGCTCAATCGCCTCGCTGATGTCGGAAATCGGGTAGATGGTAAAGTGCCCCTCGGCCATGGCATCGCGAACCTCCTGCTTCAGCATCAAGTGTTCGACATTACTCGCCGGCAGGAGAACACCGTGGCTGTCGAGCTCTCCGGCGTTCTGACAGACGCTGAAGAAGCCCTCGATCTTCTCGTTCACCCCACCAACAGCCTGTACCTCGCCATGCTGGTTCATGGATCCGGTCACGGCGAAGGCCTGTTTCAGCGGGACATCGGCAATGGCCGATAGCAGAACACAGGTTTCGGCGATCGACGCCGAATCCCCTTCGACACCACCGTAGGATTGCTCGAACGCCAGACTGGCAGACAGTGACAGGTCGCCATCTCCGGCATAACGGCTGGCGAGGAAACGGGACAGAATCATGACCGCCTTGCTGTGAATCGGGCCGCCCAGCTTGGCTTCCCGTTCGATATCGACCACCTGCCCCTTGCCCGGTCGTGCCGTTGCGGTGATACGCGTTGGCTGACCGAACATCGAGGCCCCGAGACGCAGCACCGACAAGCCGTTGACCTGCCCTACCGTTTCTCCGCGGGTCGCGATCTTCACAACACCCCGGCTGATCTGCTCCATGCTCCGGTCCCTGACCCGGCTGGCACGATATTCCCGCTCATCGATGGCCTGCTGCACATGTGTCGCGTCAATGAGCGTGGCTGCCTTCTGCCCGGCCCAGTGGTCCGCCTCCGTTAACAGATCCTTGAGCACCCGGTCGTGAGCTGTGAGTTTTTTCTGGTCGCTGGCCAGGCGGCTGGCGTGTTCAATCAGTCGTGCCACGGCGTCCCGGGTCAGCGGACGCGCTTTGACGGCCCTGGACATGGTCGCAATCATGCGGGCGTAGAGACTGTAGCATGCGTCGTCCCGATCCAGATCGTCTTCAAAATCCGCCTCAACCTTGAACAGGTCGAGGAAATCGGGATCGTAATGGGACAAGAGGTAATACAGCGTCCGATCGCCCAGCAGGATGACTTTGACCGATACCGGAATCGGTTCCGGCTGCAGGCTGACGGTGCTGACCAGGCCATAGAGCCGCTCCAGCGACTCGATGCGGATTTCACCAGAGAACAGAATCCGCTTGAGACTCTCCCACGCCATGGGCTGCGTCAGTATCCGGCGGGCGTCCAGGATCAAATAGCCACCGTTCGCGCGATGCATGGAACCACCCTTTATCAGGGTAAAATCCGTGTAGAGCGTGCCCTGACGCGCGCGATGCTCAATCTGCCCCGTCAAGTGCTGATGATTGGGAAGATCCTCATAGATGACCGGCGCCCCTTCAGTCTCGGCGTTGTCGACCAGCAGGTTTACCCGGTAACGCACCAGCAATCCCACGGGCGGTCCGTTTTCACTGTCCTGGAAGACTTCTGCATGCTCGACAACGTCTTCCCGAACCTGATCCAGATAATCAACGACTTCCGGAAGGTGGGACCATTTCTGACGCAACTCCCCCATGGGACCACCAAGCGTCAGCTGTACCATCTCCTCATTCAGGGCATGCACTCGCTCACGCACTTCTTTGCGTAGACGGGGGATCTGCTGAATGGTCTGTTGCAGTTTTTTCTGGAGTTCCTCCACCTTGGATTCAACCAGCTCCTTTTCCTCGTCGGAAAACTTCTTGTATTCCTCCGGATCAATGACCTCGCCATTACGCATGGGGGCGAAAGTAAAGCCCGCAGGTGTCGTGATCATGGCGATGTTGTTCTGGTTGGCTTCCTCCTGAATATCAAACAATCCCTGATGCTGGCGTTTGGCCATCTCCTCCTGCAGCTCCTGGAGTCGGGACTGGTATTCCTCACTCTCAAATGTAGCGGGAATAGCTGTGCGCAGCTCGTCAGCCAGTCCATTCATATCCTTACGGAACTCCCGGCCCTGACCGGCCGGCAGGGCCAAAGCCCGGGGCCGATCCGCATTTTCAAAGTTATAGACGTGGCACCAGTCGGAAGGCACCGCCTGGTCGCTGGCGTGCTTGCCCAGAAAACGCTCGACCAACTCGTGCTTCCCGGCACCGGACGGACCGAGCACGAAAAGATTGAATCCATCCGCCTGCATGCTGGCACCGAACTCAAGAGCCCGAAGCACACGCTCCTGTCCGCAGGGCAACTCGAGATTTTCGAGTGCTTCGGTGGTTTCAAACTCCAGTTTCTCGAGTGGACAACGGTGGTAGACCTGATCGATATCCAGGGGGGCGGGTACGGTCATCAACTACTCCTCTGGGCGGACTCTCGATGAGTGGTGCAACGATGAATGACTCAAAGAATAGACTACAGCAGCAGGATCTTCAGGCTGCGCATTCAACCCTTATGACGTTATCACGGTTTGCGACAGCCCGATTATGAGCTGGGTCAGACCGGGCACAAGGAAATGAAGATAATCGTAATAAGAATCGAAAAAAGGACAGTGGGCGCCACAAAAAGGGAATTTTTAATGAGTACTGATTGCAGGAAAATTCACGAAAATAGATAGAACTACTTACGATCTTAGACGAAAAAGTTACATTCTTATGCGAACCTTCATTCATTCCTTGTCGTCTTAGATAGTGAATCCGGATTTTTCCGATATCTGAGTAATGAGGTCGTCTATGAATACCAAATCCTTCTTCACCGCCGCCCTGATCGGTTCCGTCTTTGCCAGCTCTGCAGCACTCGCTGCCGGCGGCCCTGGTTATGGTGGCGGACACAAGGTCGACACCGCTTCAACCGACACAGAAACATCCACTACCACCGAGAGCACCAGCTCCGATCTCGCCAGCGTGGAAGTCAGTGACCTTCAATACATGCGTGAGGAAGAGAAACTGGCCCGGGATGTCTATCTGACCCTGGATCAATACTGGGGCCAGCAAACCCAGGTCTTCGCCCAGATTGCGCTGTCGGAGGAATCCCATACCAGCACCGTCAACTACCTGCTGGACAAGTTTGACGTCGAAGATCCCGTGGTAAACGACACAATTGGTGTTTTCGTCAATGAGGAGCTTCAGGCGCTCTACAATGAGCTCGTCGCCAAGGGCGAAAGCTCCTTCCTGGACGCCCTTTATGTCGGCGCTCTGATCGAGGAAAAAGACATGGTGGACATTCTCGCCGCCATCAACGAGACCGATGAACGCCCGATCATCCTGGCCTACTCCAACCTGCTGGACGGCTCCAAAAGCCATCTGCGCGCCTTCGTGAGCGTGATCGAGGCCCAGGGCATAACCTACGAAGCCCAGATCCTCGATTCGGAAGAAGTCGAGCTGATTATTGAAGAGGAAGACGAGGACTGAACCCTCGTTCCGGTTACGGAAAACACGAAAGGGCAGCCGATGGCTGCCCTTTTTTTGTCCTGATACGACCGGCGCAGGATCTACTGTTCGTTCTCAAGCTTGTCCTGGGTCCGGAGCTCGAAATCGCTGGCATCGTGACGTTCATGCAACTGGGACGACAAATCCCCCCAGGTCTTGTTCACCATCCGGCCACGCTTCACGGCCGGCCGTTGCGCCACCTCGTCGGTCCAGCGAACCACATTCGTATAAGTATGAGCCTGGAGAAACTCGGCTGCCTCGTACACCATATTCTTCACCAGGGCGCCATACCAGGGCCAGATGGCCATATCGGCAATGGTGTACTCGTCGCCGGCAATGTACCGGTTGTCCGCCAGCTGACGATCCAGGACATCCAGCTGACGCTTGACCTCCATGGTGTAGCGGTTGATTGGATACTCGTACTTTTCCGGCGCATAGGCATAGAAATGTCCGAAACCGCCACCGAGGAAAGGCGCACTGCCCATCTGCCAGAACAACCAGTTCAGGGTTTCGGTACGGCCGGCCAGATCCTGAGGGAGAAACTCACCAAACTTTTCAGCCAGATACAGCAGGATGGAGCCGGACTCGAAGATCCGGACCGCCGGGTCCACACTGTGATCCATCATGGCGGGAATCTTCGAGTTGGGATTCACCTTCACAAAGCCGCTGCCAAACTGGTCGCCTTCGGTAATCCGAACCAGCCAGGCATCGTATTCCGCACCTTTGTGACCTTTCTCCAGCAATTCTTCCAGCATCACCGTGGCCTTCACACCGTTCGGTGTTGCCAGCGAATAGAGCTGGATCGGATGCTTGCCGACTGGCAGTTCCTTGTCATGAGTCGGGCCTGCGATCGGGCGGTTGATGCTGGCAAAACGGCCACCGCTTTCGGCATCCCATTTCCAGACCTTTGGCGGCGTATAGGTGGGGTCGCTCATTGTGCATGTCTCCGATTGATGAATAGGAAGCTACCTCTGACTTTACAGGAAAAGCTCCTGGACGGTGAAGGTGTACGAACTTTACGCGATAAAGACCACCCATGCAGGGTTCTCGTCGGACTGGCTCAGCTATCGATTGAAAAAGACACGATCCGTGACAGGTGACTGTATGGAAGACCGGTCTCACGATGCCAACGATTGAACGCTTCCTGAGCCTGGATCAGCCTCTTTTTCGATCCGGGAGAGGCATCCACCAGCCCTTCCCTCTCAAGAACCGTGACGACATCAGGCGAGAGAATAAATCCGTCCCATCCGACACGGCGAAGGAAATACTGGGCGGATGCGCCACCAAGTCGACTGCCGTGCCGTTTCAGCCACAGCAGCAATCCGGCCTGATCGTCCGATGGCCATTGGCTGAGAAAGGCGCCAAAGCTGCCGTGTTCCCGCGAAGCATCCACAATCATCCGGGCATTCTCCGGAACCGTGCGGATTTTCTGCATGTTGCGAACAATGCGCTCATCCTTTGCCAGCTCTTCCAGCACCTCCGGAGGTACCTGTTGCCAGTACAGTGGCACGAAGCCCTGGAAAGCTGATTCAAAATCCGGCCATTTGTTCTCGATCACCCGCCATACAAATCCGGCCTTGAAAACGCAGCGGGTCATCTCGGACAGGTAACGATCATCGCCCCTTGCTTCCAACTCACCCGGCCCGGCAATACGAGGCATCAGGGCCGCCATAGCGGTTTCGCCGCCCTTGCGACGGGCAGCGCGGTCATGGATGGGCGCAAATGACATAGATATTCTCCTGACTCCGGATAACCATTCCGTAAGGCTTGCCTTAAGGAAACTTTAAGGACGATCGACAACAGTCATCGAGGCTCCCGGAGTTTTTATGTTTGAACTCACGGGGTTCATTTCCAATGGCAAGAAGGATGTCTGAGATGAATGTATCCGCTTCGGTACAGGCTCAGCAACTGATGCAGATGGCATCGGCCCAGGCCAAGCCTGCTGTACAGTCTGCGCAGCAGGTACCGCCCACGGCAAACGCGACCGGGGAAGAGACTTCCGAATCCCCTGCCGTGCAAATGGCTGAAGGAGAGATTGGCGGCAGGATCAATACCTACGCCTGAACAGCCAGCAGGCGGTCGTTCAACGACCGCCTGTCCGACTCACATCAGTGTTTTCCCACCATCTTGGCCAGTTTGGTGACATCGGCTTTCACCGCTTCGTTCGGCTCGCTCTGAATGGCCATGAACGTGGGGTGGCCCTGATCGTCGAACGCGAGAACGGCGCTGGAGTGCGACACATTGTAATTACCGCTCTCATCCGGCTCATCGTAGCTGTAGGAAACCCGATAGCGATTGGCAATGTCGTCGATCTGCGCTTTCGTTCCCGTCAGCCCGATGAACTCGGGACCGAAGGCGTCTGTATAGATAGAAAGTGACTCTGGCGTGTCTCTTTTCGGATCTACCGAAACGAAGAGCACCTGGATCCGATCCCGCAGGGTACTGTCCAGTTGCTGCAGGATGGCTCGCAGGCGGGCGAGTGTCGTCGGGCAGACATCCGGGCAGTGGGTATAACCGAAAAACAGGAGCGTCGCCTTGCCGGCATAATCCTGTTCGGTAACGGTTTTGCCGGACTCGTTGACCAGCTCGAAATCCAGGGGCGGCAGAACATCGGAAACGTCCTGCGTCCTCCAGTCTTCGCCAGTACAACCGGCCAGGATCATCGCGACAAACAGCGGAAACAAGAGTCTGGACATAAGCTCCCGGTTAATTCAATCGATGGGACCGCCAACTTACATGGCGGCAGGAGACACAACCTTGAAGGACACCGGCATCGGGTCCCGGCCCTCGAACTCAAGCGTGATGACCACCTCGTCACCGACCTTCAGAGGCGCAGAACGCTTCATAAGCATCAAATGATAGCCGGATGGCGCAAACTCAAAGTCCTCACCGGCAGCCACGTCGATTTCGGGCACCGCCTTCATGTGAGCCATTCCGTCCTTTTTCATGCTCATGTGCATGTGGACCATTCCGAAAGCATCACTGCGGGCGCCCACGAGCTTGATGGTTTCGTTTGTACCGTTATGCAGCTTGAAATAGCCGGCACTGGGAATATCGCCCGGCATCAATCTCACTTTCGGGTTCGAGACAGCCACATCAGAGGCGAAAGCCAGGCCAGTGGAGAGGAGAAGTGCTGAAACTCCCACCAGCAATGAACGGAAAAATGGATACATGGAGTGCTCCTTGAAAGGTTGAATCGGGCAAGCGGTGGTATCGAACACGCACTCTATCAACCGGCTCCCCGGTGTCACAGCAGATGCGACATTTGGTCTCAGCCGCCAGTGATGTCAGAACGTGTCGCAGAGCGTGGAAAATCCGCAACGGGACTGGAATGCCTGGGAGGAGGTATCCAGAACAACCTTTTTATTGACCGTTTCGTAGTAGAACGACGAAAACCCTTTATCGCTGCCGGTCACACGGTAGGTGCCACAGACGCCGTAACCATGGTCCACCCGCTGAAGGTTCACAAGCTCTACGCTTGTACTGCCTGCATTCACAGCAGCGGCAATGGCCTGCTGGACCTCGGCATCATCGCGAGTCTCGGAAAGCGCCTGCCCTCCGAAAATCACAGCCCCCAGGAGCACAAAGACGGCCAGAGGAACAACGAATACAAGAACAAAGGAACGTGTCTGCGTCATGGTCGGGCTATGATTCCCAGTTACTCGAAGGAATGCGTTTGATATGAATGTGACTGACCAGCCGGATGGTGGGGCGAATCAGAAACTGGAAGCTGCCAATGATAAACAACCAGATCGCTGCCGTCTCGTATTCCGGAAACAGGAACAGGATACTGCCGATCAGGAACCAGATGGCGATGAAAAAGTCGTTGATAATACTCAGGACCTCATACCGACGGCGAATGATCAATTCTTCCCGTCCAAGTTTCAAGGTCAGTGGATTATCTGTCCAGTCTTCAACCATGGCTGATCCTGTTTCCGGTCAACAATATCGGCAACCCTGTAAACACGGTTTTACTGCATCGCCTTGTAGGCTTCGTCAGTACGGGCCGCCATAATGAAGTCGTTTTTGTGCAACCCTCCGATTTTATGGGTCCACCAGCGAACCGTCACCTTGCCCCATTCCAGCAGTATCGCCGGATGATGGTTCTCCGCCTCGGCCAGGTCCGCCACTTTGTTGGTGAACGTCTGGGCCTCGGCAAAATTCCGGAATTTGAATGCATGCCGGAGCTGCTCTTCCCCATCCAGGGTTACAACTTCCCAGTCGGGCACATCTTTCTGCAGCTCTGCCTTTTCGGCATCGCTGACTCTGGGCGCATCGGAACTGCAGGCTTCACAGGCTTGCTGTTTCAATTGGGTCATATTCGAACCTCCTTTTTTGCTCCCTGCCATTACGTTGGGTGCAACACTCCGATTTATCAACCCGTGCTTGAAATCCGGCCCACTTCAGAATACTGTATATTTAAACAGTATTAGAGAGCCCCCACCATGAGCGAGCTACTGAACACACTGATGCAGGACGCCCGGGTCTGGCAGGGACACCGGCACAACAAAACCACCACGCCTTCGGAGTCAACCGGCTACCAGCTACTGGACAATCAGCTTGGCGGCATTGGCTGGCCCCGGGGCGCCCTGAGTGAATGCCTTGTGGACCAACCTGGCATCGGCGAAATACACCTGCTGCTGCCGCTGATGCAACGGCTGACCGGCACGGGCAAAACCGTGTTCTGGCTGAACCCACCTCACACACCCTATGCACCGGCCCTGGCCCGGGAAGGGATCAACCTGGATCAGGTTGTCATGATTCAGACCGGGGATGGAGGGGACTTTCTGTGGACCCTGGAAAACTGCCTGCGCTCCCCCGTTACGGGCCTGGTAATGGCGTGGCCGGGCAAACTGGCCACTCGCGACATACGTCGGCTTCAGCTTGCATCAGAATCGGGTAGCAACGTGTGCGTATTGTTCCGGGAGCGACGGTATACAGATCAGAATTCTCCGGCCGCTTTGCGCCTGGAGCTGACCCCCGGCGACCACCAGGATCTCAAAATCAACGTGATCAAGCGGCGTGGCAGCTGGCCCGGCCAGCGGTGCAGCCTGGCCATGGCGCACCGTGCTGACCTGGCCTTCCGGGAAACTCCACAGGTGGTTCAGGGTCCCTGGCATCAATCGCGGCGATAGAACCAACATGCTCTGGCTGTACCTGCATTTTCCACACTTGCTGCTGGATCACATTCGCCGTGATCGTCAGGATCAACGCCCCCTGGTGATCGTGGAAGGCACCGGGCAACATGTGCTCCAGGCCTGCCCGGAAGCACGGAATCGGGGGGTTCAGACCGGCATGCGCCTGAAAACCGCCGTCACACTGGCGCCGGAACTGGGCATCGTGCGGGCGCAGCCCGAACAGGACGCCCGGATCCTGGAAGATCAGGCCCGGTGGCTGTACCGCTACGCCGCTCATATTACCCTGGTTTCCCCTGACGGCCTGTTGGCCGAAATCGGCAGCCTGCAGAAGCTGTACGGCGGTTTGCCAGCGGTCTGGCAAACGGTGGAGCAGGCGCTGGATGAACATCGGCTGACAGCCTGGGCGGCCACCGGTCATACCCCGCTGGCCGCCCGCCTCATTGCACGGGCCGGCAAGGGCGAATGCACAGGCGACAGAGGGCATATTCTCCGTACCCTGGAGACCATGTCCCTGGCGACGGCAGAGTTTGATGCCAAAACCTGCACCCGCCTGCAACGACTGGGGCTGAACACCCTGGGAGAGGTGTTTGCCCTGCCTGCACCGGAACTGGCACGCCGCCTGTCTCCGGAAATCCTCGCCCACATCCAGAAAATCCGGGGTACCCGGCCGGATCCCCAGGCCCCCTGGCAGCCGCCCCACTCTTTCCGCCAGCAGGCAGACTTTGTGCAGGAAATTGAGCATAGCCAGGGCTTGCTGTTCCCCCTCCAGCGTATGCTCTCGGAACTGGAAGACGACCTGTGTTGGCGCCAGCAGGATACTGACAGCCTGCACCTGATCCTGCAGCACCGACACGAGGAAGATACCCGCCTGCGCATCCGGACTTCCGGCCCGGAACACCGGGCTGATGGGTTTCTGAACCTGATCCGGCTAAGGCTCGAACAACAACCACTTCGGGCCCCCGTCGTTGCGCTGGTATTGTCGGTGAAGCGTTTTATCGGGCGGGAAGCCCCCGCAGGACAGGACCTTCTGGGTAAAAGTCAGGACCTGAACGAAGCCTGGCACACCCTGATCAGCCGTTTGCAGGCCCGGTTGGGCGATCACGCCCTGAAACGACTCTCCCCCCAGGAAGACCACCGACCAGAAAGAGCCTGGTCAGCCTCGGAGGTGCAAAGCAAACACAAACCCCGCCTGACCAATCCGGAGCATCTGCCCCGACGCCCTCTCTGGCTGCTTCAGGGGCCACAGCCTCTGACCGAACCGCCAACAGCCTGGTTTTCAGGCCCGGAACGCATCAGCGGTGGCTGGTGGGATGGCGAACGGGTGCACCGTGACTACTACATTGCCCAGCTACGGAGCGGGCAACTGGCCTGGGTTTTCCGGGATGTGCGTGAGGGCTGGTTCATACATGGCTGGTTTGGATAGTGCCATGCCCGACTACGCCGAACTCTTCTGCTTCAGCAATTTCACATTTCTGACCGGTGCCTCCCATCCCCACGAACTGGCTGAACGGGCGGCGGAAATGGGCTATACGGCCCTCGCCATCACCGATACCTGCTCCGTCGCGGGTATTCCCCGGGCCTGGGCCGCACTGAAGGACAGCCCGGTGAAGCTGATCACCGGCAGCTGGTTCGCTCTGGAGGATGCCCCTGACGGTGCCGCTACGCCCCGATTCATTCTCCTGGCTCGTACCCGACGGGGCTACGGCCAGTTGTGCCAACTGATTACCACTGGCCGTCGTCGGGCCGAAAAGGGTCTGTACCGGTTGTTCTTCAGGGATGTGGAAACCCACGAACTGGACGACTGCCTGTGTCTGTGGCTGCCGCCCACGGTTGCCGAGGCGAACACCGACCAGGCACAGGCCTGTGGTGAATGGCTGCTCAGGCTGTTTGAGCACCGCCTCTGGATCGCCGCCACCCGCACCCTGGAATCCGGCGAAGAACACCAGCTGGCCCGCGTCCGGTGGCTTGCCGACCAGCTCCGCTGCCCGATCACGGCGTGCGGCGAGGTTCATATGCATAGCCGGGAACGCCAGCCTCTGCAGGATGTACTGACCGCCCTGCGCTATCACACTACCCTGGAACACGCTGGCTATTGCCTGTTCCAGAACGGTGAACGCTACCTTCGTCCGCTGCCCGTTCTGCAACGGCTGTTTCCCGAGGAATGGCTGAACCAGACCCTCCGTATTGCCGAGGCCTGTTCGTTCGAACCGGGCAGCCTGCGCTACGAGTATCCCCCGGATCTTGTTCCTTCCGGAGAAACCCCGGCCGGCTACCTCAAACGCCTGACCCACGAGGGCGAACGCCAACGCTACCCCGGAGGCACACCGCTGCAGGTCCAGGCCCTGATCCGCAAGGAGCTGGAACTGATTTCGCTGATGCAGTACGAACACTACTTCCTCACCATTCACGACATTGTCGCCTTTGCCCGAAGCCAGGGCATTCTGTGCCAGGGTCGTGGGTCGGCCGCCAATTCCGCAGTGTGTTACTGCCTGGGCATCACAGAGGTAAACCCTGCCAACGTGGAGCTGTTGTTCGAGCGGTTCATCTCCAAAGACCGGGATGAACCACCGGATATCGACGTGGATTTCGAGCATGAACGTCGGGAAGAGGTCATCCAGTACATCTATCAGCGCTATACCCGGGAACGAGCCGCCCTGGCCGCAACCGTCATCCGCTACCGTCCGCGCAGCGCCATCCGGGATGTCGGCAAAGCTCTGGGATTCGACCCGGCACTGGTCGAACAGCTGCTGGATGGCATCGACTGGCGGGACAAGGCTACCAATTGGCGCCAGCAGGTGCTGGACAAGCATCTCACCCGCAATCCGTCAGTGGCAGATCAGTTCTTTACCCTGGTCAACACCTTGCTGGGATTTCCCCGGCATCTGTCCCAGCATGTAGGCGGTTTTGTGATCAGCGCCGGCCCCCTGGCGGAACTGATCCCGGTGGAAAATGCCGCCATGAAAGACCGCACTGTCATCCAGTGGGACAAGGACGACCTGGAAAGCCTGGGCCTGATGAAGGTGGACGTACTGGCCCTCGGCATGCTCTCCGCCATCCGCAAGGCGCTGGCCCTGATCGGCGAACAGAAAGGCGTGCCCTTCCATATCCAGGACATTCCGCAGGAAGATCCGGCCACCTATGCCATGCTTCAGAAAGGCGACAGCATCGGCGTGTTCCAGGTGGAATCCCGCGCCCAGATCAACATGCTGCCCCGGCTCAAACCAGAGACCTATTACGATCTGGTGATCGAAGTCGCCATCGTGCGACCCGGTCCGATCCAGGGAGATATGGTCCACCCTTACCTGCGCAGGAAGCACGGTCTGGAACCGGTCAACTACCCCAATGATGCTGTCCGTCGGGTCCTCGAACGCACCCTCGGCGTTCCCATTTTCCAGGAGCAGGTGATCAAACTTGCCATGGTGGCCGCCGGTTTCTCGGCTGGCGAAGCCGATCAGCTCCGCCGGGCCATGGCCGCCTGGAAGTCCCATGGCGACCTGACACCTTTTCGTGAAAAGCTCATCACCGGCATGCTCGAACGGGGCCACGATGCGGATTTTGCGGAGCGACTGTATCAACAGATCTGCGGCTTCGGCGGCTATGGCTTCCCGGAATCCCACGCCGCCAGCTTTGCCCTGCTGGTCTATGTGTCCGCCTGGATCAAACGACATTACCCGTCGGCGTTTTACTGTGCCCTGCTCAACAGCCAGCCCATGGGCTTCTATTCGCCCTCACAGCTGGTTCAGGATGCCCGCCGCCACCAGGTTCAGGTGCTGCCCCCCGATGTCAATCACAGTCAGTGGGACCACAGCCTCGAGGGACCGGATCGCCACCTGCGCCTGGGTCTGAGAATCATCCAGGGGCTGTCCCGGGAAGGCGCCAACCGCATCCACCAAAACCGACCGGGCAGCGGCTACCGCTCAGCAACCGAACTCCGCCGCCAGGCCCACCTTAACCAGCGGGATATGGAACTGCTCGCCGGCGCCAACGCCATGCCCGGATTCACCACCAACCGCCACCAGGCTTACTGGCAACTGCTGGATCACGAACAACCGGCTGCCCTGTTTGCACAGGACACACCGGCAGACTACCAGCCGGACCACTGCCCCCTGCTCCCCGAACCCAGCGAAGGCCAGAACGTTCTGGCCGATTACGCCAGCCAGGGCCTGACCCTGCAACGTCATCCGCTGGCCCTGCTCCGGGAGCAGGGGCATTTGCGCTTTTGCCTGACCTCCGAACAGCTGAAGAATACAAGGGCCGGGATTCCTGTCCAGGTCGCCGGCCTGGTCACCGGCCGCCAACGCCCCGGCTCCGCCTCCGGGGTTACTTTCGTCACCCTGGAAGACGAAACCGGCAACGTTAATGTGGTGGTCTGGCTGGAAACCGCTCGACGGCAACGCAAACCGTTACTGACGGCAAGGCTGTTGCACGTAAAGGGTGTGTTGGAGAGGGAGGGCGACATTGTTCATGTGATGGCGGGAAAGCTTTCCGATCTGAGTCACCTGATCCATTCACTGCCGGTCAACTCCCGGGATTTTCAATGATCTGGTCATAGCCCGGCTGCATCGCTATCATCCGGTTGACCTTGTAGTTACCACAGGGTTTTAAATAGTCTCTGATCGATCTGGCTAACTGGAGCCGTATTGTGAGCAAAACCTGTGAAAACTCGTGTGGCTGCGCGGCCACATCAGAAGCAAATGCTGCTGATATTCCGGTTTCATCCGCAGCCTCAGGGGCATGGGTCAGCGTTTATACCGTCCCCAAAATGGATTGCCCGTCAGAAGAACGAATGATCCGAATGGCCCTGAGCAACTTTGACGAGATTCAAACGCTTTCCTTCGATTTGCAGAACCGCCGGCTCGACATTATCCATGACGGTTCGCCCGAGCCCATTACCGCAAAACTGGAGACTCTGAATCTGGGGGCGTCTCTTCAGCGGACCCGGTCTGCCGATTCGGAAATCATAAAAGCCGCAGCCGCACCTTCTCCGGCAGAAGAGGCCGGCACCTTGCGTATTTTACTTGGCATCAACGCCCTTATGTTTGTGGTGGAACTGGTTGCGGGCCTGATCGCCCAGTCTACCGGCCTGATCGGGGACTCCCTCGACATGTTTGCCGATGCCGCCGTCTATGGCCTGGCCTTCTACGCCGTCGGGCATAGCGCCAGGATGCAGGTCCGTGCCGCACATGTTGCCGGTGTACTCCAACTCATTCTCGCCATCGGAGTTCTTGCAGAAGTGGCGCGGCGCTTTGTGTTTGGCAGTGAGCCCGAATCCCTGGTGATGATGCTCATTGCGTTCATCGCGCTCATCGCGAATACAGCCTGTCTGCTGCTGATCTCCCGGCACCGTGAGGGTGGCGCCCATATGAAAGCCAGCTGGATATTCTCCGCCAATGATGTTGTCATCAATCTGGGCGTCATCGCCGCCGGCGCACTGGTTGCGTGGACCGGTTCCAGCTACCCCGACCTGATCATCGGCACGATCGTGGGACTGATTGTGCTCAACGGTGCCCGGCGGATCCTGGCCCTCAAAAACTGAGAGACAAAGGATCACATAAAAGAAAACCCCGCTTATCGCGGGGTTTTCTTTCGACGGTGAAAGACAATCAGCCCAACAGCTTGATCATCACACCCGCCGCCACAGCCGAGCCAATCACACCCGCCACGTTCGGGCCCATGGCGTGCATCAGCAGGAAGTTGTGAGGATTGGCATCCAGCCCGACCTTGTTCGATACCCGGGCCGCCATCGGCACCGCCGAGACGCCCGCAGAGCCAATCAGCGGATTGATCTTCTCCTTGGTGAAGGCATTCATCAACTTGGCCATCAGAACACCGCATGCGGTACCAACACAGAACGCTGCCATACCCAACACCAGGATACCGAGCGTCTGAAGGTCCAGGAACTTATCGGCACTCAACTTGGAGCCCACCGACAACCCGAGGAAGATGGTCACAATGTTGATCAGCGCATTCTGGGAGGTATCACTCAGGCGCTCCACCACACCACACTCACGCATCAGATTACCGAAGCAGAACATCCCGAGCAGCGGCGCTGCATCCGGCAGGAACAGCGCGGTGGCAATCAATACCACGATCGGGAAGGCGATGCGTTCCTTCTTGCTCACCGGCCGCAGCTGGGACATCTTGATGGAACGTTCTTTCTCGGACGTCAGCGCCTTCATAATGGGCGGCTGAATCATCGGCACCAGCGCCATGTACGAATAGGCTGCCACTGCGATCGCACCCAGAAGATGCGGCGCCAGAATGCTGGATACGTAAATCGAGGTGGGACCGTCGGCACCGCCGATAATCCCGACCGCAGCCGCCTCCAGGATGGTAAAGTCCATGGTGCCACTCCAGTCCAGCAGAGCCGCGCCAAGCACCGTGCCGAAAATACCGAACTGAGCGGCAGCACCCAGCAGCAGCGTTTTCGGGTTGGCCAGCAACGGACCGAAATCGGTCATGGAGCCCACACCCATGAAGATGATCAGCGGCGCGGCACCGCTGGCAATCGCCACCGTGTAGAAGTTATAGAGCATGCCATTGGTGTAGCCATAGGTCTGAGCCACCACGCTGGCCTGCTGGACCACATCGTAGCTGGCCTCCTTATAGGCATGTTTGAAGGCTTCCAGTAAATCCGGTGTCACCGCCTGCCCTGCCTGATAGGACACATCCAGAACAGCCGACAGGGCCGCCAGCACATCGGGTTTACCGAAGTGAATGGCATTCTCCGCCGCCGACAGGGCCAGGCCCGCCTCCGGAATATTCGCCAGGATACCCCCGAAGCCGATGGGCACCAGCAACAGCGGCTCAAAGCCCTTGCGGATCGCAAGGAACAACAGGAGCAAGCCCACACAGATCATCACGAACTGGCCGGCTGAGAGGTTGAACAGGCCACTACCCGTCCACAACGTTATTAGCTTTTCCATGGAATGCTGGCCCTTATCCGATTGTCAGCATTTCATCATCAGGGGATACGGCATCACCGACCTTGATGAAGACTTCGCCGACAGTGCCGGCTCTGTGTGCGCGGACTTCCGTTTCCATCTTCATGGCCTCGAGGATCACCAGGACATCGCCGTCCTCCACCACGTCACCGGCCGATACCAGTACCTTGAAGATATTGCCACCAAGCGGCGCCACCACAGGCTCACCTTCCCCGGCTGCGGGTGCTGGTGCCTGGGCGGGCGCCGACGCGGACGCGGACGCTGCACCGCCCTCACCCTGGATCTGGGTAATCTCACCACCCTCGGACACGGCAACCACGAACTTCTTGCCGTTGACCTCGACGGTATAGGTTTCAGGGCCGCCGGCATTCTTCGCAGGGGCGGCGCTTTCAGCAGTGGGGGCCGGCTCGAACGCATCCGGGTTGCCACGGTTTTCCAGGAACTTGAGGCCGATCTGCGGGAACAACGCGTAGGTCAGTACATCGTCAACCACGTTGTCAGCCAGCTTGATGCCTTTCTCATCCGCCAGCTTCTTCAGCTCATCGGTCAGCTTGTCCATTTCCGGCTCGATCAGATCCGCAGGACGGCAGGTAATCGCTTCCTTGCCATCCAGAACACGCTCCTGAAGTTCCTTGTTGAAGGCTGCCGGAGCCGCACCGTATTCACCCTTGAGGATGGCGGAAGTCTCCTTGGAAATGGACTTGTAACGCTCACCGGTCAGCACGTTGAGCACCGCCTGGGTGCCCACGATCTGGGAAGTCGGCGTTACCAGCGGAATGTAACCCAGATCCTCGCGGACCTTCGGAATCTCGGCCAACACATCGTCGAATTTGTCCGCGGCATTCTGCTCCTTCAGCTGGCTTTCCATGTTGGTCAGCATGCCACCGGGTACCTGGGCCAGGAGAATGCGGGAATCCACCCCCTTGAGACTGCCCTCGAACTTCGCGTATTTCTTGCGGACTTCCCGGAAGTAGCCTGCGATCTCCTCAAGCAGGTTGAGATCCAGCCCGGTATCCCGATCCGTTCCCTCCAGAATGGCCACAACGGCCTCCGTGGGAGAGTGGCCGTAGGTCATGCTCATGGATGAGATGGCGGTATCCACATTATCGATACCCGCTTCCGCAGCTTTGACCGCTGTCGCGGTGGACATGCCCGTGGTGGCATGACACTGCATGTGGATGGGCACGTTCAATTCTTTCTTCAGTCGGCTGACCAGATCATAGGCCACGTAGGGTTTGAGCAGACCGGCCATGTCCTTGATGGCAATGGAATCAGCACCCATGGACTCGACCTGCTTTGCCAGCTCGACCCACATCTCGATGGTATGCACCGGGCTGGTGGTGTAGGAAATCGTGCCCTGGGCGTGCTTGCCGGTCTTGCGGACCGCCTGGATAGCCGTTTCCAGGTTGCGGGGATCGTTCATTGCATCGAAGATACGAAATACATCCACCCCGTTCTCGGCAGCGCGCTCAACAAACCGCTCGACCACATCGTCTGCGTAATGGCGATAGCCCAACAGGTTCTGCCCCCGAAGCAGCATCTGCTGCGGGGTATTGGGCATGGCCTTCTTGAGTTCCCGGATACGCTCCCACGGATCTTCGCCGAGGTACCGGATACAGGCATCAAAGGTCGCACCCCCCCAGGACTCCAAAGACCAGTAACCCACCTTGTCGAGTTTCTCGGCAATGGGCAGCATGTCATCCAGTCGCATTCGGGTTGCAAGCAGGGACTGGTGGGCATCTCGCAGAATTACATCCGTAATGCCCAGCGGTTTTTTTGTATCAGTCATCGCGTCAGCCTTCTGAAAAGGTTCCAATCGGTGTCCGGCTCACTTCTTGTGGCGAGTCCGGTATTGTGCAATCGCCTTCTTGATGGCCTCGGCGGTATCAGCATCCACAGACGCGGGGGCCTTTGGCCTGGCTCGGGGGGACCGGGCCGGAGTCGCCGGCTCAGGAGGGGAATAACGGGTGATGATTCGCGACATCAAGCCGGTTGCAAACACCAGAATAATCAGGAATGCGAACACGAAGCCCATTCCCACGATCATCAGATCGATGGCTTGTGACATCAGCTCATTCATATCGAACAGCTACCTGTTTTGTTGTGTGTAACTTCCCTATCGGCGCAGCCTGGCGCAGGCAACGCGTCAGATTAATCCTGCGTAATGTACCGTTTCAAACGGTACTGGGCAACCAAGAACCATATTTTCCATACGGGTTTTCCGTAACTCCGTCAGGCATACCGAATCCGAAAATTTCTACCCTTGATCTTCCCGCGCTCAAGGCGCTTCAGGGCCCTGGCCGCGTAGTCCGCCTCAATAGCGACAAAACTCTCAAACTCGAACAGGTCAATCTTGCCAACGGCGCTGCCGGGGATGCCCGCCTCACCGGTCAGGGCACCCAGGATATCCCCGGGACGAACTTTGTTTTTTCGGCCACCGGCAATATTCAAGGTCACCATCGGCGGGGTGACCGGGCTGATCTCTGTCGCAAGCAAAGCCTCCGTATCACCCCACTGCACCGCCTGCCCCCGGGCTGACTCCAGGCGGGATATCTTGTGCCCTTTTGAGGGCGTACAGAGGGTAACGGCAACACCTTCCTCACCCGCTCTGCCAGTTCGTCCAATGCGATGAGTGTGGACCTCCGGATCCCGGGCTGGCTCAGCATTGATCACCAGCGGCAGGGATTTGATGTCCAGACCACGGGCAGCCACATCGGTTGCCACCAGTATCGAACAACTACGATTACCAAAGCGTACCAGCACGCTGTCCCGCTCTCTTTGATCGAGATCACCGTGCAACGCCTCTGCAGAAAAGCCTTCGCCGCGCAGACTCGATGCAAGCTGGTCACAATTCTGTTTGGTGGCACAGAACACGATGGCCGAAGTCGGCTGGTATCGGGACAGCAGGGCCATCACCGCTGGAACTTCAGCGTCGGGTGGAATTTCAAAGAAAACTTCGTGGATGTCCGGAGTCGCCTGCGTTCCCTCGACCCGCACATCAACCGGCTCCTTCTGGTAACGACCACTCAGGGCCCGGATCGCCTTCGGCCAGGTCGCGGAAAACATCAGCGTCTGCCGACGATCCGGTGTCTGGGCCAAGATCGATTCCACCGAGGCCTCAAAGCCCATATCCAGCATGCGGTCGGCCTCATCGAGCACGACCATTCCGGCGTTACCCAGATCCAGCGTGCCCTTGCGCAGGTGATCCTCAATGCGTCCGGGGGTGCCCACCACGACATGGGCCCCGTGGCTCAGTGAGCCGATCTGAGGCCCGATCGGGACACCGCCGCACAGAGTCAGAATCTTGATATTCCGTTTTGCCCTCGCCAACTCACGCAGGGCCTTGGCCACCTGATCTGCCAGTTCCCGGGTTGGGCACAGCACCAGCGCCTGGACCGAAAAATCCCGCGGCCGGAGTTTCTCCACCAGCCCGATGCCAAATGCCGCCGTCTTGCCACTCCCGGTGCGGGCCATGGCAATGACATCCCGGCCAGCCAGACAGTGAGGGAGTGCCAGTCGCTGGATATCGGTGGGTTGGACCAGGCCGAGCCGGCTAAGGCTGGACATCATGGCCGGGGAAAGACCGAAGTCGTCGAAGGAAGGCATAGGCAAACTGTCCGGAATCGTGAGGTACGGTTTTTGAAGGCGAAAATGACGGCGTATACTACCCCATCGTAACAGGCGAGTTCGCAACTATTCGACGGAGTACACAATGGCATCCTTACAGGATCAGCTCTTGAAGGCCGGCCTGGCCGATGAGAAGAAGGCCCGATCGGTCCGCAACGAGAAGCGCAAACAGCGTAAACAGCAGCCCAAAGGTTCGGTTCAGGTCAACGAAGCCGAGATTCGTGCCCGAAAGGCCCGGGAAGAAAAAGCCGAACGGGACCGCCAGCTGAACCTTGAGCGCCAGAAAGAGGCCGAGAAAAAGGCCATACAGGCACAGATTCGCCAGTTGGTCGAGACTAACCGCCTGGACCGCAGCAAGGCCGAAACTTCCTACCAGTTTGTGGACGGCAAGAAGATCAAGAAAATCCTGGTCGACGATACCATGGTGGACCAGCTTTCCCGTGGGCGCCTCGCTATCGTTCGTCTCGGAGAAGACTACAACATCGTGCCCGAAAAGGTCGCGCGCAAAATCATGGAGCGGGACGAAAGCGCTGTGGTCGTTCTTCACGACCGGAAACAGGATGATCAGGGAGACGATGATCCGTACGCCGGGTACGAAATCCCGGACGATCTGATGTGGTAGGGCTCGCCCCAGCCCTCTTTGCAAATCGAAGCTCCTGACCAGAACGGCTGATTGTAAGCTGCCGGATAATATCCGGCACTGCTGCTAATCTTTGAGGTAACGACACTGTACCGCCTCAAGGAGTTTGGCATGCCTGAGCTGACAGAAAGGGATTTTTCCTCGGGTTACATCACTGCCGTGCGAGGCAACGTCGTGGACGTTCGTTTCACTGGCGTGCTGCCACCCAGACATGCCGAACTGCACACCGGAAAGGCAGGAAATGTCATCCTTGAGGTGCAGACGCACCTGGACCGAACCACCGTCCGATGCATTGCCCTCACCCCCACCCGGCGCCTGGCCAGAGGCATGTCGGTTCAGCCGACCGGCACCGGGCTACAGGTGCCGGTCGGCCCGTCACTCATGGGCCGCATGATCAATGTCTTTGGCAAACCGGTCGACGGAGGTGCAGCCATTGAAACCTCGCAGTACTGGCCTATTCATCGCCCCGTCCTGCCCCTCTCCGAGCGCACCACCAGCACCGAAATTTTCGAAACCGGCATCAAGGCCATTGATCTGCTCGCCCCCATTGAACGTGGCGGGAAATCCGGCATGTTTGGCGGCGCGGGCGTTGGCAAAACCGTCCTGATCAATGAACTGATCAATAACATGGCCGAGCGGTACGAAGGCGTCAGCCTGTTTTGCGGCATCGGCGAGCGCATGCGCGAGGCCGAGGAAATGTACAGCTCCATGCAGGAATCCGGCGTTCTGGAGAAAGCCGTACTGATCTACGGCCAGATGAACGAGCCACCGGGTGCCCGATTTCGCGTTGGTCACGCCGCACTGACCGTGGCCGAGTATTTTCGGGATGTCCAGAAACGGGATGTCCTGCTTCTGATCGACAATGTCTTTCGCTTCGTTCAGTCCGGCATGGAGGTCTCCGGCCTCCTGGGACGGATTCCATCAAGGGTCGGATATCAGCCGACACTCGCGACCGAACTGGCGGAGCTTGAGGAGCGAATCTGCAGTTCAAAAAGCGCCAGCATCACCTCCGTCCAGGCCGTCTACGTGCCCGCCGATGACCTCACCGACCCCTCTGCCACGCATATTTTCTCGCACCTGACGGCGTCCATTGTCCTGTCACGAAAGCGGGCCAGCCAGGGACTGTATCCTGCCATCGACCCGCTATCGACCGCGTCGAAAATGCTCACGCCGACCATTGTCGGCCGCCGCCACTACCGCGTGGCACAAGCCGTTCGCAGCACCCTGGCAGAGTATGAGGAACTGAAGGACATCATTTCCATGCTGGGTCTCGAAGAACTGTCGCGGGAGGATCAGGCCACTGTCAGCAAGGCGAGACGGCTGGAACGGTTCCTGACGCAACCGTTTTTCACCACCGGACAATTCACTGGCAAAGGTGGCCGCCTGGTGCCACTGGAAAAGACGGTCGAGGGTTGTGAGCGGATTCTTCAGGGGGAATTCGAAAGCGTCAGTGAAAAGGCCCTGTACATGATTGGGGCGATTGAGGAAGTTGCTGCCCGGGAGACGGATCATGAGCACTGAACCACCGTCTCACATGAACCTGAAACTGCTCCTTCCGACCGAAGTTCTGCTCGAACAACCGGTCACCAAAATCATTGCCGAGGCAGAAAACGGAGAGTTCTGCCTGCTGCCGCGGCACATTGACTTTGTGGCCGCGCTGGTACCCGGCGTTCTGAGTTTCATCACGGGAGATGGCGAGGAACGTTTTGCGGCGATTGATCGCGGCATTCTGGTGAAATGCGGCCCTGACGTCTCGATATCGACGTTCCGGGGTGTCACCGGAACGCAAATCGACACACTCCAGGACCTCATTGATGAGCGCTTCACGGTTATGGATGAACATGAACGCAAGGCCAGATCTGCTCTGGCCCGCCTTGAGGCCAACACCCTGAGGGGGTTTCTGAACCTGGAGGAGCCCCATGAATGAACCCTCTCGCCGCCGCGGCTCTGAGCTGGATCCCGATCGCCTGAGCCGGAAAATCGGTCGCCGGGCAAAGCGCAAGCAACAGGCCCGTGAACAGAAACCCGGGCCGGCGTGGTTCGGTCTGGGGATGTTTGGCCTGGTGGGCTGGTCGATTGCCATACCGACGCTGATCGGAATCGCGGTGGGTGTGTGGGCCGATAAGCGCTGGCCCGGCGAGGTTTCCTGGACACTGACCCTGCTGTTCATCGGCCTCGCCCTGGGTTGTGCAAACGCATGGTACTGGATCAAACAGGAGAGCCATCGTGACTGAAACGTTAATCCAGATTCTCTATTACGGCATCTACCTGGCCAGTGGCGCGATACTGGGACTGGTGTTTCTCTGGGGGCTCTGGCTGACGGTCCAAAAGCTTCCTGCCACTCGACATCCGGCGCTTCTGGTCATGGCCAGCCTGATATTGCGATTTGCCGTCTCGTTGGCGGGATTCTATGTCATCGTCCAGCTGGGCGGCTGGGATCAGATTCTCATGGCAGTGGCCGGATTTACCCTGCCCAGGCTGTTTCTCGCAAGGCGCCTGCAACCCCCGCAGGAAGTGAGTGGAGGCGTTGATTCATGACGATTTCTCCCGACAGCATTGTCTACTGGCAATGGCATGCCCTCACCCTGAACGCGACCATCGTCTTCACCTGGCTGGTCATGCTGATTCTGACCGTCGGCTCATGGCTGGTCACCCGAAACCTGTCCGAAGGCCCGGAGCTATCGCGCCTTCAGAATCTGCTGGAAGTGGTGGTAACAGGTATTCGGGACCAGATTGCCCAGGTGAGCCTACAGAACCCCGGTCCCTACCTGCCCTTTGTCGGCACCCTGTTCCTGTTCATCGCCACCGCCAACCTGCTCAACATCATTCCGGGTTACCAGGCACCGACGGGATCACTGTCGACCACGGCAGCACTGGCAATCTGCGTGTTTATTGCGGTCCCCGTCTTTGGTATCGCCAACCGGGGAGCCGGGCGTTTTCTGAGGCACTACATCCAGCCAACGCCCCTGATGCTGCCATTCAACATTATCGGGGAGCTCTCCCGAACCGTGGCGCTGGCCGTTCGCCTGTATGGCAACATCATGAGTGGCACCGTCATCGTCGCCATCCTCCTGAGCCTGACCCCCTATTTTTTTCCCATCGTCATGCAGCTCCTGGGGCTACTGACCGGCATGATCCAGGCCTACATCTTCGCTGTTCTGGCCATGGTCTACATCGCTTCGGCAACCTCGGCCCAGGAGCCTGAAAAAGAGAACACACAGACCTCGCCCCCCTCTCACGAACGCTGAAGGAGTTACTCTATGGATAGCATCTCGATCATTGGCATGGTGTCGGTCATTACTGCAGGGCTGACGATTGCGATCGGGTCCATTGGCCCGGCCTTCGGAGAGGCACGGGCAGTTGCCCAGGCCCTGAGTGCCATTGCCCAGCAGCCGGACGAATCAGCCACCATCACCCGAACCCTGTTCGTCGGTCTGGCCATGATCGAGTCGACGGCGATCTATTGTTTTGTGGTGGCCATGATCCTGATTTTCGCCAACCCCTTCTGGAATCATGTGACCGCTGCAGCGGGAGGGTGATTCATGGACATTGACTGGATAACGGTCTCCGCACAGGTCGTTAATTTTCTTGTACTGGTCTGGCTGCTTAAACGCTTTCTCTACCAGCCGGTCATTCGTGCCATGGACCGGCGTGAGCAAAGCATACGGAACCGGGTTGATGATGCAGTACAGCGGGAGCAGCTTGCTGAAAGCGAACGGGACGCTTACCAGAACCGAATTGCCGAACTGGAAGCCAAGCGCGAGGAACTGCTCGAAGAGGCGCGCCAGTCGGCACGACAGACCCGAAGCCAGTTGCTTGACGAAGCACGGGAGGAAACGGCTCGGGCCCGGACCAACTGGATGCGCGAAGTCTCAGAAGAGAAGTCCGCCTTCATCGATGGATTGCGAACACAGACGCTTGAGGTGGTCGATTTGATCGCCCGCAATGCGCTTCGAGATCTGGCGGATGAGACGCTGGAAGAAAAGATGGCTCACTCGCTGGCCCGCCAGATCCATCATCTCCAGCAGGAACTCCGGGAGGCCCTACGAAACTCGAAAGACGCCATCGTCATTAACAGCGCCTTTGAGCTCAGCTCCTCTGTCCGCAGCGCACTGACCCGGACAATTCACGAGCAGGTCGGCTCCGCTGTGGCCGTCAATTATGCCCGCAACGCGGACCTCATCTGCGGCATCGAACTGATTGGCGGGGGACTCCGGATTGCCTGGAACCTGTCCGACTACCTGAATCAATTGACGACGCGCATAGACAAGGCTTTCGAACCGTTAGAGACCCAATCCGATGAAGCATGATGGCCCGTTAAACCAGATGCTGTCGGATACCATGTTGACAGTCCGGCAGGAACTCCAGCAGAAGCAGCCAACGCTGATCTGCCAGGAAACCGGAACGGTTCTTCAGGTCGGTGGCGGTATTGCACGCGTTCAGGGACTGGCGAGCATTTCTTCGGAAGAGCTGGTGGCATTCCCCGGGGGCGTGCTGGGCGTCGCAATCAATCTGGAACCCGATGAGGTCGGTGTCATTCTCCTTGGCGAAAGCGAACAACTGGGCGCTGGTGTGCGCGTGACCGCAACAGGCCGGGAGGCCGACACACCCGTAGGCGATGGCCTGCTCGGCCGGATTCTGGACGCAACGGGAAAAGTACTTGATGGGGGCAAACCACTGGAGGTCCACGAACGTCGACCGATTGAACGGGCAGCTCCGGAAATCATTGAACGCGCACCGGTGACCGTCCCGCTGGAAACCGGTCTCAAGCCGATTGATGCCCTTATTCCCATAGGTCGAGGGCAACGGGAACTGCTTCTTGGCGATCGGCAGACTGGCAAGACGTCCATCGCCATTGACACCATTATCAATCAGCGAGACAAAGGCGTTATCTGCCTGTACTGTGCCGTTGGACAACGCGGCACATCCGTTGCGAAAGTGATCGAAACACTACGCCAGCACGATGCGCTGGACCATACCATTGTCGTCGTTGCTTCCGATGAAGACCCGGCCGGGCTCCGATACATCACCCCCTATGCGGCCACAACCATGGCCGAATATTTCATGGAACAGGGGCGCGATGTTCTCATTGTCTATGACGATCTGACCCGCCACGCCCGTGCCTACCGGGAACTGTCCCTGCTCTTGCGCCGCCCACCCGGAAGGGAGGCCTACCCCGGCGACATTTTCTACATCCACTCGCGTCTGCTTGAACGCAGCACGCACATGCGTGCCGAATACGGCGGCGGCTCCCTGACGGCACTGCCCATCATCGAGACCCAGGCCCAGGACATTTCGGCCTACATCCCCACCAATCTCATCTCGATTACCGATGGCCAGATCTACCTGTCCCCGACGCTCTTCCAGAAAGGCTTGCTGCCCGCCATCAACATTGGTAAATCCGTCTCCAGGGTGGGCGGCAAAACCCAGCATCCGGCCCTCCGGAACGTTGCCAGCGACCTTCGCCTCGCCTATTCCCAATTCGAGGAGCTGGAAACCTTCGCCCGATTCTCAACCCGGCTGGACCCGGAAACCAGGGACACCATTGAACGGGGCCGGAGGGTTCGGGAAGTTCTCAAACAGACTGAGCACCAGCCCCTTCGGACCAGCGAACAGGTGGGCATCCTCACTGCCGTGAATGCGGGCCTTTTCGATAGCCTGCCACTGGAAGACCTGGCCGACGCGGAAGAATGGATCCGACGCGGATTGCTCGAGAGACTGCCCGAGCTCTGCGCCCACATCGATAGCGGCAAGCCCCTCGACGAGGAACAGTCACGACAGCTCCTTGACGACATATCCACCGGCCTGACCACACTGCCCTCCTGATCGGACCAAAACCATGGAAACGCTGGAGTACCTGCACAGGAAAATGGACAACCTCGAGGACCTTCACGGCATTGTGAAAACCATGAAGGCCCTCTCAGCCGCCAACATCCATCAGTACGATCAGGCCGTTGGCGCCCTCGACGGCTATTACCGGACCATCGAGATGGGGCTTCACATTCTGCTCAAAGACTATGATCCCGCCAGTTTCAATTCGCCTCGGCCCAGAACCGCAAACAGGCTGGGTGCCATCATTTTCGGGTCCGATCACGGGCTGTGCGGTCGATTCAATGAAGACATCGCCCTGTATGCCACGGAGCGGATGGGAGCCATTCCCGCAGACAGTACCCATCGACAGATTCTGGCGATTGGCGCACGGGTCGCAGAAAACCTGGAGGACGCGGGAGAAGGCATTGATGAGGTGATGCCGGTACCCGCTTCCGCGGCCCAGATCACCAGTTTGGTCGAACGCATCCTGATGACCATCGACGACTGGCGTGAAGCCGGGAATGTTCACTATGTCTACCTGTTCTACAACCACCCACTGAAACGGTCGGGTTACCATCCGATCGGCGTTGAACTGCTCCCGGTTAACCTCCAGAGATTTCATCGCCTGGAGGAGGAGCGCTGGCCCTCCCGTTCGCTCCCGACCTACACCATGAACCGGCAGACCCTGTTTCAGCGACTGCTGGATCAATATCTTTTCGTGCTGCTGTTCCGTGCCTGTGCTGAGTCCCAGGCGAGTGAACATGCCAGTCGGCTTGTTGCCATGCAGTCGGCAGAACGGGCCCTGGACGAACGACTGGAGGATGTCACCATGAATTTCCGTCGGGTGCGGCAATCGCTCATCACGTCGGAGCTGCTCGATCTGATTTCAGGTTTCGAAACAACCGGGTCAACAGATCAAACAAACTGATTTTATTTTTGTGCTTTAATTTTTTCGGGCGTGTCACTTCGAGAAACCCGTGAAATCATCTGTTACCTTAAACCACTGGAATTTTTCACAAATTCAGGCCTTAATATAGGCATCAATAATAAACAGAATGCCGCTTTTCGTATCAGGATAGTTCGTTGATCTGCTTCAACCTCCCTGGCACGTCAGCATCGGTTTTGTTCAAGGAAATCAAGGGCGCACCATGAGTCTTCCAAACCTGCTCAACAATTTGACCATTCGCTCCAAGCTCGCAGGTGGGTTTGCGGTGTTGCTGGTACTGACCATTGTGGTTGGCGTTGTCGGCAATCGTGCGCTGGAAAGCTACAGCACCCGGTCGAACATCGTTGCCATGCTCGGACAGGTGAATACGAGGCTGACCGAAGCGAGGGTCGAAGAGAAAAACTTCCTGCTGACCAGCGAAGCCGACGCTGTAAAGAAGGCGCAGGCAAAGGGTGACGCGGTACTTGCCGTAACCGGCCAGATCGAGCCCCTGCTATCGGTTGCCGAAGAACTCGACACGCTGGATGGAATCGAGAAAAACGTCCACCAGTATCAGACCCTTCTGGGCAAGGTAAAAACCAACCTCGCCGAGCGGGAGGCGGCACTGGGTCGTCTCGAAACCAAGGCGCGGATCGCCGAGTCCTCCCTCAAAGCGCACAGCTCACTGTTTTTCGCATCGGCCATGTTCGGAGATCTTCGCCGATCCGAAAGGAAGTTCCTGGTCGAGCACGATCAGGACAGCGTAAAAGCCTTCCAGGGAGACTCGGAACGAATCAAGGAACCCCTCAAGTCCGCCGCCCTGTCCGCCGAGGACAAGGCAAAAGTCACCAAAGCCATCGACGATTACATCAACGAATTCAAGACCGTTGTCGGCTTGTTCCAGTCCGGTGAAGAACTTTCCAATCAGATGGTGGATACGGTGACGGGCGCGATCGGCTCCGCCAATCGTCTGAGAGAAAACCAGGTCGAGATGATGGCCTCCGAACGCAGTGAAGCAACACTGCTGATTTTCAGTACGACAGCCCTGGCACTGCTACTGGGGGCCGCAATGGCCTATCTCATCATCCGCGCGATCACCGCCCCCATTAATCAGGCCGTTTCCATTGCATCGGAAGTGGCATCCGGCAATCTGTCCGTTCACATCGACAACCGGAGAACCGACGAAATCGGAAAACTGCTGGCCGCCCTGTCAACCATGGTGGTGGGTCTGCGGGAGCTGATCCGGAGCATTGAAACCGGCGCCACGAACATCGCATCCTCCGCCGAGCAGCTATCAAGAGTTACCGCCCGGACCAGCAGCGGCATCGACCAACAAAAGCAGGAAACCGATCAGGTCGCCACCGCGATGAACGAGATGACGGCCACCTCTGCCGACATCGCCCGGAACGCGGAGCAGGCCTTCAGCGTCGCGTCGGAAGCGTCCAACCAGGCCGGCGACGGCGAGCGGGAAGTCAAAGACACCATCGACCAGGTGAACCGGCTGACCCAGGCGGTCAATCAGAGCATGGAAACCATCCAGGGGCTCCAGCAGGAAACCTCCAACATCGGAACCGTGCTGGACGTGATCAAATCTGTCGCTGAACAGACCAACCTTCTGGCTCTGAATGCCGCCATTGAGGCAGCCCGAGCCGGTGAACAGGGGCGCGGCTTTGCGGTCGTGGCGGACGAAGTAAGGTCACTTGCCCAGCGAACACAGACATCCGCCCAGGAAATCGAGACTCTGGTTACTTCACTTCAGAGCAGCGCCGGCAATTCCGTTTCGGCGATGGAATCCAGTGCGAACCTGGCATCAGACACCCTGACGCGGGCGTCGGCCACGGGTGACACCATCGCACGCATCACTCGCGCGGTGGAGGAAATCCAGCAATACAACAATCAGATCGCAACGGCCTCGGAAGAACAGACCTCGGTCGCCGAGGAAATCAGCCACAATGTCACCCGGATACGGGATGTGACGGAACAGTCGGCAACGTCGGCGAACGAAACGGCCGGCTCCAGTTCAGAGCTCGCAGCGCTGGGCAGCGAGCTCCAGAAACTGGTTTCGCGATTCCGTCTGTAACGATCGCCCGTCAATCCCGGCGCCAGTACACCCGGACCAGATTGGATTCTTTGGTGTACTGGATGTCGAGATTGCCGTCGTAGGCCCGCTCGATGGCCTGCCCGGTACCTCTGGGCAGGTGCGTATCGGTAAACGTCAGAACCACGTCTCCCTCTGGTCCATCTTCAACGGCCATGAGTCGTTTGAGAGGGTGCCCGGCCTTCTCTTCCTCTACCTTGTGCTGAACCAGCTTGAGAATTTCTTCCTTGTGGCCATCGAGAAAGCCTCCGCTTAACGTAAGGATGCCCGCCGGCATATTGTCCTCAATTCGCTTGCAAGCCGGACACATCACCTCGTCAGCATCGCCTATGTAATCCACTTTCCATTGCCACCGGCCCTTGTGGAAAATGGCACCGCATCCCGGACAGACCGTGGGCTCAGACAGCTTACCCCTGGCCTGGTAGGGATCGTGAATCTCTTCCTGTATCAGGCGGTCATGACGATCGCCGCCAGGACCGGGATCATTTCCCGCACTCATCTCGCTGCTCCTCTGACATTGGGATTTCTCGGCCGAGCCGCCTCCGGTTAATGGAGCTGGCGCCGGTCAAAAATTACCCGGACCTCCCGTTCCGCGTCAGCTACTGGCATCTTTCAGAATAGGCAGCGAGGCTCGATGTGCGCAAATTTTGAGCAGTCAAAGTTGATTTGGCGCAAGCCCGGCTTTAGGACGGCGCCTGACGCCCCGTCCATTTCCAGTCCCGGATATCCGGCATGTCCTGCCCTACCCGCTCTATATAACGCTTGTGCTCGGTGAGCCGGTCCCTCATACGCTGTTTGAGATAGGCTCCGCTGGCACCCAACGACGGAACCCGATCAACCACATCCATCACCAGGTGAAAGCGGTCAAGATCATTCAGCACCGCCATGTCGAACGGGGTAGTGGTTGTCCCCTCTTCCTTGTAACCGCGGACATGAAGGTTGTCATGATTGGTACGCCGATAGCACAGTCGGTGAATGAGCCAGGGGTAGCCGTGAAACGCGAAGATGATCGGTCGGTCTGTGGTGAACAGGGTGTCGAAATCCCGGGCCGACAATCCGACCGGGTGTTCCTCCCTTGGCTGGAGTGTCATCAGGTCTACCACATTGATTAACCGGACTTTCAGATCCGGAAGATGCTCATTGAGGATTTCCACCGCCGCCAGGGTTTCTATGGTCGGTACGTCACCGGCGCAGGCCATGACGACATCCGGCTCGCTTCCCTGGTCGTTGCTGGCCCATTCCCAGATGCCGATACCGGCCCGACAGTGATTGATGGCCGCATCCATATCCAACCACTGCGGATTCGGTTGTTTGCCCGCGATAATGACATTGACCTTGTCCCGACTACGCAGGCACTGGTCGGCAATATAGAGCAGTGAATTGGCGTCCGGCGGCAGGTATACCCGGACAATGCTCGCCTTCTTGTTGACCACATGATCGATAAACCCCGGATCCTGGTGGGAAAAACCGTTGTGGTCCTGGCGCCACACATGGGACGTCAGCAGAATGTTGAGCGACGCGATCGGACGACGCCAGGGGATTTCCTTGCTCACCTTCAGCCATTTGGCGTGTTGGTTGAACATCGAATCCACGATGTGGATAAACGCCTCGTAGCAGGAGAAGAAGCCGTGGCGACCGGTCAGAAGATACCCCTCCAACCAGCCCTGACAGGTGTGTTCGGAGAGTATTTCCATCACCCGGCCATCGGGCGACAGGTGATCATCGTAATCGAAACGGTCCGCCTCCCAGGTCCGGTCGGTTGCTTCCAGAATGGCGCCCAGTCGATTGGAAACCGTTTCATCCGGACCAAAGACACGAAAGTTCCCCCGGGCCCGGTTTGCATGCATTACATCCCGCAAAAAATCACCTAGCCGACGCGTTGCCTCTCCCATCACCGCTCCGGGCAGCGGTACTGTCATCGCGTAGTCAGCGTAATCCGGCAGCTGCAGGCTCTGCATCAGGAGCCCGCCGTTGGCGTGAGGATTGGCTCCCATTCGTCGCAACCCTTTCGGTGCCAGTTCCGCCAGCTCGGGCCTGAGGCTTCCGTTTTGGTCGAACAGCTCCTCGGGCCGGTAACTCTTCATCCATTGTTCCAGCAGTTTCAGGTGTTCTGGCTTGCTCGCGAGCTCGGCAAAGGGCACCTGGTGGGCCCGCCAGTAGCCCTCCAGCTTCAGACCATCGACGTCTGGCGGGCAGGTCCAGCCTTTGGGCGTCCGCAGAATGATCATGGGCCAGGTGGGGCGGGCCGATGCACGCCCTGATCGGGCCTCTTCCTGAATCGTTCGAATGCGGTCCAGTGCGTAGTCGACCGTCTGCGCCATGGCCTGATGCACAACCAGCGGATCATCCCCGTCCACCAACAAGGGTTCGTAACCATAGCCCTCAAACAGGGCGAGCAGCTCCCGATCACCGATTCGGGCCAGAACCGTCGGGTTGGCAATCTTGTATCCGTTCAGATGAAGGATCGGTAGCACCGCTCCATCGCTGGCGGGATTCAGGAATTTGTTGGAGTGCCAGGCCGTCGCGGCCGGCCCGGTCTCGGCTTCTCCGTCACCGACGACGCAGGCAACGATCAGATCCGGGTTATCGAACGCGGCGCCGAAGGCATGACTCAGGGAATACCCCAGTTCACCGCCCTCGTGAATGGATCCGGGCGTTTCCGGCGCGGTGTGGCTGGGAATGCCCCCCGGAAATGAGAACTGCCGGAACAGTCTGGTCAGACCCTGCCGGTCCGCACTGACGCTGGGATAGATCTCGGAATAGGTGCCCTCCAGGTAGGTGTTCGCAAGGATCCCGGGGGCACCATGGCCCGGGCCGGTTATGTAGATCATGTTCAGATCCCGGGCCTTGATCACCCGGTTCAGATGCACATAGATGAGATTCAGGCCCGGCGCGGTGCCCCAGTGTCCCAACAGGCGGGGCTTGGTGTGGGAGAGCTTCAGCGGTTCCTCCAGCAAAGGATTATCGAGGAGGTAGATCTGGCCGATAGACAGATAGTTGGCTGCCCGCCAGTAGGCATCCATCCCTGCCAGCTCTCTATCTGTGAGCGGATTGGGGGCATTCCCGGCTCTTGTGTCAGATCCCGCCATGGTTGTCTCCCTGGCCTAGATGGAAAATTCTTCGTGCAAACCCGGCATGATCACTTTGGTATTATTCAGTTGACCGGCAAAGGTATTCATCGCGTCTTCCTCGCCGTGCACCAGGAATGTCAGCTCGGGATTGCCGAGCTTCTGATGCCACGCCAGCAACTCATCGCGGTCGGCATGGGCAGAGAACCCGCCGATGGTATGGATTCTGGCACGCACCTGGATGTCTTCGCCAAACATCCGGATCTCGCTCGCACCGTCCACAATACGCCTCGCTGGCGTGCCCTGGGCCGCATACCCCACAAATATCACACTGCTGTCCTCCCGCCAGAGATTGTGCTTCAGGTGGTGCCTGACCCGCCCACCTGTGCACATCCCGGAACCGGCAAGTATCACGGCGCCGCCGCCAATACGGTTCAGCGCCATGGATTCGGCGGTCTGACGGGTAAAATGAAGACCCGGGAAATCAAATGGATCATCGCCATTACGGAAAAGCTCGCAGGCCTGTTCGTCGTAACATTCGGGGTGACGGCGGAAGATCTCTGTGGCCGAAATGGCCATGGGAGAATCCAGGAAGACCTGCATCGAGCTGGACAGCGCGCCGCTCTGGATACCCTCCCGAAGGTAGTAAAGAATCTCCTGGGCGCGTTCCAGGGCGAAGGTAGGAATAACCACGTTACCACCGCGTTTGAAGGTATCGTTGATCGCCTGGTACAACTCTTCGATGGAGGGCTGGAGGCTCTTGTGCAGGCGGTCACCGTAGGTGGTCTCCATTACCACAACGTCTACCGGCGATGGGGGCGCAGGATCCCGGAGAATAATGCGATCGTTGTAACCCAGGTCTCCGGAGAAAAGCACCCGCCTGGAATACCCGTCCTCCTCCAGCTCCAGCAGCACCGATGCCGACCCCAGGATGTGTCCGGCATCGTAAAACGTGGCCTTGAGTCCACCGTCCAGTGTCAGGGCCTGACCATAGGATGCCGTCCGTCCAAAATGGTCCAGGCTGTTGAGGGTATCCAGAACCGTATAAAGCGGTTTGATTTTCTTCCCTTTCTTGCCATGGCGAGCATGTTTGCGGGCCTGCCATTCCGCTTCTTCTTCCTGCAGGTGGGCACTGTCCAGCATCACCAGTTTGGCGAGCTCCCGACTGGCCGAGGTGGTAATGATCTCGCCACGAAAGCCCCGGTTGAACAGCAATGGAATCCGGCCGCAGTGGTCCAGATGGGCATGGGTCAGGAGCAGGTAGTCGATGGTGGAAGGGTCGAACCCCAGAGGCGCCTGATTTTCCTCCTCAAGATCATGTCCGCCCTGGTACATGCCACAGTCGATCAGAATTCGTGTATCGCCGCATTGCACCAGATGGCAGGATCCCGTAACTCCGAGATCGGCACCGTGAAAAGAAATCTTCATGGATCATTCCCCTGTTTAAAAATTTGCGAAGGTACGATCGCGGGCCTAAGCCAACGCTCCCTCTCGCCGCAGCATCCGGTAGGTGAACACCTTGACTGCATCATTGACCAGAAACCACACCAGAGCATAGCCCCAGATCGCCAGCGCATAGGCCCAGCCGATCGGGTCGATAAAAATGCCGTAGACCGCGATGAACGTACCCAGAATCTCCGTTCCGAAGGTAGCGACCAGCAGCAGAGGCGCCGGTAGAGGGCGTTCCCAGAACCAACCCTCCGAGCGGGTAACGTAGAGCGTACTGTGTCCGGCGACGATCAACTTGAGGAAAAGCATGCTGCGAATGACATCGTCGGAGAATCCCTGCTCCCGAAGGATAAAGAACAGCAGGAAGGAGGCCAGAACGCCGAAAACGCCCAGGACCATGGATACCGTCAGCAATTCCCGCATGTTCCACCGCACGGGCTTTTGGTGGACGCGCGTGTTGTCATAGGCGATGGCCAGGATGGGAATATCGTTGAGCAACGCCAGGAGGATGATCATCAGCGCCGTGATGGGGTAAAAATTGAAGACGATGATGGACAGTGTCATAAACAGAATGATCCGTATTGTCTCAGCAATGCGGAACGTGGCGTAACTCTTCATCCTCGCGAAGGTAATTCTGGCCTGGCGCAACGCGTCGTTGATTACGGAGAGCCCGGGCGCCGTCAAAATGATATCGGCTGCAGCCCGGGCCGCATCTGTGGCATTGGAGACAGCAAATCCGCAATCCGCCTTTTTAAGGGCCGGTGCATCATTAACGCCATCGCCCGTCATGGCCACGATGTGATCGCCTTTCTGTAGCGTATCGATAATGCGGTACTTATCTTCCGGCACCACCTCCGCAAAGATATCCACCTCCTCGATCATTTCGATGATGGCGGACTCATGGGTATGGATGAATTCACGCTCGAGGACACGGGTGTCGTACAGCGTTGCCACCTCTTCCATTACCTCACTGGCAAACCGGCGGGCTTCTTTTTCGGCCACGTCCCCTTTCAGCCTGCGGTAGATCACCCGGGTAAGCACTTCGGCCAGCTCCAGCAACTCGTTGCTGGCAGCACCGGACAACTGGGAAGAGCGAATCGTGCGTTGCTGGAGCCCCAACAGACCGCCAATTTCGCGGGCAATGGCGAGGTTGTCGCCGGTAACCATCTTGACCTGAACCCCGTAATTCTCCATTTCCGCAATGACGTCTTTCGAATCATCCCGCGGCGGATCGTAAAGCGGAATCAAGCCCAGGAGCTTCAGAGGCGCCTCTCCCTGTCGCCGCCCTACCGCAAGTGTTCGATAGCCCTTGGCAGCCAGCTCATCGACCCGCTGATTGATTTCCCGGGTCTTCGATTCATCGAGTTCCGTCATCCCCAGCAACACCTGGGTCGCCCCCTTGGTCACAACGAACTGTTCGCCCCCTCTCTCAACGCTGGCTTCTGTGCGCTTGCTGATCGGGTCAAAGGGTGTGAACGACGCCTGTTTCCACGAGTGCCAGTCGGATTCGCTGCCGTGCTCCTCCAGCCACTGAAAAATCGGAGATTCAATCGGGTCCTGGTTTTCCCGTCGGGAGGCCAGCGCCGCAAACACAAACAGTTCCTGTTCAGTGAAACCACTGAACGCGACAGGATCCTTCACCTGCATCTGGTTCTGGGTGAGCGTCCCGGTTTTGTCCGAACAGAACACATCCACCCCCGCCAATTCTTCAATCGCGGTCAGATGGGACACAATCGCTTTTCGTCGGGCCAGATTTACCGCCCCCACCGCCAGGGTGACAGACAATACCGCGGGCAACGCCACCGGAATGGCGGCCACAGTCAGAACCAGCGCAAAGCGGGCAATCTCCAGCAGCGGTTCATGCCTGAACAGGGAGACCATGACAATCAACAGCACAAGTGCCAGGGAGACCATGATCAGGAAATTGCCGATCTGCATCACCATCTTCTGGAAATGACTGCGCTCTTTGATACCGGCCCTGGCCACGAGCGACACGACATTGGAGAAGTTGGTGTGCATCCCGGTATTGACCACCACCGCTTCCATCTCGCCCTGCTTGACGATGGTATTGGCGTAGGCCACTTCCCGGGCCTTTTTACTGACCGGAAGCGACTCTCCGGTCAGAGCCGCCTGGTCCACCAGGAGATAGTCGCCCTTCAAAAGCTGGACATCGGCCGGGACCACGCTTCCAATCTTCAGGCGTATGATGTCGCCCGGCACCAGTTCTCGAACCGGCACGGAATGGTATTCGCCATCCCTCAGCACCGGCACCTTTCCCGCCAGCCCCTTCTTGAGCGCCTTGAGGGCATTCAGGGCCCGGTGTTCCTGGAAAAAATCCAGGAAGGCATTTACCAGCAGCATAACGAGGATGATGCCGAAGTCTTCCCACTTCCCCACCATCGCGGACAATATGGCCGCGATCTCGATCATCCATGGAATGGGCCCCCAGAATCGACGGAAAACCCGATGCCAGACGGATTCTTCTTTCTCCACAATTTCGTTGAAGCCGACGGTTTCCAGGCGTTCCCGGACCACCGCATCGGTCAATCCCGTGGTGCCGTCCGAGCCAAGGCGCTCGAGCGTCTGGTCCAGGGTTAACTGCCCATAATCATCGGTTTTGGTGCGTTCCATGGACGTGGGAACCCTCATGCCGGGAATAGATAAGCAAAGACAGGACTAATCAGGGGGCGCGGGAGAAATCCCCATTTAAAGTTAGTAAGCCACCGAACCCGTGTCCACGTTTTGACCTTTCTCAAATTTTTTTCCATGCAAAGTGCAACTTTCTGCTGCGCTGCGCCGAATACCCTAGGCGACCTGTCGCAAAAAAAGACAATGACCACAAGATTCAGGAGAAAGACAATGAATGGAACAATCGCAAAATCGCTGGGCATCGCTTTTTGTATTATCGGATTCTCCTCGCCTTCCTTTGCAGGACACACAAACCATGTCCTGAAAGCAAAACTCGACGGAAGCCAGATGGTGGGTACCGAAGGTGATAGGAACGGAATGGGCGAAGCCTACGTGTTCGGTATTGATGGTGATCCGAAAACGCTGTGCTATGTCCTTGAGGTTGAGGATATACAGACCGTTCCAGTCAAGGAAGGAATGGCGGCGCACATTCACGAGGCCAGGAAAGGCATGAATGGATCACCCGTTGCCGTGCTGGCAGGCCCTGAGGATGGTGATGCGGCGGATTGCCTGACTGAAGGCGAAAAAGGGAAGTTTCCGACTGGAGAGGCCGGAATTGTGCAGCGGATTCTCGCGAATCCCGACGACTTTTACATCAACGTGCACAATCCGGAGCATCCTGCCGGCGCCATTCGTGGTCAGTTACACGGCCAACACGACACGAAAATGTAATAGAAAAGGCAAAGCTCGGCAGCAATAAAGCCCCGGTCCGGCAACGGATCGGGGCTTTTCTGTGCGAATAATAAAAAACCCCGCGCTTGGCGGGGTTCTTTATTTGATATGGCGCGGCTGGGAGGATTCGAACCTCCGACCGCCTGGTTCGTAGCCAGGTACTCTATCCAGCTGAGCTACAGCCGCTTGAAATCGGTCGCAAGTGTCGGGAAGTGGCGCGGCTGGGAGGATTCGAACCTCCGACCGCCTGGTTCGTAGCCAGGTACTCTATCCAGCTGAGCTACAGCCGCGCATTAATCACTTGCCTGTCGAGTGCTACCTCAACGGTTCTCTGCTTTTCCCGAAAAGGAAATGGCGGAGAGGGAGGGATTCGAACCCTCGATACGCGCAATGCGTATGGTTCCTTAGCAGGGAACTGGTTTCAGCCACTCACCCACCTCTCCTTGAGAACGGGGCGTATACTACCATAATTTTTCTGTTTTCATAGGGTTGACACAAGATTTTTCCGGGACGATTTGCCCGGAAATAAAAAAAGCCGTTCGGGCTTTCCCTGAACGGCTTTTTTCTGATCAGCGGTTGCCTGGTTCCGGCTCTTCCGAGCCCTTTTCAGACTGGATCCGCTGATAGATCTCTTCCCTGTGAACTGCAACGTCCTTGGGCGCATTCACGCCGATGCGTACCTGGTTTCCCTTCACCCCAAGAACGGTGACGGTGATTTCATCACCGATCATCAAGGTTTCGCCAACGCGGCGAGTCAAAATCAACATATCCCTTACTCCCTATCAGAGCTTCTACCTGTTCCGACAAATGGTTTTTTTCATACTTCTTGTACTTATTATTTTTATAGTGAGATCACTGTCTGATCAAAAGACGCACATACCCTTATACTGATATGCATTTCGATAAACTCAGACAATGACCTCTTTTCCAGAGACCAGCGGATTGACCTGAAATCCGCTGTATCAGGCCTCTTCCTGTACCCCGTTCCTGTCGAGTTCGAATGCGCTGTGCAGCGCCCGGACCGCCAGTTCGAGATATTTCTCATCGATCACCACCGAAACCTTGATTTCAGAGGTGGAGATCATCTGGATATTAATACCTTCGTTGGAGAGGGCTTCAAACATTTTTGTCGCCACACCCGCGTGTGAACGCATGCCCACACCGACAATACTGACCTTGGCAATCTTGCTGTCGCCAATCACCTGGCCTGCGGTCAGCTCGTCCGCCACCTTCTGAAGAACTTCCTTGGCCCGCTTCAGATCATTGCGGTGTACCGTGAATGTGAACGCGGTCTTGTTATCTTCTCCCACATTCTGGACGATCATGTCCACTTCAATGTTCGCATCGCTGACCGGTTTCAGAATTCTCAGTGCACTGCCGGGAGTGTCCGGCACACCGGAAATGGTCAGTTTTGCTTCATCACGATTAAAAGCAATGCCGGAAACAACCGGTTGTTCCATGGCGTCTTCATCCTCAAAAGTAATCAGGGTACCTTCACCTTCAGTAAAGCTGGAAAGTACCCGTAATGGAACGTTGTATTTACCTGCAAACTCGACGGCGCGGATCTGGAGCACCTTGGACCCGAGGCTCGCCATCTCAAGCATTTCCTCAAAGGTGATCTGCTTGAGCCGACGGGCACTGTCCACAACACGGGGATCGGTTGTATAGACGCCGTCCACATCCGTGTAAATCTGGCATTCATCAGCGTTCAGAGCCGCCGCAAGAGCCACTGCGGTGGTGTCAGAGCCACCCCGGCCGAGCGTGGTGATGTTGCCGAGCTCGTCAATGCCCTGGAAGCCAGCCACCACAACCACCCGACCGGCTTCGAGGTCGCCCCGCATATTATGCTCATCGATATGCTGGATACGGGCCTTGGTATGGCTGCTGTCCGTCAGTATTCGGACCTGCGACCCGGTATAGGAACGGGCATCGCAACCACGTTTCTGAAGCGCCATGGACAACAGGGCAATGGTCACCTGTTCACCGGTGGAGACCAGAACATCCATCTCACGGGGGGTGGGTTCTTCCATGATCTCGTTGGCAAGACCAATCAACCGATTGGTTTCGCCACTCATCGCCGAGACCACCACCACGACATCGTGTCCTTCGTTGCGGAAACGGCACAACTTGTCCGCAACCGCTTCTATCCGCTCGGTGGTGCCCACGGAGGTACCACCAAATTTCTGAACCAACAGAGCCATGTCTTCCCAAACTCCGAAACGGGGACTCACGACAGGGATCAACCTGCCAATCAAAAGAAAGCGGGCGGGATTATAAACCCCTGCCCGCTCTCAAAAACAGTTGCTCAAGCGATATTTTGCTCAACCCAACCCGGTACAGCCTGCAACGCCTCTGCCAACCGGGACGGATCGTTGCCGCCACCCTGGGCCATATCGGGCCGGCCACCTCCTTTGCCGTCAACCTGCGATGCGAGGTGCTTCATGAGATCGCCCGCCTTGATGCGGCTGGTTGCCGACTTGGTAACACCGGCCACCAGCGTCACCTTGCCGTCTGCCACTGTTGCAAGAACCACAACACCCTCACCCAGTTTGTTCTTGAGCTGATCGGCCGTTTCCATCAGTGCCTTGCGATCGGCCCCCTCAAGCTCAGCCGCAACAACCTTGAGACCGGCAACTTCAACGGCCGACGCCGCCAGATCGGTTCCGGCGGAACTGGCCAGTTTTGCCTTCAGAGCATCCACTTCCTTTTCGAGCTGGCGATTGCGATCCATCGCCTGCTGAACTTTCTCGACCACTGTGTCGCGGGTCGCCCTGACAAGTCTGGCCGTGTCGCGAAGGGTACGCTCGGTTTCCTCGACCCAAGCCAGAGCTCCGAAACCGGTCACCGCTTCAATCCTCCGGACACCGGAGGAGATGCCGCTCTCGGAGGTAATCCGGAAAAGACCGATATCCCCTGTGCGGGCAACGTGGGTTCCACCACACAGCTCCACCGAGTAACTGTCGGTACCCATGCTCAGCACCCGGACGGTATCGCCATACTTTTCACCAAAGAGCGCCATGGCGCCCTTCTCTTTCGCATTTTCCATATCCGTGATTTCGGTCTGAACCGGCGTATTTTCGAGAATCTGCTCGTTTACCTGGTGCTCAATCTCCTTGAGTTGCTCAGGGGTCACGGCTTCAAAATGCGAAAAGTCGAAACGTAATTTGTCCGGGTCGACCAGAGATCCTTTCTGGCTGACATGCTCACCCAATACCTTGCGCAAGGCCGCATGCAGCAGATGGGTGGCGGAGTGATTGCGTTTGGTGCGCTCGCGACGGGCATGATCAATGCGAGCATCAACTTCCAGCCCCGGGAAAAGCTCGCCCTCAATAACGGTGCCGATGTGCAGATGGTTGTCACCTTCCTTCACCGTATCAGTCACCTGAAAACGACCGCCACTCCAGGTCAACAGGCCGGTATCACCGACCTGCCCACCGGATTCGGCGTAAAACGGCGTCCGCTCCAGCACGACGACGGCCTCGTCACCGGCCTCGGCGTTGCGCTCTTCAGACCCCACCAGAACCGTCCGGATTCGCTCGTGGCCATCAACATGATCGTAACCGGTAAACTCGGTTTCACCTTCGATCGTCAGCCCGGTTGCATTGTAATCGATGCCGAATTTACTGGCGGCCCGGGCACGCTCACGCTGTGCTTCCATGGCCTTTTCATAGCCCTCGTAATCCAGCGACAGGCCTCTTTCACGGGCGATGTCGTTGGTCAGATCCACCGGGAAGCCATAGGTATCGTAAAGCGTAAAGATGGTCTCGCCGGGGATCTCGGAACCCTCAAGCCCGGCGATGTCCTGCTCCAGCAGGCGAAGCCCCTTGTCCAGAGTCTTGGCAAACTGCTCTTCTTCCTGCAGCAATACCTTTTCGATCTGCTTCTGGCTGCTGACCAGTTGGGGATAGGCCTCTCCCATCAGATCCACCAGGGCGCTGGTGAGCCGGTAGAAGAACGGCTCCGTTGCGCCCAGTTTGTTTCCGTGGCGTGCGGCCCGACGGATGATCCGACGCAATACAAAGCCGCGCCCCTCATTGGAAGGCATAACACCGTCGGCAATCAGGAAAGCACAGGACCGGATATGGTCGGCCACCACGCGAAGCGACGCTTCGGTAGCAGGCACGCCGCCCAGAACATCAGACGCGGCGTTCAGCAGATCCTGGAACAGATCAATCTCATAATTACTGTGGACGCCCTGCAGGACCGCCGTAATGCGTTCCAGCCCCATACCGGTATCGACTGACGGTTTGGGCAGCTTGAGCATTTCGCCATCCGCCTGACGGTTGTACTGCATGAACACCACGTTCCAGATCTCGATGTAGCGATCACCGTCTTCATCCGGGCTACCGGGAGGACCGCCGGCTACATCCGGGCCGTGATCATAGAAGATCTCGGTACAGGGACCGCAGGGACCGGTATCTCCCATCTGCCAGAAATTATCCGACGCGTAGCGGGCGCCCTTGTTATCGCCTATGCGGACAATCCGCTTAGCCGGCACGCCTATTTCACTGTTCCAGATATCGTAGGCTTCGTCGTCTTCTGCATAGACCGTTACCCACAGCTTGTCCTTGGGCAGTTTGAGCCACTGCTCTCCCGTCAGAAACGTCCAGGCGTAGTTGATGGCTTCGCGCTTGAAGTAATCACCGAAACTGAAGTTGCCCAACATCTCGAAGAAGGTGTGATGACGGGCGGTGTAGCCGACATTCTCGAGGTCATTGTGCTTGCCGCCGGCACGCACACATTTCTGGGAGGTGGTCGCTCGTGTATAGTCGCGCTCTTCGCGCCCGAGGAAGACGTCCTTGAACTGATTCATGCCCGCATTGGTAAACAGCAATGTCGGATCGTCATGAGGCACCAGTGAACTGCTTTCAACAATGGTGTGACCCTGCTGCCTGAAATACTCGAGAAACGCCTGTCGCAACTCTGCGGTTTTCATAGACCTTTGATACCTTTCCAGAAACCGGGCGGAAATCCCCTGGGGACCGCGATTGAATACGGATACTTACATGCGTGTGCAAATCGGCTACTCTAGCACACGCCGAGTACAGGAAAAACGTGAAACCTCACAGGAGAGACCATGCCCCGACGCTTCCACGACCCGGAAGACCTTTTCCCGCCAGCAACCTTTATCAAGCGGGCCCTGGCCATCATTTACGACGGGCTTATCAGCATCGCGGTCCTGATGGTAGCGACCTGGGTATACACCATGATTGCCGGCTCTTTCACCGGATGGGACCGGTACGAGAAAATGGCGGAAGCCAACGAACTTTCCGGCGACCCGGCCCTGACCTTTATCCTGTTTCTCGTTCTCTACCTGTTTTTCGCCTACTTCTGGACCCGCATTGGCCAGACGCTTGGCATGCAGGTCTGGCGAATCCGGATCGAAAACCTCGACGGCACGTCGGTCAACTGGACCCAGTCCCTGCTGCGTTACGGCACCGCCTCTGCGGTCATTTTCATCGCGATGCTTGGAGGCTACTACCTTGGCCCAGTCACCCTGCTGTTGACTGTCCCCGCCATCATCGCCCTGTTCCTGCCGATTAATGGCCTGTCCCTGACAGACAGGGCGTCCAACAGTGTCGTCGTACAGGTTCCCAGGGAATCCAAAAGCCGTTGACGATCAGCCGGCCCGACGCATCAGAATGAGGCCGGCAATGCCGCTGATGATAATGGGGATAAGAACGGCGAGCACCGGGTTGAAACCATAGACCACGCTCATCGGCCCCAGCAGATCCTGCATATATTTGAACAGCAGCCCCACCAGCAGGCCCGTAAACACCCGGAACCCCATGGTGACCGACCGTAGCGGGCCGAAGATAAAGGAAATTGCCACCAGCACCATGACCGCGGTGCCCAGAGGCTGAAGCGCTTTCTTCCAGAACGCGAGCCAATACTGCGCTGCGTTGAGGTCCTGCTCCCCAAGATACCTCGCGTAAGTGTAGAGCCCCGATAGCGAAAGGTCCGTGGGGTCGACGATCAGCACGCTCAGAACACCGGGCGAAAGTCCGGTATCCCAGGTCTGCTCTGCATGCGTTTCAACCCGGGTCCGATCCTTCTCGATATAGGTCGTACGGATATTCTGCAGTAACCAGTGATCTCCCTGGTAGATCGCTCGTTTGGCAAAACTGGCCGACAGCAACTTGCGCTGGTCGTTGAAGCGGTAAAGAGAAACACCATGCAAGACGCCGTTAGGCTGAACCGCATTGAGGTGGATAAACTCGTTACCTTCCCGATGCCAAACCCCCCTCGAGGAAGCGATATTTTTATTCGCACCGAGCGCAACAGCTTTCTCACTTTCAGCAAACCGCTCTGTGGCCGGTGCTACATACTCTCCGATCAGCACGCCGAGAACTACAATGACCAGCGCTGGCTTCATAGCTGACCATACGATTCGCGCAAGCGACACCCCTGCGGCCCGAATAACCGTCAACTCAGAGGAACCTGCCATGGCACCGAGCCCCACCAGGCATCCCATGAAGGCGCCCAACGGCAGATAATCGTATATTCGTCGGGGAATGGTAAATAACATGTACCAGAGAACCTCAAGGATCCCATAGTTGTTCCTGATGTGATCAAGCTCCCCAATGAACCCAAAAATAAGGTCAAGAGAAAGCACCACGACCATAACAAGGACCATTGCCCCACCGACATTACGCATGACGTAGCGGTCAATCCTGCGCATCGCGCGCCCCCCGTCGCAGCAAGCTCCGCCGACGGAGCCAAGCCGGCCCAAACTGGAGCCAGAACCACAGCCCCAGAAACAGAGCATGAACCCACAGCATTCCGAGCCAGCCCGGCACTTTGCCATCGGCCAACATATCCCGAGCAACAATCAACAGACCAAGATAAGTAATGTATACAAGCATCGCGGGCAGGAGATGGAAAAATCGTCCCTGGCGGGGATTGACCCGACTGAGCCTCACCGCCAGCAAGGTGACAATCGGCACAATCAAGGGCAATGACAGACGCCAGTGAAGAAGTGAGCGATGCCAAGGGTCGTCTGAGTTCCAAAGCTCGGCCGTGCTGATTGCAGATTTGTAATTGAGATCCCGTCCTGCCCCACTCTGGAGTTTGAGGCCATAGGCCCCGAATTCGGTCACCTTGTAATCCAGCGCTCCCGGGGCGCCGTCGAAACGGGCACCATCTTTCAGAATGAGGAAACGACTTCCAGTATCCTTGTCGATCAACTGCGAACCGCTATCCGCCGTGATGATGCTCAGCCCCTCGCCGTTCCGACCGTACTCGGCGATAAAGACGCCCTCCAGGCGACGCTTGTCATCGCTCAGGTCCTCGGTGTAGGTCACGCGCCCTCCGGACATGAGATTCTGGAAACGCCCCGGTGCCAGCATCTCGAATTCCGTTGCCTTGGCCTGATCCTCGATGATGGTCTCGACCTGTTTCATGCCCCAGGGCCCCAGGTACAGGCTCATCGAACCCACGATGATCATGATCGGAAGGCTGGCCAGCAGGGATTTGGCAAGCAACTGCTTGTCGCTCACGCCGCAGGCATAGAGCACCGTCATTTCGCTTTCCAGATACATTCGGCCGTAGGCAAGCAGAATGCCGATGAACAGACCGAGCGGCAGGATCAGCTGGATCAGATCCGGGAACCGATACATCATGATCGTTGCCAGAACGTCCACGGAGATTTTGCCCTCGGCCGCGTCCGCCAGATAGCGAAGGAAGCGGCCGCTCATGAAAATCAGCACGAGGATCGCCGAAATGGCGAGCATGCTGACCATCACCTGGCGGGTCAAATAGCGAAAAATGATACTCAAATCGGTGTCTCTGGCCGCACTTTCTGAAACGAATGGAGGAATCCCGAAACTGCGCGTATTCTATGTAACCTTTGGTCCGAATGACAGAGCAACGGAGTTACAGACGCACCATGGATCCACCCGATCCGGCCTGCTTGATTAATTCCCTGCCAGACCCAATGCTAGTCTAGACATAATAATCACTCCGCTTTCCCGCGGAACGTTTCCGGAACAAACCAACAGGAGTTGTCATGAACTTCAGCCTGAGCAGCAAAGCTATTGCAACCATCAAGGCAGACTGTCTCGTTGTCGGCGTGCCTGAAAAAGGCGATTGGCCAGAGTCCACCACCCATGCCGATGAAGCGCTCGACGGACTGATCAAACGGTTGCAATCGGCTGGGGACATCACGGGCAAGAGCGGCAGCACTGGTGTATTCCCACTTGAGGGCCGCTCCTGGAGCCGCCTGATGGTGGTCGGAACCGGCAAGGACACTGACCGGTCATACGCTGCTTTTCGAAAGGCAGTCATTGCTGCAGTCACCGCGCTGAAGGATGGCCCATCCAAGAGCGCACTGATCGCATTGGCCGATACCCCGGTCAACGGCGAGGACGCGGTGAGTTCCGAGGAAGCTCTGCTGAACCTGATCGGACGCACTCTTGAAGAGCAGCTTTACACGTTCACTCAGTTCAAGAGCGACAAACCGGCATCACGGAAACTGAACAAAGTCATTGCACTGGCCTCCGGCAACGGCAAGGCACTGAAAGACGCCTTCAATCTTGGCCTGGCCACCGGCCGTGGCATGAACTTCACCCGAGACCTGGGCAACACCCCACCCAACATCTGCCACCCCATCTGGCTGGCGGAGCAGGCCAAACAGATGGCCAAGGACTACGACTGCATCAAGACCGAAGTCCTTGATGAAAAGCAGATGGAAAAAATGGGGATGAACACCATCCTGGCGGTCGGCAAAGGCAGCACCCAACCTCCCCGGCTGATTGTCATGGAATACCGCGGTGGTAAAGCCAAGGACAAGCCTTACGTGCTCGTCGGCAAAGGCATTACCTTTGATACCGGCGGCATCAGCCTGAAGCCCGGCGAAGCCATGGACGAAATGAAGTATGACATGGGCGGCTCCGCCAGCGTTTTCGGCACCATGAAAGTCATTGCGGAGACCAAACCGAAGATCAACGTGGTTGCGGTTGTCGCCGCAGCGGAAAACATGCCGGACGGCGGCGCCTCTCGCCCGGGCGACATTGTTACCACGCTCTCTGGACAGACGGTAGAAATCCTCAACACCGACGCGGAAGGCCGCCTGGTATTGTGCGATGCCCTCACCTACGTCAAGAAATTCGATCCGGAAGCGGTGATCGACATGGCCACCCTCACCGGCGCCTGCATCATCGCGCTGGGTAACCATGCGACAGGCATGCTTGCCAACAACGATGACCTGGCCAACGAACTGCTGGCCGCAGGCGAACGCACCGGTGACCGCGCCTGGCGCCTGCCGCTCTGGGATGAATACCAGAGCCAGCTCGACAGCAACTTTGCCGACATGGCCAACATCGGCGGCCGCCCTGCGGGTACGATTACCGCCGCCTGCTTCCTGTCCCGGTTTGCCAAGGACTACCGCTGGGCCCACCTGGACATCGCCGGCACCGCCTGGCTTTCCGGCAAGGCGAAGGGAGCCACCGGCCGCCCGGTACCCCTGCTTGTCGACTACCTGATGTCCCACGCCGGCAAATAATGCAGGACAGACAGCCTCAAACCACCCCGGACCCCGGCAGCAACCCTGCCGGCCCGTCCGGGCAGGAAGACCGGAACCAACGCTACTGGTTCCACATCCTCGCCAGGAACACCCCTGCGGCGCGCAACCTCCACGCCATCAAGCTGGTGGACAAAGCCTGGCAGCAGGGCGACCGCGTCTGCGTGGTCTGCGACACCATGCAACAGGCCCAGGAGCTCGACGACCTGCTCTGGAACTTCAGCCCGGACGCGTTCATCCCCCACTCCATCGTTCCGGACTCAGCCACCACCTGCACCGATCCCGTCGGTATCCTTTTATGCCCACCGGTGGCCGAAGACTGGGATACGGTGATCATCCTCTCCGCCACATTGCCGGCCGATGCCGACCGCTTCCGCCGGCTGGCGCTGGTCGCTCACAACGACCCGAACGTACTGAATCAGGCGAGATCCCACTTCAAGCAACTTCGCGCTCTCGGCATCGAACCCAGAGTCCACGACCAGCGAAAGCGGTAACGAGCGAAAACTACTCACAGGCCGAAGCGCCGGAGGAAGAGTCCCTTTCCAAAACTGTTGAGGGCCAAGGACGGCCCGAAACAAGCGCACATGGGTGAGGCCGAGCGTTCATGAAGCAAAGCTTCATGCGACAGCCGAACGACAGCAATCTGTGATTGCTGGCTGGACCCCGGAGGGGTGCTCGTAGCGTGTTTTGGAAAGGGACTCTTCCTCCGGCGCCACACCCAAAAACGCAGTCCTGATAGATCAAAACCGAGGTTCGCCGCAAACAGAGCGAGCATGTATAATCGGGCGTCTAATTTTTCCCTTGTGAATCAACCAACGGTCACTGCAGAAACCCATGGAAAAAACCTACCAGCCAGAAAATATCGAGCGCCAGTGGTACGAAAACTGGGAATCCAAAGGGTACTTCCGCCCCAGCGGTGAAGGCCAGTCCTACAGCATCGCCATTCCACCGCCCAACGTGACCGGCAGCCTGCACATGGGCCACGCTTTCCAGCACACCATCATGGACACCCTCACACGCTACAAGCGTATGCAGGGCCGTAACGCTCTCTGGACGGTCGGCACAGACCACGCCGGCATTGCCACCCAGATGGTCGTCGAGCGCAAACTGGCTGCCGAAGAGGGCAAAACCCGCCACGACCTTGGCCGGGAAGAATTCATCAAGCGCATCTGGGACTGGAAAGAACACTCCGGCGGCACCATCACCCGCCAGATGCGCCGGCTGGGCAACTCCGTCGACTGGGACAACGAACGCTTCACCATGGACGACGGCTTCTACAAGGCCGTTCAGGAAGTCTTCATCCGGCTGTACGAGGACGGACTGGTCTATCGTGGCAAGCGGCTGGTGAACTGGGATCCAAAGCTGCACACCGCTATCTCTGATCTTGAAGTCGAAAACAAAGAAGAAAAAGGGTTCTTCTGGCACCTGCGCTACCCGTTGGCAGACGGCGCAAAGACTCAGGACGGCAAGGATTATGTCATTGTCGCCACCACCCGGCCGGAAACCATGCTGGGCGACACCGCTGTCGCCGTTCATCCGGAGGACGAGCGCTACCAGCACCTGATCGGCAAGCACGTTCTTCTGCCTCTGGTGAACCGCCGCATCCCGATCATCGCGGACCACCACGCAGATCCCGAGAAGGGCTCCGGCTGCGTCAAGATCACCCCGGCCCACGACTTCAATGACTACGGTGTGGGCAAGCGCAACGATTTGCCCATGATCAACGTCATGACCCAGGACGCCAATATCCGGGACGTGGCCGAGGTCTTTAACGCCGACGGCACCGAAAACACCGATATCGATGGCACCATGCCCGAGGCCTATGCCGGCCTGACTCGTGAGGCCGCCCGCAAGCAGATCGTCGCCGACATGGAGGCTCAGGGCCTGGTCGAAAACATTGAAGACCACGTGCTGAGTGTCCCCCGCGGTGACCGCTCCGGCCTGATCATCGAACCCATGCTCACCGACCAGTGGTTCGCCGACGCCAAGACCCTGGCCAAGCCCGCAATCGAGGCGGTGGAAGACGGCCGCATCCAGTTCGTACCCAAACAGTACGAAAACATGTATTTCGCCTGGATGCGCGATATCCAGGACTGGTGTATCTCCCGTCAGCTGTGGTGGGGCCACCGGATTCCGGCCTGGTACGATGCCGACGGCAACATCTATGTTGGTCGCAGCGAAGAGGAAGTGCGCCAGAAGCATGGCCTGACAGCCGATGTAGAGCTCAGCCAGGACGAAGACGTGCTGGACACCTGGTTCAGCTCCGCCCTCTGGACCTTTGGCACCCTGGGCTGGCCGGAAATTACCGAGCGCCTGAAAAATTTCCACCCGACCGACGTGCTGGTCACCGGCTTTGACATCATTTTCTTCTGGGTTGCCCGGATGATCATGATGACCATGCACTTCATGAAGAACGAAGATGGCACCCCCCAGGTGCCCTTCCACACCGTCTACGTCACCGGCCTGATCCGGGACGAGCACGGCGACAAGATGTCCAAGTCCAAGGGTAACGTCATCGATCCGCTGGACATGATCGACGGCATCAGCCTGGACGACCTGCTGGAGAAGCGCACCGGCAACCTGATGCAGCCCAAGCTGGCTGAAAAGATCGGCAAGCGCACGCAGAAGGAATTCCCCGAAGGCATCGCCGCCCATGGCACCGACGCCCTGCGCTTTACCCTGGCGGCCATGGCCACGACAGGCCGTGATATCAACTGGGACATGAAGCGCCTTGAAGGCTACCGTAACTTCTGCAACAAGCTGTGGAACGCCGCCCGTTACGTGTTGATGAACACTGAAGGCGAGGATTGCGGCGTGAACGACGAGCCGGTCACCCTGTCGCTGGCGGATCGCTGGATTGTCAGTGAACTCCAGAAGTGTGAGCAGGACGTCATCCGCCACCTCGACCAGTATCGCTTCGATCTCGCTGCCTATGCCCTGTACGAGTTCATCTGGAACGAATACTGCGACTGGTATCTGGAACTCTCAAAGCCGGTTCTCAATGACGACAGTGCCAGCGCCGAGGCCAAACGCGGGACTCGGCGGACTCTGGTACGGGTTCTCGAGGCCGTACTTCGCCTGGCCCATCCGATGATGCCGTTCATCACTGAAGAGATCTGGCAGCGCATCGCACCGCTGGCCGGCAAGAGTGGTGACAGCATCATGTTGCAGGCCTTCCCCCAGCCTGACGAAAGCAAGCAGGATGATGCCGTTGCCGCGGATATCGAGTGGCTCAAGGGCGTCATTGTCGCGGTACGTAATATCCGTGGCGAGATGAATATTTCTCCTGCCAGGCAAATCCCGGTGTTGCTCAAAGGCAACCGGGACGAAGATCGCCGCCGGATGGACGATAACCGCCAGTTCCTGATCTCTCTCGCAAAGCTGGAGAGCCTGGAATGGTTCGACGGAGATAAGGCGCCCATGTCCGCCACGCAACTGGTGGGCGAGATGGAAGTCTTGGTTCCGATGGCAGGCCTGATCGACAAGGATGCCGAACTGAAACGCCTCGACAAGGAACTCGACCGCCTGCAAAAGGAAATCGGCCGTCTCGAAGGCAAGCTGGGCAACGAAAAGTTCACTGCCAAAGCGCCGGCGGAAGTCGTGGAGAAAGAAAAAGAAAAACTTCGCGATGCCCAAAGCAGTCTGCAGCGTTTGAGCAACCAACGGTCTGAAATCGAGGCCATGTAAGCGCCATGATCGGGATCCTGGGTGCAGGGGCGCTGGGGCGGCTGTGGGCCGCCCTGCTTCCCGCTGATCAGGTCGGCTACTTATCCCGGCCGGAGGCCAGTCTCTCCGGCCAGGATGTAGACTACATTTTCGAGTCCATCAGCGGCGAAGAACACCCGATCCATCTATCACCAATCACGCCCGAAACAATCAGCGTACTTCTGGTCACCACCAAGGCCGGCGACACTTTGACGGCTCTCCAACACAGGATGCCGGCCATCCCGCTCCGAACCCCCATCGTTTTGTTCCAGAACGGCCTGGGTAGCCAGCAATCCGTCGCCGAAGCCTGGCCCGACCGCCCGATTCTGGCAGCGTCTACCACGGAGGGCGCCAATCGCCCAACGCCGGAACGTGTGATACACGCCGGGCTGGGCAAGACCTGGCTGGGTCCGATGACACCCTCTGGACGTCAGTGCGTCGAGGATGTGCTTCGGGTGCTGAAACAGACCGGCCTCGAGCTCCACGCCGAGGAAAATATTCTGACACGGCTCTGGGACAAACTGATTGTTAACGCCGGCATCAATCCGTTTACGGCGATTCTGGACTGCCCGAACGGCGATCTCCTGGAATCAGCCTTTTTCCAGAAGCACATCGGGGCCCTATGCCGGGAAATGGCCCTTCTGGTGGCGGCGGAAACGGACCGGGATCTCTCGCCGGAAGATCTACAGGAACGGATCCGGGATGTGGTGATCAGAACTGCGCGCAATACCTCGTCGATGCGCGCCGACGTCTTGCGTGGAAAGCCGACCGAGATCGACTTTATTAATGGCTACCTGGTGGGCCTCGGCAAAAAGCTTGGCATACCCACCCCGGTGAACCAATTACTGACAGAGCAGGTAAAACAACTGTCACCACACTCAGAGTGAGAGGAGTTTCCTGATGGGCAACCGTCTTTCAAAGATTTATACCCGTACCGGCGATGATGGCTCCACGGGCCTGGCAGATGGCAATCGCATCGCCAAGAATGCTCAGCGGGTAGAAGCCATGGGAACCGCCGATGAACTGAACAGTCATATTGGCGTCCTGATCGAAACACTGCCCTCCGGCGATGAGCTGGTCGAGACTCTGCGGCGCATTCAGCACCACCTGTTCGACCTGGGGGGTGAATTCGCTATTCCGGGCAGCCAGGTCATTGGCGACGATCACATTCAATGGCTGGAGCAGACCCTGGACCATCACAATGAGAGCCTCCCTCCCCTGAAAAACTTCATACTGCCGGGCGGAACCGCAGCTGCCGCCCAGTGCCACCTGGCCCGGGCGGTGTGCAGACGTGCGGAGCGAGTGGTCGTCGCCCTGGGTCATGAAGATTCAATCAACACCGCATCAAGGCATTACCTCAACCGCCTTTCGGACCTGCTGTTTGTGATTGCACGTCAGCTGGCCCGGCAAAACGGGGGGCAGGAAATTCTCTGGGAACAAAAAAAATCCGGCCTCTAGGGCCGGATTTTTATCGCTGGACGCAGATCGTCCTGACGATCACACTTTGAACGCCTCCACGAGCCGCTGGAGTGATGCCGTCAGATCGGACATTTCCCGGGACGCTGCAAGGGTCTCGTCCGCATTCTCCGCCGTACTCTGCCCAAGCTCGCCGATCTGTTCCACCGACGCGTTGACGTTTTTCGAAACCGCAGACTGTTCTTCTGCCGCCTGGGCAATCTGATGGCTCATGTCCACGATGGTCGAAATCCCGCCGGCAATACGGTCGAGGGCCTCGGTAACCTCTTCGGATTTCGCAACGGTGGTCTCGGTGACGCTCCGACTGTTGGTCATGGCGTTTACGGCATCCTTGACCCCACTTTGCAGCCTCGAAATCATGCCCTCGATTTCTTCCGTTGATTTATGGGTTCGCTGCGACAGGGACCGAACCTCATCAGCCACGACGGCGAAACCGCGCCCCTGTTCGCCGGCGCGCGCAGCTTCGATCGCCGCATTCAGTGCCAACAGGTTGGTCTGCTCCGCAATCGCCTTGATCTCCACCAGAACCTGGCTGATGTTGTCACTGTCCCGGCTCACACGGTTGATCACCTCAACCGCATCGGCGATCTCCTGGGCAAGGTGGTTAATCGTTTCCACCGTGCCGGCAACGACCCCGCGACCGGTTTCCGTATCCCGTTCCGCCACCCCGGCACTGTCCGCCACCCGATGGGCACTCTCGGTCACTTCCCGGACCGCTTCCACCATCTGGTTCATGGCTTCGGCAATGTGTCCACTCTCTTCCATCTGGCGACTGACGGCCTTGGCGTTGGCTGAGGCCGTATCGTTAACTCGCGACGCCTGCTGATCGACCTCTGTCGTCGTTCTTGTGACGGAACGGACGAGTTCGGCAATCCTGTCGGTCATATTATTGAATTCGGACGTCAGCTCACCCAGTTCGTCCCGATTACGGATCAGAACGTGGGTGGTCATATCGCCCGCCGCCACGTTACGGGCGGCAGCCGTAAAGCGGTTGATCGCGGTCCGGACCGAGACAAAGAAACCGATGTACAGATAGACCACCACCAGAAGAATCCCGATCAATGCAATCACGATGGCGTTGCGCTGACTGGTCTCGGCCTGAAGACGTGATTGCAGATTCTCCCGGATGACACTGAAGATCGCCGCCTTGAGGGTATCAAAGTGCTCCATCTGCTGATTGATCTGCTCGTCGTAGTCCTGCCAGGGCATTTCAAGACGCATCGGCGTAATCACGTTGGTATCCAGCACGTCACGGACGGCCAGCAGACTGTTCTTCACTTTCGCGATCGCGCCATCAGACGCCGCAACCAGCCGCGGCGAGGCGTCCTGCGCAACGCTCAATGCCGGCGCAAGCAGAGAACTCCGGTTGGTCAACTGATCGTATATGCCATTGAGCGTTTCGCTCAGCGCATAACCAACCTGGCCCTCCACGAGCGCGAAGATACCGTAAGACCGGGCCCGTCCCAGCGCCTGACGCGCTTCAGGCAAAGCCTCTTCAATCAGCCCCAGCAAAAGCTGGCTTTCACGTTCCGCCTCCTGACCCAACCCGGAAATCTCGATCATTGAGGATGGCAGGGCCATGACCTTCTGGACGAACTCCTGATAGTACTTGAACTGGGGATCCATGTTCCCCTGATAGCTGTCATTGGCCCGGAGCGTTTTCCAGGCTTCGGCCACCGTCTTCACCTGGTTTTTCCAGGTCCCGGACCGGTCGAGGGAATCCGGCACCGACGACAGCTGTTTGAGCAGTGTGTCGATCCTCTGTGCCGCCGCTTCCGCTTTCGCGGTGATATCCGCTTCGTCCTTGATGATTCCGGGCGCCTTGTAGTCCCGGTACTCCATGGACGCCACCACGAGGCGATTGACGCTCTCAAGCTGGCCCAGTCCTTCGACACCCCGTGCAATGGTCTGGACCGAACGGTTGAGATCCGAGATTACCAGCCATGAAAGTCCACCGATGGGCAACAGGAAGAGAATGCTGATGAGCCCGAACTTATAGACCATCGGCAGACGGTTCATCAGCGCTATCGCGGGTTTGATCAATTTTTTCACGAATACCCTCACGGAAATGGTGAACCACACCTGGATTGTTGTTCTTTTCTATATTGTCGCCCGAAGTTCCGAAAACTTAATCACTATTTGGTGTGAAACTGTAATATTTTTAAAAATATAACCGGGCTCAAATCACGCCAGAGATCACCATGAGGGCCAATCCGCAAAGCCAGACGAGCATCGAACGGTTCAGAAGATCCCGGATCGCTTCAACGCTTCGGCCACCGAATTCCAGCCAATCGTCGGCATGTAGTGTCCTGAACCGGTCCGGATCCAGGGCATATCCGGTCAAAGCCCCGTTAGCAGAGGCCATCAGCGCTTCTCCGGTGGCCAGCCCCGGATGACTGAGCACCCGCCGGGCGACCCGTAACCAGCCCGCCAGATCACCGGCCAGACCGAATGTCAGACACAAAAGCCGGGATGGAGGCCAGGCGAGCCAACGGGCCATACGGACAAACGCCGGCCGCGCCGACGCCTGCGGCCACTGTTCTGCCAACGCAACCAGCCCTCGCGCCAGGATCGCACCGGCCATACCACCGAGCACAAACCAGAACGCCACCAGGAAGAAACGGTTAAACACCGCCAACATCAATGCCCGTGAAAGCGACAGATGCATGGCCTCCGGAGACAGGGCGTCACCGCGCTCACTGGCCGGGAGCTGATCACGCACATGGTGCCATGCTGCCTGCATGTCCCCCCGGGACCAGGCTTCCGAGTAATCCGTCAGCAGGGAGCGCCAGCCGGGCGTTCCCATCATCAGGACCAGTACCACCAGTTGCAGTGGGTAAAGCAGACCCCAAAAGCCAAGACTGGACAGTTCGAATTCGATGACTGCCGCCATAATTACCGGAAGCAGCAAAAAGATCAGGGCAGGACCTGCTGCCCCTTCCTTGCCCGGCGACGCGCGGGAACCCCACCTGAACCAGAGACGCCAGAGCGCATCGGAAGAGAGATGGTTGGCATTATCGAGCCGTCGGCGGATCAGGTAAGCAAGCAAAAAGACAATTAACGCCATCAGGCATCGACTCCGTCGAGGGGCCGCGTCACCAACAGGGCCCGGAACCGGTTCCAGTCGAATGCGGGGCCCGGATCTGTTTTCCTGCCGGGAGCGATATCGCTGTGGCCGGTTATGCGGTCCACCTGAATATCGGGCCACGCCTGCATCAACAGTGTTGCCAGTTCAGCCAGACGGTGATACTGCGCTTCGGTGTAGGGAACGTCATCGCATCCTTCAAGCTCGATACCAATGGAAAAGTCGTTGCACTCCTCCCGGCCATCGAAACAGGAACGACCAGCATGCCACGCCCGATCAAGCAGGCTGACGAACTGGACAACCGTTCCATCCCGTCGAATCAAGGCATGCGCTGATACCTGAAGACCGGCAATTTCCTGAAAATAGGGGTGGGCCGAGATATCCAGCTGGTTACAGAAAAAATCCGCGATTTCAGGGCCTCCGAACCGACCCGGCGGCAGGCTGATGTTGTGGACCACCAGCAGACTGATGCCGGCGCCTTCAGGCCTGGCACCAAAATTGGGGGAGGGACGCCAGGTCACTCCGGGCAATCGCCCTGTTTTACGGAGCGCCTCGACGTCCGACTGATGGAAGGTTCCTGAAGACAGAGGAGCTTTTGTTTCTGGCAAGGTTGATCCCAAAGCTACACATCATTTAAGGATGTGAACGATTGAATCACAAAGCCCTTCTCGTTGCCATGCTCTCAGTCTTTACGGCTGCTGCGCAGATTATCAATGATGGATTCAAGGGCTCGGTCAAAGATCAGACCGTCATCAAGCATACCGATTTCGCCCGCTTCCATGGAGGCCGCAAGTTCCTCACGGAGGTATTCAGCCACCTTGGCGCCGCTGCGATTCACGAAGATATACTTTCCGGTTGCCTTGATGAACGCTGCCAGCTTGCAACGAACCTTGTTGCCGTCCCGGGTCAGCTCAATCCAGGAGCCAACTCGCAGGGAGTCGGCACGCTCCAGCCACTCGGGCGCAGCCCCGACAGCTGGGCTCTCTGCCGTTGTTTGGGCTTCCTCGACCGGAGGCGTAGCCATCCCGGCGGTCTCGCTATCGGAGGCCTGCTCGGGAATCGGCGCTGGTTCGATCGCGTGCCGGGCTTCGGGCTCAACGGTGCCGGAGAGATCAGGTGCGGGCGTCTCAACAGGGTCTTTCGATGCCGGCGGCTCAACTGTCTCTTCCCGCGGTGCGGCCGTAACCAGCCGTTGAAAGACGTCCACGTGGGCCAGCTCGAGGTCACGGATCGCGGAGTCCGTTGCAAACGGGTCCCAGGAAATTTCCTGCAGTGCAGCCCGAAGATCATCAACGATGGACGGGATGGCGCGCAAAAGCTCGCTGCGTGTGGATGGGCCAACCGGATTCGGATCGACACTCCAGACCAACCGTTCCGTCAACGCGACACCGGTATTCCAGCGATCGGCTCCCTCCCCTTCCCGGAGATATAACCACTGCAGGTAGCGGTTCCAGGGATCCTTCAACAGTGACACGACGGACTCGGGCACATCGCGGTTTTCAAGCAGAGGTTGTATGACTCCATCCGCTGCTTCAGACGCCTTCTCCTGCCGGGCACGCCCCTCTTCAGCATCACGCAGGCGTTGTTCGATGAGCTCACGTCGCCTCCGATCGAGGTCGGTGAACCGGCTAAAGTCCTCAAGAAGATCCTCGAACAGTGAGACGTCGTCGGTGAAATCGTCCAGCACCCGGGTCACAACTGCTTCGATTTTTTCCTTGAGCGGGTCCCGTTGCCCTTCCCTTTTTTCGCTCCAGCCCATAGCTGATAGCGCAAGTTCATTCAGCAGCTTGCGTACCGGGTGTCCGCCGCGGTTAAAGAAATTCCGGTCGCTCAATGCCACCTTGAGCACCGGAATCTGGAGACGTCCGATCAGCGCCTTCATTACGGGATGGAGCTGGCGATCTTCCAGAATAAAATCGAACAGCATCGACACCAGGTTGATGACATCGCTGTCGACCTGTTCAACTTGCAAGGTCTGTCCGGAGTCACCCCTCAATACCGATTGCAGCTGAGTGTTCAGTGAGACCACTTCTCCGGGCTGCCAGTTTCCTGGCTGGGCCTGGATACTGCTCAGCCGGTCTACCAGCCGGTTGGTGTCGAGAAAGCTCGTGCCCGTACCTGCACCGGCGTTCCCGGAGGGCACGCCTCCCTGGCGCAGGAGCGCAGTAAGTTCGGAGAAGGTGGCGCCACCCGGCGCCGATCCCTGTTCCGGGCCGCCATCGCCTGCCACCCCGGATTCTGCTGCGCGACCGGTGCGACGGGACTGTGAACTGGTTGCCGGAGGCCGCTTCAGGTCTGGCAGTACCCCCTCGGTCGCCAAGGCTTTGTTGGCATTCTGGTAAAAGGGCCCCAACTGGTCCGCGAGCAGCCGGTCGAACAACTTCAACACCACCAGTTTGGCCCGGATGTCGATGTCCAGATCAGAACAGGCTTCGGCGATTGCGCCGCAGATCACTTCAGGGCTCAGCGGCATCTGGCTGTCGCTGAGATCGACATTGGGCACCAGATGGCTGACACGGGCCTTGAGCATCAGGATGGCATCGAGGTGGCGATTCCGGAACTTGTTGACCATGTTATCGATCGCGACCTTCTGCTCCATGTCGGCATGGTCCAGGAGACTCAGTCCTTCACTGTCGATGTCGTCCAAGGACCGACCGGAAGGCCGGGAGCGAAAGCGCCCGATGTCGTTGAAGGCACGGGAAACATACTGCAGCATCGATAGCATCATGGCCTTCCGATGCATTCTCAGCTCACGCATGGCATCGAAATAGGCGTTCTGATCGACATTGCTGGCTGCACGGTCGGCAAGTTCGAACAGCGAGTCGTCCGCGCCATCAAAAAAGTCGGCCAGCATGGCCTTCATGGAGTGACCCGATGCGTCACGCAGGCGGACCAAGGCGGTCGGAAGCCCGGATCCACTGGACGGATTGCCGCCCGAGAAGGAAACCACCTTGTTATCCTGCGCCATTGAGCTACTCCCGGAATCAGTGTGCGCACTTATTCTACGCGTCTTACCAACTATGGTACGAGCTGAGCACGTCAGGTTGTGTCAGAATTTGTCACCTTTTGTGTAGATCGGACCTGAGTCACAGTTTAGCTGACGGCAACCCGTCATTTGGCGAAAGCCGGACATCGCTATAGAATCGTCCGCCAGTCATTTTTACTCTGAATCCGCGGACCACCTATCATGCTGCCTGACGAACGTTTACGCCAATCCCGAATTGAATCAGTCGCTCTCAGCCTGCGCGAAGACATCGGCGATGGTGACATCACTGCCCGCCTCATTCCGGCTGAAACCCACGCCACTGGGCGAGTGATAACCCGGGAAGCAGCAACCATTGCCGGAGCCGAGTGGGTCAATGAAGTCTTCCGGCAGGTGGATCCGGACGTTTCCGTAAACTGGCAGGTAGCCGACAGCGACAGGGTCGTCCCCGACCAGACCCTGTTCACCCTCGAAGGACCCGCCCGTAGTTTGTTAACCGGCGAGCGCGCGGCCCTCAACTGGCTCCAGACTCTCTCCGGCGTCGCCACCACCTGCGCGTCCTACGCTGCAAGGGTGGCACACACGCAAGTCCAGCTGCTCGACACCCGAAAAACACTGCCAGGCCTGCGAATGGCGGAGAAGTACGCCGTGACCTGCGGTGGGTGCTTCAACCACCGCATCGGCCTATGGGACGCCTTTCTGATCAAGGAGAACCATATCGCCGCCTGCGGTTCAATCGCCAGCGCAGTGGCCGAGGCCCGCAGAATTGCGCCGGACCGTCCTGTTGAAGTGGAAACCGAAACACTGGACGAACTCGATCAGGCCCTGGCTGCCGGCGCCGATATCATCATGCTGGATGAGTTTTCGCTGGCAGACCTGAAGACCGCCGTTACTGTCGCAGCCGGCCAGGCCAGACTGGAAGCATCGGGCGGGATCAACGCCCAGACCCTGGTCCCGATCGCAGAAACCGGGGTGGACTTCATTTCTATCGGCGCCCTGACCAAGGACATCAAAGCCATTGACCTCTCAATGAGGCTGGACTGAACACAACTATTGGTCGGACAACAACCTGTCCATGGCCTGAAGCTCCCTGATCAGGCCATGGCCGGATTCCGGCCTGCCACGGAAATGTTCCTCAGCCATGGGAGCCATGCCTGAGACCTCGGGCAACGGGTGGCCATTCTCAATCAGGATTTTCATTCTCTCCACGAACACGAACTGAAGCCACTGCGTAAACTCCATGGTATCGACGCAGAAGGGCTTGTCGCTCTGGAAGGCCTCCCGGGGAGGCGCTTCCTCTTCCCAAACGTCCAGCTGCCGGAGTTCGACTTCGATCTGCAGCAGGCTGTCCGCTACTCGCGCCACTTTGCTATTGCCATCGGTCATGCGATCACCTATTCGGTCAGAGGCTCCAGCTCGACTGCCTCTCCGTGCAAGACCCGGAACAGATCTTCGTATTGCCGGGTCAGCGGATGCTTCGGAGCCATATGAATGAGGGGCTGCCTGCTCTGATGGGATTCTTTCATCTTGACCGAACTGGACAGCCGGACAGGAAGCACCGGCAAACCCTCCTCGGTCAGCTCCAGGACCAGTTTCCTGGGGAGACTGGCCCTTGGCTGGAACTGATTGGCGATAATGCCCTCGACCACCAGATCCTCATTGTGATCCTCCTGCAGTTCGCGGATCTCCCCCAGAATGTTGTAAAGCGCCTGGCGCGAGAAGTCATCACAATCAAAAGGTATCAGGCAACGCTGTGCAGCAATCAATGCGGACCGGGTATAGAAATTCAAGGCCGGCGCCGTGTCGATGTAAATCGCATCAAAGCTGTCACTCAATTTTTTCAGGGCTTCACGGAGCTTGTAGATCTTGTGTTTCGCCTCAAGCTTGCGCTCCAGAAAATCCAGTTCCGGGCTCGAAGGCAACACAAACAGGTTATCGAAAGGCGTGGCGTGTACAAATTCGTCGGGCCGACGGTTGAACATGGTAAACGCCACGGTCTGCTCCAACAGATCGGCGATGGTATCCTTCAGTTCCGCCGCCGGCCTGCCGAGCAGATAATGCGTGGAGTTGCCCTGCGGATCCAGGTCAACAACCAGCGTCCGCTTTCCCCTGGCAGCGCTGATAGCCGCCAGATTGCAGGTGATACTGGACTTGCCCACACCGCCTTTCTGGTTGAACACAACCCGTCTCATTTCGTCTCTCCCCTTGCGCGATCGTATCGATCGGTCGTTTTTATCATTACCCGGGCTACCATCCCATGACCGTCTTGACGAACGGGATGGTCAGACGCCTCTGGGCCTGCAGCGAATTTTCATCCAGGACATCCAGCAGGGCCAGCAGGTCCCCGAGCCGTCGCGGCGCCCGACGCATTATGAATCCGGCAACGTCGTCCGCCATCACAAGGCCTCGTTGCTCCGCACGGGCCTGGAGAATTCTCTGGCGGTCCTCGTCCCGATAGACGCCGAGCTGCAACAAAAGTCCGTGCCCCAGTCGGGACATCAGGTCAGGCAAACCCAGTCCCAATGCCGACGGGACGTCCCCAGCACTGACCACCAACAGGCTACCCTGATCCTGAATCCGGTTATAAAGATGGAAGATGGACTCTTCCCAGGCTGGATCGCCGGCGATCCGCTCCAGATCGTCCAGACAAACCAGGCGCTGTGACTCCAGCCCCGACAGGGCTCCCGGCCCAAAGGGCTCGAGTTCAGCCAGACTGACACAGACCGCACCCTCGCCCATCGCTTCCACCTGGTGGCAGGCGGCCTGGAGCAGGTGACTTTTCCCGGTATCCGAATCGCCGCAGACCACGACGACGGGAACACCTTCCGGGCGCTGGCATACGGCCCTCAGCCGCACTGCCACGTCCTGATTCCGGTCACCGTGAAAATTATCGAACCGGGCATCGTCACGCAGTTTTACGCCAAGAACCAGTTGGGACGCCATCATTCCTGTCTCGCCCTCCAGGCCCGCATTCCCCAGACCAGCAAATAATGGCCGCCACTTACTACCGCTGAAAGGGCAACCAGCAACACCCCGACATCACGCACCCAGGGCGGCATCGGGAAGCCCGCCAGAAGAATAATAATCGCCAGCACCACGAGAATCTGAACGAACGTGTTGATCTTGCCCGGGATACTCGGTTCCATTTCGAACCGACCAACGCCGTAATGGTAAGCCAGCGCCCCACCGACAATAAGCAGGTCGCGGCCCAGAACGATGGCGAACAGCCAGACCGGGAGTACCGACGTGAGGGTCAGCATAAGGTAGGACGTGATCAGAAGGGCTTTATCCGCCAGCGGATCGGCAATCGCACCAAACCGGGACCGCCAATTGAAGTGCCTTGCCAGAAAGCCGTCGAACGCATCGGTCACGGACGCCACGAAAAAGATGGCGAGAGCGTATCGATAGTTCTCCATCAGCAGGGCCGCAGCGAAGGGAACAATCAGGACAATCCGCAAAAACGTCAAGGCATTGGGTATCCAGCGCCAGCGTTGCGATTTCACAAGACTCCCTCCACTGTCGCCTTACTGTTCGGGATTTGATCCGATGTTGGGCGCAGGCTGCCAGCGATAATAAAGCACCTGATAAAGCGAGTCGAAGGCCTGGGACGCATCTGCTTTGTCGTTTGCCAACGGCTGGTAGGTAAACGTTGTGGATGCGACGCCTTTGTCCTTGAGGTCCGCACCCTTGCCCGGTAGTGACACACCGTCTGGGCTTCGAGCGGCCTCATTCGAAGCGTTCTCGGCGCCAGTGCCCGGGACATTCGCAGCCGACGCCTGGCTGCCTGTCTTTTCGAGCGTTTTAGGGGCTAATGACCCCGGGTCCATGGCGACGAACCGTGAGTCCAGTGCAATGTACTGCTTCAACTGGTCCAACTCCCCGGTAAAAGTCGCCCTCAATGTCAGCTGGGAACCTTTCACCCTGGCCGCACTCACCTCCTGTACCGGCGTGAGCCCTTCAAGGACATCTGTCACACCGCCATAATCGGCGACACTGTCAACTCCATCGATAACGATATCCACCTGCGGGGATTCGCCGACTTCGTTCGCGGACACTGCGTATTGGCTAGCGTACTGTTCAGTCCAGCGATCGATAACGGCGTTGACCAACTCATCGGGCGTAGCGGCCGTTACTGACTGCTCGCCACCATTGGCAGCGCCACCGTCAAAGACCCAACCAGCTCGCCATTGCCCGCCACTGCGGTTGATTCGAACGAGGGCCATGGCATCGTGGCTCAGATCCGAAGCAGCCGACTGAACGTTGCTGACAAACTGCCCCCATATTTCCGACAGCAGTTCCCGGTCGCCTTTGGCAGATGCAGGTGGCAGCGCCAGGGGCAGCCCTCGATCTGCAGCGGCTTCTTTGAAGGCAGCCCGCCAGGGATCTTCCGCTGGCCCGGCACCATCCGCATCACCTTCAGTAACAAGGCGTCGGGAGCCCCGTTCCTCAACCGCGACCCAGGCGAGCGTCAAAGGCCGGTTTGCCCCCCACACCGGGGCATTAACGGATGCCAGAGCCTTGTTAACGCCCACGGCACCAAAGGACATCTGCAGGCGGTCATTGCCGTTGTCATCCCTAAGAAACTGGTAGGAAAGCAGTAAAGACTCGGCATCGTCCATCAGCGACTGAACGCCATCAAGGCTCAAAACGTCTCGGCTTCCAGAGACGCGAACCAGCACACGTCCGAGGCCCTCCGCAGCTCCCTTCGCCAACTGATCAGCTCCGGAACCGGCCACCGGCACTTCTACCGAATACAGCCCGGAGACGGTAACGGCCTGCGCCTGGGATACCGTTATAATACTACTCAGCAGAACCAGTGCCGCCGCTGCGATTGTCCGTACTGTCCGCGCCAAGTTTTGTCCCGATACTGACATGAATCACCCTGGTGTTCGCATGGATGGCGCATAGGATACACCATGGCCTATACCGTGAGTAGCTGTTAAAATCCGCGGCCTGTCCCACTATTGCCAACGGTTCCAATACACCATGAGCGAACAGAAGCCCTCCCTGACCTACCGCGACGCTGGCGTTGACATCGACGCAGGCAACGAACTCGTCAACCGTATCAAGGACACTGCGGCCCGCACACGGCGCCCCGAAGTGCTTGGCGGCCTGGGTGGCTTCGGGGCCATGGTGGCTATCCCGCCCGGATACAACGAACCGGTATTGGTGTCCGGTACCGATGGCGTCGGCACCAAGCTCCGTCTGGCCATGCAGCTTGGCAAGCATGACACCATCGGCATCGACCTGGTCGCCATGTGCGTGAACGACCTCGTGGTGGGTGGCGCGGAGCCGCTGTTCTTTCTTGATTACTACGCCACCGGAAAACTGAACGTAGACGTGGCAGCGCAGGTGGTTGCCGGCATCGGTGAAGGCTGCGCCCAGGCAGGATGCGCCCTGGTCGGGGGAGAGACCGCCGAGATGCCGGGCATGTATGAAGGGGAAGATTACGATTTGGCAGGGTTCTGTGTCGGCGTTGCCGAACGCAGCGAGATTATCGACGGCAGCCGGGTTCAGCCCGGAGATGTCCTCCTTGCCCTGGGCTCGTCCGGACCGCACTCCAATGGCTATTCCCTGATCCGTAAAATTCTCGAAGTCAGTAACGCCGATATCGATCAGACCGTTGGCGATACCCGCCTTGCGGATGCCCTGATGGCCCCGACCCGCATTTACGTGAAGAACCTGCTTCAACTGATCCGCGAAGTCGACGTACGCGCCCTGTCGCACATTACCGGCGGCGGATTGCCAGAGAACATTCCCAGGGTTCTGCCCAAGGGTAGCGTCGCCACCATTGACACGGACAGCTGGACACTGCCGCCGGTATTCCAGTGGCTGAAGGACGCCGGCGGCGTTGCCGCTGAAGAAATGTACCGGACCTTCAACTGCGGCGTCGGCATGATTGTCTGTGTGCCTGCGAACCAGAAGGATCTCGCGGTCGACACGCTGAATGCGCTGGGTGAAACCGTCTGGCAGATCGGCGTCATCGAGAGCGCGGACGCCCAGGACGCGGAGCCTGTGGTGAAATACCAGCCAGGACTGTTGTCGGCATGAAGGCAGATAAAGCTCCACTGCCGCGTATCCTGGTACTCGCTTCCGGAAGCGGAACCAACCTTCAGGCACTGATTGATGCCAGCCGTGAACGCGACTATCCGGGCCAGATTATTGCGGTCGGTTCCAACCGTCCGGGCGCCTTCGCGCTTGAGCGGGCGGCACAAGCGAATATCGAGACGTTCGTTGTCGATCACACAAAATTCCAGAGCCGGGAAGAATTCGACGCCGCACTGATGGCCGAGATTCGTCGCCATAATCCGGATGTGCTGGTGCTGGCCGGCTTCATGCGGATCCTGACAACGGATTTTGTCCGGGCATTCCGCGGTATCATGCTCAACATCCACCCTTCCCTGCTGCCAAAATACACGGGGCTGAACACCCATCAGCGGGTGCTCGAATCTGGCGATCCTGTTCATGGGGTATCGATACATTTCGTGACCGAAGAACTCGACGGTGGCCCGGTCATTGCCCAGGCAGAGGTTCATGTGGCACCGGATGACACCGCCGAATCGCTCGCTGAAAAGGTGCAGGAGAAGGAGCACATCCTCTATCCCATCGTAATCCGGTGGTTCTGCGAAGGCCGCATTCACCTGGGAAGCGATTATGTGCTCTTCGACGGCGAGCCCCTGGCGGCACCGATGAGACTTCCCGAGAACTGAACAGATTGTCATGCCGGGATCACGCATCACCGGCTACACTGTCGCTAAACCTGTCAGGTGAAAAGGACCCCGACTCATGACAAGCGACCGTCACCAGCCCGTTTCCTGTATCGGAAGGCTTATAGGTTTTCTCACTACCCTTGCCTTACTCCTGGCCTCGGCGTTGGCCAGTGCGGAACAGGCCACCGACCTCGTACCCTTCAAGGCCAATTACACGGCCACCATGGAAAAGGGCATCGAACTGAGCGGCACCGGCACCCGTAGCCTGACCGACCAGGGCAATGGCGTCTGGCTGTATCGAACCGATGTTAAGTCCTTTATCGCCAACATCGACGAGTCTCTGGTCCTCAAGTGGGAAAACGGACGCGTGGTTCCCCTCCGCTACCGCTACAAACTGTCCGGCCTGTTCATCAGGGACCGGAAACAGTCTATCGACTTCGACTGGGCCGCAGGGACTGCCAGCGGGGAGTACAAAGGCAAATCCTTCAAACTGCCCCTGGAGGAAGGTACCCTCGACCCCCTCGGCTACCAGCTTCAGTTACGACAGGACATCAAGGCGGGCGAACGGGATATGACCTATCAAGTCATTGACGGGGGCGAATATGATAAAACGCACTTTGCCGTCCTGACGAAAGAGCCGGAGACAGCGTCAATCGACATCCTGAGGGGGACCCTCAAAGCGGAAAAGGTCCGGAAGGAAGGTTCCAAGCGCCAGACGCTGATGTGGTTCGATCCAGACCGGGAGTTCATCCTCGTACGCCTGCTCCAGATCGAGCCCGACGGCAAACGCTACGAACTCCACCTTGACACCGCAAAGGTCGAGGGCTAGGCGCCCTGCTCTGAACTCTGCCAGACGGCCTTGACCTCGTCTGCGATGATCCTCAACCCGGCGGCCACCCGCTCATCATCCTGCGAATAGGTGACGCGCAGGCATTCGTGACGGTGCCGCCAGCCATCATCTGGCAAACCGGGGAAGAAGTAATGCCCGGATACCACCAACACACCCCGCTGCTTCAGACGCTGGTAGAGCTCCAGGCTTGAAATTGGCAGATCCGGGAACCAGAGCCAGAGAAACATGGCGCCTTCGGGCTTATGCACGTACCAGCGACACGAGTCCTCGCCCATGGCTTCGCGGAAGACTTCGACAGCACGCTCCATCTTGGTCTTGTAGAACGGACAGACGACATCCCGGCTAAGCGACAGGATTTCACCGGATCTTACCAGCGGCTCCGCAATCATGGCCCCGAAACTACCCGTTGCCAGGTTCAGAATCGCGTTTATGCCCGATAACGCCTTGATCACCGGCTCCGAGGCAATCACGATGCCGGTTCGGGCAGCGGGAAGCCCAAGCTTCGACAGACTCAGGCACAGAATGATGCGCTCATTCCAGGTTGGCTGGGCATCCACAAACAGCAGGCTCGGGAATGGCGTTCCATAGGCGCCATCGACGATCAGGGGAATGTCGTGCTGCCCCGCCAGAGCTTCCAGACGGGCGAGCTCTTCGTCGGTGATCACGTTGCCGGTGGGATTGGTCGGGCGCGACACACAGATAGCGCCGGTTTCACCGGTGACCTCCACAGCGTCAAAATCCACCCGGTACTTGAATTCGTGCGCATCGGTGAAAGAAATATCCGGCTGAACCGCTCGGAACAACCCGGGCTCAATCCCGGCATCGGCATACCCGATGTATTCCGGCGCGAGGGGCAGCAGAATGTGTTTTCGCTGTCCGCCTCCATAGTCCCCACCAAACATGTTGAATAACATGAAAAAGGCGGCCTGGCTGCCATTGGTAAGGGCAATATTGTCCGGACTGAGGTCCCACCCATACTCGCGGTTCAACAGCTCTGCCAGAGCACTGATGAATCCTTTTTCTCCCTGGGGCGGATCGTAGATGCCTACGAGTCGACGGACCTCATCCTCGTTCTGGCCCATCTCAGACAGAATGGTCTGAACACGATGCTGGATTTCCGGGATGTGGCCCGGATTACCACCTCCCATCATGATCATGTCGTCACCGGACGCCATGGCATTGCCAAGGTCATCCATCAGTGAGGTTATACCGGCATCGGCGGTGAATTTACGGCCAAACGCAGAGAGTTTCATGGCACCATCCATTCAGCAACGAAACGCAGGGAGTTTTAAACAGAGTGAAGCGCGGACTACCCCGGGTCAACTGTCCAGCGCAATGCCGAGGTTACTGACGCCCTCGTTGGCGGCACCGGTCCGCAATTCCTCAACAAAGGATTCTTTCGGAGTACGCTGCCGCTTGAGCGCCAGCACCAGGTCCCTCTGGAACATCTTGTCTTCTTTCATCAAGGGATGATGATCCAGCAGACGGACCAGCTCATCTTCGGGCAGCGACTCGCCTTCCGACAGTTCAATAAAATTCATGACCGTTGTCGTGGCCAGCTGGGATGCTTCGGTTGCCCGATGTTTATTCGGGTTGAGCCGATTGAGCAGCGCCTGCTCGAGTAACTGACAAAAATCGAACGCGGGATACACGCCGTAGGCGTCGTAGTCGTCAACCTGGGGCGATAGCGACTCCAGTTTGCTGAGCAACTGGGGAATTGCAGCATCACTGGTGTCTTTCTGAAGCAGCTCCCAGGCGATGTCCAGCAATTGACGCATCTTGGCGCCGGTTTTCAGGCCGACAGCCTCGACAAAGAGGGCGTAATTCGGAAACGAGCGCTCGGCGAGCGCCAGCAGGAAGGCATATTCACGCCATCCCTGCAATTGTGCAACGGCTTTGAGGAACTGGTTGGCGTTCATGTCCTTGGCAGGGTCACGCCGGTCTGACCCAGGTATTTGCCGCCCCGGTCCTTGTAGCTGGTATCGCAGACTTCATCGGACTCGAAAAACAGCATCTGGGCAACGCCTTCGTTGGCGTAGATCTTGGCCGGCAGGTTGGTGGTATTGGAAAACTCCAGAGTCACCTGGCCTTCCCATTCCGGTTCCAGCGGCGTGACGTTCACGATGATGCCGCAACGGGCATAGGTGCTTTTGCCCAGGCAGATGGTGAGCACGTTTCTCGGAATCCGGAAATATTCGACGGTCCGCGCCAGCGCAAAGCTGTTCGGCGGGATGATGCAGACGTCGCCGGTGTAGTTGACGAAGCTGTTGTCGTCGAAGTTCTTCGGATCGACCGTGGCGCTGTGGACATTAGTGAAGATCTTGAATTCATTGCTACAGCGAACGTCGTAACCGTAACTGGAGGTCCCGTAGGAGATGACACGGCCTTTTCCGGTTTCCCGAACCTGTCCGTGCTCGAACGGTTCGATCATGCCGTGCTGCTCGGACATCCGGCGTATCCACTTGTCGGATTTAATGCTCATCGGTGAATTCTCGTTTCCGCTGGAAAAATTGAGGCGTAGTTTACCTGTTCCCTTGGGGTCTGTCGAAGGCTCCTCAGGCTATCTCCAGACTGCTTGATCTGTGGGCTGCAAGGCCAGAAAACGCTCTCCAAAACACGCTACGAGCACCCCTCCGGGGTCCAGCCAGCAATCACAGATTGCTGTCGTTCGGCTGTCGCATGAAGCTTTGCTTCATAAACGCTCGGCCTCACCCATGTGCGCTTGTCTCAGGCCATCCATGGCCTCCAACATTTTTGGAAAGCTATTCCTGCATCCGCGAACGGGCCTTGTGCAGCCCCGCCTGAAAAGAATCGGTCAGTGTTCGGTTACCGAAACACTGGAGATTGAACCCGACAGATTCCGCTCCCGCGTTGACAACTCCGCACCAACCCGGCGAGCGATGTCGCGGTAACGGCGCGCCACTTCGGAGTCCGGTTCGGCGATCACCGAGGGAGTACCGCCATCGGTCTGTTCCCGGATGGTCATGTGCAGGGGCAGCTGCCCGAGGAGGGTGGTGTCGTATTCCTCGGCAATCCGCTCACCGCCGCCGTGGCCGAACAGGGGTTCTTCATGGCCGCAGTTGCTGCAGATGTGGACACTCATATTCTCGATCACGCCGAGTACCGGAATCTCCACCTTGCGGAACATTTCGATACCCTTTTTGCCATCCAGCAGCGCGATGTCCTGGGGCGTGGTGACGATGACCGCACCTGTCACGGGCACCTTCTGCGCCAGGGTGAGCTGAATGTCCCCGGTTCCCGGCGGCATGTCGACGATCAGGTAGTCAAGTTCGTTCCAGAGGGTCTGCTGGAGCAACTGCATAACGGCACCACTGACCATGGGGCCCCGCCAGACCATGGGCGTTTTTTCGGTGACAACGAACGCCATGGAGTTGGCCTGCAGGCCATGGGCGTCCATGGGAACGAAGTATTTGTTTTCCCGGGTGTCCGGACGCTTGCCTTCCGGCACTCCGAGCATCATGCCAATACTGGGACCGTAGATGTCGGCGTCAAGAATGCCGACTCGGGCGCCTTCGGCCTGCAGGGCCAGCGCGAGGTTGACCGCGGTAGTGGATTTGCCGACGCCACCCTTGCCGGAGGCCACAGCGATGATGTTTTTAACGCCGGGGACAGAGGGAATGTCTTTCTGCACTTTGTAGGAGTGGATCTTCTGGCCGACATGCACGTCGGCACTTTCCACGCCCTCAACGTTTTCGAGCGCATTGGTAACGATTTGCTTGAGCGCTCCGGCAATTCCTTTGGATGGATAGGGCAGCTCAACCATCAGGGTGACTTTTCCACCCTCTTCCGAGGCGAGATTCTTGACGGCGCCGAGTTGGTACAGGTCCTTGTCGAGATAAGGATCCCGATATTCTCGGACAGCGGCCTCCAGGGCCTGCTGGGAAATCTGGGTCATCGGCTTCTCCGGAATAAGCTCATGAACACGAAAACGGGTGTTTCGGGTGAAAAATTGCTGCTTGGAAGGTATCATCTGTGCCCGTTTCTGACCATATGGGGTCGCCACCCGCGACTATCAACACGGGTGCTTTCAACCGGCCCCTTTTATTTGCATTGCCAATCCTTATTCACAGAAGGTTCGGACATCACCATGACGCAAGCGAGCAAGCAACAGCGCGACATTCTGGTTACCAGCGCCCTGCCCTATGCCAACGGGCCGATCCACCTGGGTCACCTGCTGGAATACATTCAGACCGATATCTGGGTGCGCTATCAGAAAATGCGGGGCCAGAACTGCTACTACGTTTGCGCCGACGATGCTCATGGCACTGCGATCATGCTGAGAGCGGAGCGGGAAGGCATCACGCCGGAGCAGTTGATTGATCGAATCCGTCAGGAGCACCAGCAGGATTTTGCCGGTTTTCATATCCGTTTCGACAATTATTACTCCACCCATTCCGAGGAGAACCGCTTCTTCTCCGAATACATCTATCGCCAGCTTCAGGAAAACGGGCACATTGCCACCCGGAACATCACCCAGTTCTTCGATCCGGAGAAGGAGATGTTCCTGGCAGACCGGTTTATCAAAGGGACCTGTCCCAAATGCAAGACCGAAGACCAGTACGGAGACAACTGCGAAGCCTGCGGTGCCACCTATACGCCGGCGGAGCTGATCAACCCGCGCTCTGCCGTATCTGGCGCCACGCCGATTGAGAAAGAGTCCGAGCACTACTTTTTCAAACTCCCGGATTTCCACGATTTCCTGGCCAAGTGGACCCGCAGTGGCACCCTTCAGCCGCAGGTTGCCAATAAACTGGCCGAATGGCTGGATGCCGGGCTGCAGGAATGGGATATCAGCCGTGACGCCCCCTACTTCGGCTTTGAGATTCCTGACGCGCCGGGCAAATTCTTCTATGTCTGGCTTGATGCCCCCATTGGCTACCTGGCGAGCTTCAAGAACATGTGTAACCGCGAGAACATCGACTTCGAGCACTTCTGGCGAGCCGATTCCTCCGCCGAGGTCTATCACTTCATCGGCAAGGACATCATCAACTTCCACGCCCTGTTCTGGCCGTCCATGCTCCACGATGCCGGCTTCCGGACGCCGACAGCCGTCTGGGCCCATGGCTTTGTGACCGTGAACGGCAAGAAGATGTCCAAGTCCCGCGGCACCTTCATCATGGCGCGCACCTACCTGGATCACCTGGATCCCGAGTACCTCCGTTACTACTTCGCCGCCAAGCTGACCGGGGGCGTGGATGACATGGACCTCAATCTTGAGGACTTCGCCGCACGGGTCAATTCGGACCTTGTCGGCAAGGTCGTCAATATTGCCAGTCGTAGCGCCGGCTTTATTACCAAACGGTTCGATGGCCAGCTGGGTGAAGTGACCGAGCAGGAGAAGCTCCGGGAGTTCATTGAAGCCGGAGAACAGATCGAAGAGTTCTTCGAGACCCGCGAATTTGGCCGGGCCATGCGCCGGATCATGGAGCTGGCCGACATCGCCAACCAGTACGTGAACGACGAGCAGCCCTGGGTCATTGCCAAACAGGACGGCCAGGATGGAAGGCTGCACGCGATCTGCACGAATGCCATCAACATGTTCCGCATCCTGATGACCTACCTCGCGCCGGTTCTGCCGAAAACAGCCGAGGCATCAGAGGACTTCCTGAAGGCCAAGCTGGACTGGAACAACCGCAAGGAACTGCTTGAAAACCACGGCATCAGCAAGTTCAAGCCGTTGATGAATCGAGTGGACATGGCCCAGATCGAGAAAATGCTCGATGCCTCCAAGGAGGAACTGCCCGCAGCGACCGGTCAGCCCGAACCGGCTGCCAATCTTGAACCGATTGCGGACGAGATAGAATTCGGTGATTTCGCGAAAGTGGACCTTCGGGTGGCTAAAATTGTCAAAGCAGAGCATGTCGAGGGGGCAGACAAGCTTCTCCGCCTGACACTTGACATAGGGCATGGCGAACGCAACGTGTTTGCTGGTATCAAGTCTGCCTACAAGCCGGAAGAGCTGGAGGGCCGAATGACCGTCATGGTGGCCAACCTGAAAGCTCGAAAAATGAAGTTCGGACTGTCCGAGGGCATGGTCCTTGCGGCTGGCCCCGGCGGGAAGGATATCTTCATTCTTTCTCCGGATTCCGGTGCCACTCCCGGCATGCGGGTGATGTAAGCAAATCGAGGTACGAAAGATCCGATGACAGAGTATCTGCTGATCCTGGTCAGTACTATCCTGGTGAACAACTTCGTGCTGGTGCAGTTCCTGGGCCTCTGTCCGTTCATGGGCGTGTCCGGGAAGCTGGAAACCGCCATGGGCATGTCGTTGGCCACCACCTTCGTGCTGACGCTGTCATCGGTATGCAGCTACCTCGCCTACACCTACCTGCTTGCACCGCTGGACCTGGCCTTTCTCAAGACGATCACGTTTATCCTGGTCATCGCGGTCGTGGTTCAGTTCACCGAGATGGTGGTTCGCAAGACCAGTCCCCTGCTTTACAGGGTTCTCGGCATTTTTCTGCCCCTGATCACAACGAATTGCGCGGTTCTCGGGGTTGCCCTGCTCAACCTGAACAAGCACAACAATTTCGTCGAATCCGTTCTCTATGGGTTTGGCGCGGCTCTCGGCTTTTCCCTCGTCCTGGTACTGTTCGCAGCCATGCGGGAGCGTATCGCGGTTGCTGACGTACCGGTTGCCTTTCGGGGCGCTGCGATTGGCATGGTAACGGCGGGGCTGATGGCGCTGGCGTTTTTGGGCTTTACCGGTCTGGTCACCGTCTGACGGAGCGTAGGTTGTTATGTGGACTGGCATTATCATCGCCGTTGTCGTTCTGCTGGCCCTGGCCCTTGTGTTCGGGGGCTTGCTGGGCTTTGCCTCCGAGCGTTTCCGGGTTGAAGGCAATCCACTGGTAGACCAGGTTGATGCGCTCTTGCCCCAGACCCAATGTGGCCAGTGCGGGTTTCCGGGCTGTCGCCCCTATGCCGAAGCCATCGCCAATGGCGAATCCATTAATAAGTGTCCGCCCGGGGGCGAGGCTACCATTAAGGCCCTGGCCGACCTGCTCGACGTCGAACCGGAACCACTCGATGCGGAACATGGAGAGGAGCAGGCCAAGCGGGTCGCTGTTATCCGGGAGGACGAATGCATTGGCTGTACGAAGTGCATCCAGGCATGCCCTGTGGACGCCATCCTGGGGGCCGCCAAGCACATGCACACCGTGATCGAGAGTGAATGCACCGGCTGCGACCTCTGTGTCGAGCCCTGCCCCGTAGACTGTATCGACATGGTCACCGTTGAACCGGATATCCGCACCTGGACCTGGTCGCCACCCGAGCCCAGCATTATTGCGACCGATCGTCAGGGAGTAAGCGCCTGATGACACAGCTCTGGGACTTTGCCGGGGGCATCCACCCGGCCGAAAACAAACATCAGTCAACCCGCAGCCCGATCCGGGACGCGGGCATTCCCGATTTACTTGTCCTGCCCCTGCAGCAACACATTGGCGAACCGGCGGAGCCACTGGTCGAGGTCGGTGAGCGTGTGCTCAAGGGCCAGAAACTGGCGGATGTCCGCAGTGGCATTGGCGTTCCCGTCCACGCCCCCACGTCCGGAATCATCGAGAGCATCACTGAGCGGCCCGTGCCGCATCCATCGGGCCTGGATGACTGGTGCATCGTGCTGAGACCAGACGGTGAGGATCAGTGGCGGGAGCGTCAGCCGATTACCGAATACCGGAAGCTGGAGCGGGAGACGGTTCTTGAGCGGATTCGGGAAGCGGGCATTTCCGGCATGGGCGGTGCGGGCTTCCCGACCAACATCAAACTTCGGCCCCCGAAGGATCGCAAGGTCGACACGCTGATCCTCAATGGCGCTGAGTGCGAACCCTACATCACTGCCGATGACATGACCATGCGCGAGAAGGCGACCGAGGTCATCGCCGGGCTCAAGATCATGGCCTGGATCCTGCGCCCGGAGCGTTGCGTCATCGGCATTGAAGACAACAAACCCGAAGCCATCGAAGCCATCAAGACCGCCTGCGAAGGCACCCAGATTGAAGTTGCCGTGATTCCGACCAAGTACCCGTCGGGAGGCGAAAAGCAGCTGATCCGGATTCTGACCGGCCTGGAGGTTCCCAATGAAGGGATTCCCGCCGACATCGGCGTGATGTGCCAGAACGTAGGCACCGCGGTGGCCGTGGCACGGGCCATGCTTGAAGATTCGCCCCTGATTTCGCGAATCGTAACGGTCACCGGAGATGCCGTGCGGGAGCCGGGAAACTACGAAGCGTGGATTGGCACCCCCATCGAGCACCTGCTGACCAAGGCGGGTGTCGATGAGAAAAAGCTGAATCGGCTGGTGCTCGGCGGCCCGATGATGGGTTATACCCTGACCACGACGGCCATCCCCGTTACCAAGACGACCAATTGCGTCATCGCGGCGACGGCGGCAGAACTTCCCGATCCCCCAACGGAACAACCGTGCATCCGTTGCGGCCAATGCGCCGAAGTCTGCCCGATGGAGCTTCTGCCCCAGCAACTGTTCTGGTATTCGAAGTCTGAAGAATTCGAGAAAGCCGAACACCTGAACCTGTTCGACTGCATTGAATGCGGGGCCTGTTCCTACGTTTGCCCAAGTTCCATTCCCCTGGTCCAGTACTACCGCTATGCAAAGGGTGAAATCCGGGTTCAGCGAGCCGAACAATTAAAGGCTGACCGGGCCCGTGAACGCTTTGAAGCCCGCAAGGCAAGGCTCGAGAGGGAGCAGGAAGAGAAAGAACTGCGCCGCAAAGAACGAGCCAGGGCCGCCGCGGAAGCCCAGGCCCGAAAACAGGCTGAGGCTGAACAGGCGGCGGAAACCGGTGACGCCACGGACGATCGCGCTGCCAAGGCAGCACTGGTGCAGCAGGCTCTCGAACGCAAGAAAGCGAAGGTCGCGACGGGCGAGCAAAAGTCCGCTCCGGAACAGGACGACAAACCAGATATTGAAGCTCTTGAGAAGCAACTGACCCAGGCCCGATCAAAGCTTGAAACGATGCAACGGATGCTCGATGAGGCGAAGGAACAACAGGCTGATAACGTCGACAAACTTGAACGCGCGGTCGCCAAGAACCACGATCGGGTAGCCAGGGCGGAACAGGCCTTGCAGGAAGCCCGCGAGGCCCCGGCGAGAAATACCGAAAACCAGACGTCCGATTAACCGAGCCAAGGCCCGATTCTCATGGCATTCGTTCAACAGTCTTCACCACACGCCCGTAACGCCCGACCGACGTCGCGCGTTATGCTCTGGGTCATCATCGCTGCGCTTCCCGGTCTGCTGGCGCAAGTCGGCTTTTTCGGATGGGGCAACCTGATCAATGTAGTCTGGTGCATCGCCGTCGCTGTCGGTTCCGAGGCGGCATTCCTCACGCTTCGCAAAAAGCCGGTTGCTTTCTTTCTCAGGGACAACACCGCAGCCGTTACCGGATTGCTGCTGGGCTTGTCCCTGCCGCAGTTTGCGCCCTGGTGGGTATCCGGTATTGCCGTGGTCACCGCCATCGTCATTGCCAAGCAACTCTACGGCGGACTCGGCTCCAACCCTTTTAATCCGGCCATGGTGGGTTACGCCCTGGTCCTGATTTCGTTCCCCGTCGCCATGACCACCAATTGGGCAGAGCCGTCCGGCCTGTTCAACGGCGCCCCGGATTTCACGGACACCCTGGGCCGTATTTTTTCCGCCTCCCAGACCAGCTTCGACGGCTGGACCATGGCCACCCCTCTTGATGAGTACAAACATCAGATCGCATCACACACGGCTGCGGAAGTTCTGAATCACCCCATGTTCGGCGATGGAATCGCCAAAGGGTGGGAATGGGTGAACCTGGCCTTTCTGGCAGGCGGGTTGCTGCTTGTTTTCCTGCGGATCATTACCTGGCACATTCCGGCCGGATTTCTGGGCGGGTTGGCTGTTATGAGTCTCGCCTTTGGCAGTAACGCCGACCAGTACGCCCCCCTGACCCTTCATCTGCTGGCCGGGGGAACCATGCTTGGTGCGTTCTTTATTGCGACCGACCCGGTTTCCGCGGCGACAAGTCATCAGGGCAAGCTGATCTATGGCGCCGGAATCGGCATTCTGATTTACATCATTCGTACCTGGGGCAACTATCCGGATGCCGTCGCGTTCAGCGTGCTGCTGTTGAATTTTGCCGTGCCATTCATCGATCACTACACGCCACCACGCACGTATGGCCATCATAAGCCACGGCGTGGCGTTCCGGGCAGGAATCAGGGGTAAAGCATGGCCGCACTTGCACAGTCCATTCGTCGTAGCGCCATTGGCCTCGGTATATTTGCCATCATTACCGGCGGTTCGATCGCCGTCACCCAGGCGCTCACACAGGAAAAGATCCAGGAACAGGCGGCCCGGGCAGAAGCCAGTGCTTTGTTCGAAATCTTTCCGGAGAGTGGCCACGATAACGATCTGTTGAGGGATACCGTCCAGTTGCCCGCCAGCGAACGGCTGGCAACGCAAGGGCCGGTGCAGGTCTGGGTTGCCCGGGATCAGGGAAAGCCGATAGGTTTCATCATGCCGGTGATCGCCCCGGAAGGTTACTCGGGAGACATTCACCTGCTGGTCGGGCTGGACGTTGAGGGCAAAGTGATCGGCGTACGGGTGACGCGCCACAAGGAAACCCCCGGCCTCGGCGACCGGATCGAAACCAAGAAATCCGACTGGGTGACGGAATTCAATGGCCGATCTCTGGACAATACGCCCCCACCACAGTGGAAAGTAAAGAAAAACGGAGGGGTGTTCGATCAGTTCACTGGCGCCACCATTACTCCCCGGGCCGTCGTCAAATCGGTCCAGAGTGCGCTGGTCTATTTCCGACAGAACCGAAAGGAAATCCTGTCCCGACTGGGGGCTTCAGAACGACCGGTCGGCCATTCAATGAGAAGGGGGCAATCCTGACATGGCAAGCAAAACTCCGGCAGAGATCGTCAGAGATGGGTTATGGGACAATAACCCGGCGCTGGTTCAGGTGCTGGGCCTCTGTCCGCTGCTCGCCGTAACCAGCACTGTTGTCAATGCTGTCGGGCTTGGTTTGGCGACGTTGATGGTTTTGATAGGGTCCAATCTCGCCGTATCCCTGATTCGTAACTTTGTCAGCGAATCGGTCCGTCTACCGGCTTTCGTGATGATCATCGCATCGTTTGTCACCTGCGCCGAACTGCTCATGCAGGCCTACACCTACGAGCTCTACCAGATCCTCGGGATCTTCATTCCCCTGATCGTCACCAACTGTTCCATTCTTGGAAGGGCCGATGCTTTTGCCTCCAAGAACCCTCCGCACCTGGCCGTGCTTGACGGCGCCATGATGGGACTCGGGTTTCTCGCCGTTCTGATTGTCCTGGGAGGCATGCGAGAGCTTATTGGGCAAGGCACCCTGTTTGCCGACATGCAGCTCCTGTTTGGTCCGATGGCATCGAACTGGGTGATCCGTCCATTCGAAAACTACCCTGGCGTGCTGTTCATGGTGCTGCCACCCGGAGCCTTCCTGGGGCTGGGTTGCCTCATCGCCCTGAAAAACGCCATCGATCATCACCGGCAGGCAAAACGCGCCAAAGAGACGGCACCGGAGACCGTCAGTAGCGGAAGCATACGGGTCCGTGTCACCGGAAACGTCTCATGATCCACCCTAAGAGCTCTTCCGGACGTCATGAATAAACAGAAACGCGTTGAGATCTTTTCCCGCTTGCGGGAAGCAAATCCCTCACCGACCACCGAGCTGAACTACTCCAGCCCGTTCGAACTGCTGGTGGCGGTTATTCTATCGGCCCAGGCAACGGATGTGGGGGTCAACAAGGCGACAGACCGTCTCTTTCCCGTTGCCAACACGCCGGAAGCCATCCTGTCCCTCGGTGTGGAGGGGCTGAAGGAATACATCAAGACCATCGGACTGTTCAACAGTAAAGCCGAGAACATTATCAAAACCTGCCGGATTCTGATCGACCAACACGGCAGCAATGTCCCGGATAACCGTGAGGCGCTCGAGGCTTTACCTGGCGTAGGCCGGAAGACCGCCAACGTTGTACTGAATACGGCCTTCGGTCAGCCGGCCATGGCCGTGGACACGCATATCTTTCGGGTTTCGAATCGCACCGGCATTGCGCCCGGCAAAAACGTGCTCGAAGTCGAAAAGAGACTGCTCAGACTGGTCCCGAAGGAATTTCTCCAGGACGCCCACCACTGGCTGATTCTTCACGGCCGTTACACCTGCACCGCGCGTAAGCCCAAGTGCGGTGCCTGCATTATCGAAGACCTGTGTGAATTCAAGCAGAAGCGGGATTACCTCTGACCGGACACAAAAAAGCCGATGTGACGAATCACATCGGCTTCTGTCAGCTGCCGGGATCAACGCTTACCCAGCATTTCCTCTTTCAGGTCTTCCTGAGCCGGCTTGTCCGACAGCCAGATTCCGAACAGGGCCTTTTTAAAGGCCAGCCCGCCGATGGTATCTTTCACCTTGCCGTTCTTCAGCACACGAACGCCCTCATCGGGAACGTAGACCAGATCGAACACGTCGCCTTCCTTGATCTCGTCCTTGAAGACGTCCATAAAGCGATCAATCTCGTCCTGAACCGGTGCCATGTTGCCGTGGGTGGACGCTTCGAAGCCCTCCAGAGTTGCTTCGGTCATACGGTCACTGGTGATGAGACCAGAGATGATGTGGAGCGTGATCGCCTGGGGTTCGTCGGCGTCGATGACAGCCTGTCCGTCGCTTTCGGCCTGGGGAACGTAGAGACCGCCAACGTATAGATCCATGAACCATTTGGAACGGGTTCCCGCACCATTGAGCTTCAGATCCGTTCCCATGGCCTGATAGGTTTCAGGCACATCCACACCTTCGATTGTGCGTGCAGAAACAGGAGCTGACAGAACCCCCGCCATCAGAAGTGATGCAACACCTGTCAACAGAGCCTTCTTCATAGTCCTTTCCTATTCAGTCGTTATTATTCACGTGTTTCATTCGTACCAGGTGACAGCCATATCTCCCCCGGTCCGCGCATTCTAGCAATGTCGCCAAGGGCCTTAGCGCAACCTGGTTCTCATTTGGACACCATGAAAACAGAAAAGCCGGCCCTGAACACTGGCCGGCTTTTTCTCAATTCGCGTCACGAAGGATTATTTGAACAGCAGATTGCCAGAGAGTCCCTCTTTCTCGAGGATTTCCCTCAGTCGACGCAATGCCTCAACCTGGATCTGACGGACGCGCTCCCGCGTGAGACCGATCTCCTGCCCGACTTCTTCAAGCGTGCTTACCGGGTAACCCCGAAGCCCGAACCGCCGGGACAGTACCTCCTGCTGTTTGTCACTGAGCTGATCAATCCACTTCTCCAGGCAAGAGCACATGTTGTTGTCCTGAAGCAGGTCCGCAGGATCCGATGCCCCCTCATCCGCCACGGTATCCAACAGGGATTTCTCACCGCCAGACCCGATGGGGGTGTCCATGGACGCAACACGCTCGTTCAGCCCCAGCAGACGCTCGACATCCTCTACCGGCTTGTCGACCAGCTTCGCAATCTCTTCGGCCGACGGCTCGTGGTCCAGCTTCTGAGTCAACTCACGCGCTGCCCGCAAGTAAAGATTGAGCTCTTTTACCACGTGAATCGGCAGACGGATCGTCCGCGTCTGGTTCATGATAGCCCGTTCGATGGTCTGACGAATCCACCAGGTGGCATAGGTCGAGAACCGGAACCCTCGCTCGGGATCAAATTTCTCCACCGCCCGGATCAGACCAAGGTTGCCCTCCTCGATCAGATCCAGCAGCGTCAGGCCCCGATTGACATAGCGGCGCGCGATTTTAACCACCAGACGGAGGTTGCTCTCGATCATCCGCTTCCGGCCTGACTCCTCGCCTTTCTGGGCCAGTCGCGCGAAGTAGACTTCTTCTTCGGGTGTCAGTAGGGGTGAAAAACCGATTTCGTTCAGATAGAGCTGGGTCGCGTCGAGCTGCTTCTGGCTCGTAAAATATCGGCCCTGTGTGGGGAAGTCCTGGTCGGCGTCTCCCGCCGACGGCTTTGCCACCTTGTCTTCTGCGAGCAGCTGATCCTCGGATTCTTCCAGATCCTCTACCCGATCAATGATGATGTCTTCTTGCTCAGCTGACATGTTTATTGCCCCGCCTCTCAATAATCCTGTATGAACGCCCGATACTTCTTTTTATTGCGGACACCTGTAGCTGTGTTCGTGTTTTTTCTTCAGGACATTTGTTGGTTGGCCGGCTTGAGCCGGTCACTTGTTGTTATTGTTTCTGTCGCGGTTTCTGTCAGTGCCGTTGTTCGCAGCATCCCGGCTGCAAATCGCCGGATTAACGCGGAGGGAGATAATGGATGGGATCGACCGGATTGCCATTTTTCCGAATTTCGAAATGCAACATGGGTCTGTCCGCACCACTGCTTCCCAGTTCAGCGATAACCTGGCCGGCTTTCACATCCTCCCCTTCGTGCACCAGAATTTTCCGGTTATGGGCATAAGCACTTAGATAGTGCTCATTATGGTTCACAATAATCAGATTGCCGTAACCTAGCAACCCATTCCCGGCGTAGACCACATTGCCTTTGGCCGCAGCCTTGACCGGCTCGCCGGGTTTTCCGGCAATATCAATGCCTTTGTTGACTTTACCGGATGTTGAGTAACCTGCAATTACGGTGCCAGCGTGAGGCCATCGCCAATTCACGTGGGCCACCGTCTGGGTCCGTTTTTCCAGGGGTGCATTACGGTCAGCCGAGCGGGTCACCTCTGGTCTGGGAGCCGAACTCGGAGTCTGCACCGGAGGCGGTCTTTGTCGGGTGCTGGCTGATGCGGTGCGGCCCGATGATGATCGATTATGGGTCGCAGATGTGACCGTGCCGCGAAGATCCAGACGCAGCACCTGTCCTGCCTCAATGGTCCAGGGCGGGCCGATGCCATTGGCACTGCCAAGTTCCCGGTAGTCCCTGCCGTATCGCCACGCGATACTGTAAAGGGTTTCGCCGGGCTGAACGACGTGCCTCCCCCAATAGACCGGCGGATTATAAAGATCGTCCTGATAGATGGCAGAGGTGTTACAGCCACCCAGTATGGACAGGACGATTCCCAGGATCAGAATTTTCAGAGCACGAGTGAAGGGGCAGGTACCGGAGGGGAACCGAAGTATGACCGGACAGGTGGCGTGGAGGCATCCACGAAAGAATCTCACAGAAATAAAAATGCCCCAGTTATAATAAATCCGTATAAAACGGACAGTGAATCTATGCAGATTCTAAAGTTTTAAAAGTAACTTGCTAATTTATTGCACATTTTCCCTCGCAATCCAAGTTACGCACCAGCCAGGGGTGTTACCGCCGGAAACACTGTTTTTGTGCGTCAGGTAACACTTCTGCGAGATCCGAGCCATTCAATTCCAAGGACCAGAGCAAGGCCGAGGCAAGCCATGACCAAAGCCACCAGCAACTGAGGATCCTGCCCTGTCACCTGGTGAAAGGTTTCCGGACTGACACTCAGCTCCGTCAATGGCACACGATCCCCGGAATGGTTGATCCGCCAGCTCAGCGTTTCCTTCCATGGCCAGACCTTGTTGAGCGCACCAATCATAAAGCCGGTCAGCAGTGCCATCACGTAATCGTGGAAATGATGAAATGCCCAGGTGATCAGGCGGGCAATAGACAGCAGTCCCAGAAGGCAGCCGGCACCGAATAACAGAAGAATACCGAAATCGCCGGATTTAACAGCACCAAGAACGGGTGCGTACATGCCAATAATCAACAAAATGAAGCTGCCGGATATTCCCGGAAGGATCATGGCACAAATGGCCAGTGCACCGGCTCCGAAAAAAGCCAGGGATGACGGTGAAACCTGACCTGCCGAGAGGGTTGTCACCCACCACGCAATGGCAGTGCCCACCAGCAGGGGCAAGGCAAGTGGCCATCTATATCGCCGGACCTGACGGCCGACGTGCCATACCGAGGCTATGATCAGCCCGAAGAAGAAACTCCAGATCAGTACCGGATAATTCATCAGTGCAAAGGTAATGGCAGACGCCAGGGTAACCACGCTGGTCAGAATGCCGGCCAGGAGACAAATGAGGAATGTCCCGTCCGCCTCCTGCCAGAAGGCTCCGACCCTGCCCCGCACCAGGTGACGGAAGAAAGCCACTGGTAGCGCGCTGATGGCTTCCAACAACCGGAAATAGATGCCGGTAATAAAGGCAATCGTGCCACCGGATACTCCCGGAACGACATCGGCCGCACCCATTGCAACCCCCCGGATGAATACACCCAGGGGGCGCTGGTTCGTACCTTCATGGCTGGATGAACGTGAGCTCTGAGTCTCGGAAACCGTCATCGAATGACTCCCCCAAGCAGAGGTACAAAATGTACCGGTTCCAGTTCCCGGTGTTCGAAACGATCACCACGGCGAATCACTTCCACCAGCATTTGCTTTTCCTCTCCAACAGGCGCAATCAGAACGCCGTTATCAGCGAGCTGTTCAAGCAGCTCCCGGGGTACTTCTATCGGTGCCGCGGTCACGACGATACCATCAAAAGGGCCGCGCTCAGGCCAGCCCATTCCACCATCCGCATGTTTCAGCTGGACGTTCCGGGAACCCAGTTGTCGGAGGCGCTCCCTGGCCCTGTCCTGCAACGGCCTGATTCGCTCAACACTGCAGACTTCGGGAACCAGATGGGCCAGAACGGCGGTCTGATAGCCGGAGCCTGTGCCGAGTTCCAGCACACGAGCCGGCTCATGCGCCATCAGAATCTCGGTCATCCGGGCGACAATGTAGGGCTGGGACAGTGTCTGGCCATATCCGATCGGGAGCGATGTATCCTCGTAGGCGCGATGGGCCAGCGCCTCGTCCAGGAAAATATGACGGGGAACGTTGCCAATGGCTTCAAGAACGCGCTCATTTTCAATGCCGCCCTCCCGAAGCCGCTGAACCAGACGCATGCGAGTCCGGCGGGAGGTCATGCCAATACCCTGGAGCTGAGCACTCATTGGTCGGTTTCTCCCCCGAAGCCAAGGCCATCTACCCAGTCGCGCAGAGATATCAATGCCTCATGCCGGGTCATATCGATATGTACCGGCGTGATGGACACATAACCCTCGCGGACTGCGTGGAAGTCGGTACCGGGTCCGGCATCGCCGCCGGCACCCGCCGCCCCTATCCAGTAACGCTGCTTACCCCGGGGGCACGTCATGGGAACTGCGCCTTCCGCACGCTCCCGGTGGCCGAGACGCGTCACACGAATACCGGCAATCCTGTCCCATGGCAGGTCCGGCACGTTGACGTTGAGTATGGAACGGGGACCGAGCTCCAGGGGCTGACGCTGCTCCAATAACAAACGCACAACGTGGGCCGCTGTTTCATAGTGGAAGTGGCCATCATTAACCAGCGATACCGCAATGGCAGGCAATCCGAGGTGCCGTCCCTCCGTTGCTGCCGCTACCGTACCGGAATAGATGATGTCGTCACCGAGGTTGGCGTGGGTATTGATACCGGAAATCACCCGGTCGAAAGGCTGCTCGAACAGACCGTTGACAGCAAGGTGCACGCAGTCTGTAGGTGTCCCGTCTACTGAGCGAAAGCCATTGGGATGCGTCTCGACAGTCAGTGGACGGTTGAGGGTCAATGCGTTACTGGCGCCACTGTGGTCACGGTCAGGTGCCACCACTTCCAGATGCCCCAGACCCTGAAGCCCCTCATACAGAGCTACGAGCCCGGGCGAATGTACACCATCATCATTCGACAAGAGAATGCGCACTGTGTTCTCCGCTAGCGTTTTTTATTGATTATCGGGACCAAGGCTACGGTCCTCCAGTTCCAGAACATCTCCCAGAACCGTTGTGGCAAATTGACCCGGCGCCAGCTGAAACTGCACTTCCAGCACATCGTCCGCGAGCCAGCGCCAGGTCAGATTGTCTGGTCGTGCCACCAGCGGTCGGCGTTCCGGTTTCATGCGTGTTGCGGAAAACAACGCCGCAATGTCGGGATGCTGCGCGACGACGTCGCGCTCCAGCCGTTCCTGATCGCCGGTGGCGTCGGTTCCACCATCGCCCCACATAGGGCCTGTGGGCGCGTCTCCAGGCTCGGCTGGCTCCCCCGGAAGAGGATCCCTCCAACTGCCATCACTCACCCGGGCAGCCAGCACTTCATTAAAAAGCCACGAGCGTGCTGCCGAAAAGTACAATACGTTTTTCGTTCTTTGACTGCCACCTTTGGCGCCACGTTTTGACCGCCGATTCAGTCGTGCCGGATCGATCTGCAGGGCCTTGTCGAGGTTCCCTCCGCCCCTTCCGAACCGTTGCGGACCAAAATAGTTTGGCGCGCCCATGTCCCGCAGACGGCTTAATGCTTCATCCACGGGACGCCGATCACCAGAAACCGCTCGAAGCACGATCGTAAACCGGTTGACTGCATGATCTCCCCGCCTGAGCTTCTTCGGCGCCCGGGTCTGCGACAGCACCCGCCAGTGCTCGCCAATTCGGTCAATCAGGGCCGCATCATCCTGCTCCAGTCCCGGACGATAAAGGCTGAACCATTGAGTTGTGACGGCGTGACGATCCTTGAGACCGCAATATCCGACATCGAACGAACGGCAACCGACCAGGCTGGCAAGTGTGCGGGCCACGTAGTCGGTGTTATCGCCAACCTTTTCAAGCAGGAGAAAGAGATGCTCGCCCTCCCCGGCAGGCATCTCGGTATCCGCAAGATGCTCGTCCACACGGAAGTCCTCGGGAGAGCATTTCAGCCATGCCCGCCCGGCACGGCCTGAGGAAGTAGGCCAGTCCAATCGCCAGTTACCGGGAGTCGAACCGCCGTCGTTCACAGTGCCCCCGATTCAAGCAGGCAGATAGCCTGACAGGCAATGCCCTCCGAGCGCCCGGTAAAACCAAGCCGCTCGGTTGTGGTTGCCTTGACGCTGACCCGGCTGACGGAGATGCCCAGGTCCTCGGCAATGTTCATGCGCATGGTCTCTACGTGAGGCGCCATTTTCGGAGCCTGCGCGATGATCGTGGTGTCGACGTTAACGACCTCGAATCCTGCCTCGCGAACACGCTCAACGACACGGCGCAGCAGATCCCGGCTATCTGCACCAGCCCACTCGTCACTGGTATCCGGGAAAAAATGCCCAATGTCCCCCAGCGCTGCGGCTCCCAGCAAAGCATCGGAGAGGGCATGCAGCAGAACGTCACCATCAGAGTGCGCCTTCAGCCCTCTTCCATAGGGAATCTGAACACCGCCAAGCGTCACAAAACTGCCATCGCAGAAGGCGTGGACATCGAAGCCCTGACCAATTCGCATGTTGTTCTCCGATAAAAAGGAATCCGTTTCAGACGGAGTCCGTCTGTAGCCGTTCCAGAATGAAACTGGCCAGCTCAAGATCCGACGGTACGGTGATTTTAATGTTATCCGGTCGCCCTTCAATAAGAACCGGTCTGTCGCCCATCATTTCCAGTGCAGAAGACTCGTCCGTAACCGTGTATCCCCGCGAAAGACATTGCTCCAGAGCGCGGGTGAGTGCGCCGAAACGAAACATCTGGGGGGTCAGTGCACGCCAGAGATGCCGCCTGTCTATCGTTGTGTCCACCCGGGCCGGCTCGCCACTATCCGCCTGTTTGAGCGTATCGGTCACCGGCGCTGCCAACAAGCCGCCCACCGGGTGATCCGATAAAGCAGTCAATAACCGTGACAGATCACCGGAATGGAGACAGGGGCGCGCCGCGTCATGGACCAGAACCCAGTCATCTGGCTGCGCCTGTTCCTGAAGGGCGTGCAATGCCGAAAGTACCGAATGCACCCGTTCCTCGCCACCGGTGCAGGTCTGAATCCTGTCGTCGCCGGAGGCCTCCGTATCCTGCCACCACCGATCCCGCGCATTGAGGGGCACCATGCAACCGGCAAAATCAAACTGGTCGAGAATCCGGGACAATGTAATATCGAGGAGGTACCGATGCCCCAGCGTCAGGTACTGTTTAGGCAATTCGGATTTCATTCGGGTGCCGATTCCGGCGGCGGGAACGACAAGCCAGTGTTTGGGTTTGTTCATGAGGCATTCGCACGAGGTAGGGAAACCCAGGCGCCCGGAACTCAACAGTTCATCAATTGTCCACGACGAGGAAGAACGTTTCGTCCTTGCGGATCAGTCCGAGATTCATACGGGCCCGCTCTTCCACGGCCCCCTGTTCATTGCGAAGGTTGCGCACTTCCGCATACAGGCTTTCATTGCGAGCGGCAAGATCCGCATTCTCGGCACGCTGATCTGCGATGGCGTTCTTGAGGGACCACACCTGCGCGAAACTGCCCTCCCCGACCCACAGGCGAACCTGAAGCAGGAGTATGAGCACAACCATGATTGCCCAGAGCGTTTTCATCTCGATCCCGTATAAACTTTAACCAGCCAGCAAACCAGCGATGAGTGTTGAGTATAGACCCTAGAGTAGATTAGCAACAAATTGTTCTAACTGGTTGTACAAAAAGGCCATCGTGTCCGAATTTTCACCCGGAACGCGATGGCCTTAACATTTTGTTACCCGAAAACCGGCGGCACTCGGGTAACGGGCGCTTTACTGCCCCTTAATTTCACTCAGGCCGCGATACGGCGCTTTGCCTTCCAGTGCTTCTTCGATTCGCAGCAACTGGTTGTACTTGGCCACACGATCAGAACGACACAGAGAGCCGGTTTTGATCTGGCCCGCACAGGTCGCAACGGCAAGATCGGCAATGGTGGTGTCCTCGGTTTCGCCTGAGCGATGGGAGATCACCGCGGTGTAACCGGCATCCTGAGCCATCTTGATGGCATCGAGAGTCTCGGTAAGACTGCCAATCTGGTTGAACTTGATCAGAATGGAATTGCCGACTCCCTTGTCGATACCCTGTTTGAGAATTTTCGTGTTGGTCACAAACAGGTCATCGCCCACCAACTGGACTTTGCTGCCCAGCTTGTCGGTGAGCACCTTCCAGCCATCCCAGTCACTCTCGTCCATGCCGTCTTCAATGGAAACAATGGGATAACGCTCGGAAAGACCCGCCAGATAATCGGCAAAGCCTTCGGAATCGAAGCTCTTGCCCTCACCAGACAACTGGTACTGGCCATCCTTGTAGAATTCGGAAGAGGCACAGTCCAGCGCCAGGGTAACGTCTTTGCCCAGCTCGTATCCGGCCTTTTCTACCGCTTCCTTGATGGCGGCCAGTGCGGCTTCGTTCGAAGGCAGGTTCGGGGCGAAACCACCCTCGTCACCCACGGCGGTATTCAGACCCTGGGCCTTCAGAACTTTCTTCAGGCTATGGAAAATCTCCGCACCGACACGAAGCGCTTCGGCGAAACTCTTGGCCGCAACCGGCTGGACCATGAATTCCTGGATGTCGACGTTGTTGTCAGCATGCTCACCGCCGTTCAGGATGTTCATCATCGGAACCGGCATGGAGAACTTGCCGGACGTTCCGTTGACGTCGGCAATGTGCTCATACAAAGGCTTGCCAAGCGCCTCGGCTGCGGCTTTGGCAGCCGCCAGGGAAACCGCCAGGATCGCATTGGCGCCGAGGTTGGCCTTGTTCTCGGTACCATCGAGATCAATCATGATCCGGTCCAGTGCGCGCTGGTCCGCCGCGTCTTTACCTGTCAGCGCCTCGCGAATCTTTCCGTTTACAGCCTCAACAGCCTTGAGCACACCCTTGCCCAGATAACGGGACGCATCACCATCCCGCAGCTCCAGAGCTTCGCGGGAACCGGTAGAGGCGCCAGAGGGAGCACAGGCACGGCCAAGGGTACCGTCTTCCAGGATAACGTCCGCTTCCACGGTGGGATTACCGCGGGAGTCCAGAACCTCACGGGCTTTGATGCTAGCAATCTTGGTCATTCGACTGATTCTCCAGGTTTTCTATATCTAAACGGTAATGACTTGTTATTGGGCATAGAGCAAAACAAACACCGCCAATCAGGCGGTGTCGATTGCTTTAAAGCTTTTTACCAGATCATCCACAGCCTTCACCCGCTGCAGGAAAGGCTCCAGCTGGCTGAGCCGCAGAGCGCAGGGGCCATCGCACTTGGCTTTGTCCGGGTCCGGGTGCGCTTCCAGGAACAAACCGGCCAGCCCCTGGGACATACCAGCCAGTGCCAGATCGGTCACCTGGGCACGGCGGCCACCGGCCGAATCCGCTCGTCCGCCGGGCATTTGCAGGGAATGGGTGACATCGAACATCACGGGCACATTCATCGCCTTCATGATGCCGAAGCCGAGCATGTCCACCACCAGGTTGTTATACCCGAAGCTGCTGCCCCGCTCACACAGGATCACTTTGTCGTTACCGGCTTCCTCACACTTGGTGATGATGTGCTTCATCTCCTGCGGCGCGAGGAACTGGGCCTTTTTTACATTGATCACGGCGCCGGTTTCAGCCATCGCCACCACCAGATCGGTCTGGCGGCTCAGGAAGGCCGGCAACTGGATGACGTCGCAGACCTCGGCCGCAGGGGCGGCCTGGGAAGGCTCGTGAACGTCGGAAATAATCGGCACCCCAAAACGGGCCTTGATATCAGCGAGGATCTGAAGCCCCTCGTCGAGCCCCGGACCCCGGAAAGAATGCACGGAAGATCGATTGGCCTTGTCGAACGACGCCTTGAATACGTAAGGGATTCCCAGGCGACCACAGACGTCCACATAGGTTTCTGCCACCTCAAAGGCTAGCTCCCGGGATTCGAGCACGTTCATGCCTCCGAAAAGCACGAAAGGCTGATCGTTGGCGACCTCAATATCTGAAACGGCAACGGAGCGCTGAGCCATATTCAATCCTCCTGTTTATATGTAAGAGCCGCGTTTACGAAGCCCTTGAACAGCGGGTGGCCGTCCCGTGGGGTAGAGGTAAATTCCGGGTGGAACTGGCAGGCCACGAACCAGGGATGATCCGGTGCTTCTACCACTTCAACCAGTTTTCCGTCAGTGGATCGACCGGAAATCTGAAGACCGGCACCTTCCAGCTGGGGCAGGAAATGGTTGTTCACCTCGTAGCGGTGACGATGGCGTTCGCGGATGGTTTTCTTGCCATAGCAGTTGGCGATCGTGGATCCCTCGGTCAGGACACAGTCCTGAGCGCCCAGACGCATGGTACCGCCCAGATCGGACTCTTCGGTGCGCTCCTCGCGTTCACCGGTGGAATCCAGCCACTCCGTGATCAGCCCCACCACCGGCTCCGGGGTGTGGGTGCGGAATTCGGTACTGTGGGCGTCTTTGAGACCGGCAACATTGCGGGCGTATTCGATGACCGCCACCTGCATCCCGAGGCAGATACCCAGATAGGGAACCTTATTCTCACGGGCATACTGTACGGTGCGGATCTTACCCTCGACTCCACGTTCACCAAAGCCACCCGGCACGAGAATCGCATCGGCCGACTCCAGAACCCGGGTACCGTCCCGCTCGATGTCCTCGGAGTCGATGTAGTTGATGTTGACCTTCGTCCGGGTCTTGATACCTGCGTGAAGCAGGGACTCAATCAAGGACTTGTAGGCATCCAGCAGCTCCATGTATTTGCCGACCATGGCGATGGTCACTTCCTGCTCGGGATGCATCAGCGCTTCAACAACACCGTCCCATTCGCTCAGGTCGGCTGAACGCGCGTCCAGATTGAACCGCTCGATGACCAACTGGTCGAGGCCATGCTCATGCAGCATCCGCGGGATCGCATAGATAGACTTGGCATCCTGAAGCGGAATGACGGCGCGTTCTTCGACGTTGGTAAACAGCGCAATCTTGCGACGGGAGCTGGCATCCACCTCGTGCTCGGATCGGCACAGCAGAATATCCGGCTGCAGACCAATGGAGCGCATTTCCTTGACGGAGTGCTGGGTCGGTTTGGTCTTGATCTCGCCGGCAGTGGCGATATAGGGAACCAGCGTCAGGTGCATAAAAAGAGCACGCTGAGGGCCGACTTCAACCTTCAGCTGACGACAGGCCTCAAGGAAGGGCAAGGATTCGATGTCGCCCACGGTGCCGCCAATTTCGATCAGTGCGACATCAACACCGGCAGCGCCTTCCACGACTCGACGCTTGATTTCGTCGGTAATGTGCGGAATCACCTGTACCGTGCCACCCAGATAATCACCGCGGCGCTCCTTGCGGATGACTTCTTCGTAGACACGGCCTGTGGTGAAGTTGTTGCGGCGGCTCATCCGGGTACGGATAAAACGCTCATAGTGGCCAAGGTCGAGATCCGTCTCAGCCCCATCTTCGGTGACAAATACCTCACCGTGCTGGAACGGACTCATGGTGCCGGGGTCTACGTTGATGTAGGGGTCCAGCTTGAGAATAGTGACCTTCAGGCCGCGTGCCTCGAGGATGGCTGCCAGAGAGGCAGACGCAATACCTTTCCCCAAGGAGGACACGACACCGCCGGTGACGAAAATATAACGCGTCATGCAGATTCCGTGATTATCTGGTTCGGTGAAGGAGGGAGATTGTTCATCTCAAGATGGGACGCCAGACTACCAGAAACCCCCTCCTGACTCAATCACAATCCCGCTCGACAATCAGCCTCCAGCCGGCGGCAGGAGCGCTTCCCGAGTATTGACCAGAACACCACAAATCGCCAATTGCAATCAATCTTTGCCGATCCCCATCCACCCTGAAAACCAGCGGTAGCCGTGCCCTTTCCCAGGGTGGAACCGCGTGTTCCTGGAGCCACTTCTTCAAGGGCCGCTCAACCCCCTGCGGAGACGGCCGGAAGGTTTCACCACCCTGCCTCGTAGATACCCGTATTGCAGGATTCGGCCGGCTCTGCTCAGTTGAGGGAATCAGCCGGATAGACCATTCACCCCATCGAAGGGGCTGTTGCGGGAACAATTCAGCACCTACCGGCAACGCCTCCGGCGCCGCCGGCACCAGATAGAGCCAACCCTGGAAACGACGAATAACAAATCCGTCGCCCACCACCTCAGGCGAACCATCCTGGCGAGCTCCGATCAACTCGCCGATGACCTGCCCCCAGTCCCGAAGCGAAGGTTCAGCGTAACCGGCACGCCGGATCCACCAGGTCACAAGATTTTTCCGCTCCACTGGACTCAAGCCGGCAAGATGCTCGATCGCCAGGCGACCCCGCTGATCGGCACACTGCTCCCAATGGAGTGCCGCCAGCCGATCGGCCAGGAACGAATTCTCCCCACAGGCCCTGGCCGTGTGGGAGAGTCTCCGGTTCAGCTCAGGCCAACGGGATCGGATGAGCGGTAACACGCGCTGCCGAAGGAAGTTCCGGTCAAATCGCGCATCGGCGTTGCTCGGATCCTCAATCCATGTCAATCCGGCATCAGCCGCCCAGCCGGACAGATCCTCGCGACTAAAATCCAGTAAAGGCCTATAGAGCCGGCCTTTGCCGAGTGGGCGCTGCCTGGGCATACCAGCGAGTCCACGCACCCCCGTGCCCCGAATCAACCGAAAGAGCAGCGTCTCGGCCTGGTCGTCTGCGTGATGCGCCATCAGCAACAGATCACCAGGCTCCAGCAACTGTTCAAATACCTCATAACGGGCCTGGCGAGCGGATTCCTCGAGTCCCCCGGCTCGACTTCCCGAGCGCTGCACCTCAACCCGACGGCAGGTCAGCGGTATGGCCAGCCTCTCGCACAGGTGCTCACAGAACTGCTCTGTGGCATCCGCATTGGCCTGGAGTTGATGATTGACGTGAATCGCCCGGACATCGTGGGTCGGGCAATAACAACGGACAGCAAGGTGTGCCAGGAGGGTAGAATCCAGACCGCCGCTCAGAGCAATCCAGAGGGTCCGGTGTTCGGGAAGCGACCTGACCGAAGCGCAAAGAACCTCCGGCCAGGCATAAGCTTCAGAGGGCTTATCGCCCTGTGTCATAGCGGGTGAGGCGCTCGTAACGGCGGGAAACCAGCTCATCCTGCGGCAAGCGCGCCAGCTCGGCCACGCCCTGAGCCAGGGTCTCTTTCAGTGACTCTGCCATGGCCTCGGGGTTGCGATGGGCACCGCCCAGTGGTTCGGCAACGACGTTGTCCGCCAGTCCAAGATCCTTCAGGCGATCGGCCGTCACGCCCATGGCCTCCGCCGCCTGCGCGGCATACTCCGCACTTTTCCAGAGGATGGAGGCACACCCCTCGGGGGAGATGACCGCATAGGTGGAATACTGCAACATGTTGAGCTGATCGCAGACACCGATTGCGAGGGCCCCGCCAGAACCACCTTCACCAATCACCGTGGAGATGATCGGGGTTTTCAGGCGGGACATGACTGCCAGGTTGAACGCGATGGCCTCGCTCTGACCACGCTCCTCCGCGCCAATGCCGGGATAGGCACCAGGAGTATCAATGAAGGTCAGAATCGGCATATTGAAACGCTCAGCCATCTCCATCAGGCGCAGGGCCTTGCGATAACCTTCCGGCCGCGGCATGCCAAAATTCCGTTTCACCTTGTCCCGGACTTCACGACCTTTCTGGTGACCGATCACCATGACCGGTTTGTCGTTCAGTCGGGCGGTACCACCCACGATGGCCAGATCGTCAGCGTAGCGGCGGTCCCCGTGCAGCTCATCGAAATCGTCGAAGATCATTTCGATGTAATCGAGTGTATAGGGACGCCGTGGATGTCGCGCCAGGCGGGCGATATCCCATGGCTGAAGATCGGAGAAGATGCTTTCCGTGAGACTGACGCTCTTCTTCTTGAGGCGACTGATCTCGTCGGTAATGTTGATGTCGGTGTCGTTACCGACCATTCGAAGCTCTTCAATCTTGGCTTCGAGGTCGGCGATCGGCTGTTCGAAATCCAGGTAATTAGGGTTCATGATGTTCCATCATTTGATTGCCTGACGACCACGCGGGTCGCCAAAACCAGAATTTGGGACAAAGATAACAGCGCCCGAAGCCCGGCTAAAGCGGACATTGGTATGATGCCGTTTTATGACAAAACCGTAATTCATGAACCACTTAGCCGTTTCAGGAGCTGGACTCTACCGGCATTTCCAGAGCCTGCGTGGCTTAATCATAGACCAGTTCCACGGATTGGTCGCCCACCAGGTACCGAAGCTCCAACAGGAGATTGTCATCGGGCTGCACCCGCCAGGACTCACCCAGCTCGATCCGGGTTCTGGCATGGGGGCTGCTGTATTCAATCCACACCGGACTGCCGTCACAGCGGAAGGGGCGCAGTGTCTCGTCCAGCTTGTCCAACAGGCCATTCTGCAGCTGGTCCGTCTTGAGTGCGAGTTTCAGGCCACGGCTGAACTGCTGGCGCGCCGTCGCAACGTCCAGCACCGAGTTGACCCGCATCTTCATCTGTCCCGAATAGTCATCGTGACTGACCTGACCTTCCACCACGATCACCTGGTCCGACTGCAGCAGCTCCCGGTTCTCGAAAAAGGTTTCAGAGAACAACGTGGCCTCAATACGGGCACTGCGGTCATCGAGCGTAATAAAGCACATGGTGGAGCCGGTGCGGGTTTTCATGGTGCGCTGGGCGACCACCAGGCCCGCTACCCTCTGGGGCGATTTGTTCGGCTTGAGGTCGGCTATGGACGAGCGCACGAATCGTCGAACTTCTTTTTCGTACTCATCGAACGGATGACCGGTCAGGTACAGGCCGAGGGTATCCTTCTCACCTTTCAGCCGCTGTTTTTCCGGCCACTCACGGACGTTCGCCACATCCGCGTAGAGGTCTCCGTCTTCCCCGCCCTGCAGCATTTCACCAAACATGTCCATCATGCCGGCCGCATCGTTGCGGGACTGCTGATCAGCCTGCTGAACCGCCTTGTCGATGCTGGCCATCAACTGGGCACGGCCCGGACCGAGTTTGTCCATGGCACCGGCCCGAATAAGGGCTTCCATCGCCCGCTTGTTCACCTTCTTGAGATCAACGCGGCGGCAGAAATCAAAGATATCCTCGAACGGCCCCCCCTCTTTCGCGGCCGCCACGATACTGTCGATCGGACCTTCGCCAAGCCCCTTGATGGCGCCCAGACCATAAACAATCTGGCCCTCGTCGTTGACGGTGAATGTGTATTCGGAACGGCTGACATCCGGCAGGACCAGATCCAGCTTCATGTTCCGGCACTCCTCCACCAGCGTCACAACCTTGTCGGTATTCTGCATATCAGCGGTCAGCACCGCCGCCATGAATTCCGCCGGGTAATGGGCCTTGAGCCAGAGCGTCTGATAGGAAACCAGCGCATAGGCCGCCGAGTGGGACTTGTTGAAGCCGTATCCGGCGAATTTTTCCACCAGATCAAAGATATTCTCGGCCAGCGTCTTATCGATGCCGTTGTTCTCGCAGCCATCCAGGAAAATCGCCTTCTGCTTGGCCATTTCCTCGGGCTTCTTCTTGCCCATTGCACGCCGGAGCATGTCAGCACCGCCCAGGGTGTACCCGGCCATCACCTGGGCAATCTGCATGACCTGCTCCTGGTAGAGGATGACCCCGTATGTGGGCTCCAGCACCGGCTTCAGGCCCTCGTACTGATAATCCGGGTGCGGATAGGACATCGGCTGACGACCGTGCTTCCGGTCGATGAAGTCATCCACCATGCCTGACTGAAGGGGACCAGGACGGAACAGGGCCACCAGGGCGATCATGTCCTCCAGGGAGTCGGGCTGAAGACGGCGGATCAGGTCTTTCATACCACGGGATTCAAGCTGGAAAACCGCCGTGGTTTCCGCACGCTTGAGCATTTCAAAGGACGGCTTGTCGTCCAGCGGGATGGCGCTGATATCAAGAATCCCCTCGCCACGCTTTTCGCGCCGGGGATTAATCATGTGCAGGGCCCATTTGATAATCGTGAGTGTCCGCAGACCGAGGAAGTCGAACTTGACCAGGCCGGCTTCCTCTACGTCGCCTTTGTCGAACTGGGTAACGAGGCTGCCACCTTCGTCATCGCAGTACAGTGGCGAGAAGTCGGTAATCTTGGTGGGTGCGATGACTACGCCGCCGGCGTGCTTGCCGGCGTTCCTGCACACCCCTTCCAACTTGAGGGCCATCTCCCAGATTTCCTGGGCCTCTTCGTCCTGTTCCAGGAATTCCTTGAGCTGGGGCTCCTGCTCGATGGCCTTTTCCAGGGTCATGCCCACTTCAAATGGAATCAGTTTGGATAGTTTATCCGCGAGCCCATAGGATTTGCCCTGCACCCGCGCCACGTCCCTTACCACCGCCTTGGCAGCCATGGTTCCAAAAGTAATGATCTGCGACACCGCTTCCCGGCCGTATTTCTCGGCGGTGTAGTCGATGACCCGATCCCGGCCTTCCATACAGAAGTCGACGTCGAAGTCCGGCATCGAGACCCGCTCCGGATTCAGGAAGCGCTCGAACAGCAGATCGTATTCCAGAGGATCAAGGTCAGTAATCAACAAGGCGTAGGCCACCAGTGAACCGGCGCCGGAACCACGGCCAGGCCCAACCGGCACACCGTTGTTCTTGGCCCATTTGATGAAGTCCATCACGATCAGGAAGTAGCCCGGGAACCCCATCTGGATAATGATGTCCAGCTCGAAGTTGAGCCGTTTGTAGTAGACGGCCCGTTTTTCCTCGTACTCCGGATCCTCTCGGTCGAGAATGGTTTCCAGCCGGGCTTCGAGCCCTTCCTCCGACACCTGACGGAAATAATCGTCCATTGTCAGCCCGTCCGGAATGGGATAATTCGGTAGGAAATACTCCCCCATCCGGACCTTCACGGAACATCGCCGGGCGATTTCAACGGTGTTTTCGATGGCTTCAGGAATATCCTCGAACAGATCGATCATTTCCTCGGCACTACGAAGATACTGTTGATCACTGAAGCGGCGGTCCCGGCGCGGATCATCCAGCGTCCGGCTCTCGCCAATACAGACACGCGCCTCGTGGGCCTCGAAATCGTCTGCCTCCAGGAAGTGCACGTCGTTGGTGGCCACCACCGGCAGTTGCAGCCCTGCGGCCAGTTCCACGCTCATATGCAGGCAGTCTTCATCACCCGGACGTCCGGTACGCTGAAGCTCGAGGTAATAGCTGTCAGGATAGAGTTTCATCCAGTATTCGGCACGTTCGCGGGCCAGCTCCGGCTTGCCAGCCAGCAGTGCCTTGCCGACATCACCCTGTTTGGCACCGGACAACGCGATCAGGCCGTCGGCCCGCGCCTCCAGCCATCGACGCTGGATAATGGGCTTGCCGAACCGCTGGCCCTCGGTGTAGCCCAGGGAAATGATTTCGGTCAGGTTCAGATAGCCGTCATTGTTGCGGGCCAGTAGCGTCAGGCGAAACGGGTTGTCAGGCTCATCGGGATTCTCCAGCCACAGATCCGCACCGATTATGGGCTTGACGCCCGACCCCACCGCCGCTTTGTAGAAGCGCACCAGCGAACACATGTTGGACTGCTCAGTCAGGCCGACCGCCGGCATACCCAGCTCCGCAACGCGACTGACCAGCGGTTTCACACGAACCAGGCCGTCCACCATGGAGTATTCGGAATGTACGCGAAGATGTACGAAGGTCTGCGCCATAACGTAAGGCTTTTCCTGCTGGTTTTCTGAATGTTGTTACGGGTCAACCGCCAATCAGCGATCGGATGTCCGCTTCTGTCTGTGGGCCGAATCTGACTTCGACCAGATCGCCATCCGGGTTGATAATGAACGTGGCTGGCAAGGCCATGGGAGTTTCCCACCCGAAGCGCTTGCCGGGATCCTCCTCGAGCATTGTATATTCAATGCCCATCCGGGCGCCGATGTCGCTCAGATCCTTACCCGTTACGCCATCGAAATTCACACCGAGCACGGCAATATCCGGTGCTTTATCCAGGTTGTTCAGCTCGGGAATTTCCTCTCGACAGGGCTTGCACCACTCAGCCCAGTAGTTAACCAGAACCCACTGGTTACGAAGATTGTCCCAATTCAGCTTCGGGCCGTCGGCACGCGCAAATTCCTGTTTCTGACATCCGGCCGCCAGAGCCGAAAGAATGACCATCACAACAGCGATCAGCCATCGACCGGGCCAGACCGAAACGGGGTACTGCACGTTTACGCCTCCTGTTAGACTACGGGCCTTGAATAACCCGCTGATCTCACTCAGACAAAATCAGGCCCGAAGATGACAGAACCGACCCGGATTTTCCACAACCCCCGCTGCTCCAAATCACGACAAACATTGGAACTCCTGAAAGAGCGCGGCATCGAACCGGAGATTATACGCTACCTCGAAACACCTCCGACAGTGGAGGAGCTCACACGCATCCTCGATCTGCTCGATTGTGAACCACGCGAACTGATGCGTACGAAGGAACCGGAATACAAGGAGATGGGGCTGGACGATCCCGATCTCGGCCGGCAGGCATTGATCAAGGCGATGGTAACCACACCGAAACTGATCGAGCGCCCGATTGTCATCCACGACGGCAAAGCGGCTATGGGCCGCCCGCCGGAAAACGTTCTGTCGATTCTCTGAACCGGATCTCTCTATGCTTCAAAATGAAACGGCCAAACTGACGGCCCGGGTGACCATCCTGCTGTACCTGGCGGTACTGGCCACTCTCGTCGTCACCACGTTTTATCCGGCGCCTGTCGAGGGAGTGTCGGTCACCTTGATGCTGTCGGTAAAGCTTGTTCCGCTGCTGGCGTTCGCGGTTCCGGTATTCCGGGGCCATAACCGGGGTTATATCTGGATGGCCTTCGTGGTGATCTTCTACTTCACCCAGGCAGTCGTTTCGGCGTGGCTCAGCGAGGGTGCACCAGGACCGGTCATGCTCACGGCGCTGACCTTCCTGCTGTTTGTCAGCGCCATGATCCATCTCAAGGTCAACCGGCCTTCAGCAGGCTGACAGAACTTCCAGAACCCCTTTCCGGAGTCAAGATTCATGGTGCAACAAAACCGCTTTGAAGCCCAGCGTACCAGCGGCGCGGCCCTGTCACTCCGGGAGCTCTGCACTGCCCTTGAGCGGACCGGGGAGATCAGCCAGGCCGATGCCGAGAGGGTCATGTCCGCCAATCTGGGCACAGCGACAGGAAACCGGGAGGCCGGGAAGCGACATCCTCTGGAGCTGATTGCCATCGCGGGACTGAAGAGCGAGCAGGACGGTCGGCCCCTGGACCTTGAGCGCCTCACCCGCTGGCTGGCTGACTGGTCGGGGCAAACGTACTATCACATAGACCCCCTGAAGATTGATTCACCGGCCATTGCCCGGGTGATGTCCTACGCCTTTGCCCAACGCCACGGCATACTGGCCGTCGAAATCGATGCCAACGAAGTGGTCGTCGCCAGCGCCGAACCGTTCAAAACCGACTGGGAAAGCAACCTGCAGCAGGCGGTTCGCCGCGATATCCGACGCGTTGTGGCCAATCCGGAGGATATTCGCCGGTACACGGTCGAGTTCTACCAACTCGCCAATTCCGTGAGCAAAGCCAGTGGCCAGGCTGCCGGGTCCGGCAACCAGAACTTCGAACAGCTTCTGGACCTGGGCACCAATGAAAATCCGGATGCCAATGATCAGCACGTGGTTCGGATCGTCGACTGGTTGCTCCAGTACGCGTTTGACCAGCGGGCCTCGGACATCCACATCGAGCCCCGGCGGAACCTGACCCGCGTCCGGTTCCGGATTGACGGCGTTCTTCACAACGTTTATGAGTTTCCCGAGCATGTCGGGGTAGCCGTGACCAGTCGCCTGAAGATTCTCGGGCGCCTGAACGTGGCAGAAAAGAGGCGGCCACAGGACGGCCGGATCAAAACCCGGAAGCCGGATAACAGCGAGGTGGAGCTGCGTCTCGCGACCATGCCGACGGCGTTTGGTGAGAAAATGGTGTTGCGGATCTTTGATCCGGAAGTCCTGCTCAAATCTTACGAGCAACTGGGCTTCAGCAAAGACGACCAGGAACGCTGGCACGACATCACCGCCCATCCCCACGGCATTGTGCTGGTCACCGGCCCTACCGGTTCGGGAAAAACCACCACCCTGTATTCCACGCTCAAGCAGATATCCTCGCCGGAACTCAATATCTGCACGATCGAGGACCCGATTGAAATGGTGGAACCGGCATTCAACCAGATGCAGGTGCAGACCAACATCGACCTGACGTTCGCGGCAGGGATTCGGGCACTGCTGCGACAGGATCCTGACATCATCATGATCGGGGAAATCCGCGATCTGGAAACCGCCGAAATGGCGGTCCAGGCGGCGCTCACGGGCCACCTGGTGCTCACCACGTTACACACCAACGATGCCCCCAGCGCCATTACCCGGCTGATGGAACTGGGTATACCGCCCTACCTGATACGCGCAACCGTGCTCGGCGTGATGGCCCAGCGACTGGCAAGAACCCTGTGCCCTCATTGCAAACACCCGGCTCCGGTCGACGAAGAGGCCTGGCGGACCCTGACCCGGCCCTGGAAAGCACCGGCACCGAAGACCTTCTACGAACCCGTTGGTTGCCTCGAATGCCGAAATACCGGCTATCTTGGCCGCGCAGGCGTCTACGAAATCATGACGCTTTCGGACAACCTGAACCGGCAGATCACCGAGCAGTGTCAACTGGAACAGTTGCGGCTGGATGCCTACAAGGAAGGCATGAAGTCCCTTCGACTGAGCGGCGCACAGAAAGTGGCAGCCGGGCAGACCACCGTAGAGGAAATCCTGCGGGTGACTCCCGAAAGCCAGCGCTAGGCGCCCGGGCGCAGACCGCACTGGCCCAACAGGTCCTGCCAGGCTTTGGTATGCATGCTCATCGCAATGTCCAGAGAGCGCCAGAGGCTGCCTTCTCCCGTCATGGACAAATAACGTTGGTACCAGCCCTCGAACGCATCCGGCATGGTCGCCTGCTGCAGTGTCGCAAGGCGACCGAGCGGCACCATCAGCTCATCCCTGGCTCGACGTACATCCGCCAGATAGGGCTGTACCTTCTCAACGTACACGCTGAAAAACATGCCCTTGACAATGTCCGACTGATTATTGGGCTTGCTGTTGAGGCACAGCGGACGATCCTCAAGCCTGGAGCGAATGACCCGGGTTGCATCCCGTAACCGGGTGACGAGCAGGTTCGCGCTGTTGATCAGCTGACCGGCACGGTATTCCGCCTGCCAGCGCTGCTGGACCTCTCCGGCGAAATCCAGAGACACGTCCAGATCCCCGGCAACCAGCTTCTTTACGGCAACATCAAGACGGCTGACTTCTCTCGCCAGGTCCGATACAGGGTCGCCCGCTGCAGCCACCGGATAGGTACCCTTGGCCAACGTAAACAGGGTCTCGATCTCTTCCACACCCCAGGTACCGTTCCAGACCGCGATGGGGAGCGATTTGCGCTTACTCTCGATGGCCTTTTTGAGCGTGTCTTTCAGATCTTTGTCGTCGATCTCCCCGATACATGCCCGGGCGGCATGGATGAATCGAAGTTCGTAGCGAAGACGATTCAGAGGCTGCATAACCCGCCCCATGACCGAATTCTTCTCCCCAACCACATGCTGAAGCTCACAGCCGTAAAGCGAGAGAAAATCCAGCATGCCCAGTTCCAGCTCGGGCATTTCCAACACCCGGTCGCGACGGCGGGGAATCTGATCCGCCGTTGGTAGGGGCGATAACCGGGGTTCCGCTTCGAGGACGCGGGCCACCCGCTCCACATATTCATCCATCATGGGGCGGGCTTCGGAGAACGGGTTGCAGGCGGAGAGCAGCGGAAACAGGAGGAGCGGCAGAAACCTCAGAGTATGGTATGCCCGTATCATGATCGCTGTCTCCGGATACCGGAGGATCAACGCTTGCGCAGCAGCGTATCCACCTCCGCAAAGTTTCGGGCGACATGGCGGGCGGTTTCCGGCAGATCGCCGTCCCTCACCAGCCAGGCTGTTTTCATGCCGGCGCTCTCGGCCGCTTCCAGTTCTGCTTCCACATCAGAAAGAAACAGTACGGTGCCAGCCTCGACGCCAAGCTCTCCCAGGATGTTGCGGTACGACGCCGCCTCTTTCTTGCCGCCGATCCGGGTATCAAAATACCCGGAAAAGAACGGGGTGAAATCCCCTTCGGTCGTAAATCCAAAAATCAGTTTCTGGGCCTTGACCGATCCCGAGGAATATACGAACAGCCTCAGCCCCCGATCATGCCAACGTTGAAGGTAGTCGGCGGCGTCCGGATAGATGTGACCTTTCAGCTCGCCTTCCTGATACCCCTGCTCCCAGACCATTCCCTGGAGCGCCTTGAGGGAGGTCTCTTTGCGGTCATCCCGGATCCAGCCGGACAACACGTCAATCAGGCCCTCCAGATCGCTTCGATCCACCCCGGAAACCCGGGACACTTCATCAAGCTGCTCCGAAACGGCCGGTTCATCACCATGTTCGCGAATAAACGTCGGAAGGTGCCTGGCGGCGAACGGGAACAAGACATCGTGGACAAACGAAATCGAGCTGGTCGTCCCCTCTATGTCGGTCAGGATCACCCGGATCATCCGCCGGCCCCCGCAAGCGCCTCATAGCGCGGGAGATGGCTGGCAATGTCCTCGCCGGTAAAGTCGGCCACCCAGCCCTCGGGGTTGGAAAACAGGCGAATACAGGTAAATGCCGGCTCCGGTCCCATATCAAACCAGTGGCGGGTGCCATCGGGCACATTGATCAGATCGTTTTTCTCGCAAAGCACGGCGTAAATCTGATCACCGAGATGGAGATAGAACAGGCCGTTACCCCGAACGAAAAAGCGCACCTCGTCTTCGCTGTGCACGTGTTCATCCAGGAACTTCTGGCGAAGTTCCCCTTTTTTGGGGTTGTCCGGATTCAGGCTTATCACATCGGCGGTCTGGAAACCGGATTCCTCCTTGAGGCGAGCGATTTCATCGCCGTAGGCCTCAAGAATGCTGTCGGGTGTTGCGTCCGCCGGCAGATCCCGGGTCGGCCACTGCTCAAAGCGGATGCCCTGCTCCGCCAGCCGCTCGCGGATCTGTGCGGTATCCCGGGTCACCGTGTGGGCACGATCCGGCTGGTCCTGGTCAAAAATGCTCAAAGTGGTCATGGACGAACCCTCATGGTTTCAAGTTCACAATCAAACAGAAATTCAAACGCTTCTACATGGCGGAGGCAGTCCTCCATGGTTCTGCCCCAGGTGTAGAGGCCGTGGCCACGGATCAGATAGCCGGGCTGACCGGGGTGATCACGGAACCAGCTTTTTGTCTCTTCGGCGAGCGCATCAATATCCTGGGTATTTGCAAAAACGGGCACGGTCAGCACGGATTCATGGGTCTCTACGCCGGCGAACGCCTTTTGCAGCTCGTAGCCCTCCAGTTCCAGCGAGTGCCCCGGCGCAATCAACCGACTCAGTACCGTCGCCTTCACGGAATGAGTATGCAGTACCGCCCCTACCTCCGGGAACAGTTGGTACAATACGGTATGCAGACGGGTTTCCGCCGACGACCGGCTATTGCTCTGTACCGCACGGCCGTCGAGGTCCACAACCATGATGTCTCCAGCGGACAACTGCCCCTTGTGGCGGCCGGATACGGTAATCGCAATGTGCTGACCATCAATGCGTTCGGAGTAGTTGCTGCTGGTTGCCGGGGACCAGCCACGCTGATAGAGAAAGCGGCCGGCCTCGATAATGGAATCGGCGGCAACGGCGTATCGGATGACATCGAACACGGTGTTCTCCAGCAGGAATGGGCCGGGGAGCATCAACCTTTCCTGTCTTCCGCCCCCTGTTTGCGGCCATTATAGGCCGGCTTGAGCAACCCGCAAATCATGTCTTGCGGCGATCAGGTCCGCCACGATGGAAATTGCGATTTCGGCCGGCGTCTTGCTGGGAATATCAACACCAATAGGCGCCCGGAGACGGGCCAGACGATCGTCCTCCAGCCCCAGAGACGCAAGGCGCTCCCGACGCGCATCGGAGGTCCTTCGGGAGCCCATCGCGCCCACGTAGAACGCTGGTGAATGAAGCGCCGCCAGCAGACCCATATCGTCGATGCGGGGATCGTGCGCAAGCGCGAGAATGCCGCACCAGGGATCCTGGTAGGACTCGGCCACCAGATCGTCCGGCAGGCGCCGGCTCAGTGGAATGTGGGGGTAATTCCAACCATCCGCGAAGGTATCACGGGGTTCACAGAGGGTGACCTCAAAGCCGGCAGCCGAGGCAAATTCGGACACATGCCGTGCGACCTCCCCGGCACCAATCAGCAGCAAACGGCATTCGGGCTGGAGCGTGTGACGAACCACTGATCCATCGAACTCGACACCGTTGCGGGACTTTGCATCCGCTGACCTTGCCTGAGTATTTCCGTGATCAACCCACACTTCCCGGACGACGGGCTTTCGATCCTCGAGGGAACGACAGACCTCGTCAATATGAGCGGCCGATCGTTCCGCAGTAAGCGGCTCCACCAACAGGCGAATCCGTCCACCACAGGGCAACTGGAAATGATCGCGATCATCGTCGGTTATGCCGTAGTCAACCACTTTGGGGCTGTCGTCTTCATCATCCGAGGCGCGCCGCAGCAGGTCTTCCTCCAGGCAACCTCCGGAGACCGACCCCCGCCAGCGTCCCGACTCCGAAACCGCCAGCCAGGAACCGGCTGGGCGCGGTGATGATCCCCAGGTTTCGATAATTGTACACAGCCACACCCGCTCTCCTTCCGCCAGCCAGTTGCGAACGGAGGCAAGAACCGACCTCTGGTCATTCATGGTCATCAGGAGCGGCGTGGAATCAGGCATCGGCTTTCAACGGCAGGGTTCGTTGGCGTTTGCCCGTCAGCGCAAAGAGTGCGTTGCCAAGCGCAGGAATCACCGGCGGCACGCCCGGCTCACCCACGCCGGTAGGCTCCGCCCGGCTATCAACAATATCCACCGCCACCTCGGGTTTGTCGTACTGGCGAAGCAGTTGATAGTTGTGGAAATTGCTTTGCTGCACCTCACCCTGCTCAAGGGTAATCTCGCCATAGAGCGCGGCGGTCAGGCCAAACAGGATGCCGCCCTCGATCTGATCCGAAACGATTCGCGGGTTGATCACCTGCCCGCAATCAACCGCGGCCGACACCCGATACACCCGAATCGCCCCATTCTCGATACCAGCCTCAACCACCTGGGCCACGTAGGTACCGAAGCTTCGAACCACGGCAATACCTCGGGCCCTGCCGTCAGGCACGTCACTGTCCCAGTTGCCGAGCCGGGCAGCACGGTCCAGTACCGCCAGGTACCGCGGTTCCTGCGCCAGCATCCGGCGGCGGAAGCGATAGGGGTCGTCTCCGGCCTGGTGGGCCAGCTCATCCATAAAGGTTTCCACTGCAAAGCCGTTATGGGAATAGCCGACCGACCGCCAATAACTGATTGGCACACCGGGATCGGTATGGGTATGCCGGATATCGATGTTAGCGACCTGGTAAGGGTATTCCACCGCGCCTTCGATGGCCGAGGTGTCCTTGGGGGTGGCTAAGCCCTCGGCCCAGACACCTACCGTACCCAACGTGTCGTAGAGAAACTTAGGCGTCCAGGGGAACTGTGCCGGACCGGCATTTCGGACATACCAGTTCAGAATCTGAGGACCCACGATCTGATGGTGCCAGCCGGTCACGTCCTTCTGCTTCAGGCTCGCTTTCATACGATGAAGCATCGCCGGGCGGTAGAGATCGTGCTGGGTATCCTCCTCCCGCGACCAGATCAGCTTGACCGGGCGGTCGGTCCGGAACGCGATGGCGGCCACTTCTTCGATATAGTCCTGGGTCAGCCGCCGGCCAAAGCCGCCGCCGAGAAACGTCGTGTTGACAGTGACATCCTCGGGTGACAGGTCCGTCACCCTCGCCACCGCAATACGCGCCAGGTCCGGTCCCTGTGTGGGCGCCCAGACTTCCATCCGGTCACCCCGATACCAGGCGGTTGCATTCATCGGCTCCAGGGTGGCATGGGCCAGGTATGGCTGTTGGTATTCCGCCTCGACCACCTGATCTGCCGACGCCTCGGCCTCGCCGTAATCGCCCTCACTCCGTTCCGACTCGCCCTCCTCGTCTTTCGCGGCCCTGGAATACGAATCGAAAACGTCTGCTGTGGAAAGCCCCAGCGCCTCACTGTAATCCCAGTCGACCTTCAAGGCAGCCTGTGCTTTACGGGCACGCCAATACTTGTCGGCGACCACGGCAATCCCGCGTTCGATTTCAAAGACATCAAGAACACCGGGCATGGCCCTGACGCTGTCGGCATTGAATTCCCGGGCCTTGCCGCCGTATCGGGGTGACCGGGTCACCACAGCGTGCACCATCCCGGGCAGCTCCACATCGATGCCATAGATGGGTGCTCCGGTACTCTTCAACTCGGCGTCCAGCCGGTGGTTCTGTTTGCCGATGTATTTCCATTGATCCCGTGGTTTGAGCGCTACGTCGCCACGAATGACTTCTTTTGAGGCCAGCTCCACCAGCTTGCCGTAAGGCATGGAGTCGATGCCGTTGGGATGCACAACCCGGCCTTCCTGCGTCGAGCAATTGATGGCCTCGACATTCCAGACCCGGGCCGCGGCCATCACCAGCATTTGCCGGGCAGAGGCCCCTGCGGTACGTAAGGGTTCCCAACTCGTGGCAACACTGGTACTGCCTCCGGTGAGTTGCAGGTTGTAGAGCGGATTGCGGTATTCATCGGCCACGGGAGCAAAACGCTGCTCGATCGTTTCCGGCGGCACATCCAGTTCTTCGGCAATAAGGGTGGTCAGTCCCGTATAGGTTCCCTGCCCCATTTCGACGCGAGCCAGGGTAAAGAAGATCCTGTCGTCCCGGGTCAGCTCCAGCCAGGCATCCGGGCGCCATTGTCCGGTTTCTTCCTGATAGCCGGTTGGCAGGCCGGCACACCCGGGCAGGGAAAGCGATATCAGAAGGCTGCCGGAAGCGCCGGCACTGGCTTTCAGAAAATCACGGCGATTCAGGCTCATATCAGGCGCCCTCCGTTTGCGAGGACGCGCTGGCCGCAACAGACTCTACGGCCTCAATGATTCGGGTGTAGGTCCCACAGCGGCACAGGTTGCCGGTCATGGCCGCTACGATTTCGTCCCTCGACGGAGCCGGGTTATTGGCAAGCAGATACGCGGCACTCATGATCTGTCCGGACTGGCAATAACCACACTGGGGCACTCCGTGCTCAATCCAGGCATGCTGGAGGGCATGCGTCGTATCTCCGCCGCCAAGCCCTTCGATGGTAACCACTTCGTCCCCGGCCACTGCACTGACCGGAATCGAGCAGGATCGGGTCGCCTCGCCGTTGACATTCACGGTACAGGCACCGCAAAGCCCGACGCCACAACCGAACTTGGTACCCTTGAGCCCCAATTCGTCCCTCAATACCCACAGCAAAGGTGTGTCGCCTTCGACATCGAGAGAATGGCGCATACCATTCACCATCAGACTCACAGCCATTTTCTGTTCTCTCCCGGTTTCAATCGCCGTTGCCCGACGCTCGTTATTGTTATTCGACGCACCCCCGGTCAGGGGTGCCTTTTATTTGATGATTTCCTTTCCATCCTTGTTAACCCAGATCTTCCGGTCACCGGAATCCATCTGGCCATTGCTGTCCCAGACTTCACGATCCTTGGACGCATTTTCGAGCTTACCGTTGTCATTCCAGATCACCCGATCCTGACACCCGGCCAGAACGAGAACCGACATCAGCACCAAACTGAATTTCTTCACTGCCATACCTCCAAAACCGTTAATGAATAAGAATGTGGGTAAGTGTTTCTGTTAACGACTTCCGTGGATCTCACGATTGTGCTGCTTGTCCCGTTCGCTTTTTCTTACCATGACATAAACAGCACCTGTGCCTCCATGGTGTTTCTGGGCCGAATGAAAGGCGAGAACATCATCAAGTTCGGGCAACCATTTGGCCAGATAGCTTTTCAGCTGGGCGATACCGTCAGGATTCCTCTCCCCCTTGCCGTGAAGAATGATCACCGAACGGAGACCATACCGCACGCAGTCGCCAATAAACCGGTACACCTCTCGCCTGGCCTCCTCAACCGTCATGCGGTGAAGATCAAGCCGGGCCTCAATCGGATACTGGCCGAGGCGGAGCTTACGAAACACACCATGCTGAATGCCTGGTCGTTGCCAGCTCAGAATGTCATGGGCCGTCAGCGGCTCAACCATGTCGGACGTCAGAGGATTGGTATCCTTGAGTGGCGTGGCCACCGCAGCACGCTGCCGCTCGACATGCCCGGGCGTCAGCTGGCGGGGCGTTGCCACGTCAGCCCGGTTCGCTTTTCGTATGCGCCTGACGTCCTTCATTTCTTCCAGGAAGGCCAGGCGCTCTTCTTTACTGGTCATGGAACATTTCGGATCTGATTTGATGGATGTCAGAACTTTACCACCGGGCCGGCCTACCATAAAGAAAGCCAGCCACTACAACTCGCCTGCGACCAAAATCGTAAGGTTGCACCCGGTGGCCTGCACTACACTCAGACGGATAACAACAACGACCACATGGATCCAGACATGGCAGCAAACGTGGACAGTCAACGCCCCCAGAATACGCGCGCGATCATGGGCTTCCTTCGTGAGCACGCCCCCTTTTCGAGCATGGATGACACCCACCTGGCTCACTTTGCCGAACATGCCACCCTCCGCTTTTTCGCGGACGGGGATGTCGTGCTGTCGCCGGACGATGGCATGGTTAAACGATTTTACGTCGTCAAGCAGGGACGGATTCGTGGTGAACGCCATAATGAGAAAGAGGATCGAACCGAAACCACATTCGAGATCAGTCAGGGTGAATGCTTCCCCCTGGCGGCGTTGATCGGTGAACGCCCTACCCGAACCCTGCACCGGGCCACCGGTGACACGTTCTGCCTGAGTATCGAGCAGGACGCGTTCATCACTCTGTTCTCAGAAAGTGACCCGTTCCGGGATTTCTGCCTCCGGGGCGTCAGCAGCCTTCTCGACCAGGTCAACCAGCGTATCCAGTCCAATGCCATGGCATCCATAGGTTCCAGCAATTCGCTGGATACCCCGCTGGAGCGATATGCCCTGCGCAACCCCATTGTGTGCTCGCCGGACCTTCCTGTGCGCAAGGCCGTTGCGCGTATGCATGAAAACAATGTCGGCAGCATTATCATCACCGACGACAACCGGCACCCGACCGGCATATTCACCCTTCGGGACTTGCGCACAATGATTGCAGAGGAGAAAGGGCCTCTCGACACGCCGATCCGACAGGTCATGACTCCGGATCCGTGCCGCCTGTCGGCCCAATCCGATGCGTTCGAGGCCGCGATGCTGATGGCCGAACATCACTTTGCGCACCTGTGTGTCGTCGATGAGGATCAGCGCCTGATTGGCGTGGTCTCCGAGCGGGACCTGTTCTCGCTGCAACGGGTGGACCTGGTTAACCTGGCGCGTACGATCGGCACCGCAACCCACTTACGCACGCTGATCAGCCTCCGCTCCCAGGTCTCCCGGCTGGTGGATACCATGCTGGCCCACGGTGCCGACTCCGGCCAGGTGGTGAAAATCATCACCACACTGAACGACGTGACCGTTCGCCGCGTGCTCGAGCTGAATCTCAAGAAGAATGACCCGGGCATCCCTTTCACCTGGCTGACCTTCGGCTCCGAAGGTCGACAGGAACAGACCCTGTTGACCGACCAGGACAATGGCATCCTGTTCCGGACGCCCGAGGGAATGACCGAAGAACAGGTTCGCGAAAAGCTTCTACCCTTCGCTCAGACCGTCAACCAGGAGCTGGCCGAGTGCGGCTTTACGTTGTGCAAGGGCAACATCATGGCGAGCAACCCCAAACTCTGCCTGAGCGACCGGGAATGGGACGACTGGTTTATACGGTTCATTGATGCCTCGACACCCCAGAACCTGGTCTATTCATCCATCTTCCTGGATATGCGGGCCGTTTTCGGCCCCACCGAACCCTTGCACGAACTGCTGGACAAGGTTCTGACCCGAATTCGCAAGAACGCACTGTTCCAGAAAATGCTCGCCGGTAACGCATTCCAGCGAAAACCTCCGCTGACCATGTTCCGAAACTTCCGGTACGTGAACGACGGCAAGAAGCACGCCCTGGACCTCAAGCGACAGGGGCTCGCGCCATTCGTCGAGTCGGTGCGCGTATTTGCCCTGGCCAATGGCGTCGAAACCGCCAACACGCTCGAACGTATGGAGGAGCTTTCCCGCAAAGGGGTTTTCGACGCCAAAGATGCAAACGCCTGGAAAGAGGCCTACAGCCTCATTCAGGCCATCCGCATGCGCGCGCACCAGGAGATGCTGGATCGTGGCGAGGAGTTGACGAACTACATCAATCCGGACGACCTGAACCCGCTGGATCGCCGAATTCTCCGGGAATCGTTCCGACAGGCCCAGCGTCTCCAGCAGAAGCTGGAAGTCACCTATCAACTGTGAGTTGTCCCAGGCATGCTCGAATACATCAGACACTGGCTTGAAAAACGACGGGGCCTGAAGGATGGCGACTGGGACAACCTGCCTTCCCCAAAGACCGTAGGCGACCAGCTACTCTCCGAGATCCGCCTGATCGTTCTCGACCTTGAAACCACCGGCCTCAACCCCGGACAGGATGAGGTGATCGCCATCGGTGCGGTTGCGATCACCGGGGGCGTCATTCACCTCGACGACCAGTTCGACTTGATTCTGAGACGGCCGGATCTGGATATCAGCGAAACCGTCCTTATCCACGGCATCGGCCCGGAGGCCCTTACCCAGGGCCACGAAACCGAGGACGCACTACTGTACCTGCTGGACTGGATGAACGGCGACCCGATCCTCGCCTATCACTCTGCCTTTGACCAGAAATTCCTGGAAAAGACTCTAAAGCACCAACTCGGCTATGCCCGGAACCATGTCTGGATCGATGTCGCCGACCTGTTACCGGCGTTTTTCCCCAATGCTCAAACCGGTGGCAAGGGGCTGGACCATTGGGCGGATTTCTTCGGGCTGGAGGTCAGCGAACGACACCATGCGGCGGCAGATGCACTGGCGACAGCGGAACTGACTCTGGTAGCCCTCAATCGCGCCAGAAAGGATGGCGTGAAAACCGTGAAGGCGCTTACCGACAAACTTCGATATCACAGGCAACTTCAAAACATGAAGCGCTTTTGAACCAAGCGTAGCCCTGCCCCGGAAAACGGCGATTTGTGCCCCAAATTACTGAGAATTAGACCTTTTGCCAATATCTATAAATTAGTTGCCAAGTAAAGTCGGTAAAGACAACAGTCGGAGAAATACTTATATGAATAATAAATTCTCTATCCGAAAGGTCTCACCAAAAATCCACCCAACCTCCACAACAACAACACAGGAGTGAGCTTATGTCAGGTCATAGCTACGACGCTGAAAAGTACTGGAAGGCGAATCTCCGTCTGATATTCGGGAGCCTGATTGTCTGGGCCCTGGTGTCATACGGATTTGCGATTCTTCTTCGTCCCATGCTGTCCGGTATCGCCGTTGGCGGCACCGACCTTGGGTTCTGGTTTGCCCAGCAGGGCTCGATTCTTACCTTCATCGGTCTGATCTTCTTCTATGCATGGCGCATGAACAAGATCGACGAACAATTCGGCGTGCACGAGGAGTAAGATCGAATGAGCCAGTTTGCAATCAACATCATATTCGTTGGGGGCTCGTTCCTCCTCTACATCGCCATTGCCATCTGGGCCAAAGCGGGAAGCACCAAAGACTTCTACGTGGCCGGTGGCGGCGTTCACCCCATCACCAACGGCGCAGCCATTGGTGCGGACTGGATGTCAGCGGCATCCTTTATTTCCATGGCGGGTCTGATTGCCGCCGGCGGCTATTCCAACTCCACCTTCCTGATGGGCTGGACCGGTGGCTACGTGCTGCTCGCGATGCTGCTGGCCCCGTACCTCCGCAAGTTCGGTAAATTTACCGTTCCGGAGTTCATCGGGGACCGTTTCTACAGCAAGAATGCTCGCCTGGTCGCGGTTATCTGTCTGATCGTTGCGTCAGTGACCTACGTTATCGGCCAGATGGCGGGTGCAGGTGTCGCCTTCTCCCGCTTCCTGGAAGTTGACTCCACCATGGGTCTGATCATCGCTGCGGTCGTGGTATTCGTGTACGCCGTTCTCGGCGGCATGAAGGGCATCACCTATACCCAAGTGGCCCAGTACTGCGTACTGATTGTGGCTTACACCATCCCGGCCGTGTTCATCTCCATGCAACTGACTGGCAACCCGATCCCGGGTCTTGGCCTGTTCTCCACCCACGTGGATTCCGGCATGCCGCTGCTGACCAAGCTGAACCAGATCATCACCGATCTCGGTTTCAACTCATATACAGCAGATGTGGACAATAAACTGAACATGGTTCTGTTCACACTGACCCTGATGATCGGTACTGCCGGTCTGCCGCACGTTATCATCCGGTTCTTCACCGTTCCCAAGGTTGCCGATGCTCGCTGGTCTGCTGGCTGGGCTCTGGTCTTCATCGCCCTGCTGTACCTGACCGCACCGGCCGTTGCTTCCATGGCGCGTCTGAACCTGATGACCACTATCTATCCGGAAGGCACCCAGGCCGCCCCGATCAAATACGATGATCGTCCGAACTGGGTCAAAGAGTGGGAAATCACGGGTCTGATCAAGTTCACCGACAAGAACGGCGATGGCCGCATCCAGCTGTACAACGACACACCTGCGTTCCAGGACCAGGCTGAGGCCCGTGGCTGGAAAGGTAACGAGCTGGTGGTGAACCGGGACATTCTGGTACTGGCTAACCCCGAAATCGCCAACCTCCCCGGCTGGGTTATCGGTCTGATTGCAGCCGGTGGTCTTGCAGCGGCGCTGTCCACGGCGGCGGGGCTGTTGCTGGCGATATCCTCTGCGGTCAGTCACGACCTGATCAAAGGTTCCATTAATCCGGACATCTCGGAGAAAGGCGAGTTGATGGCAGCACGGGTCTCCATGGCCGTTGCTATCGTCGTCGCGACCTATCTGGGCGCCAACCCGCCGGGCTTCGCGGCCCAGGTTGTGGCACTGGCCTTCGGTATCGCGGCCGCGTCGCTGTTCCCGGTACTGATGATGGGTATCTTCTCCAAGCGCATCAACAACAAGGGTGCGGTTGCGGGTATGCTGACCGGTCTTGCCTTCACACTGTGCTACATCTTCGTGTACAAAGGCTGGCTGTTCATTCCGGGTACCAACAACCTGCCGGATAACGCAGCGAACTGGGTACTGGGCATCTCCCCGCTTTCCATCGGTGCGATTGGTGCCGTCATCAACTTTGCGGTAGCCTTCCTGGTATCCAACGCAACTGAAGAACCGCCCGTTGAGATTCAGGAACTGGTCGAAAGCGTCCGTTACCCACGTGGTGCCGGCCAAGCTCAAGACCACTAAGCAACAACTCAGCCTGATTCAGTCTCTGAATTGACAGGTTGATACTGAACGGGCTTCCTCTACGAGGGAGCCCGTTCTTTTTTGAGGATATGTAGTTATGTTCTGGAACCTTATTGCCACTGTCTTTTGTGGCCTCGGCGCTGCCGGTATTGCCCTGGGCATTCGCGCAGCGACCCGGAAAAAGGCCCCTCGCTGGCTGATTCCGGCTTTTGCCGGCGCGGGCATGCTCGCCTACCTGATTCACGGTGAGTACACCTGGTACGATCACAAAAAAGAACTCCTTCCGGACGAAGCCGTCATCGTCGATACCGAAAACGACGGGATCATCTGGCGCCCCTGGACCTTTGTCTTCCCGTACGTCACAGCCTTTTCAACGGTCGATCTCAAAAGCATCAGCCGGGATACCGACAATCCTGACATCGTGCGGTTTACTCTGTATCGGTTTGAGCAGAAGGTGACGGATGCCGTGTCCCACCGCGTCCACCTGTTAAACTGTGCAACGGACGAACTGGTCCCGCTCGGCTCGAATGGATCACCGCGGATCGACAACATGAAAGTGCTTGACCAGAGCGATCCGCTGTTGACGACAGTCTGCTCCCATTAATTCAAAACCAACAAAAACCACAGGGATCAGGAAGAACGGCCACTTATGATTAGCGCCTGGCTGCTGGTAGCCATCTCAATCACCTACATTTCCATTCTGTTTGTCATCGCCTGGGCCGGTGACAAACACCCGGGACTGTATCGGCGCCGCCTGGCCCGAACCCACATCTACGCGCTTTCACTGGCCGTTTACTTCACTTCCTGGACCTTTTATGGCGCCGTAGGGCGCGCAACACAGGAGGGCCTGGGTTTTCTGCCCATCTATCTCGGCCCCCTTCTGGTCTTTGTTTTCGGCGCGCCCCTGCTGCGCCGGATCATTTACATCAGTAAGCGCAATAACAGCACCTCTATCGCGGATTTCATCGCTTCGCGATACGGCAAGTCCCAGCTTCTGGCCGCCATGATCGCAACCTTTGCGCTGATCGGCAGCGTGCCGTACATCGCGTTGCAGCTTAAAGCCATCTCCATGGGCTTCAACGTCCTGTCCGATCGCGGCAGTGGTTATGGAGAGCTCAGCTCGGCGGCATGGAACGACTCTGCCTGGTATATCACGCTGGCGTTGGCGGTATTCACCGTCCTGTTCGGCACACGTCATCTTGAATCCACAGAACACCATCGAGGCATGATTCAGGCCGTCGCCTTTGAATCCCTGATCAAGCTCGTGGCCTTCGTCGCCGTTGGACTGTTCGTCGGTTATGGACTGTTCAATGGATTCGGGGATCTCTTCGAGCAGGCACGCAACGCCGAACTCACTGGCATCCTGACCACAGAGCAGCTTGGTACAACGGCCTTCATTACCCAGACACTCGTCGCCATGCTGGCGATCATTTGCTTGCCCCGGCAGTTCCACGTAATGGTCGTCGAGAATACCGATCACAGAGATTTCGAGGTGGCCCGCTGGGCCATGCCGATTTACCTGGTGGTTGCCAGTGCTTTCGTCATCCCGATTGCAGCCGCCGGCCTGCTCTATCCCGAGTCCATGAATGGCAATCCGGACATTCTGATTCTGCAGCTGCCGATCATGGCGGGGAAAGAGTGGCTGGCCGTTCTCGCCTTTCTGGGCGGCGGCTCTGCAGCCGCCGCCATGGTTATCGTCTGTTCGGTAGCCATCGCGACCATGGTGAGCAATGAGATCATCATGCCCGCGCTGCTCAAATTCTTCCGTCCGGGCATGAACCGCCGGAGTGATCTGAGTTATCTGTTGCTGAGCATTCGACGGGTCGCCATCTTCGTCGTTCTGCTTACGGCGTATGGTTTCTACCGCATGGCCGGAGAGGACTACAGTCTGACGGCATTCGGCCTGCTTTCCTTTGCGGCGGCAGCACAATTCGGACCGGCACTGGTCGGTGGTATCGTCTGGCGACAGGGCAACTTCACGGGTGCAGCCTGGGGACTGGCACTGGGCTTCCTGATGTGGTGCTACACGCTCCTCCTGCCAGCCCTTGCCTCCACGGGCTGGGTCGCGGACAACCTCATCAATCAGGGGCTATGGGGCCTCTCCTGGACCCGGCCGACCGCGCTTTTCGGCTCGGACCTGGACCAGACCAGTCACGGTATTATCTGGAGTCTCGGCATCAACACCGTGACCTACATAGTCCTGTCCATGCTGACCCGACAGCGGGTTCGGGAAAAGATCCAGATTGCCTCATTCTTTCATGATCCCCAGCCCCGCCCGGAAACTCCCCATCATCAAAGCTGGCAGGGGGAAGTCCTTACCTCAGACCTGCAGGCGCTGACGGACCGATTCATGGGGGAAGAGCGTTCGGAGACGATTTTCCGCAATTACGAACGCCGAAATGCCATTCGCCTGCACCCACAGCGCCCCGCATCCACCCATTTGATGAAGTACATCGAGCGGCAACTGGCGTCGGTCATCGGTGCATCAACGGCTCGAGTTGTGCTCGAATCGACCCTGACCGGCCGGGACATGCAGATCGAGGATGTGGTCAGTATCGTCGACGAAGCATCACAGGCAATGACGTTCAGTCGGGAACTGCTGCAGTCTGCCATCGAAAACATCAGCCTGGGCGTCTCCGTGGTAAACCACCAGCAGCAACTGGTGGTCTGGAACCATCGCTATCTGGAGCTGTTCAACTATCCCAAGGGCTTCGTTCGCGTTGGCCGCCCGATTGAAGAGCTCATGCGGTATAACCTGACCAATGCCAACCTCTCCGCCCGGCGTATCGACGATATCATCACCGACCGTTGCGACAGCATGAGACTGGGCAAGCCCATGTCCTATGAACGTCAGCGTCCCGATGGCACGGTTGTGCGGATCGACGGTAGCCCGATTCCCGGTGGTGGCTATGTAACCACCTTCCAGGACATCACCGCGATGCGTCGGACCGAACAGGCGCTCAAGGAGACCAACATATACCTGGAGCAGCGCGTCAAGGAACGCACCCAGGAACTGCAGGTCATCAACGAGCAGATGCTCAAGGCAAAATCGGTTGCAGAACAGGCAAACCAGAGTAAAACCCGGTTCCTGGCCTCTGCCAGCCACGATCTGCTTCAGCCCCTCAATGCCGCCCGACTGTTCACATCCGCCCTTGCCGGCAAAGCCGAGGATGGCGAGATGAAGGAGCTCGTGGACCATATCGACAGCTCGCTCGGTGCCGCAGAAGAAATCATCAGTACGCTCCTGGACATCTCCAAACTGGATGCCGGCGCGCTGGAGCCGAATATCGGCGTTTTTCCGGTGGATGATCTTCTGAAGCACCTGGCCACCGATTTTACCGCCATCGCCAAGGAGCAAGGGCTTGAGCTTCATGTCGTGCCCAGCACTGCCTGGGTTCGTTCGGATTCAAAGTTGCTCCGGCGGGTCGTCCAGAACTTCCTGTCCAACGCTATCCGATATACCCCGAGTGGCAAGATTCTTCTCGGATGCAGACGGCTCAAGGGGTATATCAGAATTGAGGTCTGGGACACCGGCCCCGGGATTCCCGAAGACCAGCTCGCCCACATTTTTGAAGAGTTCCGCCGCTTCCAGCAGGGGCGCGACAAGAAGGGCCTGGGGCTTGGGCTTGCGATTGTTGATCGCATCAGCGGCATGTTGAACCACCCGGTCTCCGTACACTCGTCGCAGGGTCGTGGCAGTGTGTTCGGAATTACGGTTCCGGTCGCACCACCGGAACAGGATCGTCAGAGCGTCGCCACTCCAACGGCGGCCTCTCGCCGTGTATCCAGTCTGGGTGGGCTGCATGTGCTCTGTATTGATAACGATCCCACGATTCTGCAGGGTATGGTTGCGCTGCTGAGCAACTGGCAATGTGAGATAACTGCCGCAGAGAGCCTGGAGGATGCCATGGAACAGCTCGCGGGCGGTCGCCCGGATATCATACTGGCGGATTACCAGCTGGACGATAACAAAAATGGCCTGGATGCGATGGACAAACTGAGAGCCAATATCAGCGATGATATTCCCGGCATCCTGATCACCGGATATATGGGGCCGGAAGTTCGCGAGGATGCTATCCAGCGCGGCTATCAAATCCTGTATAAACCGGTCAAACCCGCTGCACTGCGGGCACTGGTCAATAAACTTCTGAAGCAGACACGCTCATGACAGACTCACCGTCTCTTGGAATAAACCGGTTCGGCAAGCTGAGCTTCCTGGTTGTGGATGATTTCGAAAACTTCCGGTTGTCCATGCGCCAGATGCTGAGGAGCTGCGGGGCCGACAAAATCGAACTGGTTGCCCACGCAACCCAGGCCATCCAGTACTGCGCGTACAACCACGTGGACGTGGTGCTGTGCGACTACAATCTCGGCGAAGGAAAAAACGGGCAGCATGTACTGGAGGAATTGAGGCACAAGAAACTTCTGAAACGTTCTTCCCTGTTTTTGATGGTTACCGCGGAAACGTCCAAAGAGATGGTGATGGGCGCTCGGGAGTATCAGCCGGATGGCTACCTCACCAAGCCTATAAACCGGGCAATGCTCGAGAAGCGACTCAGCGCCCTGATCGACCAGCGCAATGCCCTGCTGCCCATCAATCGTGAAATCGACCGGGAGAACTATCCCGAGGCCATTTCCCAGTGCCTTGAGGCTCTGCCGCGGCAACCGCGATACAAAACATGGCTCATGAAAACCCTCGGTGATCTCTACTTTCAGCTAGGGGATCTGGCCCATGCCCTGAAAACCTATGATGACGTTCTGGCCCAGCGTGAGCTCTCCTGGGCAAGGCTTGGGCGTTGCCGTGTGTTGCTGGCGAATCGTAATTACGATGAGGCGGTGGATGCTCTCCGGCAACTTATCGAAAAGCATCCTGACTACATGGAGGCATACGACCTCCTGGCGGAGGGCCTCGAAAAACAGGGCCGCCCCGCCCGGGCCCAGAAAGTCCTGGAACAGGCTGCAGAGCATTCACCCAATGCCATGTTACGCCAGCGGCATCTGGCGGAGCTTGCCGGTGCTAACCAGGATATAGCAATTGCGTCAGAAGCCTGGCGCCAGACAGTTGCCCTGGGCACGCACTCGATTCACGACAGTAGCCAACATTACCTGTCACTCGCCCATACCCTTTCTGAGCTCAGTGAGGGGGAAACTGGCGAAGAAGCCTCCGCCCAGGCCAACGAAGCCCTGGCAGTCCTCTCTCGCATGGAGAAGCGTTTTGAAGAGGACGGACTCCAACTCAGGAGTGACATCGTAAAGTGCCGCGTTCACGCGGGCCAGAATCGCACGAAGGAGGCTGAGGCACTGCTGAGCACTATCCGGAATCAGGTGGACAGTCTGGAACACCTTTCAGCGGACCTTGGGATCGACTACGCACGCACCCTGTTTCGATTGGGACACGACAACGACGCAAAAGCACTACTGGGAAAACTCGCCGAGGATTACGCCGAGGAACCCGAGATTGTGCAACAAATTGAAAACCTGCTGGACGAACCCGTGGGCTTCCGTCAGAAACTGAAAGCGCGCACTCTCAACCGGGACGGGATCAAGGCCTTCGAGTCCGGTGACCTTACGGCCGCTGCAGAGGCTTTTCGAGAAGCGCTGGCCATAGTGCCAGATCACGCCGCGCTGAACCTCAACCTGATCCAGGTACTCATGAAGGAATCCGAGAAGACGCCGGACCGAGCAAAGCTGATCGAACAGTGCCTCGCCTACCTCGATCGTTTGAAAGGCCTGCCGGAACAGCACCGGCAATACCGCCGGTACATCGCTTTGAAAAAGAAACTGGAAGGACTGCAGTCATGAGCGACCAGAACATCGATTTTTCCATGGTTATCGCATCTGCGGTCCATGATATGAAGAATTCCCTGGGGATGCTTCTGAACTCACTCGATGAGCTTCGTACGGAGCATCAGAGCACTCTGGGCGGCTCACCACGGTTCAATACGCTGCAGTACGAAGCTGAGCGGATGCATAACGACCTGGTCCAGCTTCTGGGGATCTACAGACTGGGTGAAAACAACCTGTCTGCACACATCGAGGAACATTTCGTACCGGATTTCCTCGCCGAACACCTGGCCCGACACACCCCGCTGCTGGAGGGGCTTGGAATCCACTGCTCTATCGAGGCTGATGACATCAACGGCTTTTTCGATGATGACCTGCTGACCGGTGTTCTGAACAATACCCTCAATAACGCCATCCGTTACACCAAAAGCGCGATCCGGCTGACGGCACGTCAGGAGGACGGTTATCTCGTGATCGGTGTGGAGGATGACGGTGAGGGCTATCCCGACAATATGCAGCACTCAGGCACGTTGAATTTCAAATCCCTGGATTTCAACAGCGGAAGCACCAGTCTCGGGCTCTTCTTTGCCTCATCCGTCGCCCGGTTGCACGCTGAGGGCGACCGATGCGGATCCATCAAATTGCACAACGGCGGTACCCTGGGCGGCGGCGTGTTCGAAATCTGGCTGCCTTGAGACAACGGAATTACAGGCAATAAAAAACCCCAGCATCGGAGATGCTGGGGTTTGGGTTAGGAGCCTGACGATGACCTACTCTCGCATGGGCCATGCCACACTACCATCGGCGCTGGTCTGTTTCACG